>NZ_QKVL01000002.1 GCF_003231275.1 Pseudomonas huaxiensis
CTTGAGAGCGCTAGAAAACTTCCGGCATGCGCCTGGTGGCCATTCCTCGGTCTGTTGACAAGCGCTTTCCAACCAGCGCATGACCGAAAAAGCGTAGATACCGATGCGCATCGCTCAATCCAAGCCTCAGGCATCACTCCCCCGCCCCGCATACCGCTGCGCCAGCACCGCACACACCATCAACTGAATCTGGTGAAACAGCATCAGCGGCAAGATCAGCGCCCCCACTGCGCTGCCGGCAAACAGCAACTGGGCCATAGGCACGCCAGTCGCCATGCTCTTCTTCGATCCGGCGAACAGAATGGTGATGCGGTCCTCGACATTGAACCCCAGCCAGCGCCCAAGGCTCTGGGTGCAGAACAACACCAGCGCCAGCAACACACAGCACACCAGCGTCAGCCCGAACAAGTGCGACACCGGCACCGAATGCCACAGCCCGCTGACCACCGCACCGCTGAACGCGGTGTAGACCACCAGCAGAATCGAGCCCTGGTCCACCGACTTCAGCCAGCCGGCATTGCGCGCCACCCAGCCGCCAATCCAGCGTCGCGCCAGTTGTCCCGCCACAAACGGCACCAGCAGTTGCAGGACGATCGCCCCTACCGCTTCGAGGCTTGAACCGCTGTCGCCTTCGACGCCCATCAGCAGCATCACCAGCAGCGGCGTCAGGACGATCCCCAGCAGGCTGGACGCCGCCGCGCTGCAGATAGCCGCCGGCACGTTGCCGCGGGCCAGGGAGGTAAAAGCGATCGCCGATTGCACCGTGGCCGGCAAGGCGCACAGGTAGAGCACGCCCAGGTACAGGGCATCGCCTACCAGCGGCAGGATCAGCGGTTTGAGCAGCAGCCCCAGCAGTGGGAACATTACGAAGGTGCAGGCGAACACCAGCAGGTGCAGGCGCCAGTGCCCTGCCCCGGCGACCACCGCCTCGCGCGACAGCTTGGCGCCATGCAGGAAGAACAGCAGGCCGATGGCCAGGTGCGTCAGCCCTTCGAAAAACGTCGCGACCGCGCCGGAAGCCGGCAGCCAGGTGGCCAGGGCGACCACTGCGAGCAGGGCCAGGGTGAAGTTATCGAACAGTAAGCGCAGGTGTTTCATCGTCCATTCCGGCGTGTTGTGGTGAAGGTGGCGGAGACGATAAGGTGTTCGGCAATTTCCGACTAACGCCAGAACACCACTAATGTCGTCGAATGGACAAAACAAACTGCAACTGAGCGACCTAACCGCCCTGCCGCGTCCGCTGTACGGGCAGCGCAGCAGTTTGCCCAATATCGCCCTCGACTACCGCCACCGCCATCCGTGGGGCCAGTTGTCCCACGCGCTGCACGGGGTATTGCAGGTGCACACCGACAACGCCCGTCTGGTGGTGCCGCCGCACCGTGCGGTGTGGGTGCCGGCGCAGGTCGCGCATCGGGTTACCTGCACCGCGGACGCCTGTATCCGCAGCCTCTACCTCGACCCTGCGCTGGCCCTCTGGCCCGGCGAGCAGTGCCGGGTGATCGCCGTCGATCCGCTGTTACGCGAGCTGATCCGTAGCTTTGGCGAGGTGCCCGTGGACTACGACCTGAGCGGCGCCGATGGCCGCCTGGCCGAGGTGCTGGTGGATCGTCTGCGTTTGGCCGAAGAACTCGATCTGGTCTTGCCGCAACCCCGCGACTCGCGCCTGCGCGCCCTGTGCCGCAAGGCCCAGGCCCGGCCGCATGCCAGCGTCAGCCTGATGGATGCGAGCGAGAAAGCCGGAGTCAGCGAAAAAACCCTCAGCCGGCTGTTTCTCAAGGAAACCGGCATGACCTTCCGCACCTGGCGCCAGCGTATGCGACTGGTCAGCGCGCTGCCGGCGCTGGAGCGCGGCGAACGGGTCACCGATGTGGCCCTGGCTTGCGGCTATGACTCGCTATCGGCGTTCAGCGCCGCGTTTGGCAGGCTGTTCGGTTTGTCGCCGGGGGAACTGGGGCGAGGTCACGCTTACAAATCCTGAGCGGCAGGATGCCGCAGGTCGGCAACGCGCAAGCTTGCTATGCTGCGCCCCTGCTGCAATTCCTACCAATCTGCTCAAGGATTCGACTTGTGAAAGCTGCTTGCGTACTGCTGCTGGGCCTGCTGCCGTTCATGGCCAACGCCGCCGAAGTCGGCGACACCCTCAAGCCCTTCACCCTCAACGACCAGCATGACCAGGCATTCAGCCTCGACGCCGGCACCCGGGTCCTGCTTGCTGCTGGCGACATGGACGGCGCCAAACTGGTCAAGGCCGCCGTGGCGGAACAGCCCAAGGGTTACCTGGAAGCGCGCCATGCGGTGTTCGTCGCCGATATCCAGCGCATGCCGGCGCTGATCAGCAAGCTGTTCGCCGTCCCCGCAATGCGCGATTACAACTACCGCGTGGTGCTCGACCGCGACGGCCAGGTAGTACCGCAGTACGCGGTCGGCGAAGCGCAGGTGCAGGTGCTGCAACTGGACAACGGCAAGCTGGTGTCGAAACAGACCTTCAGCGACGCCGACGCCCTGCGCAAAGCCCTCGACGCCTTGCCGCAAGGCTGAGTTCAGCGCTGCAGGCCACGGTCCACATACCAGGTCAGCGGCAGCGTCAACAGCAGGGTCGCCGCCAGCACCATCAGCGCGAACGGCACCCCGCTGGCATCCCCCAGGCGGCCGAAGACGATCGGCGCCAGCGCCCCGCCTCCAATGGTGCCGGTGTAGAACAGGGCAAACGCCTGTTCCCGCCGGCCCGCGGCCGCCAGTTCCGGCACCACGCCATACAGCACCGACGAGGTGCCATTGAGCACCAGCCCGAGCAGCGGCAGCATGATCATCAGCGCGTTGAGCGGCAGGAACACCGCCGCCACCACCAACGCCGCCGTCAGCGACTCACTCAGCCAGACCGTTTTCAGCAGACCGAACCTTGCACCCAGGTAGCCGCAGATCAGCTTGCCGAAGGCGCCGCCGATGAACAGCAGGGTCAATGCCAGACCGATGCCGGCCGTGCCCGCGCCCTTGTCGGTGAGCAGGAATGGCAGGAAGGTGAGGAAACCCATGCGCACGGCGCTATCGAGAAAGCCGGTCGCCAGCAACGCCCGCAGGCCGGCCACCGAGCCGGTGCCGGCATGATCGCCGACCTTTTTCGCGGCGACCGTATGCTCGTTGTTGCCGCGCGGGATCAGCAGGTACATCGCCAGCGCCGCCAGCAAGCCGAGCACCCCGGCCAGGGTCACGCTCAGGCGCCAGCTCATTACCGTCAGGGACACGCCCACCAGCGCCGGAATCAGAGTTTTGCCGATATCGCCGGCGAAGTTGTAATGCGACAGCGCCTGTTTGACCGGCGCCCCCGGCTCATGGGTATCGCTGACCAGCGACGAAGCCAGCGGGTGCTGCGTGCTGGCGCCAAGCCCGCCAAGCACCAGCGCGGCGAACAAGGCGATCAGACCGCCCGCCTGCCCGGCCAGCAGGTAGGCCACGCCAATCAGCACGGTGCCACCAATCAGCAATTGCTCGCGACCAAAGCGCCGCGCCGCACGGCTGGCCAGCAACTGGAACGCCGCCATGGTGGCCGACCAGGCACCTCGCAGCAGGCCGATCTGTGCATAGCTCAGGCCGAACTGGACCTGCCAGATCGGCAGCAGCACATAAATCAGATCAGTCAGGCCATCGTGCACGGCGTGGGCGCCGCAGGCCGCCAGCAAGGCGCGGCGGCGCGGCGAGGTTTCAGCGGGGGATGGGAGAACGGCGTCGTGAGCTTCGGGCATGATTCAGGCGGTCCGTGCAACTGGACTCACCATTAAAACAGTAACAAAACATGAATACGATGCCATTTCTCCCATACAGCGACTCAGCCGGGGATTTCCGGCTCCACCAACGCCGCCAATTGATTCAGCGACTCCTGCCAGCCCAGGTAGCAGCCTTCCAGCGGAATCACGCTGGGCAGACCCTCCTGGACAATATGCACCTCGGTCCCGCACGACACGGCCTTGAAGGTGATGGTCGCGATGATTTCGCCGGGCAGGTTGGGGTCGTCGAAACGGTCGGTGTAGCGGATGCGCTCGTTGGGCAACAATTCGGTGTACTCACCGCCGAAGCCGTGGCGCTGGCCGCTGGAGAAATTGCTGAAGGACATCTTGTAGGTGCCGCCCACCCGCGGGTCGAAGTGATCGACCTTGCAGGTGAAGCCGTGGGGCGGCAGCCATTTGGCCATCGCCTCGGCATCGAGAAACGCCCGGTAGACGCGCTCGGCAGGCGCCTTGAACACACGGTGCAGGCGAACGGTGTTGCTGCTCATGGTCATCTCCTGGTCAGGTCACGGGGTGTAACCAGTCAAGTTGAAGTCCCGGGCGGCGTCCAGCCGTTCGCCTGATGCAGATCTCAGCGCTCATCACCGAAGTGATCGCTGACCAGAATCGCCCGCGCCAGTTCTTCGTCGCTGGCCTGGATGCCAGGGTTTTCCTGGCGGACGCGTTGCAACACCGACTCCAGGTAAGCGCCGCGGATCGCGCCGCCGCTGGCGACGAAGCTGGACGCCTCATCCCGCGCCGGGATGATCCGTTTGTCGTCCTTGAAGGTGGAATACAACGAAGCGGAGACACCGGCCGAAGTGGCGACATCACCAGCATCAACCCGGGCCAGCGCCGTGCCGAAAGGCAGGCAGAGCAACAACGAAGAAACGAGCAATGTACGCCGCATGACGGAATCCTCCGGAAATGACAGGTATTACTCAGTCTAGGATGCGCACGCTCAGGGCGTAGTTCCATCGGATGAACAGAAAGGCCGGTAACCAACAGGGAAAAACCTGACCGATAGCTCAAGACAATACGCTAACAACATGTATACGAAGTGCTTGCCAAATATTTATGTACGCGGTCTGATAAAGAAAAAAATAGCAAGTTGCCATTACTGTAAACAACGCTGCCATCTGCCTCCTGCCTGCATGGATGTACCTCACCATGAAAATAAAGAACAAACTCATACTTGCCTTCGTACTGGTGGCTTTTATCCCGGTAAGCCTTGTCGGAGCCCTATCAGTGTTGAGTATCCGCAGTGATGCGGTCGATCAGTTCGTCGAGAGCAGTACCCGTGAAATACGCCAGATCGACGGTAATATGCGGCAGTTCTTCGACGGCACTTCGCAGAACGTCGATCAAATGTCCAAAGATCCTGTATACAACTCTGTAGAACAATTAAAACAGTACATCAGTACCGACGCCCCTAACCAACCATTGCCGCCAGCAGCAAAACAGGTAATCGAAGCTTTCTCCCGTTATGGCGCCACTCATCCGGCCGCAGCGATCCTGTCCATTGGCCTGGAGGACGGCAGCTACGCCAAGTGGCCGGATGACCCGCAACTGGCTAACTACGACCCGCGCACCCGCCCCTGGTACAAGGCCGCCATGGCCAGCCCGCAAAAAACCGTGCGTACGGCGGCGTACTACTACGAAAAGGATGACGTGGCTCTGGTCGGCACCGCGCGGGCGCTGCTCGACGAGGCTGGCAAGGCCAAGGGCGTGTTCGTCGTCAGTGTCTCGCTGAAAAACCTCACCGAGCTGATCAAGAGCATCAAGCTGGGCGAAAGCGGCTACGTGATGCTGGTCGAGGACGGCACCGTGCTGGTCGATCCGCGCGACGCCAGCCACAGCTTCAAGAAACTCGCCGACCTCGGCGCACCGTACGCACACCTGGCAGCCACCGGCCAGGGCGTCACCGAAGTCGAACTCAATGGCGTGCGCTACATGGCCAACACCTGGACCTCCCCTGGCCTGGGCTGGCACTTCATCGGCCTGATCGAGCACAAGGAAGTGATGGGCACCGCCACCCGCATGACCTGGCTCACGTCGATCATCGTCATCGTCCTGGCGCTGGTCTTCGCCATCGTTGCAGCGGCGTTTTCCCGGGTGATCGTCAAGCCGATCGGCCAGGTCAGCACCGGCCTGCAGTCGATCGCCGAAGGCGAAGGTGACCTGCGCCGCGACCTGCAGGTGCAAGGCAAGGATGAAACGGCCGAACTGGCCGGCTGGTTCAACAAGTTCCTGGCGGCGATTCGCCAATTGATCCAGCACATCGGCGCCGCCTCGGGCAACCTGCAACGCGCCTCGCAGACCAACAGCGAAATGGCCGGCAACATGAATGACGCCGCCGGGCGCCAGCGCGAAGCGGTCGAGCTGGTGTCCACCGCGTTCAACGAGATGGTCGCCACCGCCAACGAGGTGGCCCGCTCTTGCAGCAGCGCCGCCGACGCGGCGGAAAATGGCCACCGCCGGGTGGCCGAAGGCAAGCAGCAGATCGAGCAGACCACCAGCAACGTCAACCGCCTGAGCAATCGCCTGACCGAATCGTCCCAGGCCATGGTCGAGCTGGAACAGGGTAGCCGCGACATCAACCAGATCCTCGGCACCATCCGCGCCATCGCTGAACAGACCAACCTGCTGGCGCTGAACGCAGCCATCGAGGCGGCCCGGGCCGGCGATCAGGGCCGTGGCTTCGCGGTGGTTGCCGATGAAGTACGGGCGCTGGCCAAGCGCACCTCCGACTCCACCGGCGAGATCGATCAGTTGCTCGGCACCCTGGGCAGCAAGACCCAGGAAGTCTCGCAGAAAATGGAAAGCTGCCTGGACCTGTCCCGTGCCAGCGTGTCGTCCATCGCCAGCGCGCAAGACAGCTTCGAAGGCATCCAGTTGTCGGTCAACGAGATCCGCGACCAGAACCTGCAGATCTCGGCGGCGGCGGAAGAGCAGCACAGCGTCGCCGAAGAGATCAACCGGCATATCCAGCAGATCTACGACGAAGCACGGCGGGTCGAGGACCTGGCCCGTTCGGCGCAGCAGGACTCCGGACGGCTGTCGGAGTTGTCGCAGGAACTGAGTGGCCTGGTGGGCCGCTTCAAGTCCTGAGGTGACACGGCGGAAGTATCGGCCTTGATACTTCCGCCCTTCTCAAGCAGGGTGCGTGTTTTTCGACACGGAAGCTTTCCATGCGCCTTCTTGCCCTTGTTGCGCTCTGCGCCACGCCCCTGGTCGCCTGGGCCGATACAGATTTCGACCGGCAGGTTCGCGACGCCGCCGAAGCGGTGATGCGTGACAACGCCATTCCTGGCCTGGCCATCGCCATCACCGACAATGGCCGCCAGCACTTCTATGAATTCGGCGTGGCCGACAAGGCCAGCGGCCAGCCGGTGACCCGCGCCACCCTGTTCGAGCTGGGCTCAATCAGCAAGACCTTCACCGCCACCCTCGCCGGCTACGCCCAGGCCAAGGGCACACTGTCGCTGACCGCCAGCACCGGCGACTACCTGCCGGAACTGGCCGGCACGCCGTTCGGCAAACTGTCGCTGATCAACCTCGCCACCCACACCACCGGCGGCATGCCGCTTCAATTCCCCGATGCCGTGACCAACGACGCGCAACTACTGGCCTGGCTCAAGGCCTGGACGCCGCAACAGCCACCGGGCACCTGGCGCACCTACGCCAACCCGAGCATCGGCATGCTCGGCGTGATTGCCGCCAGGCAACTGCAAACCCCGTTCGTCACAGCCATGCAGGAACAGCTTCTGCCAGAGCTTGGGCTCAAGCACACCTATCTCGCCGTACCGAAAGACCAACAGGCGCTGTATGCCTGGGGTTACGACAAGGGCGGCGCCCCGGTGCGGGTCAATCCCGGCGTGCTGGCCGACGAGGCCTACGGCCTGAAAAGCAGCAGCAGCGACCTGCTGCGGTTCGTCGAGATCAACCTGGGCCGGGTGAAACTCGCAGCGCCCTATGAACAGGCTGTGCAGGCAACCCATCGCGGCTACTTCCAGCGCGGCGCCATGACTCAGGACCTGATCTGGGAGCAATACGCCTATCCCCTGGCCTTGCAGACCCTGCTCGACGGCAACGACAACCGCAGCGCGCTGCAAGGCGCACCGGTCAAGGCCCTCGACCCGCCGCTGGCGCCGCAGCAACGGGCCTGGGTGAACAAGACCGGCGCCACCAACGGCTTTGGCGCGTATATCGCGTTCGTGCCGGAGCAACAGCGTGGCGTGGTGATCCTGGCCAACCGCAACTACCCCAATAGCGAGCGGGTGAAGCTGGCCTGGAACCTGCTGGAGCGGCTGGGCAAGTAGGACGCAATGGCCGATCAGCCCAGCGCGTCCACCACGAAGTCCAGGCGATCCTGACCAAAGAACATCTGCTCGCCGACAAAGAACGTCGGCGCGCCAAACACCCCGCGGGTCACCGCTTCTTCGGTCACCGTCTTCAACGCTGCCTTGACCTCGGCATCACCCACCAGGGCGACAAAGTCGTCCGGCGCGAACCCCGCCTCGGTCAGCACCTCGGCCACCACAGCCGGGTCGCCCAGGTTGCGCCCGGTCACCCACAACGCGGTGAACATCGCCGCCAGGTAATCCTCGAAACGCTCCGGCTGGCGCAATTGCACGCCGATCGCGCCGCGCATCAAGGTCAGGGTGTTGATCGGGAAATACGGGCTGAAGCGCAGCGTCACGCCATAACGGGCGGCATAGCGCTGGAAGTCGGCGTAGGTGTAGCGGGCCTTGGCCGGGACGGTCACCGGCGAACTGTTGCCGGTGGCCTGGAACACGCCACCCAGCAGCATCGGGCGCAGTACCACGTTGGCGCCGTGCTCGGCACGCAGCCGCGGCAGTTGGGTCCAGGCCAGGTAGCTGGCGGGGCTTCCGAGATCGAAGAAGAATTCGACGGTCTTGCTCATGAGATTCAGGTCCTTGTGCGCAGAGGGGGTCATACCAGGGTGAGCGAGGGGGCTTACCAACGTTCCATCCACGGGCGCAAGTCCAGTTCGAAGGTCCAGGCATCCCGCGGCTGGGCGTGCAGGTGCCAGTAGTTGTCGGCGATATGCGCGGGATCGAGGATGCCGTCCTGGTCCTTGAGCGCGTAACGCTCGGGGAAGCTGTCGCGGATAAACGCGGTGTCTATGGCGCCATCCACCACCACATGGCCGACATGAATGCCACGCGGGCCCAACTCCCGCGCCATGCTCTGGGCCAGGGCGCGGATGCCGTGCTTGGCCCCGGCGAAGGCGGCGAACCCGGCCGCGCCGCGCAGGCCGGCGGTGGCGCCGGTGAAGAGAATGGTGCCGCGCTCGCGGGTGACCATGCGCCGGGCCACCGCCTGCGCGGTGAGGAAGCCGGCAAAGCAGGCCATTTCCCAGATCTTGAAGTACTTGCGTGGGGTTTCTTCAAGGATGCTGCAAGGCACGTTGGCGCCGATATTGAAGACGAAGGCGTCGATCGGGCCGATGCTGCTTTCGATCTCCTCCACCAGAGCCGCGACCTCCTCCTCCTTGCGCGCATCGGAGCCAAAACCATGGGCCTGGCCGCCCTCGGCGCGGATTTCGTCCAGCAGCGGTTGCAACTTGTCGGCACTGCGCCGGGTGACGCAGGCGATATAGCCTTCACGGGCAAAGCGCTTGGCAATGGCGCCGCCCGTGGCATCGCCAGCGCCGATCACCAGTACGACGTTCTTGTTGTTATCGGTCATGGGTGTCGTCTCATTGATGAATGATCGTTTAGTGAACGAACGCTATGCTACGATCTGCACATTCGTCAAGCGTGTAACAGAGGATTTCCCAAGTGCGCTATTCCACCGACCACAAGGAACAGACCCGGCAACGGCTGGTGCAAAGCAGCGGCGCCCTGGCCAAGCAGGGCGGGTTCTCGTCCACCGGCGTGGCCGGCTTGATGAAGGCCATCGGCCTGACGGGCGGCGCCTTCTACAACCACTTCCCGTCGAAGGACGACCTGTTCAGCGAAATCGTCCGCGAGGAGCTGTCCCACAGTTTCATCAACCTGCAGACCCAGGCTGGCGAGTTGAACCGGGACAAGTTGCAGCGCTGCCTCGACCAGTACCTGAGCCTGGCGCACCTGCACAACCCGGAAAACGGCTGCGCGATTCCGGCCCTGGGCGCGGAAATCGCCCGAGCGGATATCAAGGTGCGGGAAGAAGCCGAGCACTGGCTGAAAACCCTGCACCAGGCGTGGGCGGTCACGTTGAAGGACGACGCCCTGGCCTGGGTGTTGCTGAGTCAGTGTGTCGGAGCGCTGCTGGTGGCGCGGATGCTCGCCGGGGAAGACACCCGGGAGGCCGTGCTGGCGGCCAGCCGGGGATTTGCGCGCAAGGCGCTGGAGCAAGTGCCGTAAAGGGAATCAGTGCAAGTCGTTGCGGCGGTACAGGCTGACGCCGACCGCCAGCACCGCGAGCATGCCGGCGCAGCCGCGGTTGATCCATTGCATCACCCGCGCCGAGAAGGCGCGCACCGCGTGCCGTCCGCCGAGGGCGTAGACGACCATCACCAGGCAATCGAGCAACGCGGTGACGACCGCGAGAACCAGGTACTGCTGCAATACCGGTTGGTCCGGGCGAATGAACTGCGGCAGAAATGCCGAGAAAAACAGCAAGCCCTTGGGATTGGACAATCCGACGAACAGCGCCCGCAGAAAGCTCGAACGACCGCTCACCGCGACCGCCGTACCACTGGCACTCAACGCCTGCACCGGTGCGCGCCAGAGCATCACCGCGAGGTACAGCAGGTACGCCGCGCCGACCCATTTGACCAGGCTGAACAAGTGCTCCGAGGCTTGCAGCAAGGCGCCAAGGCCACAACCCACGGCGCCGATCAGGATCAGATCGGAGAGCATCGCCCCGGCCATGCCGAAGCCCGCCACGCGCATGCCGTGGCTGGCGCCGTTGTTGAGGGCCAGCAGCATCGCCGGGCCGGGGGTGACCATCACCGCGCTGGCGGCGATGACGTACAGCAGAAGTGTCGAGGCGTCCATGACGGCTCCAGGCAGATCAAAGCGCGAAGGATGCCTGCGCCGCCCTTCTCACTCAAGCCCCCGGACAATTTGTCGGACGGTAGTAACTAAAGTTTGCCTGACCGGTCAAACTGCACGTCCCCGACATTCGCCGCTTATCCCCGGCAGGAGCTACATGTCCCTCCGCGTTCCCTTCAGGCTGTGCCCCTCGCTGCTGCTGTGCCTGGCGCTCGGCGCCGCACCTGTCGCGTCCGCCGCCACACCGGCGACGGGCCAGGCCGATGACCTGTTCACCCTGCTCGACAATGTCACACGCATGGCCTCTTCGGGGCTGGCCAACTGGCTCACGCTGTCACGCGACAGCGCCGTGGCCAGCGGTGTCGAACCGATTCCGCTGCACATCCGCGCGCAACTGGAGCCGTGGTATGACTTCCAGGTGCTCGATGCCGCCCGCTATCAGGTCGGCAACACCCAGCAACTCGACGCGGCCAGCGCCTTCCTGCAGAACCCCGACGTCAGCGCGGTGACCCTGGTCGACGTGATCGTCTTCCGCAATGCCGAAGACGCCCGCGACAACGTCGCCCTCTGGGCCCACGAGCTCAAGCATGTGCAGCAATACCAGCAATGGGGCGTGGAAGGGTTCGCCGCGCGCTACACACGCGATTTCGATGCGGTGGAAGCGCCGGCCTACGCAATCCAGGCCGAGGTGGGCAAAGCGCTGAAGCTGGCGCCGGGCGCTACTCTCGCCGCGCATCCGGCGCACTGAGCCCAACCCTTTAAGGGCATCGGGATCTACACATCCAAACCCGCAGCCACTCACGATCCGCACAAGCTGTGCATTGACCCATGCTTCAAGGACCCAAGGGGAAACGGCGTGTCAGCACACTTCCCTTTGCCCCGTCAGCAACATACCCGGTGCCCAACACCCTTGGCGCCGTGTACCACCGACAGACTCTTCGCCATTCTTGTAGGAGTTTTCATCTATCCCGCCGGAATTCTTCCACGCCTCTATACTCCTCGTACTCATCGAACCTGATTCGACGTATCGTGAGCGGCCCGTCAGAACCGGCGGTTTCCTCTCCTGAGTGACTCGGGAAAAATCCATTCCTGATGCAGGGCCTGCGATGCACAAGATTCTGATCGTCGATGATCACCCCACCATCCGTTTTGCCACTCGCCTGCTGCTTGAACGCGAGGGCTACGAGATCGTCGGCGAAGCCCACGACGGCGTCACCGCCGTCAGCCTGAGCCAGGAACACAGCCCCGATGTGGTGATTCTCGACCTCGGTCTGCCGCGGCTCGACGGTCTCAGCGTGCTGGAACGCCTGCGCGCCCTGAACCCGCCGCCACGGATCATGGTGTTCACCGGGCTGCCGCCCAGGCTGTTCGCCAAACGCTGCATCGAGGCCGGCGCGTCGGCCTTCGTGCGCAAGGACGAAGACCTGCAGATCTTCAGTGGCGCCCTCAAGGCCGTACTCAACGGTTACTCCTACCTGCCCGACGCCCTGCGCATGACGCCCCGCTCCAATTCCGAGTCCAACCGCCTGGAACTCCTGTCCAACCGCGAATTCGAGGTGATGCGCCAACTGGCCAAAGGCGCCAGCAACAACGAAATCGCCGATGCCATGATCCTCAGCGCAAAGACCATCAGCACCTACAAGTCCCGCGTCATGGAGAAACTCCAGGTCGAATCCCTGGCGGAACTGCTCGACCTGGCCAACCGCCACGAAATGATCTGAAGCGCCAATGAACGCCCATCTGTTCTGCGCCTGGGGCCTCGGCGGTTTGCTCCTGCTGCTGCCCGCGTCCCTGCCGGCCAGCGAGCCGGTGACCCAGCGTGAACTGCTCGGGCGTTCACTGAGCAGCAGCGCGGCGCCGGTACTCGGCAGCGCCGACCGGCAATGGCTGGAGCGCAAGAAGGTGCTGCGCCTGGGCACCTCGGCGCCGGACTACCCACCCTTCGACATCAACGTCAGCCAGCACGATTACGAAGGTCTGACCGCCGACTACGCCGGGCTATTGGCAGAGCAGTTGCGGGTCGGCGTCCAGGTGCTGCATTACCCCGACCGCAACGCGGCGATCCAGGCCTTGCACCGCGGCGAAATCGACCTGCTGGGCAGCGCCAACGGGTTTGAAGCAGCCGACAGCGAGCTGCTGTCGAGCCTGCCCTACGCCGAGGACCAGGCAGTGATCGCCACCCCGCTGGGCAAGCCACGCAACCCCGACGATGACCTCGCCGGGCTGCGCCTGGCGATGGTCGATCACTACCTGCCGGCCGAACGTATCCGCGAGGTCTATCCCCGCGCCAGGCTGCAGCTTTATGCATCAAGCATGGCCGCATTGTCCGCCCTGACCCAGGGCGATGCCGACGCCTTTATCGGCGATGCCATCAGTGCCGACTACCTGATCGGCAACCACTACCGCGACAGCGTGCAGATCAGCTACTACGTCAAGCCGCTGCGCTCGACCTTCAATTTCGCCCTCGAACACGACAACAGCACCTTGCTGCGGGTGCTCAACCAGGCCCTCGACAGCCTGTCGGAAAGCGACCGGATCAACGTCGCCCGGCGCTGGAGCAGCGGCCTCAACAGCGTCCTGCTCAACCGCGGCGCGCTGGTCCTGACGCCGAACGAACAGGCGTGGATCCGCGCTAATCCCAAGGTCAGGGTGGCGATCAACAAGTACTTCGCGCCCCTGACCTTCATTGACGACAAACAGCAATTTCGCGGCATCACCGCTGACCTGCTGGAGCAGATCGGCCTGCGCACCGGCCTGGATTTCCAGGTTGTCGAGGCGGCCTCGGTGCCGGAGATGATCCAGTTGGTCGAAGACGGCGAGGCCGATCTGGTCGGCACCCTGCCCTACGGCGCCGAGCGCGCCCGCACCCTTGATTTCACCCGGCCTTACCTGACCACGCCACGGGTGCTGGTCACCGCCGCCCACGCCAATGCCCCCGACACCGCCGAAGCGCTGGCCGGCAAACGCCTGGCGCTGATCCGTGGCACGCCGTACGCGCAAACCTTGCGCCGCGAGCACCCGGCTATCGAGCTGGTGGAGGTCGATGACCCGCTGGCGCTGATGGAATACGTCGCCCAGGGCCGCGCCGATGCCGCCATCAGTTCGCAGATCAACGCCGCTTATTTCATCAGCCGGCTGTTCAAGGACCGCCTGCGCATTGCCGCGCTGCTTGACGACACCCCAGCAACCGCCGCGTTCGCCACCGCCCACGGCAACACCCTGCTGCATTCGATCCTGGAAAAGACCCTGCTCAGCATCGAGCCGGACGAGATGACTCTGCTGGCCAACCGTTGGCGGACCAACGCCTTGATCAGTGACAACCCGTGGCGCAATTACCGCGGTCTGGTGTTGCAGATTCTGGTAGTCGCCGGCCTGCTGATCGCCGCCGTGGTGTTCTGGAACCGCTACCTGCGCCGCCTGATCGGCCAGCGCACCGAAGCCGAACAGGCGCTGCAACGGCAACTGAAAATCAGCGAAGGCCTGTTGCTGGAACTGCGCCAGGCCAAGGAACAGGCCGACAACGCCAACCACGCAAAAAGCGCGTTTCTCGCCACTATGAGCCATGAAATCCGCACGCCGATGAACGCGGTGATCGGCCTGCTGGAACTGGCCCTCAAGGACGCCGCGCAAGGCCGTATCGACCAGCCGTCGTTGCAGGTCGCCTTCGACTCCGCCAGCGGGCTGCTGGAACTGATCGGTGACGTGCTCGACATCGCCCGCATCGAGTCCGGGCACATGGCCCTCGCTCCCGAACCTACCGACCTGCCGCTGCTGATACGCAGTGCCGCGCAAGTCTTCGACAGCAGCGCCCGGCTCAAGGGCCTTACCCTGGAGCTGGACCTGCGCAGCCCGGCGCGGTCGGTGCTGGTCGATCCGCTGCGGTTGCGCCAGGTGCTGTCCAACCTGCTGAGCAACGCCATCAAGTTCACCGAGCACGGGGTGGTCAGGGTCGAGTTGAATATCGAAGCGGCAAGCGACGACCTCAACGCCCGCATCGAACTCAGCGTGCGCGACAGCGGCATCGGCATCAGCGCGACCGATCAGGCGCGACTGTTCAGCCCCTTCGCCCAGGTCGGCCAGCAGCCCGCGCGCCAGGGCACCGGCCTCGGCCTGGTGATCAGCCGGACCCTGTGCGAATTGATGGGCGGCGCGCTGCGGCTTTCCAGCGAACCCGGCCAGGGCACCCGGGTGGTGATCGACCTGAACCTGCCCTGGGCCGGCTCATTGGAGCACGCGCAAGTGATCAGCGAGACACCGGCCAACAGCCCCGCGCTGAACATCCTTGTAGTGGATGACTACCCGGCCAACCTGATGCTGCTGGACAAGCAGCTCGGCGTGCTCGGCCACCGCGTCAGCCAGGCCAGTGACGGCAGTGCGGCGTTACAGCTATGGCGCGACGGCCAGTTCGACGTGCTGATCACCGATTGCAATATGCCTGGCATGGACGGCCATGAATTGGCCCAGGCGGTGCGTGCTGAAGAAACCGCAAGCCAGCGTCGCCGCTGCCTGATCCTCGGCCTGACCGCCAACGCCCAGGCCGAGGAACGCGAACATTGCCTGGCTTCGGGAATGGATGACTGCCTGTTCAAACCCATCGGCCTTGGCGCCTTGCGCCAGCACCTGAGCGGGCTGGACGTGACGCCCGCCATGGCAGTCAACGAGGACGACAGCGGTTTCGACCTCGATGAACTGCGCCACCTGACCCTCAACGACCCGCAATTGATCCAGCGCCTGATCGCCGAACTGGCCCACAGCACCACCCTGGACCTCGCCGCCTTGCGCGCCCTCGGCCCGGACTCGCCGCGCCCGGCGCTCAAGGCACTGGTCCACCGGATTCGCGGCGGCATGAAAATGCTCAAGGCCCGCGGGCTGGTGGCGCATTGCGATACGCTGGAACGGGGGTGTGCGCAGAAGTTGGAGGATGGGGAATTGCAGGTGCTGAAGGGGCGGCTGGAGCAGAGTCTGGAGAGGTTGTTGCGCAGACTTGGCTGATGGGCCCCCATCGCGACGGTTCGGCGCCCCGACAAGCTCGCTACAGGATCGTGGCCACTGTAGGAGCGAGCTTGTCGGGGCGCCGAACCGTCGCGATAAGCCGCTCAACAATCAAGGCGCCTTGCGCAACCCCGGCAACCGCACCAGCGACCACCCCGTCTCCGACTCCGACAAGGTCAGGCGAATCTCGTCCAGTTGCATATTGCTCAACAAGGTCGAGACCAGATCCCCCACCATCCAGTTGGCTGTGTTGGACGCAATCACCCGGCCATCGGCGGACAGCAACACCGCTTCATGGTCCAGGCGCATCAGGCTGCGCACCAGCAAGCGTTCGACGTTGTGCAGCGACAGGTCGAGCCCGGCCACACCGATAAAGCGCCCCTGCACCATGATCGGCATGGTGAAGGTCAACACGTACATGTTGGTGCCGTAGAGGTCCACGTAAGGTCCCTCCACCACGCTTTTGCCGGTATCGCGGGGACGGCGGTACCAGGGCATTTCGGTGTAGTCGTAGTAATTCTCGCGGCGCCGGTCAAAGTTGGGGCGCAACGGCAGGGTCTTGCCGCCGTCCGCCAGGTACCACCATTCCAGGTGCATTTCCCGGTCGGCCAGGCAGTTGGGCTCGACGATCACACCGCCACCGCAGCCAAAGGCGCCGGTGGCGAGCAACTGGCGGTCGATTGCCGGGCGCAGGGACGCCAGGTCCTTCGCGGCGGGCTGCCGGCCTTCGGCCAGAACCCGTTCCCAGAGCGAGCGGGTGTCCTCCACCAACTCGCGGACCTGGTTGAAAATAGTCCCCAGGGTACTGTCCAACTGCTGGGCGCAGGCCGAAAAGGACGCGTTATCGCTCAGGGCAAACATGGCATTACCTCACGCAGGTTCGGCTTTTCTTGTTATGTCATCAGGCGTTGTGTCACGCCATTTCAGTCTTCATCGGTTTCGGCCAGCAGCTCCAGGCGCAGGCTGATCAGGCGCTTGATACCGCGGCTGACATGCGCCTCGGCCAGCGCACCGGCCAGCACCGCATCTCCCGCGACCAGCGCCTGCAGGATCGCCTGATGCTCCTGCTCCACCACCGCCACATCAGCGCCGCCGGCCGCATCCATCCACAGCAACTCGCCCACTTCGGATTGCAGGCGCATCTCTGCGTTGGTCAGGCGCAGCGACTGCGCGGCCGCAGCCACCTCGATATGAAAACGGGCATCCGCACGATGCCGCGCCTGGCGCGAAGCGGCCTGACGCAGCATGTCGATGTGATGGGCGATACGCGCCTGCTGCTCGGGCGAGCTGCGCCGGGCGGCAAGGCGCGCGGCGGTGCCGGAAATGGCGGTCTGCTCGTCGCCCAGGTCGCGCAGGTCCGGGCCGCTCATGTCGCGCAGGCGTTGCAGCAGCAACGCCTCGGGCAGCTCGATCGGCGCGCAGACGAAACTGCCGCCGTTACGCCCGCGCCGGGTCTCGATCAGGCCACGCTGGCGCAGCACCACCAGCGCCTCGCGCAGGGTAACGGTGGCGACGCCCAGTTGCAGCGCCAGCTCGGCCTCACTGGGCAACTGCTGGCCTTCGGCGAACAGGCCCAGTTCAATGGCCTCCACCAGCCTGCGCGCCACCTCATCGGTGCGCCCTTCCTGGCGCAGCCGGATGAATGCGGTGTTACGAGCACTATTCAGGGCAGTCATTGCCTCTCCCTATCGAGCATTGCAGAGCCTGAAGCCAGCCTCGGCGAAAAAATTCAATCCCGCATCTTATAGCGAAGAACCGGGCGCGTGATAGCGCCGAATTCGCTTCAACTTACCTTTCCCAAGCCAGTTGGCAAGATTCAAACTTTAAGATATGGTTTCATATGTTTAAAGCAGAGACGCGGATATCCACTACCTCCGCGCCTGCATCAGCGATTTCCGTCAACAAGTCCAACCAAGGAATACGCCATGCAAACCCGACTCCTGATCAATGGCCAGTTGATCGATGGGCAAGGTGCTCTCTACGCCGTGTACAACCCCTCCGAGGGCTGCGTCCTGGCGAACATCCCCGAAGCCAGCAGCGCCCAGGTTGACGCCGCGGTGCAGGCCGCCGACCAGGCGTTCGACGCCTGGTCGCAGACCCCGCCGAAAGACCGCGCGCACCTGCTGCTCAAGCTGGCCGACCGCATCGAAGCCGAGGCGGAAACCCTCGCTCGCCTGGAGTCGCTGAACTGCGGCAAGCCTTACCAGGCCGCCCTCAACGACGAAATCCCGGCCATCGCCGACGTCTTCCGCTTCTTTGCCGGTGCCAGCCGCTGCCTGTCGGGCTCCGCCGGCGGCGAATACCTGCCGGGCCACACCTCGATGATCCGCCGCGACCCACTGGGCGTGGTCGCTTCCATCGCGCCGTGGAACTACCCGCTGATGATGGTCGCCTGGAAACTCGCCCCGGCCCTGGCCGCCGGCAATACGGTGGTGCTCAAGCCGTCCGAGCAGACACCACTGACCGCCCTCGCCCTCGGCGAAATCATCGCCGAGCTGTTCCCCGCCGGCGTGGTCAACATCCTCTTTGGTCGCGGCCCAAGCGTTGGCGAGCCGCTGGTCAACCACGCCAAGGTGCGTATGGTCTCGCTGACAGGTTCAGTCGCCACCGGCGCGCGGATCATCTCCAGCACCGCCAGCAGCGTGAAGCGCACCCATATGGAACTGGGCGGCAAGGCACCGGTGCTGATCTTCGATGACGCCGATATCGACGCCGCCGTCGAAGGAATCCGCGCTTTTGCCTTCTACAACGCCGGCCAGGACTGCACCGCCGCCTGCCGCCTCTACGTTCAGAAAGGCGTCTACGAGCGCTTCGTCAGCCAGTTGGGCGAGGCGGTCGCCAGCCTGCGCATGGGCCTGCAGGACGATCCCGAAACCGAACTGGGCCCGCTGATCACCCGCGATCACCTGGAACGCGTGGCCGGTTTCGTGGAGCGAGCCAAGGCGCAGCCGCATATCCGTGTGGTCACCGGCGGCAACCGCGTCGACGGCCCGGGCTTCTTCTTCGAGCCGACCGTCCTGGCCGATGCCCGCCAGGACGATGAAATCGTCCAGCGCGAAGTCTTCGGGCCGGTGGTCAGCATCACCCCGTTCGACGACGAGGCGCAGGCCCTGGCCTGGGCCAACGACTCCGACTACGGCCTGGCATCCTCGGTCTGGACCCGCGACGTGGGCCGCGCCAACCGTCTGGCCGCGCGCCTGCAATACGGCTGCACCTGGGTCAACACCCACTTCATGCTGGTCAGCGAAATGCCCCACGGCGGCATGAAGCAGTCGGGCTATGGCAAGGACATGTCGATGTACGGCCTGGAAGACTACACCTGTGTCCGCCACGTGATGTTCAAGCACTGATCCGCACCGAACGGGTGCCTGGCGCACCCCTTTACGGCACCGATCCGATCGTCGCATCACCCTTCACCTTTGCACCACCTGATGAAACCGGCCCCAAACCGGCCTTTGCGATAAAACATATAAAACCATAGGCAATATGGCATAGGTTCTGCTTTATCTCCGACACGAAGCAGAAACCGGTCGCCATTGTTACCAACCGGCCCAAAACCGGGGTAACGACTTACGAGGTGTGTCACCCATGCTTATCACCGGCATCAAGAGCCGTCCGGTCTACGACCGGCTGCAACCCATGACGGGCGGCCTGCGCCACCTGATCGCGGGCCAGGGCAGCGGCGGCGCGGCCATGCTGCGCCTGATCGCGGACATGTCCGCCGAACAGCGCCACAACAGCGCCCTGCTCTACTCCACCGAATCCTTCTCCGGCCACACCCACTTGCAGGACCTGCAAGACGCCGACGTTGCAGGACTGGAAGTGTTCCCCAGCAACCAGGCGCTGCTCGACGCCCTGCGCGAACGCCTCGGCGCCGCCCATATGGGCACCCGCCTGTACCTGAGCGGCTCGGAAAGCTTCATCGGCACCGCCATGCAGGCCGCCAACGAAGTCGACCTGAACCGCGACGAAGTGCTGCGCGAGCACAGCGGCACTCTGGTTCGCCGGGTCTGGTGCGCGCACTGCGACACCTACACCGAGAACGTCGCGCAGCGTGTCTTCACCTGCCCCGGTTGCCAGCTCAACCTCGTGGTGCGCGACCACTATTCCCGTCGTTTGGCCGCCTTCCAGGGCATCAAGGCCGACGGCGAAGTCCCAGGCGAACTGCCCGCTGCCGAGGAGCTCGACACATGAATACCCATAACGGCACCCTCGCCGTCCGCGTTGCCCGGATCGAACCGCTGACCCCGGAAATCACCCGTTTCACCCTGGTCGATCCAGACGGCAAGAGCCTGCCGGCCTTCTCCGGCGGCAGTCATGTAGTGGTGATTCTCGAAGACGGCGACAAGACTCACCGCAACGCCTACTCGCTGATGAGTTCGCCCTACGACGCCAGCGCCTACCAGATCGCCGTGCGCCGGGTCAGCGAAGGCCGCGGCGGTTCGCGCTTCCTCCACGACCAGATCAATGAAGGCGACCTGCTGCACCTGCTGCAACCGGCCAACCTGTTCCCGCTGGCCAAGCACGCCCGCCAGCACCTGTTCATCGCCGGCGGCGTGGGTATCACCCCGGTGTATTCGCAACTGGAAGAACTGCAGCTCAAGCAGTCCACCTTCGAACTGCACCTGGCCGTGCGCGGCCCGGAACACCTCGCCCTCGGTCGCGAACTGCAAGCCCGCTACGGCGCCCGGGTGCATTTGTATGTGCAAGGCCAGGACGAGCGCATGGACATCCCGCGCATCCTCGCCGGCCGCCCGCTGGGCAGCCACGTCTATGTCTGCGGCCCGGACAGCATGATCGACGACACCGTCGACAGCGCCCACGCCCTGGGCTGGACCGACAGCCACATTCACTACGAGCGCTTTGTCGAGCAAGGCTCCAACGGCCTGCCGTTCAGCGTCACCCTGGCGCGCCAGGGCGTGACCATTGAAGTGCCGGCCGAGCAATCGCTGCTCGAAGCCGCCGAACAGGCCGGCTATGCCGTGCCCTACCTGTGCCGCGGCGGCGCCTGCGGCTACTGCGAAACCGAAGTGCTTGAAGTCGACGGCGAGCTGGACCACCGCGACGACTGGCTCAGCGAGGAAGACAAGCTGAGCAAGCGCAAATTCATGCCCTGCGTATCCCGCGCCAACTGCAGCCGCCTGGTCGTAGACCTCTGAGACAGGAAGAACACCCATGACCGTATTCAAGCCGATCGAAACCTACGCCGACGTCGACGCCAGCGACTTCACCTACAGCAACAGCCGCGACGCAGTGCTGCGCCTGCCGTTCCCTTACCCGGAAGACCAGTACATGTACTCGATGAACGTCGAGCCGCATGTGCCGTTCGGCACGGGCGCGCTGCGCGGTCAGTTCGACATCGACGAGCATTACATCTCCGAATGCCATCACCGCGCGCAGATCCTCGAAAGCCAGCCGGGCGTGCACTACGCCGCCCTGGCGCACATGATGGAAGCGCAGTGGGACTTGCTCGAACTGCTGATGGAGTCCTATTCCCGGGATTACCCCGAGCATTTCACCCTGGAGAAGAAAGGCACCCAGTGGCGCTGGATCAACCGCCCGCTGCAACTCGACGACACCTTCGTGTTCGGCGACGCCAGCACCCTGCCGATGGACCCGATGGAATACATCACCCGCCAGGCCCAGGGCGAGTTCATCCTGCTCGAAGAGCGTGACGACACCTTGGTGATGGGCGCCGGCATGGCGACCCAGCGCGCCGACTACTCTCTGCGCTTCAACCTTGGCATGAGCTTCATGGAGTTCCACGGCCCGGTGCCCAAGCTGCATGAAATGGGCATCCTGCAGCGCGCCCTGAAATTCCTTCTGCGCCTGCGTCCTGGCCACCCGGTACGCCGCACCAACTGGTCGATCACCGTCAACCCGCGCCTGGAAACCTCCGCCGAGACCCTGCCGGACTGGGCGCCGGACCGCACCATCGTCACCGCAGAAAACGCCGGCGAGCTGGTCAACCTGCGGATCGAGCTGCAACCGCTGCACCGTCTGCCGCGCAGCAACGCCGTGCTGTTCCCGGTGCGCACCTACCTGGTCAGCCTCAAGCAACTGGCCGAGTTCGCCCCGCAATGGGCCAAGCGCATGCACCGGGTCATCCGCGACCTCGACCAGGAATTGGTGGACTACAAGGGCTTCACCCGTTACCGCGACGCCATGGTCACCTGGCTGTCGCAATATGACGACGGGACGCCAGTCGACGAAAGTAAGCAATAAACCTTGATGAGCGCGCCGATAATGGCGCGCTTTTTTGCGTGCACTCCGGGAATACACAATGAAAACAATACGCAACGTCCTGCCTGAAAGCTGGAGCCTGGTGTTCTCCGCCGCGGGGTCCGCCTACGGGGTCGGACTGCTGGGCCTCTGGGCCCTGCCGTTCCTGATCAGCGCCATCATCCACGACCTGCAACTCAACGAAGCCCAGGCCGGGCTGCTGATGTCGGCGGAATTCGGCTTCACCATGCTCGCCTCGCTGCTGGTCGCTCCCTTCATGGGCCGCGCGCCACGCCGCACGCTGGCTCTGGCCGGTACCCTGCTGGCGATTGCCGCCAACCTGGTCAGCGCCAATATCGAGAACCTTTACGCCCTCGCCGCCGTGCGCTGCATCGCCGGCATCGGCGCGGGCCTGGCGCTGGCCTGCGGCAACGCCGCGGTGGCCAGCGCCAAACACCCGGACCGCATCGCCGGGCACATGAACGTGCTGTCGGTGCTGCTGATGATCGTGGTCATGCTGGGTTACGCCAAGGTCATGGCGTTGTATGGCCTGCCCGGCCTGTATTACGCGATGGCCGCGACCATGGCGGTAATGCTGCTGGCGATTCCGGCGATGCAACAACAGGCGCCGGTTGCCGCACCACTGCTCAACCCGGTCACCGGCAAGGGCACGGGCAATGTCCTGCTGAGCCTGCCGGCGGTGTGCATGATGCTCGCCATGTTTGTCTTCCAGGCCCGCGACACCATGGGCTGGGCCTTTGTCGAGCGGATCGGCACCATGGTCGGCTACAGCGGCGACGAATTGGGCGTGCTGTTATCGGTGCAATCGGTGGTCGGCCTGATCGGCCCGCTGCTGGCGGCGATGATCGGCAAGCGCTTCGGCATGAGCACCCCGGTGATCCTCGCGGTGCTGCTGACCGGCGGCACCAGCCTCGCCTATGTGCTGGGCGAGCACTCCAAGACCATGTACACCGCTGGCGTGATGACCATCTGCATCACCTACTTCTACGCCCTGAGCTACCTGACCGGCCTTGCGGCAGAACTGGACCGTGAAGGTCGCGTGGTTGCGGCAGCCGGCAGCTTCCTGAGCCTGGGCCTGGCGGTCGGGCCGGCGATTTCCGGTGGATTGATTTCGCTCGGCGGCTTCACTTTGGCGGCGTGGGGCATTGCCGTGACGGTGGTGCTGACATTGGCGCTGGTCAGCGTGCCGCTGGCGCGGATTCGGCGGGAGCATGTGGTGGCGCAACTGGCTGCGGCGGTCTGAGTTTGAGGGCCTCATCGCCGGCAAGCCGGCTCCCACAGGGTATGGTACAAGCCGATCCATTGTGGGAGCCGGCTTGCCGGCGATGAGGCCCTGACAGACTAATGCAACTGCAAGGTCGAATTGATCTGGCTGATCGCATCCACCACATGCTGCGAGCCCTGTTGAATCTCGAGGATCACTTCCCCGGCCTCATTGGCCAGTTCCACCCCGAGCCCGGTGCGGCTCAGACTTGATTGCATGCTGGCCACGGCATTCAGCGACAGATCGTGGTTCTGCCGCACCACCTCGACAATCTCCAGCGTCGCCTTGCTGGTGCGTGCCGCGAGGTTGCGCACTTCATCCGCCACCACCGCAAACCCGCGCCCGTGCTCACCGGCCCGCGCCGCCTCTATGGCCGCGTTGAGCGCCAGCAGGTTGGTCTGGTCGGCAATACCGCGGATCGTCTGGACGATTTGCCCGATCAACTCCGACTGACGGCTCACCGCATCGATGCTGCGCGCCGCTTCGTTGAGGTCATGGGAGATTTCCTCGATCACATGCACGGTCTGCTGCACCACTTCCGAGCCTTTGCGGGCACAGGCGTCGTTCTGCACCGAGGTGGCGTGGGCGGCCTCGGCGGCGGATTGCTGGGTACAGATCTGCTGGGTGATGTCGCTGGCGAACTTGACCACTTTGTAGAGCCGGCCATGGGTGTCGAAGATCGGGTTATAGGACGCTTCGAGGTAGACCATCTGCCCGAGCTTGTTCACCCGTTCGAAGCGGTGCGAATGGTATTCACCGCGGTTGAGCGAGGCCCAGAACGCCTTGTACGCCGGCGACTCGCTTTCGCTCTTGTGGCAAAACAGGCTGTGGTGCTGGCCGACCACCTCCTCGAGGCGGTAGCGCATGGTGCTGAGGAAATTGTCGTTGGCCTTGATCACCCGCCCATCAGGGGTGAACTCGATGACCGCCATCGAGCGGCCGATGGCTTCAAGCAGGCAATCGGCCTCGTGCTCATGGACCACCCGCTCGGTGATGTCGGACGCCACCTTGATGATGCTGGTGACCTGCCCGCCAGCGCCGAACACCGGCATGTAGCTGGCTTCGAGCCAGATTTCCTTGTGTTGCCGGTTTAGCCGCAAAAACGTGCCACTGCGCGGCTCGCCCCGCGTCAGGTCGCGCCAGAGCTGGCGGTATTCTTCGGTCTTGGTGAAGGCTTCGTCGCAAAACATCCGGTGATGCTGACCGCGGATGTCTTCGAGGCGGTAGCCCATGGCTTTGCAAAAGTGTTCATTGGCGTCGAGTACTACTCCGTCGGGGCTGAACTCGATCATTGCCATGGAACGGCTGATCGCGGCCAGCTTCGCGTTGGCTTCTGCCAACGCCCGATTACACCGCTCGATTTCTGCTAGATCGGTTTTGCGATGGGAGTCAAACATGTCGCGCTCACTCCATGGGCGGAATTGAGCTAAGCGTAGATGCGCCAAAGCGCACTGCAAGCAGTCTGCCAGCACCGCTTATCGGCTTTAATCAGCTGCTTTCGCGCACCATCAGCTCGAAACCGAGGTCGCGTGCAAGTGCTTGCCCGCGTTTTCCGTCGAGCAAAGCCAGCAGCGCTTGCGCCGCGTGATGCCCCACCGCGGCCCGTGGCGTGCGGATCGAGGTCAGCCGCGGGACCATATGGGCCGCGGCCGGCAGGTCGTTGAAACCGACCATCGCCACCTGTTTCGGCACCGCAATGCCCTGGCGTTGCGCCTGGTAGATCGCGCCCTGGGCGAGGTCGTCGTTACAGAAAAACAGGCCGTCGATATCGCCGTGACGGGCCAGCAACTGGCTGAACAGCTCGCCGCCCAGGCCGATGGACGACGGCTCCGGCACCAGCAATTCCAGCTCTGGATCGTATAATCCGGCGTCGCCGAGGGCCTGGCGAAAGCCCTCGGCGCGCTGCATCACCCGCGCATCCAGTTGTGCGGCGACAAAGCCGAGTCGTCGCCGCCCGCGCTCGATCAGGTGGCGGGCCACGGCGCGACCGGCGTCCTGCTGCGAGAAACCCACCGACAGCGTGCCCGGCTCGTTACTCAGTTCCATCATATGCACGCAAGGCACGCGGCTGGCGGCGAGCATCTGCCGGGCGGCGTCGCTGCGTTCGAAACCGGTGAGCAGCAGGCCGCGGGGCTGATAGGCCAGGTAATTGCGGATCAGGTTTTCCTCCACCGAGGCGTCGTAGTGGTAATTGCCGATCAGCACTTCCAGGCCGCGCGGGCGCAGGACGTCATGGATGGCGTCGAGGGTTTCGACGAACAGTTGGTTGGACAGCGAAGGGATCAGCACCACCACCGACTGGCTCTGCGCCGACGCGAGGGCGCGGGCGGCCGGGTTGGCGACGTAACCCAGCTCAGTGGCAGCGGCGCGGACCTTTTCCACCAGATCCGGAGCCACCGTGGCGACACCGCGCAGGGCGCGGGACACGGTGATCGGGGAAACCCCGGAAAGCCGGGCCACTTCGGCCAGCGTGGGACGTCCGGTGGTGCGGGAGGTGCTGCGGGTCATGGGGGCTCGGGGGCAAGACGCAAAGACCGGCAAGGTTAGAGATGCGATGGCGGGCTGGCAAGGATTCAGGCGGGTAGGTTTTTTGGTGTGATTGAGGGTAGTAGCGCACCAGGCGCATGTCGGGAGTTCTCCAGCGCTCTTGAGATCAAGCGCTGCCCGCGCATCGCGAGCAAGCTCGCTCCTACAGTCGTGTATACGCCAAGGCCCGCAACGCCAATTCCGCAGGCCATGGCGCGTTGCAACTTGCTCGCGATGCGCGGACAGCGCTCGATCTTGAGAGCGAAGAAAAACCGTCGGCTAGCGCCTGGTCACCATGAAATCTTCCTCAACCCAGACTCAAAACGCCGCCTTGAACACCGCCTCGATCTCCGCCTGGCTCGCGGGCCGTGGGTTGGTCAGGCCGCAAGCGTCCTTCAGGGCATTGGTCGCGAGGATCGGCACGTCTTCCACCTTTGCCCCCAGCGCCGCCAATCCCGGCGGGATGTCGATATCCCGGCTCAACTGCTCGATCGCCGCAATCGCCGCAGCCGCGCCCTGCTCCGCATCCAGTTCGCCCACCGGCACGCCCAGCGCCGCCGCCACATCCCGCAGCCGCGCCGCAGCCACCCGGGCGTTGAAGCGCTGCACATGCGGCAACAGCACCGCGTTGCACACGCCGTGAGGCAAGTCATAGAAGCCGCCCAACTGATGCGCCATCGCGTGCACATAACCCAGCGACGCGTTGTTGAAGGCCATGCCGGCGAGGAACTGGGCATAAGCCATGCTCTCCCGCGCCTGCATGTTGGTGCCGTCCGCCACGGCCTGGCGCAGGTTGGCGCTGATCAGTTCGATCGCCTTCAACGCACAGGCATCGGTAATCGGCGACGCGGCAGTCGACACATAGGCCTCGATCGCATGAGTCAACGCATCCATGCCGGTAGCGGCAGTCAGCGACTTGGGCATGCCGACCATCAGCGCCGGGTCGTTGACCGAGAGAATCGGGGTGACGTTGCGGTCGACGATGGCCATTTTCACGTGGCGCGCTTCGTCGGTGATGATGCAGAACCGGGTCATTTCGCTGGCGGTGCCGGCGGTGGTGTTGATCGCTACCAGCGGCAGTTGCGGCTTGGCCGAGCGGTCGACGCCCTCGTAATCGGCGATCTTGCCACCGTTGGTGGCGCACAGCGCTATGCCCTTGGCGCAGTCATGGGGCGAGCCGCCGCCCAGGGAAATCACGAAGTCGCATTTCTCCCGTTGCAGCAGCGCCAGGCCCTGCTCGACGTTGGCGATGCTCGGGTTTGGCTTGGCACCGTCGAACACCGCTGCGTCGATATCGCGCAGCGCCAGTTGCTCGACGATCTTCTCGGCAACGCCGGCCTTGGCCAGGCCCGCGTCGGTCACGATCAAGGCCTTGCGAAAGCCGTAGCCGGCAATGGCGGTCATCGCTTCATCAAGGCAGCCGATGCCCATGATATTCACGGCTGGAATGAAAAACGTGCTGCTCATGGTTTTGTCCCTCAGTGGCTTTATCTCGGTACTTTCAAGCATCCACCGGTCATGGGCAGCACGTGTTGATCTACGGCAATTCAGCCAAGAAACAGCCTGTACGCCGGATTATCGGTCTCGTCCCAATAGCGATAACCCATGGCATCCAGTGCGCCCGGCAGGCCGTCGCGTTCCTCGGCCGGCACTTCCAGCGCGGCGAACACCCGCGCCTCGGCGGCGCCGTGGTTGCGGTAATGGAACAGGCTGATGTTCCAGCGTTTGCCGAGGCTTTCCAGGAAGCCCAGCAGCGCACCCGGCCGCTCGGGGAATTCGAAGCGCAGCACACGCTCATCAGCCCCCGGCCCCGCGTGTCCGCCCACGGTATGGCGGATGTGCAGCTTGGCCAGCTCGTTATCGGTCAGGTCGACCACCTCGTAGCCCTGCTCGCGCAGGTTGGCCAGCAGTGCATCACGCGGATCGGTCAGCGGGTGGGTTTGCACGCCGACAAACAACCGCGCTTCCTTGCCGGGGTAGTAGCGGTAGTTGAACTCGGTGATCTGCCGACGGCCCAGGGCCTGGCAGAAAGCGCGGAAGCTGCCCGGGCGCTCGGGGATGGTCACGGCGATCACCGCTTCACGCTGTTCGCCCAGCTCGGCCCGTTCGGCGACATGGCGCAGGCGGTCGAAGTTGACGTTGGCACCGGAGTCGATCGCCACCAGGGTCTGCCCGCGCACGCCACGGGCGGCCACGTACTTCTTGATCCCGGCGACCGCCAACGCGCCGGACGGCTCGGTGATGGAACGGGTGTCGTCGTAGATGTCCTTGATTGCCGCGCACAGCTCGTCACTGCTGACGGTGATCACTTCGTCCACATAATGCCGGCAGATATCAAAGCAATGGGCGCCGATCTGCGCAACCGCCACACCGTCGGCAAAGGTGCCGACCTGCGGCAACACCACCCGCTCGCCGGCCGCGAGGGCCGCCTGCAGGCAGTTGGAGTCGTGCGGCTCGACGCCGATGACCTTGACCTCGGGCCGCAGGTATTTGACGTACGCGGCGATGCCGGCGATCAAGCCGCCACCTCCGACCGGAACGAAGATCGCATCCAACGGACCTTGCTGTTGGCGAAGGATTTCCATGGCCACGGTGCCCTGCCCGGCGATCACGTCCGGGTCGTCGAAGGGTGGGACGAACGTCGCGCCTTCGCTCTGCGCCAGTTGCAGCGCGTGTGCCAGGGCACGGGGGAAGGCATCGCCATGTAGCACCACATTGCCGCCACGGGAGCGCACGCCCTCGACCTTGAGCGCCGGGGTGGTTTCCGGCATCACGATGGTCGCGACAATGCCCAGCTCACGCGCCGCCAGCGCCACCCCTTGGGCATGGTTACCGGCGGACGCGGTGATCACGCCGCGATCACGCTGGTCCTGGGTCAGGCGGCTGAGGCGGTTGTAGGCGCCACGGACTTTGAAGGAGAAGGTCGGCTGCAGGTCTTCGCGCTTGAGCAACACCTGATTACCCAGTTGCGCCGAGAGCGAGCGGGCCGGTTGCAGCGGGGTTTCAATGGCCAGGTCGTACACCGGCGCGGCAAGAATCCGGCGCACATAGTCCGCCAGCAGGTTCGGTGCGCCAACGGCTGTACGGGTGCATGCGGTGAGGCTGGTCATCGGTAACTCCTGGTTTTTTCAAAGAGCCCAGGAGTCGAGAGAAAAAACCCGCCTCCAGGGCGGGTTCGGTGCAAGTGCCAGCTAACCCGCCAATCTGATAATGGCGGTAATAATGCTGTGGGTCGGCACGAGCTGGAGGTTCTTCATGCCAGCGAAACTAGCGAAGTGCCTTTGCCAAGTCAACGATTGATTCAAAAAGCTGCTGACAGCCACCTGGGTAGTGCCCTCGGTCGGGGGGGCACTACCACAGGCGAGGATTGAGCCGGCTCAGTCCGCTGCGCGCTCCATGGCGTGTTGCTGGATCGATAGATTCGCCCGCTGCAAGATATCGCCGTGCGCCCATAACGGCAGGGGGATGACAATAAAGCCGTGGTGATCGGAAAAGTCATCGAGCACCATCAGGTGCAAAATCGCAAAGCCGCTCGCCGTAGCGGCTGCCGAAAAAATGCCGTCCTCCGTGACGTTACAAGTTGCAGGCATGAGCATTCGCTCGAGTAAACGGTCGCCTATCTCGCCCAGATTGACCGGAATGCCTTTGCGCAGAACCTGAAGCTGAACGCGGTTGGTTTCAGGCTTGCTCTGCGCGCTGATGAACATCGGCACCGAGGGGACGATGTTAAGGACCAGTATCGAGACGAACTGTTCGTCCTCCGGGGCATGGGAATAGGTGCTTTTGACGCGGACCCTCTCCAGATACATGGCCGTCCTGTGTGTACTTGGTGCGGCCGCCTGGTAGGTGGAGCTCAGTCGATTGGTTGCCGTTTTGAGCGTTCCACCCATGTTCGGGGAAACAATCTGCCAGGAAAGCGTCGAATCGTGCGTAGAAGGAATAGCCGCCGACATGACTACGCTCTGTCCGGCGTTGCAAACCTCAAAACCCGGTGAAACAGCCACGGGATGCTTCAAAACGGAAACCAGAGCGGAAGAGCGCAATTCCCGCCCTGGCAGGCTCCAACTGGCCGATACCGTGACGTTCTCGCAGTCTCTCTTCATTGACGCGGGCTCTGGTGGAAAGTAGTGACCAGAGGTGCCGATCCTGCCGACGTTACTGTTACCCGGCTCCGTTGCGCGCACACTCCACTTGAATGCCCAGTTAACCCCCGAAGGCATCATGTCAAAGCCGAAATAAGCCCCCGCCCAAATGACTGGAAATGCCGGAATGACGTCAAACACATCGCTCGGTAATTGAACGTTGCCGTAAGCCGCCAGATGCAGCCCTGGTGCGGAACCGGAGCTATTGTCGTGCATGACAAACTGATGGTAGTCACCAAAAGAGATGACATTCAGGGGTGAAGAAAGTGTGTCTTCGACGGCCTCGTCGCCAAATACCTGTGCATTGCCACCGAAATACATGATCGTCGCTGTATACCGCCTGAACGCGGTGTGCTCTGGAATCGGGTACATGAAGTCCGGACCAGGGTAGGCACCGTCGGAGCCTTTGTTGTGACGTATGAAGATCACTAGTGCGCCGCCACTGCTGGTGAGCGCGCCATCTCGCGTTCCGGGGACGGGCATGACGCGTGCGGCAATCTTTTTCGGCACGGGTAAAACATCGTCGAGCCGGCCCAACTCATAAACCCGCAACCGCTCAGGCAGCTTCTGAAACGCTTCTTTGAAACGCTGACCAATGGCTCGTTGATCCAGTGTGTCGAGCACGAAGTTGGCCGAGAATTCTGTCCCCTTGCTGATATCCAGGACAATTTTTCGACCGTCGCTCACCTGCCCACTCAACTGCGTCAACGGCACGCCCAACGTCAGTTGAGGCCCTCCAACAGGCAACAGGTTGCGGATCTTGCCGACATGGGGCACTACCCCCGCAATCGTTACCTCGGTGATGATCATTCCGCTGATGCAGTCCATGCTCAAGCGTAGCGAATCACTTTCAACTGAAGCCACCGGCGCCCTGAGCCTGATGTCTTGCATATGCTCGGTGGAGTAGGTCAGGTCGATGCTTTGAGAAATCGCCGGCACAAAGTCGTCTTGGCTGAACCGGTGGATGTACTGCTGTTGCAGCAGTTCGTTGATCATGTCCCGGTCATAGGCGACGATCATTTCCCAGCCCAGGCCTCTTGACCCGCTGGCCAGCCAGGACTTCAGTTGTGACAGGGAAGGTTTGGCCATGGTGAAGTCCCTCTTCGGAAGGAGTTCAGTAAGCCCCTTGATCCTTAAACGACACAACTGGCATTTTTATCAGGTCAACCCACCAAACCGCCTGTAAAAACCCTCCCCCGCCTCGGGCAACGGCCCGTCCGCAGTCTCCATCGCCGCCTCCAGCCACTGCTCGGCCGCAGCGTGGATCAACCGGTAGATATTGCGGCACAACTGCCGCGCCGCGCGGCCTTCCCAGTCACCCGGCAGCAACTCGTCCGGCAGTTGCGGGTCGCGCAGCAGCAGCTTGCGGTATTCATGAATCAGCAGCACCCGGGCCAGGAAGCAGGCTTTCGGGTCGAGGGTGTCCTGTTCCTTGAGGCTCTGCCACAACGGCCGGAACAACTGAATGAACTCGCTGTAGTGCGCCGCCAGTTCGTCGATCTTCCAGCTTTCGCGCACCTGCATGCGCAGCGCCTTGGAGGCCAGCACGTCCTGGGCAGTGGTTTCGAAGAGGATGGTGTCTTCCTGGGCGCCGAGGTCCACCAGGGTGGCATTGACATCCGCACGCTCGCACCGCGGGCAACCCAGCACGCCGGGAGAGATGGCGCCGAAGCCCTGCCATTCCAGTTCCTCGCGGACTTCCTTGCGTTTGTCCTGGGGCAACTGGGTCAGGATCGCCAGGCACCACGAACCGTCCCACGCCGGTGGATTGGCCGCATAGACACGCTTGAAGGCTTTCTCGAAACGCCGCCGCCCCGTGCCGGTGAGGCTGTAGTAGCTGCGCCGGCCGACCTTCTCGGCGGTCAGCCAGTTTTCCTTGGTCAGGCGAAAGATCGAGGTGCGAATCAGCCGCTCGTTGATACCCATGGGTTCGAGCAACCGGATCAGGCTGCCCAGCCACACCGTCCCGCCACGGGGCTCGATGGCATCGCCATAAAGGGTGACGATCAGGGAACTGGCGCGAACCGGTGTCTGTTGCTGGAAGCGGTCGATCAGGTGGTCGAGTGGCGTGAGGGACGACATAAGCGTTCCGGTCAGAAAAGGAAGGAATATACCCGCGCGCCCGCAGCATGACCATGCTCGCGGCGCGCCGGCGGTTCAGGCGCCGCCCGGCAATTTCGGGCGCACGGCGTCGTCGCGGTAGCGGCCGCGACCGGCCTCCATCTCGCTCAGGGGCTCGCACTCGCGCAGGCTTTCAAGGCAGCGCCGGGTCAGTTGCTGATAGGCGCGGGTGCCGGTCTGTTTCCAGGCCACTTCGTCGTCGCTCAGGCGCCGTGTCACTTTTGCCGGCGAGCCCAGCACCAGCGATTGTTCCTCGCAATGGAACCCTGCCTTGACCAGCGCGCCCGCCGAAACGATACAGCGCGGCGCGATGTGGGCGTTGTCGAGTACCACTGCGTTCATCCCGATCAACGCATCCTCGCCCACCCGGCAGCCGTGCAACACCGCGCCGTGGCCGACATGGCCGTTGCGCTCGACCACCGTGTCACTGGCCGGAAAGCCGTGCATGACGCAGGTGTCCTGCAGGTTGGCGCCCTCCTCCAGGACGATCCGTCCGAAGTCGCCACGCAGCGCAGCCAGCGGGCCGACATAGCAGTTCGGCCCAATGATCACATCACCGATCAATACCGCCGACGGGTGCACGTACGCCGTGGGGTGAACCACCGGGGTCAGGCCGTCGATGCTGTAACAAGTCATGCCATTTCTCCTCGAAAACGATACGCAACAGGCAATTTCATGAAAACCCTTAACACAAGGTTTGCTTAGGAATAACGGAGCTTCTTGAGCATTACAATCCGCCATTGGACACATTTTTAATTATCAATATTGTTTTTCTGTATCGCATTATGCCTATACTTTGGCGAAACGGCCATCGAGCCCGTCCAACAATAAAACGCCGACCTGTGAGTCCGGCGAGCCTTGCGAGGAAGTCGTGATGCCGAACACCCTTGTGGTGCAGGCGCATCAGGCCACACGCCTGATCACCCTGCATCGTCCACATGCACTGAATGCCCTGACCACCGAACTGCTGGGCGAGCTGGCGGACGAACTGCAACGCTGCGCCGACGACCCCGAGGTCCGCGCCGTGGTCATCACCGGCAGCCGCAAGGCCTTCGCTGCCGGTGCTGACCTCAACGAAATGGCCGAGCGCGATCTGGTCGGCATGCTCGACGACCCGCGCCAGGCCTATTGGCAACAAATCACCCGCTTCCCCAAACCCCTGATCGCCGCGGTCAACGGCTATGCCCTGGGCGGTGGCTGCGAACTGGCGATGCACGCCGACATCCTGATTGCCGGCGACGACGCCCAGTTCGGCCAGCCGGAAATCAACCTCGGCATCATGCCCGGCGCCGGTGGCACCCAGCGTCTGCTGCGGGCGGTGGGCAAGTCGCTGGCGATGCAGATGGTCCTCGCTGGCGAACCCATCAGCGCCCGCCGCGCCCTCGATGCCGGGCTGGTCAGCGAAATCACCCCACCCGAACTGACCGTCGAACGCGCCCTGCAGATCGCCCAGCGCATTGCCGCCAAAGCGCCGCTGGCGGTGCGCCTGGCCAAGGAAGCCGTGCTCAAGGCCCAGGACCTTGACCTCGCCAGCGGCCTGCGCTTCGAACGCCACGCCTTCACCCTGCTCGCCGGCACCGCCGACCGCAACGAAGGCATCCGCGCCTTCCAGGAAAAACGCCCGGCCCAATTCAAAGGCTGCTAAGAGGACCCGTCATGAGCTACCAGCACATCCTGTTTTCCATCGAAGCCGGGGTCGCCACCCTGAGCCTCAACCGCCCCGAGCAACTGAACAGCTTCAACACGCTGATGCACCAGGAAGTGCGCGAGGCGCTGAAGACCGTGCAGAACAACGGCGACGTCCGCGTTCTGCTGCTGACCGCCGAAGGCCGCGGCTTCTGTGCTGGGCAAGACCTCAGTGACCGCAACGTCGCCCCCGGCGCGGAAATGCCCGATCTCGGCCTGTCCATCGAACGCTTCTACAACCCGCTGATCCGCACCCTGCGCGAGCTGCCAATCCCGGTGATCTGCGCGGTGAACGGCGTTGCCGCTGGCGCCGGGGCCAATATCCCGCTGGCCTGCGATCTGGTCCTGGCGGCGCGCTCGGCCAGCTTTATCCAGGCGTTTTGCAAGATCGGCCTGATTCCCGACTCCGCCGGCACCTGGGCGTTGCCACGGCTGGTCGGCATGGCCCGGGCCAAGGCGCTGACGCTGCTCGGCGAGCGCCTGAGCGCCGAGCAGGCGCTGGAATGGGGGCTGATCTATCGGGTGGTCGATGACGCCGAACTGCGCGACCAGGCCATCGCCCTCGCCCGCCAGCTCGCCACCCAGCCGACCTACGGCCTGGGCCTGATCAAGCGCAGCCTGCACGCCAGCCTGGACAACAGCTTCGAGCAGCAACTGACGCTGGAGCGCGACCTGCAACGCCTGGCCGGACGCAGCGAGGACTACCGCGAAGGCGTCGCCGCCTTCATGGACAAACGCACGCCGCAATTCAAGGGGTACTGAGTCGATGAGCGCACTGAACAGTAACGTGCCCGTCGCGGTGATCGGCGCCGGCGCCATGGGCGCTGGCATCGCCCAGGTGGCCGCCAGCGCCGGGCATCGGGTCTGGCTCTACGACAACCGCCCCGGCGCCGCCGCCCAGGCCATCGACGGCATCGCCCGGCAACTGGCGAAGCGAGTCGACAACGGTAAATTGGCCGCCAGCGCCCGCGACGCCTGCCTTGCCGCGCTGGTACCGGCAGACAGCCTGGAGCGACTGGCCGATGCTGGCCTGGTGATCGAGGCCATCGTCGAGAACCTGGAGGTCAAGCAAGCATTGCTGCAGCAACTGGAGTCCCTCTGCGCCCCGGACTGCATCCTCGCCAGCAACACCTCGTCGATTTCCATCACCCGCCTCGGCGCCGGCATGCGGCGGCCCGAGCGGCTGGTCGGCATGCACTTCTTCAACCCGGCGCCGGTCATGGCCCTGGTGGAAGTGATCAATGGACTGGCCACCGACCCGAATGTCGCCGCACGCGTGCTCGCCACTGCCCTGGCGTGGGGCAAGCAGCCGGTGCTGGCGCGCTCCACCCCCGGCTTTATCGTCAACCGCGTGGCCCGGCCGTTCTATGCCGAAAGCTTGCGCTTGCTGCAAGAAGGTGCCGCCGATTGCGCCAGCCTCGACGCGCTTTTGCGCGAGGCCGGCGGCTTTGCCATGGGCGCCTTCGAACTCACCGACCTGATCGGCCACGACGTCAATTACGCGGTGACCTGCTCGGTCTTCGACGCCTATTACCAGGACATGCGCTTCCAGCCGTCACAGATTCAGAAAGAACTGGTGGACGCCGGCCACTACGGACGCAAGAGCGGTCGCGGCTTCTATGACTACCGCGAAGGCGCCGTGCGCCCATCCGCCGCCAGCCTCGACAGCCCGGCACAAGTGCCGGCCGTGATCGTCGAAGGCGAAGCCGGGCTGCTGCAGCCATTGCTGGAGCGTCTGGCCGAACAGGGCGTGAGCATCAGCCGCCGTGCCGGGCGCGGTCTGTTGCGGGTCGGCGACGCCAGCCTGGCCCTGAGCGACGGACGCCTGGCCAGCCAGCGCGCCGCCGATGACGGCCTGACCGAACTGGTGCTGCTTGACCTGGCCCTGGATTACCGCCGCTGCTCCCGTGTGGGTATCAGTTGGGCCAACGGCACCTCGCCCAAGGCCGTGGATCAGGTGGTCGCGCTGCTGAACGCCGCCGGCATCGCCGTCACCCCGCTGCGCGACAGCCCGGCGCTGTGCGTGCTGCGCACCGTCGCCATGCTCGCCAACGAAGCCACCGACGCCCTGCTGCAAGGCGTGGCCTCGGCGGCGGACATCGACCTGGCGATGCGCGCCGGAGTCAATTACCCCCGCGGTCCCCTGGCCTGGGCCGACCAGCTCGGCGCCGACACCCTGGTGACCGTGCTCGATCACCTGCAAGCCGCCTATGGCGAAGAACGCTATCGCCCGTCCCTGCAACTGCGTCGGCAACTGGCCGAAGGAGCACGCTTTCATGAATGACCGTCTGGATCTGGCCAGCCGTTGCGCCCAGGCCCTGTTCGACCGCGATGCCGCCAGCCAGGGCCTGGGCATGCGCCTGCTGGCCAGCGGCCCGGGCACGGCGCGGGTCGGCATGAGCGTGCGCGCCGACATGTTGCAAGGCCACGGCACCTGCCACGGCGGGTTTCTGTTCGCCCTTGCCGATTCGGCGTTCGCTTTCGCCTGCAACAGCCACAACGACGCCACCGTGGCCCAGGGTTGCAGCATCGAGTACATCGCCCCGGCGCTCCTCGATGACACCCTGACCGCCGACTGCACTGAACTGAACCGCGGCAAACGCACCGGCACTTATGACGTCCGCATCGAGAACCAGCACGGCAAGTTGATCGCGCTGTTTCGCGGCAAGTCCTACCAGATACGCGGCAGCGTACTCGAACCGGAGACCCTGACATGAATGACGCCCTGATCATCGATGCCGTACGCACCCCCATCGGGCGCTACGCCGGAGCCTTGAGCGGCGTGCGCGCCGACGACCTCGGCGCCGTGCCGCTGCGCGCCCTGATGCAACGCCATCCGCAGGTGGACTGGAGCCAGGTGGACGATGTGTTCTACGGCTGCGCCAACCAGGCCGGCGAAGACAACCGCAACGTCGCGCGCATGTCGTCGCTGCTGGCCGGCCTGCCGATCAGCGTGCCCGGCGTGACCCTCAACCGCCTCTGCGCCTCCGGCCTGGAAGCGGTTGGCGCTGCGGCGCGGGCGATCCGCTGCAACGAAGCCGGGCTAGTGCTGGCCGGCGGTGTCGAATCGATGTCCCGCGCGCCACTGGTGATGGGCAAGGCCGAGCAGGCGTTTTCGCGCCAGGCTGAACTCTTCGACACCACCATCGGCTGGCGCTTCGTCAACCCGCTGATGCAGCAGCAGTACGGCATCGACAGCATGCCGGAGACCGCCGAGAACGTTGCCGCACAGTTCAATATCAGCCGCGCCGACCAGGACGCCTTCGCCCTGCGCAGCCAGCAGCGCGCCGGCGCGGCCCAGACCAGCGGCCGCCTCGGACTGGAAATCGTCCCAGTGCCGGTGCCGCAGCGCAAAGGTCCGCCAAAACTGGTGGAGCATGACGAGCACCCGCGCGCCGACACCACCCTGGAACAGTTGCAACGCCTCGGCACGCCGTTCCGCGAAGGCGGCAGCATCACCGCCGGCAACGCCTCGGGCGTGAATGACGGCGCCTGCGCCGTGCTGCTTGCCAGCCGCGAAGTCGCCCGCCGCTACGGCCTGAAAGCCCGGGGCCGGGTGGTGGCAATGGCCAGCGCCGGAGTCGAGCCGCGGATCATGGGCATCGGTCCGGTGCCGGCGACCCGCAAGGTGTTGGAACTGGCCGGCCTGGCCCTGGCTGACATGGACGTGATCGAACTCAACGAAGCCTTTGCCGCACAGGGCCTGGCGGTGCTGCGGGAACTCGGCGTGGGCGACGACGATCCACGGGTCAACCCCAACGGCGGCGCCATCGCCCTGGGTCATCCACTGGGCATGAGCGGCGCGCGGCTGGTCACCACCGCCCTCACCGAACTGGAACAACGCAATGGCCGCTACGCCCTGTGCACCTTGTGCATCGGCGTCGGCCAGGGGCTGGCGATGATCATCGAACGCCTCGACGACTGAACACTGAACGCTCCATGGCGCCGGGTTATGCTTGGCGTCATGCACTCGGGCCGACGTGCCGGCCGCAGACAACAACAACATTAGAGTGAACCCATGAACATGCAGCTTTCCCCCGCCTCCGTGCTTGACCCGATGGAAACCGCCAGTGTCGACGAACTGCGCGCCCACCAGTTGCAGCGCCTGCGCTGGAGCCTGGAGCACGCGTACCAGAACGTGCCGATGTACCGGCAGCGCTTCGACGAACTGGGCATTCATCCTTCCGACCTGAACAGCCTCGATGACCTCGCGCGCTTCCCGTTCACGGTGAAGAACGACCTGCGCGACAACTACCCGTTCGGCATGTTCGCCGTGCCGCAACACGACATCGTCCGCCTGCACGCCTCCAGCGGCACCACCGGCAAACCGACGGTGGTTGGCTACACCCAGAAAGACATCGACAACTGGGCCGACCTGGTGGCCCGCTCGATCCGCGCTGCGGGCGGGCGCAAGGGCGACAAGGTACACATTTCCTATGGCTACGGCCTGTTTACCGGCGGCCTCGGCGCCCACTACGGCGCCGAACGCCTGGGCTGCACGGTGATCCCGATGTCCGGCGGCCAGACCGAGAAACAGGTGCAACTGATCCGCGACTTCCAGCCCGACATCATCATGGTCACCCCGTCATACATGCTCAACCTGGCCGACGAAATCGAACGCCAGGGCATCGACCCGCACAAGCTGGCGCTGCGCCTGGGCATCTTCGGCGCCGAGCCGTGGACGCCGGAACTGCGCGCATCGATCGAAGCGCGCCTGGGCATCACCGCGCTGGATATTTATGGCCTGTCGGAAATCATGGGGCCGGGTGTCGCCATGGAATGCGCTGAAAGCCGCGACGGGCCGACCGTCTGGGAAGACCACTTCTACCCCGAGATCATTGACCCGGTCACCGGCGAAGTGCTGCCGGACGGCGAATTGGGGGAATTGGTGTTCACCACCCTGAGCAAGGAAGCGCTGCCGATGGTGCGCTACCGCACCCGCGACCTGACCCGCCTGCTGCCGGGCACCGCGCGGCCCATGCGGCGCATCGACAAGATCACCGGCCGCAGCGACGACATGCTGATCATCCGCGGGGTCAACGTGTTCCCGACCCAGGTCGAGGAGCAGGTGCTGAAAGTCAAACAGCTATCCGAGTGCTACGAGATTCACCTGTACCGCAATGGCAACCTGGACAGCATCGATATCCATGTTGAATTGCGCGGTGAGCACCAGCATCTGGGCGATGCGCAGCAGAAAGAGGTGTGCTCGGAGCTGAGCCGGCATATCAAGACCCATATCGGCATCAGCTCACGGATCGTGTTGCAGCCGGCGTATTCGATCAAGCGCTCGGAAGGCAAGGCGTGTCATGTGTATGACAAGCGCAAGCAGGCGAGTTGAAGGCTGAGCCTCATCGCCGGCAAGCCGGCTCCCACAGCGCTCCATGCAGACCCTGTGGGAGCTGGCTTGCCAGCGATAGGGCCCTCACTAACCAGTGATAACCTCAGCTTCTGTCCACCAGACTGACAATCACCGCAAACAACTCCCCCCGCGCCTGCCCATGGTCAATTTCCCCGGCCACCGCCGCCCCGGACAACGCATCCGCCGCGCCCAGCATTCCCCATAGCCCCGCCGTAGAAAGCGCCCCGGCAAACGGCCCGAGCACCGTCCGGCACTTGCCGAGAAATTCAAGCTGACACTCGCGCTTCAACCGCGCCAGTTCCGGCGAACCTTCCAGCGCCGCCAGCACTCCGGGAATCTCGCGCCCCTCGGCCAGCACGCAGTCGACGTAACTGTCGGCAATCGCCCGCGCCTTACCGGCCAGGCTGGCGTCACCCGCCGCCATGGCCGCGTCGATCAGCAGGTTCTGCCGCGTTTCAAAATCCCGGTACAGCGCGGTCAGCAACCCTTCCCGCGTGCCGAAATGGTCATACACCGTCGGCTTGGTGATCCCCGCAGCCTCGGCCAATCGGCCCAGGCTCAGGGCATCGGTGCCCTCGGCGGCGATCAGTTGCCGGGAAACGTCGAGCAACTGCTCCAGGCGCTGCTCGCGGGTCAGGCGCTTGCGGGTGTCGCTCATGCTTCAACTCCTGTGACTGAACAGTTCACGACCAATACGCCGCACCGTCTCGAAATGCCCTTCGGGAAAACGCTCATCCATCTGGGTCAAAAGCGTCGAGGATGCCACCCGCGCGCCGCAATAGCCAAAGATCCCGTGTTCGATCTGGGTATTCATAGCCACCGAATAGCCGTGCTTGTCGTAGGTACGCGGGCCGGCGCCGGCAATCGCCACCAGGTGCACCGGCAAACGCTGCAACAGCCCCTGCTCGGCCTGATCGTAGGCCCAGCCGCTGGTGAACACGCGGTCGATCCAGCCCTTGAGCAGCGCCGGGAACGACCACCAATACACCGGGTACACCAGCACCAGCGCATCGGCCCGGTTGATTCGCGCCTGTTCGGCAAGGACATCCGCAGGCACGGCCGTCTGGTTGCGAAACAGGTCGAGATCCTCGGTGTTGTAGCGCGGATCGAAACCTTCGGCGCTGAGGTCGGCGAGCTCGAACCCATGCTGTTCAGCAACGCCGTAGGCCAGTTCGGCGGCGACGCGGTGGGTCAGGGATTCGGTGTCGGGATGCGCAACAACGATCAGGGCGTTTTGCATGGGTTTCTCCGGGAAATTGCGATGAATTATCGACATACCAAAGGTAGGTTACTTTTGGTACATAGCGCAACCCTGCCGCCGTTCGTCATCAACGCCGCGATGCGATACAAAAAACAATTACGACACGATTTTTTCTGTTTGATATTTGGTTTTGTATCACTTATAACTGTCTCACGCCCCAAAGCCCCCACGACAAAAAGGCGGGAGACCCCTCATGTATGCACAATTGGTCGAAACCGGCGTCAAGCGCCTGAAGACGCTCGAAGAGATGTCCGAGCAGGAACGCAACTTCCAGGAACGCATCGACGCCGAGATCAAGATCGAAGCCAAGAACTGGATGCCGGACGCCTACCGCCAGACGCTGATCCGGCAGATTTCCCAACACGCCCACTCCGAAATCGTCGGCATGTTGCCGGAAGGCAACTGGGTCACCCGCGCCCCGAGCCTCAAGCGCAAACTGCAACTGATGGCGAAGATTCAGGACGAAGCCGGCCACGGTTTGTACCTGTACAGCGCCATGGAAACCTTGGGCGCCGATCGCGATACAGAAATCGATAAACTGAACAGTGGAAAAGCCAAGTATTCGAGCATTTTCAACTACCCGACCCTGAGCTGGGCCGATATCGGCGCGGTGGGTTGGCTGGTGGATGGCGCCGCCATCGTCAATCAGGTGGTGCTCCAGCGCACCAGCTACGGCCCTTATTCGCGGGCGATGATCCGCATCTGCAAGGAAGAGAGCTTCCACCAGCGCCAAGGCTATGAACTGCTGCTGACCATGATGCGCGAGGGCACCCAGGCGCAGAAGGACATGGTCCAGGATGCGATCAACCGCCTCTGGTGGCCCTCGCTGATGATGTTCGGCCCCAGCGACGAACACTCGCCCAACAGCGCCCAGTCCATGGCCTGGAAAATCAAGCGCCAGAGCAACGACGAGCTGCGCCAGCGTTTCGTCGACCAGACCGTGCCGCAACTGGAACTGCTCGGCTGCACCGCCCCGGACCCGGACCTGAAGTGGAACGCCGAGCGGGGCCACTATGACTTCGGCCAGATCCAGTGGGACGAATTCTACGAAGTGCTCAAGGGCAACGGCCCGTGCAACCAGGAGCGCGTCGCCACCCGCCGCCAGGCCATCGAAGACGGTGCCTGGGTTCGCGCAGCCGCGGTCGCCCACGCTCGTAAAAAACACAACAAGAACGCCGCCTGACCGCCGCCTGACAGGAGATCCCGCCATGTCCGAATGGACCCTTTTCGAAGTCTTCGTGCGCAGCAAGCACGGCCTCAACCACAAGCATGTCGGCAGCGTGCACGCCGCCGACGCGGTAATGGCCATCGAGAACGCCCGCGAGCTGTACACCCGCCGCAATGAAGGCGTGAGCCTGTGGGTGGTGCCCTCGGCCCTGATCACCGCCTCGTCGCCGGACGAGAAAGACCCGCTGTTCGCCCCGTCCGAAGACAAGATCTACCGCCACGCCAGCTTCTACGAGCTGCCCGCTGAAGTGGGGCACATGTGATGAACCAGGACCTGATCCAGTACCTGCTGCGCCTGGGCGACAGCGCCATGGTCCAGGCCCAGCGCCTGTGCCAGTGGTGCGGCCGCGCCCCGGCGCTGGAAGAAGAACTGGCGCTGATGAACGTCGGCCTCGACCTGGTCGGCCAGGCGCGCAACTGGCTGGAATACGCCGCTGAGCTTGCGGATGACGGCCGCGACGCTGACCACCTGGTGTTCCGCCGCGACGAACGCGCCTACCGCAACCTGCTGCTGGTGGAGCAACCCAACGGCGATTACGCGGTGACCATCCTCAAGCAGTTCTTCTACGACGCCTGGCATTACGCGGTGCTTCAAGGCCTGTGCCGCTCCACTGACGAACGCGTGCAGGGCGTCGCCGCCAAGGCGCTGAAGGAAGTCACCTATCACCTGCGCCGCTCCGGCGAATGGGTCGAGCGGCTGGGCGATGGCACCGAGGAAAGCCGCCAGCGCATGCTCACTGCCCTGCCCCAGGTGTGGCGCTTCACGGTCGAGTTGGTGGAGGCCGATGCCGTCGAGCAGCGCCTGTTCCAGGCCGGCGTGATCGGTAACCCGGAGCAGGTAGCGCTGGACTGGCAGCAACAGGTCGAAGCCACCTTCGACCGCGCCAGCCTGCCGGTGCCGCAACCGGCCAGCCACTTCTATCTCAGCGGTCGCCAGGGCGTGCACAGCGAGCACCTGGGTTTGCTGCTGGCGGAAATGCAATTCCTGCCGCGAGCCTATCCCGATGCGACCTGGTGAGCTGATCGCCAGCGACCGCGGCGCCCGCGCGCCCCGGGTCGACGACCTGCAGCAGGCCTGGACGGTGCTGGAGCAGGTCATGGACCCGGAAGTGCCGGTGGTCAGCGTGGTCGACCTGGGCATCGTCCGCGATCTGGACTGGGCCGAAGGGCACCTGCATGTGACGGTGACCCCGACCTACTCGGGCTGCCCGGCCACCGAGGTGATCGAGCAGGACATCCGCGACGCCCTGGAACAGGCCGGTTTCGCCGCGCCGCGGCTGAGCCGGCAACTGAGCCCGGCCTGGACCACTGACTGGATCAGCGCCAGCGGGCGTGAACGTCTGCGCGCCTACGGCATCGCCGCGCCGGTCGGCAGCAGCAACAAGCGCAGCCTGCTGGGCGAGACCGACGTGATCGCCTGTCCGCAGTGCGGCAGCGTGCACACCGAGCTGCTCAGCCAGTTCGGTTCCACCGCCTGCAAAGCGCTGTACCGCTGCTGCGACTGCCGCGAGCCCTTTGACTACTTCAAGTGCATCTAGGCGCGGCCAAGCGCGCCTGATGGAGAATTCCATGAGCCAGTTCCATAGCCTGACCGTCAAGCAAGTCCGCAGCGAAACCCGTGACGCCGTGTCGATCCTGTTCGACGTGCCGCACGACCTGCGCGAAACCTTCCGCTTCACCCAGGGCCAGTACCTGGTGCTGCGCACCCGGCTGGACGACGAAGAAGTGCGCCGCTCGTACTCGATCTGCACCGGCATCAACGATGACGAACTGCGGGTGGCGGTGAAGAAAGTCAGCGGCGGGCGGTTCTCCGCCTTCGCCAACGAAGCCCTGGCGGCCGGTGACGTACTGGAAGTGATGCCGCCGTCCGGCAGCTTCCACGTCGCTCTCGACCCGACCCGCCACGGCCATTACCTCGCCGTAGCGGCGGGCAGCGGCATCACCCCGGTCCTGTCCATCGTCAAGAGCACCCTGGAAGCAGAGCCGAACAGCCGCGTAACCCTGCTCTACGGCAACCGCGCAAGCTCGGCGGCACTGTTTCGCGAACAGTTGGAAGACCTCAAGAACCGCTACCTGCAGCGCCTGAATCTGATCTTCGTGTTCAGCCGCGAACAGCAGGACATTGACCTCTACAACGGCCGTATCGACGCCGACAAATGCGAGCAACTGTTCAGCCGCTGGCTCGACGTGCCCAAGCTCGACGCCGCGTTCATCTGCGGCCCGCAGGAAATGACCGAGACCGTGCGCGATGCCCTGAAAGCCAAGGGCATGGCGGCCGAGCGCATCCACTTCGAACTGTTCGCCAGCGCCGGCAACAGCGAGCGCCGCCAGGCCCGCGAAGCCGCGCGGCAAGTGGACTCGGCACTGAGCCAGATCACCGTGATCAGCGACGGTCGCGCCCTCTCCTTCGACCTGCCGCGCAACACCGTGAGCGTGCTCGACGCCGGCAACGCCATCGGCGCCGAACTGCCGTACTCGTGCAAGGCCGGGGTGTGTTCCACCTGCAAGTGCAAGGTGATCGAAGGCGAAGTGGAAATGGACAGCAACCATGCCCTGGAAGACTACGAAGTGGCGGCCGGGTATGTGCTGTCGTGCCAGAGCTACCCGGTGAGCGAGCGCGTGGTGCTCGATTTCGATCAGCTCTGAATCTCGCGACGGTTCGGCGCCCGACAAGCTTGCTCCTACAAAAGCAAAACGCGCATTCGGTAGGAGCGAGCTTGCTCGCGAAGGGCCGCACGCGGCCCCAGAACCAGGCAATACAGTTTCACCGGAAATACCCAGGGTCCGCTTCGCGGCCCATCGCGGGTAAACCCGCTCCCACAACACAACAACTACAACAAGATCAAGAGAGCGCCCACCCATGACCCCCAGTCATATCGAATCCATAAGCAACAACCCCGACTTCCAGCAACTGGTCCGGCGCAAGCGCCGGCTCAACGGCACGCTGACCGCCGCCATGCTGGTGATCTACTACGGCTTCGTCCTGCTCGTGGCCTTTTCTCCCAGCACCCTGGGCCAGTCCCTCAGTGGCGGCGTGACCACGGTGGGCATGCTGGTGGGCGTGCTGATCGTGCTGCTGTCCTTCGCCCTGACCGGTATCTACGTGTATCGCGCCAACAACGTCCTCGATCCGCTCAATGACAAGGTCAAGCAGGAGTGCGCGCAATGAACTGGACCGCCATCGGCATGTTCCTGCTGTTCGTCGTCTTCACCCTCGGCGTGACCCGCTGGGCCGCCCTGCGCACCCGCTCGGCCAGTGATTTCTACACCGCCGGCGGCGGCCTGACCGGGATGCAGAACGGTCTGGCGATTGCCGGCGACATGATCAGCGCCGCGTCCTTCCTCGGCATCTCGGCGATGATGTTCCTCAACGGCTATGACGGCCTGCTCTACGCCCTCGGCGTGCTCGCCGGCTGGCCGATCATCCTGTTCCTGATTGCCGAGCGCCTGCGCAACCTGGGCAAGTACACCTTCGCCGACGTGGTCTCCTATCGCCTGTCGCAGACCCCAGTGCGCCTGACCTCGGCCTTCGGCACCCTGACCGTGGCGCTGCTGTACCTGGTGGCGCAGATGGTCGGAGCCGGCAAGCTGATCGAGCTGCTGTTCGGCATCAGCTACCTGTACGCGGTGATGCTGGTGGGCGTGCTGATGGTGTTCTACGTGACCTTCGGCGGCATGCTGGCCACCACCTGGGTGCAGATCATCAAGGCGGTGATGCTGCTGTCCGGCACCACGTTCATGGCGTTCATGGTGCTCAAGCATTTCGGTTTCAGCACCGAAGCGATGTTCGCCAGCGCCACCGCTGTACACGCCAAGGGCGCGGCGATCATGGCGCCGGGCGGCTTGCTGTCGAACCCGGTGGATGCCATTTCCCTGGCCGTGGGCATGATGTTCGGCACCGCCGGCCTGCCGCATATCCTGATGCGTTTCTTCACCGTCAGCGACGCCAAGGAAGCACGCAAATCGGTGTTCTACGCCACGGGTTTCATCGGCTACTTCTATCTGCTGCTGATCGTGATCGGCTTCGGCGCCATCGTCATGGTCGGTACTGAACCGGCCTACCGCGACGCCAGCGGCGCAATCATCGGCGGTGGCAACATGATCGCTGTGCACCTGGCGCAAGCCGTAGGCGGCAACCTGTTCCTCGGCTTCATCTCGGCCGTGGCCTTCGCCACCATCCTCGCGGTGGTCGCCGGTCTGGCGCTGTCCGGCGCCTCGGCGGTGTCCCATGACTTGTACGCCTGCGTAATCCGCAAGGGCAAGGCGACCGAACAGGAAGAAATCCGCGTCTCTCGCGTCGCCACCCTGGTGATCGGCGTACTGGCGATCATCCTCGGGCTGATGTTCGAATCGCAGAATATTGCCTTCCTGTCCGGGCTGGTGCTGGCGATCGCGGCCTCGGTCAACTTCCCGGTGCTGTTCCTGTCGATGTTCTGGAAAGGCCTGACCACCCGTGGCGCCGTTGCCGGCAGCCTGGCGGGCCTGCTTTCGGCCGTGATCCTGCTGGTGTTGAGCCCGGTGGTGTGGGTCAACGTGCTGCATCACGACAAGGCGCTGTTCCCCTACAGCAACCCGGCGCTGTTCTCCATGAGCGCAGCCTTCCTCAGTGCCTGGGTGTTCTCGGTCACCGACCGCTCGGCCCAGGCCAGCGAAGAACGCGGCCGCTACCTGGCGCAGTTCATCCGCTCCATGACCGGTATCGGCGCCGCCGGCGCCAGCAAACACTGATTCACAAGCACTCATTCAACAAGAACACGACTCGGGAATAACAACAATGAACCCTGTTCGCCTTCTGGCCGGCATCGCCCTGCCCTTCGCCTGCACCCAGGCCATGGCCGGCTTCGTCGAAGACAGCCACGCGAAAATCGAGCTGCGCAATCACTACATCAATCGCGACTTCCGTCAGGACAACGCGCCGCAATCCAAGGCCGAGGAATGGGCCCAGGGCTTCACCGCCAAGCTGGAGTCGGGCTTTACCGACGGCACGCTGGGCTTCGGTGTCGATGCCATGGGTCAACTGGGCATCAAGCTCGATTCCAGTCCTGACCGCCGTGGCACCGGCTTGCTGCCTTACGGGCGCAACAGCCTGGAGCCGGCGGACGACTACAGCGAGCTGGGCTTGACCGCCAAGGTGCGCCTGTCGAAAAGCGTGCTGCGCCTCGGCACCCTGCAGCCGCTGCTGCCGGTGGTGACCTACAACGACACCCGCCTGCTGGCCTCGACCTTCCGCGGCGGCCTGCTGACCAGCCAGGAGCTGGACGGCCTGACCCTTAATGGCGGCCGCCTGACCAAGGCCAACCTGCGCGACTCGTCGAGCAATGACGACATCGGCTACGGCGCCGCCACCAGCGACCACTTCGACTTCGGCGGTGGCACCTACGCCTTCAACCCGCAACTGGCAGTGACCTACTACTACGCCAAGCTGGAAGAGATCTACCGCCAGCAGTTCGTAGGCCTGGTCCACACCCTGCCGCTGGGCGAAGGCGTGAGCCTGCGCAGCGACCTGCGTTACTTCGACAGCCGCGGCGACGGCGCCGAACGCGCCGGGCGCATCGACAACCGCAACTTCAACAGCATGTTCACCCTGGCGGTCGGTGCCCATAAGTTCAGCGGCACCTTCCAGCAGATGTCCGGTGACAGCGCCTTCCCGTTCCTCAATGGCGGCGATCCGTACACCGTCAACCTGGTCACCTACAACACGTTCACCCGCGCCGGACTGGATTCCTGGCAGGCGCGCTACGACTACGACTTCGCCGCCCTTGGCATCCCCGGCCTGACCTTCATGACCCGCTATACCGACGGCCGCCATGCCAAGACCGCGTCCATCGACAACGGCCGTGAGCGCGAGCGCGACACCGACCTTGCCTACGTGATCCAGAGCGGCCCGCTGAAAAACGTCAGCCTGCGCTGGCGCAACGTCACCTTCCGTTCCGGCAACGGCCTGACCAATGCCCTGGACGAGAACCGCCTGATCGTCGGCTACACCCTGGCGCTGTGGTAACAGCGCCGCCTTAAAAGAATCGGAGGACACACCATGCCTGCTGCCCCAACCTTGCAAAGCTTCATCGCCGGCCGCTGGATCGGCGAGCACGGCGCGCAATCCCTGCGCAGCGCCCTGGACGGTCACGTCCTGGCCCATGCCCACGAAGAGCGCCCGGACTTCGCCGAAGCCGTCGAACACGCCCGCCGGCGCGGTCGCGTGGCGCTGCTGGGCCTGGATTTCCAGCAACGCGCCCAGCGCCTCAAGGCACTGGCGCTGTACCTGGCCGAGCGCAAGGAACAGCTCTACGCCCTGTCCCACCACAGCGGCGCGACCCGCGCCGACAGCTGGATCGACATCGAAGGCGGCAACGCCACGCTGTTCTCCTATGCCGGCATCGGCGCCCGCGAACTGCCGTCGGGCAACCTCGTGCATGAAGGCCCGGCGATCCCGCTGGGCAAACAGGGCCGCTTCGCCGGCAGCCATATCCTGGTGCCGCGCACCGGCGTGGCGGTGCACATCAACGCCTTCAACTTCCCGATCTGGGGGATGCTGGAGAAGTTCGCGCCGACCTTCCTCGCCGGCATGCCGTGCATCATCAAGCCGGCCACCGCCACCAGCTACCTGACCGAAGCCGTGGTGCGCCTGATGGATGAATCCGGCCTGCTGCCACAAGGCGCCCTGCAATTGGTGATCGGCAGCACCGGCGACCTGCTCGACCGCCTCGACGGCCAGGACGTGGTGACCTTCACCGGCTCGGCCGATACCGCGGCTAAGCTGCGCGTCAACCCCAACCTGATCCGTCATTCCGTGCCCTTCACCGCCGAGGCCGACTCCCTGAACTGCGCCATCCTCGGCCCGGACGTGACGCCGGACAGCGAAGAGTTCGATCTCTATATCAAGGAAGTGGTGCGCGAGATGACCACCAAGGCCGGGCAGAAATGCACGGCCATCCGTCGCGCCATCGTCCCGGCAAAACACCTGGATGCCGTGGCCACTCGCCTGCGCGAGCGCCTGAGCAAGGTGGTAGTGGGTGATCCGTCGGTGGAGGGCGTGCGCATGGGCGCCCTGGCGTCCCACGATCAGCAGGCCGACGTCGGCGAGCGGGTCGAACAACTGCTGCAAAGCTGCGACCTGCTGTTCGGCGCGCGGGACGGTTTCGAGCCGCGCGGCGAAGGCGTGGCCAACGGTGCGTTCTTCGCCCCGACCCTGCTGCTGGCCCGGGATGCCCATGCCGAAGGCGGCGCCCACGATATCGAGGCGTTCGGCCCGGTCAGCACCCTGATGGCCTACAACGACCTCGACGAAGCCCTCGACCTTGCCGCCCGCGGCAAAGGCAGCCTGGTGGCGAGCCTGGTCACCGCTGACCGTGCCGTGGCGGCCAAGGCGATTCCAGTAGCAGCGGCCTGGCATGGCCGGCTGCTGGTGCTGGACAGCGAAGCTGCTAGCGAATCCACCGGTCATGGTTCGCCCTTGCCGCAACTCAAGCACGGCGGCCCCGGCCGTGCCGGCGGTGGCGAAGAGCTGGGCGGCCTGCGGGCGGTCAAGCACTACCTGCAACGCGCCGCGATCCAGGGCTCGCCGAGCATGCTGATGGCGGTGACCGGCGAATACGTGCGCGGTGCCGAAGTGATCGAAACCGACGTACACCCGTTCCGCCGCCACTTCGAAGACCTGCGCATCGGCGAGTCGCTGCTGACCCACCGCCGCACCGTCACCGAGGCTGACCTGGTGAACTTCGGTTGCCTGTCGGGCGACCACTTCTATATGCACTTCGACGAAATCGCCGCCCGCGAATCGCAGTTCGGCAAGCGCATCGCCCACGGCTACTTCGTGCTGTCGGCCGCCGCCGGCCTGTTCGTCAGCCCCGCGCCCGGCCCGGTGCTGGCCAACTACGGCCTGGACAACCTGCGCTTCATCAACCCGGTAGGCATCGGCGACACCATCCAGGCGCGCCTGACCTGCAAGCGCAAGATCGACCAGGGCAAGAAGAGCCCGCAGGGCATTGCGCAAGGGGTGGTGGCATGGGATGTGGAGGTGACCAACCAGTTGGGTGAGCTGGTGGCGAGTTACGACATTCTGACGCTGGTGGTGAAACGCGAGGGCTGAGGTTCCCGCGTGCCCTATCGGGCCTGATCGCAGCGATCAGGCCCTGATGGCTGCTGCTGGAGCAGCAGCCATTCCACAGCCGCCTGCTGCCCAACTAGCAGTCATCGCCGAAAAACAACGTTTTATTGATTTAAATCAACACCTTACAAAACTGGCACAAACCCTGCTCTATCCCTGTATCTGCAACGCTCGGGGAGAAGCAGCATGTTCCAGATCAATCCAATCACTAAAGGCATCGGCCTCAGCCTGTTGCTGGCCGGCCAGTTCGCTCACGCCGACGACGACACCACCACTACGTCACTCAAGGCCGTCACGGTCACCGCCCAGCACCGCGAGGAAACCCTCCAGGAAGTGCCGGTAGCGGTCTCGGCGGTCCAGGGCAGCAACATCGTCGCCGACGGCGTGCGCGCCATGGGCGACATCACCACCTTCATTCCCAACGCTTCGGCGAAGAACCCTGACGGTGACGGCCGTCCGCGCTGGTACATCCGCGGCCTGGGCACCGGCGACACCGGCGCAGCCACGGTTTACCCGGTCGGCATCTACGCTGACGACGTCTACCTCAATGCACCGGTGGCCGGTGGCGGTCCGCTGTTCGACCTGGAGCGCATCGAGATCCTGCGTGGTCCGCAAGGCACCTTGTACGGCAAGAACACCACGGCCGGCGCGGTCAATGTGATCTCGAAGAAACCCACTTTCGACACCGACGGCTACGGAACCATCGGCTTCGGCAGCAAGAACGAACGCATCCTCAACGGCGCCATCGGCGGCACGCTGGTGGAAGACCGCCTGGCCGGCCGGGTGTCGCTGTATTCCGAGGAGCGCGACGGTTTCACCCACAACCTGACCAACGACCAGACCTACGGCGACGTCAACAAGAAGGCCGTGCGCGTGCAGTTCCTCGCCAAGGTGACTGATGACCTGGAAGCGCTGCTGAAAATCCACAGCCGCGAGTTCAAGGGCGACGGCAGCAGCGGCTCGCTGCCGCTGGGGCGGTACTACAACGTCGGCTATCAACGCCCCGAAGGCCGGCGCATCGAGCTCAACACCGACGAGGACTACAAACTCGACCACAGCGGCACTTCGCTGACCCTGAACTGGAACCTCGGTGACTACACCCTGACCTCGATCACGGCCTACGATTACCTGCGCAACCAGTCCCTCACCGACGCCGACTACACCCCCTACGAGGTGAACGGCGCCACCGACAGCGACAACCGCTACGACCAGTACTCGCAGGAGTTCCGCCTGGCTTCGCCGCAGCAGGAAACCCTGCGCTGGATGCTCGGCACCCACTACTTCCACGAAACCCTCGACAGCAGCGCCGTGCGCCGCGTGATCCCCGGCCCGACGCCCAATGGCACCGGCTCCAACCAGACCGGCGGCGCCGTCGGTTTCCGCGACCTGAACTACGACCACCGCACCGACAGCTATGCGCTGTTCGGCAATCTGGCCTACGACTTCACCGACAACCTCACGGTCACCGGTGGCCTGCGCTGGACCACCGAGAAAAAGGACATCGACCTCAACCTGACCCAGCTGACCCGCGCCACCGCCAACGGCCCGCTGATCCCGCTGACCGCCGCCGGCAGCAACGGCAACCAGGAAGAAGAGAAACGCTGGGACGCCTGGACTTACGACCTGACCCCGGAATACCGCATCAACGATAACCTGCGGGTGTTCTTCCGCTACGCCCACGGTTTCCGCTCCGGTGGCTTCAACACCGGCCTGTCCACTAGCCTCGCGCAGTTGACCACGGTGGACCCGGAAGAACTGGACGCCTACGAACTGGGCCTGAAATCGGAGTGGTTCGACCGCCGCCTGACGGTCAACGCCAACGTCTTCTACTACGACTACCAGGACATCCAGGTCAACCTGCTGACGGTCAACAACGGCATCCTTACCACCGCGCTGACCAACGGCGCCAAGGGCAAGGTCAAGGGCGCGGAACTGGAGATCGAGGGTCAGCCCACCGATCGCCTGCACCTGCGCGCGGCGCTGTCGTTCCTCGACACCGAATACACCGACTTCAAGAACAGCAACCCCACCACCGGCGCCGTCACTGCCGACTACAGCGGCAACAGCTTCGTCCGTTCGCCGCGCCACGTGGTCTCGCTGGGCGCCGACTACACCCTGCCGCTGGATATCCCCGGCAAGCTGGTGGCCGGTGGCGATGTCAGCTACCGCGACAAGGAATACTTCCTCGCCGACCGCCAGAGCAGCGCCGATGAACCGCTCAATCAGCCGCACTACACCCTGGTCAACAGTCGCCTGACCTGGCTCAGCGGTGACGAAAAACTAAGCGTCACCGGCTTCGTCAACAACCTTACCGACCGCCGCTACCAGGTCCATGGCCGGCCCAACGGCACCGCAGGGCAATACGTCATCACCTACGGCGACCCGCGCACCGTCGGTTTGAGCGTCACCAGCCGGTTCTGATCCCGTGTTTGCCGGCGACCCCGGTCGCCGGCCTCCTTCCGTGTTACAGGAGTAGCCTTGCATGTTCCGTTTGAATCCTTTGGCCGGCGCCGTGGCGCTGGTCATCGGCGGCCTTGCCGTGCCCGCCGTTCAGGCCCAGCAACCCGCCAGTGGTCCCGCAGCCAGGAGTGACAAGCTCGACACCGTGGTAGTGGTCGGTACCCGCCGCAGCGACGTCACCGCGCTGGAAAGCGCCGCGCCGGTCGATGTACTGAGCGCCGAGCGTCTTGAAGAAACCGGTGCCAAGGACTTGTCCGGTGCACTCACCGCGCTGTCGCCGTCCTTCAGCTTCCCGCAGTCGCCACAGGGCGCCTTCGCCGGCTCCATCGCCCAGGGCGCCTCGCTGCGCGGACTGGCTTCGGACCAGGTGCTGGTGCTGGTCAACGGCAAGCGCCGCCACAGCAGCGCCAACGTCACCCGCCAGGCGCTGGCCAACGGCCGCGGCGCAGCGGCGGTCGATCTCAGTCTGATCCCGCTCAGCGCGGTACAACGGGTGGAAATTCTGCGCGACGGCGCTGCCGCCCAATACGGCTCCGACGCCATCGCCGGGGTGATCAACATCGTGCTCAAGGAAAACGATGACGGCGGCAACATCGGCTACCGTTTCGGCGGCTACGACAAGGGAGACGGCCTGCAGCGCAAGCTCAGTGGCTGGAAAGGCTTTGCTCTGCCCAACGACGGCTTCCTCACCCTGTCGTTCGACGCCGGCAACCAGGACCCGGCCAGTGACACCCGTCCGGACAACCGGATCTTTTACCCCGGCAGCACCAGCATCAACACGCCGCGGGAGCAGAACAACCGCTACCGCACCTGGAACTGGGGTTCGGGCGGCGTATCGGACCAGTACAACCTCGTCGCCAACAGCGAAATCGGTCTCGGCGACGGCCTGACCGCCTACGGCTTCGCCACCTACGCGCACAAGAACACCGACGCCGAAGGCTTCTTCGACCCGCCCACCACCCTGCGCAGCAACTACGGCAGCGTGGCCTTGTCGCGCTACCCGGACGGGCGCCTGCCGATCACCCGCTACGCCCTCGAGGACTACGCGCTGACCGGCGGCGTGCGTTACGAGAGCGAGCAACTGGGCAAGTTCGACCTGGCGGCCAACTACGGCAACGACACCCTCAAGTCCACTGACCGCGACGCCATCAACCCGAGCTGGGGCACGGCCAGCCCGTACAACATCTACACCGGTGAACGCGAGAACGAGCAGACCAACCTGACCCTGGACTGGGTACGGGACTTCCCTACCGACCTGCTGGCCAAGCCACTGACCGTTTCCGCAGGCCTGGCCTGGCGCAAGGAAAATTACGCTCTGAGCGCCGGCGAAGCGGCCGGCTGGCAGAACGGTGCGCTGTTCAACACCCTCGACCCGATCACCGGACGGCGCATTCCAGGCTATTACTCGGGGATCACCCAGGTTGATGCCGCCTCGCTGGAGCGCAAGGTCCTCGGCGCTTATCTGGATTTCGAAGGGCAGATCACCGACAAATTCCAGGCCGGCCTGGCGGTGCGGTCCGAGCACTACTCGGACTTCGGCGACACCACCAACGGCAAGCTGTCGCTGCGCTACGACTTCACGCCGCAGATCGCCGCCCGCGGCAGCATCAGCAGTGGCTATCGCGCGCCGTCGCTGGTGCAGAGCGGTTTGTCATCGTTCAGCGTGCAGGTGGTCGAACAGCCGGCGGGCAGTGGCAACTGGGTTGAAGTACAACAGCGCACCCTGCGCGCCGACAGCCCGGAAGCGGCGTTGCTCGGTGGCCGGGCGCTGAAGCCCGAGGAGTCCACCAACTACTCCCTGGGGCTGGTCTGGCGGCCGCTGACCAATGCGTCGCTGAGCGTGGATGCCTACCGCATCGACATCGACAACCGCATCACCCTCTCCGACCAGTTGCCGTCCAACGTGGTCGGGCCGATCTTCGCCGGCACGCCCTACGCCAACATCCAGAGCGCGGCGTTCTACACCAACATCGCCGACACCCGCACCGACGGCATCGAGCTTAGCGGCCAGTACCAACTGGACCTCGCGGCCTATGGCCGGCTGGACCTGAACGCCGGCGTCGCCAAGACCCGCACACGGATCACTGACCTGCGGGATGTGGGTGGCATTCGTGGCGACCAGATCGTCGGGCGCAACACCCAGGGCCTGATCGAACACGGCACCCCGGAGAACAAACTAACCTTCAGCGCCAACTGGCTGTACGAGAACTGGGGCCTGACTCTGACCCAGCGTCGTTATGGCGAATGGAAAAACCTCAACGCCACCAACCCCGCGCTGGACCAGACCTTCAGCCCGCAGTGGGTGACCGACCTGGACCTGAGCTACCGCTTCGACCTCGGACTGAAAGTCTCGGTCGGCGCGATCAACCTGTTCGACAGCCACCCTGACAAGCTCAAGGGTGCGCAGTTGTACGGCGTGCCGAAGTACTCGATCACTTCTCCCGAAGGCGCCCAGGGGGCGTTTTACTACTCCAGCGTGAGTTACGACTTTTGACTGGCTGAGCCAGGGAGCGCGTCGCGCTCCTTGGCTCGATGAACGCCTCATTCAGCCGGGCCACCACACCTTTGGCGCCGTAGCAGCGGAAGCGAAACTCGCCGTTTACATGCCTGACCACCACGATGCCGGTGAACCAGCCGAATTCGTATTCGACCGAGGTCATATCCGCTGTGGGGATATGCACCTCGTTGAGGTGATCATGAGCCAGGCGGTTGGCGAAGTTGGCCAAGAAAGACAGGACGTCCTGCGTCACCTCCACCGTTCCGCCCACCCACCAGCTCTCCATCTTTGGCGCCATCGGCACGGTGGTGAAAGACGACTGGGAGTGGGAGTCGAGGAATGTCGACGCCTGAATATAGGCGTTGACCATTTTTTTGAGATAGAGAGGTTGCATGTCGGCCCTGACTGAGGATCTGCTGAAATACATCGCGGGGCGGGCCCGCGATGTCATATTGCCAGACTGAGACACACTTCAGTAGCAAGTGTTCCCTTTCTGCGAGTCGGTCATGGCATGTCCCCTGTGGGAGCTGGCTTGCCAGCGATTGGGCCTATCCTGCCAACCGCATTGTTCCGGCCGGCCTCATCGCCGGCAAGACCGGCTCCCACAAGGGCTGCGCCAGTCACTGAAATTGCATTCAGCTCAGCTCCCACAAAACGCTTGAGAAATCCCAGACAAAAAAACGGAGCCCTCCGGCTCCGTCTTCTTTGCTTAGTAGTAAGCGTTTTCTTTCTGCGTGTGGTCAGTCACGTCGCGAACACCTTTCAACTCAGGGATACGCTCGAGCAGGGTGCGCTCGATGCCGTCCTTGAGGGTCACGTCGGCCTGGCCGCAGCCCTGGCAACCACCGCCGAACTGCAGCACCGCGATACCGTCTTCGACCACTTCGATCAGGCTGACCTGACCGCCGTGGCTGGCCAGCCCCGGGTTGATCTCGGTTTGCAGGTAGTAGTTGATGCGCTCGTTGACCGGGCTGTCATCGTTGACCATCGGCACTTTGGCGTTCGGCGCCTTGATGGTCAGTTGGCCGCCCATGCGGTCGGTGGCGTAGTCGACGACGGCGTCGTCGAGGAACGGCTCGCTGACAGCGTCGATGTAGGCAGTAAAGCTCTTCAGGCCCAGCGCGGTGTCTTCAGGCTTCTCTTCACCCGGCTTGCAGTAGGCAATGCAGGTTTCGGCATATTGGGTGCCGGGCTGGGTGATGAAGACTCGGATACCGATCCCCGGCGTGTTCTGCTTGGACAGCAGATCGGCCAGGTAATCGTGCGCGGCGTCGGTAATAGTTATAGCGCTCATGGAATTTCCTCACAGACTTGTCGGCAGTTTACGCCAAGCACGCCGACGAACAAAGTCCTACCAAATATGTCGGGAAAGATAGCTGCAAGCCGCAAGTTGCAAGCGGCAAGAAAAAGCAGCCCGCGTCGCCGCTGCTTTCTCTTGTCGCTCGAGGCTCGAAGCTTGCGGCTTCAGAGATTCTCGTAGCGGTTCATGTCCAGAACCCCCGACTCCACCGGGTCGGTCTCTTTGATGTAGCTGTTCAGGTCATGGAAGTACTGCCAGAACTGCGGATGGCTGCGGCGCACGCCCCAACGCATGACGATCCGCTCGAACTTCGCCGTATCGTCGCGGGCGGCCTCCATGTCTTCGACGAACTCCGGCACATCGCTGGCCGGTACGTTGAAGATGAAGTTCGGGTAGCTGCTCATCACGCCCGGATAGATGGTCAGCGTGTCCAGCCCCGGCTGGTAGCGGTAGGCCTCGCCCAGCATGAAGGCGACGTTGCTGTGCGCGCGGTTGCGCAGCATGCTGTAGACCTGCCGTTTGCCGCCCTGCCCCTCGATACGCAGCAAGGTCGCTTCTGGTAACTGACCAATCACCTTCAAACCCGCCGCCGGACGCGATGCCAGGCGGCTCAGGGCCTGCTCGACATCACGGAATTCCTCGCTGACGGTGTCCCGCGAGCAATAGGCGCCGGTGCAGCGGTTGATCGGGTCAGGCGAGGCATTGAGGCTGCCAGTGCGCTCGATCAGCTTGAGGCCGAAATCACGCGTCGGGTTGCGCGGATCAAGCCTTAGCGCGGTTGGCGTGCTGGTGTCGATCTCCTCGTAGTCCATCCACATCTTGACCTTGCCACTGTTCTGATACCAGTTGCTGAGGATGTCGCCACGCTGGTCTGCCGGCATCAGGCGCAGGAAATTGACCTCCGCGCCGTTGCGGATCAGGTCGAAGTACAAGCGGGTCTGGGCCTGGTGCGAGACGTTGCCGTACACGTCGAAGTTGACCGCCAACTGGTAGTAAGTGCGTTCCAGCAACGGGTAGTCGAACAGCCACATCGTCAGCGGCACATCGCCGATCAGGCCCTTGGTCACCGAGGCACTGTCGAAGTGACGGAAGATGGTCAGCAGCGCGTTGTCGTTGCCAGCCCACAAACTCGACCAACTCGGTGCCGGCATGTCGGCGTAGGTGTCGCGGCGCAGGCTCTCGTACTCGTTGCGCTTGTCGCGGTAGGCGTGCCAGAGGCTGAGAATGCTGCCAACGTCGTCGATCTGACCGGGCATTGCCAACAATGGCGTGGCTTCGGCACGGTACACCGCATCGGTGATATAGCGGTCGTGGGCGGGCTCCTGGAACAAAGCCCAGAAGTTGTCGCGAATCACGTCGGTGGCGATCTGCCCGCGGCACACCGGGCCACGGATAAAGGTGCGCACGAAGTATTCGGCGTTATCCAGCATGAACTGATAACGCGCGACCGCCGGGATCGCCTCGAAGGTCTCGAATGGGTTGGAGCGGTGCCGTGGGCCGTAGCCGGGCAGCGACGTGGCATGCCAGTCGCCGCTGTAGAACAACTGCTTCACGCGCTTGAGCTTCTGCGGCCCCATCGGATAGGTGATGTGGGTCTTGTGCACGATCACGCCCTGCACAGGCATTAGCCGGTAGTAGAAGTCGGTACCCGGCGGATCATTGGGCCGGCGCGTGGCAATCAGGTCGACGGGCTGGCCGCTCGGCGTGCGCGAACGCACCCACTGGAAGAAATGCCCCGGCTCGCCACCGACAAAATAGATGTGCGCGAGGAACAGGTGCTCATAGAGCCAGCGCCCCACCAGCGCCTCGGAGGAACCCGGACGGTTCAGCAGTTCCTCCCACTCCGCGACCTGCGCCGCCTCCTTCGCGCTCGGCTGCACCGGGTTGTGCTCCACCGGCGCGCCCTGGGCCAGCCAGCGCTGCAGGGTCTGGTACTGGGCGTCGGTCAGGCCGGTGACGGCCAGCGGCATGCCTTCTTTCGGGTGCGCGCCGGCATACGCATCGAATTCGCCGGGCAACGGGCACAGGTTGTTGCGGTTCAGGCCAAGGACGATTTCCTCGGGCAGCTTGGCATTAGGCGTCAGCGGTGTGGTGTGCCCAAGTTCGAGCATCCGCGCCATCAACGCGGCCTGGCTGCCCTGGCGATCCAGCACCGAATTGAAGCCCATGCGCTGCCAGGCGGCCGGACCGCTGGCGTCATAGAACAATCGAGTCGGCGCGACCGCCTGGCTGCGATCGCCCTGGTAGACGGGTACCTTCGACATGCCGCGGCTAGCGCCCTCGGCACTGCCGAGGTTGAGCTGGCAGGCCGCGTCATTGCAGGCGTGGCAGGCCACACACTTCTCGGTGAAAATCGGCTGGATGTCCCGAGTGTAGGAAATTGCTGGAGCGTTCTGAGGGGCTTGTCCGAGCGCCGCGCCACTGATGAACAGAGCGAAGGCGCCGGCAAGAAAGCGATGCACCATGTGCCGTATGTCCTGATTTCATAAAGGCTTTTCACGATTCTACGGTGGGCCGCGGTGCCAACATGAATGAAATTCATGCAAATGTGCAGCGCGTCTAAAAAGCGCGCAGCTTTGTTATCATCCCGCAACTTTCGTCTTTGTCTGACCCAGGTAGTCCCAATGTCTGACCGCAGCGCTCGTTTCCAAGCACTTCAGCAAGCACTCAAAGAGCGCATCCTGATTCTAGATGGCGGCATGGGCACTATGATCCAAAGCTACCGTCTTGAGGAAGCAGACTATCGTGGAACGCGCTTCGCCGATTGGCCCAGCGACGTCAAAGGTAACAACGACCTGCTCCTGCTGAGCCGCCCGGACGTCATCGCCGCCATTGAAAAGGCCTACCTGGACGCCGGCGCCGATATCCTCGAAACCAACACCTTCAACGCCACCCAGATTTCCCAGGCCGACTACGGCATGGAAGCGCTGGTGTACGAACTGAACGTCGAAGGTGCGCGCATCGCGCGCCAGGTGGCGGACGCCAAGACCCTGGAAACCCCCGACCGTCCGCGCTTCGTCGCCGGCGTACTGGGCCCTACCAGCCGCACCTGCTCGATTTCCCCGGACGTCAACGACCCCGGCTACCGCAACGTCACCTTCGACGAACTGGTGGAAAACTACATCGAGGCCACCCGCGGCCTGATCGAGGGCGGCGCCGACCTGATCCTCATCGAAACCATCTTCGACACCCTCAACGCCAAGGCGGCGATCTTCGCCGTGCAGCAGGTGTTCGAGGACGACGGCATCGAACTGCCGATCATGATCTCCGGGACCATCACCGACGCCTCCGGCCGCACGCTGTCCGGGCAGACCACCGAAGCCTTCTGGAACTCGGTGCGCCACGCCAACCCGATCTCCGTCGGCCTGAACTGCGCACTTGGCGCCAAAGACCTGCGCCCGTACCTGGAAGAGCTGTCGACCAAGGCCGGCACCCACGTCTCCGCGCACCCGAACGCCGGCTTGCCCAACGCCTTCGGTGAATACGACGAGACGCCAGCGGAAATGGCCGTGGTGGTCGAGGAATTTGCCGCCAGCGGCTTCCTCAACATCATCGGCGGTTGCTGCGGTACCACCCCGGGCCACATCCAGGCGATCGCCGAGGCCGTGGCCAAGTACAAACCGCGGGAAATCCCCGAGATTCCAAGGGCCTGCCGCCTGTCCGGCCTTGAACCCTTCACCATCGACCGCAACTCGCTGTTCGTGAACGTCGGCGAGCGTACCAACATCACCGGTTCCGCCAAGTTCGCCCGGCTGATCCGCGAGGAAAACTACACCGAAGCGCTGGAAGTCGCCCTGCAGCAGGTCGAGGCTGGCGCCCAGGTGATCGACATCAACATGGACGAAGGGATGCTCGACTCCCAGGCCGCCATGGTCCGCTTCCTCAATATGATCGCCGGTGAGCCAGACATCTCCCGCGTGCCGATCATGATCGACTCCTCCAAGTGGGAAGTGATCGAGGCCGGCCTCAAGTGCATCCAGGGCAAGGGCATCGTCAACTCGATCTCGATGAAGGAAGGCGTCGACGCCTTCAAGCATCACGCCAAACTGTGCAAGCGCTACGGCGCCGCCGTGGTGGTGATGGCCTTCGACGAGGTCGGTCAGGCCGACACCGCCGCGCGCAAACGCGAGATCTGCCAGCGCAGCTACGACATCCTGGTCAACGAAGTCGGCTTCCCGCCGGAAGACATCATCTTCGACCCGAACATCTTCGCCGTCGCCACCGGCATCGAAGAGCACAACAACTATGCCGTGGACTTCATCGAAGCCTGCGCCTATATCCGCGACCACCTGCCCTACGCCCTGTCGTCGGGAGGCGTGTCCAACGTGTCGTTCTCGTTCCGCGGCAACAACCCGGTGCGTGAGGCGATTCACTCGGTATTCCTCTACCACGCCATCCAGAACGGCCTGACCATGGGCATCGTCAACGCCGGCCAACTGGAAATCTACGACGAGATTCCGCCGGCGCTGCGCGAACGCGTCGAAGACGTGGTGCTCAACCGCACTCCGGAAGGCACCGACGCTCTGCTGGCGATCGCCGAGGATTACCGTGGCGGCGGCGCGACCAAGGAAGTGGAAACCGAAGAGTGGCGTTCGCTGCCGGTGGAAAAGCGTCTGGAGCACGCGCTGGTCAAGGGCATCACCGCCTTTATCGTCGAAGACACCGAACTCTGCCGCCAGCAATGCGCGCGCCCGATCGAAGTGATCGAAGGCCCACTGATGAGCGGGATGAACATCGTTGGCGACCTGTTCGGTGCCGGCAAGATGTTCCTGCCTCAGGTGGTCAAGTCGGCGCGAGTCATGAAACAGGCCGTGGCGCACCTGATCCCCTTCATCGAAGAAGAGAAAGGCGACAAGCCGGAGGCCAAGGGCAAGATCCTCATGGCCACGGTCAAAGGCGATGTCCACGACATCGGCAAGAACATCGTCGGCGTGGTGCTCGGCTGTAACGGCTACGACATCGTCGACCTCGGCGTGATGGTGCCGGCGGAGAAAATCCTCCAGGTCGCCCGCGAAGAGAAATGCGACATCATCGGCCTGTCCGGCCTGATCACCCCCTCACTGGACGAAATGGTCCACGTCGCCCGCGAAATGCAGCGCCAGGACTTCCACCTGCCACTGATGATCGGCGGCGCCACCACCTCCAAGGCCCACACCGCGGTGAAAATCGAACCGCGCTACAGCAACGACGCGGTGATCTACGTCACCGACGCCTCGCGTGCAGTCGGCGTGGCCACGCAACTGCTGTCCAAAGAGTTGAAGCCGGCCTTCGTCGAGAAGACCCGCACCGAGTACGTCGACGTCCGCGAACGCACCGCCAACCGCAGCGCCCGTACCGAGCGCCTGAGCTACGCGCAGTCGATCGCCGCCAAACCGAAGTACGACTGGGCCGACTACCAGCCAGCAGTTCCGAGCTTTACCGGCGTCAAAGTGCTGCAGGACATCGACCTGAACGTGCTCGCCCAGTACATCGACTGGACACCGTTCTTCATTTCCTGGGACCTGGCTGGCAAATTCCCGCGCATCCTCACCGACGAAGTGGTGGGCGAAGCGGCGACCGCGCTGTACGAGGACGCCCGGCAGATGCTGACGAAACTGATCGACGAGAAACTGATCAGCGCCCGTGCGGTATTCGGCTTCTGGCCGGCCAACCAGGTCGCCGATGACGATATCGAGGTCTACGGCGACGACGGTCAGCCGCTGGAGCGCCTGCACCACCTGCGCCAGCAGACCATCAAGCCGGACAACAAGCCCAACTTCAGCCTGGCCGACTTCGTCGCGCCGAAGGACAGCGGCGTCACCGACTACGTAGGCGGCTTCATCACCACCGCCGGCATCGGCGCCGAAGAAGTGGCCAAGGCCTACCAGGACAAAGGCGACGACTACAGTTCGATCATGGTCAAGGCCCTCGCCGACCGCCTGGCCGAAGCCTGCGCCGAATGGCTGCACGAACAGGTGCGTAAAGATTACTGGGGTTACGCAAAAGACGAGCACCTGGACAACGACGCGCTGATCAAGGAGCAGTACGCCGGTATCCGCCCTGCCCCCGGCTACCCGGCCTGCCCGGACCACACCGAAAAAGCCACGCTGTTCCGCCTGCTGGACGGCACCGCCATCGGCGAAACGGGCCAGAGCGGCGTGTTCCTCACCGAACACTTCGCCATGTTCCCCGCTGCGGCGGTCAGCGGCTGGTACTTCGCCCATCCGCAGGCGCAGTACTTCGCGGTCGGCAAGGTGGACAAGGACCAGATCGAAAGCTACAGCGCGCGTAAAGCGCAGGATGTGTCGGTGAGCGAGCGCTGGCTGGCGCCGAACCTCGGCTACGACAACTGAGGGTCTAAAAGCCGCTGCACGGCGGTTCGGGACACCGAACCGCCGTAAGTGGACCGCAAGCGGCTCTGCCAACGTCTTCAACGACTAGACTCTCTGTCAAACCTGAACAGGGAGCCCATCATGGAAGATCCAAGCCAAGGCAAACCGCCCACCTTCTGGCAACTCCTGCACAGCACACTCGCCGCCGCCTTCGGCGTGCAGAGCGGCAAGAACCGCGCGCGCGACTTCACCCACGGCAAGCCCTCGCACTTCATCGCCATGGGCATCGCGTTCACCCTGGTGTTCATTCTGGTGCTGTACGGGCTGGTACAACTGGCCCTGCACCTTACCGCCCGCTGAAACGAAAACCGCCCGCGGGGTCCATGCCGCGGGCGGTTTTCATTTCAGGTCGCAAGATCACGGTTGTTGCAGGCAGCCTCAGCGCTCCATCACTGATGGCTGACCCAATACACAGCGGTCACGACAACCAGGACAATCAGGCAGAGGATTGCCCAAGCGTCGACATTGCTGTCGCTTTTGACGGCTTTGGTCGGGTTTCCCATTGCATTGCCTCTTTTATTGGTGGTTATGGGAATGCATACCCCCAGCAGTTAAGTCCAGCAATGCCCATTGCTCAAGCAGGGACTTTGACAAGTCGACGGACGCCCTGTCCGACCTTCGTTTCGTCGGTTGAAGGCATCTGCCAACCCCCTCGCAAAGACCGGTAAATGCCAGCAAATCTCACTTAGTCCAAATGGTTCTTTTCATATGCAAAAACATCACTTTTGCGCATAAATACAACCTGCTATCTTTCCCCGGCTCCGCATCCGGAGTGCGCGGCCGTGCGCGCGATTAGCTGCAAGCAGCTTGAGAACAGGACCCCTATGTACGTATACGACGAGTACGATCAGCGGATCATCGAGGACCGCGTCAAGCAGTTCCGGGATCAGACCCGCCGCTACCTGGCCGGCGAACTGAGCGAAGAAGAATTCCGCCCTCTGCGCCTGCAGAACGGCCTCTATATCCAACGTTTTGCCCCGATGTTGCGGGTTGCCGTGCCTTACGGCCAGCTGACCTCGCGTCAGACCCGCCTGCTGGCGAAGATCGCTCGCGACTATGACAAGGGCTACGCGCACATCAGCACCCGGCAGAACGTCCAGTACAACTGGCCTGCCCTGGAAGACATCCCGGACATCCTCGCCGAACTGGCCACCGTGCAGATGCACGCGATCCAGACCAGCGGCAACTGCCTGCGCAACGTCACCACCGACCAGTTCGCCGGTGTCGCTGCCGACGAGTTGATCGATCCGCGCCCATGGTGCGAGATCGTCCGTCAGTGGACGACCTTCCACCCGGAATTCGCCTACCTGCCGCGCAAGTTCAAGATCGCCATCAACGGCTCGACCAGCGACCGCGCGGCCATCGAAGTGCACGATATCGGCCTGGAGCCGGTGCACAACGAAGCCGGCGAGCTGGGCTTCCGCGTACTGGTCGGTGGCGGCCTTGGCCGTACCCCGGTAATCGGCGCCTTCATCAATGAGTTCCTGCCATGGCAGGACCTGCTGAGCTACCTGGACGCCATCCTGCGGGTTTACAACCGCTACGGCCGTCGTGACAACAAGTACAAGGCGCGGATCAAGATCCTGGTCAAGGCCCTGACGCCGGAAGTGTTTGCCGAGAAGGTCGAGGCCGAAATGGTCCACCTGCGCGGCGGCAGCAGCACCCTGACCGATGCCGAAGTGCATCGCGTTGCCAAGCACTTCGTCGATCCGGACTACAAGGCCCTGGACAACCTCGATACGCAACTGGCCGAGCTTGACCAGCAGCACCCGGGCTTCGCCCGCTGGCGCGTGCGCAACACCCTGGCGCACAAGAAGCCGGGCTATGTTGCCGTCACCCTGTCGCTCAAGCCTACCGGTGTCGCCCCTGGCGACCTGACCGACAAGCAACTGGACAAGGTCGCCGACCTCGCCGAGCGCTACAGCTTCGGCCAACTGCGTACCTCCCACGAACAAAACATCATCCTCGCCGATGTCGAGCAGAGCGAGTTGCACACGCTCTGGCTGGAACTGCGCGAGCATGGCTTCGCCACGCCGAACATTGGCCTGCTGACCGACATCATCTGCTGCCCGGGTGGTGACTTCTGCTCCCTGGCCAACGCCAAGTCGATCCCGATCGCCGAATCCATCCAGCGCCGTTTCGACGACCTGGACTACCTGTTCGACATCGGCGAACTGGACCTGAATATCTCCGGTTGCATGAACGCCTGTGGTCACCACCACGTTGGTCATATCGGTATTCTCGGCGTGGACAAGAAGGGTGAAGAGTTCTACCAGGTCTCCCTCGGTGGCAGCGCCAGCCGTGACGCCAGCCTGGGCAAGATCCTCGGCCCGTCCTTCGCCCAGGACGCCATGCCGGACGTGATCGAGAAGCTGATCAACGTCTACGTTGAGAAACGCAACGAAGACGAGCGCTTCATCGACACCTACCAGCGCATCGGCATCGACCCCTTCAAGGAGCGCGTCTATGCAGCGAATCATTAAGAACAACCAGATCGTCGACGAAACCTGGCACTTGCTGCCCAAGGACGTGACTCTGGACCAACTGAGCAACTGCGACGACTACATCGTGCCGCTGCAACTGTGGCGCGAACACGCCCACGCCCTGAAAGCCCGCGACGGCGGCCTGGGTGTGTGGCTGGACAGCGACGAAGAAGCCGAGGAAATCGGTGAAGACGTCGCGCATTTCCAGGTCATCGCCCTGAACTTCCCGGCCTTCACCGACGGGCGCAACTATTCCAATGCGCGTCTGCTGCGTGACCGCTACAAGTTCACCGGTGAGCTGCGTGCCATTGGCGACGTGCTGCGTGACCAGTTGTTCTACATGGCCCGCTGCGGCTTCGACGCCTTCGCCGTCCGCGCCGACAAAGACCCGGAAGATGCACTGCAAAGTCTCAAGGACTTCTCGGTGACCTACCAGGCAGCCACTGACGAACCGCTGCCGCTGTTCCGCCGCCGCTGATCGCTCATACAAAGGCCCCGTCACCGGGGCCTTTGTCTATCTGCACGATTCAATTGCTGCTACCCAAGAACCGGGCCGCTCGCGACGGCGTCGTCCTGCACCTTGGTAAGCCGGAAAATGCAGTCGTCTTCAGCCTGGCGCTGGGCATCGCGCACGGCATTGACAGCGACCAGATAGCGTTGGCCATTCAGCTCGATCCTGCGCAAGGCCCCTTGTGCATCCAGCAAGCTCTCACCAAGGGCGGCGCCGATCACATCCTGCACACCCTGTTCCAGTGCAGGGACCGGGTGGTGACTGATCTGCGCACAATACTCCAGGTACTCCAGCCCATCGGACCATGACGCGGTGAGGCGCTCGAATTGCTCGGCAAAGCGCCGTTTCAGATAGCGTTGCCAACTCACATCCGCGACCAACCATTGCTGACGGTTTACTGCGGTCTCATTCTCGAGCACAGCGGCTCTGATGTTTGCCACCACCCGCCTGGAAATGTTCGCCTCCTCTCGGTAGAGCATGCCCGCCGACAGTTCAGGGTAGTCCAGGCTGCGTGCCAACCCCTGACGCAGCGCCAGGCGGATCTCGATATCGTCGACGTTATCGCGCAAGAGCACGCGATCACTGATGTCATCGTGAACCGCCAGATCGGGCAGTGGCTCCTGCATGATCAATGCCCGGCGCCGAAGCACCCGGCGCTGGGCTATCAACTCACTGAGACGCCGCACTTCATGACGGCGGAACAGTTGCCGGTAGAGTTGAACCAGCCCGGTGTCCAGTTCGCTACTGTCGACAGCCTCGGCGGTTCGCCGATAAACCAGCACGGCTGTTTCCAGCTCACTGAAAGCGTCCGTGCCAGCATCGCCGCACGTGAACGGGAACCCACGGCCAATCTCGACCAGTTCCTCACGCAGCTCGTCATGCTGCGAGGTGAACTCCAGCAAGGCCCAGACCCTGTCGTTGAGACCGGCTCGGTTGATCTCGTACTCCCGGGACTCGGCCAGGCGGTCCAGCACGTCCATCAGTTCGATATTGCCTTGGCGAACGAACAGGCTATCCCACAGTTCCCGCTGTTCAGAGCTGCTCTGTTCCAGCCAGGGCAAGGCCATCTGTTGCAGTTGTCCCGATGAATGAACGGTAGATCCAGTGGCCTCAAGCCGCGCCACACTTTCGGCGTTCAGCGGGTTGTAATTGATATGTAGCCAGGCCGGGTTGACGCTGCGTGACTGCAGGACGCCCGCAAAAGATGTGTTTGCCAGCTCAGGAAGCTCGGCGATCAAGTTCGAGCTCAACTCGACCTCGCGCAGTCGGCAGTTGGGCACACTCATCAAGCGGATTAGCCCTTCGGGGAACGCGGTGATAGCACACGACTCAAGATCGAGGTGCCGCAACATCAGCATGGTGCTGACATCAGGAGCATGCCCCAGCGGATTGAACGAGAGTGATAACACACGCAACTGCGAGAATCGGGTGAAAACCCGTGCGCTAGCGGCGTCGAGAATGATTCGGTTATTACCGAGGCTCAACCGCTCAAGTGGCAATCTGGATAACACGTCCAGATCGTCGGCGCTTAAGGCCAAGCCATTGAAGCGCATGCTCAGCCGTGACAGTGAAGGCAAGCTGCACAGATCCCTCAGCGCCTGGGCGGGAAGGTTTCCGAGGCGATTACTGCTCACGTTCAGCAACTGCAGCCTGTTAAGCGGGCGCAGAGGCTCGAACAGTTTGACCGAGCTGGAAAGTTCATTACTGCTAAGGTCGAGGCTGCCAAGGCGAGCAAGACGAGCAACCGGCCCCGGGATTGCCCTCAGCTTGTTGTTGAGCAAGACCAACTCGCACACCGCCGGGAAACAGCCCAGGAAATGGTCGGGCACTTCTTCCAGCGTCATGCTCCCCATGTTCAGCAGCTTGATGTGATCGAATTGTGCTGCCAGTGCTGGAAGCCTGGACACATGCTGACCAGACAAATCGAGGCTATGAGTGCGCTCGCCGTCGCCAGCGAGGCGCCAGGCATTCTTCAACCTCTGCCCTACCCGCCACCGATAGTCACGTTCAAGTGAACTGGTCGGTTCCTGCTGCCACTCCAACAGGTGCCGCGAAAGCTGCGCGTATTCGTGCTCCAGCCTCTCGATGACACGACCCAGATGCTCCCCGCCCAGTGACAGTCGGGCCTTGAGCGCCCGTATCTGGCGGTTGCTCAAATGAGGATAGAGTTCGCTCAGACGACGCCCTGATGCTTGAGTGCTCTGCAAGCCACCCAGCGGATAGCCCAGCCGCCCGTCCGCCAGGCGCAGTGGTGAACGAAACCCTGGCCTTACCGGCTGCTGACCCAGCAGCCGCGAAACCCGCGCGCGATCGTCGATTGCCAAACGGTACAGCAACGCCCGCAATGGCGGCTGTCCGGGCAGGTCAAGTTCGCGCACAGTGCGATCGGCGCCGGGGAGCGCGGCAAGGATTGCCTCGGCCATCGAGTCGCTGTTGGCCAGCGCCTGCCCCTCCTTGTCATACACGACATAACTGTCGTGTTCGCGCACAAGGATCCTGGCAAGAGGGGCGTCCGGCTCGCCAACCTGCGCCAGCAAACGCGCGTCGGGTGCACTTGTGCGTAGCTCCAAACGGACTCCGGCGCTCCAGTTCGGCAGCTTTTCCAGCAAACGCAGAGTCAGGCGGTCACTGTCCCGAGTAGTCAGCGTTGGCCGATACAAGCCCTCAAGCGCTCGACTCAACCGAACCTGACGCTGACAGAGCCGGGCCTCTTCCGCCAACACCAGGGGAATCCGTGCATCGTCCACTTCCAGGCCGCTGGCATGCTTGAGCAGTTCCTCGGCAACCACGTCCGGCAACGACGTGAATTGCTGTTGCAGCTGCTTTACCTTTGACGAGCTGGAGGTCTGTCCCGGGTTGTACAGGTCGTTGAACAGAGCCTTTCTCCGGCGACGCCCGCGCAGGGCGATTTTGTCGCGCAACATCCGCGCCCGTGCATCGGGTGATGCGTCAGCACCAAGCAACTGTTTGATTTCGCTTTCATCAAGCTGCGCGACAATGGCCTCGGGCAGCCTGTTATGGGACAAATCACTGGCCAGGACCTTGATCGATCGACCTTGCGCCAGGAACTGCTGGCCATAGATCGTTGAGGCCGCCATCGAATCGGAACTATCGAACACCTCGATGGCCCGCTGCGGCCAACTCGGCAGCTCTATTGCCAGCTCCGCGCAGAAACTCATATCCAGCCCTGCTTGCCGCCCCGTACGCAGGTGGTCGAGCATCTGGCTGATACGGTCATCCAGACGCAGCCGGTGCAGGGTATCCTCCAGCAGAGGCGCAAGGGATGTGCTGTCCACGTACATTCCCCGCAACATATCGTCGGTGACACCGGCGATATCAGCCGCATGCGCCAACTCTACCTCCTCCAGTCCTGCTGCCAGTGGCCCCATGCGGCGCAGCAGTTGGCGGCGACTCCAGGCCAGGGGCTGCTCGCCCTTTGCGACCCAGGCACCCTGACCGTTGTGCCTGAGGTGTGGTTGATAAGCTCCGGGATTGGTGGGATGGAGGATACGCCACTGGCCGTCGGCGCCCTGGGCGACTTCGTGAGAGGTATCCCCCAGGCGCAGGTAGTGTTTGTCGGCGACCGTATAAATCCCCTGAGCGTTGCACACCTCGCCCGCCAGATCGACCTCACAGGCATAGGGCGTCAGGTCCGGTTTCCACAAGCGAATCTTGCCGTCCGGGCACCTGACCTGGGCCAGACCATCCATCAGCTCGCTGGACGTCGGCCTGGACAGTCGATGACTCGCCAGGCCCAACCCGGCCATCAGCGCGATATTCAAACCCACCGCCTCGAAAGCGGACCAAGCTTCATCCAGATCACCCGCCTCCCAGGCGTGGACACCGTCGACCATATCCGCGAGCAATTGCTCTGCTGCTACAGCCGCCATTACCACGTCCAGCCCGGGTATGAAAAAAGCAGCAGCGTTGAGCAGGTTGAAACCGATACTTTCCCAGTATGCCAGGCGGGCCTTGCGCGCCTGCTCATCGGCGTCCTTGCTGGGGACCGCCAGACGCCTGGCGTCCGCCTTGAGCTTCTCGACATGACGGTCTTGCAGGTAACCGAACAGCTCGGCATCAATGGGCTCCGCTCCCAGATAAAGATTGGCGCTGGGATCAGGCTGGCGCGTATGCACACCATTGGCCAGGCGAACCTGGCGGTACAGCGCCCCTTCGAGCCGGCCCATGACATGGGCCTCGCTGGCGCTGGGTATATACCGTCGCAGCAGTGCCTGATAGTCAGACGAACGTAGCTTCTCCCGCAGATCCCGTATCGCGGCGCTAGCCGAAGGGTATTCTTTCAACGGGCTCGACGGCGCGCCCGGCAGATAGACCAGCAGCGGCTCGGCTTTGTCACCACTACCCAAGTCACCGGCGAACAGCAGCGCCTGAGCCAGCACCGTACCGAACATCGACAATTGCCAGCAGCGTACCGGTCTGTCATTGAAAAGCGGTGCCCGCTCGCCCCGGAGCAATTCCAGCAGCATCTGCCGGGCCGCCGGGCCGATGTCCTTCTTCAGGAACGCTATCTGTGCCTGGACCCGCAACTGATCCTTGCTGGCAGTCATGGATTGCTCATGCACCATGCTCCGGGTGGCAGCAGCCTCGTACACCTGCTCCAGATGCCGCTGATACTGCCCGCCCAGATCAAGCTCGTGGCACATGCGGGCGAATCGCTTCGGCTCGACGTCCAACCGCTCGCGGTAGCGATAGCGAAAACGGGGGTACGCACCGGGGCTGCCAGGGATCAATTCCATAGTGAAGGCATCTTTGGGCGCCAGTGCGGTGCCGGCCTCGAATTCGACCTCACCGGAAAAATTCTGCAGGGCGGCCTGCATCAGGCTTTGCCGCAGCGGCACAGTCCTGAGCATGGAGCCAAGCATCTCTGGCTCGCGGGCGATCTGAACGAACTCATCCTTGTCAACGTCCACCACCACGCCCAACTCCGCACTGATACGTGCCTGGAGCAACGGCTCGGCGAATTCGCCAATACCTTTCAACTGCTTGAGCGTGGTAGCTAGCGCTTGGGCTGAGCGGCGGCGCCGAGCCTGATAGTCGAGCAGCGCCTGGCGCTCCGTTTCAGGGGCGCTGTTGAACCAGTGCCCGGGCGCCGAAGCGCCATGCTGTTCGGCCAGGTGACTGCTGCGCAGGCGCTGGAAGTCCGCGGGCGTGGAATGCTTGAACCACGCCGGCAGTCGACTCTGGATAAAGGGCGCGTGCAGATCAGGGATATCAGGGATAGGAGAGGACGTCATCGCGGGTTTTCCTAAGGCAAATGAGCACAAAGGAAAACCGCTTGAGCTGCTGTGACGGTGCTACATACTGCTTAACGCCAGCGACTGAACCTGCTCCACAGCCCGAGCAATGCATTCTCGACCGAGCCGCTGGCCGCCAGCCCAACCCGTTCCTGCAGACTTTTGCGCTCGGCATAGTGCAGGTGATACAGGTTAGAGTCACGCGCGCGCTCGCCGAGGTACTCATCACTGGTCTTGAGTTCATCGACCAGTTGCTTGTTCAGCGCCGCCACGCCCAGCCAGACTTCGCCGGTGGCGACATCATCGATGTGCAACTGCGGGCGATAACGCGACACGAAATCCTTGAACAACTGATGGGTGACGTCCAGGTCTTCCTGGAATTTCTCCCGCCCTTTCTCGGTGTTCTCGCCGAACACCGTCAGGGTGCGTTTGTACTCGCCGGCGGTGAGTACTTCGAAGTCGATATCGTGCTTCTTCAGCAGGCGGTTGACGTTGGGCAACTGCGCCACCACGCCGATGGAGCCCAGAATGGCGAATGGCGCACTGACGATGCGCTCGCCAATACAGGCCATCATGTAGCCGCCGCTGGCCGCGACCTTGTCGATACACACCGTGAGCGGCACGCCGGCCTGACGAATACGCGCCAACTGGGAGGCGGCCAGGCCGTAGCTGTGGACCATGCCGCCGCCGCTTTCAAGGCGCAGCACCACTTCGTCACGCGGCGTTGCCAGCGTCAGCAGGGCAGTGATTTCGTGGCGCAGGCTGTCGGTGGCCGAAGCCTTGATGTCGCCGTCAAAGTCCAGGACAAACACCCGCGGCTTGTCTTCCGGGGCTTTCTTCTGCTTCTTCAGCTCCTTGGCCTGCTGCTTGCGCAGGGCCTTGAGCTCGCTCTTTTCCAACAGGCCCGACTCCAGGCGCTCACGCAAGTCCTTGTAGAACTCATTGAGCCGAGTAACCTGCAAATGCCCGCCGGCCTTGCGCCGTCCCTTGCCGCGAAGACCGGCGATAGCCGACAACACAACCAGAACCGCGATCACCAGGGTGGCGGTCTTGGCGAGAAAGCTTGCGTACTCTGCAAGAAACTCCACGATAACTCCTTAGCTGACCTGCGCCGCGAGGGCGCGAAAACGATAGTGAAGCATACCGACGCCGACAGGCCGTCGCCAGCGTAGGAAATTTCCAGCAACGCAGTTCAAACGCCCTTTTCAAACGCTTGTATGTTTTTTCGTTGACAGCCTGCCGGTGGCAACCTAACCTCGCCAAATCCAACTTACCCAGGCATACGACGTGGGCAACATCTACCTGATTCGACATGGCCAGGCCTCATTCGGTGCAGATGATTACGACGTGCTGTCCCCGGTCGGCACACGCCAGAGCAAAGTGCTCGGCGCTCACATGGCCGAGCTCGGGCTGAGCCTGGATCGCTGCCTGGCCGGCGACCTGCGCCGCCAACAAGACACCGCGAGCCTGGCGATGGCCAGCATGCAAGCAGACGGCGCCCTGGTGCCAACGCTTGAAACCGATGCCGCTTTCAACGAGTTCGACGCCGACGCGGTGATCCGCGCGCTGCTCCCCGGCCTTCTTCCGGATGAGCCCGAAGCCCTGCATGTACTGCGCAACGCCCGCGATAACCGGGCCGAGTTCCAGCGCCTGTTCGCCCTGATCGTGCAGCGCTGGCATGGCGGACAACACGACAGCGACGGCCTGGAAAGCTGGGCCGGTTTCGTCCAGCGCACCGGCGAAGGTTTGCAGCGAGTGCTGGAGCAGGCCGCCAGCGGCGACAACATCGCGATCTTCACCTCCGGTGGCACCATTGCCGCCCTGCTTCACCGCGTCACCGGTATCAGCCCCAGCCAGGCTTTCGAGCTGAACTGGCAGATCATCAACACCTCGCTCAGCCAACTGAAGTTCCGTGGCAGCGAAGTGACCCTGGCCTCCTTCAACAGCCAAGCCCACGTGCGGCTATTGAGGGTGCCGGAACTCGTCACCTACCGATGAATTCCGGCTCACCGCGACCCCCTGCGTCGCTGAAATCACTTAATAAGGAAAACACCATGAGCGATGTCGCCAAAGCCGTTGAAGCCATGAAAGCCAAATTCAACCCGGCTGCCGCTGCCGGCCTGGACCTGGTCTTCGGCTTCAACATCACCGATGAAGACAAGCACTACGCCCTGATCGTCAAGGATGGCACCTGCGAAATCCAGGAAGGCGAGAACGCCGACGCCAACTGCACTCTGGTGCTGGACAGCGAAACCCTGAAAGGCATCGTCAGCGGCGAAACCGACGGCATGCAGGCCTTCATGGGCGGCAAGCTGCGCGTTGAAGGCGACATGATGCTGTCGATGAAGCTCAGCGAGCTGTTCCCGGCCTAAGCGTCACGCCCATGGCGAAAAAGAACCGAAGCCCTCACCCGCTTCGGTTTTTTTTCGCCCGCGAATCAGACGACATCAGGTGCGTTGATCGACCGGCAACACCCACGCCAATAAGGCGCGGCGGCACTTGGCAGTCATCCGCGCGAGAATTAGATTAGCCAATGTTCCATGGCTACCAAAATAAGGGAAAAGCATGACGCTCACCGACCAGTCCACCCAGGTCCGCCCCGGCGAAGAACTCGATCCCGCCCTGATCGATCCGTACCTGCAGGCGAACATCCCCGGCCTCAGCGGTGTTCCGACCATCAGCCAGTTCCCCGGCGGCGCCTCCAACCTGACCTATTTGGTGACCTACCCGGAGCGCGAATTCGTGCTGCGCCGGCCGCCCTTTGGCCACAAGGCCAAATCGGCCCACGACATGGGTCGCGAGTTCCGCATCCTCAACCAGCTCAACGCCGGCTTCCCGTACTGCCCCAAGGCCTACGTACACTGCACCGATGAATCGCTGATCGGTGGCGAGTTCTACGTGATGGAGCGGGTCAAGGGCATCATCCTGCGCTCCGACCTGCCGCCGGAACTGGGCCTCGACGCTCAGCGCACCGAAGCGCTGTGCAAAAGCTTCATCGACCGCCTGGTGGAACTGCACCAGGTCGATTACCACGCCTGCGGCCTGGCCGATCTGGGCAAGCCGGAAGGCTACGTGCAGCGCCAGATCGAAGGCTGGAACACCCGCTACGAAAAGGCCCTGACCCCCGACGCGCCGCGCTGGGAAGCCGTGATCGCCTGGTTGCGCGAGAAGATGCCGGCGGACCATAACCGCCCGGGCATCATTCATAACGACTACCGCTTCGACAACGTCATCCTCGACGCAGAAAACCCGATGCGCATCATTGGTGTGCTGGACTGGGAAATGACCACCATCGGCGACCCGCTGATGGACCTGGGCAACACCCTCGCGTACTGGATCGAAGCCGATGACCCGGCACCGGTGCAACTGATGCGCCGCCAACCGAGCAATGCCCCGGGCATGCTCACCCGCCGCCAGTTCGTCGACTACTACGCCGAACGCGCGGGCATCGAAATCACCAACTTCGACTTCTACTACACCTATGGCCTGTTCCGCCTGGCCGGGATCGTCCAGCAGATCTACTACCGCTTCTACCACGGCCAGACCCAGGACAAACGCTTCGCCCAGTTCATCCACATGAACACGCTGCTGGAACACATGAGCCTGCAGGTCATCAAAGCGTCCAGCCTCTGACAACTACAACAAGGAACCGCCCATGTCCAAGACCCAACTGTTCGACCTCGACGGCAAGATCGCCTTCGTCTCCGGCGCCAGCCGCGGCATCGGCGAGGCCATCGCCCACCTGCTGGCCCAGCAGGGCGCCCATGTGATCGTCTCCAGCCGCAAACTGGACGGCTGCCAGCATGTGGCTGACGCCATCATCGCCGCCGGCGGCAAAGCCACTGCCGTTGCCTGCCACATTGGCGAGATGGAGCAGATCGGCGCTGTGTTTGCCGGTATTCGCGAGCAGTTCGGTCGCCTGGACATCCTGGTCAACAATGCCGCTACCAACCCGCAGTTCTGCAACGTGCTGGACACTGACCTCAGCGCCTTCCAGAAAACCGTGGACGTGAATATCCGCGGCTACTTCTTCATGTCGGTGGAAGCCGGCAAGCTGATGCGCGAGAACGGCGGCGGCAGCATCATCAACGTCGCCTCGATCAACGGCGTCTCGCCGGGCGTGTTCCAGGGCATCTACTCGGTGACCAAGGCCGCCGTGATCAACATGACCAAGGTCTTCGCCAAGGAATGCGCACCGTTCGGCATTCGCTGCAACGCCCTGCTGCCGGGCCTGACCGACACCAAGTTCGCCTCGGCGCTGGTGAAGAACGAGGCCATCCTCAATACCGCGCTGCAACAGATCCCGCTCAAGCGCGTGGCCGATCCGAAAGAGATGGCGGGCGCGGTGCTGTATCTGGCCAGCGATGCGTCGAGCTACACCACGGGTGTGGCGTTGAATGTGGACGGTGGGTTCCTGTCCTGATTCTTGGGCCTCATCGCTGGCTTGGTACCCCGACATGCCTGCGATGAGGCCCTCAACCCAACACAAAACCTGACGACAGCGGTAACATACAGCCCTTCCGGCGAGCCCATTCCCGCCAGCCCCTGTCGCTCAAGAAATTCCCATGCCTTTCGAACTCAGCGTTGACCTCACCACCCTCGCCATTCTCGCCGCCGTAGCCTTCGTTGCCGGTTTCATCGATGCCATCGCCGGCGGGGGCGGCCTGCTGACCACGCCCGCCCTGCTCACCGCTGGCATGCCGCCGCACCTGGTCCTGGGCACCAACAAACTCAGTTCCACGTTCGGCTCGGCCACCGCCGGCTTCACTTACTACCGGCGCAAGCTGTTCCATCCGGCGCAATGGAAGCATGCCTTGGTGGGCACCCTGGTCGGTGCACTGATCGGCGCGGTCATCGCCCACTACTTGCCAGCAGAATGGCTGAACAAGATGCTGCCGGTGGTGGTCTTCGCCTGCGGCGTTTATCTGCTGTTCGGCGGCACACCGAAGGCGCCACTGGACGCCGATGCCCCCATCAAGAAGAAATGGCAGTTCCCGCAGGGCTTCACCCTCGGTTTCTATGACGGCGTCGCGGGCCCCGGTACCGGCGCCTTCTGGACCGTCAGCACGCTGCTGATCTACCCCATCGACCTGGTCAAGGCCAGCGGCGTGGCGCGCAGCATGAACTTCGTCAGCAACGCGGCGGCGCTGTCGGTGTTCATCTTCTCGGGTCAGGTGGATTGGCTGGTGGGGCTGTCGATGGGCTCGGCGTTGATGGTCGGCGCCTTCTTCGGTGCCCGAACCGCCATCAGCGGCGGTTCGAAGTTCATTCGCCCGGTGTTCATCACTGTGGTGCTGGCGCTGACCGTGCGCCTAGCGTGGCAGCACTGGTTCGGCCAGGCCTAAGCGCCGCGCCACATAGAGGTCGATCAGGTAGCGGGCGATGGAGCGCCCGGCCGGCAGTGGCGGCAGCGCATCGATGCGGAACCACTGGGCGTCCTCGATCTCGTCCGGCTGCATGACAATCTCGCCACCTGCGTACTCGGCATGGAAGCCCAACATCATCGAGTGCGGGAACGGCCAGCACTGGCTGCCGACGTACTGGATGTTCTGCACCTCGATCGCCACTTCCTCGCGCACCTCGCGCACCAGACAATCCTCCGCCGACTCGCCCGGCTCGGCAAAGCCGGCCAGGGTGCTGTAGACGCCGGTGACGAAGCGCGGCGAACGCGCCAGGAGGATTTCGTCGCCACGGGTGACAAGCACGATCATGCTCGGAGAAATCCGCGGGTAGCTGCGCAGGTCACAGGGCTGGCAGTACATCGCCCGCTCCAGCGGCACCTGGGTCATGGTCTGACCGCAACTGCCGCAGAAGCGGTGCTCGCGGGCCCAGGTGGAAATCTGCGCGGCATAGCCAAGGATCTTGTAGGTATCGAAGTCGCCGTCCAGCATGAACTGACGCAGCCCCTGCCAGCCGCACCCGGGCAACGCCTGGGTGCCGTGCAACTCGATCAGGTAGACCGGCTGGCCATCGTAATGACCAATGCCGTGTTCGAAGCGGATATCCAGCTCCTGGCGTTTGAGCCAGTCGCGGGGGAACAGCGCGCCGTTGGCGTCCAGCATGAATCCTTCGGCGCTGCGCACGACCGCCAGGCCGCCATTGAGAGTCGTATCCAGTACCGCTGTGGTCCAACGCGCTGACATGTTCCCTTTCCTTAGCGGGTCGCCGCCCTGCTCAGTCGGCGAACTCCGGCTTCTGTTTGCTCATGTGGGCGGCCACGGCTACCCGCAGGTCGGTGGATTGCAGCATGGCGGCGTTCCAGGTGGCGATGTACTCGAGCCCGTCGTCGATCCGGTGATCGCGCATGTAGCTGAGCATCTCCTTGGTGCCGGCCACGGCAATCGGGGATTTTCCCGCAATTTCCGTGGCAATGGCAAAGACTCCGTCAAGCAGGCTGCCGTGATCGTCGAACGTACGGTTGACCAGGCCGATGCGCAACGCCTCTTCGGCGTCGATGGTGCGCCCGGTGTAGGCCAGTTCGCGCACCAGGCCATCGCTGATGATCCGCGGCAAACGTTGCAGGGTACCGACGTCGGCGGCCATGCCCATGTCGATTTCCTTGATCGAGAACTGGGCATCGCTGGCGGCATAGCGCATGTCACAGGCGGCGATCAGGTCGATGGCGCCGCCGATGCAGTAGCCCTGGATCGCCGCCAGCACCGGCTTGCGACAGTTGTCGACGGCGTTGAAGGAGGCTTGCATCTGCAGGATCTTGCGGCGCAACAGACGGGCGTTGCGGCCGACGTCCTTGCCCAGCTCGTTGGCCACCGAGGCCAGCAGCATCAGGTCGATACCCGAAGAAAAGTGCTTGCCGGCGCCGCTGATAACCACCACACGCACCGCATCGGTCTCATCGATCCACTGAAAGATGTCGACGATCTCGCTCCAGAACGCGGCGTTCATGGCGTTGATCTTTTCCGGACGGTTGATCTGGACGTGGGCGATGTTGTTCGACAGCTCGACCTTGAACGCGGTGTAGTCGGTCACGGCGACGCTCCTTGAGCAGCAGAGTAGGAAAGAGAAGCAGGAAAGCTCGGACTATATCCCAACCGCCAGGCCGCACTTGTGCCAAAAGCGGGACTTCATACCTTGATCTTGCAAAGCGCTTGCGGCACCGTGCGCAGGTCTTTGAATTATCAGGAAACATCTTCATGCCCCGCTCCCTTGCCGGCGCCCTGGCCCGCAACTTCCTCGGCCAATCGCCGCGCTGGTACAAGGCCACCCTCTGCCTGTTCCTGCTGCTCAATCCGCTACTGCTGTTCACCCTCGGCCCGGTGATCACCGGCTGGGTTCTGGTGGTGCAGTTCATCTTCACCCTGGGCATGGCGCTCAAATGCTACCCGCTGATGCCCGGCGGCCTGCTGCTGGTCGAAGCCCTGTTGCTGGGGATGACCACCCCACAGGCGTTGTACGAAGAACTGCAGCACAACTTCCCGGTGATCCTGCTGCTGATGTTCATGGTGGCGGGGATCTTCTTCATGAAGGACCTGTTGCTGTTCGCATTCTCACGTATTTTGTTAGGAATAAAGTCCAAGCCACTGTTGGCACTGACTTTTTGTTTTCTCTCTGCTTTCCTGTCCGCCTTCCTTGATGCACTGACCGTGACCGCCGTGATCATCAGCGCCGCCGTCGGTTTTTACGCCGTGTATCACCGCGTGACCTCCGGCAGTAACCCGCGAGGCGATGCGCAGATCGATAGTGATCAGCAGATTCCCGAACTGGCCCGCGAAGACCTGCAGCAGTTCCGCGCTTTCCTGCGCAGCCTGTTGATGCATGGTGCTGTGGGCACCGCGCTGGGTGGCGTGTGTACGCTGGTGGGCGAGCCGCAGAACCTGTTGATCGGCCATGAGCTGGGCTGGCATTTCCAGGACTTCTTCTTCAAGGTCGCGCCGGTGTCTCTACCGGTGCTGGTGGCGGGCCTGGTGACCTGCGTGCTGCTGGAGAAGCTGCGCTGGTTCGGCTACGGCACCCTGCTGCCGGACCGCGTGCGCCAGGTGCTCGCCGCCTACGCCGCCGAAGACGATGCCCAACGCACCGCCCAGCAACGCGCCGCCCTGCTGGTGCAGGGGATTGCCGCGCTGATCCTGATCGTCTGCCTGGGGCTGCACATTGCCGAAGTGGGCCTGATCGGCCTGCTGGTGATCGTGCTGATCACCTCGTTCACCGGTATCACCGACGAGCACCGCCTGGGCCGGGCGTTCCAGGACGCCATGCCGTTCACCTCGCTGCTGGTGGTGTTCTTCGCCGTGGTCGCGGTGATTCATCAGCAGGCGCTGTTCACACCGCTGATCCAGGCGGTGCTGGCGCTGCCGGCGGAGCAGCAGCCGGGCATGCTGTTCATCGCCAACGGCCTGCTCTCGGCCATCAGCGACAACGTGTTCGTCGCCACCATCTACATCACCGAGGTCAAGCAGGCGTTCCTCGACGGCGCCATGAGCCGCGAGCACTTCGAGACCCTGGCCGTGGCGATCAACACTGGCACCAACCTGCCCAGCGTGGCCACGCCGAACGGCCAAGCAGCGTTCCTGTTCCTGCTGACCTCGGCGATTGCGCCGCTGATCCGGCTGTCTTACGGACGGATGGTATGGATGGCGCTGCCCTATACCGTTGTCATGGGCGGATTGGGCTGGTGGGCTGTGACCTACTGGTTGTGACCCGCAAATCCTCGAAGAACGCCTTCTTCCCATCCACCTGCACCGAAGCCCGGGGCAGGTTCGCCTGCTCCCCGTTAGGCACTTCCACATGCCAGTAGCAGTGGCGCACCGCCCGGGTAATCGCGACATAGGCCAGCCGCAGTATCTCTTCCTTCTGCGCCGTATCGAAGGCTTCCGGGTCACCCGAACGGCCCAGCCCCGCCAGCCGGTAGACCTGATTCTTGTACGGCGAGCGGGTCACATACTGGCAATCCCCGAGCATGAACACCGCATCCGCCTGCAGGCCCTTGGCGCTGTGATAGGTCAATTGGCGCAGCCGGCGCTGCCCTGGCGGCAAGCTAGAATCCACATTAACTACAGATTGAATATGCTCTGAAATCAATGATTTATCAGAACCTTTTCGAAACAGGATCATGATCGAATCGCCGCGCCGGTAGTGCTCCATCACCTGCTGCGCCAGCGCCGACTCGTCCCGCTCCTGTACGTGCACCGGCCAACGCTCTTCAGCCGCTGCCCCCACCGCCTTGGCCTTTTTGCCGGTAATCGACGGCGCGGACTTCACGATATGCTCGGCGGCATCGATGATGTGCTGGTGGCTACGGTAGTTGTCGGTGAGCATGACCCGGGTACTGGAAGGCGCGACGAAGGTCTTGGCGAACTCCATGAAGTACTTCGGCGAGCTGCCCCGCCAGCCATAGATCGACTGCCAGTCATCGCCCACGCAAAGCAGCGAGGAATGCTGTGCCCTGCGCCCGACCTGCATGGCCGGGCCACGGCGGCGGATCTCCCGCAGGCTGGCCCGCAGCCAGGACACAATCTGCGGCGAGACATCCTGAAATTCGTCGATCATCAGGTGCGCTAGCGGCCGCAATAGCGGGTCGGGCAACAAGCGCAAGTTCTCCGGGTTGTTCTCGCCGAACAGGGCGAACATGCGGTTATAGGTCATCACCGGTGGCGACTGCCCCAACAGATGTTCCTCCAGCGCTTTCCAATACAGGCTCAAGGCCTCGAAGAACTGCGCATCGCTGTCGCCCTGCGGGAAGCTCATGCCGCTCACGGCGACAGCGACATCCAACCCCAGATTTTCGATAAAGCCCGCCGCCGTGACGAAAGCATCCAGCAGCGGCACCGCGGCCAGCTCGCCCTTGACCTTGTAATCGAAGCCGGGACCAGCCACCGCATCGCCCGCCAGGGACGCGGTCAAGCGCTTGGCAGCAGCATAATTTTCCAGCCAGATCACAGGCTTATCGCAGAAAGCTTGAAACAGGGTGCGCTTGATCACCCACTCAGCCCAGACCGGCAGCTTGGCGCTCGGGCGCTTGTACTGCTGGTTTTCCCCCGGATCGAAACCCAGCACCACCCAGGCGTCCAGCTCGGCGATATGGCCATGGAAATGGAAACGGCTGCCGTTGATTTCGACCGTCTCACGGCTCGGCTCGATGCCTTTGATGGGCCAGGCACCGGCGCCAAACCACAGGTCTTCGATGGTGTCGCACAGTTCTTCATCGCGACTGGCGGAGAGCTGGGTTACCGCCATGCGTTTCTGCACGTCGGGATGGTCTTTTTCCAGCGACTTCAGTTGCACCGCCTCGCGACGCAGCCCGCCGATCAACGCGGCAAAACGCGGATTGGCCCGCAGCAGGTCGCGGTAACACAGGTTGAGTTGCTGACGCTGGGCGTCGTTGATGCGCAGGTCGAAGGGGTTGCTCTCGGCGTCGGCTTCGGCGCCGGCGGGCAGTTCGCTGCCGAGGGTTTCGAAGGCACGCACCTGGCTGAATCCCGGCAGGCTGCGCACCAGCGGCAGGATCCGCGAGTGGAAGGTGCGCACCAGCTCCCGCGCCTGCGCCGGGTTCAACGCCACCTGCCAGAGGCTGAACACCTGCAGCAAGCGGGCAATGAAGTCCTTGCGCGACTCGCGGGTGAACGTCACCACGGTCATGGCGTCCAGCTCGTAGCCCAGGTAATGACGCAGCAGCAGGATGCGCAGCACCAGGGATGTGGACTTGCCCGCCCCCGCGCCGGCGATGACACAGGTGGAAGGCGTGTCGCTGAAGATCATCTTCCACTGCGCGGCGCTGGGTTGGGCGTGCTCCGGCAGATGCCGGGTGACATCGGCCTTGAAGCGCTTCTTCAGCTCGGCGGTGAGCGGCAGGCGCCAGTCGTCGAACAGGCTGTCGTCCAGGCCGGGAATACCATGGCTGTCGGGGCGGGTGTCACGGATCACCAACACCTGACGACCGGCTTCGTAGCCATCGACACGCCCCTGGTCGTAACCCTCACGCAAGCCATCGGCGTGGCCAGTGCGCTGACCGCTGGCGTGGCCCTGGAACCAGGAATCCCGATGTTGCGCCCGCAGGCGGTTGAGGCCACGGCCGAGCAGGCGCGCGGTGAAGCGCCGGATCCACGGCAACTGGGCGGGAGGGGTCAATTCGAGGGGTTGCGGGGGAAGCTTGTCTGACACACCGGCTCCGGCAGGAAATCACATAAGCCGGAAGTTTTACCCCATTCAGGCGCAATGGGACAGAACTGATTGTCTGGAAAATCAGGGGATTAGCAGGGGGACTTGAGAAAAGCCATTGCGCTGGGCGCCATCGCTGGCAAGCCAGCCCCCACAGGGTGGACTGTGATGTTCACACAACCTGTGGGAGCCGGCTTGCCGGCGATCAGTGTCAGGAAATCGCCTTGTCCACCAGTTCCTGCGCCTCGCTCACCAGACGCTGCAGGTGCGCATCGTCGATAAAGCTTTCGGCGTAGATCTTGTAGATGTCCTCGGTGCCCGACGGCCGCGCGGCGAACCAGCCATTGGCGGTCATTACTTTCAGGCCGCCGATGGCCTGGTCGTTGCCCGGCGCATGGCTGAGGATCTGCTGGATCGGCTCGCCCGCCAGTTCCGTGGACTTGACCTGCTCCGGCGCCAGCTTGCCCAGCAGGGCCTTCTGTTGCGGGTTGGCCTTGGCTTCGACGCGGGTGGCGAACGGCTCGCCCAGTTCGGCGGTCAGTTCGGCATAAGCCTGGCTCGGGTCGCGGCCGGTACGGGCGGTAATTTCGGCCGCCAGCAGTGCCGGGATCAGGCCGTCCTTGTCGGTGGTCCAGACGCTGCCGTCCTTGCGCAGGAACGACGCACCCGCGCTCTCCTCGCCACCGAAGCCCAGCGAGCCGTCGAACAGCCCGTCGGCGAAGAACTTGAAGCCCACCGGCACTTCGTACAGACGACGGCCCAGACGTGCGGTAACCCGGTCGATCAGGCCGCTGCTGACCACGGTCTTGCCCACCGCGGCGTCCACACGCCACTGCGGACGGTTCTGGAACAGGTAGTCGATGGCCACGGCCAGGTAGTTGTTCGGCGCCAGCAGGCCACCGGTCGGGGTGACGATGCCGTGGCGGTCGTGGTCCGGGTCACAGGCGAATGCGACGTCGAAACGGTCACGCAGGCCAATCAAGCCTTGCATGGCGTATGGCGAGGATGGGTCCATGCGGATCTGGCCGTCCCAGTCCACCGACATGAAGCGGAAGGTCGGATCGACCTCGGCGTTGACCACTTCCAGGTTGAGCTTGTAGTGCTCGGCAATGGCCGACCAGTAGCGCACGCCCGCGCCGCCCAGCGGATCGACGCCCAGGCGCAGGTTGGCGCCGCGAATGGCATCGAAATCGATGACGTTGACCAGATCGGCGACGTAGCTGCCGACATAGTCATGGCGATGGGTGGTGGCCGCCTTCAGTGCCTGCTCGTAAGGCAGACGCTTGACGCCCTTGAGGCCGTCGGCCAGCAGTTCGTTGGCCTTGGCCTCGACCCACTTGGTGACATGGCTGTCGGCCGGACCGCCATTGGGCGGGTTGTACTTGAAGCCGCCACTCTGCGGCGGGTTGTGCGACGGCGTTATGACGATGCCGTCGGCGAGGCCGGCGGTGCGGCCACGGTTGTAGCAGATGATCGCGTGGGATACGGCCGGGGTCGGGGTGTACTCGTCATCCTTCGACAGCATCACTTCGACGCCATTGGCCGCAAGCACTTCCAGCGCACTGGCCAGGGCTGGGGTCGACAGCGCGTGGGTGTCAGCGCCGATGAACAGCGGGCCATCTATGCCCTGAGCCTGGCGGTACAGGCAGATTGCCTGGCTGATAGCCAGCACATGGTTCTCGTTGAAACTCAGGTCAAAGGAACTGCCGCGGTGGCCGGAGGTGCCGAAGGCGACCCGCTGGGTGGCCACGCCAACATCGGGCTGGCCAGTGTAGTAAGCGGTCAACAGACGCGGGATATCGACCAGTACGGAAGCGGGAGCCAACTTGCCAGCCAGAGGACTGAGCTTCATGCAAAACCTCAAGAAAAGAGTTTCAGGGTGATGAAATCACGCAGTTTACTGGCACTTCGACTACAAGGCGACGATGAAGATCCACGGCACCTGACTATTTATCCTGAGGTGCCCACCAGGCCGGAAACATCCGTTGCACGCGGGCTTCAGCGAAACGGTCATCGATCAGCAGAACAGTGCCACGGTCCTCGGTGCCACGGATGACTCGCCCCGCCGCCTGGATCACCTTGCGCACGCCGGGGTAGAGATAGGTGTAGTCAAAGCCGGAACTGAACAATGCCGCCATGCGCTCCTTGAGCTGTTCATTCACCGGATTGACCTGAGGCAGCCCGAGGGTGGCGATGAATGCGCCGATCAAGCGGGTTCCCGGCAGGTCCACGCCCTCGGCGAAAGCGCCGCCGAGCACCGCAAAACCAATGCCGTGGCCGTTTTCGACAAAGCGATCGAGAAAACCCTGACGCTGCTCTTCATCCATGCCCGAAGACTGCGACCACTGCTCGATGCCCGGATAACGCTCGGCCAGCAGCGCCGACACTTGCTGGAGGTATTCAAAACTGCTGAAGAACGCCAGGTAGTTGCCCGGCTGATCGCGAAACTGGCTGGCTATCAGTTCAACGATGGGCGCCAGGGAAGCCCGGCGGTGCTGATAGCGGGTGGAGACATTGCTGACGATACGCACTTGCAACTGCTCGGCCACGAAAGGCGATTCGACCTCCAGCCAGGCCGTGTCGGTGGGGATGCCCAGCAGGTCGGCGTAGAAATGCCGTGGACTGAGCGTGGCGGAAAACAGCACGGCGCTGCGCGCGGCGGCGAAACGCGGGGCCAGCAGCGGCGCCGGCACTACGTTGCGCAGACACAGGGTCGAAAGGCTGCGGCGCCCTGCCCCGTTGCGCTTGCTGATATCGAACAGGAAGTGCTCGTCGAACACCTCGCTCAAACGCAGGAATTGCAGAGCCTGGAAGAAAAACTGCAACAGCGCCGGGTCCACCGCCTGGGGCGTGCGGTTCATCAATTCCTGGACCAGGCCGACGCAGCGCAGCAACGCCTTGAGAAACGCCGTCGGCAGCTCGTTGCCCGCCTGATACGGCGCCACCTGTTCCTTGTGCAGGCGGTTCCATTCGCGGTTGAGGCTCTGCAAGGCGCTGACCATGCCCGCCGGCGGTTCGCGTCGCAAGGCCTGCAACTGGCCCTGGTCGAGGCTGGCGCTGTACATCTGCCGCGCCCGCTCCACCAGGTTGTGCGCCTCGTCCACTGCCAGCGCCAGACGCCATTGATCGGTCTGGGCAAGGCCGAACAGCAACGCACTCTGGTCGAAGTAGTAGTTGTAGTCCGCCACCAGCAGATCGACCCAGCGCGCCAGTTCCTGGGCGAGGTAGTACGGACAGACCTGATGAGCCAGGGCCAGTTCGCGGACCTGGGCTTTGTCCAGCAGCGGCAGGCGCATCGCCGCCTCGCGGGCGACTGGCAGGCGATCATAAAAGCCTTTGGCCAATGGACAGGCGTCGCCGTGGCAGGCGGTACCGGGGTATTCGCAGGCTTTGTCGCGAGCGACCAGCTCCAGGCTACGCAGGGCCAGTTCCGGATCGGTCGTCATTACCTGACGCAGCGCATCCAGTGCCAGCGCGCGGCCCGGAGTCTTGGCGGTGAGAAAGAGGATCTTGTCCAGCGACTGGCGGGGCATGGCCTTGAGCAACGGAAACAGCGTGCCGAGGGTTTTGCCGATGCCGGTGGTGGCTTGAGCCATCAGACAGCGGCCGGTGCTGACCGCCTTGTACACGGTCTCGGCCAGCTCACGTTGCCCCTTGCGAAACAACGGCCAGGGAAAACCCAACGCCTGCAGCCCGGCATCGCGCAGCGCCAGGCGCCGGCTCTGCTCCTCGGCCCACTGCACGAAGCGTCCGCATAGCTGTTGGAAATAGGCTTCAAGTTCGGCGGCGCTGGTGGTGCATTCGAAACGGGTTTCCTGGTCGCTGTCGACATCCAGGTAGACCAGCGCCAGGTTGATCGTTGCCAGGTTGCGCTGCTGGCACATCAGCCAGCCATAGACCCGCGCCTGCGCCCAATGCAATTGCCGGTGGTTATCCGGCTGGGTGTTCAGGTCACCGCGATGGGTCTTGATCTCTTCCAGGCAATTGCGGCCCGGCGCATAGCCGTCGGCACGACCACGGACTTCAAGGCTGCCGAACATCCCGTCCAGAGCAACCTCGGCCTCGTAGTCGCTGCCGCGCCGCCCAACCACCCGGCGATGCCCGGCCACCCCTTCCTGCGCGGTTGGTGACGGGGTAAACCGCAGGTCCAGATCACCGACCTTGGCGGTGAACTCGCACAAGGTGCGCACCGCCACCCGATAGCTCACGGGCTTACCCATTCGACGTGGCAGACATCTACCGGCAGTCCGTGGGTGGAGCAGAATTCGATCCAGCGCAGTTGGTTGTCCTGCAGGCGGTCGCCGGGGCCTTTTACCTCGATCATCCGGTAACGCTTCTCTTCGGGCCAGAACTGGATCAGGTCGGGCATGCCGGCGCGATTGGCCTGGATATCCTCGAGCAAACGCAGGAAACAGTGCTTCAAATGCACAGGCGGCAGGCACACCAGTGCTTGCTCCAACAAGGCATGGGTCAGCAAGTCCCAGTATACGAATGGCGATTGCAGACCGTGCTTGGCGGCATAGTTGTCGAGAATGGTCTGGCGATAGCGCCCATCGTCCAGCTGTCCGAGACACTCGGCAAACCGCTCTGCACGGCGGGCGTGGAAACCAGCATCGAGCAAGTCCTGGGGACCACTCTGGAACGGATGAAAGAAGGCGCCGGGTAGCGGCTCGAAAATCGCGGTCCAGCAAAGTAAGCCGAACAGACTGTTGAACAGGGTGTTCTCGACATAGTGAACCGGCGCCGCCTCGGTCTGTTCCAGGTGAGCCCGCACTGCCCCCTCCACACCCAGTGTCGACAGATCCTGAGGCAGGCACAGGTCCAGGCGACGGATCGCGCGCGGCTTGCGCCGTGACTGTGGCGGACCACCGAGCTTGCGCTTGAGCCGCGGCAAGATCCGGGTCAGGGCCTGGGCCTCGGCGGCATTCCCCGGCTGCTCCGCAGCCAGGAGCGCCAATTCGAGTGCTGCGGGGTAATCGCCGCTGCGCTCGAGAACACGGATATGCCGCTCTCGCGCCTGCGGGTGTGCGCAGTTGGGATAGATCCTCAACGCCCGCGACCAGTCACCCAGGCGCTCGCAGTGGTAGGCAAGCTGGTATTGAACGCGGGCCCGGCGACGCTCAAGCCACGGGTTGGCCGTGCTCAGCGTGGCTAGCTTGCCCAGCAGCAGGTCGATGTCCGGTTGGCTTTCCAGTTGTTCGGAACAGGCATGCAGTGCCAGGCACAACTCGATATCGGCGCGCTCGCGCAAGGCCCGGGAGTCGCTGCTGAAACTCACCTGCTCATAGCGCAGAACGCCCAGGTCGGCGAGGACGAACTCAGACCAGTCCTGATAGAGATTTCCGAAAAACATCAGTCGCAGACGGTCACAGATCGCCTGCTGGCGCAGCACATAAATGACCTCGTCGCAGCCCGGCCACCACTGCCGTAACGGCCGCGGCTCGGGGAACAGACCGTGCAATTGCTCGAACAACTCGTGCTTGGCGGCCCTCGGCCGGCTCAGGACCGAGGCGAAGCAGGTACTGATTTCCTCCTTGAGCAACACCTCGAACAGTGCGTCCAGTCCCAAGGGCGCGTCATCCTCAACCCAGCCCAGCGCCAGCAAGGGTTGCAACGCCTGACGTGGCGAACCTATCTCGGCATAGACCAGCCGGCGCTCACGAAACAGCACGCCCTTGCGCATCACCATACGCACAAACAGCGCCTGGCTTGCCTGAGGCAACTGCGCGAAGCTCTCGATAAACGCGTGTTCGTCGGCGTCCAGCAAATCGGCATAACGCGCGCGCAACCAGTCCAGCACTTGCCGGAAGTTGTGCAGGTAGTAGAGCGGTTCGTTGACGGAATGGGCGATCACGAGCGGTACAACCAACAAAAAACGGACACTGGTTATACATACAGACCAATACTATTGGCAACCGCACAAGATCAATGGTCGAGCGCGATCGGGCTCGCCTCGATCAGCGCATCGCGCCGGTATAGTGCCTGCAGGGCGGACATGGGCAAACCACTGGTGCCGGTCAGCCACTGCACGACCGACTCCGGCGACGGCTGCCCCTTCAGGACCTTGTGCAGGTAAGGCAGCGCCACCGCCATCCCGGGATGACAACGTCGCAGAAACTCTTCCAATCCCCTGCCTTGGCTGACGATGGGCGCGAACAACAGGCAGACCAGTTGCGCCTCGCTGACACCAAATGCCTGCGAGGCAAAATCTCCCGCCAGACGTCGCACCTGTTGCAGGTCTTCGGACTTCTGCCAAGGCCCGAGCAATTGCTCGCGCAGGGTTATCGGCAATTGCTCGCGCTGCATGCCCTCTTCCGCACGCTGCAGGCACTCTTCAAGACCGTCCTGGTAACAACGCCCGCCGACGAACTCGCCGCGCAAGCCGTGCAGGTGCGCTCGCAAAAGCGGATTGCCGGGCTCCGTAACGGGAAAGGCAAACGACCACTCATCATGCCGGTAGCGCAACAGATCGAGCAAAAGCCGCCCTTGGCCACAGGACGGGTCGTGAACCAGATCATCCACCGCAACGAAACGCGGCATACGGCCGCGAGGCTCGGGCGCCACAGGTTTCTCCCCGACTGCGTCTGCACAGGCAGGCATCCGGTACTCCTGGCGCACAGCGCTTGCCAGCTCGAACAGCGCCCGTGGGAAGGCTTCGACCGGTCGCACACGTGGCAGGCCAACCTCACGCATCATCCGCAACGCACCGGCGACAAAGCGCTTGCGCCGCGGGCCCGGGTCTCCGTTGACCAACACATCGACCCCACCATTCCAGGCAGCACCGAGGCGATGCAGGTCGGCCAGGTCGAGATAATGTCGATGCGTCAGCGCCAAATGTGGATGGCCTGCCGTCAGATGACCTGCCATCAGTATCGCGTAGCGGTCCGCCTGTTGCTGGGCTCGGGAAATCGCCTGACGGGCATCGAAGGGACGTACCTGGCCGTCGTCGACCATCAGCAGCTCGACCCGGGGGTCGTCATGCACCACCAGCGCAGCGAAAGCCCGTTCGACGTTTCTCAGCACGACGGCAGGCATGTCGGTATGCCGCGCAGTGGCCACCCGCAGGGTGAAAGTGCCGGGAGAGCGCGCCGCCAGGCTCAGTTGGGCGGCCCTGAGGAAGGCCAGCGTGTGAGTGCTGTCCTGACTGCCGGTGTGCACCATCATGACCTTTAACCCATGGATGCACTCCTGGCCTCCGGCAATCACCATTAGTCGCTGGATCAACAACTGCAACGACGCGCGCTGGCCCTGGCTCAGGCTTTCGAGCAGCCGCTGCAGGACTTGTTGATAGACAAATTGCATGGCTTGATCATGAATCGCGCCCATAGTATTTCCCTGATATTTATTGCAACTAATGAAAACCAGAAACACACCCGAAAAGATGCTTCAACAAGGAACTTTCTTTCTCTTCGGATTCAATTTTTAATTCCAATGTAGGAATTTGTTTCCAGCTTGCAGGAAGCCTCCTACACCCAAACAGAACTACCCAAACAGACCCCTGCGGCGGACCTGACCGAGCGCGATGGCATCCGGATCGCACCTGTCCCGACTGGCAATCAATAATTGAACGAACATATCTCACTCCCTGAGACGATAACGGCAAGGCGGTTTGATTACGTGCGGGAAGTCTTTTGCGGCTTGATGCAGCCCATGTTTCTGTACAGCGTTGCGTAATTCAACGGACACTGAAACACCCTTATTCCCACAGCAACAACATAGCCGAAGCAAAGTCCTTAGTCCGCATAAGACTAATAGGAAATTTCTGAAATTTTATGAGGCAAATTTCACAAAAAAGCCCGAGCATATTCTCGGGCTGTGCAGGAGGGAGCTGAAAGTGCTGTCAGGCGTCGGGGAGTTCCAGCACTACACGACCACCACACGGGCACTCGTCCATATGTCGGTGGGCGTCGACGACACGCTCGAACGGGTAGACCTGAATGATTTGCGGCAGCAACTGGCGGTCAGCGGTGAACTGATTGATGTCGCGCAACGCCCGGTGCAAGGCGACCTGGTCCTGGGTGATACCCAGCTCCGGCTTGCCGGTGAAGTTGCTGATGCAGTGGACAAAGAACTGGATGTTCTTCTGGAACGCCGCGCAGGCCGGGAACGGCGTCTGGTTGCCGCCCTGCAGGCCGTACAGGACCAGGCTGCCGCGCGGCGCCAGGACATCGCCGAGCAGCGACATCTGCGGCCCGCCGAGACCGTCCAGGACCATGTCGACCCCACGGTTGTCGGTGTACTTGTTGATCTGCATGAGCAGATCCTGCTCCTCGGTGACGATCACCTTGTCGGCGCCCAGTTTGAGCAGCGGCTCGCGCTGTTCGGCATCGCGGGTGGCAGCGATCACCTTCAGGCCCAGGGCCTTGCCCAGTTGCACGAATGAAGGGCCGGCGCAGTGGCTGGCATCAGTGACCAGCGCGGTCTGCCCGGCCTTGGCACGGGCCAGATCGACGTAGGCGAAATAGGCCATCAGCAGCGGCGTGTAGTGCACGCTGGCTTCGATGGGCGTCAGGATGTCGGGATAACGGGTCAGCGCCAGCCGCGGCAGGACGATGATTTCGCCATAGACCGGGTGATCGTTAGGGCTGCTGGCCGGGAAGCTGGCGACCTTGTCGCCCACCGCCAGGTCATCGACACCTTCGCCTACCGCCGTCACCACGCCCGCCATTTCATGGCCGATGCCGACCGGCAGACGCGCCTGGGACGGCGCCAGATTCTGCCGCCAGAGCACGTCATACCAACTGACGCCGATCGCCTGGACACGAATCTGCACTTCCCCGGCAGCCGGCGCGGGCGTTGGTTGCTCCTCGATCTTGAGCACCTCGGCCGGACCAAACTTGTGGAAACGGATCATGCGGGACATCGCAAACCTCGCCTAGTGAACCTCTAATGCCCTGAACTCTATCGGGGCTTTCACGGTTAGACCATCAGTGGTCATTAATAGTCGACATGCTTGTCATCGATTGGGCTCATGCCTGGCTGCTTGCCGTAAACTGGCACACAGCCACAATTTACGGTGCAGGGTAACAGCCTTTGCTCGTAAGATTCACCCCTTGCCCCGAACCGCCAGCGAAGCGAAGCCGATGAACCGTAACGACCTGCGCCGCGTCGATCTCAATCTGCTGATCGTCTTCGAGACCTTGATGCACGAACGCAGCGTCACCCGGGCTGCGGAAAAACTCTTCCTCGGGCAGCCGGCGATCAGCGCTGCGTTGTCGCGGTTGCGTACCCTGTTCGATGACCCGCTGTTCGTCCGCACCGGACGCGCGATGGAGCCCTCGGCGCGGGCCACCGAGATTTTCGCCCTGCTCTCGCCGGCGCTGGACTCCATCTCCACCGCCGTCAGCCGCGCTGCCGACTTCGATCCGGCGACCAGCACCAACGTGTTCCGTATCGGCCTGTCGGACGACGCCGAATTCGCCCTGCTGCCACTGCTGCTCAAGCGCGTCCGTGCCGAGGCGCCAGGTGTCGTACTGGTGGTGCGTCGAGTGAATTACCTGTTGATGCCCACCCTGCTCGCCTCCGGCGAAATCTCCGTCGGCGTCAGCTACACCGCCGACCTGCCGGCCAATGCCAAGCGCAAGGTACTGCGACGCAGCAAGCCGAAACTGCTGCGGGCCGACAGCGTGCCCGGCTCGCTGAGCCTTGATGATTTCTGCAAGCGCCCCCATGCACTGGTGTCCTTCGCCGGCGACCTCAGCGGCTTCATCGATGAAGAACTGCAAAAGCTTGGCCGCGAACGCCACGTGGTGCTGGCGGTGCCACAGTTCAATGGCCTGGGCAGCCTGCTTACCGGCACCGACATCGTCGCCACCGTCCCCGACTACACCGCCGACATCCTCACCGCCGCCGGCGGCCTGCGCGCCGAAGAACTGCCGCTGGAGGCGCGGACCTTCGAACTGCATATGGCCTGGCGAGGGGCGCAGGATAATGATCCGGGGGAGAAGTGGTTGCGGTCGAGGATTCAGATGTTTTTTGGGGATCCTGAGAGTCTGTAATGAACTTCCGCTTAACCCAAAAAAATCTTTATAAACATATAGTTACCAAACCATTTAATCCAAAGCCGTCTGCCCAGTCCCCCTGGCTTCCAGAGCTTATGGGGGCAAATTTTCGAGTGTTGGAAAAACGGTGTCCCCACCGATGCCCTCAGAAACCGCCGCCCCTTTCAGACCAACACTCAGCGATGCCTTCATCCGCTCGCTGACCGAGCCCGGCAAGCACGCCGACGGCGAAGTCCCCCGTCTCGACTTAGAGGTCAGGCGTCGAGCAAGGTCTGGGAACCTCCTTCCAGGTTCTGCATGCCAGGCGCGCAGGGCGCGGTATGTGCACGCGCCCAATTGCTGCCACAACGCCGAGAGGCCGCGCAGCAATGGACGATTATTTGAAGTTGCGGAAACTCCCAATTCGCTCGGTCAGCGCCTTGCCCAGCGCCGCGATCTGCTGCGTGGATTCATCGATCTTGCGGGTCGCTGTCACGTTCAACTGGGTCACGTCACGAATGCGCACCACGCTGTCGCTCACCTGGTCGGCAACACTGCTCTGCTGCTCCGCTGCGGCGGCAATCTGCAGGCTCCGCTGCTCGATGACCGAGGCCATACGGGTAATGCGCTCCAGTGATGAACCGGCTTCTTCGGCCAGCAGCAAGCTGTCATCGATCAGGACCAAGCCCGACTGCATCTCGTCCACCACCTGGGTGGTGACCTGCAGCAATTGGTCGATGGTGCCTTCGATTTCCCCCGCCGATTGCCGGGTCCGTCCCGCCAGGCCGCGGACGCCGTCGGCGACCACGGCAAAGCCCCGGCCATACTCCCCTGCCCGCGCCGCTTCGATGGCGGCGTTCAATGCCAGCAGGTTGGTCTGTTCGGCCAGGGCCTTGATCACGTCCAGCACCCGCACGATGCTGCGGCTCTGCTCATCCAGACGGGCAACGGAACCTGCGGTCTGTTGCATGCCATCGGACAGCAACCTGATCCGCCCGAGCATCTGCAACACCACCTGCTCGCCACGCTGGGCGCTGCCGTCGGCCTCCAGCGCGGCCTGAGACGCGCGGACGCCGTCTTCGGCGACGCTCTGGGCGCTGGCCGCCAGTTGCTGCACGGCGCTAGCGGTCTGCTCGGTTTCATCGCGCTGGCGGTCCATGCCGTCGAGGCTTTCGCGGCTGAGCTGGCCAAGGCCTTCAGTCGCCTGGGACAGTTGCCGCACGCCGTGCTGGATATGCCCGACCAGCCCGCGCAGGTTGCCCGTCATGCCGTGCATGGCCTGTTGCAGTTCACCAAATTCGTCGCCACGCGCACGCGGCGGCTCTTCACGCAGGTCGCCATCAGCTACCCGCCGCGCCATCAATAGTGTGTCGCGCAGCGGCTCCAGGGTGAGTCGGCGGATCAGCCAGGCGGCCAGCACGCTGAGGGTCATGGACAACAACAGGATCAGGCCCATGCCCAGCAAGAAACCACGGCTTTGCTGATGCAGTCGGGCGACTTCGCTGTCATAGGCACCGGCGGTCAGGTCGAGCATCTGTTGCGCCAGGCCGATCATCCGCGCCTGGCTGGCAGCGCTGCTGTGCAAGCCATCGCGGTAGCCGATAAACGCTTCAGTGTAGTGCTGCAACGCCGCCAGGCCGTTCTGCAAGGCGCTGCGGTGAGCCCCTTCGACCTGGCGTGAAAGGCTTTCCAGGTTTTCGGTGACGCCGGCATTGAACGTGTGCCAGGCGTCGTAGTGATCAGCGCTGGGTTGCAGGTCCCAGGTAAATTCCAGGGTGCGCAGGGTGAGGAGCATGCGGATCAGTTCACGCCGCGCTCTACTGCGCCTGCAAATCTGATCGAAGCCTTGGCGATGGAATGGGCGCGCCACAGCATCAACGTCAATGCCATCGCGCCTGGCCTGTTCGAAACCACCAAACCAATGATGAAAAACAGTAGCGATCTACGACTACGGTTCCGCTGCCTCCGAAAACACGAAGCTCATGTCATCAGTGACACTGCAGCAAACGCGTGTCTTTCTCGCCGCTCTCAGCCATGTGCTCGAGGCAATCCTGGACAATCAGGCTTGCCTCTTCCATGGCAGCAACCTCCTTCAACAAGGTAACCGAATCGCCCTGTGCATGAGCACGCAGCGCCGCGAAAGCCGCGTCGTGGACTTTCTTGTGAGGACTTTCTATATCGCGGTAGCCGGGGAGTTGGGCGTAGCTGGTCTTGCCCTCACCTTCGTAATACCACTTGCCAAGCCTGCAATGGGTATGGAGTGCAAAACTGGATTCGCCTTCATTGGAAATACCGAACAGAACCTTGTACACGCGAAACTTGTAAATCAGATGATCAACTTTCGCCAGCTCGCAGAAACTGCGCAACGCCGAGGCCGAGACCGTTTGCTCGCTAGTGGAAGACATACTCAGAAGACGTCTCATGGTATCCGCTGCGGCCTGCCCATCCTTGCTGAATGACGCTGAATGCTCTGCAAGAGAAGCGATCTGATCGCGGCTGTCCGAGCTGTCCAGACGAATCTTCCCCACCAGGGTGGTGATTTCCGCAGTAGCCTCCGCAGTGCGCTTGGCCAGCTTGCGCACTTCATCGGCCACCACCGCGAAGCCACGCCCGGCGTCGCCTGCGCGAGCCGCCTCAATGGCGGCGTTGAGCGCCAGAAGATTGGTCTGGTCAGCAATCTCCTTGATCATTTGCAGTATTCCACCGACCTTCTGCGCCTGCTCATCAAGCTGTCCGACCTTGTGCGAGGCTTCTTCCGAAGTGCCTGCCAGTGTCTGGAGGTTGACCGCAATCAGGTCGATCGCATTGCGGCTATCCATGGAAATGAGCTGGGCCTGTACTGCGTGTTGCCGCTCATCGCCCATGGTTCCCGCCAACTTGGCGAAGGAGGACTGGGTCATCTCCAGCGAATGCGAAAAGGTAGCGAGATTGGCGGCCAGGTCCTCGAACTTCCTGATACGACCGTGGCATTCGACAACCTGCTGTTCTGCTTGTGCGAGGCGACCATTTGCAGCCTCCAGATCATGGTTTGCAATCTCGAGTGCTTGTTTCAAACGCTCAACCTCAGCGCCGCGTGAATCTGCCTTCTTCCACCACACTTTCATGCTGTACCTATATCGATCAAATTCCAGAATCGTGTCGTTCATCTGCATGCAGCCGCCAGCGTTCTACCTAATCGAACAATCACGGTTGAAACCTGCCGCACGCTCAAGACCGTCATCCAGATAGTTTCTCTGAACCTCCTTTTGTTGCCATGCCGTGGAGCAATGCATGGCGCATTAGGCCGGTATCAAAGGCAAAAAACCGACTCAATGGCCGGTTTCTTTGTCGTTCGTCAGGGTTCGGGCGGACTCGTTGCGTACTGATTAATCCGCCAGAAATGCCTCCAGAATAGATGTCAGCCATTCTGGTCGATCTTCTTGGGGCGAGTGATTCACAGATTCTGCTTTCCAACCCGGCACACCACTAAGGAATCACCGCTTCGCCCAAGTCTTCGCACCAACCCACAATCAACAATAATTATCATTTACATAAAGACAAAAAGCCTTATCCTAGCCCCCGCCCCCTATGCCCCCCGCCCGGATTTGCCACTCCGGTGCCCGGCGCCTCAGGTCATTGGCTTCTGGGAGATATGCCGTGTCTACCCCAACCTGCCCACCCGCTGCATCGCTTTCCACCGATCGTGACCCTGGCTATGCCCGCTTCGACCTGCCCGAACACCACGGCAGCGGCTGGACCGACCTGCACCGCATCGCCCATGGCATCACCCTCGCCCGCGGTCAGTATGATTTCGCCGGCACTTTCGAAGATCACTACGTACAACCCCCCGGCTGCCTGACTATCAAGATCATGGTCGCCGGCGAACTGTACCTGCAGGTCCCCGAGCAGCGCAAGCCCACGGTCTATCACGGTGCCGGGGTGATGCTGCGCCAGGCCAGCGAGCAGCAGACTTTCAACCGCGAGATGGCCGGTCATTTCAGTGGCGTGTCGATCGAGGTGCCCACTCCGCTGCTTGAGCAGCTGTTCGAGGATCAGGCCGAGACCATCGGCGGCCCGGACGGCACCGAACTGCTACTCGACAGCGAACACCTGTGCCACAGCCTCGGCATGACCACCGCCAGTACCCTGCTGACCAGCGCCATGCACACCACGATTGGGCGCCTGCACGCCGAAGCCGCCGCCCTGCAGATGCTCGCCCAACTGGCCGACCACAAACCCTGGCGCCAGCGCCCGCAGTTGCCTGTGCGCCAGCGGGTAGCCGTGCAGGACGCCCGCGACATCCTCCACGGCGAGTTCGCCCACAGCCACTCCATCGCCTCGCTGGCCCGGCGTGTGGGCATCAACGAGTGCTACCTGAAGTCGGCGTTCAAAGCCGCCACCGGCCAGACCATCGCGCAGTACCTGCGCGGGGTGCGCATGCAGCAGGCGCGCTCGCTGCTCGAAGCCGGCGCCTGCAGCGTGCTGCAGGCCTGCGAATTCGTCGGCTATTCCAACCCCGGCCAGTTCGCCGCAGCCTTCCGGCGCATACACGGTGTCGCACCGGCCACCGTCAAAGGGCTCAAGGACATTCACTGAAGTGAAGTTTTCCCGAATGGGATCGTAAATTCCCGCATGGGGTAGATCGCCGGACGCACAGATAATAATAATTATTATTATCAAAAATCAGCGATCCCCCATCATGAAAAAAACCACGTTTCTGCCCTACCCGCTGTCGCTGCTCGCCCTCGCTTTGGCCATCCCGGCACAGGCCGATGACACCACCAGCCCCGCCCTCGAACTGCCTGCCGTAACGGTCAAGGCCACCAAGCGCGACCAGCAGTTGCAGGACATCGCCGGCGCCGCCGACGTGGCCACTGCCGACGAAATCCTGCCCCGTGGCCTGCGCCGGGTCGACCAGCTCGACCGGGTGTTCACCGACGTGCACATCCGCCAGCGCTCCTCGCGGGCCTTCGACAACTTCACCATTCGCGGACAGTCCTCGCCAGACTTCTACAACCCGGCGGCGCAACTGCTGGTCGACGGCCTGCCGCAAGACCAGGCCCTGCTTTCGCAACTGCTGCCACAGGGCCTGGAACAGGTGGAGATTCTCTACGGCCCGCAAGGCACTCTGTATGGCCGCGGCGCGGTCGGCGGGGTGATCAACGTGGTTACGCGCAAACCCGACGATCAAGCGCGCTTCGACGCCAGCCTCGATGCCAACAAGCGCGGCCAGGGTATGCAGCTCATGGCCAGCGGGCCGCTGGTGCCAGGTGCGCTGTTCGGTGACATCGCGGTCGGCACCAGCGACACCCGCGGCGAGCTGGAAAACATGAACACCGGCTCGCGCCTGGGCGACCACGACAACAGCAACGGCCGCGCACGCCTGCGCTACGCACCCACCGACAGCCCGCTGGACGTGATGGTCAGCGCCTCGCGCGATGTCACCCACTCCGACGAGGAATACTTCGTGGTCGACGGCGACAAGGACGCCCGCCGCGTCCTGCCGATGGAGTCCAACTACCGACTGGCCACCAACAGCTACGGCCTGCACGTGGACTACGCCCTGGGCTCGATGGTGCTCAGCGCACTGACCGGCTACCAGACCCGCGACAACGAGCGCACCGTGTTCGGCAGCTACACCCCCGAGCAGCAGCGCACGATCTCCCAGGAGCTGCGCCTGGCGTCGCGCAAGGAACCCGGCAAGGCCGTGGACTTCGTTACCGGCCTGTACGCCGAGGACCTGGACTTCAAGCGCCAGATCCCGGCGTATGCGCTCGACTCGCACCAGGACATCCGCTCCTACGCCGCTTACGGCGAGCTCACCTGGCACGCCACCGAACGCCTGGACATCACTCCCGGCATCCGCATCGAACAACAGCGCACCGATGTCGACACCCGCTTCGCCACCCTGGCGATGGACAACGACAAGCGCGACAACGCCACCTCGCCCAAGCTGGGTATCAACTACAAGCTCACCGACGACGTCTCGGTGTACGCCCTGTACAGCACCGGCTTCAAGGCGGGTGGTTTTACCCGCGCGGTCACCCCGCAGAACATCGACTTCGCCTATTCACCGCAAAAAGCGCGTAATTACGAGGTCGGTTTCAAGGCCAACCTGTTCGACGGCAGCCTGGAACTGGCCGGTGCCGCCTACCAGATGCGCATCAAGGATTACCAGCTCTCGGTCGGCCCGGTGCAGGGCCAGTACCTGCAGAACGTCGGCGATGCACGCACCCGCGGCGCCAGCCTGACCGCCAAGTGGCAGGCCACCGAGGCGCTGCGTATCAAGGCCGGGGTGGCGATGAACAAGTCCGAGTTCAGCCACTATCAGGATCCCACCGGCAGCTCCAGCAACGACCTGTCGGGCAACATCCTGCCCTACGCCCCGCGCAGCACCGCCAACCTGGCCGCCGAGTATGCCTTCAACCTGGACAACGGCATGGCGCTTGTCCCGCACATCGGTCTCTCCTACATCGGCAAGACCTACTTCGACGAAGCCAACAATTTGGTCCAGGGCGGCTACTCGCTGCTCGACGCGGGGCTGTCGTGGCAGGTCAACCGCAACCTGTCCACCGACTTCTACGTCGACAATCTCGCGGACAAGACCTACGCCGTCTATGCCTTCGACGCCGGTGCGCCGATCGGCACCGCCTACCAGGTGGGCGAAGGGCGGCTGGCCGGCGTGCGCCTGAACCTGAGCTTCTGACATGAACGAGTCCACCCTCCCAAGGGCAAACGCCGCACGCCGCGCCGTAGGACTGCCCGGACTGCTCGCCGCATTCGGCGGGCTGTACGCAAGCCAGGGCCTGCTCAGCGGCCTGGCCCACGAAGGTTTGCCGGTGCTGCTACGCGCACAGGGCGTGGGCCTGGACAAGATCGGCCTGCTGTCGCTGCTGTTCCTGCCCACGGCCATCAAGTTTCTCTGGGCCGCGCGCACCGACCGCGTGGCCGGAAACGGCCCCGGCGACCGGCTGCGTCTGGCCAACAAGCTGCAAGGGTTGCTGGTTCTGGGCATGCTGCTGGCAATCATGTTGCCACCCGCCACCGCGATGACCCCGCTGCTGGCCCTGCTTGGGGTGCTGATGCTGGTGATGGTCACCCAGGACATCGTCACCGATGGCACTGCGGTGCTGAGCCTGAGCCGCCGTCAGCGCGGCTTGGGCAACATCATGCAGATTGGTGGCAGCTACCTGGGATACATCCTCGGTGGTGGTGTGTGGGTGGCCCTGGCCAGCAGCGTCGGTTGGGCGCTCGCCAGTCTGTACCTGGTCGCGCTGCTGGGCCTGTGTGCGGTGCCGGCGTTGCTGCTGCGCCGCCGTGCCTTGCCGCTGCCGGCGCGCTGCGCCGAACAGCCGTCCGAGCCGCCCAGCCTGCGCCGCGCCTGGCAAAACCCGGCGGTGCGCTGGGGCATGGCTTGCGTGGTCAGTTTCCAGGCACCGGTACGCTGGTTCACCGCGATCATGCTCACCTACCTGGTCGACCGTGGCTTCGATGTGCTGCAGGTCGGGCTACTGTCGAGCAGCGGCATCGCCCTGTCCGGCATCGCCGGCGCCTGTCTGGGTGGTCTGCTGCTGGAGCGGGCAGGTCGCCGGCGCATGGTCTGGGCAAGCTTGTTCAGCTACCTGCTGCTGCAACTGGGCTACCTGGCCCTGGAAAGCCAGGGCAACACGGACACGGTCCTGCTGACGACGATTTTCCTGGCGTTCTGCCTGAGCATGGCAATGGGCTTCGTGGTGCTCTACAGCCTGATGATGGACTGGGTCTCCCCCGCCCAGGCCGGCACCGACTACTCGCTGCTGCAATGCACCGATGCCTGGTGTGCACTGGTGCTGGGCCTGTCCGCCACCCAGTTCACCCATCACTACGGCTATGCCGCAAGTTTCGCCGTGGCCAGCGTGCTGGCCCTGCTGGCTCTGGTGCTGGCGCCACGTTGCCAGGCCCGCGCCAGCGCCGCCGTGCAGGCGGCTCAATGAGCAGCCGTGATCAACGCCCACCGTTTCAGGCCCGGCTGCGCCGGCTGGCCGAACACACGCTCGCGGAGTGACCATGAGCCAACCCTCCCCCTCCCACGAAACCGGCTTCGCCGCCCTGCTGGCGCTGGTCGGCGGCCAGCGCCGCCGACTGTACGTCGCAGCCTTGTGCAGCGCCTTGTCCGGGGTGCTGTCGATCACCCCGCTGATCGCCCTCTATCTGGTACTGCTGCGCTACGCCCAAGGTGATACGGCCCCGTTTGCCGAGGTGCTGCCGATCCTGGCCTGGTGCGGCGCGGCCATGCTGCTGCGCTGGGTGCTGCTGTGCGCCGGCGGGGTGCTGTCGCACCTGGCGGCCTTCGACTGCCTCCACGAACTGCGCCTGGTCCTGGCCAACAAGCTCACCCGTCTGCCGCTGGGCTGGATCGACGCGCGCACCGCCAGCATCGCCAACCAGGTGTTACGCGAAGACATCGATCGCCTGGAGCAATTCATCGCCCACCACCTCAACGACACCGCTACCGCCCTGGCCCTACCGCTGGCCAGTGCCGTGGTGCTGTTCTGGCTCGACTGGCGCATGGCCCTGGCGACCCTGGTCACCGTGCCCCTGGCGGTGGCGGTGCAGGCCGTGCTGTTCAAGCGCATCCCGCAGGTGATGGCCGAATACGGCCAGGTCAACGCCGAGCTTTCGGCAAGCATCGTCGACTATGTGCAGGGCATCGCCGTGGTCAAGACGTACCTGGGCGGCGAAAACGCCACCGGCCGCCTGCAAGGCGCCATTGACGCCTACCGGACGGTGATCGGGCGCATGGTCGCCAGCACCGTGCCAGGCTGGTCGGCCTTCACCGTGGTGATCAGCGCCAACAGCCTGTTCATCCTGCCCATCGGCGGCTACTTCTATCTGCAAGGCAGCCTCTCGCTTCAAGCCTTCACCCTGTGCCTGCTATTGGGCCTGGGCATCACCCGGCCGCTGTTCGCCCTGGCGTTCTTCGGCAATCTGATGCGCCTGGTGCAGGCGGCCAACACCCGCGTGCAGACCCTGCTGCGCGCCCCCGACCTGGTCGAGGACGAGGCGCCACCCGGCCTCGCGGGCAGCGCCGCACTGGCGTTCGAGCAGGTCGACTTCGCCTACGACGAAGGCGTCCCGGTGCTGCACGACATCAGTTTCAGCCTGCCCCACGGCAGCCTGACCGCCATCGTCGGGCCCAGCGGCGCCGGCAAGTCGACCCTGGCGCAGTTGATGCTGCGCTTCTGGGACGTCAGGCAAGGCCGCATCGTTCTGCAGGGCCGCGACGTGCGCGCCTGGCCGCTGGGCGAACTGCACGACCAGGTGGCCTACGTGATGCAGGAGGTGCACCTGTTCAATCAGAGCGTGCTCGACAACATCCGCCTGGGCCGCACCGATATCGACGAAGCCCAGGTCATCGAAGCGGCCAAGGCCGCCCAGGCCCACGACTTCATCCAGGCCCTGCCCCAGGGCTACCAGACCCTGCTCGGCGAGCGCGGTGCCCGGCTGTCTGGTGGTGAGCGCCAGCGCCTGTCGATCGCCCGCGCCCTGGTACGCAACGCTCCGATCGTAGTACTCGACGAGGCCACCGCCTTCGCCGACCCCATGAACGAAGCGCTGATCCTCCAAGCCCTGGCTACCCTCACCGCGGGGCGTACGGTGGTGCTGATCGCCCACCGCCTCGCCAGCGTCGTCGAAGCCGACCAGATCCTGCTGCTGGACGCCGGACGCATCCGCGCCCGCGGCAGCCACGCCCAACTGCTCGCCGACGTCCCCCTCTATCAGCGCCTCTGGCAAGCCCAGCAGGCCCACGCCGACTGGCGCCTGGGCCAACAACCGACCCACTACCACAGTTTGGAAGCGGCACGCCCATGAACATGCTCCTGGCGGTTTTCCGTATCACCCAAAGTGCCGACAACCGGCGGGTGTGGCGCAGCATCGGCTGGCGCCTGGGCGAGGCGTTGTTCGCCAGCGTGCCCTACGGCGTGCTGTATATCGCCCTGCGCGAGATCTTCGCCGCCCGCCTCGACGGCACGCTGCTGATAGGGCTGACGCTGATCCTGCTGGCCAGCCTGACCTTGCAGTTGGTCTGCAACCTGGCCTCCAACCTTGACGGTTTCCTCGGCGGCACCGGCATGCTCTGCGACCTGCGCCTGCAACTGGCCGCGCACCTGCGCCGCCTGCCCCTGGGTTTTTACAACCGCAACCGCAGCGGTGAACTCAGCGCAGTGCTGGGCGAGAACGCCACCCAGGTCGAGGAAGCCTTCACCCACCTGACCGGCGAGCTCTTCGGCCGCCTCGGCATCGCCGCGCTCACCGGTGCGCTGATGCTGCTGATCGACTGGCGCCTGGGCCTGGCCGCACTGGCCGCTGCCACCGCAGGCAGCCTTCTGGTCACGACCCTGCGCCGGCGCTTCGCGGCCATGAGCCAGGCCAAGCATGCCCAGCGCGCGGCCCTGGCCGGACAGTTGCTGGAGTTCGTCCAGGGCATCAAGGTGATCCGCGCCTTCGGCCTGTCGGCCGAGCGCTTCGGCGCGCTGGAAGCGTCGATGCAGCACCTGCGCCGCCTGTCTATCCGCATCGAGGTGCTGGCGGGGCTTCTGGCAGTGGGCTTTGCCGTGCTGCTGGATATCGGCCTGCTCGGCCTGCTGGCGCTGGCGGTGTACCTGGCCGTACAGGGCGAACTGGCGCAACCCATGCTGATACTGATGCTGGTGCTGGCGCACCGTTTCTTCGCCATGCTCGGCGAATCGGCCACACTCATGGCGCAACTGGCGTTCTACCGCAGAAGCCTTGAGCGCATCGAAACGCTGTTGCAAGCCCCTTGCCTGCAAGAGCCGAGCGAGGCCCGCCTCCCTCAGGGTCACGGCATCCAGGTGCGCAACCTGCGCTTCACCCATCCTGGCGGCGCACTGGCCCTGCGCAACATCTTCTTCGACGCGCCAGCCGGCAGCATCACCGCGCTGGTCGGCGCCAGCGGCGCCGGCAAGACCACCCTGGCGCATCTGCTCGCGCGCTTTCATGACGCCGATGAAGGTCAGGTGCTGATCGGTGGCGTCGATGTGCGCCAGATGCGCCAGGAAGACCTGCTGGCACGCATCGCCTTCGTGTTCCAGGACACCCACCTGTTCGCCGACACGGTCGAGAACAACCTGCGCATCGCCCGCCCCGAAGCTACCCGAACCGAGCTCGAAGCCGCCGCACGCGCCGCCTGCTGCCACGATTTCATCATGGCCCTGCCCGACGGCTACCAGACCCGCCTGGGCGAAGGTCTGAACCTGTCCGGTGGCGAGCGCCAGCGCCTGTCGATTGCCCGGGCTCTGCTCAAGGACGCGCCGATCGTGATCCTCGACGAGGCTACCGCGGCGCTGGACAGCAACAACGAATCCGCCGTCACCCAGGCCCTGAACCAACTGACCCGCAACAAGACAGTCATCGTCATCGCCCACCGCCTGTACACCCTCACCGATGTGCAGCAAATCCTGGTGCTGGACCAGCAGACCATCGTCGAGCGCGGCTCCCATGCCCAACTGCTGGCGGCCGGAGGACTGTACGCGCGCTTCTGGGCGCAGCAGCGAAGCACCCGCTACTGGCACCTGCGCCGTGGGCACAGCACCACGGACTGAGCTTGGCTGGACGAATCGCTGCGTCCATCCCTTCACCTGAACGAGATCGAAATGAACACTGAAGACTTCAAGGTCCACGACATTCGTACCTTTCCCCTCTGCCTGATTGAACCGCAGGTGGTGGTGCCAGGTTACAGCCAGCAGTGGGCAGAGGAACTCGATGCACTGTTGGCACGCGGCGAGCCGTTCGTGCTGATCTACCGGGAACCGGCGGACGACGAACCCCACCCGGACCGCAAGCTGCGCACCCAGTGGCTCAAGCAGCACAAGGTGGCCTTCGCCGGGTTGTGCCGCGGCATCATCAGCGTGCTCGACGATGCCGTACGGCGGGCGCACTTCGACCAGATGGGGGAAATGGGCGAGCAGGTTTTCGGAGTCCGCTACCGCACCGCGCCGACCCTGGTCGAAGGCCAGACGCTGGCCTGGCGCCTGCTTGATGGGGAAGGTTGAGCGCAAGCCCAGGTTTCACCGCCCACATCAGATGCCCTCTGCACTTCAGCGGATCTCCCCGGCGAATAACAGCACCCGTGGATCGGAGGATTTGAAAACCATCGAACCGTTGTCGGCTACCGCGGCGGCAGCATGCTGATCGCATCAATCGACGGGCCCACATTGTCTTTTATCGAATCCCACTCAACTTCATCGGACATTTCATGCTCTGATCACCCACAGCACACACCACCAAGGACACGTCATTCATGGATAGCGCTTTCCCCCAACTCCGCGACCGCCTGCACAACCGCCGCTTCGCCGTCGCCGCCAATACCAGCGGGCTCTCCGGCAGCGGCACGGTGTTTCATTACCTCGTCGAGGACAACGGCATTTCCAGCACCTACCAGGGCGGGCGGATTCGTATCGGCAATCAGGTAGGCCGGGTGACAGGGCCCGACAGTATCGAGCTGCTGTTCCACTGCCTGACCACTGAGGGAGAGATGCTTGCGGGCTGGTCGCGGGGGACGGTGGGGGTCGATGACACAGGGCGGACCACGCTGAGCTTTGTCTGGGGCTGGCTGTCGGGGGCATCCGGGGGCGGAGAGTCGAGTTACGTCGAGCTGGTTGACTGAACAGGAGCGAGTGCTGAAGGCTAACCGATAGCTGCCAGCCTGAACCGCAGCTATCGGTGTTCCGCTGCTTTCTACTCGACCGCTTCGACCACGCCCTGATCCTCGCCCAGGAATCCACCGCTCTGGTGCTGCCAAAGCCGCGCATAAGTGCCGTTCTTCTCGAGCAACTGGGCGTGGGTGCCTTGTTCGATGATGCGCCCGTTATCCATGACAATCAGCCGGTCCATGGCCGCGATGGTGGACAGCCGGTGGGCGATGGCGATCACGGTCTTGCCCTGCATCATTTCATCGAGGCTTTCCTGAATGGCAACCTCGACCTCCGAGTCCAGGGCGCTGGTGGCTTCGTCGAGCAACAGGATCGGTGCGTTCTTGAGCATCACCCGGGCGATGGCGATACGTTGCCGCTGTCCGCCCGACAGCTTGATACCGCGCTCGCCGACCAAGGTGTCATAGCCAGTATGACCCTGCCGGTCGCTGAGCTGGTCGATGAAGCCCGCCGCCTGGGCGTTGGCCGCAGCCTCGCGGATCTGCGCATCGGTCGCGTCGGGGCGGCCATAGGCAATGTTGTCACGGATCGAGCGGTGCAGCAGCGAAGTGTCCTGGGTGACCATGCCGATGGCGCTGCGCAGGCTGTCCTGGGTGACCCGGGAAATGTCCTGCCCGTCGATGCGAATCGCGCCGCTGTCCACATCGTAGAAGCGCAGCAGCAGATTGATCAGGGTGGATTTGCCCGCCCCGGAACGGCCCACCAGGCCGATCTTCTCACCCGGACGGATAGTCAGGCTCAGGCTATCGAGGACCTGGCGCTCGCCGCCGTAGTTGAAACTGACGTTATCGAAACTGACCGCACCGCCGCTGGTGACCAGTTGGCCCGCGTCCGGCGCATCCACCACCTTGGGCCCCTGGGTCAGGGTCTGCATGCCGTCCTGCACGGTGCCGATGCTTTCGAACAGCGAGGTCATCTGCCACATGATCCAGTGCGACATGCCATTGATGCGCAAGGCCATGGCGGTGATCGCCGCCACCGCGCCGGTACCGACATCGCCCTGGTGCCACAGCCACAGTGCATAACCTCCGGCGCCGAGGATCAAGCCCACCACCAGCGTCTGGTTGACGATCTCGAACAGGCTGACCAGACGCATCTGGCGAAAGCCGGTTTCCTTGAAGTCTTCCATCGCCGCGCGGGCGAAGTGCGCCTCGCGCTTGGAGTGGGAGAACAGCTTCACCGTGGTGATGTTGGTGTACGCGTCCGACACCCGACCGGTCATGGATGAGCGCGCATTGGCCTGTTCCTGTCCGACCTTGCCCAGGCGCGGCACGAAATACAGCATGGACAGCCCGAACAGGACAATCCAGGCAAGGAACGGCAGCATCAGCTTCAGGGCGAAGCCGCCGGCCAGGGCAATGATCGCGATGAAATACACGCCGATCCCGGGGAGGATTTCGATCAGGGTGAACAGCACCTCGCGCACCGCCAGGGCGGTCTGCATCACCTTGGTGGTGACCCGGCCGGAAAACTCGTCGGAGAAGAACGAAAGGCTCTGCCGCAGCATCAGGCGGTGGAAGTCCCAGCGCAGCCGCAACGGCAAATTGATCGCCAGGACTTGGTGCTGGACCATGGTCCGCAGCGCCACGATCCCGATGCTGGTGACCAGCACAATGGCGATCCCCCACAGCACGCGGCTTTCCTGCCCCGCTTCAGCGCCGCCGGCTTTCCAGGCCGAAAGCAGGTCCACGACCTGGCCAAGGAAGGCAAACAGCCAGGCCTCGTAGATCGACACTGCGGCGCTCAGCAGCGCGAAGAGAAGGATGTAACCACGGGCGCCGCGTGTGCAGGCCCACAGGAAACGCATCAGGCCGACGGGAGGCGGAGGAAGTTCGTCAGGTGGAAACGGGTCGAGGCGTCGTTCGAAAACACGAAGCATGGTGATCTCTGTAAAAAGTGAAAGTGGCGTAAGTCTGTCATTCGACAGAGGCTTTTTGTGCGATTGAGTTCAAGAGAGAAACATTTTACGAAGACAGGCAATGGCTCAAGCCAGAGAAATCCACCTGGTAAATGCCCCGTGCGGCCCTGACCGGAACCGGCGGCGTGATTGGCCGGACATCGGTCAGTTCCCAGGCAAGCCAGCCCTGCGCATAGCTGCTGGCGCAGGCGGCCGGGATGTCGGCCTCAACGAAGGGGCGAACCGCCCTGACCCGCACGATGGCGACGGCATGACCATCGTCTTCATCGCCATCGACATGAAGGAAGCGCTCGTTTTCAACGATCAACAGGTCCTCGTTTGGGTCCAGATGCGGGTGCCAGCGGCGCACTTCGAGGGTTTTCTGGCCGGATGCAATGCGCCCGCCGTTGGGGCTCACGATGGACAAGGCCTTGAGGGGCTGCACGCGGTGCAAGTACGGGCCCAGGTCCTGACGAGCCTGGTCTTCAAGCAACCCGACCGTGACCTCTATTCCGGCTTGTCGGAGCATGGCAACACCTGCTCCGGCATTACGGGGGTCGGGATCGAGCATCGAGACATGCACTCGCGCGATACCCGCGGCAATCAAAGCCAGAGCGCATGAAGGTGTCCGGCCGGTGAACGAGCAAGGCTCCAACGTGACGTAGGCCGTCAGGTCATCGAGCCCCTGCTCCAGTTGTGAGAGGGCCATCGCTTCCGCGTGATGCTGTCCTGGTGACTGGGTGTAGCCACTGGCAATGATGGAACCATGGCGCGTGATGACGCATCCGACGGGAGGGTTGGGCAGACAATCAGGAAGCGCGCGTCGTCCTTGATCGAGCGCCTGCCCCATGAAAAACGAGTCTGTATCGGAGAACGCATTTAGTTCGCTGGGAAGCGACATACCAGGGTCCTTGGTAGCGACATGACGCGGTCAGGATACAGGGTGAGCCCTTGAGATGCTGTGATCGCGTTTGCGCGGCGGGTACTGGAGGCAGATTACCCGGGGCGCAGCTTGACCCATCACAGGATCGATAGATGGCCACTCGACATCACCCCCTTTGCCTTGCCACACTGCCTCTCGTTCACGCAAGGGATCCTGTGCCATGGAAAGCGCCTCAGCCCTCAAGACAGCACGCCTGCTGCTGCTCCCGCTGCAACCGGGCGACGCCCCGCCATCCAGCAGCCGAACCCGGCAAGAAAAGAAGCCCGACACATCAGCGAGCAACCATCCATCCTGAAGGGGAGTCTTATGAGCACCTACTACACCATTAATGTCACCAACAATTCAGGCTCAGGCCAAGGCTTCTTTTTCTTCCAGTCACCAATCAGTTCTACAGGCGGGGCGGCGCAGTCACACTCGCTGTTCCAGGCAAATTTGCCGGCTTACGCGACCTCGGGATCGGTGCTGACATTCTGCGTTTTGCAACAGTACTACGCGTGTGCCCAGACCGAACTTCCGACAGCCGCAACGAACACCCCGTTCAACGGCATCACCTCCAGCCAGCCGATCGAGCTGGCCCTGCCAGCAGGCCCTTCGGACAACAATTCGACCAATTTGAGCGTCAATCCGTTGGGGCTGTCGCCCGCCTACCCGCAAGCAGGCGTGATGCCAGGTGCATTTCGAATCGTCACACCTTTCTATGACCCCGAAGCGAGCGGAACTATCAATATCGGCCTGGCCGTCAAATTTCCCCGCGATGGTTCCATAGCCATATCAAGCCTGCTCGAGGCAGCGCCCAACCTGACCGTTGACTGCCAGCCAAACCTGCAGTTCTGGGTGCAGACCGGAGAATACCCACAAGGCTACTTGCTCAATTTCCCGGGAGTGTCCCAGGACGCCGCCGTCTGCGATGCCCGCACCGGTAAAACCACATTCAACGTTACTTACAACCTGGACCTGACGTGGACGGTGACTGCTCAGTAACGGTGCTCTCACCGTAATTGGCGGCGCTCAAGCGGCGATGACACCTGGGCTCCACCGCTGATTGAACGCAGCCGATGGCTGCCGGTTTTCCCGGCAGCCATCGGCGTTCGCCGTCAGCAAACCCCGATATGCGAATCCGCCCGCGGCTCCGTCCCACCCCACAACACACCCGTCACAGGGTCCCGCAGAATGATCTGTCCCCGGCCATAGTCGGTAAGGTCACTCGCCACCACCACCTCATGCCCGCGTCTCGCCAGGGCATTGATCAAGTCACGCGATGCCCCCTGCTCTATTCCGACCTTCATTTCGCCCAGCCACTGCCAGCGCGGCGCATCCAGCGCGGCCTGGGGGTTGAGCCCGAAATCCACCAGGTTCATCACCATCTGCACATGCCCTTGCGGCTGCATGTAGCCGCCCATCACGCCGAACGGCCCAAGTGCCTGGCCGTCCTTGGTGAGGAAGCCGGGGATGATGGTGTGGAAGGTCTTCTTGCCCGGTGCGAGGCAGTTGGCGTGCTCGGGATCAAGGCTGAATTCCTGCCCGCGGTTCTGCAGGGCAATGCCGCTGTCGGGCAGCACCACGCCGGAGCCAAAGCCGTGGTAGTTGCTCTGGATGAACGAGACCATGTTGCCCTCGGCATCCGCAGTGGCGAGGTAGACGGTGCCGCTGGCATGGGGATCGCCGGGCTTTGGCGGCTGCGCGTGTTCACCGATCTGTTCGCGACGACGGCGGGCGTAGTCGTCGCTGAGCAGGTCCTGCACCGCCACCCGCATATGCTGCGGGTCGGTGATGTAATGCAGCCCGTCGCTGTAGGCGAGTTTCATGGCTTCCAGTTGGCGGTGCCAGGTGCGCTGACTGTCGCGGTGGTCGAAGTCGAAGCCTTCGAGGATTTTCAGCGACATCAGGGCGACCAGGCCCTGGCCGCTGGGCGGGATTTCCCAGACGTCGACGCCACGGTAGTTGATGTGGATGGGGTCGACCCACTGCGCACGATAGCCTTCGAGGTCGCTGGCGCGCAGGTAGCCGCCAGTGGCGCGGGAGTGAGCATCGAGGCGTTGAGCCAAGGCGCCACGGTAGAGGCTTTCGCAACCGGTGGCGGCAAGTTCTTCGAGGGTCTCGGCCTGGGCCAGGTTGCAGAACAGCTCGCCCGCCCGCGGCGCGCGGCCGTCGATAAGGAAGGTGTCGAACCAGGCTTGCAGAACGCCGTCGCGGTGCGGGGTGAACTCCTTTAGCGCGTTCTGCCATTGATGGGCAACCATCGGTGACACCGGGAAACCATCGCGGGCGAGGTTGATGGCCGGTTGCAACAGGTCGGCGAAGGGCAATTTGCCGAAGCGCCGGGACAACTCGGCCCAGGCCGAGGCACAACCGGGAACGGTGACCGGGGTCCAGCCGTAAAGCGGCATGTGTCCATGGCCGGCAGCCTTCACCGCTTCGACGCTCAGTTCGGCCGGCGCCTGGCCGTTGCCGTTGAGACCGTGCAATTGGCCCTTGGTCCAGACCAGGGCGAAGGCGTCGCCACCGATGCCACAACCGGTGGGCTCGACCACGGTCAGCGTCGCCGCCGTGGCGATGGCGGCGTCAATGGCGTTGCCGCCCTTTTGCAGGATGTCGATCCCGGCCTGCACCGCCAGGGGCTGTGAGCCGGCGACCATACCGCGCCGGGCGAACACGCTCTGGCGCTGGGAGGGATAAGGGTATTCGTGGGCAGAGAGATTCAACATGACGAAGGCTCTTCAACTCGGAATTCAGGAAAAGGCTCACAGCACGCGGCTGAGAAAAGCCCGGGTACGCGGGTGGCTGGGGCGGTTGAAGATCTGTTCCGGCGGGCCCTGTTCGATCAGTTCGCCCTGATCGAGCACCACCACGCGGTCGGCCACTTCCTTGGCGAAACCCATTTCATGGGTGACCACGACCATGGTCATGCCCTCCTCGGCCAGCTCCTTCATCACCTGCAGCACCTCGCCGACAATTTCCGGGTCGAGGGCGCTGGTGGGCTCGTCGAACAGCATCGCCTGGGGTTTCATCGCCAGAGCCCGGGCGATTGCCACCCGCTGTTGCTGTCCACCGGAGAGCATCGACGGATAATGCCCGCCCTTGTCTGCCAGACCGACCCGCGCCAGCAGTTTCTTCGCCTGCTCCAGCGCTTCGGCTTTGGCTACGCCGAGCACCTGGATCGGCGCCTCGATGATGTTTTCCAGGGCGGTCATATGGGGGAACAGGTTGAAGCGCTGGAACACCATGCCGATATCGCGTCGCTGGCGGGCGATATTGCGTTCCGAGTCGCGCACCAGGCTGCCGTCGGCGCGCTCGCGGTAGCCCATGGCGTGGCCGTTGACGCGAATGCGCCCGGACTGAATGTCTTCCAACAGGTTGATGCAGCGGATAAAGGTGGTCTTGCCCGACCCCGAGGCGCCGATCAGCACCACCACTTCGCCGCGCCGCACTTGCAGGGACACACCCTTGAGGATTTCCAGCGCGCCGAACGACTTGTGGATGTCCAGCGCCTCGATGACCAGTTCTTCGCTTTTGTGCGCCATGTTCAGCGTCCTCTCAGCAGTTTCAGGGTGCCGCGGCCGAACATCCGGCTAGCCGCCGGCGGCGGTGACGATGGCCGTTCGGACTGGCCGAACCGCGTCTCCAGCCAGCGCTGGAAGAAGCCCCAGAGAGTGGTCAGCAGCAGGAAGTAGATAGCGACGACGAGGTACAACTCGAAGACGCGGAAAGTCGCCGAAGTGACCATCTGCGTGCTGAGCAGCAACTCCTGCACGCCGATCACGCTGACCAGGGTGGTGTTCTTCAGCATCACGTTGAACTCGTTGCCGATCGGCGGAACGATGACGCGAAAGGCCTGGGGCAGGACGACGCGGCGCATCAGCTTGCCGAAGGTCATGCCCAGCGAGCGCCCGGCCTCGTACTGGCCCTTGTCCACCGCGCCGATACCCGCGCGGATGATCTCGGACATGTACGCGCCTTCATTCAGGCCCAGGGCGATGATCGCCGCCTGGATATTGCCGGGCACCACCAGCCCGAGGAGCTCGATGTCCTCGAAGCGGAAGATCCCGCCCGCCGCCAGCGCGGTGTAGAGAAAGACGATCTGCACCAGCAGCGGCGTGCCGCGCATCAGCCACACATAAAAGCGCACCGGCCATTGCAGCAGCGGGTTCTTCGACAGGCGCAGCAAGGCCGCCGCCAGTCCCAGTGCGCAACCCAGCGCCATCGCCAGCACGCTGATCAGGCAGGTCAGCCAGAGCCCGGTGAGGTACACCCCGCTGGGCTGCAACAGGTATTGCCAAAACACATCCCAATTGAAGTTCATCGCTCGGATTCCTCAGTCGAGAGTGTCGCTGCTGACGTGCCAGGTGCTCAGCAACCTGGCGTAGCTGCCATCGCCGCGCATGTCGTCGATCACCTGCTGCACTGCGGCGCTCAATTGCGGATCGTCCTTGCGAATACCGAGGCCGGTGAGGATGCGGCTGAATGCCGGCACGCCTTCCTCGAACAGATCTGGCGCCATCGCCGCGTAGTAGCCGGCGGTTTCCACGGTGGTGCCGTAAGCGTCCACCTGATTGATGCGCAGAGCCTGGAAGGCATCGGTGTCGGTGTTGTAGACCACCGGCTTCATCGGCGCCTTGCCCGCCTTGGCCAGGCTGTCGTTGTGAGCGTCGAGCAGGGTCTTGATGGTGGAGCCGTTGAGCACCGCCACTTTGTGCCCGGACAAGTCATCGAGGGTCTTCAGGCCTTTCGGATTGCCCTTGGGCACCACCACCGCCTGGCTGGAATACATGTAGTTGACGATATCGATCACCTGGCGCCGTTCGGGCTTGTCGAACAGTTGGTCGACGATCATGTCGCACTGCCCCGCCAGCAGCGCCGGCACCAGGCCGGAGAACGGGATCACCCGCCACTGCACCTGCTTGTTGCCCAGGCGCTTGGCGATTTCCAGCCCCAGGTCGACGGTGAGGCCGCGCGGCTTTTGCGCCTCATCGAAGGAGACCAGGGGCGGCGAGTCCATCCCCGAGCAGTAGGTGAGTTTTTCGACCGTCTTCAGGCGATCCGGTACCTGGGGCGCGCCGGCGGCCCATTGCGTACTCAGACCGAGGGAAACAGCCACCAGCAAGGCGCGGCGTAAATGCATGACCAGACACTCCACTTCGTTGGAAAACGGCAGGATTCAAAGTCAAAACACGGGCGGGTTCGGACCCGCCTCTATTTTTCCGATTGCAGAAACTGGATCAGCGCCGGCACGGTGCCTTCGATGTGCTCGCGCACCACGGCTTCGGCGCGGGCGGCGTCGCCGGCGCGGATCGCGTCGAGGATCACCGCATGTTCCTGGCGGGCGCTGAGGGGTTTGTCGCCGTGCTGCAGCCACAGACGCATCGGCGCCTCGACCAGCGAGTACAGGGCGGAAATCTGTTTCATCAGCCGCGGGCGGCCGCTGAGGCTGCACAGGTATTCGTGGAAGGCGCGGTGCCGGCTGACCCACTGCGCGCTTTCATCGCGGTAGTCGTCCATCTCGTCGAGCATCCGCTCCAGCGCCGCCAACTGACGCTCGCCGATGCGGCCCACGGCGACCCGCACCGCCAGCCCTTCGAGGGCGCTGCGCATTTCGAACACTTCGTGCAATTCCTCGATATCCAGCCCACTGACCACCGCGCCGCGGTTCGGGCGCAGGGTCACCAGGCCTTGGGCGTCGAGGCGGCGGAATGCCTCACGTACCGGCATGCGACTCATGCCGATCTCGTTGGCGATGTCCTCGGCGATCAGGCGGTCGCCCTTGCGGTAGCGGCCACAACAGATGGCTTCCAGCAGGAAGTTGTAGGCCTCCTCCTCGGCGGTCTGCGGCTGACGGTCAACGTAAGCGGGAGCGAACTGCATTGCGGCACCTTTTGTATTTTTGTATCCAATTATCCATGTATCCGAAAAAGCAGAATGCGTGCCAGGTTGGTGGGCGAGCGTTCAAGTGATTGATTCGGATGGAAGGAGGGTTGGGAAACGGGCTGGTGAGGCGAGGGCAAGCGTGTGGGCGGTGCTACCAAATGGCTCAACTAGTGCGCCAGAAGCGTGCAACGTGGTCGCGGAGGTAACAAACGGGGGCAAGCGGCCCAACGAACGAAATGTTCTGACAGTGACTCAACGCAATACCCACTCGAGATATCGGCGGAGGCTACAAAGCCTCTCCCATTTCCGACTGTATTGGAGGCAGTTCCCCAGTCATGCTTTTCCGCCCCATGAGTCGTTGTCAGACATGGCGGCTGTGCACGGGGCGCCTTCGTGCGCGCCGGGTGCGTAGGTCCGGTCTACCAACCTGCGCACAGCCGCCACCCCTTCGGTGATGTCGAGTGGCCCCTCGACATCACCGCCCTTGCGTTGCGAAACTACCCCTCGCCCTCGCAAAGGATCCTGCGCCATGCACAGCACCCCCACCCTCAAAACCGCCCGCCTGCTACTGACCCCGCTACAACTGAGCGACGCCTCGCCCATTCAGCAGCTCTTTCCCCATTGGGAAGTGGTTCGCTACCTCGACAGCCGCGTGCCCTGGCCGTACCCCTACGACGGTGCGCTCACCTACGTCCGCGACATCGCCCTCCCCGCCATGGCCGCAGGTCGCGAATGGCACTGGATGATTTGTCTCGCGGCGGAGCCTGAGCAGAAGATCGGCAGCATTTGCCTGTACGACGAGCCCGGAAACAACCGCGGTTTTTGGCTCGCGCCGCAATGGCAGGGTCAGGGCTACATGCGGGAGGCGTGCGAAGTGATCAATGCTTATTGGTTCGAGACTCTGGGGCGGCCTGTCATGCAAGTGCCGAAGGCGGTGGAGAACGAGGGCTCGCGCAAGGTTTCCATTCGCGAGGGAATGCGGTTGGTGGCGACACAGGAAGGACGTTTCGTGTCAGGCGCCATGCTGAAAGAGGTGTGGGAGATGACGCGGGAGGAGTGGCTTCATCGATCGAGCTGAAGCCGTTGACGCCCCTTCTCCAACCTGCCCCCAGACCATGGCACGTTGCAAAATTGTAGGAGCGGCTTTAGCCGCGATGCGCCGCACAAGCGGCGCTCGATCTCAAGAACGCCGCAACACCATCCGCAAGCGCCAGCCAGCAAACCACCCCGCATGCGTCTAATCTCCCCTTTGTCAAGCCGACCAATTGCGTGCATTTGTCGCAGCTTTTTTAATGGACCACCTAGTTAATTAGCTAGCTAAGCGTATAATCGCCCGCATTCACACAGCGAGATGTTCCGCATGAAACAACCTTCTCAGGCCTCTGGCCTCAGCAAATTCATCCTCATCGGGCTGGGCGTGGTCGTCGCCCTGCTCGGCCTTGCACTGGCCGCGGGCGGGGTTCGTCTGACCTCTCTGGGCGGCAGTTGGTACTTCCTGATCGGTGGCCTGGCCATGGCGGTCGCGGGGGTGTTGATCGCCCTGCGCAAACCGGCCGGCGCCTGGCTGTTCGCCGCATTCCTGGTCGGCACCGCCGTCTGGGCATTGGTGGACACCGACCGTAGCTTCTGGCCGATGTTCTCCCGCCTGTTCATGTTCAGCGCCATCGGCTTCGTCGTCGCGCTGGCCTACCCGACGCTGGTGCGCGCTTCCGGCGGCACTGCCGGGCGCGGTGCCTACGGCGTCGCGGGCGTGCTGGCGATCGCGCTGGTGTGGGCGGTGGGCAATATGTTCGTCGCGCACCCAACCGTCGCCGCCAACGGCAACGGTCCGGGACTGACGCCGGTGGACCCGGCCAAGGCGCAGAAAGACTGGGCTCACTACGGCAACACCGAGGGCGGCAGCCGCTTCGCCGCGCTTGACCAGATCAACCGCGACACCGTCAACAAGCTGAAAGTGGCCTGGACCTACCAGACCGGCGACGTCGCCCTCAGCGACGGCAACGGTGCCGAAGACCAGCTCACCCCGCTGCAGATCGGCGACAAGGTGTTCATCTGCACCCCGCACAACAACCTGATCGCGCTCGATGCCGACACCGGCAAGGAGCTCTGGAAAAACCAGATCAACGCCCAGTCCAAGGTCTGGCAGCGTTGCCGTGGCATGGCCTATTTCGACGCCACCCAGGCCGTCGCGCAGCCGACCCAGCCCAACAGTTCGCCGATCATCGCGGCCACAGTTGCGGCCGGCGCCAACTGCCAGCGTCGCCTGCTGACCAACACCATCGACGCTCGCCTGATCGCAGTCGACGCTGACACCGGCGAGTTCTGCCAGGGCTTCGGCAACAACGGCCAGGTTGACCTCAAGGCCGGTCTGGGCAACGTGCCCGACTCCTACTATCAGTTGTCGTCGGCACCGCTGATGGCCGGCACCACCGTGGTGGTTGGCGGTCGCGTTGCGGACAACGTGCAGACCGACATGCCCGGCGGCGTGATCCGCGGCTTCGATGTGATCACCGGTGCAATGCGCTGGGCCTTCGACCCGGGCAACCCGGAAGACAAGCAGGCGCCAAACGGCGACAGCACCTACGTGCGCAGCACGCCGAACAGCTGGGCGCCGATGTCCTACGACCCGGCGCTGAACACCGTGTTCCTGCCGATGGGCAGTTCGTCCACTGACATCTATGGTGCCGAGCGCACCGCGCTGAACCACAAGTACGGCGCTTCGATCCTCGCGGTCGACGCCAGCACCGGCGCCGAGAAGTGGGTCTACCAGACCGTGCACAACGACCTCTGGGACTTCGACCTGCCGATGCAGCCGAGCCTGATCGACTTCACCAAGGACGACGGCAACACCGTTCCTGCGCTGGTGATCGGCACCAAGGCCGGGCAAATCTTCGTGCTCGACCGCGCCACCGGCCAGCCGCTGACCAAGGTCGAGGAAGTCCCGGTGAAAGCCGCCGGCATCCCCGACGAGCAGTATTCGGCCACCCAGCCACGTTCGGTCGGTATGCCGCAGATCGGTGCGCAAACCCTGACCGAGTCGGACATGTGGGGCGCCACTCCGTATGACCAACTGCTGTGCCGCATCGACTTCAAGAAGATGCGCTACGACGGCCTCTACACCGCGCCGGGCACCGACCTGTCGCTGAGTTTCCCCGGCTCCCTCGGCGGGATGAACTGGGGCAGCCTGTCCACCGATCCGGTGCACGGTTTCATCTTCGTCAACGACATGCGCCTGGGCCTGTGGATTCAGATGATCCCGTCGGCCAACCAGGGCAAGGCCGCCGGTGGTGGTGAAGCACTGAACACCGGCATGGGCGCGGTACCGCTCAAAGGCACGCCGTATGCGGTGAACAAGAACCGCTTCCTGTCGGTTGCCGGTATTCCATGCCAGGCCCCGCCTTATGGCACCCTGACCGCCATCGACATGAAGACTCGCCAGGTTGCCTGGCAGGTCCCCGTCGGCACCGTGGAAGACACCGGCCCGCTGGGCATCCGCATGCACCTGCCGCTGCCGATCGGTCTGCCGACCCTTGGCGGCACCCTGTCGACCCAGGGCGGCCTGGTATTCATTGCCGGCACTCAGGATTTCTACCTGCGCGCCTTCGACAGCGGCAACGGCAAGGAAATCTGGAAATCCCGTCTGCCAGTGGGCAGCCAGGGCGGTCCGATGACCTATGTCTCGCCGAAGACCGGCAAGCAGTATGTGGTGATCACCGCCGGTGGTGCGCGTCAGTCGACCGACCGCGGCGACTACGTCATCTCCTACGCCCTGCCGTGACCTGACCCCGCGCCCGCCCTTGCGGCGGGCGCACGTTTTCCCGCGCGGCCTCGGCCGCGCGTTCTGTTTTGGCTTTACCCCGGGAACCTCCTTCATGTTTTCTGTTTTTTCCGACCGTCGTGCTGCCCTGCTGCTGGCGGCCTGCTGTCTGACCCCCGCCTTCGCTAACGCCTCCGATGTGTTCGACCGCTCGACCCTGACCGGCGACTGGGGCGGCCTGCGCAACCAACTCGAATCCGACGGTATCCGCTTTACCGGCGACTACAGCGGCGAGACCGTGTACAACGCCGACGGCGGCCTCAAGCGTTCGGCGCGTTACTCGCAGAACCTCAAGCTCGGCGTGCGCTTTGACCTGGACAAACTCTACGGCGTCGACAACGCCGGCGTGGTGCAGTTGACCATCAACGACCGACGCGGCAACGACGGCTCCGGCGACTTGGTCGGCAACCGCCTGCCGGTGCAGGAAAACTTCGGCGGCCTCTACACTCGCCTCACTGAGCTGAGCTACGAGCGCAGCCTGTTCACCCCCGCGCTGGACGTGAAGCTCGGCTACATGGCCATGGGCAACGACCTCGGCGGCCTCGACAGCGGCATCCTGTGCAACTTCATGAACGCCGGTTTCTGCGGGCATCCGCTGAACATGTCCGGCGGCAGCGGCTGGACCAACTACCCCAACGCCCGCCTCGGCGTGCGCCTGAAGTACAGCTTCAACCCGGCCTGGCAGGTCCGCGTCGCGGCATTCGCCGTCGACCCGGACAGCAACGGCAACTCCAGCCGTGCCTGGCATGTCATGCCCAAGCACAAGACCGGCACCGTGGTGCCGGTGGAGCTGGTGTACAAGAAACTCGATGGCCTGGCGGGCGAATACAAACTGGGCTGGTACTACGACAGCTCCGACGCCAAGCGCATCGGCAGCAACGAGGAAGTCGCCGGTCGTGGCGGCCATTACCTGCTGCTGGACCAGGCCATGTGGCAGTCCGGCGCGCTGTCCGGCCAGAGCCTGCATGTGTTCGGCCAGGCTGCGGCGGCCAGTTCGGCGGCGTCGCCGTTCAGCAAGTGGTACAGCACCGGCGTGGTGCTCAAACAGCCGTTCGCCAGCCGTCCCAACGACACCGTCGCCCTCGGCTTCGGTCGCGCGGTACCTAATCCACGCAGCCGCGAAGTGCAGGAGCAGAACGCCCTCGCCACTGGCCAGGACTTCCCCAACCTGGGCAACGCCGAGCGCCTGATCGAGCTGAGCTACGGCTACCAGGCGACCCCTTGGCTGATGCTGCGCCCGGATGTGCAGTACATCATCGAACCGGGAGCTTTCTCGGGCAGTGATATCGATAATGCGCTGGTGTTTGGGTTGCAGGTGAAGGCTGCGCTTTGACGTAGCCAGCGATAGCGGCCGGCCGGCAACAGGGTTGTTGCGGCCGGCCTCATCGCCAGCAACTCCAGCAACATTTCATCCCCCCTCCTATACCCCCCGGTATATGTACAGAACGGCGCCCGCCGCCGTACCTTGCCTATCACTCCGGCAAGCGTCCCTCACAACAATCCCGCCCCCGGAGCCGGCGCCAGCCTTGCGCTTCGGCGTCGCCCTGCAGCATCCCTGTCCAACTGCCAATAAACCGAACAAGAGAAGAGGCAGCAATCATGGAAAACATCGGCACGTACATCATTTATCTGATCATGGCCTGCGCCGTCATTGGCGCCATCGCCTCGATCGTCGACGCCGAGTCGGCGCTCGGCAAGGAGTTCACTGCGGGCCTGCACAGCATCGGCCCGATCTTTATCCCGGTCGCCGGGATCATGGCCTCGATTCCCTATATCTCCAGCTTCATCGCCACCTTCATCGCGCCGATATTCCTGTGGATGGGCGCCGACCCGGGAATAGCCGGCCCGATCTTCATCGCCTCGGACATGGGCGGTTATCAGCTGGCCCATAGCCTCGCGCAAAGCCCGGAAGGCTGGATCCTCGGCCTGCTGACCGGCTTTCAGTCCGGGGCCACGGTGATCTTCGTCATTCCGGTAGGGCTGGCGATGCTGCGCAAGGTCGATCACAAGTACATGGCGCTCGGGGTCATGGCCGGGCTGTTGACCATCCCCCTGAGCATCATGGTGATTGCCCTGGTGACCCAATTCCTCGGCCTCGGTGTGCGGGCGGATGTCGCCACCACCGGCGCCGCCACCCAGGTCCTGCACTTCACCCTGCCGATGCTGTTGCGCAACCTGATGCCGCTGATTCTGTTCTGTCTCGCCCTGGCTGCCGCCCTGCGCTACCTGCCCGGGTTGATGGTGACGCTGTTCCTGAAACTGGGTCAGCTCCTGTATCTGCTGGTAACACTGGTGCTGGTCGCCTCCATCGTCGAGTACTTCACCTCCGCCTTCAGCCACCTGTTCGGCGGCTGGGGCTTCGCGCCGATCATTGCCGACCAGGCCGACCAGTTCCGCGCCCTGGAAATCGCCGGCTACATCGGCATCATGCTGTGCGGCGCGTTCCCGATGGTGTACTTGATCAAGCGCTTCCTGTCCCGGCCGATCGAGAAGGTCGCGACACGCCTGGGCCTGTCCGCGGTAGGCGCCGCCGGTGTGCTGGCGGCCTCGTGCAATATCCTGGCGATGTTCCGCCTGGTGCAGGACATGCCGGCCAAGGACAAGGTGCTGGTCATCGCCTTCTCGGTTTGCGCCGCCTTCACCTTCGGCGATCACATGGCCTTCTCGGCCAACTTCCAGCCCACTCTCATCCTGCCCCTGATCATCGGCAAATTGACCGGCGGCGCCCTTGGCATGCTTCTGGCTTACTGGCTGGCGGTGCCGAAAGCCGTGGAGATGGATCTTTCGGACATCGCCGGGCAAGCGCACTTCGAGGCCGCGCCCCGGCTTGTTTGAGCCCGAAACCAGAAGGCGTGGCAATCACAATGAGAGCTGAAGAAGCGACACGCCTGTCGGCGGTCATACGCGCGGCAGGCAGCGAGGCACTGGGCGCTGCGCTGGATGAGATGGTCCGGCACACGCTGGCGTTCGATATGAGCTGCGCCTACCTGTTCCGCTTCAACCACAACGCGCTGCTGATCCACAACGGCTACAACCAGTCGGTGCCGGAAAAGACCCTGGCCGCCTACCTGCGTGGGGGCTATCTGCTCGATCCGTTCTATGTCGCCTGCATCAACGAACACCCCGCCGGCCTCTGGCGCATGAGCGACCTGGCCCCCGACAGTTTCTTTTCATCGGGCTTCGCCATCTCCAGGGACCTGCATCCCTGCGTCTCGTCCGGGCAAGGCAGCGAGATCGAGGAAGTGGGGTTTATCGTGCCCATCCGCCCGCAGGTCGCAGTGGTCTACTCACTGATGCGCAACCTCTCCAAGGGGCCGTTCAGCGACGACGAACTGGCGGAACTGGCACTGATGGCTCCGGTGCTGTCATCGGTCTTCGAACTGCATTGCCGGCTGGCCCTGGGCGACCAACTGGTGGACCCGCAACGCAGCGATGTGATGCTCGAAGACGCGTTCATCGACATGCTCCAGGGGCAACTCACCGATACCCAGCGCTATGTCGCCAAACTGGTGTTGCAGGGGCACAGCAGCACTTCGATCGCACGCACCCTGAATATCTCGGAAGGCACGGTAAAAGTGCACAAGCACAATATCTACCAGCGTCTGGAGATCTCCACTTACGCAGAACTTTTCCGTTTATTCATCAACTACATCGCCAGAACTTCCTGAACAGCCACCGTTATTGCCCCGGGCCTCTGCAACAGGCACCGGGGCTTTTCCGTGCACGAATCCGGTGCAACTTCCAATCGATTTAAATCCCCCCTTCTATACCCCCCGGTATATGGTTTTCCGTAACTTTCCCAGTCATTCTCAATACCACAGCGCCGGTTGCTGCCCTCCAATAAAAGCACTTCATTACGTGGCCTGTTCCACGTTCAGGAGAAACACAATGAGTGGACGCCTCAACGGCAAAGTTGCCCTTGTCACCGGTGGTGCGGGAGGCTGCGGCCTGGCCGCATCGGAGCTGTTCGCCGCCGAGGGCGCACGGGTTGGGATTGTCGACCTGCCGAGCAGCGACGGCAGCCGCATCGCCCATGCCTTGCGGGAGGCCGGTCACGACGTGGTGTTCGCGGCGGCGGATGTGTCCGACGCGGCACAAGTGGCCGCCGCCGTGGCCAGTGTGGAGGAGGCGTTCGGCCCGATCACCGTACTGATGAACCACGCCGGCATCCTCTGCGCCAAGCCTTTCCTCGACACCACCGAAGAGGACTGGGACCGGATCATGGCGGTCAACGTCAAGAGCATGTTCCTCGTGACCAAGGCCGTGTTGCCGGGAATGCTCGCTGCGGGTGGCGGCAGCATCGTCTGCACCTCGTCGATCTCGGCGGTGGTGGGTACACCGATGGAGGTGCTGTATTGCACCAGCAAGGGCGCCACCCATATGTTCGCCCGGGCCATCGCGGTCGAGTACCGTGATCGCGGTATCCGCTCCAACGCCATCTGTCCCGGCTTCATCGCCACCGCTCACGGCCTGCGCGAAATCGACACCCTGGGCAAATACGGTGTGGATGTCACCGAGGCAGCGATCGCCGCAGCCCAGGGCCGTCTGTGCCGCCCCGAAGAAATCGCCGCTGCCGCGCTGTTCCTCGCCAGCGACGACGCCAGTTTCGTCAACGGCGCGCACCTGTTCGCCGACAACGCCTACACCGCTCTCTGATCAGAACAACAAGCAGGAGATCTATCGTGACCACCTCGTCGAACAACATGCACATCAATGAGTTCGGGCTGGAACACGCCCACTGGCGCAACTGGGCCGGCAACCAGTCCTGCATCCGTGCCGAGCGCGGCGCGCCGACCAGTGAAGACGAACTGTGCAGCCTGGTCAGCGACGCAACGCGCCGGGGCCTGAACGTGCGCGTTGCCGGGTCCGGGCATTCCTTCACGCCCGTGGCGCTGACCAACGGCCTGCACCTGACACTGGGCAACCTCAGTGGCATCCGCCATATCGACTACGAGCGCAAACGGGTAACCGCCGGCGCCGGAACCACCGTCAACGCCTTCGGCAAAGCCCTGCGGGACGCCGGGTTTTCCATGATCAACCAGGGCGATATCGACAGTCAGTCCATCGCCGGCGCCCTCACCACCGGCACCCATGGCACCGGCCTGCAACTGGGCAACCTGGCGTCGTCGATCGTCGGCATGAAGCTGATCCAGCCGGACGGCCGCATCATCGTCGTCGACGAAAGCACCCCCGACCTGCTCCAGGCCGGGCGGGTGTCACTCGGCGTGCTGGGCATCGTCTCCGAACTGACGATGCAGGTGACCGACAGCTTCCATCTGCACGAACGCATCTGGCGGGAAGACTTCGAAAGCGTGATGGAAAAGCATGACGAATTGGCCAGGACACACCGGCACTTCAGCTTCTTCTGGTGCCCCACCGAACGCAGCCGTCACTGCTACTGCCTGCCCGACACCGCAGCCACCTCCAGCAGCGGCCGCACCACCGATGTCTGCGAGGTCAAGGTGATGGACATCACCGACCGCCCGCCGATTGAAAGTGCCTTCGAAAAAATCGCCTACAGCTCCGACGTCTACCCCATCGAATACCTGCCCAACTTCCATGAACTGGAATACGCCGTGCCGCTGGCCCACGCCAAAGAAGCGCTGCGGGCCGTGCGCAAGACCATGCTCGAAGACTTCCCGGAAGCGATCTACCCGATCGAGTACCGCTTCACAGCCGGGGATGGCGCCTGGATGAGCCCGTTCTTCGAGCAGGACAGCGTGACGATTTCGGTCTCCGGAGAACCGGGTACGGACTACTGGGGGTTCCTCCGGGCGGTGGATGCCATCCTGCGCAGTTATGGGGGGCGGCCGCATTGGGGCAAGCTGCACTTCCTCACCGGTGAGGATGTGGCGGCGATCTACCCGCGGGCCAAGGACTTCCGCGCCCTGCGCCGCGAACTGGACCCGGAGGGGGTGTACCTCAGCGAGCATTTGAGTCCGTTGTTCAAGTAGCTGTGGGCCTTGTGTCAGGACCCTCTTTGTGGGTAAGCCACTCCCTCTGTGTGTGGCTTGCCAGCGAGAGGCCAGCCCCGGCAATGACATCGCCGTGGCCGGCCTCATCGCCGGCAAGACCGGCTCCCACAGGGTCCTGCGCCAGGCACTGAAATTGCGTTCAGCTCATGGCCCTGTGGGAGCTGGCTTGCCAGCGATGAGGCCCTGTCACCCCCCTCAAGCCTCTCAGACCAACCGCTCGAAAATCGCCCCTTCCACCCCCAACACCTCGCCGCTGCTGGAGTAAATCCCCACCCCCGTCTCCCAGACATCCTTGATCCGCCCCTCCGCGCAGCGGATGCGGTAGCTGAGCTGATACGGCTCGTGCTTGAGCAGCGCGCACTGCACGCAGTACCAGATGTAATCGGCGTACTCATCGAGAATCAGCGAGCCGAAACTGCGTTGCGGATTGCTGGTGAGGTAGTCGGCGGGGTAGCCGGTCAGGGGCATGCAGCCGGCGCTGACGTACTCCATGTACCAACTGCGGTCGTTCTTGCCGCGGTAGATCAGGCCCGGCAGTTCATTCAGCAGGCCAAGGGCGAACGGAATCGGTGCAGCCGGCGCCATGGTTGCACGCTCAGCGGGCACGCCACGGTGCACCCGTGTCGCCAGCGCCAGGCGCGATTCCATGCGGAATTTGCGCAACAGGTTGCGCACGTAGATCTTCACGGTCCCGTCGCTGATTCCCAGCTCCCGAGCGATCTGCTTGTTGCTCAGGCCCGCGCCGATCAGCGTCAGGGTCTGGCCCTCGCGCTCGGTGAGTGCGTCCCAGCCGGGCGTCGACAGCGTGGCGTTGTCCATCCCTCTACTCCTGCAACCCTGGGGAATTGCCTGAGGGGGAGCAACTTCCATGCCCTTTCATGGCAACTACCCCTTTTGGCATACCTCCTCTAGCGGATTGAGCAAAATTTCTTCCGGGGAAATTATTTACCCCACGAAGAAACACGACTTTACCCGCCGAGGTGTCCATGAGCAGTATCGCCACCGTCCATCCGTTCAGCGTCCCGTGCTATCCGGCCAGCCCGTCGCGCCCGGCCATCGATCTGCTGGTGACCCGCGCCAGGGACACCCAGATAGCAGACGAACGCCAATTGGTGCTGACTGACTTCGCCGACAGCGCCGCCCTGCACCACGCCCTGAGTAGCCGCCTGGCCCAGGCCCGTTGCGGCCTCCGTCTGGAACTGCGCGGCGACGAGGCGTTTATCTGGCCGCTGCACGGCGTGGCACGGCAAGCCGGCCTGCAAGACGACGAAATCGTCCTCAGCCATGTGCAGGGCAGCCGCCTGGTGTTCTGCGTGCACTGCGCCCGCTGCCAGCCCGCCAGCCCGGAAGACACCCTGGTCTGTAGCCACTGCGGCGTGCACCTGGAGGTGCGCCGCCACTTCTCGCAACGGCTGGGCGCCTACCTCGGCGTATGCGCCGATGCCGAGCAACCGTTCGCCGAGGTGCACCCATGATCGACGTCCGTATCACCGCCATCCGCGAACTCACCCCGGTGATCCGCGAGTACTGCCTGGAAGCCCTGACCGGCGAGTTGCCCGGTTTCTCCGCCGGCAGCCACGTGCAAGTGCGCCTGCCCAATGGCCGGCGCAACGCCTACTCGCTGCTGGGCGACCCGGCCGACCGCCGCCAGTACCGCATCGCCGTACGTCATCAGGACGATTCCCGAGGCGGCTCGCGCTTTCTGCACCAGGAAATGAACGCCGGCGACAAGCTCGCCATCAGCGCCCCGGCCAACCTCTTTGCGCTCTACGGCAAAGCTCGCCAGCACCTGCTGGTGGCGGCCGGCATCGGCATCACGCCGTTCCTCGCCCATAGCCGCGAACTGCTGCGCCGCGGCGAAGACTTCGAGCTGCACTACGCCTACCGCGCCGGCAGCAGCGATGCCTACCTGGCCGAACTGCGCACGCTGCTGGGCCCGCGCCTGCATGAATACCCCAGCGGCACCCGGCGCCTGAACCCCGCCGCCCTGCTGCGCGATCGCCCGCTGGGCGCCCACGTCTACAGTTGCGGCCCGCAATCGCTGCTGCTGGCGATCCAGGAGCAGGCCGCCGCCTTCGGCTGGAGCTCCCGCCGGGTGCACAGCGAAGCCTTCGCCGCAGCGCAACCCGGCCAGCCGTTTCGCGTCGAGCTGCTGCGCAGCGGTCGACACCTGCAGGTCAGCGCCGAGCAAAGCTTGCTCGAAGCCCTCGAAGCCGCCGGTGTGGACGTGCCCAACCTGTGTCGTGGCGGGGTCTGCGGCCAGTGCCAGACGCCCTACCTGAAAGGCGATGTGGAACACCGCGACCATGTCCTCAGCGCCGCCGAGCGCGCCAACAGCCTGATGCCCTGCGTATCCCGCGGCTGCGGCAGCCCGATCCTGCTCGATATCTGACCCCGGAGACGCCACGCCATGAACCTGACTTTCACGCCGAACGAAACCTACCGGGACGACTTCAGTTTCCACAACAGCGCGGCGGCGATCGCGCGCTTCCCCTTCCCGTTCCCCGAAGACCAGTACATGTACTCGGTGAACATCGAGCCGGCGGTATCCCGCGATCCGGGCTCGGTGTTCGAACACACCTTCGACGTGGACGAACACTACGTCTCGGAAATGGCCGAGCGCGCCCGGGTGCTGGAGCAAGACCCGGAGCGCTGCATGGTCATGCCGCACATGGTGCCGGCGGCCTGGGACATCCTCGAAGTACTGATGGAACACCTCGCCCGCGACTACCCGGCGCACTTTCAGCTGACCCGCCACGGCGACGCCTGGCACTGGCGCAACCTCGCCCTCGGCATCGACCAGCACTTCACCTACGGCGACCCGGCCACCCTGCCCTGCGAGCCACTGGAATACATCACCCGGCAGATGCAGGGCGATTTCGCCCTGCTCGACCAGCGCGACAACGACCTGTTCATGGACGCCGGCATGGTCACCTGCCCGGCCGACTGGTCGCTGCGTTTCGACGCCGGCATGAGCTTCAAGCAGTGGCATTCGCCGGTACCGATCGCCAACCAGATCGGCGTGTTCGACCGCGCCCTCAAGTACCTGCTGAACATTCAGGTCGGCCAGCCGGTACGCCGGCTGAACTGGACCCTGACCATCAACCCGCGCCTGGACACCTCGCCCGAGACGTTCCACCAGTGGGGCAGCGACCGCAGCAAGGTCACCGCCGACAACGCCGGCGAGCTGGTGCACCTGCGGGTGGAGTTGCAACTGATGCTGCGCCTGCCGCGCTCCAACGCGCTGCTGTTCGGCATCCGCACGTACCTGATCAGCCTGGATGAGCTGGTCACCAACCCGGCCTGGGCGCAGCGCCTGCACCGAGTGATCCGCGACCTGCCCGAGGCCATCGCCGACTACAAGGGCATGACCCGTTACCGCCAGCCGCTGGTCCAGTGGCTGAGCCGCTTCGACCCGCAAGCCTGAACCCCGATTCACCACAAGAGGAATTTCCCATGAGCAACTCATGGCGCATCAGCGCGCTCCGCGAACGCCACCTGGCCCTCGGCTCGAACCTGGAAGACTGGAACGGCATGGGCACCGCATGGACCTACGCCAGCGACCTGGCCGACCACCACGAAGCGATCCGCACCCACGCCGGCTTGATGGACGTCTCGGGGCTGAAGAAGGTGCACTACGTCGGGCCCCATGCCGAAAGCCTGCTGCAGTACGCCACCACCCGCGACATCAGCAAGCTCTATCCGGGCAAATCGGTGTACGCCAGCCTGCTCGACGAAGACGGCACCTTCGCCGATGACTGCATCGTCTACCGCACCGGGCCCAACGCCTTCATGGTGGTGCATGGCGCCGGCATCGGCCACGAAATGCTGATTCGCTCGGCCCAGGGCCGCCAGGTCGCGGTGCTGTTCGACGACGACCTCCACGACCTGTCGCTGCAAGGGCCCAAAGCCGTGGACTTTCTCGCCGAGCACGTTCCGGGCATCCGCGACCTGCCGTACTTCCACCACCTGCAGACCAGGCTGTTTGACCGCCCGGTGATGATCTCCCGCACCGGCTATACCGGCGAGCGCGGCTACGAGATCTTCTGCAAGGCCGCCGACGCGCCGCTGATCTGGGACAGCATCCTGGAAAAAGGCCAGGGCCACGGCATCATCCCCTGCGCCTTCACCGCCCTCGACTGGCTGCGGGTCGAGAGCTACCTGCTGTTCTTCCCCTACGACAACTCGCAGATGTATCCCTTCGCCGACCAGAAAGCCGGCGACACCCTCTGGGAACTGGGTCTGGACTTCACCGTATCGCCCGGCAAGCGCGACTTTCGCGGCGCCGGCGAGCACTACCGCCGCCAGGGCCAGGAGCGCTTCAAGATCTTCGGCGTACTGCTCGACGGTCACAGCGCGGCGCAGAACGGCGACACCCTCTGGCACGACGGCCGCCAGGTCGGCGTGATCACCTGCGCCATGTACTCGCGCCTGACCGAACGCTCCATGGCCATCGCCCGCGTCGAGCCGCACATCGCCAGCCAGGGCCTGCCCCTGGAAGTGCGCGGCAGCCTCAGCGCCAGGGCCATCGCCCACAGCCTGCCATTCGACGACCCGGAAAAGAAAAAGCGCACCGCCAAAGGCTGAACGCTTCCGACCTTGCCTGCACGAGAACCACCGATATGACCCACTACATCCTCAAGATCAGTTGCCCGGCCACCTCCGGCATCGTCGCGGCGGTCACCACTTACCTCGCGGGCCGCGAGTGCTATATCAGCGAACTCGCCCAGTTCGACGACGAACTTGCCGGACGCTTCTTCATGCGCGCGGTGTTCCGCTTCAACGACGGCGTGAAGCCCGATCTGGACGCCTTGCGCCAAGGCTTCATCGACGTCGCCGTGCCCTTCGCCATGGACTGGGACCTGTTCGAAGGCAACCGGCCGATGCCGGTGCTGCTGATGGTCAGCAAATACGACCACTGCCTGGCCGACCTGCTCTATCGCCACCAGAAAGGCGAGATGGACATGCGCATCACCGCCATCGTCTCCAACCACCTCGACTTGCGGCCGATGGCCGAGCGCGAGGGCATCCGCTTCGTCTACCTGCCGGTGACCCGCGACACCAAGGCGCAACAGGAAGCCGCGCTGCTGCAACTGGTGGAAGAGACCGGCACCGAACTGGTGGTGCTGGCGCGCTACATGCAGATTCTGTCCGATGACCTGTGCCGGCAACTGTCTGGCCGGGCCATCAACATCCACCACTCGTTCCTCCCCGGATTCAAGGGCGCCAAGCCCTATCACCAGGCCTACGCTCGCGGCGTCAAGCTGATCGGCGCCACCGCGCACTACGTCACCTCCGACCTCGACGAGGGCCCGATCATCGAACAGGAAGTGCAGCGGGTGGACCACGCCTGGCTGCCCGACGACCTGGTCAGCATTGGCCGCGACACCGAGACCGTGGCCTTGTCCCGCGCCGTGAAATACCACCTGCAACACCGGGTGTTTCTCAACGGCGAACGGACCGTGATTTTCCGCTGATACCGCGCACCGCACGAGCAATGCAAAACCTGTAGGGCGAGCTAGTCGGAGCGCCGAACCGTCGCGAAGCCCCCCTCGCCGGCCTGGACAGTTTCAGTTGCCGAGGCTGGGACTGCGTTGCAACGCCCTTCGCGAGCGAGCTCGCTCCTACAGAACCCTTTGAGCCAACAAGTGATGCTCTTCCGAGAAAACTCACATGGAGTACCCCCCATGAAACTGCGTGTTGCCATCATCGGCGCCGGCCCCTGCGGCCTGGCCCAGTTGCGTGCCTTCCAGTCGGCCCATGCCAAGGGCGCCGAAATCCCCGAACTGGTCTGCTTCGAGAAGCAGGCCGATTGGGGCGGTATGTGGAACTACACCTGGCGCACCGGCCTGGACGAACACGGCGAGCCGGTCCACGGCAGCATGTACCGCTACCTCTGGTCCAACGGCCCGAAGGAATGCCTGGAGTTCGCCGACTACAGCTTCGACGAGCATTTCGGCCGGCCCATGGGTTCCTACCCGCCGCGCGAGGTGCTCTGGGATTACATCCAGGGGCGCGTGGAAAAAGCCGGCGTCCGTCCGTGGATCCGCTTCAGTACCGCCGTGCGCGACGTGCGCTTCGACGCCGACCACCAGACTTTCAGCGTCACCGCCCACAACTACGAGCAGGACCTCACCTATAGCGAAACCTTCGATTACGTGGTGGTCGCCAGCGGTCATTTCTCCACGCCGAACGTGCCCTGCTTCCCCGGCTTCGAAAGCTTCGCCGGGCGCGTGCTGCACGCCCACGACTTTCGCGACGCCCTGGAGTTTCGTGGCAAGGACGTCCTTATCGTCGGCGGCAGCTACTCGGCCGAAGACATCGGCTCGCAATGCTTCAAGTACGGCGCCCGCAGCATCACCAGTTGCTACCGCAGCGCGCCGATGGGTTACCAGTGGCCGGAGAACTGGGAAGAAAAACCGCTGCTCACCCATGTCAAAGGCAGCACCGCGTTCTTCATCGATGGCAGCAGCAAGCACGTCGACGCGATCATTCTCTGCACTGGCTACAAGCACCACTTTCCGTTCCTGCCGGAGGCACTGCGCCTGAAAACCGACAACCGCCTGTGGCCGCTGAACCTTTACAAAGGCGTGTTCTGGGAGCAGAACACGCGGCTGATCTACCTCGGCATGCAGGACCAGTGGTACAGCTTCAACATGTTCGACGCCCAGGCCTGGTACGCCCGCGACGTGATCCTCGGGCGCATCGCCCTGCCCGATGCGGCGCTCATGCAGGCCGAAGACCTGAGCTGGCGCTCGGAGGAAGAAAACCTGCAAACCGCCCAGCAGATGTTCGAGTTCCAGGGCGAGTACATCCGCCAGTTGATCGAGGCCACCGACTACCCGAGTTTCGACATCGCCGCAGTGAACGAAACCTTCCTGAGATGGAAGAAAGACAAGTACGAAAACATCATGGGCTACCGCGACAAATGCCACCGCTCACTGATCACCGGCACCCTTGCCACGCCCCATCACACGCCCTGGCTGGAGGCGCTTGACGATTCCCTCACGGCCTACCTGGCCGATGACCCGCGCAGCGTATTGAAAACGCCGGAGCCGATCCCCGGCGCGATGACCACCTCGTAAGCGCGCAACCCGTCAGCCAAGGAGCCTTGCATGCAAACCCCCGTGATATCCCGACCGCTGGAGCCGGCGTTGTTCGCCCGCGCGGCGAGCCTGGAACGCCACCGCGTCGCCCCCGGCGGCATGACGGTGATTGGCCTTGAGCCGGGCGACCGGCTGGAGGTGATCGACCTCGAAGGCGACCAGCGCGCCGAACTGCTGGCCTTCGCCGGCAGCCGCCCGGCGCTGGGCGCCCTCGGCCTGCGGCCAAGCCCCGACACCGGTTTCATCAGCCACCTGCTGCACGACGGTAGCCGCGAAGCCGCGTACATGACCGAGGGCCTGGTGCGGCGCGGTATCGACTGCCGGCACCTGCCGGAGGCCGCGCGACTGTGGCCCGCCGGCACGCCGGCCAATCACAGCCGCCGCTTCCATGCCGCCGAAGCGCTGCTGGTGATGGTCGCCGCGCCCGGCGGGCCGACCGCCGTCGACAGCCAGGCGCGGGCCAGCGAGCTGCGCCTGCTGATCCACCGGGCCAATCCGCGCAATGCCCTGGCTCCGCCGCTGCCCGCTCCTCTGGGCGAGGTGGTGGACGAATTCACCATCCGCCCAGGCTTTGCGCGGGACTATTTGGTCAGTGCCGGCCAGTACATCCAGGTGCTGGACGTCGCCGGGCGGCAGTGCTCGGACTTCGTCGCCTTCGACCGTCGCGGCCTGGATACCGGCCGCGAAATCGACCTCGACCCGACCGTGACCCGCACCCTCAACGGCAGCGCCTACCCAGGGCCCGGCCTGTACAGCCGCTTCTACGACCGCAACCTGCAACCCATGCTGGAAGTGGTGCGCGACACCGTGGGCCGCCACGACACCTTCGCCCTGGCCTGCACCGCGCGCTACTACGAGGCGCAGGGTTACTTCGGCCACGACAACTGCAGCGACAACCTCAGCCGCGCCCTCGCCGCCCACGGCGTGACAGGTCGCCCCGGCTGGCCGGCGATCAATTTCTTCTTCAACACCGGGGTCGATGCCCACCAGCACCTGACCCTCGACGAACCCTGGTCGCGCCCCGGCGACTACGTGCTGCTGCGCGCCATGACCGACCTGGTCTGCGCCAGCAGTTCATGCCCGGACGATATCGACCCGGCCAACGGCTGGCTGCCCACCGACATCCATATCCGTGTGTATTGCGAAAAGGAGCGTTTCAGTATCGCCATGGCCACCCGAAAATCGCCCGACGCCGACCCGGTGCTGACCCGCGAAAGCGGCTTCCACCCCGGTACCACCGCCCTCACCCGCCAGTTCAGCGAATACCGCGGTTTCTGGACCCCGACCCAGTACGACGGCTACGGCACCCTGGCCGAATACCACGGCTGCCGCGAACGCGTGGCGGTGATGGACCTCTCCGCCCTGCGCAAATTCGAGGTGCTCGGCCCCGACGCCGAAGCCCTGCTCGACCACTGCCTGACCCGCGACGTGCGCAAGCTGGCGGTGGGTCAGGTGGTCTACAGCGCGATGTGCTACGACCACGGCGGCATGCTCGACGACGGCACCCTGCTGCGCCTGGGCGCCGATGCCTTCCGCTGGGTCGGCGGCGAGGACCATGCCGGTGACTGGCTGCGCGAGCAGGCGGCCAGGTTGGGTATGAAGGTGTGGGTCAAGAGCGCTTCGGAGCAGATCCACAACATCGCCGTGCAAGGCCCGCTGGCCCGCGCCCTGCTCAAGGAGATGATCTGGACCCCGGGCACCCAGCCGAAACTCGAAGACCTCGGCTGGTTCCGCTTCCTCACCGGGCGCCTGGATGACTACAACGGCCCGCCACTGATGGTCTCGCGCACCGGCTACACCGGCGAACTGGGCTACGAAATCTGGTGCCACCCCGGCGACGCCCTGCGCGTGTGGAACCGTGTCTGGGAGCTGGGCGACCCGTTGGGCCTGGTACCGCTGGGCCTGCAGGCGCTGGACATGCTGCGCATCGAAGCCGGGCTGATCTTCGCTGGCTACGAATTCTGCGACCAGACCGATCCGTTCGAAGCCGGCATCGGCTTCTGCGTGCCATTGAAAAGCAAGCAGGCCGACTTTATCGGCCGCGAAGCGCTGCTGCGCCGGGCCGCCCATCCGCAGCAGAAACTGGTGGGCCTGGAACTGGACGGCAACGAGCCGGCGGCCCATGGCGATTGCGTCCGGGTGGGCCGGGCCCAGGTCGGCGTGATCACCAGCGCCACCCGCTCGCCGGTGCTGGGCAAGAACATCGCCCTGTGTCGCCTCGACGTCGCCCACTGCGAGCCGGGCACCCGCGTCGAAGTGGGCAAGCTCGACGGCCAGCAGAAGCGCATCGGCGCAACGGTAGCCGCCGGCACCGTGGCCTATGACCCGGACAAAAGCCGCGTGCGCGCGTGAGGACGAAACTGGAGGAGAAATTGCTAGGTGTAAGCCGAGGGACTGTCCCCACCGTCAAGGAGTAGCGAGCGATGTGGTTCAGCAAAGCGTCCAGTGAACTGGCCAATGAAGTCAGCCAGTGGCTCGAACACCTGTCCAGCAACGGCGGCGGCGCGCTCAACCCGCCGGTTCTGCAGCGTCAGCCGCGTTTGGCCGGCGCCCTGCAGCACCTGCAAAGGGATTGGGCGGAGCTGCAGCGGGTACGCCTGCAGGCCGAGCGCCAACCGCCGCCGCCCTGCACCGCCGAGGAGCACGCTGCCCTCGAACGTCGCGTGGCCCAGGCCGAGGCGCAGGCTGCGGCCCTTGCCGCCGAGCGCGATGACGCCGAACAACGCTGCTTGACCCTGGAAGCCGAGCGGCAGCGCTGGGACGAAGAACGCCAGGTCTGGGAACTGACCAAGCGCACCCTCACCGAAGGTTGCTGGGCGATGAATGTGGTCAACGGCGACCCGGACCACCCGCAGAACGTGATCCGCTGGTCCGAGCAGTTCCGCAACCTGATCGGTTACAGCTCCGAAGCGTTCCCCGATGGCTGGGACAGCTACTTCGGCGTGGTCAATGCCGACGACCTGAAGAACGTGATGAAGGTCTTCAACAGCGCCATGGTCGACAGCCAGGCTGACGGGCTGTACGCCGTGGAATATCGCATGCGCCACAAGACCCGTGGCGAAGTCTGGTTCCGTGAGCGCGGCCGTTGCCTGCGCGACGCCAAGGGGCGATTGACCTGGGTGACCGGTGCGGTGCGGGAAATCAGCGACGAGAAAACCGCCGCCTCGCTGCATGACCGCGAGCAGGCCAGCATCCAGGCCACCTACGGGCAGATCGCCCAGGTCGCCGGGGTGATTCGCGGGATTGCCGAGCAGACCAACCTGCTGGCGTTGAACGCCGCCATCGAAGCGGCGCGGGCTGGCGAAGGTGGCCGCGGCTTCGCCGTGGTGGCCGACGAAGTGCGCAATCTGGCGCGCAGGACACAGGAGTCGGTGCAGCAGATCCAGACCATGTTGCAGAGTCAGTAGCACAGAATCGCTGGCCAGCCTCCACAGTACCTGTGGGAGCTGGCTTGCCAGCGATGAATCCCACAACAACAAAAGCCCCAAGGCAAGCAGTCCCCTTCCCTCTGCCCACCACAACTATTCCAGCGACAACGCATCGAGGATTGAGTGATGGAAGAACAGAAAACGCCGACCCTGGAGGAACTCAAGGGTCTGATCGAGATGACCAACACCCTCAATATGGAAATCTTCTATTGGTGGTGCATCGCCCTGATGATCCTGATCCACGCGGGGTTCCTCTCCTACGAAATCGGCGCCTCGCGCCTGAAGAACGCCCTGGCCGCCGGGGTGAAGAACATCCTCGCCTTCGGCTTCATCGTCCCCACCTTCTTCCTCTTCGGCTGGGCCATCTACAACGCCTTCCCCGACGGCATCGTGCCGCGCATGGACGCTCTCGCCGCAGCCATGCCCTGGAGCCAGAGCATGGGCCCGAACATCAAGGACAACGCCACCGGCATTTTCTGGGGCGCCTTCGCCCTGTTCGCCGCAACCACCGGCTCGATCCTCTCCGGGGCCATCATCGAGCGGGCGCGGATGAGCGCCTTCATCATCATGACCATCCTGCTCGGCTCGGTGCTGTGGCTGTTCGGCGCCGCGTGGGGCTGGCACCCGGAAGGCTGGCTGACCGTGAAGTGGGGCTACCATGACGTCGGCGCGGCGGGCGTGGTGCACATGATCGCCGGCTTCTTCGCCCTGGCGGTGGTGATCAACCTCGGCGCCCGCATCGGCCGCTTCAACCCCGACGGCAGCGCCAACGCCATCGTCGGCCACAGCATGCCGATGAGCGTGGTCGGCCTGATGCTGATCATCGTCGGCTTCTTCGGTTTCCTTGGCGGCTGCATCATCTACAGCTCGGGCGCGCAGTGGATCAACATCTACGGCGCCCCCACCACCCTTTCCGCCTTCGCCTTCAACACCTTGATGGGCTTCGCCGGCGGCCTGATCGGCGCCTACCTGACCAGCCGCGAACCGTACTGGATGATGTCCGGTGGCCTGGTCGGGATCATCTCCGTGGCCCCTGGCCTGGACCTCTACCACCCCGGCCTTGCGTACCTGATCGGCATGGGTGTAGCCGCCGTCGCACCACTGGTGAACAACCTGCTGCTGAAATTCCGCCTCGACGACGCCGTCGGCGCCTTCGCCGTGCACGGCTTCGGTGGCTTCGCCGGGCTGGTCATCAGCGGCATCTTCCTTGCTGGCTACCCGAACATGAACGGCATGGCGCCGATCAGCTTCTTCGGCCAACTGGGCGGTGCGGTGGTGATGGCGGCGCTCGGCTTCATCCCTGGTTACCTGGTTTCCTGGGCGCTGAAGAAAGCCGGCGTGCTGCGGGTTCCGGCGCATGCCGAAGAGCGTGGACTGGACCTCACCGAAGTCCCGGCCCAGGCCTATCCGGAGTGGAGCGGGATCTATGGTGAACCGGTCAGCAAACCCAAGGCGAACCTGATCGCCGAAAGCAAAGCCACAGTCTGAGGAGCAACGCCATGAGCATCAGTACCTACGAAGGCGCCAGCGCCGTATTCACCTTCGCCGACAAACCGGTCGTGCTCGGCTTCATCACCTTGGTGGTGGTGGCCGCGACCCTGTATGCCCTGGTGACGACGTTTGTGCATGAGAAACACAGCTATGCGATGCAGGATGAGGAATTGCCGAAGCTGAAGTGAGGTAGAGGATTCCGGGGCCTGTGGCTTGGGCCTCGGATGAAGGCTATCAGGTGCACGCCGGCAGATCTTCAGCGCCCTTCAGATCTGCCGGCGTGCACCTGATAGCCATGACGCGACCTCAAGCCACTTGACTCCCCCCCACCAGCTTCAACCCGACAATCCCGCCAACAATCATCAACAAGCACAACCCCTTCAACACCCCCAGCGATTCCCCCAGAAACAGGCTGCCATACACCACCGTCCCCAGCGTGCCGATCCCCACCCATACCGCATAGGCCAGGCCCAGCGGCAATTCGCGTACCGAGAGGCTCAGCAGGTAGATGCTCAACGCCAGAAAGAACCCGCAGTACAGGCTCGGCCACAGCCGGGTAAAGCCTTCGGTGCGGGGGATGATCGAGGCGTAGAACACCTCGCACACGCCCGCGAAAATCAGGTAGCCCCATCCATTCAACCCACCCATCGCACAACTCCCTCGATCCCAATGAAAACGCCGACGCAAGGCGTCGGCGCGGGGTTTTGCAGCACTCAATTGGAGTATTTGTAGCCCACCTCGCCATGGGCGGAGAGGTCCAGGCCATCGACTTCGGCTTCTTCATCCACGCGCAGGCCACCGCACAGCGCCGCCGCCACCTTGAAGGCGATCCAGCTAGTGATCGCGGAAACGCTGATGCTGAACAGGATCGCGCCGGCGTTGATCGACAACTGTTCCATCAGGCCGCGACCTTCGGCAAAGCCCTGGCCGCCAATCGCAGTCAATGCGAAGACCGGAGTCAGCAGGCCACCCAGAATGCCGGCCACGCCATGCACGCCGAACACATCAAAGGCGTCGTCCAGGCCGATCATCGGCTTGAGTTTGTCCACTGACCAGACGCACACCGGACCTGCGATCAGGCCCAGCAAAATCGCGCCCATGGGCCCGACATAACCGCACGCCGGGGTGATCGCCACCAGCCCGGCGATGGCGCCGGAGATCGCGCCGAACAGGCTCGGCCGGCCGCGGTGCTGCCACTCGACGAGGATCCAGCCCAGCGCCCCGGCGCAACTGGCGAGCATGGTGTTGACCATCACCAGCATCGCGAAACCATTGGCCGCCAGCGCGCAACCGCCGCAGAACCCCAGCCAGCCGACCCAGAGCATGCAGCCACCGGTGAAGGTCATGGTCATGTTGTGCGGTGCCAGCGCCGAGGTGCCGAAACCGCGTCGACGCCCAAGCATCCAGGCCCCGACCAGCGCGGCGATACCAACGTTGAGGTGCACCACGTTGCCGCCGGCAAAATCCTGCACGCCCAGGTTGAACACCCAGCCGCCGCCCCAGGCCATGTGCGCCATGGGGATGTAGTTGATGCTCAGCCAGATCGCCATGAACACCAGCACCGCGCTGAACTTCATCCGTTCGGCAAAGGCGCCGACGATGATCGCCGGGGTGATTGCGGCGAACAGCAGCATGAACAGGAAGTAGAGGTATTCGGGGATGGTGCCGACCACCGTGTCCTTGGTCACGCCACTCATGAACAGCTTGTCGAGGCCGCCGATCACCGCTTGCAGCGAACCGCCATCGGCAAAGGTCAGGCTGTAGCCGTAGACGGCGAACAGCACCGCCATCAGCGACGAGGTGCAGAACACCTGCATCATGATCGACAGTACGTTCTTGCTCCGCGCCATGCCGCCATAGAACAGCGCCAGGCCCGGTAGCATCATCAACAGCACCACCAGCGAGCACAACGCCACGAAGGCGGTGTCGCCACTGTTGATCGCGGGCGGCGCTTCCTCGGCCAGGGCCGCAGTCGCGCTCAACATCAGGGAAAGGCCCAAGGTACCGCGGACCACAGGTGAAAACCGGATCATTGCCCACTGCCTCCAATCGATGGGGATGCCTGCACCCCGTGCTCGGATGACGGGTCGGCATTCGGATGCCTCGGGAAGAGCATCCTTCCACGTGGCTGTTGAGTTGCCCCATGGACAAGGCAATTGGCCTGCCAAGTTCTGCGCGCTGCCTTCATCAACATTCAAGCAGATGATTTAAAAGACTTTTATTTGAAGATTCGACGGGAAGACGGTCTTTTTAATATTTCCCCAAGGGAAAGTTAGTTTCTTTTTGTGCAACTTTTAAGTGCACTTCACCGTAAAGGTGCTTCACTCCGGGCGGCCCGCTTCAGCCTCGTGCAGCGCAGCTCAGATTCCCGAGGCAGTCGAAGAGACATCACCTTGATATCATCGCCCAAAACCAAGGACTGGAGAGTCTTGAGCAATGACTACAAACGTTGATATCGCCGCCACGCTACACCGTAAATATGGCGTGCTGGTCGAGCCCTCTTCGCTAAGCGACGAGGTGGTCCAGAGGCTGGCCAAGAAGATCAACTACCCGCGAATCACGTCCTGGCAAACATTGAAAGACTGGAGTGACCGGGTGCTCGGGGAAGGCGAGTCCGTGCGTTTTCTGCTTCCGCAGTCGCCAGGCCGCAACACCCATTTCGGCACACTGCGCTTCCTCAGCGAAGAAGCCCGGGAATTGGTCGAGCATATCGCCGAGCGTCAGGTGGACCAGGCGATCGGTCAACTGGAGGAGGCCGAAGAGGACGTCGATTTCGACGATGAAATCGAGGCCGAGGTCGCCGTCTTCGCACCCGGCGCCGCGGAAGTTGAAGCCATTACCTCGAGCGCGCAACGCGGCCTGAATACCTTGCACGCCCTGCTCGAAGAAAGTGACCGCTGGGAACCGGTGATTGCCGCACGCATCGAAGACCTGCTCAAGCAGCACCGCGGCACAGAAGAAGTGGACACGCTGAGCGTGATGAGCGCGCTGCTGGACCAACTGAACAAGCCGATCAAGGCGATCCGCGAACTGAACGAAAAGCGCTCGGCTGACGTAGCCCGGTCGATGGCGCCCGCCGTAAGCAACTAAGCCAAAACGCCTCCCGCCAGGCCGGTAATCCGGCCTGGCATCTCTACGCTAGAACCGCGTAAGACCCTCTATTCCAAGACATTTTTCTGTCTGACCCATCAAGTTTTCTGGCATACCATCAGTTTAAAAAGTATTTGCAAATGCGAATTACACGCAGATACTATCGCCCGCCTTTCTCGTTGTCCTACAACCTCCCGCCAGGATTTCAAACTCGATGCGTCGCACGATCGTCTCGCTGTGCCTGCTCCACGCCATTCCTTCGCTGGCTTTGGCTGCCCAGTCCCCCGAAAACGCCACCGGCAACGTCCAGCTCGACGCGGTGAACATCAACGCCGACGCCGCCGACTACGAGCGCGCCGACGGTCCGGTGCAAGGCTACAAAGCCACCCGCTCCGCCAGCGCGACACGCACCGACACGGCGCTGCACGAAACCCCGCAATCGATCAGCGTGGTACCGCGGGATGTGCTGGAAGACACCGCATCCACCCGCCTGCAGGACGCCCTCGACTACGCCGGCGGCGTGGGTCGGGCCAACAACTTCGGCGGCCAGGGGCTGACCACCGTGACGGTGCGCGGCTTCACCACCGGCGAGTACTACCGCAACGGCTTCCCGATGAACCGCGGCTACCCCAACGCCCCGGACGCCAACAGCGTCGAGCGCCTGGAAGTGATTCGCGGCCCGGCCACCAGCCTGTATGGCCGTGGTGATCCTGGCGGCACCTTCAACGTCGTCAGCAAGCAGCCGCTGCCGGAAACCAAAGTCACCCTCGGCAGCCAGTTCGATGACCAGGGCATGCACCGCGCCACCCTCGACGCCACCGGCCCGCTGAACCAGGACGGCAGCCTCGCCTATCGCCTGAACATCCTCGGCGAAGGCGGCGACAGTTTCCGCGACGATGTCGAGAGCGAGCGCTACGAAGTCGCGCCGGTGCTCAGTTGGCAGGTCAATGACGCCACGAAGATCATCTTCGAAGGCGACTTCATGCGGAACAATCACCCGCTGGACCGCGGCCTGACCCGCTACACCACCCAGACCGGCAGCGCCTCCCGTGACACCAACATCTGGGAAAAAGGCAGCGACAACCTGCTGCACAACGATAACGACATGGCCCAGTTGCGTTTCGAACACGCCCTGAACGACAACTGGACCCTCGGCGGTGGCTTCCAGTGGTTGGACGGCACCCTGCAGGGCAACGCCGTCGAAGCCAATGGCGCCCCGGCGGACGGCCGCACCCTGCAGCGCAACTTCAACTGGCGCAAGCTGGACTGGACCGACCGCGACTACCAACTGAACCTCACCGGCCACTTCGACACCGGCGGCTTCGCCCACACCTTGCTGACTGGCGTCGAGTACGAAGACTATGACTACCAGTCGATCATCCTGCGTTCCGCGACCGCCAATGACACCTACCCGATCGATATCTACAACCCGGTGCTGGGCCAGCAGCGTCCGGCCCTGACCCGCACCACCACCCACGACCAGGAAAACCTCAAGACCTGGGCCTACTTCCTGCAGGATCAGGTGGCCCTGACCGAGCGTCTCAAGGCACTGGCGGGTGTGCGCATCGAACGTTTCGAGCACCACTACGACAACTACCTGCCGGGCACCAAGGGTTGGGAAGCTGCGGAGAACGCGGTGACACCGCGCTTCGGCCTGATCTACGATCTCACCGACAGCCTCGCGGTCTATGCCAACACCGCGCGCTCGTTCAAGCCCAACAGCGGTGCCAGTCTGCAAGGCGACGGCTTCGAGCCGGAAAAAGGCAAGTCCTATGAGCTGGGGATGAAGTGGGAAGCGCTAGACCGCCAGCTCAGCGTCGACGGCGCGATCTACCACATCGTCAAGGAAAACGTGCTGACCCGCGACCCGACCGACCCGAACTACAGCATCGCCGCCGGCGAGGTACGCAGCCGCGGCCTGGACCTCAACATCGCCGGCAACCTCACCCCCGAGTGGCGTGTGATCGGTGGCTACGCCTACGTCGATGCCGAAGTGACCAAGGACAACCGCCTGCCGACCGGCACCCGTCTGGCCAACATCCCGCGCAACAGCTTCAGCCTGCTCAACACCTACGAGTTCCAGGACGGCGTTGCCAAGGGCCTGGGTCTGGGCGTGGGCCTGAAGTACGTCGGCGACCGCAATGGCCAGACCGAAGCCGTGACCTACACCATGGAGCGCTACAGCGTGGTGGACCTGTTGAGCTTTTATAAGGTCAACGAGCATGTCCGGCTGAACCTGGATGTGAAGAACGTCTTCAACAAGGGCTATGACGAGGGGGCGTTCAACACCTACGCCTACCCGGGTGCACCGCGGACAGTGCAGGCGGGGGTTGCGTACACCTTCTGAGCGAGCTGACAGACTCGGGACTGCCCACGCGGTCCCGAATCATTCGGTCACTCAGGTTCGCGCCAGACTATCGCGCAACACCTGCAACATCTCCCCCTCATGCCTGGCAATGGCCCCGGCCCCCCAATTGCCACGCATCATCAGGTGTTGTTTGACGCTATCCATCTCCGCAGCCTTGTAATGCTGTTTCTTGTGCTCGGGCAAATGGTTGCTCAGTCGAGAATTCTTGCTATGACTGATCAGGTAGAGATTGCCGAACGCATTCAATGGCCCCTCCTCAAGCCGCGTCGCCGAGACGGGATTGCGCGGATAGTGATGCTCGACCGAACTGCGGAAGGTGAACCTGAATGCCTCGACATCCGCATCCGTGGCGCGGTGCTTCTGCCACAGCAGGTAGTCAAGAAAGTTGAACACCAGATTGTTCTCGATGGCGCCATACCGCAACCGTGTGGCTGTCGCTGGCAGATCGATCGACTCAGGACCGCTCAGGCACTGGCGCCCCTCGCGATGAATGATCTCGTGATATCCCATCCCCTCTTGCGCCAACGCCCGGTCAAAGACAAAGCCCTTGGCAATGGACAGCAGGTAGTCGAGATAAGCCGCGGCCTCCACGGGCTGGTCTGCCTGCTGGAACAGATAGCGCAGCGCGGCGTACAGCCAATATTTGTAAGCCTGACTGGGTGCGGACACATGGAATGCCGACAGCAGCATCAGGACCGGCAGGTTCAGGTGTTTGTCCTGCTCACCCCCGAAGGTGTTGGGATAGCTGATGCCGGGGCTGTCTGACTTGCATCGCTTGAGGCTCCAGCCATCGGTCGTGTCCAGTTGCACGCGCTTGACCACAAACTGGTCATAGAGCGCTTTGCACCGCAACAGGTCGACCATGAACTGCCCCGCCTGCTCGCGGTTAGCAGCTTTCAGCAGGTGCGTATCGAAGGCCTGAAGCAAACGCTTGTCGTCCAGCGCGATGGTTTCGGCGGAGCCCGGATTGCGCTGTTCCGCATGCAACCGAAGGACATGCAGCAGGAAGTTGGGGAAGTTGATGACCGAACCGAATCGCTCCGGCGCGCCCTCGTCCTTGTCGACCGGGTAGTGCTGCGCCGCGGTTGCGGGGTCAGCAAGGATCGCGTCCAGTGTCAGTGCCGTCGACGCATCGACGACATCCGCGGGTCTGGCGTCCTTCAGCGCCGCCATCAGCTCGGTGAAACCGTCAACCCTGAGGCGACTCTCGTCAAACAGGCGAGTGCGTTGCTCTGGGGAGAACCCTGTTTGCACGTACTTCTCCATGTTCGCGCAGGCTTCCCAGACCTGATGCACACATGCCGCCGTTTCGGCATCGGCACCCAGCACCTCCAGCAATCGAGCCTTCAACACCTCATGCTTTTCGAGCTGCTCGCCACGGTTGTTCATGACTTCGAAATAGTGATTCAGCTGGGTGCCCTCCGGCACCTGCACCCGCATGATTTGCACCTGCTGCAGCAGGTAGTCGGCAAAGCCCTTGAGGGTGGCATTACTTTCCCTCAGGCGCGCAGGAACCAGCTTGTGCACCAGTCGGTAACCGTTGAGGATCGCGCTGTTGAAGTGTTTGTCCGCCGCTTTTTCGCCGAGATCATCATGTCCTTCCGCACAGGCGATCGCCTCAAGGGTTCTGCTCGATTGCGGACGGTTTTCGAAAGCCACGGGCGAACGGCTGAACGATTCCGACAACGCCAACTGCTTCTGCAGGTACAGCACCAGCAAGGACAACGTGGTCAGCCGCTGCTGTCCGTCGAGGGTCTCGAACTGTGCGGGTCCGTGGCCCGGACGCGGATACACTACCAGCGAGCCAAGGTAGTAGGACTTGCCAGCCGGCATGGCATCGATCACGTCCTGGATCAGTTGACCGATCTCCCCTTCTTCCCAGGCGTAATTGCGCTGGTACATGGGGATCAGGTAACGGTCGTCGCCATTGAACAGCGTCTCGATGGAAAGCTGGGTAACGGGTTCATTCATTGACATTCAGCACCTTGAACAACGCTAGCAATTCTGTCTCGTTTTCACGGTTGATCCGGGTCGCCGGCAACGGGTGCAAAAACACCTCCCGGGGGCGAGCCGCTGCCTGGACCACGCGAAACAGGTTGTGCTCCAGCACGTGGTTGTCCACGGTGGCGAGATGCACGGCGTGGCGTTCCAGGCGCACGTGATAGGCCCAGACGAACGCCTTTTCGATGGCCCGACCGATTTCCTCCGTAGCGAAGCGGTCGAGGTAGTACATGACCAGGCAGTCGAACATCCCGCGCACGTAACGATCGCCCTTGCGGTGTCGGCCCGGGTAGCTGTCGAGCGTCTTGAGCACCTCTTGCGCCGTGTCATCCAGCGCGAACCTGCCGGCCTTTACCGTCTCGACCATCCGTTGGTAGTGGGCCGCCATTTCGAAGAAACGCCGACCATTGACGATGGTCTGGTCGAAGTGAAAGGGAAACGCAGCGTGCTGCAGATCAATACGGCGATCCGGCTGCTGGTTGTATTGATCGACCCAGTGGTGGGCGATACGCAGTTGCTGGACATACGGATACGGCGGCGAGGTGACTAGATTCACCCCCTTGAACAACGCCACATCGTCTTTGCCGAAATAGCGCGCCGAATCCCCCTTCACCCAGCGGCGAATGCGGTACAGGTACTGGCCGAACAGCTTCGCCAGCTCCTGGCTTTTACTGTTCTCCCATTCCGCCACCACAGTAGTTTTAAGTCCATCGTCGGCGGGATCGAACTCGCGCAGGTGATAAGCCTTGAGCAGGTCATGAGGTTCCAGGTCACGGCCACGGGCGTTCTGCGAATCGAAGAACTGGAAGGCCTCGGAGATATCACCCAGCGTGAAGCAGACCACTTCGCATCTGTTCAGCAGAAAATCGATCAACGACTCGTCGAAGTCCTCGCGTTGTACGAGGCGACAGATCGTCTGGTAGTTCTGGCGCAGATTGCGCATCGACACCTGACTGCTGAACCTCAGAGGGTGCTGGATCGCGCCAAGCGCAGCCAGTTGCTCGCGCAAGGCCGAGGACTTCAGCGGCCGGGGCCGAGCAATCAGCGCCCGCACCATCAACAACAGCGTCAGGGTGCGCTGCTGACCGTCGACGATGTCCAGCCAGCCCGTTCCCGCTGGCTCATGCCCGTGATGAAACACCACGGTGCCGAGCCGATAGACCACCTCGCCGTGAAAGGTCTGCAGGTCGAGAAACAGTTGCATCACCTGCTTCTCGGTCCACTTGTAAGGCCGCTGATAGGGAGGAATTCGCAGGTTCAGCGACAGTAATTGCCGCACCGACAAGGCGCGTCGATGCGCAATATCCGTAACCGGGACCGTCATGTAATCGATCCTTGAGCGGCGGTCAGTAGCGTTTGATCGTTCATCGTCAGGCATCCATGGCTTGCATAGGGCGCCAATGGTGAACGGGCTCCGCGTCATCTTGTGTCGCGGTTGGATCGGCATAGCGACAGGCCAGCTCCCACAGGGGTATCCGGCAGCGCAAAAGGCGCTGATGAACACTCACGAAACACATCAATAACTTGCATATTAAAAATAAACAATAATTCCTAAAAAGAATAATATTCATATTCCAAAAAAGAATTTCCGCTGACGTTCTTATAAAAATAAGATCAATCCCAGACGACCTCGTCCCTCCTTCAAAAACGACAACGCCAGGCGATCTACCTGCACCCAGACCCAGGGCCAGTGCCACGCAGTAACGGACTATGCCCGCATGCACATATCCCGATACCCGCACCTCAGCACCCTCACTACCGCCCTGCTGTTCGCCGGCTTTGCGCCCGCAACCCAGGCCGCGGACAAAGACGCCCGCCTCGACACCGTCACCGTCATCTCCACCGGTGTCCGTGGCCAGGAACGTACCGTCGCCGACAGCCCTGCACCGATCGATGTGATCAACAGCGAGCAACTGCTCAAGACCGGCCGCGCCGAGCTGTCCGAAGCTATCTCGCGGCTGCTGCCGTCGTTCAACTTCGGCACCAATATCGCCGGCTACAACTCGGTCACCCGGCCGCTGAGCAACCGCAGCCTGGGCCCGGCCTACACCCTGGTGCTGGTCAACGGCAAGCGCCGGCACAACGGTGCCGTCGGCCAGCGCGGCAATATCGACAACAGCGGCGCCAACGCGGTGGACATCGACCTGATCCCGGTCAGTGCCGTTGACCACATCGAAATCCTCAAGGACAGCGCCGCCGCCCAGTACGGCTCCGATGCGGTGGCCGGGGTGATCAATATCATCCTCAAGTCCAGCGCCTCCGGCGGGCATGTGGAGACCAGCTACGGCCAGCTCTATTCCGGCCAGGGCGAGACCATCAAGGTGGCCGGCGACCAAGGCTTCAAGCTCGGCGAAAGCGGCTTTGTGCACCTGTCCGCCGACGCCCGCAAACGCGGGGATGCCGCCTGGAACGACAAGGCCGACAGCAGCGTACGGGCCTTCCGCGACCCAGTGAAGGAAGCCGCCTGGGACCGCGTCGCGATCAAGAACGGCGACCCCGAGATCAAGGCGTTCAACATCGCCTACAACGCCGAACTGCCGCTGGACGCGCTGACCCTCTACTCCTACGCCACCTACGGCGAACGCGACGCCGAGGCCTACAACTATTTCCGCCTGCCCACCGGCACCGCCGCCGTCCCGGAGCTGTTCCCGGACGGTTACTACCCGCTGAACAACATCAAGGACCGCGACTACCAGTTCCTGTTCGGCGGCAAGGGCGAGCGTGCCGATTGGCACTGGGACCTGAGCACCACCTATGGGCGCAACAACATCCACCACTCCAGCGATTTCAACATCAACCCGTCGCTGGGCACCGCGACGCCCACCAGCTTCGACAACCTGGCGACCTTCCGCTTCGAGCAGTGGGTCAACAACTTCGACCTTACCCGCCGCTACGACAGCCTGTTCGGCCTGACTTCGCCGGTGCAGGTGTCAGCCGGCCTCGAACACCGCTGGGAACGCTTCAGCACCTTCGCCGGCGAACGTGAGGCGTATATCACCGGTAACTACCCGGCGGCCTCCGGCGCCCAGGCGGCGGTGACCCTGCGCCCGGAGGACGAAGTCAGCCTTATCCGCAACAACTATGCGGCCTACCTGGACCTCGGCTTCGACCTCACCGACCGCTGGTTCCTCGACCTGGCCGGCCGCGTCGAGCACTACGACGACGACTCGGGCAACACCTTCGGCCTCAAGCTCAACTCGCGTTATGAACTGACCGACAGCGTCGCCGTGCGCGGCACCGTCGGCACCGGCTTCCGCGCGCCGTCGCTGACCCAGATCGGCTACACCGTCGCCGACAACCGCGTCGCCACCGACGTCAACGGCAACGTGGTCCCAGCCGTCACTCGCCTGACCCCGTCCGACAGCGGTCTGGCCGCAGCCCTCGGCGGTGACGCGCTGAAGCCTGAGAAATCGCGCAACCTCGGCTTCGGTGTGACCTGGCAACCGGCGCCGCGCACCAGCATCACTGCCGACGCTTACCTGATCGATATCGACGACCGCATCACCCTGACCAGCAACATCTATGACCAGGGCAATGGCGTCATCAACAGCATTCTGCAAAGCCAGGGCGTGACCCGCGGCACCTGGGTCAACTACTACACCAACGCCTACGACACCCGCACCAAGGGCCTGGATATCGTCGCCGACCACAGCACCGACTTCGGCGCCTGGGGCGATGTGCGCTGGAGCCTGGCGTTCAACTGGAACAAGACCAGCATCGAGGACGTGCGTGACACCCCCGCCTCCCTCGCAGGTTCCGGCGTAACCCTGGTGGGCCGCGACCGCGAAGGCGACCTGACCGTGGCCAGCCCGGAAACCAAGTGGATCCTCGGCGCCAACTGGAAGGTCAGCGACTTCGCGGTGAACCTGCAGACCACCCGCTTCGGCAGCGTGAAGACCCTGGCGGTCAACCCCAGCGGCGACCGCAGCTTCGGCGCCAAATGGATCACCGACCTGGACGTCGCCTATACCTTCTTCGATCAACTGACCCTCAGCGTCGGCGCCACCAACCTGTTCGACGTGCGCCCCGACAAGCACGCGGTGTACAGCCCGCTGGGCCTGGCGCCGTACGGCAACCCGCCGTTCCATCCGGGTGGCGGCTACTGGTACAGCAAAATCGCCTACGACTTCTGATCAGCCCGGCCGCGCCGCCGGGATGCGGCGCGGTCCTCAACGAGGAACCGCCCATGAGACTGCAACGAACCCTGGCCAGCGCGGCCATCCTGCTTGCCCTGGGCCTGACCCTGCCGGGCTGCTCGCCTTCGCAACCGGACGCACAGGCGGCCAGCACGCTGAAGATCGCGTTCTTCAACGACAACACGCAGTTGGTCAGCATCGATCCGTTCCAGGTCTATTGGATCGAGCACCGCGTGGTGCTGCGCAACGTGGTCGAGTCGCTGACCGACCAGGACCCCCAGACCGGCAACATCATTCCGTGGCTCGCCGAGCGTTGGGAAGTCAGCCCGGACGCCCGCGAGTACACCTTCTACCTGCGCCAGGGCGTGACCTTCAGCAACGGCGAGGTCTTCGACGCCCAGGCGGTGAAGACCGCCTTCGACAGCAACAAGGCGTTCGCCGCCGAGCTGCCGAGCACCTTCGGCGCCACTTACCTGGCCGGCTACGACCACGCCGAGATCATCGACCCGCAGACCATCAAGCTGGTGCTGAGCAAGCCCAACGCGGGCTTTCTCCAGGCCACCTCCACCACCAACCTGTCGATCCTTGCGCCCGAGTCCTACCGCAAGAGCGTCAAGGAACGCTCCCTGGGTGCGGTGATCGGCAGCGGCCCGTTCAAGCTCGACCACTACACCCCGGAAACCGGCCTGAAACTGGTACGCCGCGAGGGCTACGCCTGGGCGTCGGCCAACGTGCAGAACAAGGGCGACGCGCACCTGTCCGCCATCGAAGTCAGCTACGTGCCGGAAGAAAGCGTGCGCAACGGCCTGTTCCTGCAAGGCAAGGTCGATATCGTCTGGCCGCGCGTGCCGTTCTCCGAAGTCGACCTGCAACTGCTGCAACGCAACAACGCCACCATCCAGAGCCGCTCGCTGCCGGGGCCGGCCTTCAACCTCTACCCGAACACCCGCGACAACCGCATCCTCGCCGACCAGGCCGTGCGCCAGGCGGTGCAGAAAGCCATCGACCGCAAGAGCTACGCCAGCACCGTGTACAACGCCGCCTTCCCGGTGGTGGACGGTGTATATGACGTGACCACGCCGTACTTCCGCAGCCAGGGCGACAAGCTCGCCTTCGACCCGCAAGGCGCGGCGGCGTTGCTCGACGGCGCCGGCTGGACGCTTGGCCCCGACAACTACCGCTACAAGAACGGCAAGCGTCTGACCTTGCAGTACAGCGTGGCCGGCAAGGAAAACGCCGGCGACGTGTTGATCCAGGATCAACTGCGCAAAGTCGGTATCGAGGTCAAGCTCAAGATCCAGACCATCGCCGAATGGGCCGCCGGCAACGCCGCCGGCACCTATGACCTGACCTACACCTACATGACCCGCGCCGACCCGATCGTGCTGCAGACCATTCTCGATCCACGCTCGGCCAACAGCTCGACCCTGGCCACCAACACCTACGAACCCAGCGTATTGCCGCTGGCCCAAGGGCTGTTCGACGCCGGCCTGACCGCCACCTCGACGCAGCAGCGCGCCGATGCCTATGGTCAGTTGCAGGATTTGCTGATCGAACAGGGCTCGGCGATCCCGGTGTACGAGCGGGTCTGGCAGGCGGCGACCTCCTCGCGGGTGCACAACTTCCGTTGGAGCGCTGAAGGCTTCGCCTTCCTCAATGACATCGAGATCAAACCATGAGCCGCTACCTGCTCGGCCGTATCGCCCAGGCCGCACTGGTGCTCTGGGGTGCCTACACCATCACCTACTTCATTCTCTATCTGCTGCCGGGTGACCCGCTGAGCATCATGCTCAGCGCCTCGGGCATGGAAATCGATGCGCTGTCGCCCGAACAACTGGCCAAGGCCCGCGCCTATTACGGCCTCGACCAGGGCCTGCTGGAGCGCTACGTCGACCTGCTGCTGGGCGTGTTGCAGGGCGATCTGGGCCAGTCACTGACCCTCAGTCGCCCGGTCACCGAAATCCTCGCCGAGCGCCTGCCGCAAACCCTGGCCCTGGCCGGGCTGGCGATCCTGCTGTCGCTGGTCGGCGGAATCGGCCTGGCCTACCTCACCGCCTATGTGCGCTGGCAGCCGCTGAAAATCGCTCTCGCCCGCCTCCCGGCACTGGGCATCTCGGTGCCGGTGTTCTGGATGGGCCTGCTGCTGATCCAGGTCTTCGCCTTCGGCCTGGGCTGGTTCCCGGCCACCGGCAGCATCGGCTTCGAAAGCCTGGTGCTGCCGGTGATAACCCTGGCGATCCCCAGCGCCGCGGTCTACGCCCAGGTGCTGCAACGTGGTTTCCAGGACATCTGGCGCGAGCCTTACATCACCACCGCCTACGCCAAGGGCCTGAGCCGCGGCCAGGTGCAAGCCCGCCACGGTTTTCGCAATGCCGCCCTGCCGCTGCTGACGCTAATTGGCCTGCAGGTCGGCAACACGGTGTCAGGCGCGGTGCTGGTGGAAACCATCTTCGCCCGCAACGGCGTCGGCCGGCTGGTCCAGGAAGCCGTGCTACGCCAGGACATTTCGCTGGTGCTGGGCGTGGTCACGGTGTCCGCCGCCGCCTTCGTGCTGGTCAACCTGCTGGTGGACCTGCTCTATCCGATCCTCGACCCGCGCATCACCCACGCGCCCAAGGTGACCTGAGATGACTGTCTTGCAACGTACGTTCTCGACTGCCGTGCAACATCCTCACTGGCGCCCGCGCCATCGCCTGCAACGGCTGCTGGACCAGGCCGGGCCGCTATTGCGCCGGCCCGGCTTCGTGCTGGCCATGGCACTGCTGCTGTTCACCCTGCTGGCGGCCGTGCTGCCCGGTCTGTTCACCAGCGTCGATCCCTACGCCACCCAGCCTGCGGCCAAACTGCTACCACCCAGCGCCACGCACTGGTTCGGCACCGATGAACTGGGCCGCGACCTCTACACACGGGTGCTGTACGGCTCACGGCTTTCGGTGCTGGCGGCCTTGCTGGCGGTGGGCCTGGCGCTGGTGGTCGGGCTCGGCCTGGGCATTGTCTCGGGCTTTATCGGCGGGCGCCTGGACGCAGTGATCATGCGGGTGGTCGATGTGCTGCTGGCCCTGCCCGGCCTGCTGCTGGCCCTGGCCATGGTCACCGCGATCGGCTTCGGCACGGTGCCGGTGGCAATCGCCGTGGGCGTCGGGATCATTCCCGGTTTCGCCCGCACCACGCGCGCCGAGGTGCTGCGGATCAAGACCCTGCCCTATGTCGAAGCGGCGCGGCTGGGCGGCGCGAGCTGGGGCCGCACCCTGCTGCGCCATGTGCTGCCCAACGCCTGGGGCCCGGTGGCGGTGCTCGCCACCCTCGATGTCGGCGCGGCGATCCTCGCCACCGCCGGCCTCAGCTTCCTCGGCTTCGGCGCCGCGCCGCCTGCGGCGGAATGGGGCACGTTGATCGCCAACGGTCGCCACTTCCTGATCACTGCGCCGTGGGTGTCGCTGCTGCCGGGGCTGTTCCTGGTGCTGGTGGTATTCAGCCTCAACCATATCGCCCGCACTTTCGAAGAGGTCCAACGATGAGCCGCCTGATCGACGTCAAGGACCTGCGGGTCAGTTACCACAGCGCCGGACGCGTCACCGAAGCGGTGCGCGGGGTGAGTTTTCACCTGGAGCCGGGCGAGACCCTGGCCATCGTCGGCGAGTCCGGCTCGGGCAAGACCACCCTCGCCAGCGCCCTGCTCGGCCTGTTGCCGCTGACCGCGCGGATCGACGGAGGCAGCCTGGTGGTCAGTGGCCAGGACATCAGCCACGCCAGCGACAAGGTCAAACAACAGTTGCGCGGCCGGGTGGTCGGCCTGGTGCCACAAGACCCGATGGTCAGCCTCAACCCGACCCTGAGCATCGGCAAGCAGATCGGCGAAAGCCTGATCCTGCGCCATGGTCGGCGCTATCCGGGGCTGGACGCCGATGTGCTGGAACTGCTGGAACAGGTGGGCATCGACAACCCCGCCCTACGCGCCGTGCAGTATCCCCATGAGCTTTCCGGCGGCATGCGCCAGCGCGTGCTGATCGCCATCGCCCTGGCCGGCGAGCCGAAGCTGATCATCGCCGACGAACCCACCAGCGCCCTCGACGTAACGGTGCAAAAACGCATCCTCGACCACCTGGAGCAACTGGTGAAAGCGCGGGGCATCGCTCTGGTGATCATCACCCACGACCTCGGCGTGGCCGCCGACCGCGCCGACCGGGTGCTGGTGATGAGGAACGGTGAGGTGATGGAAGCCGGTCCGGCGCGGGACGTGCTGTCCGCCCCCAGCCACGCCTACACCCGCGACCTGCTGGCCGCTGCGCCGGCCTTCGGCGAAACCCGTCGGCCCGTGCCGGTGGACATCCGCGGGGCGCAGCCGCTGCTCAGTTTCGAGGACGTTGGTAAAGACTTTCGCCTGCCCCGGCATGCCGGCGCACAGCAGAGTTTCCAGGCCTTGCAGGGGCTGAGCTTGAATGTCTATCCACGACAGACCCTGGCCATCGTCGGTGAATCCGGCTCGGGCAAAAGCACCAGCCTGCGCATCGCCCTCGGCCTGGATCACCCCAGCCGTGGCCGCGTGCGCTTCGACGGCCAGGACATCGGCGGCCTGAGCTGGAAGCAATTCAGACCGCTGCGCCAACGCATGCAACTGGTGCAACAAAACCCCTTCGCCGCGCTGGACCCGCGTTTCAGCATCTACCAGAGCGTGGTCGAGCCGCTGGTGTCGTTCGGCCTGCTCAAGGGCCGTGAACTGGAACAGGCGGCGCGGCAACTGATGGACCAGGTGCAATTGCCCGCCAGCTACCTCGATCGTCTGCCGCGCGAGTTGTCGGGTGGCCAGCGCCAACGCGTCGCCATCGCCCGCGCCCTGGCGCTCAAGCCGGATCTGTTGCTGCTGGATGAGCCGGTGTCGGCGCTGGACGTATCGGTGCAGGCGCAGATCCTCGACCTGCTGCGGGAATTGCAGGCGGAACTGGGCGTGGCCTATGTGCTGGTGTCCCATGACCTGGCGGTGGTCGCCAGCCTGGCCCATGAAGTGGTGGTGTTGCGCCAGGGGCAGGTGGTGGAACAGGGGTCGGCGCAGGATGTACTGGAAAGGCCGCAGGACCGCTATACGCGGGAGTTGCTGGAGGCGGTACCGGGAAGGAGGTTGGCGGTGGCTTGACTCAGGGCTTATCGCACCGAAGCGTCGCGATAAGCCCGCCACAAAAAATCCCGGCCAAAAGACCGGGATTCTTTATTCCAACAACCGTTACTTGATCACGCCACAAGCAAACCGCGCCGCGCCGCCGCCCAGCGGGGCCGGATGATCCGAGTGGTTATCGCCACCGGCATGAATCATCAGCGCATGGCCTTTGAGCTCATCCAGATTCTTGATCTTCGGCGCCAGCAGCGGCTGCGCGGCCTTGCCGTCTGCGGTGACGATCAGCGCCGGCAGGTCGCCCTGGTGGCCGGCGTCATCCCACGGGAAGCTGTGCTTGCCGGTGTTCTTCGGGTCCCAGTGCCCACCGGCACCACCGGCCGGGACCGCCTTGCCGTCAACCTCAGTCGGCGCGCAGCTCGGGTTGGCATGAACGTGGAAGCCATGCACGCCCGGCGCCACGCCACTCAGCTCCGGCGTGAACACCGCGCCATACGGGCTCTGGGTGATAGTGACGAACCCGACGCTCTTGCCTTCGCCCTGGGCGCTGGCTTCCTTGAGCTCGACCTTGAGGGAATCGGCGGCATTCACCGCAGCGCTGGCACACAGGGCGACAGACAGAGCAATCCACTTTTTCATTGGGCACATTCCTTAATTCGCTGAAAAAACGTTTGAGAGCTTAGACAAAACTGCCGGTGGATTCGAATGAAAATCATCCACCGACAATATGAGGCAACAGCTCAACCCCGACAGTTCCAGGCCGGGCGCATGCTTACTGCCGCACCGGCAAGCGCGTCACCGCCTTCACCTCGCGCAGCGACAGGCTCGACTGGATCGAGGCAATCCCCGGCTGGCGGCGCAGCACGTCCTCGACGAAGCGCCCGTAGCTCTCAAGGTCAGTCGCCACCACCGTGAGCACGTAGTCCGCCTCGCCCGTGACCTTGTGGCAGGACAGCACTTGCGGCAGTTCGCCGATGGCCCGTTCGAACTGATCCGGCGCGTTGTCCGACACGTTACCGAACCGCACCTGGGCGAATGCCATGACGTCGTAGCCGAGCTTGCGACGGTCGAGGTTGGCCTGGTAGTCGCGGATGATGCCGAGGTCTTCGAGACGCTTGCGCCGGCGCCAGCACGGCGTGACCGACATCGACAGGCGCTCGCCCAAGGCTGCGCTGGACAGCGTCCCGTCGTCCTGCAGCAGTTGCAGCAACGTGCGGTCCACACCATCCAGCGAGTCAAAAGAACTGTCTTTGCTCATTACGCCAATTCCCTGAAATGAATTCGCTAACTTAACCGTATTCGCCTGAAATAAAGCAAAACAATTTCCCGACCCTAGCGTGAAAATTGTCCTCACAACAACACCATCCGAGGACGCCCCTGTGCTGACCGTATTCAGTCCCAGCCACCGCCTGCACCACGGCACCGAACTCAAGGACGGCGCCCTGACGCCGTCCTTCGAAAAACCGCAACGGGTCGAAACCGTCCTGGCTCGCGTCCGCAGCAGCGGGCTGGGCGAGGTGATCGCCGAGCAGCGTTACGACAGGGCCTGCTATGTGGCCGCTCACAGCGAACGCTACGTGGCCTTCCTGGAAAACGCCTGGGGCGAGTGGTCGGCCACCGGCAAAACCCACGACGCCCTGCCGCTGGTCTGGCCGGTACGGGACCTGGCCGGCGCGCCGGAGCCCGGGTTCATCGACGGCAAGCTGGGCTTCTATGCGATGGACGCCGGGTCGCCGATCACCGCCGGCACCTGGGAAGCGGTGCGCGCCAGCGCCGACGTGGCCCTGACGGCGATGGACAAAGTCCTCGGCCAGCATCACAGCGCCTTTGCCCTGTGTCGCCCACCGGGCCACCACGCGGCCCGCGAGTACATGGGCGGCTATTGCTACCTGAACAATGCCGCGATCGCCGCCGAACGCTGCCTGGCCCAAGGCTCGAAGCGGGTGGCTATCCTCGACGTGGACTTTCACCACGGCAATGGCACGCAGAACATTTTCTACGACCGCCCAGACGTGTTCTTCGCCTCGATCCACGGCGATCCCCATGTGTCCTACCCGTACTTCTCCGGCTATGCCGAAGAGACCGGCCAGGGTGCGGGAGAAGGTTTCAACGCCAACTATCCGCTGGCCCGCGGCACCACCTGGGCGCGCTTCAGCGAAGCACTGGCCCACGCCCTCGCCCGCATCGTCGCCTACCGCCCGGAACAACTGATCATCTCCCTGGGCGTCGACACCTTCGAAGATGACCCCATCAGCCATTTCCGCCTGACCAGCGAAGACTTCCTGCGCCTAGGCCAGCTGATTGCCGGCGCCGCGCTGCCCACCCTGTTCGTCATGGAGGGCGGCTACATGGTCGACGAGATCGGCATCAACGCGGTGAACACCCTGCAAGGCTTCGAAGCCAATACCTGACGTCTCCCGCCCCGCCCGGGCGGGGCCCATCTGATCAACTACAACAACAAAAGAGGTTCGATCATGCACACGTCTTCCGCGCAGCCCGCTGCCGACGGGCACCTGCAACGCACGCTGGAAAACCGCCATATCCAGCTGATTGCCATTGGCGGAGCGATCGGTACCGGGCTGTTCATGGGCTCGGGCAAGATCATCGCCCTGTCTGGCACGTCGATCATCCTGGTCTACGCGATCATCGGTTTTTTCCTGTTCTTCGTGATGCGCGCCATGGGCGAGCTGCTGCTCTCGGACCTGCGCTTCAAATCCTTCGCCGACATTGTTGCCGCCTACCTCGGGCCGCGGGCCGGTTTCGTCCTGAGCTGGTCGTACTGGCTAAGCTGGAGCGTGGCGGTGGTGGGCGATGTGGTGGTCGTCGCCGGGTTCATGCAGTACTGGTACCCGGACCTGCCCGCGTGGATGCCGGCCTTTTTCACCCTGTTCCTGCTGCTGGGCCTGAACATGCTGGCGGTGCGTATTTTCGGTGAGGTGGAGTTCTGGTTCGCGATCATCAAGATCGTTGCCATCGTCGTGCTGATCCTCACCGCATTGGTGATGATTGCCACCTCGTTCACTTCGCCCAACGGCGTGGCGGCCTCGCTGGGGCATATGGTCACGCCGGGGGCGATCTTCCCCCATGGCGCCAGCGGCTTCTTCGCCGGCTTCCAGATTGCCGTGTTCTCCTTCGCCGGTACCGAGCTGATCGGCACCACCGCTGCCGAAGCGAAGAACCCGGAGCGCACCCTGCCCAAGGCAATCAACACCATCCCGGCGCGGATCCTGCTGTTCTACATCCTCGCGCTGGTCTGCATCATCAGCGTGGTGTCCTGGGCCGAAGTGCCGGCCAACCGCAGCCCCTTCGTCGAACTGTTCCTGCTGGCGGGCTTCCCTGCCGCCGCCGGGATGATCAATTTCGTGGTGCTGACGTCGGCCGCGTCGTCGGCCAACAGCGGTGTGTACTCGGGCTGCCGGATGCTCTTCGGCCTGGCCGAGCGGCGCAATGCAGCGGCGATTTTCGGCCGGCTGTCGAAGCTCAGCGTGCCGGTGTACAGCTTGATGTTCTCGGGCATCTGCATGCTGGCCGGATTGACGCTGCTGTTCGTGATCCCCGAGGTGATGACTGCGTTCACCCTGATCTCCACCGTGTCGGCAGTACTGGTACTGTTCACCTGGTCGATGATCCTCGCCGCCTACCTGGCCTATCGCCGGGCCAATCCGGCGGCGCACCAGCGCTCGACCTTCAAGATGCCCGGCGGCGTGCCCATGGCCATCGCCACCCTGGGCTTTTTGCTGTTCGTGCTGTCGCTGCTCGCCCTTGAAGCCGACACCCGTGCCGCGCTGACGGCGATGCCGTTCTGGTTCGTCTTCCTGTTACTGATGTACCGCCGGCGCAGCAACCAGGCCGCCGCCGCTCGCCCCGCGTGACCCCTGGAACGGAGCGGGACTCCCCGCTCCGCCTCCCTGCGACATTTCGTCCAGCCGGACGGACGTGACCTGCCAGTCACTCGCCAAGTCTCCCCAGATACGCAGTTGTATCCGCAGACAATTCCAAAAACACGGCTGAACATCCATGCACCCCCAACGCACCGCCTTGCACAACGAGCTGCATGCTCGTCCCTCCCTGTATTTCGACGCCCCGGCCCATGTCTTTCACCTGGCGTTCATCGGTGGCCAGCAACCCTGTAACGCCCTGCTGCAGCGCTGCTGCCCGGACGCCACCGACACCGACGCGGTGCAGGGCATCAGCCGCTTCGACGGCTGCCCGTTCAAATGGGAACGCCATTCCGAGTTCTTCACCCTGACCCTGGTCCAGCCCAGCACCAGCGCCGATCCGCAGTGGAGCGGCCTGCCTCCTGCCCTGGCCGCCGCCATCGAGCCGTACCGCGAGCAACTGATCAACGCCATGCAACTGGTGGTGCGCGAGGAACCGGGCCTGGACTTCGCCAGTTACGGTTTCAAAGACCCCAGCGGCTCCAGCGTGGGCGGTGGTGATGCGGTGGTGTGGAGCGACTTTCGTCTGGACGAAGATGGCGTCAACCGGTTGCTTTTCGTCAATCACAGGCTCAATGCCTACCGGCTCGGGCGCATGGTGCGTCGCCTGCTGGAGCTCGAAACCTACCGGATGATGGCATCACTGGCGCTGAGCACAGCCAAAGATCTCAGCCCGCAACTGGACGGTTTCGACCGGACGCTGGTCGATCTGTCGCAGCGCAATGCCGGGGCCAGTGGCGTGCAGGCCAAAGTGTTGCTGGAAGACATCGTCGAACTGTCGCGGCAGGTGGTCGCCAGCACAGTGAAAAGCCGCCACCGCTTCAGCGCCACCCAGGCCTACGCGCAACTGGTGTTCGAGCGGCTGACGGAACTGCGTGAGGGCAACGTCGAGGATTACCAGCGCCTGGGCGTGTTCATCGAACGACGCTTCAAGCCGACCGTGCGTTACTGCGCTGCGACCGAACAGCGGCTGGATCACCTGGCCAAGGGCGTGGCCAACCTCGGCGACCTGTTGCAGGCGCGGGTGCAGGTGGACATGGAGGAGCAGAACGCCGAGATCCTGCGCAGCCTGGCTGCCCGGGCCGAGTCGCAGATCAAGATTCAGCGGGCGGTAGAAGGTTTGTCGATCATCGCGATCACCTATTACCTGCTGAGCCTGTTCAAGTTGCTGTATGCGGGGCTGGATACGTTGGGCGCACACATTGCGCCGCGGGATGCGCTGCTGGGACTGGCGCCGGTGGTGGGGTTGATGCTGGGGGTGATTCTGCTGCGGATCAGGAAGGCCAAGCAGCATTAAGGCTGGAGGGCATCGCGACGGTTCGGCGCCCCGACGAGCTCGCTCCTACAAGGTCTGAATACCCGTAGGAGCGAGCTTGTCGGGGCGCCGAACCGTCGCGATGATGGAACTACACCATCAGGCCGCTTTCTTCAGCGCCCGGTAGTGCACAACCATACCCATCATTGCCACGACCGCCGCCGCCGCGCCGGTGGAGATCACCAGAATCTGGTACTCCTCGACGAACGCCATGGTCACCAGGCAGCCAACGATGAACACGATGCTCAGGTAGGTCAGCCAAGGGAACAGCCACATTTTCAGGCGGATCTGCTTGCCTTCGGCTTCCAGCTTGCGGCGCATCTTCAGTTGCGAGCAGGCGATCACCAGGTACACCAGCATGGCGATCATGCCGGTGGTGTTCATCAAGGTGTCCAGTACGTCTTTCGGACGCAGGGCCTCGTTGAAGTTGATCAGGGCGCAGATCACTGCAACAGCGCACGAACCGATGATTGCGAAGACCGGTACGCCGGTGCCGGCACGGGTCATCTTGAAGATCTTCGGTGCGTCACCACGGGTCGCCAGCGAGAACATCATGCGCGAGGCGGTGTAGTGAGCCGAGATCAGGCAGCTGCTGACCGAGGTCAGGACCACGAAGTTCATCACGAACTCGGCGCCCGGAATACCCAGCAGTTCCAGGGTGCGGCGGTACGAACCGTAGCCGGAGGTGCCCATCAGCGGGTCATTCCACGGCACCAGGCAGACGATCAGGAAGATCGAGCCAATGTAGAACAGGCAAACGCGCCAGACCACCGAGTTGGTCGCCTTGACGATCTGGCCGGCCGGGTCTTTCGACTCGGAGGCCGCGATGGTGACGATTTCCGCACCGAGGAAGGCGAACATCGCACCCAGCATCGCCACCACCACCGACTCGATGCCGTTAGGCATGAAGCCGCCGTGGGCGGTCAGGTTGGCCATGCCGCTGACTTCACCGGTCGGCCACAGGTTCATCACCGCCGCCGCGCAGACCACCAGGAAGCAGACAATGGCCACGACCTTGATCAGGGCGAACCAGAACTCGAACTCACCGTAGTGCTTGACGTTGAAGAAGTTCACGCAGATCAGCGCCAGGGTGGCAATCAGCACGAAGCTGTTGATGCTCACCGAGGGGAACCAGCCGTGCAGGATCTTGCCGGCGACGTAGGCTTCCCACGCCATCAGGATCACCCAGTAGCCCCAGTACAACCAGCCGATGGTGAAACCGGCCCAGCGACCAATGGCGCGCTCGGCATAGGTGGAGAAGGAGCCGGTGTCCGGCGAGGACGTCGCCATTTCACCGAGCATGCGCATGACCAGCACCACCAGGATGCCGCCCGCCAGGTAAGCCAGTACTGCAGCCGGGCCGGCGCTGTGGATCACGCTGCCGGAACCGACGAACAATGCGCCGCCGATAACGCCGGCGATCGACATCATGGTCAAGTGACGTGATTTGAGCGAAGCCGCCAGCTTGCTCTCGTGCCCCGACTTCTCTGCAGAAGTCGATGTGGATGTTGCGTCCATCAGTGGTCTACCCCGTGTTCTTTTTATCCAAGGAAACTCAACCGGGGCGCGACATGACGTCGCGCCCCCTACTGCATCAGTTGCTCTGATTCGACGTGCACGACGCTGTCCGGGCCGACGAACGGCTAATGCTGGGCAGCTTTTGTGTCGTGCTCAGGCTCGTCCGGTGGGCCTGAAAGGTGCTGCAAGAACGCTGTTTCCGACGATTTCACACGCCGGTATCAGCGGGAGAGACACAAGGGCTGGGCCTTGCATCGAGAATTCATGGTTCGACGAGCGGTTGTTCATGAAGCTTCACGGCATTGATCTAGCGGTAACTGCTACCTAATGTAAAAATGTACGGCCTCAAGAGCCATGCACAGCGCGCACTAATCGTCACTGCACTGTACAGGCCGTCAATGCAATACAGCGCATGCGCGGCCGGCGTTACGCTCACTCGAAGGCACTGCTTCCCCATGTTCGAACTACGCCCCGATGCCTCGCCCCCGTTGGTCAACCAGATCATCAACGGGTTGCGCGAAGCGATCGAGAACCAGACTCTCAAGCCCGGCGCCAAGGTGCCATCGATCCGCGCCTTCGCCGCAAAATATTCGGTGAGCACCTTCACCGTGGTCGAAGCCTATGACCGCCTGGTGGCCCAAGGGCTGCTGGTCAGCCGCGGCACCGCCGGGTTCTTCGTCAACCGCACCGCTGGCGACCTGATCGATCCCCAGACCAGCGAACCGGACCCGGCCAAGCCGGCGTTCAACTCCGAGTGGTACCTGCAACAGATCTTCGAAAGCCGGCAACTGGCGTTCAAGCCCGGCTGCGGCTGGCTGCCCAACGACTGGATGTTCGAAGACGGCCTGCGCCGCGGCCTGCGCCAGGTCGCCAGCAGCGTCATGGAACTGAGCGGCTACGGCGACCCCATGGGTCTGGCCGAACTGCGCACCTTGACCGCGCAGAACCTGCAACAGGACCTGCGCATCGTCGTGCCACCCAACCAGTTGATGCTCACCCACGGCGCCAGCCAGGCGCTGGACCTGGCGGTGCGCACACTGGTCAAGCCCGGTGACGTGGTACTGGTGGACGATCCCGGCTACCCGAACCTGATGAGCATCCTGCGCTTCCAGGGCGCCACCCTGCTCGGCGTGCCGCGCACGCCCAACGGTTACGACCTGGAGCACCTGGAGCGGCTGCTCGACCATCATCGCCCGACCGTGTTCTTCACCCAGCCGCACCTGCACAGCCCGACCTGCTCGCGAACCCCACTGGTGCAATTGCACCGTTTGCTGCAACTGGCGACCCAGCACGGCTTCCGTCTGGTGGAAAACAACCTCTACGCCGACATGATCGAAGAGCCGCAACCGTGCCTGACCACCCTCGACCACCTGCAGCAGGTGGTCTACGTCGGCAGTTACTCGAAGAGCATCTCGCCCAACGTGCGGGTCGGCTACATGCTGGCCAACCCGGAACTGATGCAGCAACTGGTGCAACTGAAGATGCGCTCGGGGCTGACCACCTCCCAGGTGATGGAACGGGTGGTCTACGCTGCGATCACCGACGGTCGCTGGCGCAAACACCTCAAGCGCCTGCGCCAGCGCCTGGCCGAAGCGCATCAGGAAGTGGGCCGGCAACTGGCGCGGCTGGGTTTCGAACGGTTTATCGAATCGGACGAAGGCATGTACATCTGGACCCGCCACCCGGCCATCGCCGACAGTGCCGCGTTGGTGGACGACGCCCTTGATCAGGGCATCATGCTCGGCCCTGGCCAGTTGTTCATGGTGGACTCCCAGGCCACCGGCTGGATGCGCTTCAACGTCGCCTTCAGCACCGACCCGGCGTTGTGGGAGCAGTTGGAGAAGTTGCTGGTCAAGCATATTCGCGGGGCGAAAGAGCGCTGATGGATGAGCCGCTGTGTCGGGCTGTACGATACGCGGCTCACGGATAAATATAAAAATCGATGCTGGAAATCCTCGTACAGGGTCACCAACGTGTCCTTAAGGTTACGGGAGGGAAGTTTTTCCGTTCGCCTCGGAGCAGCACGCCAGAGACAATCTCTTTCTGGGCATTGCTCTTTCCGGGAGCAACCTTGTAAACCTTGGCAGCACCAAGGTCAGCGGTCACATCCGGCTCAAACTCAACAATCAGATAGCTTTTATTCAGCAGCGCACCACTCTGAAATACCGGAACAAGGCCATACCGCTCTATCTCCCACTCATAGGGCACAAGGCCTAACTCGCCATGTACATGCCCGGCGAACACGGCGCTTACCAGATAGTTATTGACCATCGCCTTGAACCGCGCAACATCCCCCGACGGCCACGTATTACGCTTGTGCAGATTGATAAAGATGTACTGACCGCGTGCCCGTGCATCACGCAAATCAGACTCCAGCCAACTCAGCGAGTCACGGATATTGAATTTTCGCTTTGGCGACGTTATGTGATTGCCCGTCTCGAAATAGACGCTGTAGAGCGGCCCATTATGCAGTTGTATGAAATGCATACGGCCAATATCAAAAGAATAGGAAAGGCTCCCTCGGTGCTCCGGCTTGGCATAGTGGTAATCGATACTGCGCAAGCCAGGAATCTGCATCTCCCACTGCAGGACATCACACACCGAATCACGCGCACATCCATTATTGGCACACTCTCCGACGTTTTGGTCATAGTCGTGATTACCGAGCCCTGGAAAGAATAACGGCCCCCCAGGACCGCCACTCAACCCACGGAACAGCTTCTGGGTCGTCTCTCTCTCGTGACCATGACCAAAGTGCGTAAGATCGCCATTGATAAAAAACGGAACGAAGGTATTACTCTTGACACGGTAGTTAGCGATGTCACTGAAGACCTGGCTAAGTCGCTGATTGGACAACGCGCGGTTTTCATAAAGATGGCCATTTGAATCCAGCGTTGCTGGATACTGCGGATCAGAACCAACGACCATGCTCTTCGGCGTGCTCTGGTTCCAGCCTGGCTGAATGTAGCCGGTGTAATTCTGGGTGGTCGTAGCCTCGCAACCCGCCACGGCATTTTTTTCATCCTGATCGTTTGCAGGAGGCATTGCTGTGCAGGCTGATAGCACTGTGAACGCAAGAGCCGAGGAAAAGAAAGACACTACCCGTTGCTTGATCGAGCAGAAATTGTTCATCGAGACCTCAACTTGCAGTTGTGGGTTTAAACAGTACGACCATGCTGAAACAGGGCTGTATCTCCGTCTACTGACAAAAATATCAGGTGCGCCAAAGGGCCGACCCTTGCCATGCCGGGCAACCACTACAGATAAAGGTCGTATTGGGTCGACACTCTGGCAGGCGCTAGCATCGCTTTACCAAAAAAAGACAGAGGCCGAGCTCATGACAAGCAGCATCTTCAAGGATCATTTCTCCAGCGGCTCGGCCGGCTACGCGGCCTACCGACCGAGCTACCCGCTGGAACTGATCGACGAACTGACCAGCATCAGCCCCGGCACCGGCCGGGCGCTGGATTGCGGTTGCGGCACCGGGCAACTGTCGGTGCTGCTGGCCGAGCGCTTCGACGAGGTGGTAGCCACCGACGCCAGCGCTACGCAGATCGCCGCCGCCGAACCCCGCGAAGGCGTGATCTACCGCGCCGCCCTGGCCGAAGACAGCGGCCTGGCGGAAAACAGCGTCGACCTGATCACCGTCGCCCAGGCCGCCCACTGGCTGGACCTGGACCGTTTCTACGCCGAGGCCCGGCGCATCGCCCGGCCCCAGGCGGCAATCGCCCTGATCACCTACGGCGTGCTGCACCTGGAGGGCGAACTGGACCGCCACCTGCAGCAGTTCTACTACCACGACATCGTCAGCTACTGGCCGCCCGAGCGCCGTCATGTGGAAACCGGCTACCGCGACCTGCCCTTCCCCTTCGCGGCAATAGACTTGCCGCCGCAGGTCATCGAGATGCAGTGGAACCTGCCGCAGTTGATCGGCTACCTGAACACCTGGTCGGCGGTGAAGGCCGCGCAACAGGCGCTCGGTTTCAATCCGGTCGACACCCTGGCGCAACAGTTCGCCGAGGAATGGGGCGACCCGACCACCCGCCGCCGGATCACCTGGCCGCTGACCCTCCGTGCCGGGCGCCTTCGCGATTGATCGTTCTGCTGCCACGGAACCATTTGCCCACCCCAATGATCGGAGTCACATTCCCTGCCAATAGTGGCAAGACGCCCAGCATTTTCTCACCGGCGGTGCTACTGTCCGCAGACCGGTGCTTCGGGACAACCGGTCCTTTTTTCAGGAGCGATCAATAAAAATGGCAACACTCAACACCAGCACCCTCGAAGCGATCAAATCCCAACGCAGTCAACTGCTTGGCGAGTGGACCAAGGGCCTCGAAGACAGCGGCTCGACGCGCAACCTCAAGGAACACGACCTGCAACAGCAGACTTCGGAGTTCCTGCAGTTGGTGACCGCCGGGCTGGAACAAGGCGGCGGTCCAAGCATCAACGCTGCGGGCTGGGAAAACACCCGCCAGTTCCTCGAAAAGCTCTCCCACAGCCGCGCCCTGCTGGGCCATGATTCGCAGCAAACTGCGGCGTTCATCTTTGCCCTCAAAGGCCCGCTGTTCAGTCTGCTGCAACGCCACTACCGTGAAGATCCGGCGCAACTGGCCGAACAACTCTGGGAAATCTCCGAACTGCTCGATGCGTTCGGCATGCACACCATCCGCACCTTCCAGAAATCCCGTGAATCGGTGATCAAGCGCCAGCAGGAAGAGTTGCTGGAACTGTCCACCCCGGTGGTCAAGCTGTGGGACGGCGTGTTGGCGCTGCCGATGATCGGCACCCTCGACTCGCAACGCACCCAGGTGGTGATGGAGTCGCTGCTACAGCGCATCGTCGATACCGGTGCCGAAATCGCCATCATCGACATCACCGGGGTACCGACCGTCGACACCCTGGTCGCCCAGCACCTGCTCAAGACCGTCACCGCGATCCGCCTGATGGGTGCCGACTGCATCATCAGCGGCGTGCGTCCGCAAATCGCCCAGACCATCGTTCACCTGGGCCTGGACCTGCAAGGCGTGGTGACCAAGGCCAACCTGGCCGATGCCCTGAAACTGGCGCTGACCCGCCTGGGCATCAGCGTTATCAAGCCGGTCTGATCCCATGGAACGCATTCCGATTCTGCAAATGGGTGAGTTCCTGCTGGTGACCATCCAGGTCGACATGCACGACCAACTCGCCATGACCCTCCAGGACGACCTGTCCGAGCGCATCAGTCGCACGTCCGCCAAGGGCGTGCTGATCGATATCTCTGCGCTGGACATGGTCGACTCCTTTATCGGCCGGATGATCGGCACCATTTCCGGCCTGTCGAGCATCATGGATGCACGCACGGTGCTGGTGGGCATGCAGCCCTCGGTGGCGATCACCCTGGTGGAACTTGGCCTGACCCTGCCCGGTGTCAGCACGGCACTGAACGTCGAGCGGGGCATGCGCCTGCTCCAGGAACGAGTAGCCCGACAATGATCGTGCGCAGCAGCGGCACCCAACCGATCCGCCTGGAACAGGATGTGGTGCTTGCGCGCCAGACTGCGCGCAAAGTCGCCACCGAGTGCGGTATGCGCTTGATCGACCAGACCAAACTGGTCACCGCGGTCAGCGAGCTGGCACGCAACACCATGGTCTATGGCGGTGGCGGCGACATGGACTGGCAGGTACTGGAAGACGTTGGCCGGGTGGGCGTGCGCCTGAAGTTCAGCGACAACGGCCCCGGCATTGCCGATATCCGCCTGGCCATGACCGACGGCTGGACCTCCGGCGGCGGCCTGGGCCTGGGCCTGTCGGGCGCCAAGCGGCTGGTGGAAGAGTTCGAACTGGACACCGCACCCGGCGAGGGCACCCGCATAACGATCACCCGATGGACGTGACGATTGCGGGTGCACTGACCCAAGTCCTGATCATTGAAGACGTCAGCCAGATCGGCTACGCCCGCCGGACCACCCAGAAGCTCGCCGAACAGCTGGGCTTCAACGAGGGTGATGCCGGACGGGTGGCACTGGTCACCACGGAGCTGGCGAGCAACCTGCTCAAGCACGCCGCCCGTGGTGAACTGCATGTACAGGCGGTGCCTGGCAAAACCGGCGTCGGCGTGGAAATTCTGGCGATCGACCGCGCTGGCGGCTTCGACCGCGAGGCCTGCCTGACCGACGGCTTCTCCACCCGCGGCACCCAGGGCATCGGCCTGGGCGCGATATCACGCCAGGCGGAAGTCTTCGACATGTACGCCGACGAGCGCGGCGCGGTGCTGCTGACGCGCTTCTACGCCGGCGGCCAGCGCAATGCCGACCTGCCCTTCGGCGCCAGCCAACATTCACTGCACGACGACCCGGCCTGCGGCGATTGCTGGCAACTGGTACTGGCGGACAACGGCGTCAGCGCGCTGGTGATCGATGGCCTGGGCCATGGCGAAGAAGCCGAGCGCGCCGCCCTCGCCGGGCGCAAGGTGTTTGCACGCATGCCCTTCGCCGCCCCGCACGACCTGTTTCAGGACATGCACCAGGCGATGACCGGCAGCCGCGGCGGCGCAGCCGCAGTCGCCCAGTTCAGCGCCGGCAGCGACAGCCTGTGCTTTACCGGCATCGGCAATATCGGCGCCAGCCTGATCGCCCCGGAGAACTACCGCGGGCTGACCTCGCACCCGGGCATCGTCGGCGTGCAATACCGGAAAGCCCAGCCCTTTGACTATGCTCACGTGAACGGAAATCTATTGATCATGTACAGCGATGGCCTGCAGTCCCGATGGAACCTGCGCGACTATCCCGGCCTGGTGCATCGCCACCCGGCGGTGATCGCCGCCGTTCTGCACCGCGACTTCAGCCGTGGCCGCGACGACGCCACGGTACTGGTCGTCGCCCTGGAGGCATCCCATGGTTGACCTGTCCAACCTCAGCGATGAACAGCGCACGCTGTTCCAGCGCCTGGAAAGCGAGGCCGGAGCCTTGCGCGCCGAACTCGAAGAAACCAACCAGGGTGTCCTTGCGCTGTACTCGGAACTCGACACCCAGGCCGAGCAACTGCGCCAGGCCTCAGACCTGAAAAGCCGCTTCCTGTCCTACATGAGCCACGAGTTCCGCACCCCGCTGGGCTCGATCCTGAGCATCACCAGCCTGCTCGCCGACGAACTGGACGGCCCGCTGAGCCCCGAGCAGCACAAACAAGTGGCCTTCGTCAGCAACGCCACCCGCGAGCTGAGCGACATGGTCGACGACCTGCTGGACCTTGCCAAGATCGAGGCCGGGCGCATCACCATCTCGCCGGGCTGGTTCGACATGCTCGACCTGTTCGCCGCCCTGCGCGGCATGTTCCGACCGATCGTCAACACCGCCGAAGTGGCGTTGATCTTCGAAGAACCGGTGGGCTTGCCGCGGCTTTACACCGACGACAAGAAGCTGGCGCAGATCCTGCGCAACTTCATTTCCAACTCGCTGAAGTTCACCACCAGCGGCGAAGTGCGCGTCTCGGCCCGCCTTGAAGGCACGGACCAGGTGCGGTTCGCCGTCAGCGATACCGGCATCGGTATCGCCCCGGAACTGCACAACGCCCTGTTCGAAGACTTCTCCCAGGTCGATTCGCCGTTGCAGAAACGCCTGCGCGGCACGGGCCTGGGGCTGTCGCTGTGCAAGCGCTTCGCCGCCCTGCTCGGCGGTGAAGTCGGGGTGCAGAGTGAGCCCGGCATGGGCTCGACCTTTTTCGTCATCATTCCGCTGGCCGTGGCCATGGAGTCTGTCGATGAAACGTGACATCCGCCTGTTGATCGTCGACGACAACGTCGCCACCCGCTACGCCCTGCGCCGACGCCTCGACCGCCACGGCTACGAGGTCCTCGAAGCGGGCACCGGCGGCGAAGGCCTGGCGCTGATCGAGCGCGAACGGCCCGATGCGCTGATCCTCGATGTCAACCTGCCGGACATGAGCGGCTTCGATATCGTCCGCACGCTGCGCGCCGACCCGCTCACCGCCCTGCTGCCGGTGATCCACGTCTCGGCCGCGTCGATCCAGACCGGCGACATCATCACCGGCCTCGACGCCGGGGCCGATGCCTACCTGATCCACCCCGTGGACCCGGACGTGCTGCTGGCGACCCTGCGCACCCTGCTGCGGGTTCGCGACACCGAACACGCCCTGCGCGAGAGCGAGGCGCGCTTTCGCGAGATCTTCACCAACGTCACGGCGCCCATCGCCGTGCTCGACGCCAACCTGACCGTCCACGAATGCAACCACGCCTTTGCCCGGCTGCTGCCGGACAACGATGACCCGAACGCCCTGAATGACTGCCTGAAAGATAATCCGTCGGCCACGATCGGCGAGTTGCGCCTGCGCCTGGCCGACGGCGAGCGCTGGAAAGGCACGCTGAACATGCGGGTCAAGGGCGAGACGCGGGAAACCGAGTGGCAGATTTCACCCTACCGCACGCCGGGCTCCAGCCTGGTGTTCGTCGAGGACGTCACCGAGCACCGCCACCGCGAGCGCTCACACCGGGCACAACTGGACGACGCCAACACCCAACTGGCGAAAGAGGTCGCCGAGCGCGCGCGCACCGAAGCGCAACTGCTGCAGGTGCAGAAAATGGACGCCCTCGGCAAGCTCACCGGCGGCATCGCCCACGACTTCAACAACCTGCTCACCGGGATCATCACCAGCCTGGAACTGATCCGCAAACAGACCAGCGGGCAACCGGCGGGCAAGCTTCAGATCTACGCCGACGCAGCACTGAACTCCGCCACCAGCGCCGCCTCGCTGACCCACCGCCTGCTGGCCTTCGCCCGCCAGCAGCCGCTGGATACCCGGCCGGTGGACATCAACGAGCATGTGCGTTCGCTGGAAGAGCTGCTGATCCGCACCATCGGCGAACGCATCGCCCTCAAGCTGGAACTGACCGATCAACCGGCGACCGCGCTGGTCGACCCGGTGCAACTGGAAAGCGCGGTGCTGAACCTTGTGATCAACGCCCGCGATGCCTTGCCCCAGGGCGGCACCATCTGGGTTACCACGCAGAGCGCCAGCGCCCTCGGCAACCCCAAGCTGCAGGACGGCGCGTATGTTTCGCTGTCGGTGCGCGATGACGGTATCGGCATCGACCACAGCGTGATCGACAAGGTCTTCGAACCCTTCTTCACCACCAAACCGCTGGGCCAGGGCACTGGTCTGGGGCTTTCGACCATCTACGGCTTCGCCCGCCAGTCCGGCGGCGACGCCTATATCCGCAGCGTGATCGGCCGGGGGACGGAAGTGACCATGATCCTGCCGGCCAGCAGCGCGCCCTCGGCGCCCAGCGTGGTGCCTGACAGCGTCAACTCGCAAGGGCACGGCGAGCACTTGCTGATCGTCGAGGACATGCCGGCAGTGCGGATGTTCGTCAGTGAAGTACTGCTGGATGCCGGCTACCGCTGCACGGCGGTGGAAAGCATCGAGCTGGCGCTGGAGAACCTGCAGAACGATCCGTCCATCGAGTTGCTGCTGACCGATGTCGGTCTGCCGCGCATGAGCGGCCGTGAGCTGGCCGATGTCGCCCGGGGATGGCGGCCTGCGTTGCCGATTCTGTTCATGACCGGATATGCCCAGAGTGCGCTGAACCGCCAGGCGTTCCTGGCGCCGGGCATGGACATGCTGTTCAAGCCGTTCCAGATCGGCGAGTTGCTGGACAAGGTGCGACGGGCGCTGGATGGAGCTGGTGCGGGGGCGGGTGCCTGATTCAGGAAAATAAGCGCACCGCAATGGCCATGGTAGACCGCCTCTTGCGAGCCCCCTCACAAGGCGGCCGACCATGGCCTGGCAGGTCGTGACACCCACTGTAGGAGCGAGCTTGCTCGCGATATCCCCCCCAGCCAACACCTCCCCTCAAGCCCGCATATCCGGCTCTTCCAGCAACCATTCGCGAAACGCCTCCAGCGCCGGCAGCGACTGGTTACGCGGTGGATACACAAGGTAATAGCTGCGGGCACTGGCATAGGGCAGCACCGGGCTGACCAGCTTGCCTTCGGCCAACTCATCGGTGATCAGGATGCGCGGCACCAGGCCAATACCGATATCCGCGCGTACTGCCTGGATCAGGTGCGAGGTCAGTTCGAAGCTCGGTCCCAGGCGCATGGCCTGGTGCGCCAAACCATGGTGGGTGAACCAGTCGCCCCAGGCATGGGGATTGTTGGCGACGCTGAGCAGCACCTGGCGGCTGATGTCCTCGGGCGTCCACACATCGCGGGACGCCGCCAGCGCCGGCGACAGGATCACCACCAGTTCCTCTGCATGCAGCAGGTGGCAGACCAGCCCCGGCTGGTCGCCGCTGGCGACGACGATGGCGGCGTCGATGCCGCTGGTGGCGAAGTCCACCGGTTCGATCCGCGAATTGATGTGCACCTGCACCTCGGGATGGCGGCGATAGAACTCGTGCAGGCGCGGCAGCAGCCAGGTCGAACCGAAGGTCGGCAGTGTCGCCAGGCGCAGGTTGCCGCCGCCGGCCTGGTGGGCAATGGCATGCAGGGTGGCGCTGCGGATCCGGCCCAGAGCCTCGCTGATCTCGCGCTGGTAGAGCCGGCCCACCTCGGTGAGCTTGACGGTGCGGCCTTCGCGGCGAAACAGGATGACCCCCAGTTGCTGCTCCAGGGCCTGGACCTGGCGGCTGACCGCGCTCTGGGTCAGGGACAATTCCACCGCCGCGCGGGTGTAGCTTTCATGCCGGGCAGCGGCTTCGAATGCCAGAAGCAGTGACATCGACGGGGTCAGGTTTCGGTAATTCATTCATAAAACTCATCAAAGGCCGCGCCATTATCCGTTTGTGCGCAGCGCCAGACTCGGGAATCATTGGCATCATCCACCACCTGACGGTTCGAGACCATACATTCACGTCAGGAATCCAATGATTAGCCAAAGATAAAATAGGCCATCCCGTGATGATCGCCCAACTGCCGGTGAGCGCACCCGCCACCGACTATTCCGCCTTTCTCGATGCCCTGCGCGCCGCCGGTTTCCGTGGCCAGTTCAGCACCGATTACGGCACCCGTACCGTGCTCGCCACCGACAACTCCATCTATCAGCGCCTGCCCCAGGCCGCGGTGTTTCCGCTGGACGCCGAAGACGTAGCGCGGGTCGCCACGCTGATGGCCGAGCCACGCTTCCAGCAGATCAAGCTGACCCCGCGCGGCGGCGGCACCGGCACCAACGGCCAGTCGCTGACCGACGGCATCGTCGTCGACCTGTCGCGGCATATGAACACCATTCTCGAAATCAACGTCGAAGAGCGCTGGGTGCGGGTTCAAGCCGGGGTGGTCAAGGACCAGCTCAACGCCGCGCTGAAACCCCACGGGCTGTTCTTCGCCCCGGAGCTGTCCACCTCCAACCGCGCCACCGTCGGCGGCATGATCAACACCGACGCCAGCGGCCAGGGCAGTTGCACCTACGGCAAGACCCGCGACCACGTACTGGAGTTGCACAGCGTGCTGCTCGGCGGCGAGCGCCTGCACAGCCTGCCGATCGATGACGCCACGCTGGACGCCGCCTGCGCCCTGCCCGGCCGGGTTGGCGAGGTCTACCGCATGGCCCGCGAGATCCAGGAAACCCAGGGCGATCTGATCGAAAGCACCTTCCCCAAACTGAACCGCTGCCTGACCGGCTACGACCTGGCACACCTGCGCGACGACGCCGGCCTGTTCAACCTGAACAGCGTGCTGTGCGGCGCCGAGGGTTCGCTGGGCTATGTGGTCGAGGCCAAGCTCAATGTGCTGCCGATCCCGAAATACGCGGTGCTGGTCAACGTCCGCTATGTCAGCTTCATGGACGCCCTGCGCGACGCCAATGCGCTGATGGCGCACAAACCGCTGTCGATCGAGACGGTGGATTCGCGGGTGCTGATGCTGGCGATGCAGGACATCGTCTGGCACAGCGTCGCCGAATATTTCCCGGCCGATCCCGAGAAGCCGACCCTGGGCATCAACCTGGTGGAGTTCTGCGGCGATGAGCCGGACGAAGTCAATGCTCGGGTCGCCGCCTTTATCGAACACTTGCAGGCCGACCGCAGCGTCGAGCGCCTCGGCCACACTTTGGCCGAAGGTTCTGCCGCGGTGACCAAGGTCTACACCATGCGCAAGCGTTCGGTGGGGCTGCTCGGCAACGTCGAGGGTGAAGTGCGCCCGCAGCCGTTCGTGGAAGACACCGCAGTGCCGCCGGAGCAACTGGCCGACTACATCACCGAGTTCCGCGCCCTGCTGGACGGCTACGGCCTGACCTACGGCATGTTCGGCCACGTCGATGCCGGCGTGCTGCACGTGCGCCCGGCGCTGGACATGAAAGACCCGGCCCAGGCCGCACTGGTCAAGCCGATTTCCGATGCCGTGGCCGCGCTGACCCAACACTACGGCGGCCTGCTCTGGGGCGAGCACGGCAAGGGCCTGCGTTCGGAATACGTGCCCGCCTACTTCGGCGCGCTGTACCCGTCGCTGCAACGCCTCAAAGGCGCCTTCGACCCGCACAACCAGCTCAACCCTGGCAAGATCTGCACCCCGCCGGACAGCGCCGAGGGCCTGATCAAGGTCAACGAAGCCCCGCTGCGCGGCGAGCACGACCGGCAGATCGACGAGCGCGTCTGGCAGAGCTATGCCAGCGCGGTGCACTGCAACGGCAATGGCGCCTGCTACAACTTCGATCCTGACGACGCCATGTGCCCGTCATGGAAAGCCACCCGCGAACGTCGCCACTCGCCCAAGGGTCGCGCCTCGCTGATCCGCGAATGGCTGCGCCTGCAGGGCGCGGCCAATATCGACGTGCTGGCTGCCGCGCAGAACAAGGCGTCCTGGCTCAAGGGCCTGCCGCAACGCCTGCGCAACAGCCGCGCCCAGCAACGCGGCCAGGCCGACTTTTCGCATGAGGTCTACGACGCCATGGCCGGCTGCCTGGCGTGCAAGTCCTGCGCGGGGCAATGCCCGATCAAGGTCAACGTGCCGGACTTCCGCTCGCGTTTCCTCGAGCTGTACCACAAGCGTTATCAACGTCCGCTGCGCGACTACCTGATCGGCTCGCTGGAGTTCACCATTCCGTACCTGGCCCACGCGCCGGGGCTGTACAACGCGGTGATGGGTTCGAAATGGGTGAGCAAGCTGCTGGCGGACCAGATCGGCATGGTCGACAGCCCGCTGATCAGCCGCTTCAACTTCCAGGCCACCCTGACCCGCTGCAACGTCCGCGCTGCCAGCGTGCCGGCCCTGCGCGAACTGACCCCGGCACAGCGCGAGCGCAGCATCGTGCTGGTCCAGGACGCCTTCACCCGCTACTTCGAAACGCCGCTGCTGGCGTCGTTCATCGACCTCGCCCACCGCCTCGGCCACCGCGTGTTCCTCGCCCCGTACAGCGCCAACGGCAAACCGCTGCACGTGCAAGGCTTCCTTGGCGCCTTCGCCAAAGCGGCGATCCGCAATGGCACCCAGCTCAAGGCCCTGGCCGACTGCGGCGTGCCACTGGTGGGCCTGGACCCGGCGATGACCCTGGTCTATCGCCAGGAGTACCAGAAAGTCCCCGGCCTGGAAGGCTGCCCGAACGTGCTGTTGCCGCAGGAATGGCTGATGGACGTGCTGCCAGAGCACGTCGGCGGCAAGACGGCCAACTTCCGCCTGATGGCCCACTGCACCGAGAAAACCAACGTACCGGCCAGCACCCGCCAGTGGGAGCAGGTGTTCGCGCGCCTGGGCCTGAAACTGGCGACCGAAGCGACGGGCTGCTGCGGGATGTCCGGCACTTACGGTCATGAAGCACGCAACCAGGAAACCTCGAAGACCATCTTCGAGCAGTCCTGGGCCGGCAAACTGGAGAAGGACGGCGAGCCGCTGGCGACCGGGTATTCGTGCCGTAGCCAGGTCAAGCGGCTGGCGGACCGCAAGTTGCGGCACCCGCTGGAGGTGGTGTTGCAGTATGTGATTGGTTAAGGGAGTGAGCGGGCGCCGTCAGTGACAGAGATGGTGCCTGGTCGAACAGTTACTGTGCGTGCAAAACCTGTGGGAGCCGGCTTGCCGGCGATGAGGCCGTCAGTGACAGCGATGGCGTCTGGTCGAATGCAATCGCTTGCAAGCCCCCGCTCACTTCACCTCTTCCACCCTCTTGCCCTTCCCCCCCTTCACCAGCCCATGGCGAATCTCCTTCGACGGCCCGTAGCCATAAAAGGACGCATAGCACTTGCTGAAATGGCTCGGCGAGACGAAGCCGCAGGCCAGCGCCACGTCGATCAGTTGCAGGTCGGAATGCTGCAGCAACCGGCGACTCTCGGTGATCCGCAGTTCCAGGTAATAGCGCACGGGCGTAGTGCCGAGCTGGGTCATGAACAATCGGCCGATCTGCCGTTTGGAGCGGCCGACGTAATGGGCCAGTTGATCCTGGCTCAAGGGCTCTTCGATGTTCGCGCTCATCAGGTTGATGGCTTCGCGCAGCGGCTCGCTCATTTTCTCGTGCAAGGTCGGCCGCGCGCGACGGTAGCGGGACTCCTCGAAGGCGAGGATATCGACGATGGCGTCGACCATGCCGCGGCCATGCAAGGTATTGATCCACTCCAGCACCATGTGGAACGCCCCCGCCGGGCTGGCGGCGGTCAGGCGGTCGCGGTCGACGATGTAGCTTTCGCTGGTGACCTGGCTGTCCTTGGCGATCTCGGCCACGGCGCCGCGGTGTTCGGGGTGTACGGCGCAGCGGTAGCCATCAAGCAGTCCGGTCTGGCCGAGGAACCAGGCGCCGTTCCACAGGCCGGCCAGGGCCACTTGCTTCTCGGCCGCACGCAGAAGCATCTGGGTCAGTTCCGGGATCGGCTTGAGCACGGTGCGCAAGCCGCCGCAGACCACCAGCAGGTCGAGGTCGTCCAGGCTGGCGGAATTGAGGGCGGCATCCGGGCAGATCACCAGCCCCAGGTCGCTGACCCGCGAGCCGCCGTCCATGGTGAACGTTCGGTAGGTGAAGGACGCCGACTGGATCAGGTTGGCGGTGACCACGGTGTCCAGCGCCTGGGTGAAGGCCGGTAGGGAGAAGTGTTCGAGCAGGATGAAACCGACCCGGCCCTGGGCAATCGCCGGCTGCCCTTTCTCGCCCGTGAAGCGCAGGTTTGAGCCCTGCAGGGCATCACTGAAATGCCTTCTTTCAACCACGTCGTTGCCTCGTTCGATCTTGTTCTGGTGTTGCCGGAGGGATGACGGAAACCGCAACGCCGGCGTGCATCGTTTGCATGATGCACGCCGGCGCGGCGCTTATCCAACAGCCATTGTGGGATTTTTCGTCAGGTTGCGGCCCGCACACGCCGCCCTTGCAAGGCGCCGCGGGATAGCCGGTCGAGCAGCAGCGCCACGGCGACGATGGTCAGACCGGCACGCAAGCCAAGGCCCATTTCCATGCGGGTCAGGCCGCGGGTCACTTCCGCGCCCAGGCCACCCGCCCCCACCAGCCCGGCCAGAACGACCATGGCCAGCGACAGCAGAATGCACTGGTTCAAGCCCACCAACAGGGTCGGCATGGCCGACGGCAGCTCGATCTTCAGCAGGATGCCACGCGGCGTGGCGCCCATGGCCTGGCCCAGTTCCAGCAGGTCGCGGGGCACCTGGTTGAACGCCAGGGTGGTCAAGCGCAGCATCGGCGGAATGCCGTAGATGATGGTGGCGAGGATCGCCGGCACCTTGCCCAGGCTGAAGACCATGACGGCGGGAATCAGGTACACCCACGGCGGCACGGTCTGCATGACACTGAGGATCGGCTGCAGCACCGCGTCCAGGCGTTTGGCCCGTGACGCCAGCACGCCCAGCGGAAAGGCGATGGTCACCGAGATCAGCACCGCCACCGTAACCAGGGCGATGGTCTGCATCGACGCCACCCAGAACCCGGAAAGCAGACAGAAACCCAGCATCGCCGCTGCCAGCACGGCGGCGCGCAGGTTGATCAGCACCCCGGCGAGCAGCGCAACCAGGGCGATCATGCCGTAGGCCGGTACCGCCAGCAGCACGCCTTCGATACCGCCCAGCACCATCTCGATAAAGCGGCTGATGGCGGCGAACAGGCCGTGCAGGTTGGCGTTGAGCCAATCCACCGAGGGCGCCAGCCAGGCACCGGGGGAGAACTTGAGATCAGTAAGGTTCATGCTGCGGCCCTCCTGCCGAGACGCGTGGCGCTTTGCGCCATCCGGTCGAGGATCAGGGTGAGAATGACGATGGCGATCGCGGCGTTGATCGACATGGCGATATCCAGGGTGCGGATCGCGCCGTAGATCACTTCGCCCAGCCCGCCGGAACCGACGATGCCGGCGATCACCACCATGCCGAAGGCCATCATCAGGCCCTGGTTGACCCCGGCCATGATGCTCGGCAGGGCAAACGGCAGGCGAATCTTGTAGAACTGCTGCCAACCGTTGGTGCCGCTGGCATGGCCCAGTTCGATAAACACCTTGGGCGTCATGCGGATGCCGAGGGAGGTCAGCCGCACCACCGGCGGGACCGCGACGATAAAGGTGGCGACCAGCGCCGTGCCCGGCCCGTAGCCAAGCAAGGCGATGGCCGGCAGCAGATAAATGTAGGGCGGCAGGGTCTGGATCAGGTCGAGCACCGGCTCGCTGATCCGGTCCAGCGACGGCATCAGGCCGGCGGCGACACCGACGGGAATGCCAACGATCAGCGCCATGCTGGTGGCGGCCAGCACCAGCGCCAGGGTGCTCATGGTCTGCGGCCACAGGCCCATGATCACGCAGAGCACCAGCCCGAGCATGGCGCCCACGGCGAAACGCCAACTGCCGGTGAGGCGCCAGCCGAGCGCGCCGAACAGCAAAATGATCACGTAGAACGGCACCAGCGTCAGACCGCTGTAGATGACCTGATAACCGCCCTGCAATACCGCGTTGAGGCCATCGAAGAACCACGCGCCGTTGTCTGACAGCCACTCCAGCCGCGCATCGACGAACGCATCGAAGGCTGCGGCGAAACCGGAGCCGTTCATAGCGCGGTCTCCAGTTGCGCAGCAGGCTGCTCGACCGCCGGCTGGCCCTGCACGCCACGCAGCAAGTCTTGCTGGGTGATGACGCCGAGCACCTGGCCCTGCTCCACCACCGCCAGCGCATCACCGCCGGAGCTGATCATCAGGTTGATCAAGGCATCCAGGTCGGCATTCGGCCCCGCGCCCGGCAGGCGAGTTGGGTCAAGCTGTGGATGAGCCGCGACGGAGGACATGATCGAGTGCGCCTTGACCAGATGCAGCCGAGAAATCCCCGCAACGAACTCGGCGACATACGCATCGGCGGGCTTGAGCACGATATCCTCAGCGGTGCCCTCCTGGATGATCACGCCGTCTTTCATGATCGCGATGCGGTCACCGATGCGGATGGCTTCTTCCAGGTCGTGGGTGATGAACACCGCGGACTTGCCCAGGGATTTGGTGAGCTGGCGGAATTCGTCCTGCAGTTGCCGACGGATCAGCGGATCGAGGGCGCTGAAGGGTTCGTCCATGAGGATCACTTCCGGGTCGGAGGCGATCGCCCGGGCCAGGCCAACCCGCTGCTGCATGCCGCCAGACAACTCGTCGGGGTAACGCTGGGACCAGTCGCTCAAACCCACCTTGGCCAGCGCCTGCTCGGCGATCGCGTGGCGCTCGGTCTTGCCGACGCCACGCACCTCCAGGCCGAAGGCGGCGTTTTCCAGCACGGTGCGGTGTGGCAGCAAGGCCACGCTCTGGAACACCATGCCGATCTGGCGGGCGCGGGTTTCGCGCAGTGCCGCGGCGTCGAGGGCGGCGAGGTCCTTGCCCTTGATCAGGATCTTCCCGGAGGTCGGGTCGATCAGCCGGTTGAACATACGGATGAGGGTCGACTTGCCGCTGCCGGACAGCCCCATGATGCAGAATATTTCGCCACGCTTGACCTTGAGGCTGACCTCCGAGACGCCGACCACGCAGCCGTAGTCCTGGAGAATCTGCTTCTTGCTCAAACCACGCTCTTTATAAGCACGCATGGCGGTATCGGCGTTCTTGCCAAAAATCTTCCAGACCGATTGGCACTCCACCAATACGTCTTCTGCTACATCGCTTGCTGTGTTCATCTCGCACCCGTCGAACCAGGAATCTGGTTGGCTTTTTTATTACGTTCAGTTCGGCAGTGTTCAAGGCGTTGTCCGGGAAATGCCCCGAACAACGCGGTGTTTCAAATCAGTATTTTTTGATGTTTTCCCAGCGTTTGATCAGGTCGGCGTTTTTCGTCGACCAGTCGGCAACCGCCTCTTCCACGGTCTTGCCGTCTTTCATCGCGCCGTTGATGGCGGTGATATCGGCCAGTGGCAGGTAGACCCCGGCAATCAGCTCACGGGCCTGCGGGTATTCAGCCGAGAAGCCTTTGTGGCCGATCCAGTAGTAACCCTGCGCCGGCGCGAACGAGCCTTTCGGGTCCTTGAGGAATTTCACGTCGAACTTCTGGCTCATCCAGGACGGCTCCCAGGTGGTGACCGCGATCCATTCCTTGCGGTCCACCGCCGACTTCAGCGCGGCGGCCATGGCCGCGGTGCTGCCCTCGAGCAGGTTGAGCTTGAGGCCGTAGTCGGTCACCGCCTTGGCGGCGTCGCTCATCAGACCCGAACCCGGCTCGATGCCGACGATCTTGTTGCCGAACTTGTCAGCATTGGCGTTCAGCTCTTCCAGCGAATCGATGGTCACGTAGCGCGGTACGGCGATCGCCTGGTAAAGGCCGTGGGAAACCGGCGAGATCTTTTCCAGACGGTTCTTGTTCTTTTTCCAGTAATCCTGGGCGGCGTAATCGATCTGCGACGCCAGGATCTGGATATCACCCTTGCCCAGCGCGGCGTAGGCGATGCCCCATTCGGAGAAGTTGGTCACCTTGACGGTGTAGCCAGCATCTTCGAGCACTTTCTTGGTCACGGTGGTGATGGGGGTGAGGTCTTCCCACGAGAGCGTGCCCATGGTGATGGTCTTTTCCTCGGCGTGTGCCTGGAACACCGTGAGACCGACCATTGCGAGCGTACAGAGAGCCTTCCGGAAGAATTTCATTGTTGTTCATCTCCTGGTTGTGGTGCTGGCAGGGCAATGGCTTGCCCATTCATTGTTGTTGGTTTCGAGCACTGCGTGGTTCAGGGTGCAGGCAGTCTCACCTGCATCCGCTTCACAACTTTCTGGCGGGGTATTTCTGGCGCCGGGATCACCGGTTGACCAGGGGAAGTGCCCGCGAACACTGGCCTTGAGGCGAGATTCGCACGGGTTCAGGAGGCGGTCAACGGAATTGTATTCTTTGTGTATACCTAAGGAATTCAAAAAGAATTCATTGAAAGTGCTATTTTCCCCAGTGTTTTCAGGGCTCTGACGCCCTGAACGTTGCCTGAAACCTTGTCGCGGACTGGCATGTCAATGGCGGGAATTGATAAGAGTGCGTCTCGTGGATGCCATAAAGACCCTCTTTGCGGGTAGCTTTAGACCCTGCGCACCAACAAAACCGGGGATCTGACCCTGTCACAGTCACCTCGATCAGCGGGCAGTACCGCTCATCGAAATATCTGTAGACACATTGTCTAATCCTCCCCTATATTCGTTATACAAATTGTAGACACAACCTGATGAGTACAAAAAAGGCTCCCATGAAAGCCCCCGCAGCCGTCTCCCCTTCCATCGCCGATGCCTCCCCGGATCGCAAGGCGCTTCTCTCCGAAGCCCTGCGCCGCCGCATCCTGAGCATGGAACTGGCGCCAGGCGCGGTGGTAGATGAACTGGCACTGTGTGAAGAGTTCGGGCTGTCCCGACCGCCCGTTCGCGAGTTGCTGCGGCAGATCGCCGCCGAGGGCTACATCGAGCTGGAGGCCAACCGCGCCCCGCGTGTCGCCGCCATGAGTCATGAGTCGTTGCGGGCCTTCTTCCTGGCCGCGCCGCTGGTCTACATCGCCACCACCCAGTTGGCCGCCACCCGCGCCACTGCGGCGGAGATCGAAGAGCTGCGCCGGATCCAGGCCCTGTTCCGCCAGGCCATCGAAGCGCAGCACGTGGAAAACCGGGTCATCTACAACGACGAGTTCCACCTCGAAATCGGCAAGATGGCGCACAACGACTACCTGATGCCGAGCCTGCGCCGGGTCCTGATCGACCACGCACGCCTGGGCAAGATTTTCTACCGCCACCCCACTACCAGCGACATGCAGAAAGACCTGGAACTGGCCTGCGACCAGCACGACCAGATCATCGAAGCCATTGCACGTCACGACAAGGAAGCGGCGGGACAACTGATTCGCGAGCATATGGAACTGTCACGCCGGCGCATGGCGGAATACGCCGCACCGGAAGGCATGGAGGTATCGCTCGCGTTTTGAAATACCCCGGAGCATGAAGGTTGGCGAGGTTCGCCAGTCATTTCGGCCTGGGTGGCAACACCGGATCAAACAAGAACAGCCAGGTCCCTGAAATGACAAAAGTAACCTCGTTGCCGGCCGATGATAAATCGTGCGGCTGGTATCACCTGAGCCCTTCGCGCACACCGCGGCCCGCCCATGTCGGCAACCGCAACGCGCGCTGGGTGGTGCTCGGCGCCGGCTATGTCGGCCTCGCTGCTGCGCGCCAGTTGGCGCTGAAGTTTCCTGACGAAGAGATCGTCCTGATCGAAGCGCAGGAAGTCGGCTTCGGCACGGCAGGCCGCAACGCCGGCTTCGCCATCGATCTGCCCCACGATATCGGTGCCGAGGATTACATCGGCGACATCGGTACCGCAAAAATCTCGTTGCGCCTGAACCTCACCGGCCAGAACTACCTCAAGGATCTGGTGGCCGAGCACAGCATCGACTGCCAGATGAAGTTCTGCGGCAAGTACCAGGCCGCTGTCGAAGAGCGCGGCATCGCCGTCCTCGACGCCTACCGCCGCGGCCTGGAAAAGCTTGGCCAGCCCTTCGAAGTGATCGAAGGCGCCGACCTGCCGGACCACATTGGCACCGACTTCTACCGCAAGGCCCTGTTCACCCCGGGCACCGCCTTGATCCAGCCGTCGGCGCTGGTCAAGGGCCTGGCCGAAAGCCTGCCGTCCAATGTCACGCTGTATGAGTGGACGCCCATCACCGATGTCGAATACGGCGCGAAAACCGTATTGCGCCACGCCAACGGCAGCATCACCGCCGACAAGCTGCTGCTGGCCAACAATGCCTTCGGCGGCCACTTCGGCTTCCTCAAGGGCACCATGCTGCCAGTCTTCACCTACGCCAGCCTGACCCGCCCGATGACGGCCGCGGAACAGGCGCGCCTGGGCGGCAAGCCATACTGGGGCGTGATCCCCGCCGATCCGTTCGGCACCACAGTGCGCCGCACCCCGGACAACCGGTTGCTGATTCGCAACAGTTTCAGCTTCAACCCCAGTGGTCGCGCCGACAGCAAGTACCTCGAGCGCTTCATCAGCCGCCACAAGGCCTCATTCGACCGCCGCTTCCCGATGCTTCCGGATGTCGGCATCGAGTACACCTGGGGTGGCGCGCTGGCGATGTCGCGCAACCACGAAAGTTTCTTCGGCCAACTGGCACCGAACGTCTATGGCGCGCTGTGCTGCAACGGCCTGGGCGTCACCCGTGGCACCGCCACCGGCAAATTGCTGGCGGACTGGCTGAGCGGAGAAAGGAGCGACCTGATCGACTTCCTGCTGCGCTCGCCGGGCCCCAACGTCAACCCGCCCCAGCCGTTCCTGTCGCTGGGCGTGAATGCCAATTTGAAGTGGGGACAAATGCGAGCCGGCAAAGAAAGCTGATTCACCCGAAGTTTCAACGCAGTTCTTAATAACAATTGCCGCACTGTCGAAGTGTGGCGATGCGGGTTAGTGCACCCGTAAACAACGTCGCGATGGCCGTTTGCAAGTTCCGGGACTGAAGTCTTTTTTCAGCGCCGCGGACCCACTCGGCCTCAAGAAACCCGACGCTCGATAATGCAGGAAATAATAATGACAACGCCTACTTGTTCAGTTGAAGACGTTCCACTCAATCGCTTTCACCAGTTACTCACCGTGCGTTCCGGCGGCGGTTCGTTCGTCGACGGTTATGTGCTCAGCATCATTGGCGTGGCCATGGTGCAGATGTCCGCAGGCCTGAGCCTCACCGCGTTCTGGCAAGGCATGATCGCCGCCTCGGCGCTGATCGGCATTTTCTTCGGCGGCTTCTTCGGCGGCTGGCTGACCGACCATTTCGGGCGTAAACGGATTTTCTTCGTCGGCCCGATCCTGTTCATGCTCGGCTCGCTGGTGCAGTTCTGGGTCGAGTCCGGCCCGGAGCTGTTCGCCCTGCGCTTCGTGATCGGCGTCGCGGTCGGCATCGAATACCCGGTAGCCACCGCGCTGCTGGTGGAATTCCTGCCGAAGAAATACCGCGGCCCGCGCCTGGCTACCCTGACCATCCTCTGGTTTGCCGGTGCCGCGTTCGCCTACATCCTCGGTCACTTCATCCTCGCCGCCGGTGGCGAGAACGGCTGGCGCCTGGTGCTGGCAAGTCCGGTGATCATCGGCGCGATCCTGTTCGCCGTGCGCATGGGTACCCCCGAGTCGCCGCGCTGGCTGCTGAGCAAGCACCGCCCGCAAGAAGCCGAGGCCATCATCAAGCAGGTGTACGGCAACGGTTTCTCGCTGAAGAACCTGCCGGAACAGCCCCAGGAGAAAAAGACCTCGCTGCTGAGCCTGCTCAGTTCCGGCTACGGCAAGCGCATGTTGTTCGTTGCCATGTTCTGGTCCTGCTCGGTGATCCCGGTGTTCGCCGTCTATTCCTTCGCGCCGAAGGTGCTCGAAGCGCTGAACCTCAAGGGTGACTGGGCGTCCTTCGGCTCGGTGGCGATCACCCTGCTGTTCGTGGTCGGCTGCATCATCGCCACCCGTCTGATCAACAGCATGGGCCGGCGCAGCATGTTGATCCACAGCTTCCTCTGGTCGGGCCTGGCCCTGCTCGGCCTCGGCGCCTCCCACGACAGCTCGCCGATGGCGGTGCTGGTGCTGTTCGGTGCCTACGCCCTGTTTATCGGCGGTGCCCAGGTGCTGCAACTGGTCTACCCCAACGAGCTGTTCCCCACCGAGATCCGCGCCAAGGCGGTCGGCATCGGCACCTCGTTGTCGCGCGTCGGCGCCGCCGTCGGCACCTGGCTGGTACCGATGTCGCTGCAGACCCTGGGCATCGCCCAGACCATGTACGCCGCCGCCATCGTCACCCTGATCGGCCTGCTGTTCGCCTGGGCCCTGGCCCCGGAAACCCGTTCCCTGACTCTGCAACAAGCCGCCTCGCTGAACTGAGCGCGGCCCGAACCTTCCTTGCGTCCCACTGGAGAAAACACATGAAATTCGAAGGCATCTACACCCCCGCAGTCACCCCGCTGAACGCTGACGGCAGCATCGACAAGGCCGGCTTCGCTGCGGTGCTGGACTACCTGGTGGAATCGAAGATCCACGGCATCATCATCGGCGGCTCCACCGGCGAGTACTATGCCCACACCGCCCAGGAGCGCGTCGAGCTGGCCGCCCAGGCCAAGGACGTGATCAACGGCCGCATCCCGCTGATCATCGGTACCGGCGCGATCCGCACCGAAGACTCGGTGGCTTACGCCAAACACGCCAAAGAGATCAAGGCCGACGCGCTGCTGGTGGGCACCCCGCCGTACGCCCTGCCAACCCAGCAGGAAATCGCCGTGCACGTCAAAGCCGTGGACGCCGCCGCCGACCTGCCGATCATGCTCTACAACTACCCAGGCCGCATGAGCGTAAGCATGGGCCCTGAGTTCTTCGACGCGGTGGCCGACGTCAAGAACATCGTCGCCATCAAGGAAAGCTCCGGCGGCATGAACCAACTGCACCGCCTGGCCACTAAATACCCGCACATCTCGCTGTCCTGCGGCTGGGATGACCAGGCCCTGGAGTTCTTCGCCTGGGGCGCGCAAAGCTGGGTCTGCGCCGGTTCCAACTTCATCCCGCGTGAACACGTCGCCCTCTTCGAGGCCTGCGTGATCGAGAAGGACTTCGCCAAAGGCCGCCGCATCATGGCGGAAATGATGCCACTGATGGACTTCCTCGAAGGCGGCAAATTCGTCCAGTCGATCAAGCACGGCGTCAGCCTGAACGGCCTGCGCACCGGCGGCGTTCGCGCTCCGCTGCAAGGCCTGGATGCTGCCGAACAGGCCGCGCTGGCCGATGTGGTCACCACCTTGAAACGCAACATCGCCGCTATCGTCGAGGGCAAGTGAAATGACCGACCTCCTGAGCAAGGAACAGTACGTCGCGATCGCCGCCGGCCTGACGCCGCGCAACCAGGCCTTTATCGACGGTGAGTTCCGCGACGCCATTGGCGGACGCACCTTCATCACCACCAACCCGGCCACCGGCAAACCACTGGCCGAAGTCGCCGCCTGTGACGTGCAGGACGTCAACGTCGCCGTTGCCGCGGCCAAGGCCGCCTTCGAAGACGGTCGCTGGAGCGCACTGAGCCCGGGCGCCCGTAAAAAGGTGCTGCTCAAGTTCGCCCAGTTGCTGGAAGACAACGCCCATGAACTGGCCGTGCTGGAAAGCCTGGACAGCGGCAAGCCGGTCAGCGAATGCCAGAACGTCGACGTGCCGGAAACCATCCACACCCTGCGCTGGCACGCCGAGCTGATCGACAAAATCTACGACGCTACCGCGCCGACCGGTTCCGCCGCCGTGACCATGGTGGTGCGCGAAGCCATCGGCGTGGTCGGCCTGGTTCTGCCGTGGAACTTCCCGCTGCTGATGCTGGCCTGGAAGATCGGCCCGTCGCTGGCCGCCGGTTGTTCCATCGTGGTCAAGCCGGCCAAGGAAACCACCCTCACCGCCCTGCGCGTCGCCGAACTGGCCCACGCCGCCGGCATCCCGGCCGGTGTTTTCAACATCGTGCCCGGCGGTGGCCGCGAAGCGGGTGAAGCCATCGGCCGGCACATGGACGTGTCCATGGTCAGCTTCACCGGCTCCACCGACACCGGTCGCCTGTTCCTCAAATACGCCTCCGAGTCCAACCTCAAGCGCGTGGTGCTGGAACTGGGCGGCAAGAACCCGGCCGTGGTCATGAACGACTGCGAAGACCTCGACGCCGTGGCCCAGTTCGTCACTGCCGGCGCCTTCTGGAACATGGGCGAGAACTGCTCGGCCTCCTCGCGCCTGATCGTCCACCAGGACGTCAAGGACGAACTGCTGGGCCTGATCGGCAAGCACATCAAGGACTGGAAACTGGGCGACCCGCTCGACCCGGAAAACCGCCTCGGCGCCATGGTCAGCAAGGCGCACTTCGAGAAAGTCCGCTCGTACCTGGAATACGCCGCCGAACAGCAACTCAACGTGGTCCAGGGTGGCGAAACCCAGGACGGCGTGTTCGTGCAGCCGACCATCGTCGACGGCGTCAGCCGCGACAGCCGCCTGTTCGTCGAAGAAATCTTCGGCCCGGTGCTGAGCGTGACCAGCTTCGCCACTATCGATGAAGCCATCGAACTGGCCAACGACACCATCTACGGCCTGGCCGCCTCGGCCTACACCGGCAACCTGCGCAACGCCCTGCGCCTGTCGCGGGAAATCCGCGCCGGCGTGGTCACCGTCAACTGCTTCGGCGAAGGCGATGCCTCGACGCCGTTCGGAGGCTACAAAGAGTCCGGATTTGGCGGTCGCGACAAGTCCATCTGGGCGCATGATCAGTACACGGAACTGAAGACCATCTGGATCGACGCTTCGTGAGCTGAAAACGCGGTGCTGTTCTGACGGAGTTCGGCACCACACCCCGGCCACCGCCCCACGCAGGCGGTGGCCGACCCCTTTTCGGTTTCTGTTTCATCTCGCAGTACGGCGAACAAGCAGCACGGCCCATGCAGGCCACTACAACGCTGCGGCGCTGACGGCTTCCGGTCCCGGAAGACCACACATATTCCTATACCCAAAAACCAGTCCGCACGACCACCGGAGAGTGCTCGCGTGCGCACACTTGCACAGACTTTCTACTGCCCATGCTCGCTTCCAACGTTTCAACCCAGGGTGCAACCCTGGGGCATCGCAATGCGCTGATCATCGCCCACCTGGCCGCCGTGTTGTTCGGCCTGACCGGCATCCTCGGCCACCTGATCGACGCCAGCGCCTCGGTCATCACCTTCGGTCGCGCGGCATTCGCCGTGCTCGCACTGGGCGCCGTGGCGCAATTCCAGCGCCGTGGCGTCTTCCATCAACTGAACTGGCGCAAGCTGGCGATGATCGCCCTCAGCGGGGTCATGCTGATGGCTCACTGGGTGACCTTCTTCATCGCCATCAAGGTCGGCGGCGTGGCCGTCGCGACCCTCGGCTTCGCCAGCTTCCCGGCCTTCATCGCCCTGCTCGACCTGGCGGTTTTCCGCGAACGTATCGGCGCCAGCGAAGGCTTGCTGTTGCTGCTGGTGAGTGCCGGTCTGGTGCTGGTGGTGCCGTCTTTCGACCTGTTCGATCAGGGCACCATCGGCTTGCTTTGGGGCCTGGCTTCAGGGTTGTCCTTTGCGTTGCTGGCGATCACCAACCGCCGTGGCCTGCAAGGCATGAACGCGGTGCAAGTGGCCTTCTGGCAAAACATGACCGTCGCCCTGCTGGTCGCCCCGTTTGCCCTCGACAACATGATGGTCCGCGGCCTGAGCCACAGCGACTGGCTGTACCTGGCGATGCTCGGCGTGTTCTGCACCGGGTTGTCGCAGTACCTGTTCGTCAAAAGCCTGGAAGGGCTGGAAGCACGCAGCGCGGGAATGATCATCGCCCTCGAGCCGGTCTACGCCATCGCCTGCGCCTGGTGGCTGTTCGGCGATCAGCCGTCGCTGCGGATGGTCGCGGGGGCGTCGCTGATCATCCTGGCGACGGTGTTGTCGGCATGGGGCAAGCTGGCCCGGACTGAGTGAAGGTCAGAGCCAGCCATCTCCGAACCGGTGTGGCTTGCCAGCGATGGACCTCATCGCCGGCAAGCCGGCTCCCACAAGTTCTGAGCCAAACCTTGAAGTTGCGGTCGGCTCAAAATTTGTGGGAGTTGGCCTTGCCAGCGATGAGGTCGGTACAGGCACCCGTATCGGCTGCAATGGGCCCATCGCCGGCAAGCCGGCTCCCACAAGTTCTGAGCCAAACCTTGAAGTTGCGGTCGGCTCAAAATTTGTGGGAGCTGGCCTTGCCAGCGATGAGGTCGGTACAGGCACCCGTATCGGCTGCAATGGGCCCATCGCCGGCGAGGTATTCGCCGCCCGGTGATGCACCCAGCCCGGAGGGAAAAATCTCAGGCGCCGGGAGTCCAGCGCTGCTGCCGGGTACGTACCGACTCCGCCGACTCGCCTACCAGCTCGGCATAGACGCCCGGCGCGGTGGCGCCTTCGGTGCTGATCAGCAGCACCCGCGAATTGGCGTTCAAGCCAATTTCGGCAGCCAGGCTCGGCGCCTCGGCCAGACGCTGCAACGCGGCCAGCCCGGCCACCGCCGACTCGCCGGCCTCCAGCGGAATGTCACGGGCGCTGCCAGCGGCGAGGCGGCCCATGGCCCGTACCGCGTCGCTGTCTTCGATGGTCATGAAGAAATCCACGCCCGGCTGCAGGAATTTCCACGCCAGCGGCGAGGTTTCCCCGCAGGCAAGACCCGCCATCACCGAGTCCACCGAACCGCTGGCCTTCGCCGCACGCCCGGCCAGGGCGCTTTGGTACAGGCAGTCGGCCTGCTCCGGCTCGACCACGACAAAGGTCGGGCGCTGCTCGCCCTGCAACTCCCACAGGTAGCTGGCGATACCCGCTGCCAGGCCACCGACGCCGCCCTGCAGGAACACATGGGTGAAGCCTTCGGCATGGGCTTCGATGATTTCGGCGGCGATGGTGCCGTAGCCCTGCATCACGTCGCGGGGGATGTCTTCGTAGCCTTCATAAGACGTATCCGAAACCACCCGCCAGCCGTTGCGATACGCCTGCGCGGCCGCCTCTTCCACCGACTCGTCGTAGTTGCCGCTGATCCGCACGATCTTCGCGCCGTAAGCGGCGATGGCCTGTTCCCGTTCGACGCTGACATTGGCGTGCAGCACGATCACGCAGCGGCAGCCGACGCTCTGCGCCGCCGCCGCCAACGCGCGGCCATGGTTGCCGTCGGTGGCACTGATCACGGTGAAGTCGGCCAGGGCATGGCGGTATTCACCGGCTAGCAGCGCCGGCACGTCGAAGCGCTGCTCGGGAAAACGCCGCAGGATCAGACGCACCAGGGCGATCGGCGCGCCGAGGGCCTTGAAACTGCCCAGCGCCGAGCGGCGTGATTCGTCCTTGACCCGCAACTGACCCACGCCCAGTTCGGCGGCCAGGTCCGGCAGCGCGTACAGCGGCGTGGCGCCCCGGTTGAGTCCGGTCCAGTGACTCAGCCATTCGCGGCTTTCCTGAGCGTTGGCGATGTTCATGATGTTTTTCAGCGCCTCGGGGTATGGCTGGCGAGTGGCATTAGGGTTGGCTAACAGCATGAGGCACATCTCCACATTGCAATTGTCGTCATCTGTTTTTGCAGGAGGGTTTCGAAACAGCTCAGGACAGCCGCCGCACCACCACATCCAGCAGCACCTCGGCGCCTTCGATCAGCGCCGCGTCATCGGTGTGTTCCCGCGGGTTGTGGCTGATGCCGCCACGGCTGGGCACGAAGATCATCGCGGCCGGGGCGATACGGGCGATCATCTGCGCGTCATGGCCGGCGCCGGAGGTCATGCGCCGGTGGCTCAGGTCAAGGCGTCGGGCGCTGGCCTCGATGGCATCGGCCAGCCCGGCGTCAAACACCACCGGCTCGAAGCGCACCAGTTGCTCACGGCTGACGCTCACGCCCTCGTCCTGCGCCAGTCGATCAAGCACCTCGGCAAAGCGCTGTTCGGCCTGACACAGGCGCGATTCGTCGGGGTCGCGTAGATCGACGGTGAAAGTGGCCCGGCGCGGAATCACGTTGATCACGTTGGGCTCGAAGGCAATGCAGCCAGTGGTCGCCAGCGTAGTGCCGGCAGAATCCCGGGCGATGGCGCGGGCTTCGGCTACTGCGGCGCAGGCAACGAAACCGGCGTCGTGGCGCAGGCGGGTCGGCGTGGTGCCGGCATGGTTGGCGCTGCCGCTCACCGTCACCTGCTGCCAGGAAATGCCCTGCAGGTTTTCCACCACGCCAATCTGCAGGCCCTCGGCTTCGAGGACCGGGCCCTGTTCAATATGCAGTTCAAGGTATTCATGGGGCACGATGGCGCCGGGTTCCAGATCACCGGCATAACCGATGCGCGCCAGCTCGTCGCCAAGACGGGTGCCGTCGGTGCCGAGGGTGTCCAGCGCCGCGTCCACCGCCAGGCCGCCGGCGTACACCAGCGAGCCCATCATGTCTGGCTGGTAGCGCACGCCCTCCTCGTTGGTGAACGCCGCGACGGTGATCGGCCGCGACGGCAGCACACCCGCGTCACGCCAGGCACGGACCACCGCCAGCCCGGCGAGCACGCCATAGCAGCCATCAAGGGCGCCGGCGTTGGTCACGGTGTCGATATGCGAGCCCATCATCAGCGGCGCTCGTTGTTCGCCGGACGACGAAGGCAAGGTGCCGAAGATATTGCCGATGCGGTCGATGCGCACGGTCAGGCCCAGCTCGTTCATCCAGGCCACCACCTGGTCGCGACCGGCCTTCTCGGCGTCGGTCAGGGCGATACGGGTGCGTCCACCGTGGCGCGGATCAGCGCCCAGTTCACCGAGGATGCGGATCTGCTCCAGGAGCAGCGCGCCATTGAGCTGAAGGTTCATAGAAAGGTCTCTGCGTGCTCGGTTGATCTGTAAATCCTATTTCAACCTAACGCAGTTATTTCTTGATTTTCGGCCTATAAATGAATTTTTATTCCGCATTCGCCCGCCTTCGGGGGGTTTGACCTCAGGAACCCGTTACATGAGCCTGGACCCCTTTGACCTGGCCCTGCTGGACGCCGTCCAGCAGGACGCCACCACCTCGCAACAAGACCTCGGCGCACGGGTCAACCTGTCCCCCGCTGCCGTCAACCGCCGCCTGAAAAAACTCAATGCCGAGGGAGTGGTGCGCAAGACCGTCGCCCTGGTGGACCCGGTTTCCGTGGGCTACGGCCTGACGGTGATCGCCGAAGTGGAAGTCGAAAACGAACGCCTCGACCTGCTCGACGCGATGAAACGCACCTTCCTCGCCTGCCCGCAAGTGCAGCAGTGCTACTACGTGGCCGGCGAGTGCGATTTCGTGCTGATCATGGCGGTGCGCAACATGGAGCAGTACACCGAGCTGACGCGGACGCTGTTCTTCGAAAGCAACAACGTCAAACGCTTCAAGACCCTGGTGTCGATGAGCAATGTGAAGGTCGGGCTGAATGTGCCGGTGGACGGGCGTTAAACCACATGCGGCAGCGACTGGACAATCAGCAACACACCCGCCAGCGCCAGCAAGCCCAGGACGATCTTGCGAAAGGCGATATCACTGAAATGCCGATAGGCGCGGATACCGGCGAAGGTGGGCAGCAGCACCGCCAGCGCCACCAACGGGAACAGGCCGAGGGCTTCAGCGGTAACGGTGCCGGAAACCAGATAGGTGATCATCGTCAGCAACTGCATCCCCAGGTTGAAACCCTGGATCACCGAGCGCTGGGTATCGCGGTCCCAGCCCTTGAGCACCGCCCACAGCGCCGGCGCCGGCCCGGTCAGGCCGCCGATGCCGCCCATCACCCCGCCCAGCACGCCTACGGCGGCGTCGGCCTTGCGTCCGCCGAGGCGCAGTGTCGGCAAGTTGGTGGAAAACAGCATCAACGGGCACCACAGCGCCAACACGATTCCCACCAGCAGGCGGAACACCAGCGGGTCGATGGCATGCAGCAACACCACCCCCAGCGGCACCCCGGCCAGCCCGCCAATCAGCATCGGCACCAGATGCTCGCGCTTCAGCCCACGGCGTAGCGTCCCCGCAGCCAGCACCTGACCCACCAGCGAGCCGCAGACCACCAGCGGCCCGGTCAGGGTCGGATCCAGCGCCCAGGCCCAGACCGCCATGGCCACCAGGCCGAAGTTCGAGCCCGACAGGCCCTGAACGAACCCGGCCAGGGCAGCGCCGAGGATGATGGTGAGGAGCAGTGAATCCATGAAGAAGGGTTCCGGACAAATGGGCAGCAGAATAGGGGCAGGATAAAGGTTGATAAAGAGCCAATTGATCGGGTTTTGACAGGGCCGTTTTGCGCACGCCAATCGCACCCTTGAGCCCAATCCCGATCTCCCCCACCATCGAGCAAATCCGGCTAGGCGCGCCCAGTCGTCAATCACCGATCCTGTGCCTACCGCAAAACCAGCCCACGGTACCCGAGATGTCCAGCGACTCCAGTTACGCCAAACGCTTCGCCACCGTCCTGACCCACATTGCCGACAACCTCGAAGGCGATCTGTCGGTCAAGACCCTGAGCCATCTGGCGAATTTCTCGGAGTTCCATTTTCACCGCCAGTTTTCGGCCTTTGTCGGCGTGCCGGTTGCCCGTTATGTGCAACTGATGCGCCTGCGCCGGGCCGCGCATCGGCTGGTGCAAAGCGCCGGGCATTCGGTGCTGGACGCCGCGCTGGGCGCCGGGTTCGAAAGTCCCGAGGCGTTCAGCCGGGCGTTTCGCCGGGACTTCGGCATGAGCCCCAGCGCCTTTCGCAAGGCGCCGAACTGGCAGGTCTGGAACGCGGTGTTTGCCATCCCTCACTTTTCCAGGAGCATCACCATGCAGGTCAGAATTGTCGATTTCGCCGAAGTCCGCGTTGCCGCGCTGGAGCATATCGGACCTCCGGGGCTGGTCCCGGAGACGGTGCGCCGCTTTATCGACTGGCGCATCCACAGCGGCCAGTCGCCGGTGGCGTCGAGCCGCAGCTTCGGCATGCCGTTCAACAACCCCGATACCACCCCGCCAGAGCACTTCCATTTCGCCGTTTGCGGCGAGATCGACGAGGCGGTAAGGCCCAACGACTTCGCCGTCGGCGAACGGGTCATTCCCGGCGGGCGCTACGCGGTGGTGCGTCATTCCGGGTCGCCCGACCATATCGGCGAAACCATCTACCCGATCTACCGCGACTGGCTGCCCGCCAGCGGCGAAGAGTTGCGCGATCAGCCGCTGTTTTTCCAGTACCTGAGCGTGTTCCCGCAAACGCCGCTGGAGCAGTGGCAGACGGATATTTTCGTACCGCTGAAGTAAGCGCCCGGATTGTCACTTGCCTGCCACGGAGCCTGCCTAACATCGGCGCTATTACCGTGAGCGAGACCGATGATGATCCTGACCGATGACTCCCTGATCCAGCGCATCTACCACGAGCTGATCGACCACAGCGACGAAGAGCTCGAACTGGAGCTGGCCGAAGACGCCGAGAACCTCGACGAACTGTTCGACGAAAACCTTCCGGACAGCCCGGAAAAAGCCGCACGCCGCCGCTATTTCCGCGAGCTGTTCCGGCTCCAGGGCGAGTTGGTCAAGCTGCAGAGCTGGGTGGTCAAGACCGGCCACAAGATCGTGATCCTCTTCGAAGGCCGTGACGCCGCCGGCAAAGGCGGGGTGATCAAGCGCATCACCCAGCGCCTCAATCCGCGGGTCTGCCGGGTCGCCGCCCTGCCCGCGCCGAACGACCGCGAACAGACCCAGTGGTACTTCCAGCGCTACGTGCCGCACCTGCCGGCAGCCGGTGAGGTGGTGCTGTTCGACCGCAGTTGGTACAACCGCGCCGGCGTCGAGCGGGTCATGGGCTTTTGCAGCGACGACCAATACGAAGAGTTTTTCCGCAGCGTGCCGGAGTTCGAACGCATGCTGGTACGTTCCGGGATCCAGGTGATCAAGTACTGGTTCTCGATCTCCGACCAGGAACAGAACCTGCGCTTCCTCAGCCGTATCCACGACCCGCTCAAGCAATGGAAACTCAGCCCGATGGACCTGGAATCCCGCCGACGCTGGGAGGCCTACACCAAGGCCAAGGAAATCATGCTCGAGCGCACCCATATCGATGAAGCGCGCTGGTGGGTGGTGCAGGCGGACGACAAGAAAAAGGCCCGCCTGAACTGCATCCAGCACCTGCTCGACCAGGTGCCGTATGAAGAGGTGCAGACGCCGACCGTGTCGCTGCCGCAACGGGTTCGCCAGGCCGACTACAGCCGCACGCCGACGCCGCAGGCGCTGATCGTGCCGGAGGTCTACTGATTTCGATGTAGACACATCCTGTAACATCCGCTTCCGATAATCACCGGTGCCCTCCACTCACCGGTACCGGAACATGGACACCAGCACGCTCACCGCAACGCCTTCCCCACGCGCCGCGGGCCCTCGCCCGCAGCTCGTGCACAAGCCTGGCCGGCTCGCCTCGGCGAGTTTCTTCATCATCATTGCCGCCGGCATCCTGTTCTCGGCCTGGAGCCTGGTGCGTGACGTCGGCGACATGAATGCCGTGGTCACCACCTGGACGCCCTTCCTGCTACTGGGCATCGCCCTGCTGATCGCCCTCGGTTTCGAGTTCGTCAACGGCTTCCACGACACCGCCAACGCCGTCGCCACGGTGATTTACACCAACTCCCTGCCGGCGCATTTCGCGGTGGTCTGGTCCGGCTGCTTCAACTTCCTCGGCGTGCTGCTCTCCAGCGGCGCGGTGGCGTTCGGCATCATCGCCCTGCTGCCGGTGGAACTGATCCTGCAGGTCGGCTCGTCGGCCGGCTTCGCGATGATCTTCGCCCTGCTGATCGCCGCGATCATCTGGAACCTAGGCACCTGGTGGCTGGGGCTGCCGGCTTCGTCGTCGCACACCCTGATCGGTTCGATCATCGGCGTCGGCGTCGCCAACGCGCTGATGCACGGCCGTGACGGCACCAGCGGCGTGGACTGGGCGCAGGCGACCAAGGTGGGTTATTCGCTGTTGCTGTCGCCGCTGGTCGGTTTCGTCTGCGCAGCGCTGCTGCTCCTGGCCCTGCGCCTGTTCGTGAAAAACCGCGCGCTGTACAAGGCCCCCGAAGGTGACGCGCCACCGCCGTGGTGGATTCGCGGCATGTTGATCCTCACCTGCACCGGCGTGTCCTTCGCCCACGGCTCCAACGACGGCCAAAAAGGCATGGGCCTGATCATGTTGATCCTGATCGGCACCCTGCCCATGGCCTACGCGCTCAACCGCACCATGCCGGAAAGCCAGGCCATCCAGTTCGCCGCAGTGGCCGAAGTGACTCAGCAAGCCCTGCAACGCAGCGTCCCGCTGCCGGCCCCGGCCGATCCACGTCCGGTGCTGGAAACCTACGTGCGCACCAAGCAGGTCACGCCTGAACTGGTGCCGGCGCTGGCCGTCCTGTCGGGTCAGATCGGCGCCCAGGTGAAAGGCTACGGTTCGCTGTCGCGGGTGCCGGCCGAAGCCATGGCCAACGTGCGCAACGACATGTACCTGGCCTCCGAAGCCATTCGCCTGATGGACAAGGACAAGGTCGGCGGCTTCGACGCCGACACCAGCGCCAAGCTGCAAGCCTTCAAGAAACAGATCGACGATGCGACCCGCTTTATTCCGCTGTGGGTCAAGGTCGCCGTGGCTATCGCCCTGGGGTTGGGCACCATGGTTGGCTGGAGGCGCATCGTGGTGACCGTCGGCGAACGCATCGGCAAGACCCACCTTACCTACGCCCAGGGTGCTTCGGCGGAAACCGTGGCGATGCTGACCATCGGCGCGGCTGACTTGTATGGTTTGCCGGTGTCAACGACTCAGGTGCTGTCTTCGGGCGTGGCCGGGACCATGACCGCCAACGGCTCGGGGTTGCAGTGGGGAACGGTGCGCAACCTGCTGATGGCCTGGGTGCTGACCTTGCCGGCGGCGATTCTGTTGTCGGGGAGTTTGTACTGGGTGTTGAGCAAGCTGTTCTGATCCAATGCCGCATCACTGCGGTTCGGCGCCCGACAAGCCAACTCCCACAGGTCCGCTGACATCGCGCACCCTGTGGGAGCTGGCTTGCCAGCGATACCCATGCAACGACAGCGCCCAGCCCCGCAACAGCGTTGTTCCTGCCGGCCTCATCGCCGGCAAGACCGGCTCCCACAGGGCTCCGCGCCAGGCACTGCAATCGAGTTCAGCTCACCACCCTGTGAGAGCTGGCTTGTCGGGGCACCTAACCGCAGCGATGAGGCTCCGCGAAATCAATAATCCCCACGCTTGCGAAACGCCCACCGCCCTGCCAGCACGGTAAAGGTCGCCACCAGCGCCACCAGCACCCAGAACCCGTGCGGATCATCCGCCAACGGCACCCCACCAACGTTCATGCCGAAGAAGCCGGCAATGATGTTGATCGGCAACGCCAGCACCGTCACCACTGTCAGGGTGAACAGCGTGCGGTTGTTCTCTTCAGTGAGCTTGGCGGCGATCTCTTCCTGCAACAGCTTGATCCGCTCCACCAGCGCGGTGAGGTCATTGATGATCACCGCAAACTCTTCAGTGGCCGAGCGCAACTGGCGCATGTCCTGCTCGCGCAGCCAGTCCGGCGGGCGGTTGAGCAGGCGCAGCAGCGAGCCCGGTTCCAGCGCCAGCAGACGTTGCAGGCGTACCAGCACGCGGCGCATGGCACTGAGTTCGGCACGGTTGTCACTCAGCCGCTGGGACAGCAACTGGTCTTCGATACGGTCCACGTTCAACGTGGTTTCGCGGACGATCTGCGTCAGCAGATCACCCTGGTCACCCAGCAGGTGAATCAGCAATTCGACGGTGGAGGCAAAGCGTTCGCCGCGTTTCACCGAGGAACGCAAACGGTCCACCGAGTGCAGCGGCTGCAAACGTGCACTGACCAGCAGCCGACTGCGGGCGCAAGCCCAGAGCGTGGACACGTCCGACGACACCAGGCCGAAGTTGAACACCACGTCGTTGACCACCGCCAGCAAAGCGGTGTCGGTGTGTTCGATGCGGGTCGAGCGCGAGCCTTCGCGCAGGGTTTCGAAGAAGGTTTCCGGCAGGTCGAGGCTGCCTTTCATCCAGCGCTCGCAAGCGGCGTGCGCGAGGTTCATGTGCAGCCAGAGGAATTCTTCCGGCTCGCCAGGATTGAGCAGCAGTTCCAGGGCCTGCGTCGAATCGATCTCCCGCCCCGGCTGGCCGGGGCGAAAGACGAAGCCGTAGAGCAAGCCATTGAGATCGGCGTCCTGGTGGTGACCCTGAGTGGTGATCATGCGAGTACTCAAGGGCTATTTATCAGTGTCGGGCCGAACCGGTGTCCATCAGGCTGTGCAACAGGCCGAAGCGCAGGCCGGGCTCGGACGGGGTCATGTCCTCGATACCAAAGGCCTTGAACGCCGCCAGCATGATCGCCAGACCGCCGGGCAGCATGCCCAGGCGATGTTCCTGCAGGCCGCAGAGTTTCACGCGTTTGACGTGGCCGGCTTCGAGCAGGCTCAGGGACAGACGCAGCAGGCCGGCGTAAGTGATGCCGTCACGGCCACCGTCGTTCAGACCGTTGGCCTTGAGCACCCGCGCTAGCATGCGCGCAGTGCCAGACGAGCCGATCGCCGCGTGCCAGCCGTGTGCGCCAATCTCCCGGGCGACCCGGGAAAACTCCAGGCAGGCGCTCTGCTCCGCCAATTGCAGCGAACGGCTGTCGACCCGTCCGCCAGCAAAAAAGCGTTTACCGAAAGTGCCACTGCCGATGGTCAGGCTTTCACTGAAGATCGGTTGCTTGCCGCGACCGACGATCAGCTCGGTGGAGCCGCCGCCGATATCCACCACCAGGCGGGTAGTTTTCTCACAGGGCATGGTGTGAGCGATGCCGGAATAGACCAGTTGCGCTTCTTCCTGGCCGGAGATCACGTCGATGGGGAAACCCAGGCGTGCCTCCGCGCCTTCGAGAAACACCGCCGCATTGCGCGCCTGCCGCACCGCACTGGTGGCCACGGCGCGCACGCTGCCTTCGCGGAACCCGCTGAGGTGCTTGCCGAACCGCGCCAATGCCTGCCAGCCACGCTCCAGCGCCAGGGCATCCAGCGCATCGCCTTGCAGCCCTTCAGCCAACCGCACCGGCTCGCGCAGGCTCTTCACCTTGCGAATGACCAGGCGACGGTTGCACACGACCTGTTGGCCGATGGTCATACGAAATGCATTGGAGCCGAGATCCACGGCCGCAAACAGGGAAGCGCTGCCTTTCATGCGAGAGTCCTGACCTATTCCAGGGTTGGAGGATATATCTCGTTACATGACAGTTGGATGAAGGGCGGGATGTGCCCGAAAACAATAGCCCTTAAGCAAAATGCCACCATCTTCAGCTTTCCCCAACCCTGCCGATGAATCGGTAAACCCCTCGCAATGTGCGACGCCACTGAGGAAACGAAGATGCAGTTGACTCTAAGAACAAAAATGCTGTTGCTCGCTGTCCTCCCGGTCCTTGTGTTCGCCCTGGTCATCAGCGGCGCGGCGGACCGGGTCCTCCGCAACCTCGCCGAAGACGAAGTCAGTGAAACCCGCCAGCGCCTGCTCGATGAAAGCCGCCAGAGCCTCGAACACTACATGCAGATCGCCCTTGGCTCGGTGCAAGGCCTGTACGACGCCGCCGCCAACGGCGACGAGGCCAGCCGGGCGCAGGCGATCACAGTCCTGTCGAAGATCAAGTACGGCAAAGACGGCTATTTCTTCGCCCACGACTCCAACGTGGTGCGCCTGTTCCGCGGCGACAGCCCGGTAGACGTTGGCAAGAACCTCAATGAGCGCAAGGACGCCAACGGTGTGTTCGTCAACCGCGAGCTGGTGCGGGTGGCCAAGGACGGCAGTCACTTCGTCAATTACAGCTCGCCGCTGCCGGGCAACGAAAGCGTGCAGGTGCCAAAGCTCGGCTACAGCTATTACCTGCCGAAGTGGGACATGGCCTTGGGCACGGCGGTCAACCTGGACAATATCGAGCTGCGCATCACCGAACTGCGTGCCGAGATCGACCAGCGTATCCAGTCAATCCTCACCAGCATCCTGGGTATCGCCGCAGTATTGCTGGTGATCCTCGGCATCGCCGGGCTGACCCTGAGCAACGCCCTGCTCAAGCCGCTCAAGGCGATGAAAGATAACCTCGACGACATCGCTGCCGGTGACGGCGACCTCACCCACCGCCTGCGCGCCGGCAATGACGAACTGGGCCAACTGGCCGGCTCGTTCAACCGTTTTGTCGAGAAGATCCAGAGCCTGGTGCGCCAGGTAGTGGAAGTCAGCGGCGAGCTGTCGAGCCTGGTGGAGTCGGTGGAAAGCCAGAGCCGTCGCTCGGAAGCGGCCATGGAACAACAACGCCACGAAACCACCCAGGTCGCCACGGCGATCAACCAGATGTCCGCCGCCGCCCAGGAAGTCGCGCACAGCGCGCAGAATGCCGCCCATGCCGCCCAGGAAACCGACACCCAGGGCCAGCAGGCCCGGCAGGTGGTGGACGGCAGCATCAAACGCATCCACGCGCTGGTGGAGAACATCCGCGGCAGCGGTACCTCGCTGGACAGCCTGCAACAGGACGTGCAGTCCATCGTCAGCGTGCTTGGGGTAATCCGCTCGATCGCCGAGCAGACCAACCTGCTGGCGCTCAATGCCGCCATCGAAGCGGCGCGGGCCGGTGAGGCCGGGCGTGGTTTCGCGGTGGTCGCCGACGAGGTACGCGGGCTCGCCAGCCGCACCCAGCAGAGCACCCAGGAAATCCAGGTAATGATCGACCGCCTAACCACCGGCACCCATTCGGCGGTGGAGTCGATGCGCCATTCCTGTGAAACCGGCGACGCCACCCGCAACCAGGCCAGCGAAGCGGGTACCTCACTGGATGCCATGTCCACGCTGATCGGCACCATCAGCTCGATGAACGCGCAGATTGCCAGCGCCGCCGAGGAACAGACCGCCGTGGCCGAGGAGATCAACCAGAGCGTGCACCAGATCGCGGTGGCGGTGGAAAGCGTCGCCGAGCAAACCCGTCAGGGTGCGCAAACGGCGAAAAGCCTGTCGTCGCTGGAAGCGCATTTGCGGGCGCTGGTGCGGCAATTCCGTATTTGAGAACGGTTTCAGGTGGCGGGTCGTTTTGAAACGCCCGCCACTGTTTTTTTGCACACTTGTATCAGCTTGATATAACCGCTCATCGCCCGTTGTATTGAAATAAAACACCCGCATCGAAACTTACGGCGCGCCCAGTATTACTCCCCTCCGCGCCTTTGGTAGTAGGCCCTTTTGTACAGTTGACACTGTTGTTCAGCCCTCGCAATACTTCCCGCCGCAAACCAGCCAGTCACAACAATAATAATTACTGCATGGCGCGTTAACGCGCCAATGGAACAAGGAGTTCTTGAATGCTTGGTTACTATGCGCAATACAGCAAGGAATACATCACCACCCTGATGATCGTGACCACCCTGTTCTTTGCCTTACCCATCTTCCTCGCCCCGCTGCAATGGGCCCGGCTCATGCGCTGGACCGTCCCCGAACACGAACACCTGGCGATCTATTTCGGTCGTTGCCTCGGTGCGTTCATTCTTGTGGTTGAAGTAGCGATGCTGCGCTCGGCCACCACCGGCACCAGTTTCAGCTATGCCTTCGATATTCTTTTCGTGGTCTTCACGTTGATGTTCTTCGTGCATGTCTACGGTGCAATCAAAAAGATCCAGCCTATTACCGAAACATTGGAAATCGGTTTCTGGATGATCCTCTTCGTACTCAATATCCTGTTCTACCCCACTACCAGTATCACGTTGTAAACCTTCACCGGACCGCGACCGGTCAGTTGCCGGTCGCCGTCCACCCCCGTTGAAAGTCCGCATAGCCTGGCGCGCCCTTGCGTCGGCGGCCCTGTGTCCGCCGAACGCCCCGCCGTGGCCGGTTCAAGGAGTGAACAATGATCCAGTCCAGGGAACATACCGCCCTCAAGGCTGCCCTCAAGGAATTGGTGCGCAACCTGTTGCTGCAAGCCACAGGCCTCGCCCCGTCAGCGCTGCACGATGAGGCGCCGTTCCATGAGATCGGTCTGACCTCCCTGGCGATCCTGAATTTCAACGAGCAGATCCAGCCGGTATTCCCCGGCCTGAACAAAACCCTGCTGTTCGACTGCCGCAGCGTCGGCGACGTAGTCGAGCACCTGCTGCGCGAGCACCCCGAGGCTTGCGCGCGCTTTCTGCAACAACGGCACCCGACGCAGCCAGAAACACCCGCGGCGCCAGAAAACGCCGCAGCACCCTGGCCGCACCTCGTTCCCCTTGCCCTTCGGCGGCCGGACAGTGACGCTCTGGATATCGCAATCGTTGGCCTGCACGGACGCTTTCCCGATGCCGACAACCTCGACCGGCTCTGGCAGAACTTGCTGCACGGGCTGGATTCGATCAGCGAGATTCCTGGCGAGCGCTGGCCGCTGGAGGGCTTTTTCCAGGCCGGGGCGAATGCCCGTGAGAGCGGCCTGAGCTACGCCAAATGGGGCGGGTTTCTCCACGATATCGAGCGCTTCGACGCGCAATTCTTCGGTATTCCGCCACGCGAAGCGGCCTGCCTCGACCCGCAGGAGCGGCTGTTTCTGCAATGCGCCTGGCATGCCCTGGAAGACAGCGGCCACCTTGGCGAACGCAGCCGCGTGTTGCGCCACGCCAACGGTTCGCTGGATATCGGTGTGTTCGTCGGCATCACCAGCAACACCTGGCCGCTGCTCGGCCCGGCGCTGTGGCAGGCCGGGCAGACCGCGATCCCCAGCGGCCTGCCGTGGTCGGTGGCCAACCGCGTGTCCTGGGCCCTCGACCTGTGCGGACCGAGCCTGGCAGTGGACACCGCCTGTTCGTCGTCGCTGACCGCCCTGCACCTGGCCATCGAAAGCCTGCGCAAAGGCCAGTGCCGCGCGGCGCTGGTGGGCGGGGTCAACCTCTACAGCCACCCGGCCAAATACGTGCAGTTGTGCCAGCAACACATGCTCTCACCCAGTGGCCGCTGCCAGGCATTCGGCAGTGGCGCCGACGGCTTCGTCCCCGGCGAAGGTGTCGCGGCAGTGTTGCTCAAGCCGCTGTCGGCGGCGCGCCGCGATGGCGACCGGATCCTCGCGGTGCTCAAGGGCAGCGCGGTCAACCACGGCGGGCGCAGCAACGGCTACACCGTGCCCAGCGCCCGCGCCCAGGCCGAACTGATCGAACAGGCGCTGAGCGACGCACGGGTGCCGGCGGCCAGCATCAGCTATATCGAAGCCCACGGCACCGGCACGCGCCTGGGCGACCCGATCGAATTGCAGGGACTGAAACAGGCCCTCGCCGCAGCCGATAACGAGCCCTGCGATGTCGGTTCGATAAAGAGCAACTTCGGTCATCTGGAAGCTGCGGCGGGCATGGCCAGCCTGTGCAAGGTGGTACTGCAACTGCGCCACCGCAGACTGGCGCCATCGCTGCACACGCAGACCCTGAACCCCGACGCCGGGCTCGAACACAGCCACCTGCGCATCGTCCGCGAAGCCCGCGAATGGAACACCCGTGATGTGCGCCGCGCCGGTATCAGTTCCTTCGGCGCGGGCGGCGCCAACGCCCATGTCATCGTTGAGCAGGCACCCGATGCCCTGGCCCGCAGCGCCAGCGTCGGGGTGCCGATCTTCGTCCTCTCGGCACGCAGTGCCCACCAATTGCGCGAACAGGCCAGCGCCTTGCTGGACTGGCTCGCCCACCACGACGGCGACGCCCTTGGCGCCCTCGCCTACACCCTGCAATGCTGCCGCGCGGCCTTCGATCACCGGTTTGCACTGGTCGCCGGCGGCACCCAATCCCTGCGTGACGGACTGTCGCGCTTTCTCGACGGCGAGTCCTCGGGCTATCAGGGCCGCGTTCCGGCGGGGACAACTGCGGATGCCCAAGCACCCGACGACGATCCCCACGCCCTCGCCCGCGCCTGGGTCGCCGGCCAGTTCGCCGACTGGAGCCAGTTCTGGCCGCAGCCACCGATCCCGCTGGCCGCGCCACTGTACCCCTTCGCCCACGACCTGCATCAACTGCCGCGCATTGCCGCCGTCAACGCGAGTGACAGCCGTCGCATCGCCCTCGATCCGCAGCGGTTCTTCCTGCGCGATCACCGTGTTCAGGGCCAGCCGGTGCTGCCGGCGGCGGCATACCTGGATTTCTGCGTCGACAGCGCACGCCACCACGGCCTCGACCTGCCGCTGGAACTGCGCGCCCTGACCTGGGCCAGCCCGGTGCGCTTCGATACTCCACAAACACGCAACCTCGACTGTCACCACGAACGCCACGACCGCGGACTGCGCCTGAGTTTCCAGAGCAATGGCGAGACGCACCTGCGCGGCGAGTGCCGGCCCCTGACCCACGCGCTACACAGCGCACCGGATCTGGCCCAACTGCGCCGCGACTGCCGCGAAGCGCTGGACCTCAGCCAACTCTACCCGACCCTCGAACGCCTTGGCATCGCCTACGGCCCGACCTTCCAGTGCCTGCACGCCGCCTGGCGCGGCGCTGACCAGGCGCTGACCGAAGTGCGCCTGCGTCCCCGCTCCCACGAAGCGCTGACCGCCCTCGATCCGGCATTGCTGGATGCGGTGCTGCAAAGCGCCTTCGTCACCGCGGGCCCGATCGAAACCACCTTCGTGCCCTACGCCTGCCAATCGCTGCGCTGCCATGGCGTGCTGACCGAGCGGCTGTTTGTGCAGGTGCGCCCGCATCCGGCGCAAAGCGGGCCGATGCGCCTCTACGACTTCCGCGTGTTCGCCGATTCCGGCGCGCTGCTGCTGGAAATCGACGGCTTTGCCTTCCGCCAGTACCGGGTGGCCGCCGAGCAGCCGGTGCATTTACTGGAACCGTACTGGCAGCCAGCGCCACCCGTGCAAGCCACTTCGCCGGCCACCACCCTGCTCTATCGCGCGCACCCGGACCTCGCCCTGCCCGCCGCCGTGCTGGACAATAGTTGGCACCTGCACCCCGCCAGCCACTTCCATTACATGGCGCCGCGCACGGTACAAGCCGACCTCAACGACCCGCGACAGATCGACCTGCTGCTGCGCCTGCTGACCACCCAGGGACTGAGCCCCGAACGCCTGCTGCTGGACCTGCGTGCGCCCGCCAACCGTGACGCCGACATGAGCGATGGCCTCGACGCCGTGCTCACCGCCGCCGATCTGCTGCGTCACCTGTGCCAGAGCCTCGGCACGCCGCGCCTGCAGGTTCGGGTAGTGGTCGATGGCGGCCCGGCCAGCGCCATCGAAGGCCTGCTGCGTTCGGTAGTGCAGGAACTGCCGAGCCTGAGCGCCAGCCTGATCGAGGTCGAGGGCAATCCCGCCAGCCTTGAACAGGAACTGCTGGCCGCCGCGCAACCCGGCGTGCAACGGATCCGCCTCGGCGCCGATTCGCGCCAGCTCGCAACCTTGCGGTTCATCGCCCCCAACGAACGCGGCCAGGCCATCGACTTCGCCCTCGGCGACACCCTGCTCATCAGCGGTGGCCTGGGCGCCGTCGGCCGTGCGCTGGCCGGCGCGCTAGCGAAGCTGGGCGGTTTGAACCTGGCCATCCTCGGCCGCCGCGACGCCGACGCCAGCAGCGATCAGTGGCTGCAACAGCTTCGCCAACTGGGCGCGGCCGATGCCGGCTACTGGCAGGCCGATTGCGCCGATGCCGACTCGCTGCACGCCGCACTGGCTGCGATTCGCCAGCGCTTCGGCGGCTGTCATGGGGTGATTCATTGCGCCGGCGTGCTGCACGACGGTTATTTCCTGCGCCAGCCGGCCAGCGAGCGCCACGCCGTGTTGCAAGGCAAAACCCTCGCTGCGCAGCACCTGGGCCAGGCGACGGCGCAGGATCCGCTGAAGCTGTTCATGGTCTGTTCGTCGCTGGCCGGGGTTTACGGCAATGTCGGGCAGAGCGCCTACGCCCTGGCCAACGCCTGGCTCGACCGCTTCGTCGAACGCCGTCAGCAAGGTGGCGGCAGCGGCCGCTCGCTGTCCATCGCCTGGCCGCTGTGGCAGACCGAACACGGCATGCAGGCGCCGGAGCCGGTGCGCCAGTGGCTGAGCCGCAATGGCCTGGCGCTCTTGCCCGAGGACCAGGGCGTGGAAGTGTTTCTGCGTTGCCTGGCCCTGCCGCAGACCGTGCTGGTGCCGGTGTGCGGCCAGCGCGAGGCGGTGGCGACGCTGTTCGGCATCGCCGCGCAAGTGCCAGTCGCCGCGCCCGTCACACAACCGGGCGTGTCGCTGCTGGACTACCTGAGCCAGCAACTGGCAGAAGTCACCGCCACCGCGTTGGAGCGCATCGATCCGGACACCTCGCTGGAGATCTTCGGCCTCGATTCGATCCTGGTCATGGAACTGAACGGTCGCCTTGAGCGGCACTTCCCCGACCTGCCGAAAACCGTGCTGTTCGAAGTGCGCAGCCTGCGCGAGCTAGCGGCGCTGCTGGAAGCCGAGCACCCCGAGCAGGCCGCTCGCCTGGCACCGGTCGAAGTCGCCAGCCCGGAGATACAAGCGGAAGCACCACCACTGCCGGCAACGATCAGGGAGCCCGACGCCGGGCGCCAGGACATCGCGATCATCGGCCTCGCCGGCCGCTATCCCGGCGCCCGCGACGCCCAGGCGCTATGGCAGCACCTGGCGGCGGGTGATGATCTGGTCAGCGACATCAGCCACCGCTGGCAGCAGGCGGACGAGCAAGACCCGCTGTACGCCCGCTGGGGCGGGCAACTGGAAGACTTCGACTGTTTCGACCCGCTGTTCTTCGGCATTTCGCCCCGCGACGCCGAACGCATGGACCCGCAAGAGCGGCTGTTCCTGCAGACCGCCTGGCATGCCGTCGAAGATGCCGGCTACACCCCGCAGAGCCTGTCCGGCCCGCGCCTGCCCGGCGTGCCACGGCGGCGAGTGGCGGTGATCGCCGGGGTGATGTACGGCGAATACCAGTTCTATGGCGCCAGCGCGTGGCCGGAAAAACCGGCGACCCTGACCAATTCCTCCTATGCCTCGATCGCCAACCGGGTGTCGTTCTGCCTTGACCTGGAAGGCCCGTCGTTCGCCGTCGACAGCATGTGCTCGTCGTCGCTGACCAGCCTGCACCTGGCCTGCGACCTGATTCGTGGCGGCAGTTGCGAACTGGCGCTGGCCGGTGGCGTGAACCTGTCACTGCACCCGTACAAATACCGCACCCTGTGCGAGCTCAACTTCGCCTCGACTCAGGGCCAGTGCCGCAGCTTCGGCGCCGACGGCGACGGCTACGTGCCGGGTGAAGGCGTCGGCGTGGTCCTGCTCAAGCCGCTGGCCCAGGCCCTGCGCGACGGCGACCATATCCACGGGGTGATTCGCGGCAGCGACCTCAACCATGGCGGCCGCACGTCCGGCTACACGGTGCCGAACGCCGACGCCCAGGCCCAAGTGATCGGCCGCGCGCTGGAGCGCTCGGGCCTGTCGGCATCGCGGCTGGGCTATATCGAAGCCCACGGCACCGGCACCAGCCTGGGCGATCCGATCGAAATCCGCGGCCTAGGCAAGGCCATCGCTGCCCGGGTTCCAGCGGACTGGCAGTGCCCGATCGGCTCGGTGAAAGCCAACCTCGGCCATCTGGAATCGGCTGCCGGCATGGCCGCGCTGACCAAGGTGCTGTTGCAGTTCAAGCACCGGCAACTGGCGCCGTCGATCCATGCCGAGCCATTGAACCCGAACATCGATTTCAGCAAGACGCCGTTTGTAGTGCAGCAGCAGCTTGCGCCGTGGCCGCAACCCCGCGACGGTCTGCCACGGGTGGCAGCGATCAGCTCCTTCGGGGCCGGTGGCGCCAACGCCCATGTGCTGGTGGAAGACGCCGCGCCGAGCGCCCTGCCGCCGGTGACCGACGCACAGGTGTTCGTCTTCAGCGCCCGTGGTCAGGGGCAACTGCGCGAGTACCTGCTGCGCTTCGTCGATCACCTGGAACACGAACGCGCCCTGGCACCACAGCAGCCGACGGCACGATTGGGCCGCGAAGGCTTCACCACTGCCGAGGTGGCCAGGACCTTGCGCGAGGGTCGGCAGCGGTTCGATGAGGTGCGCCTGGCGGTAGTTGCCGGGGACTTCGATGAGTTGCGGCAGTTGCTCGGTGAGTGGTTGCTGGAAGGTCGCGAGGGTGAGGCGCGGACGCTGTTGGGGGCGGGTGGGTTGCGGGATGAGGCGGCGCGCTGGCTGGAAGGCAGTGAGGTTTCGGCTGTAGCTGATCAGCCGTCCCGAAAAGTCCCGTTGCCTGGGTATGCCTTCCTTCGACGCCGGTATTGGGTTGAGAGCATCGCGACGGTTCGGCGCCCCGACAAGCTCGCTCCTACAGGATCGCGCGTCACTGTAGGAGCGAGCTTGCTCGCGATTGCTCCCCCCAAACCACCCACCCCCCAAGACATCCTCGACCGCCTGTCCCGCCAGGAAATCACCCCGGACCAGGCCCGCACCCTGCTCAAGGCCCTGCTTTGACCACTTCAACCGCAAAGGGAATCGACGCAATGCAGCAGCCGACAATCGCCATCATCGGCGCCGGGGCCAGTGGCCTGGGCGTGGCCAAGGCCCTTCGCGAAGCCGGGGTGAACTTCGAGATCATCGAGGCCACCGCGCGCTTCGGCGGCAACTGGCAGCCCGATGGCCCGGCGTCGAAGATGTACGAATCGGTGCACCTGATCAGCTCGCGGCGCAACACCCAGTTCGCCGACTTCCCCATGCCCGCCGACTACCCCGACTACCCGCGGCACAACCAGGTGTTCGCCTACCTCACGCAACTGGCCGAGCACTGCCAGCTCGCCGCGCACACCCGTTTCAACACCCGCGTCACGCACATGACCAAGGACCGTCAGGGCTGGCAACTGACCTTCGCCGACGGCAGCCAGTCGCGCTACGAGGTGGTGGTGGTGTGCAACGGCCTGCTCGGCGTGCCGAAGATCCCCGCTTACCCTGGCACCTTCAGCGGCCCGAGCCTGCACGCCCGGGACTACCGCTCTGCCGAGCAACTGCGCGGCAAGCGGGTGCTGGTGGTGGGCGGCGGCAACTCCGGCTGCGACATCGCCGTCGACGCCGCGCAAACCGCCAGCCGTGCGCTGCACTCGACCCGCCGCGGCTACCACTACATGCCCAAATTCATCGACGGCCAGCCGACCCAGGAATGGCTGATGGACCAGGCCCCCAAATTCAGCGACGACGATGCCTACTGGGCGCATGTCGAGCGCAGCTTCAAGTTCGCCGGTTTCGATGGCCGCGACTACGGCCTGCCCGCGCCGGACCACGATATCCGCGAATGCCACCCGATCCTCAACTCGCAGATCCTCTACTACATCGGCCACGGCGACCTGCACGCCAAACCGGACATCAGCCGCTTCGACGGCCAGCAGGTGCACTTCAGCGACGGCAGCGTGGAAACCATCGACCTGATCGTCTGGGCCACCGGCTACGGCATCGACCTGCCGTTCCTGCCGCAGGAGGTGTTCGACTGGAAGCGCGATTTCGACGGGTTGTTCATGCGCATTCTGCCGGCCCGGCACGACGACCTGATGTTCGTCGGCTATCTCAACACACCGTCGGGCATCGGCAACCTGGCCAACATGACCGGTCGTTTCATCGCCGCCTGCATCCAGGCCCGCGCCGCCGACAGCCCGGCGTGGCGGCAACTGCAACAGATCAAGCTCGCGCCGGAACGGCTCGACCTTGGACAGCAACGCTTCATGCAGACCCAGCGGCATGCCCATGAAGTCGACCTGTGGAAATTCATTCGCACCATGAACTTCCTCACCGCCCGCCTGCAAACGGCGCAATCCCTGGCCCACAGCGCCTGAACCCGAAGCTTCGCGAGGCTCGACCATGAACCAGCCCACCCACCTGCCATCTGCCAACGAACTGAGCGCCCTTGACGCGCTGCGCCTGCTCGACAGCCTCGACGCACCGCCGACGCTGGAAGCCCGCTTGCTGGAGGATCTGCGCGAACTGCTGCTGGGCGTACTGAAGATCGCCCCCGAAGACTTCTCGCCGACCCGGCCGCTGATGGACTACGGCCTGGACTCCATTGCCTCGACCGAGATTGGCACGCTGTTTACCCGGAAATTCGGCATCACCGTGCCGCCGACGGTGTTTTTCGAGTTTCAGGATCTGCAGAGTTTTTGCGGGTATTTGCTGGCGGGGCATCGGGTGCAGTTGGAGAACCACTACGAAGCCCCTCTCTCATCCCCATCTTCATCGCCACTCTCTGTAGGAGCGAGCTTGCTCGCGATGGACCGCAAAGCGGTCCCAACGCATGCCACAACGGACCTTAAATTTCAAAAACAAGCGGTGATGCCTACATCACCTAGCACCTCGGAGATCACATCATCCGGTTTTAGGGCCGCTTCGCGGCCCTTCGCGACGGTTCGGCGCCCCGACAAGCTCGCTCCCACAGGGGAAGGGGCGGTCGTCACGGAGCTGTCTGGCAACACCGCCTTATCAATCGAAGCCCTCTGGCAAGAATCCCCCCACCTGGAACCCGCCCAATCCCTCCTCGACCACCACCTCCTCACCTGCCGCCAGGCCACCCGCATCCAGTTCCAGCGCCCTGCCGCGCCGCGTCTGGAATGCGCCACTTACGGCCAGGGCACGCCAGTCCTGCTGCTGGGCGGGTTGGTCATGCAGTACGACGTGATGTGGCGCCTGCAAATGCAGGCCCTGGGTGAACGCCACCGGCTGATCATGTTCCACCTGCCCGGCTGCGGCGACGCCGAGCTGCCGGATGCCTTCGATATCGCGCACCTGGTCGCCGGCCTCACCGACCTGCTCGACCAACTCGGCATCACCGCCCCGCTGCCGGTGATCGGCTATTCCTTCGGCGGCGTCCTCGCCCAGGCCTTCGCTCTGGCCCATCCCGAGCGCTGCGCCGGGTTGTGCATCACCGTCAGTTCGCCGTTCAGCGAAGGTGCCGGCAATTTCCCGGTGCTGATGCGCGAGCTGCAAAAAAGCCCGCGCTTCATGACCCTCAATCGCGGCTGGAACATGCCGGCGCTGCCGGCCTACCAACAGGTGATCGACAACTTCGATCTGCGCCCGCATCTGCCGACATTGAGCTGTCCGTGCCGGATCATCTGCGGCAGCGACGACGCCTACCAGCCACCCGCCTACTCGGCGCTGATCGCCGAGGCCATGCCCCACGCCGAGCTGATCGAGGTGGCCGGCGCCGGGCATTTGCTGGGCTTCACTCACCATGAGCGCTACAACCGCCTGCTGCTGGAATTCCTCGCGGGGCTGCCAGCGCCTGGCAATCCGGCGCCACGCCCGCGCCCCGGGGTGTTCCAGGCGGCCAGCCCGCAGACCCTGGAAACCCTCGGCGACTACGTGCGTCAGGGCGACCAGAGCCATTGCGCGATTCTTTCGGCGCCAGCCGCACAGACCGCGCTGCTGCTCAATCACCTGGGCCAGCGCGGCAAACGCGAGACCGCCGACTACCGCAGCTACTTCCTGACCTCACTGGAAGAAGCCCTCGACGCCGCCCTGCGCCTGGCCCGCCACCACGCGCGCAATCGCACCCCGGACGGCGAAGCCGGACTGTTGCTGGTGGATGCCAGCGGCTACTGGGCGCGCTACTTCAACCCGCTGCAAAGCGCGGACGCCCAAGCCCTGGTCCCCGGCGTGCGGGTGGTCGGCAGTCTCGCCGAAGCCCGTGTGCTGCTCGCCAGCCTGGGCCCGCAACACCTCGCGGCGGTAGCCTGTATCGAGGCCGCCGATGCCAGCCCGCAGGCATGCGATTCGCTGATCGCCAGCCTCGCCGGCAGCGGCATTCTCAGCCTGTTCATCGAACACTGCCGTGGTGACGGTGACTGGTCGCTGGCGGCCCTGCGCGAAAGCCCGGATTTGCTGGTCTTCGGCGAGGGCATCAGCGGCTTCCAGGCGCCGCTCGGCGCATGCCTGGTGCATGAGCGGGTGAAGAACCCCTGGCTGATGACGCCCAACGAAAGCTATGTGCGCCATGTGATGAGTAACTTGGGTCTGCCGCTGCGCCTGGCGGCCGAACACCTGACGCAGCGCTTTGCCGGCGAGTTGCCCGGCGACTTGTTGCGCCAGTTGCGCCGTGTCGAATCGAGCAGCGAAGCGACTTTCCAGGCGCACCTGCGCCACGGCAACAGCGGTTATGCGCGCATTGCCCGCATGCACGGCTTCGATGCGCGCTTCTACGAAGCTCGTGGCGTGCGTTCGCGGCTGCGGGTGGATGGCGAACCGTCGCGGGAAATCATCGACTGTTTCGTCAATGTCGGTACCTGCCCGCGCGGCCTCAACCCGACCGATGTGATCGATCAAGTGGCGGGCAAACACGACCCGCGCCACGACTACTGGGCCGAGCTGACCCAGTTGCTCGCCGAGCAAACCGGCCTGTCGCTGGCGCTCCCGGCATCGAGCACGGTCACGGCGGTGGAAGCCGCCCTGACCCTCGGCCTGCTCGGCGCCCCCGACAAGCGCCGCAAGCTGCTGTGCTTCAGTGGCGGGCTGGGGTTTTCCATGCTCAGTGCGGCGGCATCGCGCAACGAAACCTTCGATATCTTCCGCCAGCCATTCGAGCCGCTGCACGCCAACACCCTGTTTATCGACCCGCAGGCGGCAGACGCCGAAAGCCAGTTGCAGGCGCATCTGCTCAGCGGCGAGGTCGCGCTGGTCTGGTTCGAAACCCTGCAGGTCGACGCCAACGCCTCGCGGCCGATTCCACCGGCATTGATCGCCCTGATCGAGCGCCACCGCGAGGCCGGCGGCTACCTGGTGGGCGTCGACGAAACCCAGACCAACCTGGCCACCGGGCAGTTTCTGCATAGCCAGGCGCAGGTGTCGCAGCCGGATATCGTCGCCCTCGGCAGCGCGCTGTGTGACAGCCTGATGCCCATGGGCGTGGTGCTTTACGGCGAAGCGCTGGGGCAACGCGCCGCGCAACGCCAGCCCGAAAGGCTGCTGGATTTGCAGACCCGCGGGATCAATCAGTTGTGCGCTCACCTGGCGCTCAACTGCCTGCGCGCCATCGCCCGCGATGCCGGTCTCGCGCAAGCTCGCGATCAGGGCGAGTACTTCAAGCAAGGCCTGCTGGCGCTGCAACGGGAGTTCCCGCTGATCAGCGGCGTGCGCGGCGAGGGCCTGCTGCTCACCGTCGAGCTGGACCTGCGCGACACCCCGGCCTTCGTCGAGCGCAGCTTCGGTTACATGCTCTGGGGCAGCCTGCTGCGCGACCCGCACGGCGGCGTCGCTGCGGCCGTGTGCCCGATCTACAACAACTGCCTGCGTTACCTGCCACCCCTGACTATCGACCGCGAGGCCATCGACCTGATGCTCGCCAACCTGCGCCGGGCCCTGGTCCTGGGCATCGATGGCGTGCTTCAGGACTGCGCCGCGCACAACCGGCGCCTGGGCGATTCGCGCACCGCCGACTTTCTCGCCGGGCTGATTCCGGCAAAAAAAAAAGGAGCCACGCTGTGACTGAGCACACCCGCGTCAACCCGTCGCGCCCCGCCGAACCCGGCGTGGCTTCCATCCGCCCCTTGCAGGGCCGTGGCCCGATGGTCTGCATCATCGGCGCCGGGGTCGGCGGCCTGTCCATGGCCCGCGCGCTGAAGCGCAAGGGCATCGCCTTCGACTGCTTCGACCGCCGCGACCGTATCGGCGGCATCTGGGCCTTCGACCACAGCGGGCAGCACACCTCGGTGTGGCACAGCATGAACATGAACACGCCCAAGGGCCTGTACCAGTTCAGCGATTTCCCGATGCCCCGGCACTACCCGGATTTCCCTTCGCACCGCCAGGTGCACGCCTACCTGGACAGCTTCGTCGAGCACTTCGAATTGCGTGATTCGATCCACCTCGACTGCCCGGTGCAGCGCACCGAACGCCTGCCGGACGGCGTCTGGCGGGTGACCCTCGGCTCGGGCGAGGTCCGCCACTACGACGCCCTGGTAGTCGCCAACGGACACCACAACACGCCCAACTTCCCCGACTACGCCGCCGACACCACGATCGACGCCATCCACTCGCAGCAGTACCGCTACCGCCACGGCTACCAGGACAAGCAAGTAATGGTGGTCGGCGTCGGCAACAGCGGCGCGCAGATCGCCGTGGATGTCAGCCATGACGCGCGCATGACCTACCTGTCGCTGCGCCGCGGCGTCTACGTGCTGCCGCATTACCTGTTCGGCATCCGCATCGACAAGGTCATGGGTTGCCTGAACGACTGGTGGGTGAAGAAGATCCTGCCCTACCCGCTCAGCGGGCTGATGTTCACCGGCCTGTACAAAGCGCTGATCGCCAAGCGCAAGCAACTGGGCATGCCCAAGCCTGACCATCTGATGATGTCGAGCCTGCCGACCCTCTCGGAAAACTTCGCCAACCGCGTCGGCGACGGCAAGCTCAAGGTGGTGCCGCAGGTGCAGCGCATCGACGGCAACACCGTGCACTTCGTCGATGGCAGCCAGCTCGAAGTGGACGCGGTGATCTACGCCACCGGCTACCACACCGATTTCCCGTTCCTGCCGACCGAGCTGCTCAAGGTCGAGGAAAACCGCATCCCGCTGTTCCAGCGGATCTTCCTGCCGGAGGTGCCCAACCTGGCCTTTATCGGCCTGTTCCAGGCGGTGACCTGGGGCTTCCTCGACATGATGGAACGCCAGGCCGAATTGACCGCCGACTACTTTGCCGGCCAGTACCTGCGCCCCGAGCCGGACAGCGAACGCCAGCACATCGCCGCCGAACGCAAGGTGATCGAACGCGAATTCCTCGCCACCCCGCGCAACAACTACGAAATGCACGGCCCGACCTACATGCACTACCTGGCCAAGGAGTTGCGCCAGGGCCACGACCGCGCCAAGGCCACCGGCAGCGTCAGCCCGCTGCTGGCCCAGGCCTACGCCTACGACGCCGTGAGCGCGCTGGCCCAGCCGCAGGCGACGGCGACAGCCTTGGAGAGCGATCCATGCCAGGGATGAGCGCAGCGGCCCTGGCCGTGGTCGGCATGTCCGGGCGCTTTCCCGGTGCCCCGGACCTGCGCGCCTTCTGGCAGCTGCTGCGCGACGGCGGCGATGCCGTGCGCCAGGTGCCGGCCGAGCGCTGGAACTGGCGCGACTACGACAGCGAACTGAATGCCGGCGAAGACACCAGCTATTGCCAGCGCGGCGGTTTCATCGAACACGTCGACCGCTTCGACGGGCGCTTCTTCGGCATCCTGCCCCGCGAAGCGCAGAGCATGGACCCGCAGCAGCGGCTATTCCTGCAATGCGCCTGGGCCGCGCTAGAGGACGCCGGCTACGCGCCGGCGCACCTGGCGAAGCGGCGCGTCGGGGTGTTCGTCGGGGTCGGCCATGCCGACTACCCGACGCTGATGCGCCGCGACGGCGTGCCCAGCGACGCCTGGCGCGGCACCGGCATCGCCCTCACCGCCATCGCCAACCGGGTGTCGTATTGTCTGGACCTGCACGGCCCCAGCGAAAGCATCGACACCGCCTGTTCCAGCTCGCTGGTGGCGCTGCACCGTGCCAGCCAGACGCTACGGGCCGGCGAGTGCGAAGTGGCGATCGTCGGCGGGGTCAACCTGTTGCTCGGCCCGGAACTGTTCATCGCCTTCGCCAAGGCCGGCATGCTCAGCCATGCCGGGCATTGCCAGACCTTCTGCGCCGACGCCGACGGCTATGTGCGCGGCGAAGGTGTGGCCGCGCTGGTGCTGACATCGCTGGACGTCGCCCAGGCCAACGGCGACTACGTCTACGGCGAAGTGCTCGGTAGCGCACAGAACCACGGCGGGCGGGCCCACAGTTTTACCGCGCCCAACCCCAAGGCGCAGAGCGAGGTCATCCAGAAGGCCTGGGCGCAGGCCGGTCACTCGCCACGCCAGGCGCGGCTGATCGAAACCCACGGCACTGGCACGCCACTGGGCGACCCGATCGAGATCAATGCGCTGAAAAAGGCCGTGCCCGCAGGCGACGGCGCGCCAATCGTGTTAGGCGCACTGAAAAGCCAGATCGGTCATCTGGAAGCCGCCGCCGGGATCGCCTCGGTGATCAAAAGCCTGCTGTGTCTGCACCATCGGCAACAGGTCGGCAATCTGCATAACCACCAGCTCAACCCGCAGATCACCCTGGACAACAGCCCCTTCCAGCTCGCCAGCAGCACCGCCGCGCTGGCGGAAAATCCGGGTGAGCCGCTGCTGGCGGGCGTCAGCGCCTTCGGTTTTGGCGGGGTCAACGCCCATGTGGTGTTGCGCGCCGCCGCCGCTCCCAACGTCGAAGACGCCGCTGCCCAGCCATGCCTGATCCTGCTGTCGGCCAAGGACGACGCCGGCCTGCGCGCCCGCGCCCGCCAGTTGCTCGACGCCTTCGGCGAAGCCGGCACACCCGGCAACGCACCGCTGCGTCAGGCCATACTTGAACGCCTGCGTGATCTGCTCGGACTGATGCCGACGAACGACACCACGCCGACCCGGCTGGCAACCCTGAATGTCGACGCCGGCTACTTCGTCGGCTGCCTGGAACAAGTGCTTGATGCCCTGCAACTGGATGTACCGATCGACGCCTGGCGCGGCGCGGTCAGCCTGGAAGACGTGGCGCAACGGCTGGCCGCCGAAGCGCAGCCCCAGGCGAGCGCCGAACCGCGCCTGGACAGCTTCGCAGCGCTGTCCACCGAGCACCTGGCCAACGCCAGCCTCGCCCGTATCGCCCGCACCCTGCAGGAGGGCCGCGAGGCCATGCCCAAACGCCTCGCCTTCGTCGCCGACAGCCGTGAACAGCTATTCCAGCGCCTGCGCGACTTCCTTGAGGGCCACCACGACGGGCTGTCGTGCAGCGGCAGCACAGAGACAGTCGCCGCCCCGACAGGCACCGGGCAACTGGCGCAGTGGGCTGCGCATTGGGCCAGCAGCAAAGTGCCCAGCCCGGACTGGGCCAGCGTCTACGGCGAGCGGCCGCGCCCCGGCAAGCTGCCGCTGCCCGCCTATCCCTGGCGCCTGGAGCGGGTCTGGTACACCCCGGCATTCACTGCCGCCAAACCCGCCGCGCCGAACGCGGCGCAAGCCTGGCTCGACCTCTGGGAAAACGCTGCCGCCCTGCCCGGCTCGGTCATGGCGCTGGCCGGGCTGATCGCTCAGGTGTTGCGGCACAACCCGGCTGAACCACTGGCTTGGCGTGACCTGCGTTTCGGCCCGCCGCTGCCACTGGACAGCGCCGAGACGCTGCACTTTACCCCGGTCGCGCCACACTGGCAGGTCAGCCAGGGTGGGCAGGTGCTGTTGCAAGTGGAACGCGGTGAAGCCGCGCCGATGCCCGTCGCCCTGCAGCCGCAAGCCGGCACCACCACCCTGGCGGCCAAGGCATTTTATGCCAGCCTTGCCGAACAGGGCCTGTGCTACAGCGCTTTTGGCCGCGCCTTGCAAGACCTGCGCAGCACGCCAAACAGCCTGCACGCCAGCCTCGCCCTCGGCTGCCAAAGCGTGGATGACCTACCGTTCTGGGCGGCGCTGCTGGCCAGCCTGTGCGCCGCGCCGGCAGTCCTCAGTCAGGCGTCGACGCCTAGCCTGCCATTCAGCATCCGCCAACTGTCACTCGACCCCGAGGCGCTGGCCGGCGCCCGGCACCTGGGCATCGTGCGCCGGGGTGACGAACTGGCCGTCAGCCTGAGCAATACCGACGGCCGCTGCGCCCTTTATCTGGAGGGCTTGGTCATGCGCACTATCCCGCTGGCCTTGAGCCGGGTGAGCGCATGAACGCCTGGCTGTTTCAGGGCCAGGGCAGTCAGCGCAAGGGCATGGGCGCGGCGCTGTTTCCACGCTTCCCGGCGCTGGTGGCCGAGGCCGATCGGGTGCTCGGCTACTCCATCGAGCGCCTGTGCCTGGAAGACCCCGACCAGCAACTGAACCAGACCCGCTACACCCAGCCGGCCATCTACGTGGTGTCCTGGCTGGGCTGGCTGGCGGCGCGGGAAGATGGCGCCACGGCGCAGTTCGCCGCAGGTCACAGCGTCGGCGAATATGCCGCGCTGACCGCCGCCGGCGTGCTGGATTTCGTCCTCGGCCTGCGCATCGTCACCGAGCGTGCGCGGTTGATGGCCGAAGTCGAGGATGGCGGGCTGGTGGCGGTGCTCGGCCACGATGAGCAACAGGTCCGCCAACTGCTGGCGGAACTGCCGGACAGCGGCCTGGCTATCGCCAATATCAACAGCCCGCGGCAGATCATCGTCGGCGGCGCGCACGTCGCCCTCGACCACCTCCTGACGCTGTGCGCCGGCCGCGGCATCCGCGCCCTGGCGCTGAAAGTCAGCGGGCCGTTCCACACCCCGCATATGGCCGCGGCGGAACGCGACTTCCGGGATTTCCTGCGCAGCGTCCGCCACCAGTTCCGTGAGCCGGCCTTCCCGGTGATCGCCAATATCGACGCCCACCCACACCGCCGCGACGCGTTGGTGGATACCCTGTCCCGCCACCTCTCCCACCCGGTGCAATGGCAACAGGTGGTGCAACACCTGCTGGCGGCGGGGGTCGAGGAATTCATCGAAATCGGCCAGCCGCCAATCCTCGCCGGCATGCTCAAGGACATCCGCGAACATGCGCCGGTGCCGGTGCCGGCGCCAGCTTCACCACCTCGCGCGGTACGCGAACGCCCGGTGCTGGTGGCGGCGCTGCCCCCGGACCTCGGCGGCGAAGCGCTGCTGCTTGAACTTGCCCGCCATGGCGCCATGGGTCTGCTGGACGCCCACGATCTGGACGACCAGCACCTGCGCGAAACCCTCCAGCGCTGCAACGCCAACCCGCGCCTGCGCGGCCGCTTCGGCGTCAGCCTCGGCGGTACGGCACGGCTGGCCGAAGTCGCCGAGATGGGCATCGGTTGCATCGAAATCGCCGCGCACCAGTTGACCGCGCACTTGCGCGAACGCTGGCCGGCAGTGCACTGGTTGGTGCGCCTGGAACACCCACGCGACCTCGACGCCGGTCTCGCCCATGCCGACGCCCTGCTGATCGCTGCCGATCAACACCTGCCGCTGTTGCTGGAAGCCCTGGCCCGTCGCGAACAGCAGATTCGTCGCCCCTTGATCGGCGCTGCGGGTCTGATCGGCAGCGCCAGCAGCGCCCGGGCCATGTTCGAACTGGGGGTGGATTTCATCGCCCCCGGTGCGGTGTTCCTGCTCGCCGCCGAGGCGGCCGTGCCGGTGTCACGCCAACAGCAACTTGCGCGGGCAGGCCGGCAAACACACCTATGGCTGGCCGACTGGCGTTATCCCGAACTGCACAGCCGCAGCCAGGGCTACGTGCTAGATCGCAGTGCCCATGAACAGAGCGAAGCCGCGCAAGCCTTCTACCTCAGCAACAACGGCGACAGCGGCGAAGGCCGCCGCGCCCTGCACGCGCGCATGCAAAACCGCGTACGCGAGGCGAATGTCTGCGGCGATGCCTCGCTCTGGCTGTTCAACCACTGGCGTCGTCAACACGCCCCGGAACTCGCCGTCCCCTTACCCACGGCACAGCTGCTCGACCTGCTGTGTCCGGTCGCCCCCGATGCCCCTTCAAGGACACGCCCATGAGCCTGATCGAACGCCTGCAAATCCATATCAGTGACTTCATCTGCAAGGAAGCGGACCTGCCCGCAGACGAGATCGACCTGCACACGCCGCTGGGCGCCCTGGGCGTCGGTTCGCTGGTCGGCACCCGGCTGATCGGCAGCCTGGAAGAACAGTTCGGCGTGCGCTTGTGGCCGACCCTGGTTTTCGAACACCCAAGCATCACCGAACTGGCCGAGGCCATCGCCGAAATTGTCAGCCAGGCCAACCGCGAGGAACCCGCGCATGTTTGACAAGACCTGCCTGAGCCCCCAGGAACTGGCTTCGGCCACCGGCAGCCTGGCGATCCACGACAGCCTGGCCCTGCGCGCCCGGCTGCACCCCGACAAAGTGCTGTTCACCCTGCTCGACGACAACGGCGAAGAACAGCAGCGCCTGACCTACCGGCAACTGCTCGGCCGCGCCAGCGCCATCGCCCGCCAGTTGGGCGAGCACAGCCAGCCGGGCGAGCGAATCGCGCTGTTCTTCCCGCAGGGGCTGGAATTTATCGCCAGCTTCCTCGCCTGCCTGATGGCCGGGCGCATCGCCGTGCCCGTCAACCTGCCGACCCGGCGCCGGGTCGAGCGCTGCCTGAGGATCCTCGACGACAGCGGCAGCCGCCTGCTGCTGGTGGCCGACAGCGAACGCGCCGCGCTGCAACAGGCGTTCGCCGGCAGCGCCGCGGCGGAGTTGACGATGCTCAGCCCGACCAGCGCCTGCGACGACGACGTGCAGTGGTCGCGCCCTGACGCCAGCGACCCGCAGCGCACCGCCTTCCTGCAGTACACCTCCGGCTCCACTTCGGCGCCCAAGGGGGTGATGGTCAGCCACGCCAATATCAGCGCCAACCTGCGCATGATGCGCGACTCCTGGGCGCTGGATCACACCAGCGATTTCGTCACCTGGCAGCCGCACCACCACGACATGGGGCTGATCCTCGGCCAGTTGCTGCCCATCGTGCTGGGCAACCACACGGTGATCATGGCGCCCTCGACCTTTGTCCGACAGCCACTGATCTGGCTACAAGCGATTGCCCGCTACAGGGCGCGGCTGGCCGGTGGCCCGAACTTCGCCTACAACCTCGCCGTGGAACGCTACGACGCCCAGCGCCTGGAAGGCCTGGACCTGTCGAACTGGAGCCACGCGCTCAATGGCGCCGACGTGGTCCGCCCGGCCAGCTTGCAACGCTTCGCCGAGTGCTACGGTGTCCACGGTTTTTATGCCAACGCCTTCCTGCCCTGCTACGGACTTGCCGAAGCGACCCTGTTCGTCAGCGGCGGCCCCCACGGTCAGCCGGTGCGCTCGGTGCTGGCCAACCCGCTGACCCTGGCCCTGGAACAGCGCCTCAGCGCACCCACCGACCCGGCCACGGCCCAGGCTCTGGTGGGCTGTGGCGAACCCTCGTGGGAAGTGCAGGTGGCGGTGGTCGACCCGGCCACACGACAGCGCTGCGACGCACAGCGCATCGGTGAAATCTGGCTGCGCGGCCCGGCCATCGCCAGCGGCTACTGGCAGAACCCCGAGGCCACCGAGGCCGGTTTCCGTGCGCGGCTCGCCGATGGCAGCGAACAGACCTGGCTGCGCACCGGCGACCTTGGCTTCGTCGAGGAACAGGACCGCCAGGTGTACATCTGTGGCCGCCTCAAGGACCTGATCATTTGTGAAGGCCGCAACCTGCACCCCGAAGACATCGAGCACACCGTGATCGAAGCCCTCAAGGACGTGCGCCCGCAAAGCTGCGCGGTGTTCAGCCACGACAACGAACAGCAGCGCCAGACCATCGTCGCCGCCATCGAACTCAACCGCGAGATCAAGCGCTGGCTGCAGGACAACCCGCGCCAGCTCAAGGCCGCAGTGCGCAGCGCAGTGGTGGACAACCACGGCATTACCCTCAACCGCATCGTCTTCGTCCAGCCCACCAGCATCCACAAGACCACCAGCGGCAAGATCCAGCGCGGCAAGATGCGCCAGCTCTACCTGGCAGCGGAACTGGACCTGCTCAATGAAGCCGGCTGAACCCGCGCTGGTGCAGTGGCTGGCCGACGCTGCAGCGCCGGTCAGCCTGGTCTGCTTTCACTGCGCTGGTGGCAGCGCACAAAGCTTCTTCCCGTGGAAGAAACCGGCGACCGGGCTGTGCGAGCTGTACGCGGTGGAACTGCCGGGCCGCGCCCGCCGCCTGCGCGAACCCTTCGCCCCCTCGGTGGACGCGCTGGCCGAGCACTTCGCCGAGCAATGCCGCGCGCTGCCGGACAAACCCCTGGTGCTGTTCGGCCACAGCCTCGGCGCCCTGCTCGCCTACGAAACCGCGCGGCGCTTGCTGGCCGAGGGCGAGCGGCAGCCGGTGGCGTTGCTGGTGTCATCACGGCAGAGCCCGGACTGGCTGCCGGCCTGCGCCGGTTTGCCGCAACTCAACGACCAGGCCCTGCGCGACTATCTCACCGACCTCTCCGGCACCCCGCGCGAGGTGCTGGAAAACCAGGCAATGATGGACCTCGCCGTACCGATCCTACAGGCGGACCTGACGTTGCTCCTCGACTACCAGCATCTGCACCCGCGTCCGCTGGAGATTCCCGTGCGGGTGTTTGGCGCCATCGATGATCCGCAAGTGGGATATGAATCACTGGTGGCCTGGCAACGGGTCAGTAGTGCGGACTTCGGTTTGCGCATGATCGACGGGGGGCATTTTGCGGTGATGGAGGAGATGGGGTGGGTGTTGCGGGAGGTGGACGTTGGGGTGATCTGCTGGGCTGTAGCGCGTAATCGGGGAAGGCAGAGTGCGTCGGATTGACGAAGCTTCTGTACGACTATTCACCATCCCTCCGCCCCTCGCGCGCGAGGGGCTGGAGAACAAGTACATCGCCACGACTAGTCTGCTGGTATGCCTGATGCTGATCTTCGACTACCGACACCAGCATCACCGTGCATTCTAATCAGGTACTGACTAGCGCAGATCACACTTGAGGCCTGTCGCATCCAACCAAGCAACTATCTGGAAAGTTTTTCTCTTGGAAACCGTGAAAGCACCGTCACAAGACAACCCGGAAGCCTGCAACTGCGGCCCGGCAACAGGGTGCATAAAATAGCCGTTTATATTTTCGAAGTTGAATTCATGAGTACCTTCCGCCAGCTCCCCCACATCAACCAGAAGCGAGCCCGAGCGGTTATCGAACTCATACTCTTCACCCTCTATATTGATGGACATGGTAAGACCTGAAGCAGTTCCAAGCTGAGCAGGCTGCCCTCTGAGTTTCACAGGAAAAGTTTTGAGTTCTGCCGTAACGGAAGAGTCTGTCACCAGCTTATCTATGAGTTTTTGGGAGATCGACTCCTTACACTTTGTGCTGTTTGTAATAAGGGGAGCCAGATCCTGTTGCAAAACGCCCTCATATTCCTTTGACTCATACTTTGCCGCACCATCGATGCCGAGATCCACGACCTTTTTCACCAAGCCTTTCAACTCAGCCTTTGCCGCACCAGAAAGCTCGGTTGTCTGGGAGTTCCCTCTGGCTTCTGGTGTGCTGCAAATGCGCTCGGCGAAAGTCGCAATGGCATCCAGAGGATCGTCATTTGCCATGACAAGAACTGGATTACCAAAAGCCATTAAGGTCATAACGATCAGTGCGCTACCCTGCCTCATATCTGAATCTCCTTATGCCCAGCCGTGTGAGAGATCAACACCCAACCAAAGGATAGGCCTCTCAGAACAGCACCACCCCGTTTTTCGAGCCCACCCAACGTGCCTGACATTAGCTGATAACTATTGAAGCAACCTCACCAGACCATTTGATTTTTGTAAGTGCGCCAACCAATAGGAACCTACCAACAACCACATATCAAACTTTTGGATGTCCAAATCCCATAATTTTTTGTGAGGCTTCGCCTGTAAACAGGTCACACCGTCATAAGGCACTTGCATGGGCAAACGCCTAACGGGAGTAACTTAGGCGTGACAAAGAGAGGGCTGTGGCGATCGAGCAGACAGGGTGGGTGTTAGGCTTTTCATACAGAGCCTACGGGAAGTAGGTGTCGTGATGCGCTGGAAAAACACTGCACGAGTAGATCGGGCGATGGCCCGTGGGTGTACGTCGAGTGAAATTTTCAGCGACTGAAGATCGAGCGCTTCTAGGCCAGCGCCTCAGACTTCCAGCCATACGCACCACTGAGCTGGCTTGCCAGCGAAGAGGTGCTCGATTTCAAGAACGCTGAAACCCTTTCGACAGGCACATAGCAACTCAATCGTCCCTGCCACCCTCATTCCCCGGCCCACCCAGCGGCGCCTTCGCCGGCCCCGCCGGGTCGACCTGCGGATCATCCAGGTCCGGGGAATCCGGATCAAAACCCGGATCGTCGTTGCCGCTGGAATGTTCCGAAGAATGCGGGCCTTGGTCGTCGTTCGGTTTGTCGTGCATGGCGTGACTCCTGTGTGTAGTTACGGGTTTAGGTCGCCTTGCGGACGCAGACGTTCAGTCGGTGTTCCGGACGGTCGCGCGACAGGCTCAACGTCGGAAGCCGGCCGTCAGGCAGCCCTCTTCAACGGCTCGACGCCTTACATCCACCCCGCCAACACCATCGGCAACCACACAAACGACAGCACCGTCGAACACATCACCACATTCGCTACCTGCTCCGGCGCACGATTGGCACGCACCGCCAGCAGGTAGTTGAACACCGCCACCGGCATCGCCGACTGCATGACCAGCACCGCATGGGCCAGGTGGTCCAGGTCGAGCAACGCGCCGATGCCCCAGCCGACGCCGGCACCGATGACAATGCGCAACGCGCCGATCAGCATGCCGCTGCCGATGTGTTGCGGGCGGATGCTGGCCAGCGATACGCCAAGGGTCAGCAGCATCAGCGGAATGGTCATGCCGCCCAGCAGATCGACGGTGTTGCCCAGCCAGCGCGGCAGTTCAAGATCGAAGAAGATCACCGGCAATGCCAGCGCGAGGCTAATGACAATCGGATTTTTCAACAGCCCGCGGAACGAGGCGACACCACCGGACAGGGCGATACCGAGGGTGAAATGGAAGCTCGACAAGGTCAGGAAAAACGCCACCGCCAGGGCCAAGCCTTGCTCGCCGAAAGCGTACAGCGCCACCGGCAAACCCATGTTGCCAGTGTTGGGGAACATGAACGCCGGCATCAGTACCCGCCAGTGTTGGCGAAAGGCGCGGCTGACCGCATAACCCACCGCCGCCATGGCGACCATGCACAGCACGCAGGCCAGGGCCATGTGGGTGAAGGCCGCAGGGTCGAGTCGGGTGCGGTGCAGGGTGGACAGCACCAGCGATGGCGTGCCGACGGTCATCACCAGGCTGGCAATGAAATCCGTGGGATAGGCATGGCCCTTGCGCGCCCAGATAAAGCCGATACCGGCGACGATGAAGACCGGCGCCAGAACGGCGAACAACGAAGCCAGCATGCGGCTTTTCCTTTGCGAAAAACGGCCATGCTAGAAGCCCCGTGCCAGCACGTGCAAGGACCGCGACGCTGAACCACGCCGATATCCGTTTGAGTGTGGGACGATCGGGCGGATCTTCTGGCCGATTCGCCATGCTTCACTTGTCGGGTTGGCAAAAACACCGTGAAACCGACTCCTAAGTGCACAAAGCATTGATTCGGGTCATTGATTCACACTCAAGATGTGTTAGGCACCGAGCCGAACCCAAGCGCTCTATCACCCGCTTTTTAGCCAAAAAAAGCGACGAATTGGTCAACTTGTATCCATGAAACTTTTCTGAACACCCTTGACGGGCGTTCAAACGCGATAGCAGGATGCCGCCATCGAAGTAAAACAATTCGCGTTTGCCAGTAAGAATTTTCGACCTTATGGATGAGGGTGATTCGAATGGATTCGGCTGTGTCGTGCACGAAAATCGTCGACAACGGTGACGATGGCAAACGCTTCATCATCGCGATCACCGGCGATGGCTTTACCTCTTCCCAACTCACCACATTCCACCAGGCGGTGGTCACCTTGCTCGCTGGGCTCAGCGACATCGTGCCGATCTCGTGGCGCCTGGGCGACGCAATCAACGTCTACATGATCGATACCGTCTCGGCGGCTTCGGGCATTGGCTCGGGCACCGGTTGCGGTACGCCGGTCACGGTGAACAATGCCTTGGGCACGGTGTCCTGCGCCGACGGCAATTCCAGCAGTTGTATCTCCGCCTCCCCCAGCCTGGTGAACGCCGCGCTGAACGCCGCCGGGATCACCTGGCACCTGGCGGTGGTGATTGCCAACACTGGCGTTGCCGGCGGCAGTTTCGGCGGCAACCAGTGCACCCTGACCCTGGACAGCGGCAACGTCGCGCTGCTGGCCCGGGCCATCGCCCAACTGGCGGCCGGACTCGGCGTCGAGTACGCCGCCCAGCCCGGCACATACCCGGATATCGAACCCAGCAGCCCCAACCTCACCACCAACATCGCCGCCGCCACGCTGAAGTGGGCGAAGTACCTCACCCCCGGCTACACCGCCCTGCCCTCCAATCCGGCAGCCAGCGGCTGGCAACCGTGGATGGTCGGCGCCTTCGAAGGCGGCGGCAATTACGCCCAGGGCATCTATCGGCCAAGCCAGAATTGCCTGATGCGTGACCCCGCCGCCGACTTCTGCCTGGTCTGCTACAACGAGCTGCTCAATGCGTTCGCGCCCTATCACCAGACCACCGGGCTGTCCTGGCTGGCCAGCCAGAACGGGCTTGGCGTCTGGTCGGCGGTGAAAGCAGTGTCCGCACCGGTGCAGCCTGCGCCGATCCAGTCTCTGGCGACCACCAGCCTGGCCAGCCGGCTCTACGTGTTCACCCTGGCCAACGGCGTGATCGGCCACAACTCCGCCACCGTGGTCGGCAACTGGGAAAGCCTGCAAGCGATCCCGCTGGCCACCGGCAACATGGGCGTGCCCACCGATATCGCCGCCACACTCGCCGGGGCGGTAGTGGTCGTCACGGCGTTGTCCGCCAATCAGGTCTGGATCGCCAGCCAGCCTTCGGGCGCCGCCTGGAGTGCGTTCACGGCCATCAGCTCGACAGGCCTGCCCGCAGGCTGCACCCGTGTCGCCTGCGCGGTGGCAAACGGTCAGTTGTTCGTGTTCGCCTCGGGCAGCAAGGGCATCTGGCTGAGCGTGCGCAACGGCGCCAATACCTGGGATGCGACGTGGAGCGAAGTCACTTCGCAACTGGGCCTGAGCAACGGTTCGGCGATCGACTGCCTCGCCGCCGGCGCTGCTGTGCAAGGCCAGTTCATCCATGTGTTCGCCGCCCAGGGCACCACGCTCAAACACGTCAAAGTCACCAGCGCACGGCAGTGGCAGGGCCTGGAGAACGTCGGCAGCAGCGGCCTGGTCCCGGCCCTCGACCTGAACTGCGCGGTGCGCGACGAAGCCTCGGTTTTTCTCACCGCCGCCACCAGCAAAGGCCCGGTTGGCGCCACGCGCAATGCCGTGGCCTGGCCAGCGACGGCCACGACCCTATCTGCTCTGCCAGGCACGGTCACCCGTGTCTCGGCGGGCATCCTGTCCGGCACGCTTCTGGCCGCGGCATCCTGACCCACCCACACAGCAAGGCCATCATGGAGAACGCTTATGAGTAGTGGCGGCGGCAGTAGTCCAACCCCCAACCGTACCTGTACCGGCAACCTGAAAACCAACGTCAGGCTGGTGCTGGTCTATCAGCCCGCGTACAGCCTCAACGGTGCGAACTGGCAAACCACGCCGGCGACCCAGGTCGCCGCGAACAACTCGCCAGCGTCGGTGTTCATCGCCAACGGCCAGAACCCCGACGGCAGGATCACTTACCAGGCCGACGACGGTACCCAGTTCGTGCTGGCGTTCACCATGAACGGTACCAACGCCATCAACGTCATCGGCAACGGCGGCGGCGCGTCGGGCTACAACTATTCCGTGGCAAGCCCTGGAACCGGGGACACCATCACGGCCGTCTACACCATTTCCAGGAGCAACTCGCAATGAGTTACACAATGTCCGTGGATCGGGTGATTCAGCTCGCCCGTTGCGATGATTTCCCCGAAGCGACCATTCGCCAGATGTTCGCTGACCACAACGCCACCGAACTGCCGCTGGATGTGCTGGCTACGCTGCCGATCCCACTGTCGGTGAAGGTGTTCCTGGGTCTGCAGGATGAATTCTTCGACGCCGATGAATTCCGCGAACTGGCCGTCGCATTCGCCAAGCGCGCCGCGCTGGAAAACCCCAAGGCAGAAAGCGACTACTTCGTCGGCAAAGTCCTCGACGCCTATGAGCAGGTGGTGCAGGCAACCCGCACCCTCAAGCTCGGTGCGGTCCTCGATGCCCACCTCACCCAACTGGTGACTGGCTACCGTGGCGCGATCAAGGCCCTGACCGAACCGCTGAGCAAGGCGCTGCAGAGCACCAGCGGCGAACAGTTGCAAACCATCGCCGCCTATGAGGCCGTGTGGTTCGCCGGCTATGAAAGCCAGGGCATCGCCTGCCGCAACGCCGCCTCCTGCGCCGTGGCCTCGGTGCCCAAGCCAGAAGCCGATGGCGTGCTGCAATGGGTGCTGGACAACGCCGTGGCCGTGACCCAGGCACGGGCCGCCTGACATGACGGGGACCAGCGCTGCCCTGGATGTCACCGCCGCGCTGGCCCAACTGCGCCGTGGTCCGTTGCTGCAACAGACGGCGGCATCCGCCGTCGTCGCAGAATTCCCGCCGCTGCAACAGGTGCTGCCGCACCGCGCGCCGTTCCTGTTGCTGGACCGGATTCTCGCGTGGGATCCGCACCTCGATGCCTTGCTGGCGCAACGCCGGGTCGATCCTGAAGACCCGGTGCTCGCCGGCCATTTTCCCGGTAACCCGATCTACCCCGGCTCGCTGCAGGGCGAGGCCATCGCCCAGGCTGGCCAGTGCCTGCTGCACATGACCTGCGGCTGCCCGCCGGCGCCGCTGCGGCTGTTGGCAACACGGGTGTTCGGGGCGCAGTTCATCGGCCAGGTGCGTCCTGGCGAAATCATGGATATCGAAGTCCGCCTGCTCGACGACAACGGCATGCTGGCGGTCTTTGGCGGGCGCATCAGCGTCGATGGCGCGGTGCGCACGGTGGTGGTGATGGAGGGTTGTCGTGTCTGAGCTGCCACGTATCGTCGTGACCGGCATGTCGGTCCTCACGGCCCTGGGCGAAGACCCGGGCACCCTGCTCGACAACCTGCTCGCCGGCCGCTCCGGCATCAGCCGCTGGCAGCACATGGGCGATATCGCCACCAAGGTCGGCGGCAGCCTGGAAGGTTTCGAACCCCGCCCACGGCTTGCCGCGCTGGCCGACAGCCTGCCGGACGCAGCACGCCTGCGCCTGCGCCGGGCCAGCAACCGCTTGCCGTGGTCCACGGCACTGTCGGTGCTGATGGCCGGACGCGCCTGGCAGCACGCCGGCCTGTTCGAACAGCCACCGGGAGACGACGGCGAAACCGCCATCGTGGTCGGCGGGCACAACATCGGCCAGAACTACAACTTCGAAAACTACCGCCAGTTCCAGCGCGACCCCGACCATATCGATGTGCAGTTCGGCCTCGCCGGGCTGGATTCCGATCATGCCGCCGTGGCGTCCGAGGTGATCGGCATCCGTGGTCCCGGCTACACCGTTGGCGGCGCTTGCGCCAGCGGCGCACTGGCGCTGCGGGCGGCGTTCAACGAGATCCGTTACGGCGGCGCCGAACGGGTGGTGGTGCTGGCGCCGGTGCTGGATTACTCGCCGCTGGAACTGCACGCACTGGCGCTGATGCAGGCGGTCAGCCAACGCGCCTTCAACGACTGCCCGGAACAGGCCAGCCGGCCGTTCGACCGCCGCCGCGAAGGCTTCGTGCCCAGCCATGGCGGTGCCTGCCTGGTGCTGGAGCGGGCTGACCTCGCCGTGGCCCGCGGCGCCGAGCCGCTGTGCGAAGTGCTCGCGGTCGCCGCGCGCTCCGATGCCAGCCGCCAGCCGAGCCCACAGGAAGACGGCCAGGTGCGAGCGATCAATGCTGCGCTGCGCGAAGCCCGCTTGCGCCCCAAAGACATCGACTTCGTCTGCGCCCACGCCACCTCGACACCGCTGGGCGATATCACCGAGGCGCGTTCGATCCGTCGCGCCTTCGGCCGTCACCTGGCGCAGATGAAAGTCAACGCACCGAAATCCATGCTCGGCCATACCTGCTGGTCGGCGCCGCTGGTGGAACTGGTGGCGGCCATCGCGCAGATGCGCGCCGGGCAATTGCACCCGACCATCAACCTCGACGACCCGGACCCGGAGCTGGACTTCGACATCTGCGCCGCCGGCCCGGTGACGCACCCGGTGCGCTACCTGCTGAAGAACTCGTTCGGCTTCGGCGGCAACAACTGTGTTGCGGTGCTCGGCCGCTGGGAGTCGCAGCCATGAACTTCTTCATTACCGGCGGCACCCGCGGCATCGGTCGCTGCATTGTCGAGCAGGTGCTGGCCGCCGGGCACAACGTCGCCTTCACCTGGAACCACGACGCCGACGCCGCGGCCGCCGTGCAGCGCCACGCCGCGCAGACCGCGCCGGAACAACGCTGCGTCGCGCTACGCCTGGACCTCGCCGACGCCGCCGCCATCGATGCCGTGTGCGACCAGGCCGACAGCGCCCTCGACGGCATCGACGTGCTGGTGGGCAACGCCGCGATCAATCGCCCGAGCCTCGCCGTCAGCCTGCCCGACGCCGACTGGCGGGCGGTGATGGACGTCAACCTCGACGGCAACTTCCGCCTGTGCCGCGCCCTGCTGCCGGGCTTCATTGCCCGCCGTCGCGGACGCATCGTGCTGCTGTCCTCGGTGGCCGCGCACGGCATGACCGGGCAGATTGCCTACAACGTGTCCAAGGCCGGCCTGATCGCCATGGCCGCCACCCTCGCCCGCGAATACGGGCGTCGCGGCATCACCGCCAACGCGCTGGTGCTGGGCCTGGTGGACACCGACCTGAGCCGCGAAAGCGCGCCGCCGAAAACCTTCGAACACTGGCTCGGGCAATGCCCGAGCGGTCGCCTGGGCACGCCGCACGACGTGGCGCAGGCGGTGCTCTACCTGGCCTCGGACGGGGCCGGATTCGTTAACGGTCAGGCCATGCACCTCACCGGTGGCCTGGATTGGGTGCCATGACAAGGAGCCATGCAATGCACGACATCCACGCCAAGGTTCGCGAGGTAGTGATCAAACACACCGAAGCCGCGCTGGCCTTTCTCGACCTCGGGCCGATCGACACCCAGTTGCGTTTCGATCACCTGGGCGCCAGCAGCCTCGACATCATCACCATCGTCTCCGACGCCATGCGCGAGCTGCAGGTGAAAGTGCCGGTGGAGCAACTGAACCAGTTGTCGAGCATCGATGCGCTGATCGACACCCTCAGCGGCGCGGTGTACTGCCGACAGCCCGGCTGACACCGCGGCGCCCCTGCTCGGCGCCGGCAATCAGCCGGGCCATGGCCCACAAGGATGTACAGGACTCCCTTCCTGCAGCGGACCGATCTCTCTCGGAGGCACCCCCGCATGACCGCCATGAACAACGTTTCACCGGACCTGAGCCAGTTACAGGCCCAGCTCACGCAGAAAAAGGACGCCAGCGGCACCCTCGCCCTCGGTGCCGACACCACCGGCATCAGCGCACTGGACACCCTGTTCGGCGCCAGCAACGTCAGCCTGGCCGATGCCGATATCGGTGCGGTTGGCAGCGACTGGCCGCGCAGCTTCAGTGTCAGCGGCACGCCCAGCGGTGACTGGACCCTCACGGGCCTGGCCGCCAATGCGGCAATCAGCCAACTGAGCCTGACCTTCACCCAGAGCGCGCAAGGCGCCGCCATCACCTTCAGCCTCGAAACAGCTGCCAGCGTGACCCAGGGCAAGAGCGTGATCGGCTTCAGCGGCAACCTCGATGACGACGACGCGCTGGTGCTGCAACTGACCCCGCCAGACAGCAACCTGCCGTTGCTGGCGGTGGGCAACTTCGCCTTCCGCAACCGCTTCGGCGGCTGGCTGCCGGTGGACCTGCCGTTGTTCAGCAACATGCCGTTCAGCCAGATCGAGGTCCAGGCCAGTTACGGTGACGCCGCCGAGACCCGCTGCGACGTGACCACCGGGGTCAATGGCGACTGGACGCTGGTCCAGGGCGGGCCGAGCCTGAAAAACGCCTCGGTGAACCTGGCCAGCGACAGCAAAGTGGCGGATGACAAACCCGTCACCCAGCTCAGTGGCAGGGTCGACGGCAGCCTGCAGATTGGCGGCCAGTTGTGGGCCGTCAGCGTCAATCTCAATGGCAGCAGCCAGGTTGCCATCGCGGTGAAAGGCGACGCTGGCCAGCAACCGGCGCTGGCCGCCCTCGCCGGGCTGATCGCCGGTGACGCCGCGGCGGCGACGGTCACCACACAAGTGGCGAGCCTGCCCTTGGCCAATCTGGTGCTGAACAGCGTCGACATCGCCTTCGACTGGCAACAAGGCAAGCTGCTGTCGTCCAGTGTCGCCGCGACCCTGCCCTTCACCTTCAACAGCAAACCCGCCGACCTGCTGCTGGCCGTCTCGCTGCCACCGCTGGACGTGGGCGGCAAGCTGTCGGCGGACACCCCGGTGAAGATCCGCGATGTCGTGACCCAGTACCTCGGCGATGCCAGCGGTTTCCCCGATACTACCGTGACCACGCTGGCCTTCAGCACCGTGCCGAGCGAGGGCAGCTACGGCTTTGCCCTGGCCATGAACGACGTGTTCAGTGCGGGGCCACTGGCGCTGGACAAGGTCAGCGTCAACATCGACAAGAGCGCCGAGGCCACCACCGGCAAGATGAACGCCGAGCTGACCCTGGCCGAAGTCGGTATCGAGGTGGCTGCGGTCTACGGCAAGGGCTGGCAGATCAGCGGCAGCACCGGCAAAGACCAGAGCATCGACGTCGGCAAACTGCTCAGCCAGTTGGCCTCGAGCTTCGGCGTGACCTGCCCCGCCGCCCTCAACGAATTCAAGCTGAAAAACCTGGCGGTCAGCCTCGACACCGGCGCCTCGGACTTCACCTTCGCCTGCGAAGGCAGCTTCCCGATTGCCGGCGTCAGCCTGGACTTCAGCGTCGACATCGAACTGTCGAAACCGAAAACCGCCTGGCAAGGCAACTTCACCGGCGAAGTGGTGATCGGCGCCGCGACCTTCAAGGTCACCTTCACCCAGGACAGCAAGGTCAAGCTGCTGCGCGCCGAACTGGTGCCCACGGCGGGCAAGACCCTGGCCCTGGTCGACGTGGCGCAGACCTTCGCCATCGACCTGTCCGGAGTACCGGCGGAACTGCTGCCGGTACTCAAACAGGCGTCTTTCACCTACGACTTCAACAAGTCGCAACTGGTGCTCACCGCCAGCACCGACAGCGTGGCGGTGAGCCTGGTCTGCGTACCCGCAGCCACCACCGGACGGCTGTACGCGGCCGTAGTCGATATCCAGGTGGAAGCCGATATCTCGCAGTTGCCGGTGGTCGGCAGCCACCTGGCGGCCATCGAGAACATCGGCCTGAACGGCATGAGCCTGGTTATCGCCTCTGGCGTGTTCAGCGCCGATGAGATCACCGCAGTCAACGCGGTGATCCCCGAAGGCCTGCCGGTGGTGCCTGCGCTCAGCGCCACGGGCCGGGTGGTGCTGTCGGCCAACCTGATGCTTGGCGGCAAGGCGGCCAAGCCGCTGCAACTGGCGTTCGCCCAACCGGAAAAACCCAAGCAGGCGCTATTGGCCGACGCCGACGTCGCGGCCAACGCACCGACCCCGGCGGGCAACTCCAAGGCCCAGGGCAAGTGGGTCAATGTGCAGAAGAGCTTCGGCCCGATCTCCCTCAGCCGGGTCGGCGTGGCCTACCGCGACCAGCGCGTGTGGCTGATGCTCGACGGCGGCTTCGCCATGGGCGGCATCAATATCGAGCTGATGGGCGCCTCGATCGCCTTCCGCCCGGTGCTGCCGCCGATCCCCGACGGCGCCAGCCTCGACGGCGTGTTCATCGGCTACAGCAATGCCTCGGTGACCATCGCCGGTGGCCTGCTCAAAGTGGTGACCGAAGACGACAAGGGCCAGGAACTGATCGAGTACGACGGCCAGTTGCTGCTCAAGCTTCCACAGTTCCAGCTATCGGCGCTGGCGTCCTATGCCTCGCTCGACGGCTCGCCATCGCTGTTCGCCTACGCGGTGCTGTCCGCGCCGATCGGCGGCCCGCCGTTCCTGCAGGTGGACGCGCTGGCCGCGGGCTTCGGTTTCAACCGCGACCTGGTCATTCCGGGCCTCGACACGCTTGACCAGATGCCGCTGATCGCCGCAGTCAACGGCGACTCGCCGTTCGCCGGCAAAGACCCGTCGCAAGCCCTGAAAGTCATGCACAACTACGTGCCGCCCCGTTACGGCGAGTACTTCCTGGCGCTGGGCGTGCGGGTCGCCTCGTTCCAGATGATCAAGGGTTTCCTGCTGGCCACCGGCAAGCTCGGCAACGAATTCGAGATCGCCCTGCTGGGCCTGGCCACGGTGTCGGTGCCACCGGCCACCCCCTCGCCCATCGGTTATGCCGAACTGGTGCTCAAGGCCGACTACAACTTCAATCGCGGCACGCTGTTCCTCGGCGCGCAACTGACCGCCAACTCGTACATCCTGGCCAAGGACTGCCACCTGACCGGCGGCTTTGTCGTGGCGGCCTGGACCAAGGACAACCCGGACGACCCGAACGGCTACAAGGCCGGCGACTTCGTGGTATCGCTGGGCGGCTATCACCCGGCGTACAGCAAGCCGAGCTGGTACCCCGACGTACCGCGCATGGGCTTCAACTGGAACGTGACCTCGGAACTGACCGTCAAGGGCGGCCTGTACTTCGCCCTGGTGCCGTCGGCGGTCATGGCTGGCGGCAGCCTCGAAGCGGTCTGGCAGAGCGGCGACCTGCGTGCCTGGTTCAAGGCCTGGGTGGACTTCCTGCTAGGCTGGAAACCGTTTCACTATGACGCCAGCATCGGCATCAGCCTTGGCGCGTCGTACAAGGTCAACCTGGGCATCACCTCGTTCACCGTCAGCGTCAACGTCGGCGTGCAGGTTCACCTGTGGGGCCCGGTTTTCGCCGGCACCGCCACCGCCGACCTGTTTGTCATCAGCATCACCATCAGTTTCGGCGACAGCGCCAACAGCCAGGTCACGCCCATCGACTGGAGCGACTTCAAGAGTTCGTTCCTGCCCGGTGGCGGCGATGCCCCGCCGAAAAGCGCACCGCACCGCCTGCTGCTGGCCGATCTGCCACAAAGCCTGAACGACAGCACGCCGGTCAAACAGACCGACTCGGTGTGCCTGGTGCGGGTGGCCAACGGCATGCTGCAAGACCTCAAGGGCGTCGGCGGCATGGACTGGGTGCTCGACCCCGAGCGCTTCGAGCTGACCACCTGGTCCGCAGTGCCGAGCAAGCAGGCCAGCTACACCGGCTCCGGCGCGGTCCAGAACATCGCCGCGAGCAACACCGATTTCGGCGTTGGCCCGGTCGGCGTGAACAATGCCAACTTCGCCTCCAGCCACACCGTGGTGATCAGCAAGCTCGACGGCGAAATGAGCGCCGAAGACATCCGTGTGGACGTCAGCGCGGTACTGGAAAACCTGCCCTCGGCGACCTGGTCGACCACCGCCGCGCTGGACCCGAGCCTGGCCAACCTCAACGACACCGCGGCGCGCAGCGTGCCCAACGCCATGACCGGCCTGCGCATCGCCGCCAAGACCGACAACCCCGACGTGACGCCGCTGCCCATCGACCTCGGTGTGCTGCGCGAGGAAATCGAAGACCAGCGCAGCGTGGTCTGGCCGGTGCCCAGCGTGCCCACCGCCACCGGCTACCCGCAAACCGACACCCTGCCGGTGTTCACCAAGGCCCTGGTCGACCCGACCGTCAGCGCCGCGCGCTCGGCGATTCTCGCGCAACTGGCCGTCGATGGCCTGACCACCGCGACCAGCGTCGACGTCAGCGCGCTGGCTGCCAACGCCGCCAACACCTTGCTCCACGCACCGGTGCTGTCGGTGCTCGGCGCCCAACCTTCCTCGTCCACTTCTGGAGCAGCCCGCCCATGACCAGCGCCACGACCACGCCCCTGAGCGACGGCACCGTCCAGTTCGTCGCGCATTGGCTACCGCCCCTGATGGCCGGCGACTACAGCATCACCGTCACTCAACACCTGCAAAACACCGACCCCAAGGCCGGAGCCAAGGCGGCGTTCGATGAAGCCTTCGTCAACAGCCGGCGCTTCGCCGTGCGTGGCGAGCGCTTCAGCCTCAACCCCGATGAGCTGGTGTCGCGGTTTCCGCCTGCGGACAACCAGGGCGAATACCAGAATGTGCTGCCCCATGTGATCTTCGCCCGGCGCACCCTGCCCTGGGAGCGTTCGCCGGAACTTGAAGCCGACAACGCCTCGTGGCTGGCCCTGTTGCTGTTCGAAACCGACGAAGCGCCGACCCTGCAATCGGTGCAGGCCGGCGACCTGCAACGCAAGCCGTTCTATCGCAGCGCCGAAGACGCCGCGAGCCAGGGCACGCCGTCCACCAGCACCCTGCCGGCCACCGCCGCCAGCTACCCCGACGGCTACGCGCTGCTCAGCGGCGCCGATGGCAAGGCGCCGGCCTTCACCCTGTCCACCGGGGAAAACTGGTGGGACCTGTGCCAGGTCATCGATGTGCCGGCGGACCTGTTCGCCGCCATCGCGCCGACCCTCGACGAACTGGACTGGCTGGCCCATGCGCGCAGCGTATCGCTGACCAGCAAGCAGGCCGAAGATGAAGCCGAGCAGGAAGGTTCGTTCTCGGTGGTGGTGGGCAACCGCCTGCCGGCGCCGAACCGCCAGTGCGTGGTCCATCTGGTTTCGCTGGAAGGCCTGGCGCGCTTCCTGCCGACCGCCGATGGCGAAACCGCTGCGCCGCTGACCCTGGCCAGCGGCGGCACCGCGCAGACCCTGCGCCTGGTATCGCTGGCTAACTGGAAGTTCACCTCGCTGGACCCGCAGGAAACTTTCAGCGGCTACCTCGAAGCGGTGGACTGCGCGCCGCTGCGGCGTCCGGCCCCGGCCAGCAGCACCAGCCCCGTGCAACAGACCGTGGCCAACGCCTTCGCCATGGGCTACACGGCACTGAACCACCACACCCGCCTCGGCGACAACACGGTGTCGTGGCTACGCGGCCCGCTGCTGCCGTTTGCCTCGGTGCCGGTGATCGTGCCGCCGCCGGCGGCCACACCGCTGGTTGTCGCCGACCAGGCGGTGAGCTTCAATCCGGCCACCGGCCTGATGGACGTCACCTACGCCGCCGCCTGGCAGATCGGCCGCGGCCTCGGTCTGCAAAACAATCTCTACGCCAGCACGCTCTATGGGTGGAAACGCAATGAAGCCCGTGCCGAGGCGCAGCACAGCGAAACCCTGGCCCTGACCCAACGCCTGCACGCCTCGGTGCAGCCCAATTCGGCACTGCGCAGCGGCGCGGCAGCAGCGCCCGTCGGCCGCAGCGGACTGCGCGGCCTGGCCATCGGCCTGATCGCCGAATCCCTCAGCGCGCAGTGCGCCCGCTCTTCCAGCCCTTCTGCGGAGCAAGACCAATGACCCTGCTCGCCCAACGCAACAGCCAGCTGTTCTCGGTGCAATCGGTGACCAGCCGCGCCAACCTGATGGCCGCCCCGCCCGACAGCGCCCCGGTGCCCGGCGCGATTACCGAATGGCTGAGCAAACTCGCGGTGCTCAAGGGCGTGCCGTTCGGCTATCTGGTGCCGGATGAAGCCATGCTGCCGGCCGAATCAATCCGCTTCTTCGTGCTCGATCCCAACTGGATCAACGCGCTGTTCGAAGGCGCCACCAGCATCGGCCGCTCCAGCACCCGCGACGCTGCCCTCGATGCGCGGCTGGTGGCGCAGCTGTACGCAGCGGTCGCACCTGCCGGCACGGTGAGCGGCTTTGTCCTGCGCTCGAACGTGGTCGCCGGCTGGCCCGGCATCGAAGTCCGCGCCTATGACGCCAACCACAATCGCCTGACCGGCGTACTGCGCCAGGACGTGCTCTCGCCAACGGTGCTGCTGTACATGACCACCGGCCAGATCAGCTATGTGGACATCGGCGAGCCGTCCGAGGCAATGCACTTCGGCGTCGATATCGGCCAGACCAGCAAGTCGCTGCGCTACGTCACCGTACCGGCCGGCGCGCAGCCCAACACCCGGCCCGGCGATCAGGTGGACAAGGCCAGCGTAGCGGTGACCTACCGCAGCGCCGGTGGCGGCAAGCGCGTACTGAAAATCGCCGACCTGGCCAAGGCACTGGAAACCGCACTGGTCGCCAACAACGCCAACCTGGTGCCTGGCACCCAGCAGCAACGCCCCTTCACGCCTGCGGAATTCGCCCTTGAACTGGTCGAGGGCGTCCAGACGGTCCGCTTCAAAAACACCACCCAGGAGGCATCGGCATGAGCGGCAGCGGCCTGATCGTTCCCATCGACGTGACCGCGCTGGTCATCGGCGTGCCCGATGCTGCGACGGTAAACACCTTCGCCGCGGTGGCCAGCGACTTCTCGCTGATGCCCTGGTCCGGCGACGCCGGCCCTTACCTGGCCGAGCCCCTGCTGCCCCGGCCGTTCGACTCGGTCAATGGCACCGAGGCCATGCAGCCCGGCATCCACCTGCACTGGGCCTTGCCCGACAGCATCAACCGTGGCGGCACCGATGGCTCGGGCAAGGTCGAGTTTCTTCAGGCGCCCAACCTGTGGATGGTGACCCGTATCGCGGGTGCCGACGGCAGCACCCAGCAGAATGCCTGGGTGATCGAGAGCGACCAGTTGCAAACCCAGCGCGACGCCAGCCTGCCGCAAAACATCGCCTCACGGGCGGTGCCGATCACCCCGGACCCGAGCAGCCCGGGCAAACCGTTCATGTACCAGGGGCGGGTCTATCGCCAGGCCGACTGGGCCGGGCGCAAGGCCGCGACCTACGCCAGCAGCAACACCACGGTCGGCTACGGCACGCCGTCCTATGCAGCGGCGTATCCGCACTGCCCCAACGTGTTCTCGTTCTGGGACCCGCTGGACGATGCCCAGGCCCAGGGCTTCACCGCGGAAACCCCGCTGTCGTACTCGGTGGTTGGCTGGTACGCCGACAGCAGCGACGATCCGCTGGGCGCGCTGGTGTACCCGAAGGAAGCGACCAGCGTCGAAGACCGTCAGGCCTTTATCGCCCAGCGCCTGAACTGGAGCGTGAGCAACACCTCTGATGTACCGGACCGCACCGTCTGCAGCGGCCAGCTCGGCGGCCTGAGCTGGGACCCGGAGCGCGCCTGGCTGACCCCGCCGAGCGCCGGCGGCATCGACGTGGTCATCGCCGACAACACCGCCGAAGCGGTGGCGGCCCTGCTGCAAGCGCGCAACCCCGGTGTGGCCGACCTGGAAACCCTGCTCAACGTGTTCCAGCAAGGCATGCTCGCCGAACTGGGCAAGGTCGGCGGTGCTGCCGCCGCCGATGATGCCGTGCATCAATCGGGCTTCTCGGCGCTGCCGGGCGGCACCGTATGGGTGGCTCGCCAGATCACCGCGCCGGGCGCCACCCCCGCCGGCAGCAACGGCCAGTTGCCCGATGCCGCCGCCGCGCAACTGGAACAGATCAACCGCCTGCAACGCAGCCTCGATGGACAGAACGGCGACCTCGACGCGCTGCGCCAGCAACTGTTCATCGACTGGGCGAAGTTCATGCTGTTGCAGTTCAACCTGGCCAATCCGACCAACCTCAGCGCCGACCAGGCCCGCGCCTTTATCGGCAACTACGACCTGGCCGCGATCAAGACCCTGAGCGGCGCGCCGACCAGCCCCGGCAGCATCGACACCACGCAAACGCAGATCAACACGGCGCTGGCCACCCTGCGCACCAGCCTCGGCGCGGGGTGGGAGGTCAAGCCGTCTTCGGCGCCACGCTACTGGCAGCCGGCGGACCCGGTGATCCTGCTCGCCGGGCGCCCGACTACCCAGGCCTCGCCTCGCCACGGTGGCGACGGCCGTTTCCACCCCGAAGGCCTGCTGGCGTGCCGGGTCGGCAGCCAGTTGGTCAACAGCGTGAAACTGCGCGGCGCTACCGTGACCCCGCAGGTCAGCCTGGCAGCAGCGCCGAGCGGCGCCAGCTACCCGCCTGAACTGGACGCGCTGCTGGCCGAAACCCTGACCCTCGATCCGCTGCACGCGCCGGCCCTGGCGCGGCAACTGGTCAGCGCCAGCGGCCAGCAACCGGCCAACGCGCTGACCGCCCGCGCCCTGGAAGGACAGATCAGCGACGCCCAGCACGCCTTGCGCGGCGCCAGTAACGCCGACGACGCGAACGTCATCCTGCAAGGCACGGCGCCGTCTCCGGTGGGCCTGAAGACCTGGCAGCAACCGTGGCTGCCGACCTTCCTCAACTGGGAAGTGCAGTTCTCGCCGTACCAGCATGTCGGCCTCTCGGACGGCGGCGGCGACTACAGCGCCGATGCGGTCACCGGGTCCTTCACCCTCGACCCGGACGGCCTGGACTTCAATGCCAATCCCGGCCTGCAACCGTCATCGGCGCTACAGAGTTATTCCGGTACCGTGACCCTGGCCGGACGCACCGAGATCAACCTGCAATCGCAGCTCAAGACCTGGCTCGCCAACTACCCGGACGACCCCAACGCACCGGTGCTGGAAAGCATCCTCGGGCAACTCGACCTGCAAGCCATGGCGCAAAGCCTCAACGGCTTCAACCAAGGCCTGCTGATGTGCAGCCAGAGCCTGCAACTGCCGGTGATGGACGCCCTCAGCACCTCGCTGATCGTGCGCAACTTCACCAATAAACAGGTGGCGCCGCAGGTCGCCGAGGCCAACGTTGCCTCGCCAGCGCCCAACAACGGCTTCAACCCGCTGCGCACCGGTGAGCTGCGAATCAGCAAACTGCGCTTGGTGGATGCCTACGGCCAGGCGGTGGACCTGCCTGCGCCGACACCGATCATCGCCGAACGACTCAAGCAGCGCCTGGCCAACGGCGGCGTTGCCGACAACGGCAAGATCGTCCTGCCGCCCCGCCTTACTCAGCCGGCACGCCTGCAATTCCGCTGGCTGAGCGCCCTCGACGGCCAGGCCGAATGCGGCGACCAGGGCCACGCGCCGATCTCCGGCTGGGTGCTGTTCAACCACCTCGACGACGCGCTGGCGATCTATGACGCCAACGGCGCGCCGATCGGCTCGCTCAACACCCTCGGGCCGCGCTGGCAAGGCGCACCGGGCAGCGACAACTGGACCTTGCCGTTCACTCAGGTGATGGCCTCGATCAACCCGTACCTGGCCAACTTCGTCCGGGCACTCTACGACCAGCCGAAAGGCGTGTCGTTCCTCAACGCGCTGCTCGCCACGCTCGACAACGCCAGTGGTGCCAGCGGCCCGTCGGCGCCCACCGCCGACCCGAGCCTGAGCGTGCTGATCGGCCGTCCGCTGGCGGTGGTTCGCGCGTCCTTGCGCCTGGAGCTGCAAGGCCAGCCGGCCGCCGACGGCAGTTGGGATGCCTTCGCCGCCAGTGTCGCCCTGAAACCGGGTCAGCCACGGCCGAGTGCCGGCATCGGCAACATCAACTTCCCGGTGCGCCTCGGCGACTTCGGTCTGTATGACGACGGCATGGTCGGTTACTTCATCGAAGACGGCAGCGAGAGTCAGTGGACCACCTTTTATTCACCCGCCGCGCTCGGCGGCAACGGCGTGGTGCCGGTGGACATCGACAAGACCGCCGTCACGCCGGTGGCCGCCTCCAGCCCGGGCAACGGCCTGACATTGACCTTGCTGATCGACCCGCACGGCTCGGTCAACGCCACGTCCGGCATCCTTCCGGTGAAGACCATTTCGATTCCGCGGGCGCAATGGCAACCGGCGCTGGACCGCATCGCCGTGACCTTCCTGACCACGCCGATGGTCGGCGCCGGGAGGGTGATGCCGGTACCGACGCCGGAAGAAAACGGCTACTTGTGGCAATGGGTGACGCGCCCGGCCCCCGATAAGCCCTGGGCCAGCGACACGCCTGGCGCGGCGGTTCCGACCGCCACCCTGGTGTCGCCTCAACGCATCGAAGAAGGCTGGCTGCGGCTGGTGCGCACTAACGGTTAAGGGAGCAACAACCCATGTCAGGACTCGATTTCAACGTCGTCAACTCGGATGGCAAACCAGTCGTCTACCTCGGTCAGACCCAGACGCTGACGCTCACCGTGAGCAACACCAGCGGCGCCGACATGGCGCTAGCGGGCAGCCTGCCGCTGCCCGAAGACGACGCCAACAGCAACACCGCGCTGCTCTATCTCTTTCTCGGCAACCTGGTCGCCGACCCGGCCTCGGTGCAAGTGACCTGCGCCAGTTGGCGGGCGCAGTTCCAGAACACCGCGCAAGGGCCTGTGTGGTGCCTGGCGCTTGAAGCCGGCATGACCTTCAAGGCCGGCGCAAGCATTGCGGTGAGCCTCGCGGGGCTCAGCGTCAGCGGACTGCCCGGCGCGCGTCAATTGGGCATCGACGCCTACCTCGCCGACGGCGACGCGGTGCAGTTGCCAGTGTTGGCGCAGAACGACCCGGGCAAGCTGCTGCCGCTGAACATCGACTTCGCGGTGACCGGCGGCAACAGCGTCTACATCACCGAAAATATCAACGCGCCGATGGCCAGCTCCCTGGTGTTTCGCCTGAGCAACCCGTCGCCGAACACGCCGATCGTCCCCGTCGACGTGAGCTGGGGCAGCAAGACCCCGAGCTTCACCCTGTCCTTCGCCTACGCCAGCAAAGGCGGCGCCGGTGCCCTGACCTCGGCGGAAAAGGCCATCGCCTTCACCCGCGGAACGGTCCAGGACTACGGCAACCTCTGGTCGATCAGCGCCAACACCCAGGGCACGCCGAGCTGGACCCTGACCCCGGACCAGTTGAAGAACAAGCAGATCCTCGGTACCGGCGAGGCCGCCAGTTTCGAATTCATCCTGGGTAACATCATCACCCAACTGGACGTCGGCACCACCCTGGCGTACCTGCAATGGAGCAACATCCCCGGCTACCAGGACGGCTACAAGACCCTGGCGCTGGTCAAGGTCAAGCCGCAGCCGGGCATCTTGCGGCTGATCAGCCTATCGCCGAGCGTCATCAAGCAAGGCACACCGGTGCAACTGGTCTGGGAAACCTTCGCCCTCACCCGCCAGACCCTGAGCTGGGCGAAAAACGGCACGCCTTATTCGGTTCCCGTGGGCGCCAGCGCCAGCGCCTATCTACCTGATCCGCAACCGGACGACACCGTGACCTACACGCTGGATGGCTATGACAGCAAAGGTGCCAAGGTCGCCAGCCAGCAACAGACCATCACCGTGATCGCCAATGCGCCGGTGATCAGCGGCTTTACGGTGAAACCCCAGGTCGCCCCGTTCGAAGGCGCCAACCCCAATGTGCCGGTGACCTGCACCTGGACAGTGACCGACCCGGTGTCGCAGGCGGTCAATGGCCAGGTCGGGGTATCGGGGATGAAAGTCGGACTGAACACCCCCGGTACCGTCAACCTGCTGGTCACCGGCCACCAGAACCTGCAGGCATCCGCTTCGCAGCAGGTCTACAGCGTGCCGGGCTATGTGCAGACGTTTGTCTCCACCAGTCAAGTCAGCGGCGGCAGTGGCGGGCCGAAGATCAACAACGTGCTGAGCTTCAACCGCGTCAGCAACATCGGCACCTGGACGTTGAACCGCAGTGATTCGCTGTCGACCCGGACCATCGCCAGCCAGGGGTTTTCCTGGACCACCGACGGGCTGAACGTCTACCTGACCTTCAACGATAAAACCACCACCGCTACCCTCGCCTGCACCTACGGCGCCCTGACCCTGAGCCAACGCAGCGGCAAGGCCGACAGCCATGGTTTGCAACCGTTGGCGATGCTGGTGCAGAACGCGGGGGGGCAGAATTCGCCGGTGTTCAGTGCGCAGACGGTGGCGGTTTAGGGGGGCGTATTTTTATCGCCCGGCCTCATCGCTGGCTTGCCAGCGATGAGGCCGGGTATCTACACATCTTTCGGTCATGTGATGTCTGGAAGGCGCCAGTCAAAAACCGAGTAATGGCCACCAGGCGCATGTCGGGAGTTTTCCAGCGCTCCTGAGATCGAGCGCCGCCCGCGCGGCGCATCGCCGGCAAGCCGGCTCCCACATTTGCTGCAACGCGCCATGGCCTGTGGGATTGGCGTTGCCAGCCTTGGTGCATGGCTGGAGAGTGCGCGGCGGCTTAGACGCCAGCCTCGAAATCGGGCCGAACTAACAAGGCGATCAACCACGGCCTGACAGGCATAGGCGCGTTGCAGTAAATGTGGGAGCCGGCTTGCCGGCGATGCGCCGCGCGGGCGGCGCTCGATCTCAAGAGCGCTGAAGATTTGCCGGCATGCACATGGCGGCCACCACATAACCCAAAGATGTGTAGATACCCATGCAGCGATTAGGCCCATTACAACGCCAAATGATCCAACGCGATCGACACCCCATCCTCATACCGATACCCGGTCTGCCCCGCCACCGGGCTTTCTTCACCCCCGCCCTCGACCCGCGAACGTGACCGATACCCAAGCGGGCTCACCCCCAACTGCCGCTGAAAACTGCGGCGCATGCGCTCTTCATTGCCAAAACCGACCGTCTCGGCAATCCGCTTGATCGGCTCCTTGCTGGCTTCCAGCAACCGACAGGCCGCCTCCAGGCGCAAGGTCTCGACGGTCTGCGCCGGGGTGCCACCGGTGGCGGCGGTGTAGGCGCGGGCAAAATGCCGGGGGCTCATGCCGAACTTTTCCGCCAGCCGCTCCACGCGCAAATCACTGTCGAGGTTGCCGGCGATCCAGGCATGCAGACGCACCAAGCGCTGGTCACGGTCGCTGCGCAGGGCATCGCTCTGCGCCTTGAGCGGTGCGCTGAGCTGGGCCTGTTCCGCCGAGCGGCGCAGGAACAGGGTGAAATAACGCGCCAGGGTCAGCGCCGCATGCGGGCCAAGGTCCTGTTCCAGCAGGGCCAGCCCAAGGTCGATGCCCGCGCTCGCCCCACCGCAGGTCCACAGGTGGCCGTCGTGCAGGTACAGCGCCTCGCGCTCGACGATCAAGGCCGGATAACGCTGTTGCAGTTCTTCGGCAAAGCTCCAGTGGGTCACCACCCGCCGACCTTCCAGCAAACCGGCACCGGCCAGGGCGAAGGCGCCGGTGCCAATGGAACAGAGCCGCCGCGCCCGCGGCGCGTGACGCTGCAGCCAGGCGTTGACGTAGGGGTCGCTCTCCAGCTCCGACACGCCCGGCCCACCGATGACGATCAGCGTATCCAACTCCGCCTCGGCCTCGACGTCCGCCAGGGAGCGGGTCATCACCGCGATCCCGGAAATCGTCTCGATCTCGCCACCCAGCGGCGAGGCCAGCACGATCCGGTACGGCGGGCTCTGTTTCAGCTCGCCACCCAGAATCCGCGGCGCGGCGGCGAACACTTCCAGCGGGCCGGCGGCGTTGAGCAGCAATGCGCCGGGAAACGCCAGCACCAGCACGGTTCGCGGGGCCGACATGGCAGAAAACGAGGGGTGTTTGACATGGTGGCGTTGGACGGGCGTGGACATACTGGCAACACTTTCCGATTCAAGAGCCAAGACGATGCCCAGAAAGTCCTTCCCTGCCAAGCGCCTTCGTCGCCACCTGACGCCCTGGCTGCTACTCGCCTCGCTGCTCGGCGCCCTGCCCGTCCAGGCCGCGCCGGAGCTGGAAGTCGGTGACCAGAGCGGGCTGATCCAGGCGCTGCTGGGCGCCGCCGGTGAAGACCAGGGTCTCGGCTACACGCTTGACTGGCACCCGTTCGGCACCGGCACCGCGCTGATGGAAGCGCTGAGCGCCGCCGCAGTGGATGTCGGCGTGGTCGGCAATGCGCCGCCGGTGTTCGCCCAGGCGGGTGGTTTCGATGTGCGCGTGGTGGCCGCCGCCGAAGGCGCGCAGAACAACAATGCGTTGCTGGTCCAGGCCGACTCGGCCATCACCCGTCCCGCCGACCTCAAGGGCAAGCGCATCGCCGTGGCCAAGGGCACCAGCGGCCATTACCTGCTGCTCGCCGTCCTCGCCGAGGCCGGCCTGGGCATCAAGGATGTGAATGTGATCTACGCCAGCCCCATCGATGCGCAGAATGCCTTTGCCAGCGGCAAGCTCGATGCCTGGGCGGTCTGGTATCCCTTCGTCGGCCAGGCCACTTCCCGCGGCGCACGCAAACTGGTGGACGGTGCGCAATGGCCCGAGACCGGTCTGAACTTCACCGTCGCCAGCCTCGCGGCGCTCAACGATCCGCAAAAAGCCGAACTGCTCGGCGACTTTATCCAGCGCCTGGCCAGGGCTCAGGCCTGGGCCACTGCTCACCCAGACGCCTGGGCCGAGCGTCTGGGCCAGCTCACCCGCCTGCCGCTGCCGCTGTTGCAGGAAATGCTCGGCCAACAGCGCTTGCAGTACGTCGCCCTGGACGCCCGGGTCGCCGGCCTGCAACAACGCCTGGCCGACCGCTTCGCCGAGGCCCGGCTGATTCCCCGTCCGTTGAACGTCGCCGAAGCCTTCGACGACCGTTATAACCGCCTGCTGCCACAACACCCCTGATCTGAAACCTTCGCGCCATGCCGCAGTTGCCGGCAGGGCGCCGCTCATCTGGAGAAAAGTCATGCCTGCACTCGACCGCACCACCCTGCGTCGCCACGCCACCGGCCTGATCGCCGTCGATGCCGAACGTTCGGCCGGTGGCTACACCCTGTTCGCCCCGCAGACCGCGGGCGGCAACGTATTCCTCATCAACCTGCGCGGCGAGGAAGTGCACCGCTGGAAACTGCCGCAACGCCCCGGCCGCGACGCGGTGATCCTGGCCAACGGCAACCTCGGCTACAACGGTAATCACCCGGACTCGCCAGAGCTGTTTCCGGGCTGGTCGGTGTGGCACGGCGGTGCATTCAGCGAGGTGACGCCGGAGGGTGAAGTGGTCTGGGAATACACCGACCTGACCCACCACCACGACGCCCAGTGGCTGGACAACGGCAACCTGCTCTACACCACTGCCGAGCCGTTGCCGCTGGATATCGCCAGTCGCGTGCTCGGCGGGATTCCTGGCAGCGAGGCGCCGGGCGGGGTGATCTACGGCGACGTGGTCAAGGAAGTCGACCGCAGCGGTACGCTGGTCTGGGAATGGCGGAGCTGGGAACACCTGGCGCCGGAAGACTACCCGCTGCACGACTGCTTCGAGCGCTACCACTGGCCGATGACCAACTCGGTGACGCCGGGCCGCGACGGCAAGGTCATCCTCAGTTTGCGCAGCGTGTCCTCGGTGATCGCCGTCGACAAGGCCAGCGACCGCGTGCTCTGGCGCCTTGGCCACGACCTGGTAGCGCAGCAGCATTGCCCGAGCGAGCTGGAAGACGGGCGCATCCTGGTGTTCGACAACGGCATCTCGCGGCCTCATGTGTCCATGCCGCACTCGCGGGTGATCGAAGTCGATCCGCACGCTCAACGCATCGAGTGGCAGTACGCCGACACCCCCGGCTACGCCTTCTTCACTCCGTTCATGGGCGGCGCCCAGCGTCTGCACAACGGCAACACACTGATCACCGAAGCCAACTTCGGCCGGCTGTTCGAAGTGACCCGCGAAGGCGAAGTGGTCTGGGAATACATCAACCCGCATTTCGCCGCCTACCCGGACGCCGCCTCCCGCGCCTACCTGCCGGGCGAGAACAACGCGATCTTCCGCGCGCACCGCTATCAGGCCCATGAGCTGCCCTGGCTGCGCGACTGATTCATAACCCCCAACCCTTCCGATCACGCTTACGCAGACCACGCGCAGCGAGAGGTTCATTCATCACAGGAGTTCATGATGACCATGCCTTTGCAACGAAACAGCCGCGCGTGCGTCTGGCCCCGTTTTCTTCCCGGTTTGCTGGCCCTGGCCTGCTCGCCGGGCTACAGCGCCGAAACCGTCGAGGGCCAGCAGGCCGATGACGCGACCTTGCAGACCATCACCGTCAATGCCCGCCGCCGTGTGGAGGATGTCCAGTCGGTGCCCACCGCGATGACCGTGCTCTCGGCGCAGACCCTGGAAAACCAGCGCCTGTACCGCGTGCAAGACCTGCAACAGGCGCTGCCCAGCGTCAACGTGTCGTTCATGAACCCGCGCCAGTCCAGCCTGTCGATCCGCGGGCTGGGCAACAACCCGGCCAGCGACGGCCTGGAAGGCAGCGCCGGGATCTACCTCGACAACGTCTACCTCGGCCGCCCCGGCATGGCCGTGTTCGACCTGCTGGACATCGAGCAGCTCGAACTGCTGCGCGGCCCGCAAGGCACCTTGTTCGGCAAGAACACCACCGCCGGCGTGCTGAATATCAGTACCCGGCGGCCCTCGTTCACCTCGGAAGGCAGCGTCTCGACCTCGTTTGGCGAAGACGGCTACGTGCAGACCCACGCCAGTATCGGCGGGCCATTGACCAGCCAGTTGGCCGGGCGTTTCTCTGCCTACCGCACCCGGGAAAACGGCTACGTCGAGAACGACTACAACGGCCATACCCTCGGCGGCGGAACCCGCCAGGGCTTCCGTGGGCAACTGCTGTTCGAGCCCAATGAATCCTTCAACCTGCGCTGGATCGCCGACTACAACGAAGAGGACTCCAGCGCCGGCACCCGCTCGCTGTTCAGCACCGGCCCGACCATCAACGGCGTCAACCGCTACGAGCAGCGCGCCGCCGCGGTGGGCGCAAGCCTGGCCCAGGGGCGCCACGTCAACCTCGACGCCGACCAGAACGTCAAAGTGTTCCAGGGCGGCACCTCGCTGGAAGCCAACTGGAGCCTGCCCGGCGACTACACCCTGACCTCCGTCACCGCCTGGCGCTGGTGGGATTTCACCCCGCGCAACGACGACGAACTCAACGTCCCGGTGATGTACAACGTTGGCCAGTCGGCGCGGGACCAGCAATATTCCCAGGAGCTACGCCTGGCCTCGCCCACCGGCGATGTCTTCGACTATGTGCTCGGCGCGTATTACTTCCGCCAGGAAATGCGCAACGAAGTCTTCACCGACTACGGCCCGCTGGCCGACACCTGGAACGGCACGCCGCAGGGCGCACTGAACAACGTCTACAGCCTGGGCAAGGGCCGCATCGACACCGACAGCTTCGCCCTGTTCGCCCAGAGCACCTGGCACCTGACGCCACGCCTGGACCTTACCGCCGGCGTGCGCGGCACCTACGAGGTGAAGCAGGCGCGGGTCGGCCGCTATGCGCCAACCGGCGGCGCGGCAGTCACCGGTGCGGCGGCGAACGTGCGCCAGGGGCGTCTCGGTGCGTATGACTCGGGCGACCTAAGCGTCTACAGCTTCAGCCCGTCGGCGCTGGTCAGCCTGGCTTATCGCTTCAATGATCAGGTGATGGGCTATGCCTCGTTGTCCCACGGCGAGAAGTCGGGTGGGGTCAACCTCAGCGTCGCCAGTGCTCCGGTGGCCGGTGCCGACTCCCTGCTGATCGGCAGCGAACGGGCCAACGACGCCGAACTGGGGATCAAGACCACTCTGCTCGACCGGCGTCTGCTGCTCAACGCCAACCTGTTCTGGACCGAGGTTCACGGCTACCAGACCAACGCCTACGACGACGCCAACCTCACCAGCTACCTGACCAACGCCGGCGCCGTGCGCAGCCGCGGCGTCGAGTTCGAATCGACCCTGCTGCCGGTGCGCGGCCTGACCCTGAACCTCAACGGCTCGCTGAACGACGTGCGTTACCTCGACTACAGCAACGCCCCCTGCCCGGCCGAAGTCGCCTTGCGGCCTGGCGCCCCGGCGTCCTGCGACCTGACCGGACACACCGTGGTCGGCGCTTCGAAGTGGATCCTCAACGCCAGCGGCACCTATGAATGGGAAGCGGGTCCGGTGCGACCGTACGTGAACGCCAGCTACGCCTTCCGCGCCCATGCCGTCGGCACGGTGGACGACTCGGAACATGCGCAATTGCCGAGCTATGCGTTGGTCAATCTCTCGGCCGGGGTACGCGGCGATCTTGCGGATGGGCAGTGGGATGTTTCGCTGTGGGTGAAGAATGCGGCGGACAAGACCTACTACACCACGCTGTGGAACTCGCCAAATGGTGGGTATACGGGGGTGCTGGGAACGCCAAGGACGGTGGGGGTTACGGGGCGGTATGACTTTTAGCGGTTGTGTAGACCGAGTATTGGCCGCCAGGCGCATGCCGAGCGTTTTCCAGCGACCGTGAGATCGAGCGCCGCTTGCGCGGCGCATCGCCGGCAAGCCGGCTCCCACAGGGTCTTGAGCCATGGTTGACTGCCTTGGGGTTCGACGCGATTTCGACGTTGGCGCCTTAGCCGCCTCTCTCTAGCCATTTACCACACTGTGGGAGCCGGCTTGCCGGCGATGCGCCGCGCAAGCGGCGCTCGATCTCATGGGCGCTGACACTCTCCCGACCTGCAACCCAATGATGGGCGGCGACAGCATTCCATCAAATTGACATCACCTGGCAGACCTCTTCACCATTGCGGTTTTCAAACCGAGGGGCCATTTGGCCTCCGCCCCGCTTTTGGAATCGGCTGCAATGGATAGCACCCAACAAACCCTGATCCAGGCCTATCGCGAGATTCTTTCGGACTTGCCAACCCACTGGCTGGACCGCAGCCGTGCCCATGAGGCGGAGTTCGCGGGCCTTTCCGGCCTGTTTCTTCCCGGCACCTCTTCCGCGTACCTGAACGCCCCTCGGCGAATAATGGTGGTAGGGCGTGAAACCCGGCGCTGGAACGTGGTCACTGATACCAGTCCCTTCACCAACCTTGATGACTACATCCTGCGAGCAATGGGTATCCAGCAGCGGCAGCTTTCAACATTCCTGAACAAGTCGACGGACCGAGGAGAGAGTTTCTTCAATCTGCTCCGTGCTCTCGCAAGCCGCCATGGCCCCGACGGTATTGCCTGGGCGAACCTGTTCAGCTTTGCCGTGAATGGCAAATCACCGATGCGCTGGGAAAATTTTGGTCAACTAAGACGACTGTCCGAACGCTTGTTAAAGGCCCAGATCCATATCCTGCAACCCGACATCATCATTTTCGCCAACGGCGCCAGCAGCGCCCGTTGGCGGCAGCGGTATTTTCCGCACAAGGGCGAATCGAGCGTTTGCAGCGAGATGGGGAGTTACCGCGAACAGGGAATCCCGACCAGTCAGTTATGGCGGTTCAGGCTGAACGAGAGCATTCAGTGCTATCGAATTCAACATCCCAGTAGCATCAGTGTGGCTTCGCGGGCGGCAAGGCGGTTTCTTCTGGAGGAGGTGTTGGGCGAGCGTCTTCAACTCGAAAATACGCCTGCTCGATCCGCCGAGTCGTCATCGGTGGCAACTGACGACGTCGTTTGACGGTGACAATTCAAAGCATTTGCCGGGAGGCCGGGTAATGGCCGCCTTGCGCATTACGATAGATCTTCAGCGCCCTTGAGATCGAGCGCCGCCCGCCCCCCCTCAGTTTGTAACGCGTGCAGTCAGTTCACACCCGGCGCCGGCGCAGCCACGCTCGCCACGCCTTGCGCACGATAAAGCGCGAGGTGATTAGCGATACACATGTCGTACGCCTCGACCAGGAACAGGTGCGGCTTGTTCTTCACCGGCGGCACCAGGCAGCGGCTCGTCACGCGCTTGCCAAGCATTTCGGTATCGATGTAAACCAGGTTCACCGGGGTCTTTTCCGGGTTTTCCTGTTCGGTGTACCAGGCGCGGGTGTGCTCCTCATCGCCCTCGGTCTTGTCCAGCAACGCGCTATCAACCTGGGTGGTCAGCACATCGCTGGCGGGAAATTCGTTGTTGCCCATCAACGCCACGCCAATCGGCCCAGTGAAGGCGGCGAGCAGCGAGGTCTTGCGCAAATGCGACTGCATGTTGGCGTAAGCCACGAAGTGCTGCACCTTGATGGTCGGCTGGTCAATCAGTTGCGGGAAGGTTTCGTAGGCCCGGTGCGTAAGCAGGCGCACGCCTGTGGGCTTGGTCCCGCCGTCCGCCACGCGGTAGATGCCGTAGGCGCCGCTGGTGACCAACAGACTGAAGGTTTCCGCCTCGCTTTCGCTCCGCGGACGCAGGTCCTGAACGGTGATCTTGTCGGACTTTTCCAGGCCAGTGTATTCCGGTGGCGGAACCGGCGGCTGGCTGGCACAACCGGCAACGGCCAACGCGGCCAAGACGAGGAGGCTTTTCAGTACGTGCATGCAACATTCCTTTGTCCAGGAGAAAACGGAGGTCTCGCCAAGCCGGATGTCCGGCCCGCGCCGCTCGCGGCCGCAGCAAACGGCCTCAAGCGGTGGCGAGAATACCCTTTCCTACAAAGCAGGGCGAACCTTCTGCACCCACTCCTGCACGCTCGACCGCTGCCACTGGCGCGCCGCGTACTCCTTGAGCCCAGCCGGCACCGGGTCGCCGTTGAGGATCAGGCGGTTGAGCATCACCGCCAGTTCGACGTCGGCGATCGACCACTCGCCGCACAGGTACTCGGCGCCATCGGCCAGCAAGGTTTCCGCCGCGTTGATCAGTTTCTTCGCCGCCGCGACACCTTCCGGCGACAGCGGTCCGGCCTTGACACCGTAGAACACCACCAGGGTGGAACGCTCCTGGCGGATCGGCAGCAGGTCACTGCGCAACCACGCCTGAACCTGCCGCGCCCTCGCCCGCTGCACGGTGTCTTTCGGGTAGACCGCAACCTGCGGATGACGCTCTTCGAGGTACTCGGTGATGGCCGAGGACTCGGACAGGGCGAAACCTTCGTCGATCAGCGTCGGCACGCGCTGGGTCAGCGACAGGCGTGTGTAGTCGTCCGAGAGGTTCTCGGACCAGTCGAGATCGACCAGCACCGTTTCGAACTCAAGGCCCTTCTCCCGCAGCGTCACGTAGGCGGACATGGCGTAGGGACTGGTGAAGCGGGCGTCAACGAAAAGCTGTAGCGGCGAGCGAGACATGACAGGAACTCCTTGTGCGATGCGCTCACGCTAGGGGGTTCGCCGGAAAAAATAAAATTCAAGATATTCATGGGGGCATTCCTCGGTGGAATGCAATGGCGGTACAGTGCGCGCGTTGTCCGGCGCGAGGGCGTTCATCAGCGTTTCAAACCGACGACAGTGGTGCTCAAACCCAGCAAGGAACAGCGCGAATGGACGTCGAACACAACCTGCCCCTCATCATTGCCGCAGTCCTCAGCCTGCTCGCCGCCGTGCTGCACCTGGGGGTGATCATCGCCGGGCCCGCCGGTTATCGCCTGGCCGGCGCGGGACAGCGGTTTGTCCGCGCCGCCGAGAAAGGCTATCGCTTTCCGGCCATCGTCACCCTGGGCATCGCCTTGGTCCTGGCCAGTTGGGCGGCCTACGCGCTGTCCGGCGCGGGGGTGATCGGCGCGCTGCCGCTGCTGCGTCCGGCACTGTGCGTCATTACCCTGGTTTATCTGTTTCGCGGGTTGGCGGGGCCGTTCTTGCTGCTGAACGATGGCCGCAGCCTGCGCTTCGTCATTATTAGTTCGGCCCTCTGCACCGGCATCGGCCTGGTGCATGCCCTAGGCCTGGTGCAGGTGTGGGGGCAGATCGGCTAGCTAGCGCGGCTCCTGCTGGCTTTTCCAGCGCTCCAGATTCTCCGTCACCCACTGTTCCGGCTTCGGTCCGGCAGCGACTTCGCGCATTTTCTGCGCCAGCCGCGCGCGCAGCTCCGGACGATTGCACGGTGAGTCATGGGACAGCGCCAGGTACAGCCCTTCGCTGGAAACCGGCGGGTCGAGGACCTTGAGTTTGTCTTCCATGCCCAGAGTGCGGCTCAGCGCCATGCCGGGATACTGCTCGTAAATCACGTAGTCGTTGCGCTTGAGCAGCAGTTTCTGGAACGCCTGACTGGCGCCGGGCACCGCTTCGAGGTTGAGGTGGTCCCGGGCGTAGTCATCGAACTGCTGGCCATGGCTGTTGCTGACCAGCGTCCCGCCCTTGCGCCCCTTGAGGTCCTCCCAGGTGCGATAGACAAAGCTGTCATCCTGACGCACCCAGACCACGCTCGGCGTATACAGGAACGCGGGCTTGATGAAGTCCATGCTTTGCTGGCGCACTTCGGTGAGGAAATAGCCGGCCAGCAGGTCGACACGGCCGGTGCGCGCCTCTTCCTGGGCGCGGGACCAGGGACCGGTATAACGGACGTCCACCTCCAGTCCCAGCTCGCTGGCCACCTGCTTGAGCAGGTCGGCATTGGCGCCGATCAGTTGGCCCGGATTGTCGGGATCACGCCAGAGATAGGGGGGATATTCGGGGTTACCCGTGGCAGTGAGGTACTTGCACTGATCCGCGGCCATTGTGGACCCGGACATCAGCAGCAGCACCAGCAACAGCCACAAGGAGCGGCGGTAACGACGCTCGATCATTCACGACCCTCGGCACAGGTGAAATTCGGCGGTTTTCACAGTCTGGGCCAGATATGGCCAGATGCCAGAGTAGCAGTGTGGATCGGCGATAGATTGTCGTATGGCAACAAATGTTTCGGTGAACCATCCTTTTGCGGGCCAGAGGGTGGCCCGCAAAATTGACCACGGCGAAGGGCTTAGCCCTTCAGGCCCGCCGCCTTGGCCCGTGCCGCGTGCAGTTTCTTGTAGCTGTCGATCAGGCGCAGGTGCCGGTCCAGACCTTCCAGCTTCATGCTGGTCGGCGTCAGGCCGTGGAAGCGCAGGCTGCCCGCGACCGAGGCGATCACCGCATCCATCCGCTCGTTGCCGAACATGCGGCGGAAATTGACTTCGTAGTCGCCCAGCTCCAGCTCGTTGTCCAGCTCCACTTCCAGCACCACGTTCAGCGCCTGGTAGAACAGCCCGCGCTCGACGGTGTTGTCGTTGAACTGCAGGAACATCTCCACCAGTTCCTTGGCGTCGTCGAACTTGCGCAGCGCGACCTGGATCAGGATCTTCAGCTCGAGAATGGTCAACTGGCCCCAGACGGTGTTGTCGTCGAACTCGACGCCGATCAGCGTCTTGATCTCGGTGTACTCGTCCAGTTCGGACTCCAGCAGGCGCTCCAGCAGCGCTTCCAGCCCGTCATCATCGAGGCGATGCAGGTTGAGGATGTCTTCGCGGAAGAACAGTGCCTTGTTGGTGTTGTCCCAGACCAGGTCGTCCACCGGGTAGATTTCCGAATAGCCCGGCACCAGGATGCGGCAAGCGGTGGCGCCGAGGTCGTCATACACGGCCATGTACGCTTCCTTGCCCATGCCTTCGAGGATGCCGAACAGGGTCGCGGCTTCGTCGGCGTTGGAGTCTTCACCTTGGCCGGAGAAGTCCCACTCGACAAATTCGAAATCGGATTTGGCGCTGAAGAAGCGCCACGACACCACACCGCTGGAGTCGATGAAGTGTTCGACGAAGTTGTTCGGTTCCATCAGCGCATGGCTTTCGAACGTCGGCTGCGGCAGGTCGTTCAGGCCCTCGAAGCTGCGGCCCTGAAGCAGTTCGGTCAGGCTGCGTTCCACCGCCACTTCGAAGCTCGGGTGCGCGCCGAACGAGGCGAACACGCCGCCGGTGCGCGGGTTCATCAGGGTCACGCACATCACCGGGAATTCACCGCCCAGCGACGCGTCCTTGACCAGCACCGGGAAGCCTTGCTCTTCCAGGCCCTGGATGCCGGCGACGATGCCCGGGTACTTGGCCAGTACCTCTTGCGGCACATCCGGCAGGGCCAGTTCGCCTTCGAGGATTTCCCGCTTCACGGCGCGCTCGAAGATTTCCGAGAGGCACTGCACCTGCGCTTCGGCCAGGGTGTTGCCGGCGCTCATGCCGTTGCTGAGGTAGAGGTTTTCGATCAGGTTCGACGGGAAGTACACCACTTCGCCGTCGGACTGGCGCACGAATGGCAGCGAGCAGATGCCGCGCTCGATGTTGCCGGAGTTGGTGTCGTACAGGTGGGTGCCCAGCAGCTCGCCGTCCGGGTTGTAGATCGCGCGGGTGTAGTCGTCGAGGATTTCCTTCGGCAGCGCGTCCTTGCGGCCCGGCTGGAACCAGCGCTCATTGGGGTAGTGGACGAATTCGGCGTTGGCGATGTCTTCGCCCCAGAACTGGTCGTTGTAGAAGAAGTTGCAGTTCAGCCGCTCGATGAACTCGCCCAGCGCCGAGGCCAGCGCGCCTTCCTTGGTCGCGCCCTTGCCGTTGGTGAAGCACATCGGCGATTGTGCGTCGCGGATATGCAGCGACCAGACATTCGGCACGATATTGCGCCACGAGGCGATTTCGATCTTCATCCCGAGGTCAGCGAGGATGGCCGACATATTGGCGATGGTTTCTTCCAGCGGCAGGTCCTTGCCGAGGATGCAGGTGCTGCTGCCCTCCGCGGCGCTCGGCATCAGCAGGGCCTGGGCATCGGCGTCGAGGTTGTCGACTTCCTCGATGATGAACTCGGGGCCGGTCTGCACCACCTTCTTCACCGTGCAACGGTCGATGGAGCGCAGGATGCCCTGGCGGTCCTTGGCGGAAATGTCCGCTGGCAGCTCGACCTGGATCTTGAAAATCTGGTTGTAGCGGTTTTCCGGGTCGACGATGTTGTTCTGCGACAGGCGAATGTTGTCGGTGGGGATGTCCCGCGTCTGACAGTACAGCTTTACGAAGTACGCCGCGCACAGCGCCGAAGACGCCAGGAAATAGTCGAACGGTCCAGGGGCCGAGCCATCGCCCTTGTAGCGGATGGGCTGGTCGGCCACCACCGTGAAGTCATCGAACTTGGCTTCGAGTCGGAGGTTGTCGAGAAAGTTGACTTTGATTTCCATGCGGGATTACCAGAACGGGCTAAACGAAATGGTCGCCAGTATCCGGTTTTTTCCGCGGGAAGCCAGAGAGGATCGTCGGATCAGCGTGTGCAGCGCCGCTTTTGCCGAGGCAAATGCCCCACCATACCGCCACAAGCGGCAATTGCGCTGGCTCTCGTCCCACGGGTAGTATTGAGAACGATTCACACTAACATCGGAAACACCGACCCGTGCAATCTCCTCCGTCCAGCAAGCTGGGATTCTTTTTCAGCGACCATCACCGTTGGCTGCTGCAGCATATCCATCGACACTTGCGCAATCACGCGGACGCCGAGGACACCGCCGCCGATACGTTTTGCCAGTTGCTGGCGGCCCGCGTCGATCCCGACAGCATCGAACAGCCGCGCGCCTATCTGTCGACCATCGCCCGGCGTCTAATCTTCGACCGTCATCGCCGGCGCAAGCTGGAACAGGCCTACCTCGAACGCCTGGCGGCGCTGCCCGAGGCACTGGCGCCCTCTCCCGAAGAGCAGTTGCAACTGCTCGAAGCCCTGGTCGCGATAGACCGGGTCATCGACGGCCTGCCGATGATCGTCAAAGCCACCTTCCTCTACAGCCAGCTCGATGGCCTGAGCTACGTGGCGATCGCGCAGAAGCTCGGGTTGTCGGAGCGCACCGTCAGCCGCTACATGAAACAAGCGTTGCGCCAGTGCTACCTGTGCGAGGTGGCGCCATGAGCAAGGCGCGCCTGGACCGCGTCAGCGAACAAGCCATCGACTGGATGGTCAAGCTGCGCGCCGGCACTCCCGATGCCGCACTGCTGGAGCGTTTCAACGCCTGGCTGGCGCTGGACCGTGCCCACAGTCAGGCCTGGGAAAAACTCCAGGAGCGTCTCGGCGGCTCGTTCAATACGGTGCGCGCCCTTGACCGGCGACTGCCCGGCCAGGCCGGCGAAGCCCGCCAAGTACTGTTGCAACCCCAGGCCTCGCGCCGCGACGCCCTGCGTGTGATCGCCGGCCTGGGTCTGCTCGGTGGCGGCGCCTGGCTGGGCGCCCGCAGTCCGCTCGCCGATGCCTGGCTGGTCGACCTGCACACCGGGCGCGGTGAGCGCCAGCATTTCAATCTGGCCGACGGCAGCCGCCTGAGCCTCAACGCCAACAGCGCTGTCGACCTGCGTTTCGATGACCAGCAACGGCTGGTGATCCTGCGCCGAGGCGAACTGATCATCGATGTCGCCCCCGACGCCAACCGGCCGTTGCGGGTGCGCACTGCCGAAGGTGAGCTGCGCGCACTGGGCACGCGCTTCCTCGTCGCCCAGGAACAGGACGCCAGCCGCCTGGTGGTGTTGCAGCACTCGGTGCAGGCGCAGTTGTTCGATGGCACGACGCAGGTGATCCCGGAAGGTCAGTCGGCATTGCTGTTGCCAGGACGGATTGCCCTGGTCAACGGCGACCAGCGTTACCGCAGCGACTGGCTGAGCGGGCGGCTCAACGTACTGGATGAATCCCTCGATCAGGTGGTCGAGGCGCTGCGCCCTTACAGCCGTGGTTTTGTCCGCGTGGACCCCAAGGTTCGCGGCCTGCGCGTGCAGGGCGTGTTCCCGCTCGACCAGCCGGAGCGGGCGCTGGACGCGCTGGCCGAAACCCTGCCGATCCGGGTGGATCGCTACAGTCCCTGGCTGACCCTGATCGGCCCGAAATGACCGGACGAAAATATTTTCTGAAAATTGATCTTGTTTGTGTCCGGTTTTCATTTCTCGTCCCACCTATCTCCTGACACTTCCACACACTCAGGAGATTGTTGTGATCAACACCTGGCCCAACGCCCTTTCCGTCGCGGTTGCCCTGGCAACCCTGGCGAGCCCTGCCCTGGCACAAGACCTGACCTTCAACCTGCAACCCGGCCCTCTGGCCAGCACCCTCAATGCGATCGCCGGCCAAAGCGGACGCATCATTTCCCTCGACCCGGCGCTGGTCGGCGGCAAACAGGCGCCAGCGGTGAGCGGCCGGATGTCCGCCGAGCAGGCCATGCAGCACGCGCTGTCCGGCAGCGGCCTGCAATTGCGCGTGACCAGCCAGGGCAATTTCAGCGTCGAGCCGGCTGCGGCCAGCGAAGCGGGGCTGCAACTGGGCGTCACCAGCATCGTTGAACGCAGCAACGACCCCACCACCGAAGCCTCGCACTCCTACGCCGCCCGCGCCGTGACCATCGGCAAGGGCACCCACACGCTGAAGGAAATCCCCCAGTCGATCACCGTGATGACCCGCCAGCAAATGGACGATCAGGGCCTCACCGACCTCAAGGACGCGGCCAACATGACCACAGGGATGGTCGGTGTGCAGGGCGTCGGCAAGGGCATGATCCTCACCTCGCGGGGGTTCCAGATCGATCACTGGCAGTACGACGGCGTGCCGATCGTGCGTAACACCTACGCGCTGGGCAACTGGGCGACCCAGGACCTGATCTTCTTCGACCGCCTGGAAGTGCTGCGCGGCGCCTCGGGCCTGTTGCAGGGCACCGGCAGCCCCGGCGGCGCGATCAACCTGGTGCGCAAACGCGGCCAGAACACGCCGACCGTGAGCATCACCGGCAAGGCCGGTTCCTGGGATCACTACGGACTGCAACTGGACGCCGGCGGCCCGCTGAACCAGGCCGGTACTGTGCGTGGCCGTTTCGTCGCCGACGAAGACCAGAGCCATTCCTTCATCGACTACGAATGGAGCAAGACCCACTCACTGTACGGTGCCCTGGACATCGACCTGCGCGACGACACCACCCTGGGCCTGGCGGTCAGCCACACCGACAGTCAGTCGCGGCCGATGATCCGTGGCCTGCCGCGCTACGCCGACGGCAGCGCGGTCGACGTGTCGCGCTCGACCTACACCGGCGCCCGCTGGAACCGCTCCGACATCGACGTCACCACGCTGCAGGCTGACCTGGAGCACCGCTTCAACGATGACTGGACCTTCAAGGTCGGCGCCATCCACATGAGCGAAGACAACCAGGCCAAGAACCAGCGCCTGCAAAGTGCCGGCGACGGCCTCGAAGCCGATGGCACCGGCGTGCAGTACGCCGACTTCGTGACCGACTTCGATGCCTCCAAGGTCGGCCTGGACATGAATCTCAGCGGCCGCTTCGAAGCGCTGTCCATGCAGCAGGAAATCATCCTCGGCGGCAACTTCTCCCGGCAAACCTCGGATGACCGCTTCGCCCGCACCTTCAACAACGCCAGCGAAACCATCTTCGACATCAATCACAACCGTCCCGACATCAGCTACGACAGCCTGATCAACACCGCGGGTGGTCGCGGCACACCGAGCAAATACGACATCAGCCAGAAAGGCGTGTACGGCAGTTGGCGAGTCAAGCCCGTGGAGCAGTTGACCCTGGTGCTCGGTTCGCGGGTGAGTTGGTATGACTACAGCTACAAGTCTGGTACCCAGTTCGCCTTCAGCAACACGGTGATCCCAAATGCGGAGAGCAAGACCAACGAAACCGGCGAAGTCACGCCCTACGCTGGCATCGTCTACGACCTGACCCGCGAATGGGCGGCCTACGCCAGCTACACCGACGTGTTCGAACGGCAGACCACCCGCGATGCCAGCGGCGCCATGCTCAAGCCGATCATCGGCAGCAACTACGAAGTGGGCCTCAAGGGCGAACTGCTCGACGGCCGGGTCAACACCTCGCTGGCGCTGTTCCGCTATGACCACGAAAACCGCCCGGTCAACGATGTGGCTGCGGGCTTTGCCTGCAATGGCGGGTACTGCTCGATTGCTGCCGGCAAGGTGCGCAGCCAGGGCCTCGACGCCGAGATCAGCGGCGAAGTGCTCAGTGGCCTGCAACTGTTCGCGGGCTACACCTACAACACCACCAAGTACCTTGAAGACCCGAGGAACGAAGGCAAGGTCTTCAGCACCTGGACGCCCAAGCACATGCTGCGGGTCTGGAGCGACTACCAGTTCAGCGGCGACTGGAGCCGGGTCAGCACCGGCGTGGGCTTCACCAGCCAGAGCCATACGTTGGGTTACGAGCGCTCTTTCGACGTGCCGGGCTACACCGTATGGAGCGCGCGCGTCGGCTACCAGCTCACACCGGAAATCGGCCTGGCGCTGAATGCCAACAACCTGTTCGACAAGCACTACTACACCGCCGGGTACAACCAGCTCGACGGCAACAACAACTTCGGTGATCCGCGCAATGTGATGTTCAGTGTGAAGTACACGCCGGTGTTCTGAGGCCCGATGACGTGCTCCCGATCTACCGATACCCGCCTTGCCGGGGTCGGAGGTCGGGGCCGTTCTTCACTGGGCTGACGCCCCACGGCCTCGCCCGCAGGGTGCGGCAATCATTTCAGGTCGGTCGCCACCCGGCTGATCGCTTCGACCACCAGCCGGGCCAACTGCTGGATATCCAGCATGGCTACGCTGGACTGCTCAGCCAGTTCCAGAACCTTGCTCGTATGGTCGTAACTGCGCTGGATCTGGCCCAGAGCATCATCGGCCAACGCGCGATTCTGCTTGACCACCTCGACGATCTCGCCAGTAGCCTGGGTAGTCCGTGCCGCAAGCTTGCGCACTTCATCGGCGACCACCGCGAACCCCCGCCCTTGTTCACCCGCACGGGCCGCTTCGATGGCAGCGTTGAGCGCCAGCAGGTTGGTCTGGGCCGCAATCGCGCCGATGGTCTGCACAATCGAGCCGATCACCAGCGACTGGGCCTCCAACGCCTTCATGGTGGTGGTCACCGACCCCATCTGGCCTGCAATGTCCTGCAAGGCCTTGTTCGACTCGGCGAAAATTGTCATCCCCTGATCCGCGCGCTGACCGGTGTTCAGTGAAGTCTGGTAAGCGAGGTCTGCCGCCTGTTTCACCAGATTGGCCTTCTCCACCTGGTCGGTGACGATATTCGCGAACTTGGCGACTTTGTAGACGCGACCGCGCACATCCTCGATCGGATTGTAGGTAGCCTCCAGCCAGACGAGCTGTCCGCGGCTATCGAGCCGGCGAAAGCGGCCGGCAACGAAGCGGCCTTTGTTGAGTGACTTCCAGAATTCCGAATACTCCTGCGAAGCAGCATCTTCGGCCACACAGAACAAACGATGATGCCGGCCCTGGATCTGCGCCAGTGTGTAGCCCATGGCCTTGAGAAACTGCTCATTGGCATCCAGCACCGTACCGTCGAGGTTGAACTGAATGATCGCGGTCGACCGCGTCAGTGCGCGAAACATCTCCAGACCGTCCTTGTCCTGGCGCGGCAACCCGGGTGCAACCGTTCCATAACCCTGGAAAACGCTATCGCGCTCACGTACCCAGAAAAGGTTCATGACCACGGGCAAGCCGTTGGCACTTCGGCAACGCAGCGGCTGCTCCTGCTCCACGCTGGCCATGGTTGCGCAGCCGGGTTCGAGCAACTCGCTCAAACGCCTGCCCGCCAGGGCCTGTGGCGAGTAACCCAGGGCCTCGGCAAACGCGGGGTTGACCCCGATAAGCACGCCCGACTCATCCAACCGGGCCGAGACCAGTCCCTGCTCGAAACGGTCGAACATATCCCTCAAACCGTCGAGTTCTTGTTTGCATTCGAGCAACGCTTGCTCACAACGACGATTGAACACAGTACCTCCAGCCCAAGCGGGTTTTAATATCAGGGGGTGCTGGCCTGCACGCGGTTTTTTCCAGCACTCTTGGCCTTGTACAAATTGCGGTCGGCATGGGTAAGGATTCCCGATGGATCCTCGTCCCTGAAAAAGGGCACGAGCCCTGCGCTGAAGGTGAACATGGCCGGTGCCGTGTCACAGCCACGAACCGCTTCGAGCAGGCGATCGGCGTACGCCAGTGCCTGGTCTGGGTCGACGGTATCGATGACCACCCCGAACTCCTCACCGCCGAGCCGGCCGCTGCAGTAGCTTCCCGGGACGGCACGCAGGCAGTCAGCCAGAGCGCACAGCACCTGATCCCCGGCGACATGTCCAAAGCCATCATTGATTCGTTTGAAATCATCCATGTCTATCATCAGAAAAAAGCCCCCCGGCCGGGACGCGACGAAGCTTTCGAAGCGCTCCATCAATGCACGCCGGTTGAACAACGACGTCAGATGGTCGGTCTCGGCGAGTCGGCGGTAGTGCCGCTCGATATCCAGGGTGGTTTGCAGGGCCTTGATGTAACTGTGGTTGTTGACCCAGCCCAGACACAGCGAAAACACCACGAACAATCCGAGGTAACGCAGGTTGCCCCCCTGCCCTTGCAACCCCGCGTCCGGCCAGATCAAAAGCCAGGTCAGGACGCCACTCACCAGGTAGTCCAGCCGCCCGCGGATCAGCAAGGACGCGCCGACCACCGACAGCACGGCGAACGGCAAGGAGTACTGGGCGTGCAGTAGCGGGTACTCACTGAAGAGCCGCCTGTACCCAAGTACGAAAACGAACAGGAAGACCAGTCCCGAGTAGCGCCAGACCCTGTCGGAGGTGGTGAATGTATGGAGCAGAAACAGCGACGCCAGCAGGGTCAGCGTCATCCAGGGCACGGTACTACCCAGGCGCTCGTACAACATCAGGTTGATGGCCACCCAACTGCCGATTGCCAACAGTTCGGCAGCCACCACACCAGTGCGCAGCAACAACCGGATTCGCTGGTCATGGTTGGCAGGGGCGCCCGTGACCCGTACAGAAAGATCATGATTGTGTGGCATCTTCACCCAGCTCCATGCTGACCCTCACAACGGCAAAGGTGATTGCCATGGTTTGCCTGACCAACAGGGTGAAGCTCGGGCACAGTTCCACCAGGTTGCCGAACGTCTTGAAGTAGCCCTTGTTCTCGCCTTCCCTGACCAGACGCATGACATGCGTGCTGGAAACGCACAACCGGGCCGACAATTGCGCATAAGTCGACGACTTGTAGCCCTTGCTCGTCGAGCGAGACTTCAAGGCATCGACATAGAGCGCCAACATCGGCAAATGGCCGCCATCCTTGTTGATGATCCATTTCGCCTCAGGCTGCAGGGCGTCGAGCATGATATTGGCGTCCAGCAACCTGCGCAGGCCGCAGAAGAAGCAACGGATGATTTCATCGTCTGTTTTGTTGAAAAATTCAACAGCGCCGGGCGCCAACGACATGGCAGGGAGCAGATAACTCTTGATCAGTCGAGCTGCCTCGAACGAGGCCATTTCAGTCGGTGCGTAAGTGCGTTGACGGGCATCCTCCGGGTGAGCCTGCACGTTCATATAACCGGAGATAAAGAAGAACGAAAAATAAGAATCAAGGCTGTTGCGTGACAAATACCCTCTCGCCTCGCAGAACTGCTTAACTTTGGATAACGGCACCAGGTTATCGCTGTAATAAAAACTACACAGCGATAACACAACCATCAGCCGGTCATACTTCAACAGCGTTTTGTAAAAGAAGGGTTTTCTCCGATAGTTCTCAATGATCAACTCCAGGTGAAGAACGATGGCGTCATCGATATCGGCCTCGACCATGCTAGAAATCGTGTTGTCCAGGTATTCCAGCAGCTCGGTTTTTATCATCAATATTCAGACACCCCTCGGATGATTACATAAAGCCATCACTCAATAAGGTTTTGAGTATAAATGCTTTTCCGAGTGGCCCACTTTCTCCCCAAAAATGTTCCAGACGCATCCAGACTAATTATTCATCCCGATAAATCAGTACGATTAATACGGTCATAATTATCTGTCACGGTTTGTACCCGATACTGCGGCATATTCACTTTTCGTAAAAACTAGGGCGTCCAGTCCACCCCATGCTCCTCCAGATAAACATCCACAGCCGCCCCCACCGTTGGCTGGAACACATCACTGCCAATCCGCGCCAGCACTTCCAGGCGCCGCAGCTTGTCCTTCACCGGATCCTTCATTTCGGCAAAACGCAGCTCAATGCCTGCGGAACGCAAGTACTGTTCAAGCTCGATCAACATGTCCGCCGAGGTGACGTCCACGCTGGTGACCGGTTCTGCGGCGATGACTATCCGGCGGACCTGTGTCGGTGACTGTTCGATGGCTTGCAGAACGCAACTCTGGAACTGCTCGGCATTGGCGAAGAACAGCGGCGCATCCCAGCGGAACAACACCAGGCCCGGCACCAGGCGGGCGTCGGGATAGCGGCTGATGTCGTGGTAGCCACGAATCCCGGCAACCCGCCCCAGCACCGCGTAATGCGGGCGCCAGCCGTCCCACAGGAATTCGATTACGGCGATCACCACCGCCAGCCCGATCCCGGGCACGGCACCCAGCACCACCACACCGATGAAGCAGACGATCGACAGCCAGAACTCCCATTGCTGAATGCGGTAAATGCGCAGCAGGTCACGGAATTCGAACAGGCCAATAGCGGCGGCGATAACCACTGCCGCCAGGGCGCTGACAGGCAGATGGCGCAGCAGGTCAGGCGCAAACAGCAACAATAGGCCCACGCCAAGGGCGCCGAACACGCCGGTGAGTTGGCTGCGCGCGCCAGCGGCTTCGGCCACCGGAGTCCGCGATGAACTGCTGCTGACGGGAATGCCCTGGAACAGGCTGGTGGCGAGGTTGGCCATGCCCAGGCCGATCATTTCCTGGTTGGGGTCGGCCGGCGAACGGGTCCGGGCGGCGTAGGTGCGCGACAGCACGCTGGTGTCGGCGAATGACACCAGCGCCACGGCGAAGCCACCAATCAATACGGTGGTCAGTTCGTTCAACCCGATCAGCGGAATGGAAAAACCTGGCAAGCCCTGAGGCAGCGACCCAACCACCTGAACTCCCTCGGCCTCCAGCGCAAAACCCCACGCCGCCAGGGTGGCGAGCACCACAGCGATGAGGATGCCCGGCACCCGCTCGAAACGCTTGAGCAGCAGAATGATCGCCAGGCTGCCGCCACCGAGGGCGAAGGCGTGCCAGTTGGCCTTGCCGTCGAACAGCGCCTGGAACAAGCCGGGTATGTCGTGCAACGGCCCGGCGCTGTCGAGGGAGATGCCGAAGAGTTTCGGGGTCTGGCTGATCAGCACGGTGAAGGCGATGCCGTTCATGTAGCCGTAGCGGATCGGCTTGGACAACAGTTCGGTGATAAAGCCCAGCCGCAGTAAGCCAGCGGCAGCGCACACCAGGCCGGACACCAGCGCCATGGCGCTGGCCAGGGTGATGGCGCGCGCGGGATCGCCCGCAGACAGCGGCAACACCACCGCCAGGATGATCGCCACCAACGCCGAATCCGGGCCCAGCACCAGGAAGCGGCTGGGCCCGAACAGTGCGTAGACCAGCAGCGGAATGATGGTCGCGTACAGGCCGTAGATACCCGGAACTCCGGAAGCCTGGGCGTACGCGATACCGACCGGCACCAGCATGGCGGTCAGCACAATCCCGGCGAGCAGGTCTTTCGGCAGCCAGGCCAGCGGGTAATTGCGCAACATCTCCAGCCCCGGCATCCAGCGCCGCCAGCCGGAGCGAAGGGACGCGGGGGTACGGGGTAGCTGGCCTTGCCGAGGGGGTGTTGTGGAGGGTGGCTGTTCCATGGGGTGTGGTGGCTTCCGTGCGAAATAGGCAGGGAAGCCTAACATCCTTCGCGAGCAAGCTCGCTCCTACGGGGCGAGGCGCGCGCGTCGCTTTTGTAGGAGCGAGCTTGCTCGCGAAAAGACCTAACGCCGGCAATTAACGTTGTCGACTATATCGCTCCGCATTCGACGCCCTGGATAAATCCGGGCGTTCAATCACCGTGGGCTCATCGACGTCTATGTAGTCATCACGGTCCTCGGCGCCTGCAGGTTTGACGTCATCGGTATCCTCACCCTCCTCTGCCGGAAGCCATTCCTGGCCCTCTGTCGGGTCATTGGCACTGTCCGTTTCGCGGTCCTTTTCGTCGCTGACCATAATCACCTCAGGTTATTGACCTCGTCCGGCAAACGTTGCCGGAGAGTTACTGCACTTCGCGCATCCGGGTCACGGTAAATGTATCGCGCACGTTCTTGCAGAGTGGGCGCAATGGCGCGGCGGGTCTGTTCGCTACCGAACAGACCCCGCTGACAGCGATGCCGCAGACTGGACGTCTGACCGATACGACCGGCAAGGACACCATGGAAAACCCCTGGCTTCGCGCACTCGCCTTTGCTCGACACCTGCCCGAGCTCGCCCGGCGCTGGCGCTCACCCTCTCGCTCGTTCACCTACGAAAACCTGCTGCGTTCCGAGCTGTACAGCACCGAACAGATGGCCGAACACGGAAGCTGGCTCGCCGGCCAGCATCGCCTGAGCACACTGCCCGCCGACGATGCACTGCTCGACCGCCTGGCCGACAACGAAAAGACCCTCGCCACCAGTTGCGCCGCCCTCGCCGGCGTCCAGCCCGACTCGCGGCCGAGCCTGCCGGCGGTGCAGTGGCTGCTGGACAACTTCTATCTGGTCGAGACGCATATCCGCATCGCCAAGCGCCACCTGCCCCGCGGCTACAGCCTGCAACTGCCGCGCCTGGACAACGGCCCTTCGGCGGGGTTGCCGCGGGTCTACGACATCGCCCTGGAGACCATCTCCCACGGCGATGGCCGGGTCGATGCACACAGCCTGAGCCGCTTCGTCGAGGCCTATCAGCAGGTCAGCACGCTGACCCTCGGCGAGCTGTGGGCGATTCCGATCATGCTGCGCCTGGCGCTGATCGAGAACCTGCGCCGTGTCGCGGCGCGGGTCATGGCCAACTGGGCCGACCGCGACCTGGCCAACCTCTGGGCCGATCGCCTCGGCGAGATTGCTGAGCGCGATGCCAAGAGCGTGGTGCTGGTGGTGGCGGACATGGCCCGCTCGGCGCCGCCGATGACCGCCGCCTTCGTCGCCGAACTGGCCCGGCGCCTGCACGGCCAGAGCGCCACGCTGACCCAACCGCTGGCCTGGATCGAACAGATGCTCGGCGAATCGGCACTGAGCATCGAGCGCCTCGTACAACTCGACGCCCAACAGCAGGCCATCGACCAAGTGTCGATCAGCAACAGCATCGGCAGCCTGCGCCTGCTGTCGAGCACGGACTGGCGGGATTTCGTCGAGCACCTGAGCCAGGTCGAACGGATCCTCGGCGAAGACCCGGCGGCGGTCTATCACGCCATGGACTTCGCCAGCCGCGATCACTACCGCCATGCCGTCGAACGGCTGGCGCGCCACTGCCTCGCCAGCGAATCGACCGTGGCGGGGCTGGCGGTCGAACTTGCGCAATCGACGCAGGCCGCGCCGGACGAGCCCTCCGCACATGTCGGCTACTTCCTGACGGGCGCGGGCCGGCCGCTGCTGGAGCAGCGACTCAACGCCAGGGTACCCGCGAGCGAACGCTGGCAGCGTCTGCTGCACCGGGCGCCACTGGTGTTCTATCTGGCTCCCGCCGCACTGCTGTCGTGCCTGCTGGGGTGGTACTTCCTGCGCGCCATTCAGGCTGATGGCTGGTCGGCGGCGGTCGTGGTGGCGATGGCCGTGCCGATCCTGCTGACCACCAGCCGCCTCGCCCTCGACCTGATCAACTGGCTGGTGACGCTGACAGTGAAACCGTCGTTTCTGCCGCGCCTGGATTACACCCTGGGTATCCCCGCCGATGCCCGCACGCTGGTGGTGGTGCCGACCCTGCTGGCCACGGCTGGCGATGTCGAAGAACTGCTCGAAGGCCTGGAAGTGCGCTTTCTCGCCAACCGCGATGACCACCTGCACTTCGCCTTGCTCAGCGACTTCATGGATGCACGCCAGCAGACGCTGCCCGAAGACGGCGAACTGCTTGCCCTGGCCAGCGCCGGCATCCAGGCGCTGAACCGCAAGCACCCTGGCATCGACAGCGAACACTTCTTCCTGCTGCATCGCCCGCGGGAGTGGAACGTCACCGAAGAGCGCTGGATGGGCCATGAGCGCAAACGCGGCAAACTCGCCGACCTCAATGCCCTGCTGCGCGGCCATGGGCGCGAGCGGTTCATCGCCATCGTCGGCGACGTGGAGCGCCTGCGCGATGTTCGTTATGTCATCACCCTGGACACCGACACCCAGTTACCCCGCGATGCCGCCCGGCAGTTCGTCGGCACCCTGCAGCATCCGCTGAACCGCCCGCGCTTCGATGCCGCCAGCGGGCGTCTGCAGTCCGGCTACGCGATCCTCCAGCCCCGCGTCGGCATCAGCCTGCCCAGCGCCTCACGCTCGGCCTATACCCGGTTGTTCGGCAGCGACGCCGGAGTCGATCCGTATACCCAGGCGGTGTCGGACGTCTATCAGGACCTGTTCCTCAGCGGCTCGTTCATCGGTAAAGGCATCTATGACCTGGACGCGTTCGAGCGAGCGCTGGACGGCTGCTTCGCCGACAACCGCGTGCTCAGCCACGACCTGATCGAAGGCTGCTATGCGCACGCCGGCCTGCTCAGCGACGTGCAGTTGTTCGAAACCTACCCGCCACGCTACAGCGCCGATATCAAGCGGCGGCATCGCTGGATCCGTGGGGACTGGCAGTTGCTGCCCTGGCTGCTGCCGTGGATGCACACCGGCACCCATGGCCCGACGCATTGCCGGCTCAGCGCGCTGTCGCGCTGGAAGATCGTCGATAACCTGCGCCGCAGCCTGGAACCGGCCGCGCTGCTGGTGGTGCTGCTGTGGGGTTGGCTGGCCGCCGCCTCGCCGCTGACCTGGACCCTCGCGGTGCTCGGGCTGGCACTGACCCGGCCGATACTGGATAGCCTGCTGGAGCTGCGCCGCAAGACCACCGACGTGCCGCTCGGCCAGCACCTGCTGGCCGCGCTGCGCACCTCCGGCAGTGGCTTCGCCCGCGCCGGCCTGGCGCTGGCCTGGCTGCCCTTCGAGGCCAGCAACAGCCTCGACGCCATCGCCCGCACCTTATGGCGGCTGTTCGTCAGCAAGCGCCGGCTGTTGCAGTGGAACCCTTCGCGGGAAGAAGAGCGCAGCGGGGTCAATACCCTGCGGGCGCTGTACCAGGCCATGTGGGTAGCCCCGGCGATTGCGCTGCTGCTGGCCGTTGCGCTGTGGCCACAGCCCGCCACCCTGCTGCTCGCCTCGCCGCTGCTGCTGGCCTGGCTGCTCGGTCCGGCCCTGGCCTGGTGGCTGAGCCGGCCGCAGCGCCGCGCCGCCTTCACGCCACAGGCCGAAGACCTGCGGTTCCTGCACCGCCTCGCCCGCGCCAACTGGGCGTTCTTCGACCAGCATGTCGGCCCCGCAGACAACTGGCTGCCACCGGACAATATCCAGGAACCGCCCTTCGCCAGCATCGCCCACCGCACCTCGCCGACCAACATCGGCATGGCGCTGCTCTCGCACCTTGCGGCCCATGATTTCGGCTACCTGAGCGCAGACCGGTTGTTCGAACGCCTCGGCCGGATGTTCGACAGCCTCGACCGTCTTGAACGCTACAAAGGCCACTTCTACAACTGGTACGACACCCAGACCTTGCTGCCGCTGTCACCGCTGTATGTCTCGGCGGTGGACAGCGGCAACCTCGCCGGGCTGCTGCTGACCTTGCGCCCCGGCTTGCTGGCAATGGCCGACACGCCGGTACACGACCAGCGCGTGACCGCTGGCCTGCTGGACAGCTTTGACGCCTTGATCGAAGCCTTCACCGTCGCAGGGCGTGACACTGAGGAAGTTCAAGCGTTGCGCGATCAGGTCCAGGCCGTTCATGGGCGAACGGACGCCTCGGCGGCGACCCTGTTGCCGCTGTTGGCCCAGCGCCTGCAAACGCTGAACGACCAGCACCCGGACGACCCCAACGACGCGGGATTCTGGTTGCAGGCACTGCACCAACAAGCGCTCGACCTGTCTGCCGAGCTGACACGCCTGCAACTGCCTCCCGGCACCGCCGCGCCGCTCGCGTCCTCACTGAGCTGGCGCCAACTGGCCCAGGTGCCGGCTGAACAGTGGCCGCATGCCGAGCAACCAGCCGTGGCCCGGGTGCAGGCCATCGCCCGCCAGCGCATCGCACAGGCCGAGCAACTGGCCGAGCGCATCACCGCTGTGGCCGAGATGGACTTCAGTTTTCTCTACGACAGCCAGCGGGACCTGTTCGCCATCGGCTACAACGCCGATGAGCACCGCCTCGATACTGCGTTCTACGACCTGCTCGCCTCGGAAATGCGCCTGACCCATTTCGTCGTCATCGCCCAGGGCCAGGTGCCGCAGGCCAGTTGGTTCGCCCTTGGCCGCCTGCTGACCAGCAATGCCGGGGTGCCGGTGCTGCTGTCCTGGTCCGGCTCGATGTTCGAGTACCTGATGCCGCTGCTGGTGATGCCCAGCTATGAAGGCACCCTGCTCGACCAGACCTGCCGCGCCGCCGTCACCCGGCAGATCGATCACGGCAATCTGTCCGGCCTGCCCTGGGGTGTATCAGAGTCGGCGTACAACGCGCTGGATATCCATTTCAACTACCAATACCGCGCCTTTGGCGTACCGGGGCTGGGCCTCAAGCGCGGCCTCGGCGAAGAACGCGTAGTGGCGCCCTACGCCAGCGCGCTGGCGCTGATGGTCGCGCCGACGGCAGCCTGCAAGAACCTGCAGCGGCTCCACGGGAAAGGGCTGGGCGGGCGCTTCGGGCTGTACGAGGCCGTCGACTTCACCGAGGCACGCCTGCCGCCGGGGCAGGACGCGGTGGTCATCCGTTCGTTCATGGCGCACCACCAGGGCATGAGCTTTCTCGCCCTGACCTCGCTGCTGCTGGAGCAACCCATGCAGCGGCGTTTTGCCTCCGACCCGCAGTTCCAGGCAAACATGCTGCTGTTGCAGGAGCGCGTGCCAAAAACCGCAGCACAGTACCTGCACAGCGTTCAGGCGCCGAGCCTGGAGGCCGGCGGCCGCGCCGCCGAAACCCGCCTGCGGGTATTCAACGAACCGAACCGGCGTCACCCGGCGGTGCAGTTGCTGTCCAACGGCCGCTACCACGTCATGCTCAGCAACACCGGCAGCGGCTACAGCCGGTGCAACGACCTCGCGGTGACCCGCTGGCATGAAGACGCCACCTGCGACAGCCTGGGCAGCTTCTGCTACCTGCGCGATGTCGACAGTGGCGCCTACTGGTCCACCACCTACCAGCCGACGCGGCACACCAGCAAACACCAGGAAGCGATCTTCAGCGACGGCCGCGCCGAGTTCCGTATCCGCGCCCATGATTTCGACTGCCACACCGAAATCGCCGTGTCCCCCGAGGACGACATCGAACTGCGCCGCCTGCACCTGACCAACCACAGCGAAGCGTCGCGCACCCTGGAACTGACCAGCTACGCCGAGGTGGTGCTGGCGCCGGCCATCAGCGACGCGCTGCACCCGGCCTTCAGCAAACTGTTCGTACAGACCGAACTGATCCGTCCGCTGCAAGCCATCGTCTGCACCCGGCGACCGCGCTCGCAACAGGACCCGGTGCCGTGGATGTGCCATGTGCTGGCGGTGCACGGCGTCGATATCGATGCCATTTCCTATGAAACCGACCGCGCCCGCTTTATCGGCCGTGGTCGAAATCTGTCGGCCCCGGCGGCACTCGATGCCGAGGTCGAAGCGCTTTCCGACAGCGCCGGTGCGGTGCTCGACCCGATTGTCGCGATCCGCTGCCGCATCACCCTGGCGCCCGGCCAGACTGCAACCCTCGATCTGGTCACTGGCGTTGCCAGCAGCCGCGACGCCTGCCTGCAACAGATCACTCAATACCGCGACCGCCACCTTGCCGACCGCGTCTTCGACCTCGCCTGGCCACACAGCCAGGTGCTGCTGCGCCAGCTCAACGGCTCGCTGGCCGATGCCCGGCTGTTCGAGCAGATGGCGGCGTCGGTGATCTACCCCAACGCCAGCCATCGCGCCGGCAGCACCCTGATCGCCAGCAACCGGCGCAGCCAGTCGGCGCTGTGGGGCCAGGGGCTGTCGGGGGATCTGCCGATCGTGCTGGTGCAGATCGCCGACCCGGCCAATATCCAGTTGGTCAAGCAACTGGTGCTCGCCCATGCCTATTGGCGGCAGAAAGGCCTGATTTTGGACCTGGTGATCTGGAACGAAGACCAGGCCGGCTACCGCCAGCAATTACAGGACCTGATCATGGGCGTGGTCACCTCCGGCAGCGAGGCGGCGCTGCTCGACCGTCCTGGCGGTATATTCGTGCGACCGGCTCAGCAACTGGGCGAAGAGGACCGGATTTTGACCCTCGCGGTGGCGCGCCTTGTCCTCAACGACAACCTGGGCAGCCTCGCCGAGCAACTGCATCGCCGCCGCGCCGCGCCGGCACCCGCGGGTTTCCAGTCAAAACCTTTGTACGCCCGGCCTGCACCTGCCAACCAGACACAGGCGGACGACGCCGCGCTGCTGCTGGAAAACCCCTATGGCGGCTTCAGCGCTGACGGGCGCGAATACATCATTCCTCTGATTCCGGGCCGGCCGACACCGGCGCCGTGGGTCAACGTCCTCGCCAACCCCAACTTCGGCAGCGTGCTTTCGGAGGCTGGCAGCGCCTACACCTGGCATGAAAACGCCCATGAATTCCGGCTGACACCCTGGCACAACGATCCGGTCAGCGACCCCGGCGGCGAGGTCATTTACCTGCGTGACGAAGACACTGGCCACTGCTGGTCACCGACCCCGCGACCCTGTCCGGGGCCCGGCCGCTATCGCACCCGCCACGGCTTCGGCTACAGCGTCTTCGAGTACGCCGAGGAAGGCCTGCGCAGTGAGTTGTGGGTGCATGTCGCGCTGGAGGCACCGGTCAAGTTCAGCCGCCTGAAGCTGCACAATGATTCGCGCCGGGCACGGCGGCTGTCGGCCACCTGCTTTGTCGAGTGGGTGCTGGGCGACCTGCGCAGCAAGACGGCCCTGCATGTGGTCAGCGAAACCGACCCGGTCAGCGGCGCACTGTTTGCCCGCAACGCCCACGCCATCGAATTTTCCGGGCATGTCGCCTTCCTCGATTGCGACCAGCCGTTCCACGGCATCACCTGCGACCGCACCGAATTTCTCGGCCGCAACGGCGACGCCCAGGCACCGGCCGGCCTGCGTCAGGCGCGGCTGTCGGGGCGAACTGGCGGCGGCCTCGACCCGTGCGCGGTGTTGCAGGTCAGCCTGTTGCTGGAAGCCGGCGAAAGCTGCGAAGTGGTGTTCCGCCTTGGGGCGGAACGGGACGCCGGAGCCGCCAGCCGCTGTGTGAAGCAGTTCCGCGGCCTGCGGGTGGCCATGGACGAGTTCGACAAGGTGCAGGCTTACTGGCGGCGCACCCTGGACACTGTGCGGGTCGAAACGCCCGAGCCGGCGCTGGATGTGCTGGTCAACGGCTGGTTGATGTACCAGGTGATCGCTTGCCGCTTCTGGGCCCGCAGCGGTTTTTACCAGTCCGGTGGCGCCATCGGTTTTCGCGACCAGTTGCAGGACAGCATGGCGATGGTCCACGCCGCCCCGGCGGCGGCGCGCCAGCACCTGCTGACCTGTGCCGCGCACCAATACGCCGAAGGCGATGTGCAGCATTGGTGGCATCCGCCATTGCAGCGCGGCGTGCGCACCCGCTGCTCGGACGACCTGCTGTGGCTGCCTTTGGCGACCAGCCGCTATGTGCAGGTCACCGGGGACAGCAGCGTGCTGGACGAGCCTGTGGGTTACATCGAGGGCCGGGCGCTGCATTCCGGTGAAGAGTCCTATTACGACCTGCCCGCCCGTTCGCCGCTGATGGAAAGCCTGTACCAGCATTGCCGGCGCGCCCTCGGCCACGCCTTGCAATGCGGCGTTCATGGTCTGCCGCTGATGGGCAGCGGCGACTGGAACGACGGCATGAACCGGGTCGGCGAACAGGGGCTGGGGGAAAGTGTCTGGTTGGGCTTCTTCGGCCATGAAGTGCTGCAGGCATTCGGGCGTCTTGCCCAGCGCCAGGGCGACAGCGAGTTCGCACTGAGTTGCGCCAAGCAAGCCACGGCGCTGGCGGACAATCTGGAAAAACACGCCTGGGACGGCAATTGGTACCGCCGCGCGTGGTTCGACGACGGTCAGGTGCTGGGGTCGGCGGGCAACCAGGAATGCCGGATCGATTCGCTGGCGCAGAGCTGGGCAGTGCTCTCCGGCATTGCCCCGGCCGAGCGTGCCCGCACAGCCATGAATGCGGTGGACCGTTATCTGGTGCGCCGCGACATCGGCATCGTGCAACTGCTCGATCCGCCCTTTGACCAGGGCGACCTGGACCCCGGCTATATCAAGGGCTACGTGCCCGGCGTGCGCGAAAACGGCGGGCAATACACCCACGCGGCCATCTGGGCCAGCATGGCCTACGCCCGCCTGCGCGACAGCGACAAGGCCTGGGAACTGATGCGCCTGATCAACCCCGTACGCCAGGGCTGCGCAGCGTTGATCGATACCTACAAGGTCGAGCCTTATGTGATGGCCGCCGATGTCTACGCGGTGGCCCCCCATGCCGGCCGCGGTGGCTGGAGCTGGTACAGCGGCTCGGCGGGCTGGATGTACCGCCTTATCGTAGAAAGCCTGCTGGGCTTGCACCGTTGCGGCGACACCTTGCGCATCCGGCCGCTGCTGCCCGCCGACTGGCCGGGCTACACCCTGCATTACCGCTTCGGCGACACGCCGTACCGTATCGAAGTGCGCAACAGTGTTGATGCCGAACTGAGCCTCAGTCTGGACGGCCAGGCCGTTGCCGGGTCCACGTTGCGCCTGAGCGACGATGGCGTCGCGCATCAGGTCATTGCCCGCTGCCAGCCCTGTGCTTCAGCGGTGACTTGAGCCGCCTGGCAGCCCGATGACGATCGACAAAACACGATGAGCTAGGCTTGTTCACTCGATCCGCTGCCCAAAGGTTCCGACCATGCGCCCCGTACCTGAACCTCGGCACAACCACCTGCTGGCCGCACTGTCCAGCCAGACGTTCGAGCGCCTGCTGCCGGATCTGGAGTACATCAAACTGCCGCTGGGCAAGGCGATCTACGAGTCCGGCGACACCCTGCGGCATGTCTACTTCCCCACCGACTCGATCGTGTCGCTGCTGTATGTCATGGAGAACGGCGCCTCGGCGGAAATTTCGGTGGTGGGCAATGAAGGGCTGGTGGGCATCGCCCTGTTCATGGGCGGCGAAAGCACGCCCAGCCGCGCCATTGTGCAAAGCGCCGGGCACGCCTATCGCCTGCCGGGACAGCGGCTCAAGGATGAATTCAACCGCCATGGCGAACTGCTGATGCTGATGCTGCGCTACACCCAGGCGCTGATCACCCAGATGGCACAGACCGCGGTGTGCAATCGGCACCACTCGATCGACCAGCAACTGTGCCGCTGGCTATTGCTGTCGCTGGACCGCCTGCCGGGCAATCAGTTGTGCATGACCCAGGAGCTGATCGCCAACATGCTCGGTGTGCGCCGCGAGGGCGTCACCGACGCGGCTGGCAAGCTGCAGCGGCTGGGCGTCATCGAGTACAGCCGGGGCACTATCAAGGTGCTCGACCGGGCCCGCCTGGAACAGCTCAGTTGCGAGTGCTATGCCGTGGTGAAAAAGGAGACCGAACGCCTGCTGCCCTACTCGCCGCCCGGCTAGGGCCGCCCGCGAACACGCCGCAAAAACCCTGCGCTCAATCAATGGCGGGCCGTCAGCCGATGCTTTAGGCTGGCGGCCGTCATCCAGTACGCCGTGCCGAAAAGGGAATCGAAAGCGCCATGACTGACCGCGAGCAACTTCACCGCCAAGGCTATTTGCTTATGCGCCAGGCAGTTCCTGCCGGTTGGCTGGAGCACCTGCGTGCCGTGTTCGATGCCGGGATAAAACCGTCGGACCAGTGGCCCGCGCCACGCGGCTGGGACTGGCAGCATTCGCAACTGGACGGTGACGCGCAAATTCAGGCGGTGTGCCGTCTGCCGGCGCTACTGGCGGTGGTGGGCGAGTTGATCGGCGACCGGTTCTTCCTGGCCCAGGTCGAAGGCCGCGCCCCGCTCGCCGGGGGCGGTCAACAGATACTGCACCGCGACCTGTCGGCCCAACGTCCGGGCGACAAGGTGAGCGCAATGGTCTATCTCGACAACTACGGCCCCGAAAACGGCGCGACCCGTATCGTCCCCGGCAGCCACCGTCCGGCGCCGGGCGAAGCGCCCTTCGATTTCAATGACGAGTCCGGCGCCGTGCAGCTTTCAGGTAGCGCGGGCGACATCCTGGTGTTCGATGTCGACCTGGTGCACGCGGCCAGCCTGAATGTGAGCGGCGCCAATCGGCGCTCGCTGCTGGTCGGCTATTTCGCCGAGCCGTTGTACCCGATGCACCAGGAAACGGCGGCGCTGCGCGGTGTCACGATGGATACCAGTGATCGTTTCGAGCCTGGGGATTTTGGTTTTTCGGGAGTGTGAGACCGGGCGCCGCTCGCGCGGCGCAGCGCTGGCAAGCCCCCACTCATGAACACGCCTCATCGCTCCTATCTGATTCCTTCGGCTAATCAGGCCAATCCCCCACTGATAGATTGACGAAGTGCCCACCGCACCCATCAATACAGATGCCCAGGGGGATCGTCATGAAACGCCTCGCCGCCACGGCGTTATCGCTGTCATTGCTCGCCCTCGACGCCACCGCCGAGGAAAAACCCGTGCTCACCGTCACGCCCAACGGCTCGCAGCCCTCGGCCAAGGGGTCCGCCGATTACTTCACCGGCACCGTCCGCGTGGACGCGCCGTTCAAGGGCACCCATAACGCCCGGGTCAGCGGCGCCACCGTGACCTTCGAACCCGGCGCCCGCACCGCCTGGCACACCCATCCGTTGGGCCAGACCTTGATCGTGACCGGCGGCGCCGGCCTGGTTCAGGAGTTGGGGCAGCCGGTGCGCTCCATCAAACCCGGCGACACCGTGTGGATCCCGCCGAACGTCAAGCACTGGCATGGCGCAACCGCGACCACCGCCATGACCCACATCGCCATTGCCGAAGTACTCGACGGCAAGGTGGTCGACTGGATGGAACAGGTCAGCGACGAAGACTACGGCCACGGCCGTGAGCACTGAGGTATCGATGAAAAAGCCCACTACAGTCACGGTCGTTATCGGCGCAGGTTCCATCGGTCTGGCGATTGCCCGCCGCGTCAGCGCGGGCAGGCACGTCGTGCTGGCCGACCTGCGCCAGGAAAACGCCGATGCCGCGGCCAGGGTGTTGCTCGACGGTGGATTCGAGGTGACCACCGCCGTGGTCGATGTGGCCTCGCGGGCGTCGGTGCACGCCCTGGTTCAACTGGCGAGCGCCCTCGGTGAGATCACCGGCGTGATTCACGCCGCTGGCGTTTCACCGTCGCAAGCACCGGTGGCAACCATCCTGCGCGTCGACCTGTACGGCACCGCTTTGGTGCTGGAACTGTTCGGCGATGTGATCGCCGAGGGCGGCACCGGAATCGTCATCGCATCGCAATCCGGCCATCGCCTCCGCGCCCTGACACCCGAACAGAACACGGCACTGGCGACCACCCCAGTCGAGGAACTGCTGGCACTGCCGATGCTGCAGGCCGACAAGGTGACCGACCCGTTGCACGCCTATCAGCTCTCCAAGCGCGGCAACTCGCTGCGGGTGATGGCCGAAGCCGTGCGCTGGGGCAAACGCGGTGCGCGGGTCAACACCATCAGCCCCGGCATCATCTTCACCCCGCTGGCCCGGGACGAACTGAGCGGCCCGCGCGGTGAAGGCTACCGGCGCATGATTGCCCTCAGCGCCGCCGGGCGCGGCGGCACTCCGGATGAAGTGGCGGCTGTAGCGGCGCTGCTGATGGGGCCTGAGGGGACATTCATCACCGGTAGCGATTTCCTCATGGATGGCGGCGTCACCGCGGCTTACTGGTACGGCGACCTGGCGGCAGGCTGATCCAGGCTGTTGCCGACGCCTGTTAAAGGCCAGTGCCCCCTGGCCGATATCAAGCCGTCGTCCCTCCAGGAATCATCTGCAATGAAGCAAAAACTGATGCTGCTGAGCCTGCTCGCAGCACTCTCGATGAACGCCGCAGCCGCCAAAGTGACAACGGTCGACGCGATCGAACAGGTCGAAGGCATCATGAACTGCCTGGACGAAACGTCGGCCAAGGCTCTCGCTCAGGCGTGGGCGCAGGGTGGCTACGAAGCTGCGGACGATTACATCATCGAGCACCGTGAGAACTGCTCGTCGATTCCGCCGCGGGAATCCCTCACATATTCGATCGACCTGTCCACCGCCCATGACGGCATCGTCAAACTGGATGCCGATACCCTGGAAACCTCTCTGTGGGTACCGCTCAAGGCCATCATGAGCGACCTCTACGCAAAATTCGGTCAGGAACCCGGCGCCGCCACGGACATGCTGGAAATCGAACTGTTCACCCCGTTGGACGGCCTGTACCTGAGCCGTGGCGTCGTGGACCGCGAAACCGATGCGGTGCAGTTCGTTTACCTGCACGGCGGGCAGGTTCATCTGCTTTGGTACAACCCGAAAACCAACAAGATCCTGCTGACCCATGAGGCGAGTAACGCCAGCTACGACGCGACCACCGGGACGCTGGTCATGGACCAGGCAGGTACGAGCAAACGCTTGACCTACACCCTGCCCGACGCCCACGAACCGCTGCGATTGCGCACCAACGACCACCCGGAAACGGGCAAATACATCCCCACCACCAGCCTCGACCGCTTCAACAACGCGATGCTGCTGCAGACCTTCCCCGCTTCGATCGAGAACCCGATGGCCAGGAACCTGCGGCTGTTCACGTTGATGGCGAACTCCGAGTTGCACCCGTAGCAGGCGCCTGATTCAAGGTTCGCAGGATTGCCGATTGACGCCTTGCGGCTCGAATTGATTTGATAATCGTTATCATTTATGGTGCGCCCATCGCACCGGAGGGTTTACCCGTGATCAACGATGATCTGAGTCAGGTCTACACCGAGCACAATGGCTGGCTCAAGCAGTGGTTGTACCGTCGATTGGGCTGCTCGGCCCAGGCTGCCGATCTGGCACAGGACACCTTTCTGCGGATTCTTCAGGCGCAACAAAAGGCCGGCGCCAGCCTGACCCTGCAACGGCCCCGGGCCTACCTGACCACCGTGGGCCGGCGCCTGGTGTATGACCATTTTCGTCGGCAATCGCTGGAACGGGCCTATCTGGAATTGCTCGCGCAACTGCCCGAGGCCTTCGACCTTTCCGAAGAAGAACGGTTTTCGCTGCAGGAAACCCTGCAGCAACTGGATGTCCTGCTCGATACCTTCAAACCAGCCGTGCGCTCGGTGTTTCTGCTGGTTCAACTGGAGGGTCTGACCTATGTGCAGGTCGCCCAGCGCCTGGGCATCGGCGAACGCACGGTCAAGCGCCACATGGCCAGCGCGGTGGAAGCCTGCATCCTGTTCGAAGACGATTTCTGATGCACGCCAACAGGTCACGCATCAGCCCGGAAGTGGCCCGGCAAGCCGCCCGTTGGTACATGTTGATGCTCGACGAGCAGGTCAGTCCCGCAGAGCGCGACGCCTGTGCTCGCTGGCGCGCCGCCGCCCCCGAGCACGAACGGGCCTGGCTGAAAGCACAACGTGTGCAAGCCCAATTGGGGCTGCTGCCACAACGCCTGGCCATGGGCACGCTCAACCGCGAGCGGCGGCAGACGCTCAAGCAACTGCTGGTGTTGGCCATCGCCGCACCGCTGGGTTATGCGGGCTATCGCCAGGTCGTACCGGCGGCTTCCCACACCACCGCCGTCGGCGAACATCGGCGGGTGGAACTGGCAGACGGCACCATTCTGGACCTGAACACCAACAGCGCCGTGGACGTGAACTTCGATCCGGAGCAACGGCTGATCCGCCTGCTGCGCGGCGAAATCCTCGTCGACAGCGGTGCCGATGCACACAGTGTTCGCCATCGGCCATTACGTGTCGCCAGCAACGAGGGCCTGATGGAGGCCCTGGGCACGCGCTTCCTGGTCCGCCAGCATGAGGGCAGCACGCAATTGACCGTATTCGAGGGTGCGGTGCGGGTGACGCCCGCCCATGGACTGCAGCAGGTCATCGAGGCGGGCCAGCAAGTCGATTTCAATAGTCAGGGATCGGGGGCGGTAGCGGCGGCTCGCGAGCAGGACAGCCTGTGGACACGCGGCCGGTTGATCGCTGAAGAGATGCCATTGAGTGAGTTCCTCAGTGAACTGGGGCGTTATCGCCACGGTTGGCTGCGGTGCGCCCCAGAGGTTGCGCGGCTGCCGATCAGCGGGGCGTTCCAGCTTGAAAAGACCGACCAGATCCTCGCCGCGCTGCCCGCCACGCTCCCGGTGCATGTCGAGTACCGGACGCGCTATTGGGTCACCGTCACCGCCCGCTGAAAATGTTTGGCCCGTTTCCCACCGCTCATCAGTCCTTAGATATGACACTGCCACATACATAGGGACACCTTATCCATGATTCACGCTTCCACAGCGGTCAGCCATACCGTGCCAGCCCTCGATAAACCCTGCGCGCCTCGCTATCGACGGATGCTTGCCTTGAGCGCCCTGACGCTCGCCTTGCAGGGGCTGGGGGTCTGCGCCTGGGCGGCGCCGATTCAGGCGCCGCAAACCTACAGCATCGGTTCCGGCAGCCTGGCTCAGGTGCTGGCGCGGTTCGCGAGTGAAGGCGGGATCACCTTGCAGTACACCCCCGAATTGGCCCGCGGCCTGTCCAGCCCGGGGCTGGAAGGACGCTACGGTATCGAAGAGGGATTTTTGCGGGTGCTTGCCGGCACCGGTTTGCAAGTCATACGCCGTGGGGACGGCGTCTATGGCCTGGAGCCTGCGCCGCTGAACACACCGGCAGGCGCCTTGAACCTGGAGCCGTTGAGCATCACCGGTCGACAAGTCGATGCGACCACCGAGAATTCCGGTAGCTACACGTCCAGTGCGGTCACCATCGGCAAGTCGACTCACCGCCTGAAAGACATCCCGCAGTCGGTCAGCGTGGTGACGCGCAAGGCCATGGACGACCAACGCCTCGACACTCTGGATGAAGTGCTGGAAAAAACCACCGGCGTCACCACGTTCCAGAGTCCGTCCGGCGGCAAGTACATCTACTCGCGCGGCTTCGAGGTGGAAACCATCCAGTACGACGGCGTGCCGCTCGACCGCCGCTACTACGCCATCGGCAGCAGCTTCACTTCCGACACCCTGCTGTATGACCGCGTCGAAGTCCTGCGCGGCGCCAACGGCCTGTTGCAAGGCAGCGGCAACCCCGGCGCGGCCATCAACCTGGTGCGCAAACGCCCGAAAGCCGAGGCCGCGCTCTCCGTGACCGCCAGCGCCGGCTCCTGGGACACCTATCGCCAGACCCTCGACGCCAGCGCCCCGCTCAGCGCCGACGGTGCGTTGCGCGGCCGCTTTGTGGCCGCGCACGAAGACCAGAACTACTTCTACGACACGGCCGAAAGCCGCAAGAACGTTCTCTACGGCATCCTCGAATACGACCTCAGCGACGCCACCACCCTCGCCGCCGGTGTGAGCGTGGAAGACCTGCATGCCGTACCGTTTTTCAGCGGCCTGCCGCGCAACAAGGACGGCAGCGCCGTGAGCGCGGGGCGTTCCACCTTCACCGGCGCCGACTGGAACAAGTGGGACAACAAACAAACCACCTACTTCGCCGATATCACCCATGACTTCAACGAAGACTGGCGCCTGAAAGCCTCCGGCAGTTACATCCGCGAAACCAACTACATCCTCTACAGCTTCGGCCGCGGTTCCGTCGACCCGGCAACCGGCGACGGCATGCGCTCACGCGCTTACCTCTACGACTTCGAAAACGTCAACAAAGGCGCCGACATCAACCTCACCGGCAAATGGCGCGCCTTCGACCTTGAGCACGAAGTGGTGGTGGGCGCCAACGCCAGCGACCTGAAGACCGATGACCTGCAAGGCGGCCTGCTCAACCTAGGAGCGATCAACCTCTACGACCCGGTTTCGCCACAGAAACCCAGCATGGAGCAACTGCTCGGCACCACCTATGCCGGCACCTCCAGGGGCAAGATCAGCCAGAACGGCGTTTATGGCGTGGTGCGCTACAAGCTGACAGAGCCCTTGACCCTGGTGCTGGGCGGACGGGCCAGCAACTACAAATACGACTACGAACTGCACCGCTTCAATACCGCCTCACCCACGCCGGCCCATGCCAGGGAAAGCGGCGAGTTCACGCCGTATGGCGGCCTGATCTACGCGCTGAATGATCAGTGGTCGACCTATGTGAGCTACGCCGACATCTTCAAACCACAAACGGAACTGAGCGAAGACAGTGCCGCGCTGAAACCGCTTGAAGGCTCCAACTATGAGATCGGCCTGAAAGGCGAACTGTTCGACGGCCGCGTCAACACCAATATCGCGATCTTCCGCGTCGATCAGAAAAACCGCGCCCAGTACGACTACAACTCTGTGTGCGGGCAGAACGGCGAAGACAACTGCTACGTGTCCGGGGGCAAGGTTCGCGCCGAAGGCTTCGACGCGGAAATCAGTGGTGAAGTGCTGGCCGGCCTGCAACTCTTCGCGGGTTATACCTACACCACCACCGAGTACCTCAACGACCCGGGCGATGGCACCTCCGCATCCGGTGCAACCTTCAACAGCTACACCCCGCGCCATATGCTGCGGTTCTGGGCCGACTACACGCTGCCGGATGATTTGAACCAATGGACCGTCGGGGGTGGCGCCAGCATTCAGAGCCGTAACTACCACTCCAACTTCGGTGGTACGGACGGCGTCGGAGACATCGAACAGGCCGGCTACGCCATCTGGAACGCCCGCCTTGCGTACCAGATCAACAAGAACTTCAGCGTCGCCCTGAACGGCAACAACCTCTTCGACAAGAAGTACTACTCCACCATCGGCTGGCTGTACGCGGCCAACCACTACGGTGATCCGCGTAACTACACGGTGACGCTGAAGGCTGATTTCTGAGGTTGATGGCGACCTGGTGCCAGGCGACAGTTTTTTAGTGCTTTCAAGATCGAGCGCCGCAGGGGCGGCGCATCGCCGGCAAGCCGGCTCCCACAGTGTTTTGATCCAGCCTCAACATCTCGGGCGTGTTCAAGACCCTGTGGGAGCTGGCTTGCCAGCGATGCGCCCGCCCGCGCGGCGCACCATCTCAAGGGCGCTAAACACTACCATCGACCCTCAAGACAACGGCTTCTCCATCGGCTGATACACCAGCCCAGCGAACTCACCAACGTCCCCTGCCAGAACAAATCCGTACCGCTCGTAAGCAGCCACTGAAGACAATGACGCCCTGACCGTCACGACCTCCCCCCTGGCCTGCTCCAACGCCGCGCTCATCAGGTGCAGACCGATGCCTCGACGCTGCGAGCCTGGCGCGACGAACAGCATCGCCACATGACGCCCCTCCTTGAGCTCGATCAACCCGCTGAGCACCCCTTCCGCGACACACACCAGCATCAGGTTGTCGCCCTCCATACGCTCGGCAAACGCCTGCTCCGATGCCACCTTGGCGAAGGTTTCAACGCCCTGCGCCGACAGGGAGGGCGCAACCGCCGCCATAAATGACGCCTGGCACAGGGCACTGGCGCGGGGCAGGTCGTCGTGGGTCAGTTTGCGTATCTGCATGGCATTTCGTCCGTGTCTGCAAGTTGTGTTCGCCACTCAAAACATCCGAGCCTGGCAAGGCTCCCACCCTCAAAGCGGCTGAACTTTCCAGTTCCAGCCAAAAGTTTGCGCGCAAGGCGCCAACCAACGGCGCAAGTGCGGATTATTCGCCAACGTTTCAGGTTCAACACCGCGAGCACCGATATTGGCATGAGGTAAAAAGCGCACATCCAGGCTCTTTTCCAGTTGCTCGATCAACCGGGGAAAATCCATGAGGCTCGCCAGCCGTGGCCACTTCACGAGTTTTCGATAGCGCAGTTGTTCGGAGTCAATGCGCAGATCATCGTTGGGACGCCACTGGGCCAGGTAGAGGTTGTCATTACGCTCCAACTGGACGCGCCAGTGCCCGGTGCAAGGGACGAGCAGTTCGAGTTTCAAACTCTCAGGCCGCAACTTGTTGCGCTTGTAAAACCAGTGTTCGATGGGCTCGTTGCTCAGCACAACGGAGAAGGTGCTGTCATGCGGCATGGCGCCCAGGTCAAATATCGCGAACCATTGAGCCACCACTGACGGGCTGATTTCTTCCGGCATACATACTCCTTGATCGTCGAACTGAAAACGGCCTTGTCAGGTAGCATGGCGGCCATTCTTGTCAGGAATGAAAAAGCAGCCATCATACGCATCCCGGCAGACGTTCAGAGGGAGTGGAAAACATGAATCGCCGTAAAAAGATCAACCAGCTGTTAAAAGCTCACGCGAAAAAGGCCAGCGCCAAACTGGCGCCCAAGAGCAAACCCAAATACATCAGCAAGGCTGACCGCTTGAAGCTGGAAGCCGAGCCCGCCCAGGACAATACCCTTTCGGCTGAAAGCTGAGCCCCGTTATTACTTTTGCCATAACACAAAGAGAGGATTTTCACGTTCAGGGCGCTTTTCAGATACTCCAACGCAAGGGAATCAGCCCTTACTCAAAGCCATGCAATGGAGTGTCTTCATGTTGAATTCAGTACAGAAATCCGTATTGGTTACCGGTATCACCACCGTGGCGCTGATGGCGGCGCAAACCGCATTCGCGGCCGACGGCCTGGGCGGAGTGCTCGAAGGTTTCGGCGGCCTGTTGGACGAGGTGTTCAACGTTGCGGGAGAAGTCGTTCGGCGTCTGGGCGGTCGTTAACCGACAGCCGCTCCGTCCTTCCCCTGCTCCTGGCTCCTGCAAGGGAGCAGGCGGAACCAAGCCAAACGGATAGATTTGCGAACGATTCTTAATCACTATATTCTTCGCGTTTTCCCGCCGGGCCCTGCCGGCTTCTGGACACGTGAGGTTCGCTTTGGCTGACGATCTGGGCCGGTTGTTTCGCCTTTATCACCGCGACTTGCAAAACATCGCCTATCGCCGTCTGGGCGATCGCGAGTTGGCGGCCGACCTCACCCAGGACACCTTCGTGCGCTACGCCGGCCTCGGCCAGCAGCAGCAAACCGACACCATCCTGAACCCACGCTTCTTCCTGATCCGGGTGCTCGGCAACCTGATCATCGACCTTGCCCGTGGGCGCAAACGCCAGGGCTCACCGGTTGACCTCACGGAAGTGCAGGACGAATTGCTCGACCCGCGTCCCGGCCCCGAACGGCTGTTCGAGTTGCGCCAGCAATTGCAGTGCCTGCACCTGGCCCTGAGCGAACTGCCGGAAAATTGCCGCACCGCGCTGCTGCTCAATCGCGTCGAGGGCCTGAGCCATCAGGCGATTGCCGAACGCCTGGAGGTTTCCGCGAGCATGGTCAGCAAATACATCATGCGTGCGTTGCGTCATTGCGTCCGCAGCCTTGAGCTGCTGGAGGACTGAGCGATGGCAACGATTCGCGCGAAAGACCTCGACTGTCCCCTGCCCGGCCTGACCGATGAAGCGCTGCAATGGTTGGTGGACCTGCACAGCGGCACGGCCGATGACGGCGATTGGGCAAACTACCAGCGCTGGTGCGAGCGCTCCGAGCAGCATCAGGCGGCGTCGCTCGCCGCCGAACGGCTGTGGGAACGCTTGGGCAGTGCGCTGCAACGCCCCGCGCCTCGACGGCGCGCCGGCCCGGTCCTGGGACTCGTACTTGCGCTTGGTCTGGCCAGCGGCGCCGTGTGGCAGGTGCGCGAAGACGGATGGCTGGCCGACCAGCGCACCGGCGCGGGCGAGCGCCGCGAGCTGCAGTTGAGCGATGGCTCGCAGTTGCACCTGGCCCCGCAAACCCGTGTCGACATCCAGATCGAAGGCAACCGCCGCACGCTGCGCCTGTACGCCGGCGAGCTGTTCGTGCAGGTCGCGGCCGACGCCTCGCGACCGTTCGAGGTGCAGGCAGCGGACGGTACGCTGCGCGCCCTCGGCACCGGCTTCGACGTGCGCCGCGGCGGTGCGCGAGTGCGCCTTGTGGTTACCGAACACAGCGTGGGCGTGACCCGTCAGGGCGTTGGTACGCAGACCGTGGTGCAGGCCGGTCAGACCATCACCTACGACGCCAATGGCGTGTCGAAACCGCTCGACGTGGACGCCGACAGCCTGACCGCCTGGCGTCGCGACCGGCTGATCTTCGACGGCCAGCCGCTGGGCGAGGTGCTCGACGAACTGTCGCGGTATCACAAAGGACTGCTGTGGATCCGCGATCCGGCGTTGCGCCAGTTGCCGGTCACCGGCCTGTTCGAAACCCGTGACCTCGACGCGCAACTGGCCTTGCTGCAACAGTCGCTGCCAATCCGCATCCGCAAATTGCCGTGGCTGACGGTGGTGGAGCCGGACGAGCAACGCAAAATTCAATAACCCGAAAATTTTTTCACGTGGCACTGTCAGGTTTGAAATCTTCAGCGTCTTTCCCATTTGAGAGTGATTTTTAATTAGCTGATTTCAGCGGGGAGAGACATGCAACAATCCTTCAAACGTGCCGCGCTCGGCCTGGCGATGAGTACGGCCTGCGGCCTGGCGTTTGCCGTAAGCACCCAGACACTGGCAGCCGATGCCGCGCAAAGCGCAACCCGTGCCTTTGCCATCCCGGCCGGCCCGCTCGGCCAGGCGCTGACGCGGTTCAGCGATCAAAGCGGCTTGCGCCTGATCGTCAACAGCGAGCTGCTGGCCGGGCGCAACAGCCCAGGCCTGAACGGCCATTACAGCGTCGCCCAGGGCGTGCAACGCCTGCTCGCCGGCAGCGGCCTGAGCGCGGCACTGAGCGGTGACACCCTGATGATCACCCAGGCCACACAAGAAGGCTCGGCGATGGAACTGGGCGTGACCCGGATCAATTCCGAGCAACTGGGCAGCACCACCGAAGGCAGCGGTTCCTACACCACCGGCGCGGTCACCCTGGGCAAGAGCGCGCAGAAGCTCAAGGACATCCCGCAGTCGGTCAGCGTGCTGACGCGCAAGCGCATGGACGACCAGAACATCGTCAACCTCAAGCAGGCGCTGGAAAACACCACCGGCCTGAGCGCGATCAAGTCGCCCGGCTCCGGGCTGTTCATTTTCTCCCGTGGCTTCGACATCGAGAGTATCCAGTACGACGGCGTGCCGGTGCCGCGCAACGTCTATTCGCTGGGCAGCTACATCAGCGAGAACATGTCCATCTACGACCGCATGGAAGTCATGCGCGGTGCCGCCAGCCTGCTGCAGGGCGCGAACAATCCGGGCGGCGCGATCAACATGGTGCGCAAGCGCCCGCAGGCCGAGCCGACCGTCACCCTGACCACCAAGGCCGGGAGCTGGGACCGCTACGGCATGCAGCTCGACGCCGGCAATGCGCTTAACGATGAAGGGACTATCCGCGGCCGCGCCGTGGTCGACTACCAGAAGGGCAATTCCTTCACCGACTCGCTGTGGAACTGGGAGCAGACCGTCTACGCCGCGCTGGACTTCGACCTCAGCAGTGACACCACCCTGGGTGTGGGCGCGAGCAACAAGAAGACCCACTACCAGCCGTACATGATCGGCCTGCCGCGCAACCGTGACGGCAGCCGTCTGGACGTCGGCCGCTCGACCTACATCGGCGCCAACTGGAACCGCGCCAGCAGCGACCAGACCGCCGTGTACCTCGACCTCGAACACCGCTTCAACGATGCCTGGCGCTTCAAGGCCTCGGCCCTCGGCATGTTCGAATCCAACGAAGCGGTCTACCAGTTCATCACCGGCGCCGTGGGCCCTGGCCCGGCGCCGATCTATGCCGACTACGGCACCGACTTCAGCAACCACAACCTGGGCCTGGACATGTACGTCGACGGCCAGTTCGAAGGGCTGGGCTTCAAGCAGAGCCTGGTGCTGGGCGCCAACTATTCGAAATACACCACCGACGATGGCTATGCCCGCGCATTCACCCCGGGCGTGGACATCACCAACGTCAACCATGACCGCCCCTACCAGACCTACAACGGCATCGCCGACCGCGCCAACCTGACCACCAGCCAGTACGACGTGCGCCAGAAAGGCATGTACACCAGCTACCGGATCAACCTGCTGGAGCCGCTGACCCTGCTGCTGGGCAGCCGGGCGAGCTGGTATGAAATGAGCTACGACGCGAACAACTACTTCCAGCGCGAGGTCAACGGCGATCCGGTGCACTCCACGGCCCAGAGCACCGGCAAGGTCACCCCGTTCGCCGGCCTGGTGTACGCGCTCAACGAGCAATGGTCGGCCTATGCCAGCTACGCCGACGTGTTCATCCCGCAGAGCGAGCGCGGCCTCAACCAGGCGCCGCTGAAACCGATCACCGGCACCAACTATGAAGTCGGTATCAAGGGTGAGTTGATGGATGGCCGCCTGAACACCTCGCTGGCGGTGTTCCGCTACCTGCATGAAAACCGCGCGGTCGCCGACCTGGGCAGTGGTTTCGAGTGCGATGGCTGGTACTGCTCGATGGCCAGCGGCAAGGTGCGCAGCCAGGGCGTCGAACTGGAGGTGAACGGCGAGGTGCTGCCAGGTCTGCAACTGTCCAGCGGCTACACCTACAACACCACCCGCTTCATGGACGACCCGGAGCTCAAGGGCAAGACGTTCAGCACCTTCACCCCCAAGCACATGCTGCGGGTGTGGGCCGACTACCAGTTGCAGGGTGACCTGGAAGGCATCAGCGTCGGTGGCGGTGTCAACAGCCAGAGCCGGACCATCGGCTTCGACCGCGCCTATGAAGCCAGCGGCTTCTCCATCTGGAGCGCGCGGGTGGCCTACAAGGTCAGCGATCAGGTCAGCGTGGCAGCCAACCTGAACAACCTGTTCGACAAGGACTACCTGATCCCGTCATACGGGACGCTGACCGGCAACAACTACTTCGGCGACCCGCGCAACGTGATGTTCACCCTGACCTACACGCCGACCTTCTGAGGCCCGGCGTCACCCCACGGGACGCCCGCCGCCGGGCGTCCCGCTCCCTGCTTATGGCTTGATCGCAATCTTGAGCACACCGTCGCGCTGATGGGCGAACAGGTCATAGGCCGCGACAATGTCGCCCAGCGGGTAATGGTGGGTCACCAGCGAGCCGAAATCCGCCCGGTTCGACTCGATCACGCTCATCAGCCGGCGCATGCGCTCCTTGCCGCCCGGGCACAGGGCCGTATTGATCCGATGGTCGCCCAGGCCAGCGGCAAAGGCTCCGAGCGGAATCTTCACATCGCTGGAATACACGCCCAGGCTGGACAGCGTGCCGCCCGGCTTGAGCACCTTCATGGCCTGCTCGAACGTCGAGGGCAGCCCCAGGCATTCGATGGAAGAATCGGCGCCGCGCCCACGGGTCAGCTTCATCACCTCCTCCACCACATCGCACTGGTTGAAGTTCAGCGTGATGTCAGCGCCCATGGTCCGGGAAATGCCGAGACGATGGTCATTGCCATCGACCGCGATGATGGTCGAGGCGCCCAACAGCCGCGCACCGGCGGTTGCGCACAGCCCGATCGGCCCCTGGGCGAAAATCACCACGGTGTCGCCGATGCGGATATTGGCGTTCTCCGCGCCCTTGAAGCCGGTCGACATGATGTCGGGGCACATCAGCACCTGTTCATCGGTCAGGCCATCGGGAATCGGCGCCAGATTGCCCTCGGCATCCGGCACCAGCACGTATTCAGCCTGGGTGCCGTCGATCAGATTGCCGAAGCGCCAGCCGGCCGTGGCCTTGTAGCCGTGGCATTCGCAGGCGCCGCGGTCCAGCAGGTAACTGCCGTCCTGCGAGGCAACCCCATCCTGAGCGGCGTAGGAGTTGAAGTTGGGACAGATCGCCCCGGCGATCACCCGCTGGCCTTCCTTGTAGCCCTTGACCGCGCTGCCGAGCTTCTCGATCACCCCCACCGGCTCATGACCGACGGTCAGCCCCTTGGCGATCGGGTACTCGCCCTTGAGGATATGCACATCGGTGCCGCAGATGGTCGTCGTGGTGATGCGGATCAGCGCATCGGTGGGGCCAACGTCCGGGACGGGTTTATCCGCCAGTTCGATTCGCCCGGGCGCTACGAAAACGGCTGCTCTCATCGTGGCCATCTCTCATCCTCCTGACTGCTGAAATGTGCTGAGCCATCAAGCAAAGCCCAGTCAGAGCGGTCTGGCAAACATAAGGGGGGATGTTGTTGGGGATTAAGTGCGTTCAGAACCGCTATTCGAACTTCCGGGCGCCGCTTATTGGCCCGCCTGCAGATAAGGATTACTCTTTCGAAGCACTCACTCGAACGACCCCGCACATGACCAGCCCAGAGTTCTCGCAAGACATCAATGCCGTTCAAGCCATCGAGGCGGTGCCGGTCATCCTGAGCATGGTCAAGCACTACACCGGGATGCGCTTCGCCGCCGTGGCCCGGGTGACCGAAAAGAACTGGGTAACCTGTGCCGTCGATGATTCCATCGAGTTCGGCTTGAAGCCCGGTGACGAACTGGTCCTTGAATCAACCATCTGCCACGAAATCCGCCAGCACCGAAAACCGGTGATCTTTGGCCATGCCAGTGAGCACCCGGTTTTTTCCTTGCACCACACCCCCAGGACCTATGGGCTGGAAAGCTACATCTCCATTCCCATCGTCAAGGCCAACGGCGAGTTCTTCGGCACCCTGTGCGCCATCGACTCGGTTCCCGCCCATCTTGATGAACCGTCCATCGCCCAGACACTGACCCTCTTCGCCCAATTGATCGCGATGAGCCTCGACACCCACAACACCCTTCACAGCACTCAGGTCGCATTGGCGAGCGCCCATGAACAAGGTCGGCTGCGCGAACAGTTCGTCGCGGTGCTTGGTCACGACTTGCGCACCCCGCTCAGTGCCGTGCGGATGAGCGCCGACCTGCTGGAAACCAAGACCACCGATAAACGATCGCTGAAACTGGTCTCGGCGATTCGCAACAGCGCCATCCGCATGGGCGTGCTGATCGAAAACGTGCTGGATCTGGCGCGCGGCCGAATGGGCGGCGGAATTCCGATCAAGCGGCAACTGGTCGATGACCTCGGCCACACCCTTGGCCTGACCCTGAACGAGGTGCAAAGCTCACACCCGCACGTGACGTTCATTCATTCGCTTGAACTGCCGAGCGGCGTCTATTGCGACCCGCTGCGGATCAGCCAGATGCTCTCGAACCTGTTGGGCAATGCCGTGACTCATGGCTCGACCACAACGCCGGTCACTGTCGAGGCCCACGCGCTGAACGATGAAATCGTCATCTCCGTGACCAACCAGGGCCCGCCAATCCCCGCGCAATTGATGCCGTTGCTGTTTGAACCCTTTACCCGCTCAGAGGCAGGGCAACACGGTGAAGGCTTGGGCCTGGGGCTGTATATCGCCTCGCAGATCGTGACGGCCCACAACGGCACCTTGAACGTTGTGTCCACGCCTGAGGCAGGCACCTGTTTCGTCGCGAGATTCCCCGCGAAACTGCAATGGGCCTGATGTGAGCCGAGGGCGGTCAGCCGTGACCGCCCTGCCTGTGATCCCCGCGCGTTACCGCACTGATGAATCATCTTCATAAGTGCTTGCCGATTTATCCGTCTAGTCCCCATCCCCCTCCTCGCTTAGTGTTTTCCCAACGAATGCGCGTCAGGCCAAAAGCTCGCGCGCACGCCTGCCAACGGTTGAACAGGGAAACGGGACATGCAAAAGCGCCAACTCGGCAACAGCGCTCTGGAAGTATCAGCCCTGGGACTGGGCTGCATGGGTCTCAGCCACGGCTACGGGCCGGCCACCGACACTCAACAGGCCATCGCACTGATCCGGGCAGCGATCGAGCGCGGTGTCACCTTCTTCGACACCGCCGAGGTCTACGGCCCTTATCTGAATGAGCAAGTGGTAGGCCAGGCCCTGGCGCCGGTGCGCGACAAGGTGGTGATCGCCACCAAGTTCGGCTTCACCTTCGGCTCGGACAACAAGCAGCAGGTTCTCAACAGCCGCCCGGAGCACATCCGCATCGCGGTCGAAGGTTCCTTGCGCAGGTTGAAGACCGATGTCATCGATCTGCTCTACCAGCACCGGGTCGATCCTGACATTCCCATAGAGGACGTCGCAGGCGCGGTGAAAGAGCTGATCTGGGAAGGCAAGGTCAAGCACTTCGGTCTCTCGGAAGCCGGCGCGCAGACTATTCGCCGCGCCCACGCGGTGCAGCCCGTCACCGCGTTGCAGAGCGAGTATTCGCTGTGGTGGCGCGAGCCGGAGCAGGAGACTCTCCCAACCCTCGCCGAGCTGGGTATCGGCTTCGTGCCGTTCAGCCCACTGGGCAAGGGCTTTCTCACCGGGGCGGTAGCGGCGGACGCCTCGTTTGGCAGCGACGACTTCCGCAGCATCGTGCCGCGCTTCAGCCCGCAAGCCCTGCAGGCCAATCAGGCGCTGGTGACCGTGGTCCGCGAACTGGCGGCGCAGAAAGCGGTAACACCCGCGCAGATCGCCCTCGCCTGGCTGCTCGCCCAAGCGCCCTGGATCGTGCCCATCCCCGGAACGACCAAGCTGCACCGCCTGGAGGAAAACCTCGGCGGCGCGGACATCACCCTCAGCGAAACCGACCTGCAGGCCATCGATTCGGCGCTGTCGCAGGTGCGCATCCTCGGCGACCGCTATCCCGAGGCGCTCAAGGCCCGCGTCGGGCGCTAGCGGAGGATGACGATGAACAACGCTCGTAGTTCGCGGCCCCGCACGGCGCTCTCCGCGCTATTGGCGATAAGCCTGGGGCTGGGAATGGCCCCGGGCATTGCCGCCCAAAACACCGAGGAGTCGCCAGCCATGCCCCGCACACAGCCTGCCCTGACGAAGCTGTCAGCCAAGCAACAGGCCATTCCACTGATCGCCGCGTTCATGGCCACAAGCGACATGCCCAGGCTCAACACTGCGTTGGAGCAGGGCCTGGACGCGGGTCTGACCATCAGCGATGCCAGAGAAATCCTGGTGCAGCTTTACGCCTATGTCGGTTTTCCGCGCAGCCTCAATGCCTTGAACGAACTGATGACCGTGGTCGAGGCGCGCAAACAGCGTGGCCTTCAGGATGCGCCAGGGCGTGAACCCAGCCGGACGATCGCGACCGGCGACGCCTTGCTGGCGGCCGGCACGGCCAATCAGACACGAATCTCGGGTGGTCCGGTAAAGGGCCCGGTGTTCGACTTCGCCCCGGTGATCAACCAGTTCCTCCAGGCTCATTTGTTCGGCGACATCTTCGAACGCGACAACCTGGACTGGCAAAGCCGGGAATTGGCCACAGTCGGGGCGCTGGCGGCAACGCCAGGCGTCGAACCCCAGTTGCGCTCGCACATGAGTGCGAGCCTTCGGGTCGGGCTGAGCGCAGAACAGTTGCATCACCTCTGCGCAGTGCTAGCCGAACGTGGCGATGAACAGTCAGCCAGGCGGGCGAGTACCGCGCTGGCCCAGGCACTTGCGTTATCAGGAGAAAAATCATGAGAAATACCCTTTTGAAAGCCTCGCTTATGGCCGCAATGGTCGGCCTCTCGACAGGCGAAGCCAGCGCCGCGGACTACAAGGCCAACCCGTTTACCCTGGCCTACGACGGCGCGATTGGGAAAAACCAGCCGGGCCAGGTCAACATCCATCCCGTCACCTACAAACTGAATGGCCTGGACATCGCCGCCAACGTCTACACACCAGCCGACTACGACCCGAAAAAGGCCTACCCGACGGTCGTCGTCGCCCACCCCAATGGCGGGGTGAAAGAGCAAGTTGCCGGCCTCTACGCGCAGCGCCTGGCTGAGCAAGGCTACATCACCATCACCGCGGATGCCGCCTACCAGGGCGCCAGCGCAGGGCAGCCGCGCAGTGTCGACAAGCCGGCGAACCGGATCGAGGATATCCATGGCATGGCGGACTTCATCACCCGCTATGCCGGGGTCGATGGTGAGCGTCTGGGGTTGCTGGGTATCTGTGGCGGCGGGGGCTATTCGCTGGCGGCCGCCGAGACCGACAAGCGCTTCAAGTCGGTGGCCACCATCAGCATGTTCAATTCCGGGCGGGTTCGTCGCAATGGCTACAACGACTCGCAACTGGACACCGTCCAGCAACGCCTGCAGCAGGCTTCCGCGGCCCGCGCCCAGGAAGCCGCCGGCGGCGCGGTGATCTACTCGGGCGACGTCAACCTGACGGATGAACAGGTCGCCAAACTGCCCTTCGACCTTTATCGCGAAGGCTACGCGTACTACGGGAAGACCCACGCGCATCCCAACTCGACCTTCAAGTACACCACCAGCAGCCTGCTCGACCTGATGCGCTTCGACGCCACCGACCAGATCGAACTGATCGACCAGCCCCTGCTGATGATCGCCGGCAGCAAGGCCGACAGCCTGTATATGACCAAGGACGCATTCGCCAAGGCGACCGGCACCCAGAACAAGGAACTGTTCATGATCGAGGGCGCGACCCATATCGAAACCTACTGGGTGCCGCGCTATGTGGACGCGGCGCTGGGCAAGTTGACGGCGTTCTACGCTAAAACCCTGTCTGATCCGCGTTGAGCGCACTTCAGCTTCGCCATGCGGGACCGGGCTGCATCGGATAATCTCGGGCGTCTCATGAGAGGTTTTCACCCATGTACCGTCCCAACCTCAACGACCTGCAAGCCTTCGTGGTGATTACCCGCGAGGGCAGCTTTACCCGCGCGGCGGCGCAGCTCGGGGTTTCGCAGTCGGCCCTGAGCCACACCCTTCGCGCCCTCGAAGCGCGGCTCGGGGTGCGGCTGCTGACCCGCACCACCCGCAGCGTCTCGACCACCGAAGCCGGTCAGCGCCTCTACCTGTCCATGGCGCCGCTGTTTGCCGAGATCGATCAGGAACTGGCGGTGGTCAGCGAGTACCGCGACACCCCGGCCGGCACCGTGCGCATTTCGGCATCCGAGCATGCGGCGAACAACATCCTCTGGCCCGCATTGCAGAAGGTGCTTCCCGACTACCCGGACATCCACGTCGAAATCACCGTCGACTATGCCCTCACGGACATCGTCGCGCAGCGCTATGACGCCGGCGTGCGGCTGGGCGAACAGGTCGCCAAGGACATGATTGCCGTGCCGATCGGCCCGTCGTTGCGCATGGCGGTGGTGGGTTCGCCCGGGTACTTCGAAAACCGCCCTGCACCGCTGGTGCCGGGCGACCTTGCCAGCCACAACTGCATCAATCTGCGCCTTCCCACCCACGGCAGCCTGTTGCAGTGGGACTTCGAGAAGGACAACCGCGAACTGAAAGTCCGCGTCGAAGGCCAATGGACATTCAACAGCAGCCTGCCCATCCTGCGCGCCGCGATTGCCGGGTGCGGGCTGGGTTTCCTGCCGGAGGACATGGTGACCAAGGAAGTGGCCGATGGGTCGCTGGTGCGGGTGCTCGAGGACTGGTGCCAACCGTTTGCCGGCTACCACCTCTACTACCCGAACCGCCGCGAGCATTCCTCGGCGTTCCGGGTGGTGGTGGATGCGCTGCGTTACAGCCGCTGAATGCCCAGGGCCTGCGGGTTCGCGACGTTCTTCGGTTCACCGGCAAAGAACGCCCGCACGTTGTCGAAGGCATCGCCGAAGTAAAGCGCGTAGCCGTTTTTCTCCACGTATCCCAGGTGCGGCGTGCACAGCACACGGGAGTGGCGCAACAGGGGGTGGCTCGGGTCGAGCACCGGTTCTTCCTCATACACATCCACGGCGGCAAAGCCCGGCCGCCCGGCATCGAGCGCCTGCAGCAAGGCGCCGGGGGCGATCAGTTCGGCGCGGCTGATGTTCACCAGCAAAGCGTCGGCCTTCATTCTCGACAGGTCGTCGAGGGTCACAATATGCCGCGTGCGCTCGGACAGGCGCAGGTTGAGGCTGATGATGTCCGACTCGGCGAAGAACGCCTCGCGCGACGCCGCAGCACGATGTCCGTCGGCTTCGGCAGCGGCGCGGCTGCTCTCACTGCCCCACACCAGCACCGACATGTCGAACGCCTGGGCATAGCGCGCCAGCCGCTGGCCGATCTTGCCGTAACCCCAGATCCCGAGAACCTGCCCCGCCACCGCCTGGCCCAGATTGACCTGCCATTGACCACGCCTGAACCCCTCGATGGCCGGCACGAGCTGACGCCGCGCATTGAGGATCAGCGCCCACGCCAGCTCCGCCGGCGCCACCGGCGAGCCACGCCCCTCGGTCACGACGATGCCGCGCGCGGTGCAGGCGTCCAGGTCGAGATGGCCGGCGACTTTGCCGGTCTGGCTGATCAAGCGCAGTTTCGGCAGCCGGTCCAGCAACGCGGCATCGATACGGGTGCGCTCGCGGGTGAGCACCAGCGCGTCCGCCTCGGCGAAGCGTGCGGCCAGCTCGTCCAGCGAGGCCGGTTGTCGCTCATGAAAGACCGTGACCTCATGCCCGGCCAGCAGCCTGTAACAGTCGAGGGTGCGGATCACGTTCTGGTAGTCGTCGGGGATGACAATGCGCATGGTGATGGGAGCCTGCCGGTTGTGTGGGGTTAGACGATAGCTGAATGCCGAAGGATAACGGGAGATGTGGGAAGCGCGGCGACCAGCCCGCTAGACTCAATGGCACAATCCTTGGTACTGATTTGGTCGACAGTGAAGTAAAGGAGATCGCGACATGACCCAACGGCTGCTGAACCTGCGCCTGACGCCAGGGCCTGCCTTGGACAGAGAGGCGACAATGCTGGCGGAGAACCGCTTATGAGCTTCGCGGATGTGCTGTATCGCGGACCGGTTGACCTGACGCTGACCTATGGCGAGGTCGGCGGCCTTGGCCGGGAGGCGCAGCGCCTGGGGGCCGATCTGGTGCTGAGCCGCCGCACCAAGGATCGCCCGCTCGCCGTGCTGTTGCCCAAAGCGCTGTACCTCGATGTGCTCAAGGGGCCCAGCCGCGCTCGCCTGACCCTGCCAGACGGACGAGTGTTCGCCGGGCGTGTGACCGAGCGCACCGGTAATGGCGAGTATTTCGAACTGGTCGAGGACGGCGAGTGCGTGCAGAGCACTGATTGACTCAAGCGCTGGCCTCGCACAGCGCGCGAATCTTGCGCCGCAGCCACTGGTGCGCGGGATCGTTCTGGAAACGCGGGTGCCACGCCTGGGTGAACAGCACGGTTTCCAGCGGCATGGGCAAATCAAACAGGCGGATGCGCAACCCGGCCGCCAGCGCACTGCGCGCCAGATGCTCGGGCAATGGCAGCAGCAAGTCCGAATCCTGCAAGGCGAACAACGCGGTAAACGGCGTGGAGACCACCAGCGCGACATGCCGGCGCAACCCTTCAGTCTCCAGCGCAGTGTCGATCGGGCCAACGGTTTTGCCGCGCCGCGAGACGCCGATGTGATCCCAGCGGGTGAGCCGTTCAGCAGTGATGTCGTCATCGAAAATCGGATGGTTCTCGCGGGCGATGCCAACAAAGGTCGTGGTGAACAGCGACTGCACGCGGATTTCCGGCCCGAGCTTGCGCGAGGCACTGATGAACAGATCAATGCGGCCACTGCGCAGCGCCTCGTCGTCCACGTCATCCTCCTCGGGTGAAAAACGCAGCATCGCCCGTGGCATCTCGGTTGCTATCGCCTCCAGCAACCGGCCCGAATGGAGACCCACGAACGCGTCGTTAGCGCGCACGTTGAAACGCCGATCCAGCGTTTTCAGATCAACATCGGCGGTGGGCTTGAACACCTGGGTCGCCTGCTCGACCGCCGCGCGCACCTGCTCGCGCAACGCCAGCGCCCGCGGCGTCGGCACCAGCTTGCGTCCCGCCTGCACGAACACCGGATCACCCAGAGTCTCGCGGATACGACTGAGGGTGCGGCTCATCGCTGGCGGACTCAGATTCATCCGCCGAGCCGCGCCGACCACACTGCCCTCCTCCAACAGGATGTCCAGCGCGAGCAGCAGGTTCAGGTCGGGGTGCTCCATCGAGGGTCTCATCTCAGTTGCGTTAAACGGAATGTCAGGGCAATACCAATGCACCAAGTGGCATGCAAATACCAGTGCGGTGTGCGCATGGGTGAAGTGCGTGGGAAAGCATTTACCGCTCAGGGGCTCGAGATGAGGATGGCTCCTCACCTATGTCGCACCTTTCCGTTCTGGAGCTGATCGTGTCGAACTTCACCTTGTCGGTCCATGCCACCGATACCTATCCCGTCATTCGTTTCCTTCCGCAGGCGGCCTTGCCCGGTTACGCCTCCCGATGGTTGGAGGACATGGGCAAACTGCTTGCCGCCGGGGTGCCTTTCGCGGTGGTCTACCCGGAAGGCTCGCAGCAGGAAGGCCATGAGGATCGCAAGGTTCGGGGGCTGTGGTTGAAGCAAAACCGCAATGAATTGGCGGCGCTGTGCAGGGTGCTGGTCAGTGTTGAGCCTGATGTGCAGAAGCGTGAGGCGATTCAGGGGCAGTTGGCTGGGGTTAGTAAGGCTTTTGGTGTGCTGCAGGTGGTTGCTGCAACGGAGTTGGAGGCGTTGGGGGTGGCTCGGTCTTATGTCGCGGGTTGCGCGGTGGGGGGTTCTATGACGGCGTCCAGTATGTGATGTTCATTCGAGACGACGCTCGCCACTGCCGAAGGGCACCAGACAGCGCACAGAAGCGGGACGAGCGACTGGCCAACGTCGTACGTTATTGTTTTGCAATCTCAGCAGGTTTTTTTAGCGGGAAGATCACTTCATGAGTTTCCATATTTCGAATCTCGGAATTGATAGTGATCTGGCTCATGCCATCAAAGGTAGAGAAATCCACGATGTAGCGTTGGCCAGCCTGGAACTCCAGGTCGCGAACACCAAAATCGCATTTACCGCCACCAGTGCCCAGTGCATTCATGGATACCCAACACCAGCGCAGCGAATGCTTGCCTGGCGTCAAACGCAGTGCCTGCTTGCCAGATATGTCGAGGATCGATCGCCGCCCGGCACCCTCCAGCAGTTGGTCATCTACGTGAGTGGCCAGTAACAACCGATGAAATTTCACTCCCAGACCGCGATAACGGATGGTGGCGAAATACACCACCGGCGCATCGACCGCGTTATTGGACAGGTCATACGGCCTCATCAGTTCAGGTGCCCAATCGCCCTGATAATCCTTGTAGTGGTAGTTGGAGCACGCAGTTGTCAGACCGGCAATCAACAAGATAGTCGGGAGCCTGAGGCACGACAAAAATGACGACGAGTACATTGTTCTTCCTTGATTTTCTGGTCTGCAAGAATACAGGAGTGTGAGCCAGCAACTCCTCAAGCTGGCGGAAATCCAGAGGCCGGCAGCTGAATCCCAAGAGCTGCGCCTAGTCCAGTGAGTGTGTGCAATCTCGACTAGTGGCACTTTGACTCACACAGAAACGTCTATATAGTGCCTACATAACCACACCAACTACAGGGACGTTGAGATGAAAAAGCGTGAATTCCTGCTGCCGCTTGCCGCTCTTACTGCTGCCGTAACCGCCAGCCCAGCAACGGCCTCCATTGCCGCGCCCCACACCGATATAGCAGAAGAAAGCCTCGCCATTGAGACCGAAGCCGCGACACTCCCAATCATCCACGTTGGGGAGCAGATGGTCACCGGTCGCCAAGGTGACAATCTCTTCAGCTTCATCCTTAAGCGTGGTGAAAACGGCCAAATGTTCGCCGCCCACCACTCACACAGCTCGCATGCTTCCCACAGCTCTCACAGCTCGCATTACTCGAGCCGATGATGGCTGGCCTCACTGAACTGACCTTCGACAGTAAGCTGTATAGGGCTGAAGCAGTCCAGAAGGCGGCATACCGCGCTATGCACGCTTTTACGCTTGACTTGAAAATTGATGGCGAAAATATTCTCTGCAGATTGGTGGGCAACATCACAACCGAACAGGGCGCCTTCGAACGTGCCGTCGAGGAGTTCAGGAAGGACGTACTCGATTACGAATTGCGCGCACAGTTGCAAGCTGAAACCGCCCCCATTCGCAACCTCATCATGGGGTTGGCATTTTCCAACGCCAAGTTGAACCGAGGTGAGTAAGTTCCAAGGGCTGGATGCCTACACTCGGCAAGATGGGTACGAACTGCTGCCGCTCAAGTTCGACCGCCTTACAGGCAATGATTACGTTATCACCAACATGACCGGCGAACACCTGGTGGTACCGACGCCAGAGTTACATGCCCTTCTCTCAAAAAGCCTTCCAAAAGAGCATCCGCTCTACGCATCGCTCCGTGCCAAACATTTCATCCGGTATGCCGATGAGCAGGCGCCACTTGATCTACTCGCTTTGAAACTGCGTACGAGGCTATCGCGACTGACGGGGTTTACCAGCCTACACATCTTCGTGGTGACACTGCGATGCGACCACAGTTGCCCTTATTGCCAAGTTTCACGGCAAATGGACAACGAGATCTCTTTCGACATGACGCCCGACATGGCTGAGAAGGCTCTGGATTTCGTCTTCCGCTCTCCCAATCCTGCGATCAAGATAGAGTTCCAAGGCGGCGAGCCGCTCTTGAATTTTGAGATGGTGCGCTTCGTGGTGGAGGCTGCCAACCGAAGAAATCTAGAAGAGAAACGTGATCTAGAGTTCGTCATCGCAACCACGTTGTCGTTAATCACCGACGATGTTCTCGCGTTCTGCCACGATCACGACATCATCCTTTCGACGTCACTCGATGGCCCAGCAGATCTGCACAATGCGAATCGTCCTCGTGTCGGCCGTGATAGCTTCGAACGCTTCGAAACAGGTCTAGCCAGAGCCCGCAACGCACTAGGGGTAGATAGGGTCAGCGCTCTGATGACAACCACGGATAAAAGTCTGTCTCGTGTCCGGGAAATCATCGACGAGTACGTTCGACTAGGCTTCAACGGTATTTTCCTACGCACACTATCTCCGTATGGATTCGCGATAAAGACCCGCAAGTTCATGACTTACGATACTGAGCGGTGGTTGGAATTTTATAAGGAAGGCCTAGCTTATATCCTTGAACTAAACAAGGCCGGCATTCCTTTTGTTGAGCACTACGCATCACTGATACTCAAGAAGATGCTAACCAGTAATGACCCGGGCTATGTCGACCTAATGAATCCTGCGGGCGCTGGTATAGCCGCAATCGTCTTTAACTACGACGGTTCCGTATATGCCTCGGACGAGAGCAGGATGCTTGCAGAGATGGGGGATCAGACGTTCCGGCTGGGCGATATCCTTACTGACAGCTATGAAGACATCATTCTCTCTGATGTGTTGCTCGATTCTCTGGAGCAATCTTTTACTCTAAGCGCGCCAATGTGCTCTGACTGCGCCTTTGAACCCTATTGCGGCGCCGAACCTGTATTTCATCACGCCATCTTCAAAGATGTCTTGGGCAGAAAGGCTGACTCCCCATTCTGTAAGAGAAACATGTCGATTTTCAAACACCTGATTGGCCTGATGCAGTCAAGCGCATCTATTCGTCGTCTGTTCATGCAGTGGGCTAACGCATGCTGAAACTCGCCGGAAAAGTCGGAAGAATCCAACTAATCGAAGCCCAGAGTCGACCATTGTTGCTGCAGGTCAGCACCAATCCGGCGCTCCCAATGGTGCTGCGCGCGACTAGAGCGTTCTTGGTTTCTACTCGGAATTTGCCTGAAGGCTATCAGCACTATCTGATCCCTGAGTCTCTTGAATTGCATGCGAGAGAACTAGAAGGGAAGAACTCATTCACCCTGCTGCCCAACGACTATCACTACCTGGGACACGACGACATCATCCGTCTGGAAGGCCAGGCAATTCGGGTACTTTTCAGAGCCAACTCCGGTCATAACTCACTGCTGGTGACCGAACAGTGCAACCATTACTGTCTGATGTGCTCCCAACCCCCGAAAAAAATTGATGACAATTGGATCCTCACTGAACTCGAAGCGCTTATCCCTCTCATCCCCAGGGAAACACCCGAGGTAGGTTTCTCAGGTGGCGAGCCTACACTGGCCGGGGATCGATTTATTAATCTCATCCGAATGATGAAGTCGTACCTGCCAAGAACTGTCGTACACGTTCTATCAAACGGCCGTACGTTCGCGGATGAGCGCTTTGCTCGACAATACGCGAAGATTAATCATCCTGACATCATGATCGGAATCCCGCTCTACTCTGATGACCCCAGCTTGCACGATTACATCGTTCAAGCGCCGGGGGCATTTCAGGAGACCGTTCTGGGAATCCTCAACCTTAAGCGCCTCAGTCAAAAGGTTGAGATTCGGATAGTGCTGCACAAACAGTCAATCAGCCGCTTGCCACAGTTGTGCGAATACATTGCGCGAAATCTTCTGTTCGTTGATCACGTGGCACTGATGGGCCTGGAAATGACTGGATTTACGCGTGCCAATCTTGACGCCCTGTGGATCGACCCCGCGGACTATCGAGAAACTCTAAGTGAGGCCGTAGGCATTTTGGCAGCCTATCGCATGAACGTGTCTGTTTATAATCACCAACTGTGCCTTGTGAACGAAGACGTACTCCCCTACTACCGCAAGTCCATAAGCGATTGGAAGAATGAGTACGTTCCAGAATGTGAAGGCTGCGCGCGCAAATCTCAATGCGGTGGTTTCTTCTCTTCTGGCGTCCGCAATGGATACAGCAACGCGATCACCCCTTTTCCTTCTGTGGTGTCCGCCCACTGAGTAGCTTAGGCCCGACTCGCTCCTAATATAGCGCTTTGCAAATAAACCTTATGAAGACCCGAGCATCGCTTTAACACACACGCGGCTTAGTGACGTGTCTCAACTTAGGCATAGTCCGCTCCCCTTATTCCATGTAAGCGCGCAACTTCGGCAACCTCGCACGATGTCCGATACCATACCCACCCCACCTGACCAACAGACAACCCAGTGCCACACCCCTCCCTCACCATCAGATCACTTTTCGCCCTCTGCCTCCTCGTCGCAACAGCCAACCACCTACATGCCGTCATCGAACACGGCTGGCTCTGGGACTACGGCTACGGAGCAACCACCGGCCTGCCAAGCCGTCTGTTCTGGGGCGGGCTCACGCTTCTCGACCCGATAGCCGTGCTGCTGTTGTTCATCAGACCAAACACCGGCATTGCACTGACCGCAGCGATCATAGTGGCCGATGTCATTCACAACTCGTTTTACGTGGCCTCGCATCAACAGTGGCTGGAGCCTTTCTATATTTCCCAGGTCGCATTCCTTGTCGCGGTGTTGCTGTTGGCACCCCTTGCCTGGCATCGCACTGCCTCAGACTCAAGCCCCGCTCGCTCAGCCGGCACATAAACGACACGCCATCCTTGACCGCATTATTTCCGCCGTAGAGGATTACCGCTCCCCGAAACAAGGACGAGAACATGGTGCGGATATTAGGCAGAGCGTCTTCCATCAATGTGCGCAAGGTGTTGTGGACCTGTGCCGAAATCGGCATCCCATTCGAGCGAGAGGACTGGGGCAACGGTTTCAAGCCGGTCAACACGCCGGAGTTCCTGGCCCTGAACCCCAACGCCATGGTGCCGGTCATTCAGGATGGTGATTTCACACTGTGGGAGTCCAACACCATCATTCGCTATCTGGCGACGCGCTATGGCGAGGCCGCGCTTTATCCGGCCGAGGCGCGAGCGCGGGCGGGCGTCGATCAGTGGATCGACTGGCAAGCCTCCGATCTGAACAGGTCCTGGAGTTATGCGTTCATGTCGCTGGTCAGGCAATCGCCTTCGCACCAGGCTCCTGAAGCGCTCGCCGCCGGGCTCGCGGAGTGGGCACGCTACATGGGGATACTGGATCGGCAACTCGCGAAAACCGGCGCGTATGTCGCCGGCGAACACTTTTCACTGGCGGACATTCCCATCGGCCTCTCGGTCAATCGCTGGTTCGAAACGCCCTTCGATCATCCGCACTTGCCGGCGGTGAGCGACTATTACGAGCGGCTGAGCGAACGCGCCGGGTTCCGCCTGCATGGACGAAACGGAACGCCTTAGGTAATGCCAGTCAGTTCCCTTCGCGAGCGAGCTCGCTCCTACAAAAGCGGCGCGCCTGTAGGAGCGAGCTTGCTCGCGAAGGGCCGCAAAGCGGCCCCAATTGATTTAACTGAGTGATCCTTGGACTCAGCGCCCACCACAGAGTGAGCGCCCATTGCTCTCTCGCCCTCCCCTTACCAGTCGTGACTCAACGTCGCGATCACGTTACGGCGATTTCCGTACAGCACCGAATCCTCATAGAAGCCGGGCTCGAAGTAACGCTTGTCGAACAGGTTGGTGCCAGTGATCGAAATCTTGCTGCCGGTGAGCCCGACCTTGCCCAGGTCGTAGCGCAGCGTGGCATCGGTCAGGGTGTAATGCGCGACTTTCAGGGTGTTCTGGATATTCTGCGAAGACCCCATATACCGCTGACCAATCCCCGCACCGACACCGTCGAACACGCCTGCATCGATCGTGTAATCAAGCCAGACGCCAGCCGTATGGCGCGGAATGGCCCGCGGGGTGTTGCCTTGGTAGCTGGTGTCTTCAGTGATCTGGGCATCGGTGTAAGCGTATGACGCGAGCACATTCAGGTTGCTTGTCAGGCTGGCCTTGCCTTCGACTTCGATGCCACGGGAACGCACTTCGCCACTCTGCACCGAATAGCCCGAATTGAGCGGATCTGCGGTGGTGACGTTTTTCTGGGTCAGGTCGAACGCCGATACCGTGACCGAGCTGTTGTAGCCGGGCGGCTGGTATTTGATCCCGACTTCGTATTGCTTGCCTTCGGTGGGTTTGAACAGCGTGCCGGAAATATCGGCATTCGGGTTGGGCTGGAACGAGGTGCTGTAACTGACATAGGGCGTGATGCCGTTGTCGAACAGGTACGCCAGGCCGATACGCCCGGTGAATTTATGGTCGCGCTGCCGGGTGTCGGTCTTCTCGGTGCCGAAGTACAGGCCCTGTTCATGGCCCTCGGCCCAGTCTTGGCGGCCGCCGATGGTCAACGTCCACTGGTCCAGCTTGATCTGGTCCTGCAGGTACAGGCCGACCTGCTGCATCTTGCTGCGCTCATCGCGCTGCAAAGGGTCGTACCAGATCGCCCCGCCGCCATAAACGGGGCGGTACAGGTCGATCATTTCGAAGTCGGGATCCGGGTCACCGTTGCGGCGGGTTTCTGCGGCTTTGTAATGGGAATAGTCGATACCGGCGATCAGCGTGTGCTGTATCGGTCCGGTGTTGAAGCTGCCCTGGATATTGTTGTCGACCATGAACGTGTCGCTGTTTTTCGGGCGGTACTGCAGCCCGACATCCTGCGTACGTCCGTCGTCGTTGAGCACGGCATCCGGGCCACTGGAAAGGTAGCCGACCCGGGAATGCATGTAGCGCAGGTTCTGCTGGAACTTCCAGCCGTTGTCGAACAGGTGCTCGTAGATCGAGCCGACCGAGGTGGTTTCGACGTGGTAATAGCTGCCCTTCCAGCCCAGGTTGATATCCGAATCGATATGACCGTTGGGGCTCTTGAGCACCGTACCTATTGCTGGAAAACTCTGTTCCGAACCGCCAGTTTTGGTCTTGTTGTAACTGGTGAGCAGGGTCAGGGTGTTGGCGTCGTCGGGTTTCCAGGTCAGCGACGGTGCAATGTAGGTGCGATCGTCAGGTGAATGATCGACCTGGGTGCCACTGTCGCGCTGCAGCATCACCACACGCCCGAACAGGGTGCCGGCGCTGTCCAGTTGGTCGCCGATATCCAGCCCGAACTGGCGACGCTCGAAACTGCCCCCTTGCACTTCCACATGGCGGATCGGCGTTTCCTGTGGCCGCTTGCTGGTCATGTTGACCACCCCGCCCGGCGCCATCTGCCCGAACAGCACCGAGGCCGGCCCCTTGATCACATCGAGGCGCTCAAGGCCGAAGGTCTCGAAATTGGTGTCGTACTGGTTGAAGCCTGAACGCAGCCCGTCCTGATAGATACCGAACAGGTTGAACGCGCGAAAACCGCGCATGAAGATGTCCGGCGCGCCCTGGCCGCCTGCGTAGTCGAGCACCCGGATGCCCGGCGTGTAGGCCACGGCGGAGTTGAAGTCCTGCACGCCGCGCTGGTCCATTTCGTCGCGGGTGATCACCGAGATGCTCTGCGGAATTTCATTGATCGGGGTATCGGTCTTGGTGCCGACCGTCGTGCGCTTGGCCACGTAACCGGCCACCGGCCCCGTGCCGTTTTCCTGGGCCTGGCGGCTTGCGTCGATCTCGACCGGCTCGATCTCGATCGAGGCGTCGCTGCGCGGCAAGGGCTCCAGCACATACACGCCATCGCCCTGGGACACCGCGCGCAGCCCGCTGCCCGACAACAGCCGGGCGAAACCGGTGGCAAGCGCAACGTCGCCTTCCAGTCCCTGGCTCTGCCGCCCCTGCACCAGCGCAGGATCAATGGCGAGGTTGATGCCCGCCGTCGCCGCAAAGCTCGAAAGTGCTTGCCCAAGCGGGCCCGCCGGGATGGAGAAATGCTGAGAAGACGCCGCCATCAACGCCGGGCTCGCGAGCACACTCAGCGCCAGGGTGGCACCGCGCACCGCGCAGGCAAGGGAAGAATAACCAGATGAAAAACCCATGAACGCTCCGTATCGATAAGACCTGTTTGCTGAAAGGACACGCCAGCGTTGAAAAACAGGACAGGCGATACGAAACTTTTTTCAGACCGACCGGGGCTGCAGCGTGACCCAATAGCGCGTCCGGTACACCACACTGACCGGCAGGGCCCGAGCCACGGCGCTGAGCACCAGATCGGTATCACTCAATTGAAAGGCGCCGCTGATAAGCAGGTCGGCAATCTGCGGGTCACAGCGCACCCAACCGGGCCGATAACGGTTCAGTTCCCGGGTGAACACCGCAAGCGGCATGCGTTCTACCCGCAGCACGCCCATGCTCCAGCCATCGGTGCCGGGCACGAGCGGCTGCGCGACCATCACCTCCTGGCTGTCGAAACGAGCCTGGTTGCCGGCGCTCACGCGGGTGGCCTCGGCGCGGCTGTTCGGACAGATGTCGACCGCACCGCCAAACACACAGACCAGACTGTCGTCGTCTTCAAGGCGAACGCTGAAGCGTGTCCCGACGGGGTACACGTTGCCCTGCTCGGTCTGTACCCGCAGCGGCCGGTTGAGTTGATCCTGCCCCGTGGAGACCAGCACTTCTCCCGAACGCAGGCGGATCAGCCGCTGCTGGGCATCGAAGACGATATCGACGGCACTGCCGGTGTTCAGGTTCAGACGGGTGCCATCGGGAAGGTCGATCTGTCGCTGCTCGCCGACCAGGGTTCGCTCGTCCGCCGACCAGGCGCCATGGCGCCAGACCATCAACGCGGCAGGCCCCGCAGTCATCAGCAGTATCAGGGCCTTGAGTCCGGCGCGGCGACTCAGTCGGTCGGCGCGATCGAGCGTGCGCACCCCGACACCTTCCGGAATTCCCTTCCATTGCTGGCTGACTCGCTGGGCAAGCTGCCAGGCACGTTCATGATCGGGGTGCTGAGTGCGCCACTGCTCGAAGCGCTTTCGTTGCGCGGCATCAGGCCCAGCCTCGTGCAGGCGGATGAACCAGCGCGCCGCCTCGCGAACCACGCTTTGCTCCAGTGGCGCCTCGCTCATAACGCCTCGGTCATCGCCAGCACCATGCACTGCTCCATCGCCTGGGTTAGATAACGCTGCACGGTCCGCACCGTGACATTCAGCATCTGGGCGATTTCGGCATAGGTATGGCCATCGAGTTGCGACAACAGAAACGCACGGCGCACCGCCGGCGGCAGGCCATGCAGCAGTGTGTCAACCGCCTGCAGCGCTTCCCGGATCAGCCATTGCTCCTCGACCGACAGCCCGGTTTGCTCGGTGTATTCAGCCAGCGTCTGCAGCCAGGCCTCCTCGACAGAACGCCGCCGGTGCAGATTGAGCATGAGCCGCCTGGCCACCGTCGCCAGATAGGCTCGCGGCTGACGAAGGTCCGGCGCCAGTGGCGTGGCTGAAGTGCGAAACAGGCGCAGAAAGGTGTCCTGCGCCAGATCGGCGGCATCGCTGCGGCAGCGAATACGCCGATACAACCAGTTCTGCAGCCAGGAATGGTGATCGACATAGAGAACCGTGAAATCGCGATGCAATACCGACTCGCGCGACGATGCGCCATCCATTGGAAGACTTCCTGATATTTAGATGCAAGTGCAGACGGTAATTGGTCGCAAATGTTAGCAACGTGCCGGAGCACTGACAACGGCCGGTGAGCAGGCCGAGCTAACCTCCGCAAACACTGGGCACACCCGCATTTGCCTGACGCCTATTGGCGTGAGTAGAATGCGACTAATTATCAATCATGTACTTTTCGGGATGCCGATGCGCAGCGACGATACGCTAGGTACTGCAGATCTGGGGCTGCTCTATCGCACCCACCACTCGTGGTTACACGGCTGGCTGAGCCAACGCACGGGATGCCGCGAACACGCGGCGGACCTGGCGCAGGACACGTTCGTGCGTCTGCTCAAATCCCGTCAATCAAGCCCCTTGCGCGAACCACGTGCCTACCTGAGCAGCATCGCCCGCGGACTGATGATCGATCAGTATCGCCGTCGCGAACTCGAACGCGCCTACCTGGAAAGCGTCGCGTTGCTGCCTCAACAAGAGGTGCCCTCGGCAGAAAGCCGGCTGCTGATTCTTGATGCGCTCGAGCGGATAGACCGAATGCTCGACAGGCTTAAACCAAGGGTTCGCCAAGCGTTTCTGCTTGCCCAGCTCGACGGTTTGAGCTGTACGCAGATCGCCGCAAAGCTGGGCGTTTCCCGCGCGACGGTGGAACGCGACCTGGCCAAGGCCCTGCAACATTGCTATCGCTTGCGCTATGTCGATGCGTGAGCCGAAGGCGCTGGATCAGGCGGTTGTCGACCAGGCGATCCACTGGCTGGTGTGCCTTCGCTTCAATCAGGCCGATGAGCAAACACAACGCACATTTGAACAATGGCTGCTGCAGCGCCCGGAGCATCTGTTGGCGTGGCAGCGTGTGGAAACGCTTGGGGATGAATTCGCCGGCATCCCGGCGAAACTGGCCCGACAAACCCTCAATGGCACCCACCGGGGAATGCGTCGACGGCAAAGCCTGAAACTCCTGGGCCTGTTGGCCACTGTTGGCGGCGCGGCCTGGCTCGGCCGGGATTACACACCACTGCCGGCCATGCTTGCACAGCAGCACAGCAACACCGGCGAGCAACGACACGTCCAGTTCGATGATGGCAGCCTTATTCAGCTCAATAGCGACAGCGCGGTCGACAGCGATTACGACGCCCAGCGGCGCCTGATCATTCTGCGCCGTGGCGAAATCATCGTGAATGTCGGCGCCGATCAACACTCGGCGCAAGCCCGGCCGTTCTGGGTACAAACACGCGACGGGATCATGCGCGCCCAGAGCACCCGCTTCCTGGCGCGCGAGCGTGATGACGGCACCCTGCTCGCAGTGCAGGGCGGCGACGTCACGGTGTTCCCTGGCTCCAGTCACACCCTTGCCGGCAGCGACAGCAACAGCGTCCAGGCCGGACACCAACTGCTGTTCACCGCCAACGGCGCCCGTGAGTTCAGGGATAACGGCCTCGATGTATGGAGCTGGAGCGACGGGGTGATCAGCGCGCGCGGTATGCGCCTCGGTGATTTCGTTGTGGAGTTGTCGCGCTACCGCCCCGGCGTTTTGCGCTGCACCGAAGCGGTTGCTGATCGTCAGGTCTCCGGTACCTTTCAGCTCGCCGACAACGATCAAGTCCTGGCATTGGTCGCGCAGTCACTGCGCTTGCGCGTCGATTATCGGACCCGTTATTGGGTGACGTTGACCGCTGCCGGCTGAGTCCTTCTTCACCTCATTCCTGACTGGAAAAATAAATGAGGTGATTTCTTATTCTCGCTCGACCTGTAAGGAAGGCCGAAACACAGGCCAGTCTGCCAATACCCTTCCATGGAGCGAAAAAATGAGTTCGTCCCCGGTTCCACAGCGCCATCCCTTAAATATTGCCTTACGCAGTGCGATCCTGGGTTTGGTCGTGAGCAGCTACGCCCTGCCGTCGCTGGCGCAGTCTTCAACCGCTGAGCCGCGCAATCAGGTCCAGCACTGGAACATCGCGGCCGGCCCACTGGCCCCGGCGCTTGATCGCTTTGCCCGCGAGGCTGGTATCAGCCTTTCCTTCGATGCGGCGAGCGTAGCGAACCGTACTACCTCGGGCGTGAACGGCACATTCGACACCGCAGCAGCCCTGTCATCGCTGTTGCAAGGGAGCGAGTTGCAGATCGAGCAGCAAGGCCCGAATGCCTACCTGCTGATCCCTCAACCAAAGGCTGCCGGCCCGCTCGAACTCGGTGCCACCGACGTCGAGGACTTCCGCCTAGCACCCCTGATCGTGAATGCCAAGGTCAAGGTGAATGCCGACGACGACACCAACTCGGTGGTCGCCAAGGAACTCTGGGTCGGCGGCAAGGTGGCGACCAGCATTCTCAACACGCCCGCCTCCGTTTCGGTGGTTACCCGCAAGGAAATGGAGCAACGCAGCGTCAGCACCACGGAAGAAGCGTTGCAATACACCCCGGGCGTGATCAGCGACTTTTATGGGTCGGATGACCGCAACGACTACTTCCAGATCCGCGGTTTCCAGGCCACTACCTACCGTGACGGCCTGACCTTGAGTTCGATGCGCGGCGTCCGCGAAGATCCTTTCGCCTACGAGCGCATCGAGATCCTGCGCGGCGCCAACTCCACTCTATTTGGCCCGGCGGATCCTGGTGGCTCGGTGAACTTCGTGAGCAAACAGCCGCGCTTCGAGCAGTTTGGCCAGGGCTATGTGACCTACGGTTCCTTTGATCATATCGAGACAGGCGTCGATGTCGGGGATGCGCTCAACGACGATAAAACCGTAGCCGGCCGCTTTACCGCCAAAGTGCAAAACAGCGACCGCGAGTACGACCACTCGCAGGACGACAACCGCTTGGTAATGGGTGGTCTGACCTGGGCGCCCACCGATTACACCTCGGCGACCATGGTCCTGGACTACCTGAAAACCGAAAGCTCGCCGAACAGTGGCGGCTACCCGCTGGACAAGGAATACGACCGCAGCGACTTCTATGGTGAGCCCGGCTTCAACTACCACAATGTCGAGCGCACCAGCCTCAGCGGCAACGTCACCCACGACTTCGACAACGGCTTCGTGCTGCGCAGCAACCTGCGTTACAGCAAGCTGACCGACGATTATGGCTACGTTTACCTGAGCGATAACGCCTCGCGCGTCGGCACCACGATTCCCCGTTATCTGCTGGGAACGGACAGCGATGCCAACCAGTTCAACGGCAACCTGATGCTGCAATACGACGCCCGCTTCGAGAACATCGACAGCAGCACCCTGGTAGGCGTTGAGTATCTCGACTCGTCGACCAAAGAGCGTTCCGTTTACGACCTGGCGTCCTCGATCGACATCGCCAACCCAGTGTTCACCGGCGTTTCAAGCGCACTCACGCCGTACACCGCGAAAAAGAGCGACACCACCACCAAGGCGGTCTTCCTCCAGCAGAACCTGTCGTTCTATGAGCGTTTCATCGTTACCGCCGGTGTGCGCAACGACTCAATGGAACTGTCCAGCAAGGGTTACAACCAGTTCTCCAGCCCTGTGCAATTCGATGATAACGACAACTTCTCCGAGACCTCCTACCGCGGTGCGCTGACCTACATCGTCAACGATGAAGTTTCCACTTACGTGAGCATGGTCGAGTCCGTCTCGCCGCCCCAGGTGGGTGTTACACCACAGACCGGCAAACAGTACGAAGTGGGCGTGAAGTATTCGCCGATGGGGATGGATGCACTGTTCTCGGCGGCGATTTACGACCTGACCCAGGAAAACGTCACCATCGCCGTGGTGCTGCCGAGCGGCATCATTGAACAGCAGACAGTGGGCGAATCGCGGATGCGCGGCCTCGACCTGGAAGCCAAGGCGCAAGTGACGCAGAACGTCAGCCTGGTTGGCGGCTACTCGTACATGAAGTCAGAAGTTCTGCGCGGTTCGTTGTACGACGGCAGCTCCCTCAAGGGCAATGAGTTCACCACCGCACCGAAGCATTCCGCTTCGCTGTGGAGTTACTACAGCGTGCCCGGCACGGACGTCAGCGTCGGCCTCGGCGCGCGCTATGTCGGAGCGTATTACCTGAATGCCGCCAACACCGGCAAAAGCGACGGCACCACGTTGTTTGACGCTGCTTTCAACTACCAGATTGCCAAGGGTACCGAGCTTGCGGTGAATGTCAGCAACTTGCTGGATGAGCAGCATGTGGTGGGTTCAGGTACGGCGAACTTCTATAACCCGGGGCGGGAGGTTACGGCGAAGGTGAGTTACAACTGGTAAGGCGTTTTCCCGGTAGGAAGTGGTGCCCGCTGGAAAGCGGGCACTGCTGACTCGAGCTTTCATAAAAACAGACAATTAAAGTTGACACCTACAGCACCCACCGAAGCCCCGCCAGCGCTCCCACGGCAATCGCGACAGTGAACAGCATCGGCAAGCGCCAGGCGGCAACCAGTGTGATGGCCAATGCGATCAGCTCTTCAGGATGAGGTGAAACGAAGTGTGGCGCGATCACCGAAATCAGCACGCATCCCGGTGCTGCCTCCATTACCGCGCGGGCACGCGGCCCGAGCTTGCGTTTGCGCAGCAGCAGATAACCCGCGAGGCGTGTCGCATAGGTGGCTGACGCCATGCCCCCAATCGTCAGCAAAGCCGACATGCTGATCATGACGCTATCGCCCGAAGGTAAGTGAACAGCATTCCGGCAATGACGCCGGCAAATACGAACCAGGCACCAGGCACCGTGAGGTAGACAAGAATCGCAACCCCCAGGCTGATCAACCAGGAACAAGCCAACCGCGGCCCTTTCCACATCCCCCTGAGCAGCACGATGAAGACCGCCGGGAACGCCATCGCAAAGCCATAGGCTTCGATGTTGCCCAGTGCCGGTCCGACCGCAGCGCCGATCAAGGCAAAACCGACCCAGACCGGGTAGAACGGCAAACAAGCGCCACAGTAGTAGGGCCAACTGAAAGCTGCTTGCTGTTGCGCCGAGGACCTCCTCAGGGTATCGGCATAGCTGATCGCCCAACCCTCGTCCGCCATGAAGAACAAGGCCGGAATCACCTTGCGCTTGGGCAAGTGCTGGAGATAAGGCGCCAGCGCCGCCCCCATTACGATATGGCGGCTGTTGATCAACAGGGTAATGAGCACGATCGTCAGCATCGGCGGCACCGCCCCCCATAACTTGATGGCGGCGAACTCCGAGCCGCCGGCAAAGTTGAGGCCGGTCATCGCCCCCACTTCAACCAGTGACAAGCCGACCTGCGAAGCTTGCGCACCGAGAACCATTGCATAAGGGGCAACCGCGAACATGACCGGGAGGGCATCCCTCGCCCCTCGCAGGATCTCGCTTCTATCGTAGGGGTCGGTCATGGGCGGCTACTCACTGCATCACTGTCGTTGTGGTTGCAAGGAGTGTGAATGCGGACGGATCACCCAGAAAAGCGAATATCTGTTATACAGCGCATTCGATTCTCGAATGACTGAATACGATGATTCATTCCAAGGATTTGCAGATCGATTGGTTGCGCACGTTTCTGGCGGTCGTGGATACCGGTTCCATGACTGCGGCGGCGCGCCAGGTCGCCCGATCACAGTCAGCGGTGAGCATGCAGTTGAAAAAACTGGAGGACAGCCTCGGTCGTCCGCTGTTCAAGCGCGAGCCGAGGCAACTGACGTTGACTCCTGCCGGGTATGACCTCCTCGGCCACGCCCGCAAGCTGCTCGAAGCCCACTCGACGATGGTCGATGCGATGCACGGCGGTGCGGTCTCCGGGCGCGTTACTTTGGGTGCGCCGGTTGACTATGCACTGACGTATCTGATGCCCGCCCTGCGCAGCTTCATGACCCGCTTTGGCGAGGTCGAGGTCACATTGGTCTGCGAAGACTCTGCAAGCCTCTGGGCAAAGGTCGACCGTGGCCAGGTCGATCTTGCCTTGGTAACCCGCGATGGCCCTTCGCGGGGCGAACTGCTGTTCAGAGAAGCGTTGGTATGGGGCGCCGCCGAGCAACATGAAGCGTGGAAGCGCAGCCAACTGCCAATAGCCGTGCACGGGCTCAGCGAGCGCTTGCGCACGGCAATCCTTGCCGCTATTTCGGGTTTGGGCCGTGAGTATCGAGTGGTCTACAACAGCCCCAATGTGAGCGGCCAGTTGGCAGCGATGGAAAGTGGCCTCGCTGTGGCCGTGGTCACTCGTTGCAGCTTGCCAGCGCACCTCAAGGTGCTGGATACCCGGCACGGTCTGCCAGAATTGCCGGTGGCGGATGTCGTGTTGACCCGAAGCCGAGACTCGAAAGGCTCACGCGGTGTAGATGCGCTGTACGCACATGTTGCAAGCGCGTTGCGCGATCCACTCCGCGATGGACCTGCCCACGCCCCCAGGGATGATAAATATGCCCTGTGAAAGTGCTCTGCCATTGGTGCTGATTCCCGGCTTCATGCTCGACGAGTCGCTTTGGAACGAGGTAGTTGAACACCTGCCATTCAAGCGCAAGGTTCATCGGGCGAACCTGCTCCAGGGGCATACAATTGCTGAGATTGCTCAGAACATCGCAGCCGACGCACCTCCAAGGTTTGTCCTGATCGGTTTTTCACTGGGCGGCTATGTTGCAAGATCCTTGGTACAGCAGTTCCCAGACCGGGTGGCGGGCCTTGTGTTGATTGCAACGTCACTACGCCCGGACACACCTGTGCAGCAGCGGCTCAAGCAAACTGCGGTGAAGGCATCTGCACAAGGGCAGTTTCGTGGTTTGAGTTCGGTATCGATTAGCCAATCGGTTAACCCACTCCGGGCAAACGACAACGCGTTGATTGGCCGCATTCGTGAAATGGGTCAGCGAATGGGCCACGACGTTTTTGCCAGACAATCCCTGCTGGTCAGGAACGAAATTTCGTCCTGCACTATCCATTGCCCGACCCTGATCATTGCCGGTGCGCAGGACAAACTGAGATTGCCTGAAGAGGCACGGGAGCTGCGTGACGCAATCCCGGGAGCCCGTCTCGAAGTCGTGGAAGAGTCAGGCCACATGATTCCATTGGAACAGCCTGAAAAACTCGCCCTGTTGATATCGCACTGGTTGGATTCGATGGGCTGAAAGTACGAGTAGCCTGCGTATGATTGCCCTCTTCCGAGTGACACCTGTGACCGCTTGCCTTGGCTGGTCAGTCGCCCATTGATCCGAGGAGCCACTGCCGAAAAATCTCGGCAGAAGCTGAGCGCTTGCGATGCTTGAGCGATACCAGGAATTCTCCATTACCCGTCACGCATTCGAAAGGTGTCACCCGCTGCAACTCGCCCTTCGCCAGCGCTTCCTCTGCCATGAACGTCCAGGCCAGGCCGATGCCCATACCCTGCTGAACGGCTCGATAAGCCAATGTCAATTGGTTGAAGACCGGAGCTTTGTCGCGCGCAGCATAGTCGATGCCAAAGTGGCCGAACCATTGATGCCAGTCCAGGCACTGCCAGGCGCACGTATCGATCTGCACCAAATTGGCCTGAGCCAATTGTTCCAGGGTGTAGATTCCAGACACGTCCAATGAAGGATGAGCCACGGCGTAGACGATTTCCGGGAGCAGGAAATCGCTATCCAGCGAGGGCCATTCGCCAGAACCATAGAGAATGCCCACGTCAAAATCATTGAGGCTGGCTTCATCGAATTCGTTGATCGCGTGAACGTGCACGGCGATGTCCGGGTAGGCCTTGTTGAATTCGATCAGCTTCGGAAACAGCCAGAATTGGGCCAGTGCATGGGTCGCCAGCACCGAGACGGCGTTGGACTGATGCACGTTGCGAATTCGCGTGACGCTTTGGTACATCGTGGTGAGGAGCACGTTGACCGTCATCAGCAGCTCATCGCCTGCACTGGTCAACTTGACGCCTCTCGGTTTTCGCTCGAAGAGCGGGACGCCCATACACTCCTCAAGCTGGCGCATCTGTTTGCTCACCGCGCTCTGGGTAAGAAACAGTTCGCCGGCGCCCGTGAAGCTGGCATGCCGTCCCACCGCCTCAAACGTGATCAGGGTTTCCAATGGAGGCAAAGTACGCAGGTAACGGTTAATGGGGGTTCTCCAGAGCGGGTGATTGCACCTACCCATTCCTCACAGGAATGGGTAGCCAACTTCTTATCGCAGGTTGCGCCTACAGACCATGGCTAGAATGCCGCTAAATGGCTTGTCAGAGCAGCGATGATGAACAGTGGAATTGTATTTGCGATTTTGGCGGGTGCCATCTGGGGAGGGGTGATTATCGCCCCTTCGTTACTGCCGGAATTCAATGCTGTGCTGATCAGCAGCGTCCGGTTTGCGCTGTACGGACTGATCTCGCTCCTCGTAGCCTTACCGATTGCATCCCGCATGCTCTCGAAGTTGACGCGCCGCGACGCCTTGACGCTGCTTCGCCTTTCATTCACCGGGAACATCCTGAACTACGCGCTGCTGGGTGCTTCCGTACAACTGAGCGGGGTGACTGCCGCCGCCCTGATCAACGGCATGATGCCGGTTGCCATTACCTTTCTGGGGCGTGGCGATGCAGGATCCCTGCCCCTGACCAAGCTCAAACTGCCCCTGTTGATGATATTCCTGGGCATCGTATCGGTCAGTCTCGAACACTCAACTGCCGGGACAGCGAATACCTCACTGTCTTCTCAGTTGCTGGGGCTGGCCTGCGGGTTCAGTGGGGTGGTCTGTTGGTCTTGGTACGCGACTCACAATGCCCGTTATTTAAAGCAAAGCCATTTCAACAGCAGCGAGTGGTCGACGCTGTTGGGCATCGTAACGGGCGTCGTGGCGGTGGTGTTCAGCATCGCGGCCCTGATCCTGTTCCCGAAACTGCTACCCACCCGTGTGGAAAGCAGTCGCTGGATGGCTCTACTGTGGGTCTGTCTGTTCCTGGCACTCTGCGGTTCGTGGGTTGCGAATGGGCTGTGGAATGCCTGCTCGCGCCGAATGGCCACATCATTGAGCGGACAGATGATCGTGTTCGAAACGCTGTTTGCCTGTGTATACGGTTTTCTGTTCAGCCAGCGAATGCCAGGCTTGATGGAGGTGACATCAATCGTATTGTTGGTGGGTGGGGTCGTCTGGGCGGCGAAGCGTCACCGAACGGTGCCGTTGGAACATGCTGAGCCGTAGCCGCTGGTATCAGGTGGGCGAGTGGTCCACCATTTCCAAGCCGCGAAATCACTTGTGGTACTGACAAAACACTCTGAACACCTTAAAAGTCCGGGAGCTGCATGAGTTTCGATATCGTCCTTTTGAAACCAGTGAACCTGAATGCATCCGACTTGGCTGACATAGAGGAAGTAACTGAGGTAGGCCCCAGTGCCGCTGTTCTCGCACTGCTGGAACAAGTATTCCCGGGATGCACCCAAGAGGTATTTACCAAAGGGGAATCATTTTCGGTCGAGTCAAGCCTGGCTGGAGATCCCGTAACCTCCATCCACATGACGCTCAGATTTGGCTCGGCTTGGTCCGAGTCAGATCATGACGACTTCTTTGCGCCTCTTTCCAACCTCTGCAAAGTGCTTGAGTTGCAGGCGTATGCCATGACTGACAACTCACGTATTGCATGACATCGGTCATTTCGGGAAAAGCGGCAATCGCGGTTCACCCCCTGAACGCGCCCGGTTGCTGATTATTGAACAGGTGCTCGGCGGAGACCTAACCCCGAGCGCCCTGCCCGCTCAAGCCCGATGTGGATACCCTGCCCACCAGCCGCCAAAGCGCTGTAGCCTCATCCCGCTCAATAACCCCCTGCACTTCAAGCCGCTCAAGCGTCTCCACCGCCCGTTGATAACCAAACAACGCGATCCTGAACCATCGAGATGCCAAACGTCTCATGCGCTTTCAAGCGCTCCAGGAGCTCCAGGTCGTTCATGTTTTCTGTCCTTTCATGAAGGGTGTAATCGTGGAATTGTCCGAAGCCCTTCAGGGGGTCGATTTGCGTCAGCACAACCAACAATGTGCTCCACCCCCAACCACCATCGTCTGAACCCACACCCCCGCACTCCAGGCATTTCCCGATGCAAGCACTGTTGCAAGACATCCTCGACCAGGTCCGCCCGCTACTCAGCCAAGGCCAGGTGGCGCAATACATTCCTGCCCTCGCTCAGGTAGATCCCAACCAGTTGGGCATCGCCGTGCACGGCCTGGACGGTCAGGTGCATTGCGCGGGCGATGCGCAGACCCCGTTCTCGATCCAGAGCATTTCCAAGGTGTTCAGCCTGGTCCAGGCGATCGGCCACAGCGGCGAGGCGATCTGGTCGCGGTTGGGCTACGAGCCGTCCGGGCAGGCGTTCAATTCGCTGGTGCAACTGGAAGCGGAAAAAGGTAAACCGCGCAATCCCTTCATCAACGCCGGGGCGCTGGTGATCTGCGATATCAACCAGTCCCGCTACGCCACACCAACGCTGTCGATGCGCGACTTCGTCCGCCGTCTGGCGGGCAATCCGCGCATCGTCAGCGATGCGCTGGTGGCCGAGTCCGAATACCAGCACCGCGCGCGCAACGCCGCCATGGCGTATCTGATGCAGGCGTTCGGCAATTTCCATAACGATGTCGACGCAGTGCTGCGCAGCTACTTCCACCACTGCGCGCTGTCGATGAACTGCGTGGATGTGGCCCGCGCTTTTGCCTTTCTGGCCAACAGCGGTTATTGCCCACACAGCGGCGAACAGGTGCTCAGCCCGCGCCAGGCGCAGCAGGTCAACGCGATCATGGCCACCAGCGGGCTGTACGACGAGGCCGGCAACTTTGCCTACCGCGTCGGCTTGCCGGGCAAGAGCGGCGTGGGCGGCGGGATCGTCGCGGTGGTGCCGGGACGCTACAGCATCTGTGTGTGGTCGCCCGCACTCAACGCCTCGGGCAACTCGCTGGCGGGATTGCGCGCGCTGGAATTGCTGAGCGAGCGCATCACCGGATCGGTGTTTTCGGCGGTGCCTTGAGCAGTCAGGCCAGACACCGAACTGTCAGCCTGTTGCCAGCCGTCATTGATCGACAAAGGCCTGTGCAGTCGCCGCCAATTGGCCGCCCACCCGCGTTTTCAGCAGGTCGATGAAGCAGGTGATTTTCGCGTCTACATGCTGGCGAGAGGTGTAGACGGCATACACGTTGCGCTCCTGGGTGTGGTAGTCCGGCAAGACCCGGATCAGCCTTCCCGCGCGCAGATCCTCAATGGCCGAGAAGCCCGCCAGCAAGCCGATCCCGGCGCCCTCCTGAATCGCCACCGACATCGCCTCCATGTCGTTCACCCCGAAGCTCGGCCCGGCCGGTGTGAACACCGTACTGCCGCGCGTGCTCTCCAGCGCCCATTCATCCCGGGGGTAGTCGACCGTACTCAGCAACAGGCACTCATGCTCGCTTAGTTGCTCCGGTGTCGAAGGTGGTGCATGCCGCGCAAGATAGTCGGGCGAAGCAACCAGAACGCAATGACTGACCCCGATTTTCTGGCTGACATAGGCGGAGTCCGGCAGCGCACGGGCAATCAGTATCGACACATCCAACTGGTCCTCGAGCAGATTCGGCATGCGCTGGGAAAGCAGTAATTCCACCGTGACCTGGGGAAACGTCCGGCGGTATTCGATAACGGCGGCGGTCACCAGATGCCGCGCCAGCCCCGGCACGCAGTGCACCCGCAGTGTGCCCCGGGGCTCCAGCAACGCGTTGCGCGCCTCGGCTTCCGCGTTGTCGAGATCCGCCAGGATCGTCGTGCAGCGTTCATAGAAACGCCGACCTGCATCGGTCACCGAGAGGCGCCGGGTCGAGCGTTGCAGCAGACGGGTATCGAGCGACTGTTCGAGGGCGGAAACCGCCCGGGACACGTTGCCGACGGTTGAGTCGAGATGATTCGCCACCGCGGTGAAACTGCCCATTTCGACCACTTTGACGAACACCGACATGTTCGAGAGTTTGTCCATTACCCACCTTCTTTACGGCCTGTTGCACTACCCGCAGCGCCAGCAGCGCTGTTCACGCGCCCCTGTCATCACCGCGGACGCCAGGCATCGAGGCCGCATCATGAGGGCAGTCGCAACACGCCGCAACACGCCGGCCACGGGATATTGCTGCTGCGCACAACAGTCATTCCCAACCTCGCTACTAAATCCCGGGCGTTCGGCTTCATAGACTGGCGGCACAGGCACCGCCACGGGGCCTCCCCAGCGCAGCCTCTGCGCCCAACCGACGAAGACTCTCGCCATGCACACGCCTTACGACTCGCTCTATCTGTTTATCGCAGGTGAATGGATCACCTGCGCTGATCGCCAAACCGCCAGCGTCATCAACCCGGCCAACCGCCAGGAAATCGGCCGCGTACCGCTGGCCACCGCGGCTGACCTCGACCATGCATTGGCCGTCACCCAGAAGGCCTTCGCGGTGTGGCGCAACACACCACCGGCGCAGCGCGCACGGGTGCTCAAGGCTGCGGCCGAACTGATTCGCCAGCGGGTCGAGTCCATCGCCACGCAAATGACCCTCGAAGAAGGCAAACCGCTTACCGAAAGCCGCGATGAAGTGCTGCGCGCCGCCGAGTACTTCGAATGGTTCGGCGAAAGCGCTCGGCGAATCGATGGCCGCGTGGTGCCCTCGGACCGCCCGGGTGTGCTGCAACTGGTCAAGCGTCAGGCCATCGGCCCGGTGGCCGCCTTCACCCCCTGGAACTTCCCCGCCATCACCCCGGCCCGCAAGCTCGGCGCCGCGCTGGCCGCCGGCTGCAGCGTGATCATCAAACCCGGCGAAGAAAGCCCCGCCACCGCTCTGGCACTTGCCCGGGCACTGGATGACGCGGGGTTGCCCAAAGGTGTGCTGCAAGTGGTCTTCGGGGTGCCGGACCAAGTGTCGCGCCATCTGATTGCCTCGCCGGTGATTCGCAAGGTGACCTTCACCGGGTCGGTGCCGATTGGCCGCCTGCTTTCGGCGCACGCGGCCGAGGGCGTCAAGCCGATCACGCTGGAGTTGGGCGGTCATGGGCCAGTGCTGGTGTTCGACGATGCCGATGTCGAAAAGGCGGCACGGGAAGGCGTGGCTAACCGCTTTCGCGGCACCGGCCAGGTATGCATTTCATCGACGCGTTTCCTGATTCAGCGCGGCGTGTACCAGCAGTTCGTCGATCAGTTCGTGACAGCAACGCTCGCCCTGAAGCTGGGCGATGGCCTGCACCCCGACACCCAGGTCGGCCCCCTCGCCAACCCGCGGCAAATTGCCAAGATGGTGGAGCTGGTGGCTGACGCCGTGGCCAAAGGCGCACGCGTTCTAGCCGGCGGCAAGCGCCTGCCACGCGAGGGCTTTTTCTTCGAGCCGACGGTGTTGGCCGATGTGCCGATGAACGCCCGGATCATGCACGAAGAACCCTTCGGCCCCATCGCGGTACTGATGCCGTTCGACACCCTGGAAGACGGACTGGACGAAGCCAACCGCCTGCCCTACGGGCTGTCAGCTTATGCGTTCACCACCAGTGCGCGCACCGCCATCGACGTCGCCGACGGGCTTGAAGCCGGCATGATCGGCATCAACCAGTACCGCATCGTCGCCACCGAGCTGCCCTTCGGCGGCATGAAGGAGAGCGGCCACGGCTCGGAAGGCGGCATCGAAGGCATCGAGCATTACCTGACCCACAAATTCATCAGCCAGGTGTGAGGCCACGGCCAACGCCAGCCCCCTTGCCAGACACCTTCATCCACGCGGAGACACACTCACCATGAAAGCCATTACCTTTGAAACCTTCGGCGACGCTGACGTCCTTGAACTGACGGAAGTGCCGAACCCGCAAGTACGCCCCACCGACCTGCTGGTGCGCGTCCATGCCGCCGGGGTCAACCGCGCAGACCTCACCCATCGACGCGGTGGCTACGGGCGCCCTGACTTCGGCGACTCGACGATCATCGGGCTGGAAATCGCCGGCCAGGTGATCGCCAAAGGCAGCGCCGTCAGCGGCTTCGACATCGGTGACCGGGTCATGGGCGTGGTCGGCGGCGGCGCTTACGCCGAACTGGCGCGGATCGACTACCGCATGGCCATGCCCATCCCTGCCCAGCTGGATTACGTGTACGCGGCCGCCATTCCCGAAGTGTTCGTCACCGCCCACGAGGCGATGCTTCATCTGGGCCGGCTCACGTCCGGGGATTCGGTGCTGATTCACGCTGCCGCTGGCGGAGTGGGCTCGGCGGCGGTGCAACTTGCCTACGCCAGCGGGGCGACCGTGTACGCCACCACCGACGGCAGCAAGCGCTCCCGTGTCGAGCACCTCGGCGCCGACGTGGTGATCGACCACAAGAACGAAGATTTTGCCCAGGTCATCGCCGACAAGACCGAGGGGCGAGGCGTGGATGTGATCATAGATTTCATCGGCGAGCCCTACTTTGCCCGCAACATCGCTTCACTGGCCAACGGCGGCAGACTGATCCAGGTCGGGATATTGGGCGGCGGCGGCGAAGTGAGTGTGGAGTTGACGCAGATTCTCTACCGCCATCTGCAGATCATGGGCACCGTGATGAAGTCCCGAACCCAACCGGAGAAACACGCGATGATCGAGCGGTTCCGCGCGCACTGGCTCGACCGCTTTGCAGGCGCGGGCGGCCTTGAGCCGGTGGTCGACAGCACCTTCGCACTATCGCGCGCGGCCGACGCGCACCGACGCATGGAATCGTCGGCGAACGTCGGCAAGATCATCCTGACGATGGATGAGGCTTAGAACTTCATCTCCCACTGCCCCATCAGCGCATGATTGCGGCTGTTGCTGCCCAGTTCGCCGCTGTACCCCAGCCCGATCGACTGCCGCGCACTGACGCCGAGGGTTACGCCTGCTTCAACCACCAGGCTGTCGCGATCCAGCGCACTGCCTTCGACGCTGAACGCATCGCCGCCAGCGAGGAAGGCCTGACGGGTGCGGGTGTCGAGGCTGCCGTAGGTGTGGCGCCAGCCGAGGCTGGCGCGTGGGGTCAGGCTCATGCCGTTGTCCAGTTGGCCAAGGTGAGCGAGGCGCACACCGAAGGTGCTGCTGAGGTTGTCCTGGGTGTCGGTGTCCACTGCCAGTGCGGCGTCGCCGCCCTTTTCGCGGTAGCCGTCGCGGTGGTAGCGCTGGTAGCCGAGGTTGGCAAACGGCTCGGCACTGAAGCGTCCGCTGCCCAGGGCGTAGCCCAGTTCGGCGAAGGCTTGCTGGCTGTCGGCGTCGTAGTCGCCCTTGATCCGTTCGTTGAAACCGCTGAAGACCAGGCTGCGTTTGCTGTCGCCGTCGTGGGCGCTGTAGGCGGCGCCCAGGCGCAGGGCCAACGGGCCGCTCTGGCGCAGGGCGTAGACGCCGGCGTGCCAGCTATTGACCTTGCCGTCCAGGCTGGTGGCATCCAGCCGAGTACGCGAGTAGCCGCCCAGCACGCCGAGACGCCAGTCGCTGCCCACCGCCCAGTCCAGGCCAAGCACCAGGCCGCCGGTGCGTTGTTCCAGGGCGCTGCCGCCATGGCTGCCGTCAACCTTGCCGTAGCTGCCGAGGGCCTGGGTCCACAGCCGGCCGCGGGCATTCGGGTCGTTCAAGTCACGCACGCCTTGTGGCAGACCGGTGGCCGCGAGGACCGGGGTGTCCCGTTCATCGAGGCCGACCAGCAAGCCCGCCGTGCTGCCCATCGATTGCATCGCACTGAGCATGCTGCCGCCGACCTGGGCGCTGCCGGCCAACGTCGCGCCGGCGAGGTTGGCGGTGCTGCTGCCGCTCAGTTGTTCGATGGCGTTGCCCGCGGTGGCGGTGGAGGTATTGAGCAGCGCGTTGTACAGCGCGCTGTCGCTGCCGAGGCTGCCCAGGGTGCGGGCGGCGGCGCCGCTGTTGGCGTTCTGGGTGTACTGGGCGAACGACACGTCGTTGCGGGTGTAGTCCAGGCCCACCGAGGTGCCGCTGTAGCTGAGGCTCGGGGTGAGGAAGGCGTAGTCGCTCTCGACCTTGCCGAAAGTGCCTTGCACCGCGCCGGCGTTGAGCACGGTGTAGTGGCTCTTCCATGGGTACTCGCCCGCCGACGGCTGCACATGCAGGGTCGCGCCGTTGAGGCGGGCGGTACCGCTGACGGCGATCGGCGCGCTGCTGCCGTCGGCGTTAACGCCATACACCAGGCTCGCGCCGCTGCCAAAGTTGAGGTCGCCCTTGACCGTGGCCACGCCCAGCCCCTTGTTGGTCAGCAGGCTGCCGTTGACCGTCAGGCCGCCGACCGAGCCGCCACCGGCATAAACGCCACCGGCATCCACCACCAGCGCGCCGAGGATGCTGCCTTGGTTGACCAGGGTCGCGCCGGCGGTGACGCTGCCGCCCTGGCTGAAATCGTTCTGGCTGCTGAGGGTCCAGCGACCGCCGCTGACCACCAGCTTCTCGAAGTTGGCGCTGTTGCCAAAGCTGCCGCTGCCGTCGAGAGTCAGGGTATCGATCCCCGCCCCGCCATCCACCAGGCCGTTGAAGACACCGCCGGTGGTGACGATCAGGTGGTCGTTGCCGCCGCCCATGCTCAGCGCCAGGCCATTGCCGCCAGTGAGGGTGCCGCCGTTGGTGACGGTGTCGTCGTAGTCGCCGATCAGTTTGATGGCAAAACCGCGCTCGCCTTCGATCCGGCCGTAGTTGGTAATGGTGGTCGCGGCGACGCCGGCGCCTTCCGCGCCGTCATCCACCAGGATGCCGTTGTCGACGCTGCGGATCACGCCCGTGGCGGTGTTGACGATGCTGCCGCCGCCCATGGCGATGCCTTCGCTGCCGTTGGGCCGGCCGCCGCTGTCGACGCCTTTGGCACCGAGGCCCTGGATCGTGCCTTCGTTGTAGATATGGCCGATCAGGTCGATGTCCACACCGTCACCGTCGCCGTTGATCTTGCCGTCGGCAATCGCGCCGGTGATCACCCCGCCGGCGTAGTTGAACACGGTACCGGAACCGTCGGAGCCGAAGCCCGAGCCGTTGCGCCCGGTGACAGTGCCGTAGTTGTACAGGGTGGCGTCGGTCTTCAGGTCGATGCCGTGGCGGTCGGCGCTCACGGTGCCGTAGTTGTAGACGGTAACGCCGGTAGATTCGCCGATCTTGATGCCGTCGTACTTCTGGTCCTTGCCGTCCTTGTCCTGCGGTGCGGTGTCGGTGCGGATCAGGCCGTAGTTGGTGATCACCGCGTTGGAGCCGGTCTTGATCGCGTCGTTGCCCACCGAGTGGATCACGCCCGTGGCTTCGTTGGTCAGCGTGGTGGTGAACTTCGGATTGTTCAGGGTTTCCAGGTCGATCGCCTGGCCATCCACGGTGGACTCGATGGTGCCGGCATTGACGATCTTCAGGCTGCCGCCGGCAACCGGGTTGGTCTGGATCCGCAGGCCGTCGTTGGTGCCCTGGATCAACGCACCCGCGCGGTTGTTGATGACGAAGTGGCTTTCGTCCTCGCCATCGCTCTTGGTGTCGATGCCGCGGGCGACAGTGGAGCGGATGATCCCGGCGTTGTCCACGCTGACCGTGGTGCCGCTGGTTTGCTTGGGCAGGATCACGCCGTCATCGCTGCCGGCAACGATGCTGCCCTGGGCGGTGACCTTAAGTGTGTCGCCCTTTTTCAGCTCCAGCGTGTCGCGGGTGGCGCTGCTGATCAGGTAGTCCTTGGCGAAACCGGACGGGGCAAAAGAGGCACTGGCGAGTGCGACGCAGAGGGCAAGGCGATGCGGCGTGAAGAGCATGGTGAGCGACCGTTATCCTTATTGAAAGGCGCTCAATATGGCAATGAGATATGACGGTTTGATTGATCGGCTCTATCGAACGAAGCCGATCAGTTGACCTCGTCCCGCGAGCCGGTCTGCTCCAGTTGTTCCTCGAACCAGCGCAGCACCGCCTGGCAGCCGGGGTGCGCCGCGCCACTGTCCCTCAGCCACAGCGCATAGACGCCTTCGGTCTTCAGCGGCTCGCCGAACGGCACGATCAGGTCGCCGCGGGCCAGCGCGTCGTGGGCCAACATGCGGTCGGTCATCGCCACGCCGAGGCCACGGGCCGCCGCGTCGAGGGCCAGGTCATCGAGGTTGAATTGCAGGTGTTTGTAGCTGCGCGGGTGAAGATCCGCCTGCGCTTGCAGCCATTGGGTCCATTCGTGGCGCGCGGTCGAGCCGTGGATCAGCGCATGGCCGGCCAGCTCGTCGAGGGAGCGCGGCGGCAACTGACCGTCGCCCAGCACGGGCGCGCAGACCGGAATCAGGTATTCGTCGAACAACGGCGTCAGCGGCCGACCATCGAGGCCTTCGCGCAGGTACAGCACGTAGGCGTCACAGTCGCCGCTGGTATCCACCACTTCGCCGCTGACCGTCTCGATCGACAGGCATAGTTCCGGGTTGGCCGCGTAGAACGAACTCAGCCGCGGCAACAGCCAGCGCACCGCCAGCGAGACGAAGATTCGAATGCGGAACGGTCGCTCCGCCGACGGCGGTGCCAGCCGTTCGCCCAGGGCGCGCAAGTCCTTGAGAATCGCGCAGGACAGCCCATACACCTCACGCCCCGCTTCGGTCAGCGCGACCTTGCGGCTGGTGCGGTCGAACAGCGCCACCCGGTAATGCTCTTCCAGTTGCTGGATCTGCCGGCTGACGGCGCTCTGGGTCAGGTGCAACTGGCGAGCGGCCTCGGTAAAGCTGCTGCTGTCGGCGACGTGGACCAGCGCCTGCAAGGCCTGGAGCGACGGTGTGCGAAAGAAGTTATCCATGCGTTTTCAGAATGCTTGAATGAATTTTTAACGTTAGAAGACCGCCGCCAACGCTCGTAAATTAGGGCTTGTTCAGCGTCTGGCGATATAAATTCCAATAAGCCAGGCGCATTGATTGTGGAGAGCCCGATGTCAATTGACAACCGTTGTGGATGGATCGCGCTGGCCGGCGAATCACCGCCCCGGCCGCGCCTCGAGCGCAACCTTCAGGCCGACTGGCTGATTATCGGCGGCGGGATCACCGGGTTGTCGGCGGCGCACAGCCTGGCGGCGCAGTTCCCCGACCAACACATCGTCCTGCTCGACCGCCAGCGCGTGGCGCAAGGCGCCTCGGCGCGCAACTCGGGTTTTGCCGTCAGCCACGAACTACCGGCGGCAACCGAGCTGCTCGGCACGCCCGGTTTCAACGGTTATCAGGTCGCCTCGCGGATTGGCGTGGCGGCCGGCCAGGAACTGCGCCGGCGCATCGACGAACTGGCCATCGACTGCGAATTCGATGACGGCGGTTATCACTTCGCGGTGCACAAACCGGAGCACCTGCGCCACGCCGAAGCGGCCATCGAAACCCTCGCTGCGGTCGGCGCCGACGCCCGCTACCTGGAAGGCGACGCCTTGCGCAGTCGCCTGGGCAGCGCGTTCTACGCCCGCGCCATCCATTGCGCCGGCGGCAATGCGTTGCTGCAACCGGCACGCTATGTGCGCGGCCTGGCCGACAGCCTGCCGTCCAGCGTGAAGGTATTCGAGAACAGCGCGGTGCTCGACCTGCAGCGCAGTGGCGGCCACTGGCACGCACGCCTTGAAGCCGGCGAAGTCCGGGCGACGCGGGTGCTGGGCTGTGTGGGTGCATTCGTGAACCGGGTCGGCGTGCGGCGCAGCGGCACCTTCCCGCTCGAACTGAGCGCCAGCATCACCCGGCCGCTGACCGAAGCCCGATGGCAAAGCCTGTTTGCCGAGCGCACCTGGGGCGTGCTGTCGACCTTGCCGGGCGGCGCCACGGTGCGCCTGCTGCCGGGTCGGCGCCTGCTGATCCGCAATACGGTGGAATACCGCCAGGCCGACCTCGACCGCGCCGGCTTGCAGCGTCGCCAGCATGAACACGTGAAGGGTTTGCAAAAGCGCTTCCCCGGCCTCGACGCCAGGGACCTCGAATACACCTGGACCGGCCACCTGAGCGGCACGCGCTCCGGCGAGCCGTATTTCGCCCGGGTCGACCAGGACTTCTACGCCGTATCTGGCTGCAACGGCTCGGGCGTGGCCCGCGGAACACTGTGGGGCCGCTTGCTCGCGGACATGGCGATCGGCGCCAGCTCGCCACTGCTCAACGATGTCCTCGGCCAGGCCCATCCCGGCTACCTGCCGCCACGGCCCTTCTTCGACGTCGGCGCGGTTGCGCGCATGGCCTGGGAAGTGCGCCGTGCCCGGCTGGAACGTTGACGAACCCGGCGCTCGCGCCCCTTGCCACAACACTTGCAACAACAAAAGAGAGAGCAAGATGATCACACGTACCTGCCTGCTCGCCGCCTCGGCGGCGCTGCTCAGCCTCGCGGCCCACGCCGCCGACAGCGTCAATATCGCCAACTGGAGCGGCTACGTCGCCGATGACACCCTCACCGAGTTCACCCGGCGCACCGGCATCCAGACCACCTACGACCTGATCGACAGCAACGAAACCACCGAAGCCAAGTTGATGACCGGCGGCAGCGGCTACGACCTGGTCAGCCCGTCCAACCACTTCCTGCCCCGGCTGATCAAGGCCGGCGCCATCCAGGAACTGGACCGCAGCAAGCTGCCCAACTGGAACAACCTCGATCCCAAGCTGATGAAGCTGCTGGAAAGCAGCGATCCGGGCAACCGCTATGCGATCCCGTACATGTGGGTCACGGTGGGCATCGGCTACAACGAAGACAAGATCAAGGCGATCTTCGGCAATACCGACGTCACCCAGTCCTGGCAACTGCTGTTCGACCCGGAAAACATCCGCAAGCTCAGCCAGTGCGGCGTGGCCTTCCTCGACAACCCGACGCAGATCCTGCCGATCACCCTGCGCACGCTGGGGCTCGACCCCCACAGCGAAAGCCCCGCCGACCTGAAAAAAGCCGAGGCCGCGCTGCTCGCGGTGCGTCCTTCGATCAGCTATTTCCATCAGTCCAAGTACGTCAGCGACCTGGCCAACGGCAATATCTGCGTGGCCATCGGCTTCAGCGGCGACGTGCTGCAGGCGATGAGCAGCGCGCAACATGCCAACAACGGCGTGCACCTGAACTACAGCATCCCCCGCGAAGGCTCGACCATCGCCGTGGACATGGTGGCCATCCCGAAAGCCGCGCCGCACCTGGACGCCGCCTACGCCTACCTGAACTACCTGCTCGACCCGAAGGTGATGGCCAGCATCAGCAACGCGGTGCAATACCCCAACGGCAATGCGGCCTCGCTGCCTTATCTGGACCCGGCATTACGCGACAACCCGGCCGCCTATCCGCCGCAAGCGGTGCTCGACAGCCTGTTCCCGATCCAGACCTTGACGCCCTCGGGCATGCGCCTGAGCACACGCTTGTGGACGCGGGTCACCAGCGGCAAGTGAGTCATCCAGCGCTTTCAGCCGCCCATTTGGCGGCTGAAAGCGCTCTTTATTACCCGCAACTGTAGGACCCTTCACATAATCGGCAATGAAACTTTACCGGCACTCGCCCTCTAAGCATGATCGACCGCCCGCACCCATGGAGGATCTTGCGTATGCTCGGCGCCCTGCTCGACAAAGTCTTCAACCGTCCCCTCACCCAGGAAGGGTTCGCCCGAACGTTCATCAAGGCCGCGCGCGACGCCGGCTTCAGTGGCCCCCTCACCTACGCGCCGGACGACTTCCGGATCGAACACAGCGATGGCGCCTACTTCAATCTGCACAACGCCTTCCGTGATTATCAGAAAGCTGAGCGCCCGCATCGGGCCGCAGCGCTCAACGGCTACATAGCGACCTTGCTCAGGGCCCGCGACACCGGGCCGCGGTCGTTCGAGGAGGTCAGGTCGTTGTTGCGCCCGGTCGTTCGCAACCTCGGCATGCTTGAAGAGGTCCGCCTGCACACCGTCCGTACCGAAGGCCCGGATGCGCCGTACAGCGTGGCCCAATTGCCGGTGGGCAAGGACTGCGTGGCGCTGCTGGCGGTCGACTCTCCCGAAGCCACCTCCACGCTGACCAAAGGCCCCGAGGAACACTGGGGCGTGAACATGCAACAGGCCATGGCGATTGCCATGGACAACCTGCGCGCAACCACCGCGGATGCCTTCGATGAGGTCGTGCCGGGGCTGTATGTCGGGCACTGGGGTGACGGCTACGACACCAGCCGCGTGCTGCTGCCGGACGTGTTGCAGCGAGCGCCCATCAAGGGCCGGCCGGTGTTCATGATCCCTACCACGGATGTCTTGCTGGTGGCGGGCGACAAGGACGAGGAGGCCATCCTGCACATGGTCGAAGTCAGCCAGAAAACCATGGAAAACGGCCGCACGCTGTCCAGCCAGGTCTACACCTACGACGATCAGCGCATCGTGCCCTTCCCGCCTGGCAACGAAGCCCTGGAAATACGCCGTGCAAGCCTGGAGCGCGTGATGCTGCAAGGTGCCTATCACATGCAGAAGGAGTTGCTGGACAAGATCCATGAAGCGCACCAGCAGGACCTGTTCGTCGCGACCTACCAGCTTTTCCGTCAGTCCGAAGACGACGTCCGGACCTTCTCGGCGTGCAGTTGGACAGAAACCGTCGACACCCTGCTGCCGCGTACCGACCGCGTCGCGCTGGTGCAGTTGCGTGAAGACGGCACGGCCGATGGCCGGGTGGTGGAATGGGACGATCTGGAAACCCATCTGAGCGAATGGCTGGAGCCGATGGACGTCTACCCGCCGCGCTACCGCACCCTCGGGTTTGCAACGCCCGAGCAACTGAGCCGGTTGACGCCGCTCACCTGACTTCAGCGTCCCTTGCTGCGCGGGTCACCAGCGCAGCAGGCGCGGCCCGAGCAGCGCGCCGAGCACCGTCGGCAGCAGCATCCCCAACAGATACCAGAGCCCCCAGAACGGCACGCCCATTTCCGGGCAATGCAGGCAATAGACCAGCGTTGCCGTGGCGCCGGCCAGCAGGCCGCCGGCGGCACCAGCATGGCGCAGGCGGGTCGGCGCCAGACCGCGCAGGGCCCAGAACACTGCGATGAAACTGGGTGCCGACAGCAAGGCAATATTCAGCGGGCAGGTGCGCCAGGTACGGCCGAAAATAAGGTCGGCGCGGGCCTCGACCGGCGCGCCGGCCAGACTGATCGCGGCCCCCGCCCAGACCAGTACCAGCGGCAACCCGAGCAACGCCCAGAGTGCGCCACCCTTGACGCCGGGGCGGGCCAGGCGCTGGGTCAAGCCGATGCCGAGCAACGCCAGGCTACCGGGCAAGGCGACCTTGGCCCAGAACAGCGGCGTGCGTGCGACCTCGGCCAGGTCGCTGCGCACCCCATAAGTAGCGACGAGCAGCAACAGCGCGCAGGCCACACCGCCGAGCAGCGCGAGGCTCAGGCGCCTGGCCAGCGCATGGCGATCCACCGGTCCTTCGCCGGCGGCCAACAGGGAAATCAGTTCATCGGTCTTCATGATCGCCTTTACCTCGAATCAGCCTGGCGAGAGCCTTGAGCCCTCGGTGTATGCCCACCTTGACCGCAGGACCGGAAAGCCCGGTCAGACGCGCGGTTTCCTCGACCGACAAGCCCTCCAGCTTGACGTGGACGATGGGCAGGCGCTGGCGGTCCGGCAGTTGCCCGAGCAGCTTGCCCAGATCGCGACTGGCCTCGGCCGGCGCTTCATCGCTGGCGGCGAACAGGTCGCTGTCGTCTTCCAGCACATCGTGCAGCGAGTCACGCCGCGCGTAGCTGCGAAAGTGATCGGCCAGCTTGTAGCGGGCGATCGCCTGAACCCAGACGGTCAGCGGCTGTTGCGCCTGGTAGGTGTGACGGGCGTTGTGCACCGCCAGCAGCACTTCCTGCAGCAGGTCTTCGACTTCCGTCGGGCGCTGCGCCAGGCGCCGCCGCAAAAAGCCGCGTACATGCACCGCCAGTGCCGCGAGGAATTCGCGATACGCCACGGCGTCGCCAGCCAGCCCGTTCAGCAGCAATTTCTGCAGTTGGGACTCGCGCTCGTCCAGCACGTCCTGTGAGTTAGTTCGTTGCATCGGCCGCCAGGGTTACACAAACAGTGGGTTTATTTTTATCGAAGCATCTCCGAGGAGTGCGGCGCAAGCGCGGGGAACGAATTCATCACTACAGGTGGCTGGAAGGCTCTTGTCAACAGACCGAGGAATGGCCACCAGGCGCTAGCCGACAATTCTTTAGCGCTCTCAAGATCGAGCGCCGCCCGCGCGGCGCATCGCGAGCAAGCTCGCTCCTACATTTGTTGCAACGTGCCATGGCCTTTGAGAGTTGGGTTGCCAGCCCTTGGCACCTGACGATGAATCGCAGGGAAGCTGTTGAGGTCGACTCGAAACCGCGCCGTACAAACAAAGCGCTCAACTATGGCCTGACAGGCATAGGTACGTTGCAACAAATGTAGGAGCGAGCTTGCTCGCGATGCGCCGCGCGGGCGGCGCTCGATCTCGAGAGCGCTGAAAAGTTGTCGGCTAGCACCTGGCCGCCATTACCCGATTTCCTGACTATCGCGTCATGGTCTTCAGGCAGTCCCAAGATATGAAGTCATCCATGCACCTGAGGACGCCAACAGACAAACCTCAAAAAATATTTTCAGGGTGCTGTAACCCGATCGGCCAACGCGGCGAATTACTCCATGAGCCGCTGGTAGATCACCACGGTCCATCCCCTGGAGAAACACCATGAACAACTTCACCCGCCTTACCGCCGCCCTCGCCCTCGCTTCGCTGGCCGGTGCCGCCATGGCCGATGACACGACAACCAAAGCCGCCAGCGGCGCCGCCATGGAGAAGTGCTACGGCGTCGCCATGGCCGGCAAGAACGATTGCAAAGCCGGTGCCGGCACCACCTGCGCCGGCAGCTCGAAGAAAGACTACGACGGCATGAGCTGGAAAAACGTCCCGGCCGGCACCTGCACCTCGATCAAGACGCCCACCGGCATGGGCTCGCTGACACCCACTCAGCACTAAGCGCAGGCCACCGACCATGAACGGCATCAACACAATGGGCGCCGGACTCGGGCTCAAGGCCGAACACTACGCGCAAGCCCTGGCGTGCGAGGCTGACGGCCTGTGGTTCGAGGTCCATCCGGAAAACTACATGGTCGGTGGCCCACGCCTGGCGTGGCTGGAGCGGATCGCCGAACGGCATCGGCTCTCGCTGCACGGTGTTGCGCTGTCGCTGGCGGCCGACGCCGAACCGGATGCGGCGCACCTGCGCCGCCTGCGGGCGCTGATCGACAGGGTCAGGCCGGCGCTGGTATCGGAGCACCTGGCCTGGTCGACCTGGCGCGGCCAGTATCACCCGGACCTGCTGCCGTTTCCGCGCAGCGACGAAGCCCTGCAACGCATCACCGACAATATTCTGCGCACCCAGGACGCCCTGGGGCGCTGCATCGCCATTGAAAACCCAAGCCATTACCTGCGCCTCGACGGCCACGATCGGGACGAAATCGACTTTCTCGGCGAACTGGTGCGGCGCACCGACTGCACCTTGCTGCTGGACGTCAACAACGTCCACGTCAGCGCGCACAACCTCGGTTTCAGCGCGACAGACTACCTCGCACGCTTTCCCGCCCAGGCCATCAGCGAGCTGCACCTGGCCGGACACAGCGAGGACGACCAGGGCGCCCTGTTGATCGACTCCCATGACGCCGCTATCGCCGAGCCGGTCTGGGCCCTTTACCGGCAATTGATCCAGCGCATCGGGCCACGTCCCACGCTGATCGAACGCGACGGCAATATCCCCGCGTTCAGCGAATTGCTGGGCGAACGCGATATCGCCCAGGCCATCCTCGACCAAAACGGAGCCGCACCATGAACCTGACCCTAGGCCAGTTCCAGGATGCCTTCGTCGCCTCGCTCTATGGCAACCCTGCAGAGGAGTTGGCGGCACTCACCGACCAGCCGGCCTTCGCGGTGTACCGCAATACCGTGCTGGCCGGCGCCGTCGACGCGTTGTGCGCCAACTTTCCCAGTGTCGAGCGGCTGGTCGGCCACGACTGGATGCACGGCGCCGCAGCCGCCTATGCGCAACTCTCGCCGCCGGGCGATCCACGGCTGATCCGCTACGGCGCCGGCTTCCCGGAGTTTCTCGATGAGCAGACCGGCGCTCAGGGTACGCCCTGGCTGGCGGACGTTGCGCGCCTGGACTTCGACTGGGCGGTGGCCTTCAGCGCGCCCGTCGACCCCAGCCTCGACCTCACCGAACTGGCCGGCATGGACGCCGCCGATCTTGCCCACTGCCACCTACGCCCGCGCCGCGGTGTGCGCTGGCGCTGGTTCCCGCTGCACCCGGTGTTCAGCCTCTGGCGCCACAACAGAGAGGGTCTGGACTGGCCGCCCGCACAACCGTGGATCGCCGAAGGCGCGCTACTGACGGGCGACGCCGACGGCGTCAGTCATCACCCGCTGGACGCCGGCGGCTGCGCCTTTCTCGATGCCTGCGCTGCCGGCCATGCCCTCGAACAAGCCGCCTTGCTCGCGGAACAAACCCAACCCGACCTGGACTTCAACGACCTGCTTGGCCGACTGCTCCAGGCCAGGGTCTTCCTGCCCCTCTCACTTGCCTGAGGTTTCGCCATGGACATCACTCACCCCGCCGCAACCAACCGCTCGCTGCGCCAGCGCTGGAACCGTATCGCCGACTACCTGCAGCACCTGCTGAGCGATAACGTGTTGTGCCTGGTGGCGCGATTGGGCATTGCTTCAATCTTCTTCCTTTCCGGCCGGACCAAGGTCGAAGGGTTCCTGAGCATTACCCCCAGCACCTACGAACTGTTCCAGAGCGAATACACCCTGCCGCTGGTCTCGCCGTGGCTGGCAGCACATCTGGCGACCTATGCGGAACACCTGTTCCCGCTGCTGCTGGTGCTCGGTCTGTTCACCCGTCTGTCGGCATTGGCGCTGCTGGGCATGACCCTGGTGATCGAAATTTTCGTGTATCCCGATGCCTGGCCGGTGCACCTGTCCTGGGCGGGGTTGCTCCTGCTGCTGGTCGCCCGCGGCGCCGGGGCGATTTCGTTGGATCGGCTGTTGCACTTGCGCTGAGCGGCGCGCGAGAAAAACTGTACAGGGAATTTGACTTGTACAGTTTTAGTCATACGCTCTAGGTATACCTGTACAAGATTTGTATTTTGTACAAGATTGCCTCGGAGATGCGAATGCCCAGCTACCTGCAATCCTTTGCCAACCGCTTTGCCACGCTGGATGCGGGCAGCCTCTCGCGGCTGGATGAGTTGTACAGCGACACCATCGTGTTTCGCGATCCCCTGCACGAAATCAACGGCCTGCCGGCACTGCGGGCCTACTTCGACCAGCTCTACGCCAATGCGCAGGACATCCGCTACGACTTCCACGACCTGGACGAAGCCGGCACCGGCCGCGGCTACCTGCGCTGGACCCTGCACTTTCGCCACCCGCGCCTGAAGGGCGGCAAGCTGATCAGCCTGGACGGTTGCAGCCACCTGCGCTGGACCGATCGCGTTCACTTTCACCGCGACTACTTCGATGCCGGCGCCCTGCTCTATGAGCACCTTCCAGTGATGGGCAGCGTAATCGGCTGGCTCAAGGGCCGGCTGGCATGAGCCGCTGCTGGCTGACCGGTGCCAGCAGCGGCATCGGCGCCGCGTTGGCGCTGCGCCTGCTGGAGCAAGGCCATCAGGTGGCGCTCGGCGGTCGCAACGCCGAGACGCTGGAGCCGCTGGCCCTGCGCTTCCCCGGCCAGGTACTGCTGGCCACGGGCGATGTCAGCGACCCGCAGCAGGTCGCGGCCATCGTTGCCCGGATCGAACAGGCCTGGGGCGCACTCGACCAGGTGATTCTCAATGCCGGCACCTGCGAATACCTCGAACCCGGCCATTTCGATGCCGCCGTGGTGGAACGGGTACTGCGCACCAACCTGCTGGGCGTCAGTCATTGCCTGCAGGCGGTGCTGCCACTGCTGCGACGCGGGCAACAGCCGCATCTGGTGGTGACCGGCAGTTCGGTGACCTGGCTGGCCTTGCCGCGGGCCGGCGCATATGGCGCGTCCAAGGCGGCGCTGCGCTACCTGATCGAGTCGCTGCGCATCGAGCTGATCACCGAAGGCATCGACGTCACCCTGGTCAATCCGGGCTTTGTCGACACCCCGCTGACCCAGCGCAACGACTTCCCCATGCCACAGATCTGGAGCGCCGAGCGCGCCGCGCGGCATATCGCCGAACGCTTGCCGCGGCGCCCGCTGGAAATCAATTTCCCGACCCTTTTCACCCTGGTGCTGCGTCTGCTCGGCGCACTGCCGGCCCGCTGGCGCCTGAAGCTGGGCCAGCGCCTGGCGCGCAACGAACAGGACTAGAACCCATGCGTATCGCCATCATCGGCAGCGGCATCGCCGGCCTGACCTGTGCCCATCTGCTGTCCCGACACCACGAAGTCACGGTGTTCGAGGCCGCCGACTGGATCGGCGGCCACACCCACACCGTCGATGTGCAGTGGCAGGGCCAGCACTACGCGGTGGACACCGGTTTTATCGTGTTCAACGACTGGACCTACCCCAATTTCATTCGCCTGCTCGATCACCTCGGCGTAGCTTCGCGGCCAACCGAAATGAGCTTCTCGGTACACGACCCGCAAACCGGCCTTGAATACAACGGCCACGACCTCGACAGCCTGTTTGCCCAGCGGAGCAACCTGCTGTCACCGGGGTTCTGGGGCATGCTGCGCGACATCCTGCGTTTCAACCGCCAGGTGCTGGCCGACCTCGACAGCGGACGCATCGACGCCGCCACTACCCTCGGCGACTACCTGCGGGCGCAGCGCTACGGCCAGCGCTTCATCGACCACTATGTCGTGCCCATGGGCTCGGCGATCTGGTCGATGTCGCGCGCCGACATGCTCGGTTTTCCCCTGCAATTCTTCGTGCGCTTCTGCCGCAACCACGGCCTGCTGTCGGTGAGCAATCGCCCGCAGTGGCGGGTGATCGAGGGCGGCTCGCGGGGTTATATCGAGCCGCTGTGCCGCGCCTTCGTCGGCCGGATCCGGCTGAACTGCGCGGTGACGCGGGTCAACCGCGACGACGGCGGCGTAACCCTCACGTGCCCCACCGGGCCCGAGCGGTTCGACAGCGTAGTGTTCGCCTGCCACAGCGACCAGGCGCTGGCGCTGCTCGATACGCCCAGCCGGGCCGAACGTGAAGTGCTCGGCGCCCTGCGCTACGCCAGCAACGAGGTCGTCCTGCACACCGATACACGCCTGCTGCCGCAGCGCCGCAAGGCCTGGGCCAGCTGGAACTATCGCCTCGGCGGCACGCCGCAGGCACCGGCTGCCCTGACCTACGACATGAACATCCTGCAGGGCATCGAGGCGCCGGTGACCTTCTGCGTGAGCCTCAACCAGACCGCTCAGATAGACCCGGCGCAGATACTCGCGCGCTTCGACTACGCCCACCCGCAATACAGCCTCGCGGCGGTGGCGGCGCAAGCGCGTCACGCCGAATTGCAGGGCCGGCAGCACAGTTACTACTGCGGCGCCTACTGGGCCAACGGCTTCCACGAGGACGGCGTGACCAGCGCGCTGCAGGTCGCCGAACACTTCGGAGAACACCTGTGAACAGCAGCCTGTGTCACGGTTGGGTCAGCCACCGGCGCCTGACGCCGCGAGTCCACGCGTTCCGCTACCGGATCGGCATGCTCTACGTCGACCTGGACGAACAACCGCAACTGCTCGGTCTGTCACGCTGGCTCGGCACCTCGCTGCTGGCGCCGTTGAGCTGGCGTGAGCGCGACTTCCTGCCAGCGCTGACCCGGCAAGGCCAGTCGCTGGCCGATGCCGCGCGAACCCTGGTTGGCCAGGCCACCGGCGAAACGCCCGAAGGCGCCGTGCACCTGCTGACCCAGCCGCGCAGTTGGGGGCTGTCGTTCAACCCGGTGAGCTTCTATTTCTGCCATGACCGCGACGGGCGCCTGGCGGCCATCCTGCTCGAAGTGCGCAACACGCCGTGGCGCGAGCGCTTCCACTACGTGCTGCCGGTGCAGGCCGGGCGACCCCGGCAGTTCGCGGTAGCGAAAGCCTTTCATGTCTCGCCTTTCATGCCGCTGGACATGGATTACCGCCTGCGCTTTTTCCTCGATGCGCAGCACATTCGCATCCACATGGAGAACTGGCGCGAGGGCCACAAGGTGTTCCAGGCCGACCTCGCTCTCAGCCGCCAGGCACTCACGGCCACATCTCTGCGCCGCCATATTCTGGCGTTTCCGTGGATGAGCCTGCGCACGGTGACCTCGATCTACTGGCAGGCGCTGCGCCTGCTGTTCAAACGCACCCCACTGCATGACCACCACGCCAGCCAGGACAGCCTGGGACTTGGCCGACCCACCCGTGAGGAGTCCGAGCATGTCCATTCCCACCCTGACCGTTAGCAAGTCCACCGGGCTGAGCCCGTTGCTCGGCAGTCTGGCCAGAACCGCGGTGCTCGCGCAACTGCGGCGCTTGCGCCAGGGGCACCTGCGCCTGATCTACAATGACCGCCAATGGACATTCGGCGACGCCGACAGCCCATTGCAAGCCGAGGTCGAAATCACCGACGAGGCGGCCTGGAGCCTGGTTGCCAGCAACGGTTCGATCGGCGCCGGCGAGGCGTACATCCACGGTTACTGGCGCAGCCCGGACCTGGCGGCGCTGACCCGCCTGTTCGTCGCCAACCTGGAGGTCCTCGACGCCCTCGAAAGCGGTCTGGCGCGCCTCGGTCGCCCGGCGCTGCGCCTGCTGCACCGGCTCAACCGCAACAACCGCAGCGGTTCCAAGCGCAATATCCTCGCCCATTACGACCTCGGCAATGCGCTGTTCGAACGCCTGCTCGACCCGACCATGATGTACTCGGCAGCGCAGTTCGAAAGCCCCGAACAAAGCCTTGAGCAGGCGCAGTTGAACAAGCTCGAAGGGATCTGCCGCAAGCTCGACCTCAAGGCGGATGAGCACCTGCTGGAAATCGGCACCGGCTGGGGCAGCCTGGCCATTCATGCGGCCACGCACCATGGCTGCCGGGTCACCACCACCACACTCTCCGACGCCCAGTACGAACACACCCGGGAACGGGTGCGAGCACTGGGCCTGGAGCAACGCATCACGGTGCTGCGCGAGGACTACCGCGACTTGCGCGGAAGCTTCGACAAGCTGGTGTCGATCGAGATGATCGAAGCGGTCGGCCATCGCTACCTGCCCGCCTATTTCCGCCAATGCGCCGCGCGGCTGAAGGAAAACGGCCTGATGCTGCTGCAGGTCATCACCATCCGCGACCAGCGCTACGCCCAGGCACGGCGTTCGGTCGACTTCATCCAACGCTACATTTTTCCCGGTGGCGCCCTGCCCTCGCTGAGCGTGCTGCTGGATACCGCCAGCCGGCAGACCGCGCTGAACCTGATCCACATGGAAGACTTCGGCCAGGATTACGCGCGCACCCTGCGGCACTGGCGCGACAACCTGAACCAGTCACGGTCCGCGCTGCTGGAACTGGGGTATGACGAAACCTTCCAGCGGCTCTGGGAGTTCTACCTGTGCTACTGCCAGGGCGGTTTCGAAGAGCGGGCAATCGGCGTCGCCCAATTGCTGTGGGCTGGCCCGACTGCGCGGCGAGCGCCGCTGCCGGGCGCCTGAGGTGTCCCGCGCCTGGCTGCTCGGCAATGCCCTGTGGCTGCAGGCGGGTTGGTGGGGCTGCGTGCTCGGTGCACAGCGGCCCTGGCTGTTGTTGCCAGTACTGATCGGCCTGTTGATTCATGTGCGCTATTGCGACAACCCGAAAGCCGAGTTGGCGGCGCTGCTGCGGGTCGGCCTGGCGGGTTGCCTGCTGGACAGCGGACTGGGGGCGACAGGCGTTTTCGCCTTCGACCAGACGCCGCTTCCGCTGTGGCTGGCACTGCTCTGGCTGGTGCTGGCCAGCGGCATGCGCCACAGCCTGGCGTGGGCCGCACGTCCGCTCTGGTGGGGGGCTTTGCTGGGGATGCTCGGCGCGCCGCCGGCCTACCTCGCCGGCGCCCGTCTTGCCGGTATCGAACTGCCGCTGGGCAGCCTCAACACCGCACTGCTGCTGGCGCCGTTATGGGCGCTCTGGCTGCCGTTGTGCCTGCGTCTTGCCGCGTGGCGCTGAGCGCCGACAGCGCTCCGAGCAGTAGCGCACCTCATCCCAGCATTTGGCCCAGCGTTTGCGCCAAGTGAACGGTAGCCCGCACACCGCGCAGCGCTTGCTTGGCAGCAGCGCCTTTTTCACAGCGCATCCCCGGCATCCAGCCGCGCCAGCAGCGACTCGCCGCGCTGCCACAACGCGTCACGGCGGGCGCTGTCCATGGCGTCCAGGCCCCGGTAGATCATGCTTAGGCGCGGGTTGTCGGCCAGCGGCTGGCGGTGCCGCATAAGGAAATGCCAGTACAGGGCGTTGAACGGACAGGCGTCCTCCTCCACCGCCCGCTCGACCCGATAGCGACAGGCACCGCAGTGGTCGGACATGCGCTGGATATAGCGCCCGCTGGCGCAGTAGGGCTTGGACCCGAGGTAGCCGCCGTCGGCATGCATCACCATGCCCAGGGTGTTGGGCAGCTCAACCCAATCGAAGGCATCCAGATAGACCGCCAGATACCACTCGCAGATTGCCGACGGCACGATGCCGGCCAGCAACGCGAAGTTGCCGGTGACCATCAGCCGCTGAATATGGTGAGCGTAACCCAGTTCCAACGTCTGGCCGATCACTTGCGACATGCAGCGCATGCCGGTCTGTCCGGTCCAGTAGAACTCGGGCAGGGCCCGCTGGTTGCCGAAGGCATTGAGCTGCGCGTACTCGGGCATGCGCAGCCAGTAGATGCCATGCACGTACTCGCGCCAGCCGATCAATTGGCGGATGAAACCCTCGGCCGCATTGAGCGGCACCCGCCCCTGGCGATAGGCAGCATCGACGTCGGCGCACAGTTGGCGGACATCCAGCAAACCGATATTCAGTGCCGCGCTGATGCGCGCATGGAACAGAAACGGCTCGCCCTCAGCCATGGCGTCCTGGAAGTCGCCGAAGGCCGCCAGGCCGAAGTCGAGAAAATGCTGCCACAGCGCCTGGGCCTGGTCGTGGGTCACGGGGTAGTCGAAGGCTTCGACGCTGCCGTAGTGGTCACGGAAGCGCTCGCGCACCAGGGCGATGACCTCCTGGGTGATCGCGTCACGCTCGAAATGCGCCGGAAACGGTCCGCGCAGCCCACGCGGCAACGCCTTGCGGTTGGCGCTGTCATAGTTCCAGGCGCCACCGGCCGGGCTGCCGTCGGGCTCGACCAGCAGGCCGCTGCGTTTGCGCATGCCACGGTAGAAGTGTTCCATGCGCAACTGCGACTGGCCCGCCGCCCAGCGGCCGAACGCCTGACGCGAACAGAGAAAACGCCGGTCCGCATGCCACACCAGCGGCAACCCGCTTTCGCGCAGGGCCTGCTGCAGCCGCCACTCGCCGCATTCGGTCAGGTGCACTTCGTCCGCGCCGAACACCTCACGCCAGCGGCGCAGTTCGCCGGCGATGCTGCCGCTGTTATCCGGGGCGTCCAGATGCACGTACTGCACCCGCCAGCCTTGCTCACGCAGGGCCTCGGCGAAATGACGCATGGCACTGAAGATCAGCACGATCTTCTGCGGGTGGTGGGGCACGTAGCGTGCTTCACCCTCCACCTCGGCCATCAGCAGCACGTCGCGGGCGGGGTCGAGGGCGCGCAGCGACGCCAGGTCGAACGACAATTGGTCACCCAGCACCAGGCCGAGCCGGACAGCTTCAGTCACCCGCGTTCGCCTCCGGCAGGCGACGGAAGAACAGCGTCACCTGCCCCACTTCCACGCCGAATTTGCGCATGCTGGTGCGATTGATCAGGGTGTCTTCGTCCATCAGGTACATCCAGTCGTCCATATCCAGCTCCCAGTGCCGACCATCGACCGGAACGTCCAGACGATAGCGCCAGTGCAGCGCGTTGCCGGCCACTTCACCAACGGCCTCGCCGATCACATCGCCGGCGCGCCCGCGCCAACGGCCCTGGCCTTCCGGTGTCAGCGTCCAGGTACGCTGCTGGCGGGTGCCGTCGCTGTAGACGAAACGTTCATCGAGGATCAGCCGTTCACCTTCGCGGCGACTGTCGACGCGCACATGAAAACGCTTGGTCACCTCCCCGGAGCGGTTCTGCACCATGCCCCAGGCCTGGACCGGGCGCGAGAAGAACGCCAGCAGGTCCAGACTGGGCTGTTCCTTGGCGTAGGTCTGCACATCGACGTTGCCGCAACTGCCCAGCAGCAGGCAGCCAAGCAGGATCAGGATTCTGCGCATGTCACTCTCCTCGATCGACCTGCCCCAGCAGGCGCTGGCGCAGTTGTGGATCACGGGCCCGCGGGTCCAGCCAGATGGCGAAGAACGCACGGGCAAAGGCGGCGTCGTCAATCTCGCGGCGCAGCTCGCCGTCGACATAGAAACGGCAGCCGCGTCCCGGCAGATACAAGCCGATGATACGCATGCCGGGCCGCACATCGACAAAGGCGCCGTTCATGGCCTCGGTCCAGCGGTCCAGGGTGGCGGCGTCCAGCGTCTTGTCGCCGAGGCGGCGCATTTCTTCGAGGCTGGCTTCGACCAGTGTGTCCCGGGATAGCGAGCGGTGGTAGATGAGTTCCAAGGCGAAGGGCCGCTGCAAGTCGGGGGGCGTGAAGGGGCTCCACAAGCGGGCGCTGTAGAGACGCAGGCCAAACCAGGTGAATTCTCCGCTGCCCACCAGCCGGGCGTCGGGCAATGCGGGCCGCCAGTCGGCGGCGGCGTTGGCGGTCAGCGCCAGCAGCAGGGAGAGCGATACCAGGGTTCGTCGCCTGCGATTGCTGGTGCTCGCCATGTGAAAGAACCTCGAAAGCGCTGCGAAATATTGTACAAGTATATTCTCTTGTACAACTTTCGCTTGGGCGGGTTCATTTCTGTAGAGGTTTTCTTGCTGGCTGGCAGATGGTCGGTGTTCTCAGGACCGAGCGCCGCATCGCGAGCAAGCTCGCTCCTACAGGTCACACATTTGGCACGGTAGGAGCGCGCTTGTCGGGGCGACGATCCGTCGCGAGATGATCAGGCATCCGCCAACACCAGATCAGCCCCCTTCTCCGCCACCATCAGCACGGCAGCATGGGTGTTGCCGGAGGTCACATTGGGGAAGATCGACGCATCGATCACCCGCAGCCCATCAAGGCCGTGCACTTTCAGGCGTTTGTCCACCACCGAGCTGGCTTCGTCGGCGCCCATGGCGCAGGTGCCGCACAGGTGGTAGATCGAGCCGCTGTTCTCGCGGAAGTACGCCAGCATCTGCTCGTCGCTGTCCACCGCCGGGCCCGGCAGCACTTCTTCGACGGTAATGCCCTTGAGCGCCGGAGCCTGCATGATCTTGCGCATCAGCCGGCTGCCCTGGATCACCTCGTCGATGTCCTTCTCGGTGCTCAGGTAGTTGGGGTCGATCAGCGCCGCATCGCGGGGGTTGCCCGAGGCAATTTCGACATGACCACGGCTGGTCGGCCGGCACGGGTTGAAGCACAGCAGGAAGCCGGAGTACGGCTCGGGCTTGAGGCTGGCCTTGTTGTTCTTCGGGATCTGGTACGACAGTGGGTTGAAATACAACTGCAGATTGGGGTTCTGCTCGCCCTCCTGACCACGGAAGAAACCACCCGCCTGGTTGACGCTCATCGCCAGCGCGCCCTTGCGCGTGAACAGGTATTGCAGGCCCAGCTTGAGCTGGCCGAGCAACGAGCCGAGCTGGTCGTTGAGGGTCGGGATATTGGCCTTGTAGTAGTAGCTGACGCACAGGTGGTCCTGCAGATTGCGGCCCACCGCCGGCAGTTGCCTGACCTGCTTGATGCCGTGCTTGTCCAGCAGGGCGCGGTCGCCCACCCCGGACAGTTGCAGGATCTTCGGCGTGTCGACGGCGCCGGCGCAGAGGATGACTTCCTTGCGCGCGATAAAGCTGCGGCTGACACCGTTCTGGCTGACCAGCACGCCACTGGCCCGCTCGCCTTCGAACAGCACCCGGTCGACCAGCGCATGGTGTTCGATCGTCAGGTTTGCCCGGCTCAACGCAGGGTGCAGGTGGGCGAAGCTGCTGGAGCAGCGCTGGCCGTTACGGGTGTTGACGTCGTAGATGCCGGCGCCTTCGAATTTCGGCCCGTTGAAGTCTTCGCTGCGCGGGTAGCCCAGCTCTTCGCAACCCTTGAGGAAGACGTCGCAGATCGGGTGGGTCTGGCCCTTCATCGGGGTGATGCTGATCGGCCCGCTGCCGCCGTGGTAGGCGCTGTCGCCCAGCGGGTGGTTCTCCAGCTTGCGGAAGTACGGCAGCACGTCCTTGAAACCCCAGCCGTCGTTGCCATTGGCCGCCCAGTCGTCGAAGTCATGGGCCTGGCCGCGCACGTAGATCATCGCGTTGATCGAACCCGAACCGCCCTGCACCTTGCCGCGCGGGGCGTAGATGGCGCGATTGGCGAGTTGCTTCTGCGGCTGGCTGTAATACATCCAGTTGAAGGTCGGGTTGTAATACATCTTGGCGAAACCGACCGGGATCTTGAACCAGAACGAGTCGTCCTTGCCGCCCGCTTCCAGCAGCAGCACCGAGTGCTTGCCCGAGGCCGACAGCCGGTTGGCGAGGACGCAACCGGCAGCACCCGCGCCGGCGATGATGTAGTCGTAAGTCATGCAGTTACCGCGTAAGTCAGAGTGAGCGCCGCCCGTTGCCGGGCGAGCGTCGGGTCAGCCCTTGGCCGGCGAAATGTCGCGCACGTCGGCCGGGGTTGGTGCCATTTGCAGGTGCAGGCGCTGGCCGGTGTAGGGCGTGTGCTTGCGCACCACGTCCATGTTCAGCTCGACACCCAGGCCCGGTTCGCTGGACGGGATGATGTAGCCGTCTTCCCATTGCAGCGGCCTGGTCAGCACTTCGGCATGGAAGCCGCCCCAGGTCTCGATGCTTTCCTGGATCAGGAAGTTCGGCGTGCAGGCAGCGAGCTGGAAGCTGGCCGCCGCGCCGATCGGACCGTTGTAGAGGTGCGGGGCAATCTGCGCGTAGTACACCTCGGCCAGGCTGGCGATCTTCTTCGCCTCCAGCAGACCGCCGCAGCGCGCCACGTTCATCTGCAGGATCGACGCACCGCCGGCCTGCAGCAGCTTGAAGAACTCGTACTTGGTGGTCAGCCGCTCGCCGGTGGCGATGGGGATGCTGGTCTTGCTGGCCACCTGGGCCATGGCGTCTTCCTGGCCCGGCGGGATCGGCTCTTCGAACCACAATGGATCGTACTTCTCCAGGCGCTTGGCCAGGCGGATCGCCGAAGACGGCACCATTTGCCCGTGGGTGCCGAACAGCAGGTCGCACTTGTCGCCCACCGCCTCGCGGATCTTGCGGCAGAAGGTTTCGCAGCGCGCCAGCACTTCCAGGGATATCTGGTGCCCGGAATAGGCGGTGTACGGGCCCGCCGGATCGAACTTCACTGCGGTGAAGCCCTTGTTCATGTTCTGCACCGCGCATTCGGCGGCCAGGTCCGGGTCATCGTAGTCGTACTCGCCCTGGCTGTTGACCGGGTACAGGTAGGTGTAGGAACGCAGGCGCTCGTGCACCTTGCCGCCGAGCAGTTCGTAGACCGGCTTGTTCGCCGCCTTGCCGATGATGTCCCAGCAGGCCATTTCCAGGCCGCTGACCACGCCCATCATGGTCAGGTCCGGGCGCTGGGTGAAGCCGCTCGAATAGGCCTGACGGAAGAAACGCTCGATGTGGTGCGGGTCCTGGTCGAGCAGGTAGCGCTCGAACACGTCCTCGATGATCGGCAGCATGGCCTTGGGGCCGAAGGTGGCAGCGTAGATCTCGCCGACGCCTTCAATGCCGCAGGCAGTGCGCAGCTTGACGAACAGCCAGTACATGCCGCCGATGTGTGGGGGCGGTACGGCGACGATATGGGTTTCGAGAGCGACGATTTTCATCTCAGGCACCTGTGTTCTGAAGTCGGTTGTTGCGCTTGACCCGGGCCCGCAGTGCCACCGCGGCCAGGGTGCCGATCAGGCCCACGGCGCCGATGTAGCTGAAGTACAGCTTGTAGCCCAGGGCGCCAGGGTAGTGTTCGGTGAGGTAACCGTTGATCAGCGGAATGAAGGTGTCGGGCAGGTAGCCGACCACCGAGACGATGCCGATCGCCAGGCCGGTGATGCGCAGCGGAATGGCGCAGGTATCGAGGATTGCCCAGTACAGGCCACGGATGGCGTAGGTCATCAGGCCGATGAAGATCACCGTGGCGATCAGCAGGCCGAGACTGTTCAGCGCCGGGAAGACGATCAGGCCGAAGATGCCCAGGGTGGCCAGGAGCATGGCCACGATCAGCACCGAGACGTTGCTGAACTTGTCACCCAACCAGCCGCCACCGATGCCGCCGATGGGGCGCATCCACAGCTTGATGGTGGTGATGGTGCCGGCCATGACGGCGGTCATGCCGCTGCCTTGCAGGTAGTCGGAGAAACTGTAGGTGGCCCAGAAGATGTGGTAGCCGCAGAACACAATGGCGGTCACCAGCCACAGCTCGGGGATCCTGACCAGGGTCGCGAGGTCGCTCAGCAGGTTGAACTTGCCCTTCTCCACCGCCTCGGTGCTTTCCATGGACTTGGGGTCCTTGAGCAGCACCAGTACGCAGCCGATGGCGATACAGGTGAAGGAGTACAGGTAGACCACGTGCTTGAAGCCTTCTGCGACCGATTCGCCGCGGGTTTCGGTGGCAAAGGCGAACAGCGCCAGGGCCACGGTGGCCAGCAGCGCCTCCACCAGACCGCGGCCGCCGTCGAGGATGCCGAAGAAACGGCCCTGCTCGGAATGCCGGGCGATCATCTTGACCCGCTTGAGCACCGAGGCCCAGAAGGTCAGGCCGGTGGTCAGGCCCCAGCAGCCGAAGATGATCAGCAGGCCGGTCATCGACGGCGCAGTGGAATACCACAGGCCCAGCGCGCCGGTGGCCACCAGCGAGAAGAAGATCAGGAAACGCGGGGCGATGCGGTCAGCCAGCCAGCCGCTGGGCAGGTAGCTGAGCAGGAAGATGGTGCCGAGCATGGAGTACAGGTAACCCAGCTCGCTGTGGTTGATCTGGAATACCTCGAGCATGGTGGTCTGGTAGACCTGCCGCAGGTAGAGAATCGGGTAGATCGCGCCGGCAGCGAGCACCAGCAGCATCAGTTGGAAATAGCGACTTCCCTTGTCGCTGGCGCCCGCGACGGGGACGGCGGAATCCTGGACAGCAGCATTGGCAGCATGCTTGGACATTCTTGGAGCCTCATTGTTTTTATTGGTATAGCGGGTTCGCAGCTACAAGCTTCAAGCTGCAAGCCACAAGTAAAGGCACAGCGCGTGCTGCTTTTACTTGCCGCTTGAAGCGTGGAACTTGCGGCTTCAGTAATTCATGACCACCAGTCGGGTCTGGGTGAATTCGAGCATTCCGTGCTTGCCGTCATCGCCGCCCAGGCCCGAGCGTTTCCAGCCGGCGTGGAAGCCCTGATACGGGTCGGCCGGGGTGCGATTGACGTACAGCTCGCCGGCCTCGATGGCGGCGGCCACCTTCATGGTGGTGCGGTAGTTTTCGGTGTAGAGCACCGAGGACAGGCCGAACTGGTGGTCGTTGGCCATGTCCAGCGCCTGGTCGATGCTGTGGTAGCGCAGCAGCGCCAGCACCGGACCGAAGGTTTCTTCCTGGACGATTTCCATGTCCTGGCGGCAGTGGCTGAGCAGGGTCGGCGGGTAGAAATGGCCCGGGCCCTGCGGAATGAAACCACCGGTTTCCAGCACCGCGCCGGCCGCGACCGCGCGCTCGACCATGGCGTGGATATTGCGCCGGGAGGCAGCGTTGACCAGCGGGCCCATCCGCTGCGGTTCCTCGGCGCGGTCGCCGAAACGCACCGCGGCGAATTTCTCCTTGAGCAGCGCCAGCAGGCGGTCGTGCACGCTGTCGTGGGCGTAGACCCGCTCCACCGCCGTGCACAACTGGCCGCAGTGGGTGGTCTTGGAACCGACAATATCGTTGGCGGCCTTTTCCAGGTCGGCATCGGCTTCGACGATCACTGGCGTCTTGCCGCCCAGTTCCAGGGACGGCTTGGCGATGTTTTCCTTGCAGTAATCGAGGACGATGCGCCCGGCGTTGACGCTGCCGGTCAGGGTGATCAAGCCCACCGCCTTGTGGGTGCAAAGGCTGGCAGCGGTGGCGTGGTCCATGGTCAGGATGTTCAGCACGCCCGCTGGCAGGCCGGCCTGTTGCGCGGCGCGGGCGATTTCAAACGCCGACAGCGGCGTGTTGTTGCTCGGCCGCACCACCACGGTATTGCCGGCGATCAGCGCCGGAGCAACTTTGCGCAGCAGGGTGTAGACCGGGTAGTTGAACGGAATCAGGCAGGCCACCACGCCGATCGGCTCGCGGTGCAGGAACAGACGTTCGTCGGGGGTATCGCTGGGGATGATCTCGCCTTCGATGCGCCGCGCCCACTCGGCGTGGTAGCGAGTGATTTGTGCGGCGTAACGGGCCTCGTTGCTGGCGTCTTCCAGGCTCTTGCCGGACTCGGCGGCCAGCGCCTCGCCGATCTGCACGGCATGGGCGTCGAGGGCGTCGGCGAAGGCGCGCAGGTGCTCGCCGCGCTCGATGCTGGTCAGCTTGCCCCAGGTCTTCTGCGCCACGGCAGCGGCGTCGACGGCGGCGATGGCCTCCTCCACGGTGGCCGCGGCGACCTGGCCGACCACGCTTTCCGTGGCCGGGTCCTGCACCGCAATCAATGCCGCGCCGGCAGGCTCGATAAAGTGGCCATCAACAAAATTTCGCTCGATTCGCATCGTGGGTTGCCCATCGTTGTCACGTTGTTATTGACGGGCAGTGTTGTGATTCGGGGGCGGATGGACAAACGATTAATAGCGCAGGGAAACATTCGAAAAATGCATGTTAGTGGGTGTGCTTCAGGAGGCCATCGCTGGCAAGCCAGCGCCCACAGTGTTAATGGCAACTGAACCCGGTGGGAGCTGGCTTGCCAGCGATGGCCCCCTGAAAAGCCACCTCAAACAGCCGGATTAGACGGTTCCAACTGCCGCTGCGCCAGCCAGATCTCTTCCTGCAACCACTGGCTGAACAACTGCAACTGCGGCGCATCGCGCTGTTCCGGGCGGGTCACCAGCCAGTAGGACTGGTGACCGTCCACATGCACATTGAGCACCTGGGTCAGCCGTCCGCTGGCCAGTTCCGGGGCGACCATGTGCCAGTCGGCGATGGTGATGCCCAAACCGTCCACCGCAGCACGGATGGCCAGGTCCAGCAGGTCGAACTCATAACCGCCCTGGGTATCCACGCCGCTGATGCGGGCAGCGTCCAGCCAGTGTTTCCAGGTGAGGTAGCGCTGGTCTTCGCGGGCCAGCACATGCAGCAACGTCATGCGGTTCAGGTCGATGCCCTGCTCGTCTTCCTCCCGGGCATACAACGACGGCGCACACACGGCGATATGCCGCTCCTGAATCAGTAACGAGCTGTCCAGGCCATCCCACTCGCCATTGCCGAAGCGGATCGCGCAATCGAGGGTGGCGGTTTCCGCGAGGCTGTCCTGCAACCGCGTGGTAATGCTCAGTTCCAGTTCCGGATGGCGCTCGCGCAGACGTCCCAGCCGTGGCATCAGCCAGCGGCTGGTAAAGGTCGGCGGGGCATTGAGGTGCAGGCGGTTGGCGTGGGTTTTCTGCTGGATGCTGCGCACGGTCATTTCGATCTTGTCGAACGACTGGTGCAGCGCCCGCAGCAGCACGCGCCCGGCATTGGTCAGTTCAAGATGATGATGCCGGCGTTGCAGCAGGTGCTCGCCCAGTTGCTCTTCCAGTTGCCGCACCTGGCGGCTGACCGCGCTCTGGGTGACGTTGAGCAACTCGGCGGCGCGGGTGAAGCTGCCGGTGCTACCGGCCACTTCGAAGGCTTTGAGTGCGTTGAGACCTGGCATTTTGCGTTTCATGGAAGGCGCTCGGAAGACGGCTGACAAGGTTTGCAGTATTCCACGCGGCAAGGACTCTTCCTACAAAGCCGACAAAATTCTCAGGCAGTAACCTGCGTTAAACGCAGGTTTGTCCCCCGATTTAATCGTTTGTCCCGCAAAGGCTCGATGGCAACACTGCGCGCGTCTCACATAACAATAAACGAGAGCCGCCACATGCCCTTCACCGCTTCCCTGCGCTTGCAGTCCGTTTGTCTTGCCGCCTTGTCCAGCCTCGCCGTCCCGGCGATGGCGGTGCAGGTCACCGACCACCTCGACCTCGGTGGCGCCGTGCGCGCCCGTTGGGACTACGACCCGGACCGCGACATCCAGAAGTTCAACTTCGACACCGCCTTCCTCACTGCCAAATACACCTCCGACACCTGGATCGGCGCCGCCAAGTACCGTTTCTACGGGCGCGCTTACCCGTACAAGTACACCAATAATGTCGGCGACGTGGCGTTTGCCGAAACCGCCTGGGTCGGCTACCGCTTCAACCCGGACCAGCAGATCCAGGTCGGCCTCAACCAGATTCCGTTCGGCCTGCAGCCGTACTTCGGCAGCACCTTCTTCGAAACCCTGGGCAACGTCATCGGCCTGGAAGATGTCGAGCAGATCGGCGCCAAGTACATCCAGCAGGTCGGCGACTGGAACATCCAGGCCGGCTACTACCTGCGCCCGGCCTGGCAAGGCAAGGGCACCAGCAATGGCCGCACCTATTCCACTGTGGTGTCCTCGGCCGACAGCTACGTCGAGGACGGCAGCGACAACCGCGAGCGCAACACTGCGGTGCTGCGCCTGGCCAAGGCCGTGCAGCTGGGCGACTGGAAATCCGAGGTCGGCGTGTCGGGCATGACTTCCACGCTGAAGAACAACGACACCGGCGACGACGGCCGGCGCAATGCCGTGGCGGTGCACTACCTGGGCAAGAACGGCCTGTGGGGCGTGCAATTGATGGCGGCGCGGCAACAGATGTCGCCGCGCAATGAAGGCACCGATGAAGTGGTCACCTTCGGCGGCTACGACGGCACCTTCAACGTCGCCAGCCGCGGCAACTTCTACGTTGCCGACCTCAGCTACGACGTCGACGGCAAATACCTGTTCGACCAGCTCAGCGGGATCAAGCTGTACGCCAACTACAGCGCCTTCGACAAATCCGCCTCGGGCTTCGACACCTCCGAGCGGCTGATCCTTGGCTCGTCGTTCTCACTGAGCAAATTGTGGATCGCCACCGAATGGCTGATCGGCAAGAACGATCCCTATATCGGTGGCAGCAGCTATGCGCAGAGCCTGGGCGCTGGCGGCAGTGATCAGTGGGAGAACCAGGTTTACGTGAATATCGGTTACTACTTCTAGAAGCGGCTGGAGCGGAGCTGCCAAACACATGCTCTATTTTGGCGCATCGCGAGCAAGCTCGCTCCTACAGGGGCATTCGCGGGTTCAGTGACCTGTAGGAGCGAGCTTGCTCGCGAAGCGCCGGATCGACCAAGACAGACACATGCCGTGCTCATCCGATCTCATAACCCCAACTACCGCCCCGGCCACACCACCGCCTGAGCCGCGATCACATGCTGCTTGCTCGCATCGAAGGTGATGCTGGGCGAGCCATGCAACTCGTACCCCAGCGCAAGCATTTCGGAAATGCGCTGGCAGAACGCGGAATCGTCGCGGCCGGTGATCAGGCGATAGACCGGCAGGCCATTGGGTGGCGTCGAGCTCATGGGGCTTCCTTGTGTACCAGGGGATCAGGCCCGCGATCATAGCACTCAGCTATTACCGCGGTGACTGTCCTCCCCGCCAATCGCCCGCGCCGCCCGTATCAGCGACAGATGCGTCAGCCCTTGCGGCAGGTTGCCCAGGTACTGGCCACTGTCGGGATCGACCATCTCGGCGTAGATCCCCACCCCGCGCCCCAGACCCTCCACCGCCTTGTCGAACGCGTCCTCGGCCCGCGCTTGCTGGCCAAGCAAGGCCCAGGCCTCGATCAACCAGAACGTGCAGGCAAGGAAGCAACCTTCCTCCAGCTCGACCTGGCTGTAACGGTAGTGAAAAGCACCCCGCCCCAACTCCCGCTGCACCGCCTCCAGAGTGCTGCGCAAACGTTCCCGCTCGGGGTAGCCGAAGCGCACCGCGAGGGCGATCGAGCCGTCGAGCCGTTCGCTGTCCGGGTAGAACTGATACCCCTGCAGCGTCTCGCTCCAGCAATGGGCCTCGACCCAGGCGTGAACACGCTGGCGCTCACGGTCCCAGCGATCACGGCACGTGGTAGGCAGGTGGCCGTGGTCGGCCAGCTCCACCGCGTGGTTGAGGGCCTGCCAGCAACTGATTTTCGAAGTGGTGTAATGGCGAATCTCCGGCAGTTCCCAGATGCCGGAATCGGGCTGGCGCCAGGTATCGGCGCACTGGTCAGCGAAACAGCACAGCAGCTTCGCGCTGCGGGCATCGAGGACGTTGCCGCAAGCGATGAAACTGCGCACCGTCTCGAAGATATCGCCGTAGATGCCGTGCTGGATCTGCCCGGTGGCATTGTTGCCGACCACCGGCGGCGAGTATTTGTAGCCGGGCAACGGCAACGCACGTGCGCCCTCGCCCACCTCGCCTTGCAGCGTGTAGAACACCCGCACGCCGTGCTCGCTCAGGCGGTGCAGCAGCCAGGTCAGAGCCGCCTTGGCTTCGGGCTGGGCGCCCATGGTGAGGAAGGCTTCGATGATGTAGCCGGCGTCCCGCACCCAGGCGAAGCGATAGTCATAGTTCTTGGTGCCGCCGATGCGCTCGGGCAGCGAGGTGGTGGCCGCGGCCATGATCGCCCCGGTGGGCGAGGACAGCAGCAGCTTGAGCGCCAGCGCGCTGCGCACCACCAGCGTCTGGTACGGGCCGTCATAGCTCAGGCATTCACTCCATTGCAGCCACTCGCGGTGCGAACCGTCGATGCGCGCGTCGATCAGTTCGAGGCTCGGCACCACCAGCGGTTCATCGCGCCCGCTGACGATGGCCATGACCACCTTGTCGCCGGCCGCCACGCGCACCTCGGCGCGCACGCCAAGGTCGTCCTTGCGCTGGATCTGCAATTGCTCGCTGTAGATGAACATGCCGAGGATATGGCCGGCGTGAAACACGCAGCCGTTGCCGGTCGGGGCGAGAAAGGGCGAGACGGTGTCGGCCTGGGTGCCGAAGTCGATCTTCACCGCGAAATCGACCTGCCCTTCCATGCCTTCCAGGCGCCGCCCCAGTTCCCCCCAAGGCAAACGCCCGGCCGGGCCGCTGTTGAGCGACTCGACCAGGCGCACACGACCGCTGTCAGTGATGAACAGGGTTTCCAGCACGTTGCTGCCCGGCAGGTAACGGCGCTCGACGCGGTACGCCTGCTTCGGCGTAATCGCGAAGTAGCCGCCGTGGTGCGGCGCCAGCAGGCGATCGAACAACGGCGGCGAGTCCATGTGCGGCACGCACCACCAGTCGATCGAACCGTCCCAGCCCACCAGCGCCACCGAACGCCCGTCGCCAAGCGCCGCATACCCTTCAAGGGGTAGCCAGCCACCCGCATCGCGTTGCGGTTCGCCATGCTGGATGCCTTGCATCACGCGGTCTTCCACGGGGTCGCTCCGAAGTGAGAGGTGTTTCCTTCGGACCGGTGGAGACGCCGGCAAGTTCGGCTGGATCGCGCCTCAGAACTTCGCCCGCAACGCCACGTTGAAATTGCGTGGCTCGCCGTAGAAGTTCCAATAGTTGTCGTTGCCGATGGTCTGGATGTACTTCTTGTCGAAGACGTTATCCAGGTTGTACTGCACTTCAAGATGCTCGTTCAGCTCGTAGATCGCGTGCAGGCTGGTCAGGGCGTAGCCGCGCTGCTGGATCTGGTAGTTGGCCTCGCGGTTGGTGATCTTGCTCTGGGCGTACACGCTGCCGCCCACCCGCGCCTTGTTCAGCACACCCGGCAGGCGATAGTCGGTGGCGATCTTGAACAGGTGCCGCGGTGCCAGCGACGAGTAATCCTCGCCCTTCTGCTCGCCGCCAATGTACTTGGACTGGACGTAGGTGTAGCCCGCCGACAGGTTCCATTCCTCGGTCAACGCGCCGTTCACCTCCAGCTCAACGCCGCGGTTGCGGACTTTCTCGGAAGGCTCGTAGCAGTTGCATGGCAGCAGGTATTCGGCGCGACCGGTCTGGTCGGCCTGGAACAGTGCGACGCTGGCGTTAAGGCGCTTGTCGTAGAACTCGCCCTTGAGGCCCAGCTCGTAGTTGCTGCCGGTCATGGGGTCGAGGATCGAGCCGCTGGAGTCCAGGTTCGCCTGCGGCTTGAAGATTTCGGTGTAGCTGGCGTAGGCGGAAAGGTTGTCGCTCAGCTCCTGCACCAGGCCGGCGTAGGGCGTGATCTCGCGGTTTTTCGCGTATTCGGTGTTGCGCGGGATGCCGGTGGTGTTGGTCATGTTCTCGGTCTTGAACCAACTGACCCGGCTACCGACGATGAACCTGGTGCTGTCGGTCAGGCTGAAGCGCGCGGCGCCGTAGACCCCGGACTGCTCCTGGGTGATGTTGTACTTCCACATATTGGCGTTGAGCCCGGTCGGCTTGGGCGGGTTGAAGCCGGACAGGTCGTTCATGTCGAACTGATAGCCGTAACCGGCATCGCGACCGCCGTGGTAGTCGAAATCGTCCTTGCGCAGGTTGGCGCCCAGCACCAGCTCATGGCGCCGCCCCAGCAATTCGAACGGCCCGGTGGCATAGCCGTCGACGCTGGTCTGGGTGTCGTCATAGAAGAAGTGCCGCGGATTCAGGCTGAAGCGGTCGCCGCTGACGCGCCAGGTGTAGTTGCCGAGAAAATCCGACTTGGCCTTGATGTGGTTGGCGGCGACGATCAGTTTCCAGTCGTTGTCGAAGCTGTGCTGGATGTCGGCGAAAAAGGTGGTGTTGTTCTTGTTCAGCTTGTTCCACTTGCCGGTGAGATTGGTCGAGCGCGACAGCGGATAGAACGTGCCGTCTTTGGCGGTTGGCAGGGCCGACCAGTCATAACCGGAGTTGCGGTCCTTCTGATAGGAAAAACCCAACGTGGCCATGGTGCTTGCCGACAGGTCCATTTCGACGATGCCGTAGAACAACTGGTTTTCTTTTTTCACGTTGTCCATGTAGCTGTTGGCGTCGTTGTAGCTCATCACCGTGCGCCCGCGCAGCGTGCCCTGCTCGTTCAGTGCCGACGATAAATCGACCAGGGTGCGGTAGTTGTCCCACGAGCCCACCGAGGTTTCCACCAGCGCCTGGGGTTCGGCCGTCGGCCGCTTGCGCACCAGGTTGATCGCCGCCGATGGCGTGCCCGCGCCTTCGGTCAGGCCGGTGGCGCCGCGTACCACTTCGACGCGGTCGTAGATATCGGTGGCCGGTTTGGAGATGGCGTCCATCGAATAGGCGTTGCCGATGTTGGTGGGCACGCCGTCGATCTGCAGGCTGTCCACCAACTGGCCGCGGGACTGGTACAGCGAGCGCTCGCCGCCGTTCTTGATGACGATCACGCCGGTGGTGTTCTGCAGCACGTCGTCCAGGTCCTTCATGTTCTGGTCGTCCATGCGCTGGCGGGTAACCACGGTCACCGACTGCGGGGTTTCGCGCTGGGTCATGTTCAGCCGCGTGGCGGTGGTGGTCGGGCCACGGCTTGCGTACGAGGTGCTGCCCTCGGTGACGCTCCCCGCCACCGCGCCGGTCACCGACGTGGCGCCCAACTGCACGGCATCCCCTTGCACCGCGGCCTTTTCCAGCATGACGCTGCCGGCGCCGGTGGTGTGCCAGATCAGCCCGCTGCCCTGCAGCAAACGCTGCAACGCCGCCTCGGGTTCCTGGCTGCCACGCACGGCCGGGCTGCTCAGGCCCTGCACCAACTCGCCGTTGTAAATCACCTGCAAACCGCTCTGCTCGGCCAACTGGTTGAGCGCCGAACCCAGCGACTGCGCGGGAATATCGAAGGCAACCGGCTCGGCCCAGGCCAGCGCGGGCAACAGGCCCATCAGCAGCGTGGCGCGGCGCAAGGCGACGACGAGTGGACGGATACCGGTGGTGACGTGACGCATGTAAATCTCCCTGGCGAATGCAACGTATTATCGTTTTCGCCAAGGAAGACGGGTGACGAACGCAGACCCGTAAAAAATTTTCGATTCAGCGTGGCTGCATCACCAGCACATAATCGGTGTAGCGCTTGATGGTCAGGGGGAACGCCTGTTCCAGGGTGGCCAGGGCGTCGTCGAGGCGGTCGAGGCGGAAGGTGCCGCTGACCCGCAGCCCGCGCAGGTTGTCGTCGCCGATCAGCAGGTAGCCGGGGCGGTAGCGCTGCAACTCGGCGAGCACGTCTGCCAGCGGTGTCATCTCGAACACCAGCCGGCCATGCTGCCAGGCCAGGGCCTTGGCGGTATCGACCGGCTGCTTCGCCAGCAACGCCCCGCCCTGCCAGGTGACCTGTTCGCCGGCCGCCAGGGTGACCGCCGCAGCATCACCCTGCACCGCCACCCGGCCTTGGGCGACGGTGACTTGTATGCCGTTGTCCTGTTTACGCACCGCGTAGACCGTGCCCAGCGCCGTGGCACTCAGGTCACCGGCCGCGACCCGGAACGGCCGCTGCGGATCGTGCGCGACTTCGAACAGCGCCTCGCCCTTGCGCAGGACGATCTCGCGGCGGTCATCGTGCAGGGTGACATCCACCGCCGAATCGACGTCGAGGAGGATTCGCGAACCGTCGGCCAACGTAATGCGCTGCTGTTCGCCACGGGCGGTGCGGTAGTCGGCATCCCAGGCCTGTTGCCGGACCAGACCGAGGCTCACGCCGATCACCAACACCGCCGCCGCAGACCAGCGCCACACCCGCGGGGTGCGGGTTCGCTCGACCGGCAATTCAACCTGTCCCGCGAGCTGCCACAACCGCCGGGCTTCGACAAACGCCTGCTGGTGGTCCGGGTGCTCCTGGCACCAGGCGCGCGCGGCCTCGACGTCTGCCGGGCTGGCATCGCCCGACGTCAAGCGCACCACCCAGGCATGGGCAGTGGCGTGCAATGGACGGTCGGGATGGTGGGTATCGGACATGGCGGTCAACGCTGAAGACTTCGGCGCAAAAAGTCCAGCGCACCGGCGAGGCTTTTCTCCACCGTACTGAGGGAAACACCCAGCTCACGGGCGACATCCTTGTGCGCCATGCCCTGCAACCGGCACTTCAGGAAAATGCTTTTGGCCGGCTCGTCCATGCGTTGCCAGGCCGCGTTCAGTGCTTCCAGCTCCTGGCTGGCGGCGACGGTATCGATGAGTTCGGGGCTTTCCCCGGTGACTTCGAAGAGATAGGCCATACCTTGATCGTGACGCTCCCGGGACACCCGGCTGCGCAGGTGGTCGATGGCCAGATTGCGACCGATACGGAAGATAAAGGCGCGCAGGTTGTCCACCGGCTTGCGCGGCCGCTGGCTGAGCATGCGCAGGTAGGTTTCCTGAGCGAGGTCGGCGGCGGTCTCGGTGCTCTGCAGTTGCCGATAGAGGAACACCCGCAACTCACGCGCATGCGCCTTGAAGGCCCGCTCCAGTTCTTCGGTGGTCATGCTCGACATGGCGGCCCATTGTCACTGCGGTGCGAGGGCGCAGACTCTATCGAGAACCATTCGCAAATTCAATCTATTCGTCGGCGCGGCTTATCGCCGTCTTCCACAGTTCCATTTGCAACTTGATCTCATTAGTATTGCGACCCGTTCCTATCCGCATCGGGTTATCAGGGAGTTCCGGGGTGTCCAGAACCTTGCCGCCGCCTTCAACGCACGATGACATGCACTGCCTCTACCGCGACCACAGCAGTTGGTTGCGCGGCTGGCTGCGTCGGCGTCTGGGTGATGGCGAACGGGCCGCCGACCTGACCCAGGACACGTTCCTGCGCCTGATCACCGGCACGGTGGTGCATCCGCTGCGCGAGCCGCGCAATTTCCTCGCCACCGTGGCCAAACGGGTGATGGTCGATCACCTGCGCCGGCGCACCCTGGAGCAGGCCTATCTCGCCGCCCTGGCCCAGGAACCGGAGTTGCTGGAAGTGTCGCCGGAAGACCGCGTGCTGATGCTGGAAACCCTTTTGCAACTCGATGCCATGCTCGACGGCCTCGGCCCCAAGGTGCGGATGGCGTTTTTCCTCGCCCAGCTCGATGGCCTGCCGTATGCGCAAATCGCCGAGCGGCTGGGCGTCTCGCTCAGTTCGGTGACCAAGTACATCGCCAGGGCCACCGAGCAATGCCTGCTGTTCATTCTGGACGCACGGACATGAGCCCCGCCGGTCAGCGCCTGGCCCTGCGCGATGCGGCGCAGTGGCATGCACGCCTGGGCGCCGCGCCGGAATGCCTGCACACCCGAGACCAATGGCAGGCCTGGCACCAGCAAGACGCTTTGCACCAATGGGCCTGGCAGCAACTGGAGAATTTCCGCGCCGAACTGTGCGGCGTGCCGTCCGGCCTCGCGCGGCGCACCTTGGCCACCGACCTCGCGCAACCGGCGCGGCGCACCCTGCTCAAGGGCCTGGTGCTGGGCCTCGGCGTGTCCGGGCTGAGCTGGACGGGCTATCGCCAGGCGCCGCTGTGGCTGGCGGACCACCGCACCGCCACCGGCGAACGGCGCAACCTGACCCTGGAAGACGGCACCCGCCTGACCCTCAACACCGCCAGCGCTGTGGATATCCGCTTCGACGAGCGCCAGCGCCTGATCATCCTGCGCGCAGGCGAGATCCTTCTGGAAACCGGCAAAGACCCGCGTCCACTCAAGGTGCGCAGTGCCCACGGCGAGATCCGCGCGCTGGGCACTCGCTTCAGCGTGCGCCAGCAGGACGCGCAGACCGAAGTCGATGTGCTGGAACACGCCGTCGCCGTGCGCAACCAGCCGGGAGGTGCTGAAGTCCGGGTGGAAGCCGGCATGGGCCTGCGCTTCGGCCTGGGTCCGCTGCCGTCGCCGCAACCGTTCGACCCCAACCGCGCCGAGTGGGCGCACGGCCGGCTGGTCATCGATGGCTGGCGCCTGGGCGATGTGCTGGAAGAATTGCAGCGCTACCGTCCGGGCGTTATCACCTGCGCCGACGCGGTCGCCCACCTGCGGGTGTCCGGCGCCTACCCGCTGGACGACACCGACCGCGCCCTGGCCGCCCTCGCCCAGGTGCTGCCGATACGCATCGACCAGCGCAGCCGTTACTGGATGCGGGTGCGCGGCCTCGCCTGAGTCGATGAGAAAAATAGTTTTACCGGCATTGACGATTGCCCCCTGCTCGCACGACCCCTCCTCCAAACCTGCCTCAATGCACTTGAAGGAGCGCTGCATGTCTCACCGCGAAACCCGTCATTCCTTTGCCCGCAAGCCGCTGGCCGTCGCCGTACTCGGCGCCGCCTTGGCGTTGCAGGCCGGGATCATCCAGCCGTTGAGCGCGGCCGGCCTGGCCAATGCGCAAGAAGCGCAGCGCCACTACGCAATCAGCGCCGGCCCGCTGGGCGCGGTACTCAGCCGCTTCGCCAGCGAGTCGGGCGTGGTGCTGTCGTTCGACGCCCGCCTCACCCAGGACAAAACCAGCCCCGGCCTGCAAGGCAGCTACAGCATCGAGCAAGGTTTCGCCCAACTGCTGCAAGGCAATCAGCTGCAGGTGACCCGCAGCGGCAACGGTGATTACGTGCTGCTGCCACGCGGCGCCGACGACGCCCTCGAACTCGGCGCCACCAACATCGACGCCAGCGGCCTGGGCGCCACCACCGAAGGCACCGGCTCGTACACCACCGGTTCGACCAGCACCGCGACCAAGATGAACCTGTCGATTCGCGAGACACCGCAAACCATCACCGTGGTCACCCGCCAGCGCATGGACGACCAGCACCTGGGCAGCATGACCGAAGTGCTCAACCAGACGCCCGGCATCACCATGTCCCAGGACGGCGGCGAGCGGTTCAACATCTACTCCCGCGGCAGCGGCATCAACACTTACCAGTTCGATGGCGTGACCACCTTCCAGGACAACCAGACCCGCAACATGCCCAGCACCCTGCTGGACGTCGCGCTATACGACCGGATCGAAATAGTCCGCGGTGCCACCGGCCTGATGACTGGCGCCGGCGACCCGAGCGCAGTGATCAACGTGATCCGCAAGCGCCCGACCCGCGAGTTCAAGGCCCACGTTCAGGCCGGAATCGGCTCGTGGGATTACTACCGCGCCGAGGCGGATGTTTCCGGGCCGTTGACCGACGACGGCAAGCTGCGCGGTCGGATCGTCGCGGCCGAGCAGAACAACCACACCTTCATGGACTGGTACAGCCAGGACCGCAGCGTGCTGTATGGCGTGCTGGAAGCCGACGTCACCGATTCCACGCTGGTGCGCTTCGGTATTGATCGCCAGACCTACAAAGTCAACGGTGCACCGGGGGTTCCGCTGCTCTTTAGTAACGGCCAGAAAACCCACTTTTCCCGCTCGAACAGTTCAGATGCGCGCTGGGGTTACGACGACTACCAAACCACCAACTACACCCTCAATGTCGAGCAACAACTGGCCAATGACTGGCAGTTGAAGGTGGCGGCCAACTACATGGATGTTGATCGCGACGCCTTTACCTCGTACGTCTCGTCAACTACCAACCGGTCCTGGCTGGCGCCGGACGGCTCGACCGCCATCAGCGCTGGCGTGGTCACCGCCAAGCAGTACCAGAAAGGCGTGGACACGACGCTCCAGGGCCCCTTTGAACTGCTTGGGCAAACCCACGACCTTATCGTCGGATTCAACTACCTGGAGTACAAAAATAACCACCGGGGCGATGGCGGCCCGGATGTCGATATCAACTACTTCACCTGGAAAAACCAGAGCCCCAAGCCGAGTGACGACGAAATCGAGCCGGGCATCCAATACGACGTGTTCAACCGCCAAAGCGGCTATTTTGCCGCCACACGCCTCAACTTCACCGATGAACTGCACCTGATCCTCGGCGCCCGCGCTTCGACCTACCGGTTCGACTACAACCTGCAAGTCGTCGACAGCAGCCGGCCGGCCGCCACTTATTCGATGCACGAACGCGGGGTGGTCACGCCCTATGCGGGCCTGGTCTACGACCTGACGCCGGAGCAATCGATCTATGCCAGTTACACCGACATCTTCAAGCCGCAAAGCAACACCGATGTCACTGGCAAACCGCTGGACCCGGAAGTCGGCAAGAACTACGAAATGGGCTGGAAAGGCGAGTTCTTCGAGGGTCGCCTGAACGCCAACCTCGCCGCGTATCTGGTCCAACGCGACAACTTCGCCGAAGCGACTGACGAGCTGACACCGAGCGGAGCGACGGCCTACAAGATGGTGGACGGTGCGCAAACCAAAGGCGTGGATGTTGAGCTTTCGGGTGAAGTCGCCACCGGCTGGAACGTCTACACCGGCTACAGCCACACCCGCACCGAAAACGCCGACGGCGTGCGCCTCACTACCCAGTTGCCGATGGACACCTTCCGCTTCTGGAACACCTGGCGCCTGCCGGGCGAGTGGGAAAAGCTGACACTGGGCGGTGGCGTGAACTGGAACTCCAGCTCGTCGCTGTACTTCTCCCGCTACAACAGCCGTATCACCCAGGACGACTACTTCGTCGCCAGCCTGATGGCGCGCTATAAGTTCAATGAACACGTGACGGCGACCCTCAACGTCAACAACCTGTTCGACGAGAAGTACTACGCCGGGATGGCGGGCAGCTACGGACATTACGGTGCGCCGCGTAATGCCACGGTGAGTGTGCGGTACGACTTCTGACTGCACAGGCACGGCTCTGACGGGAGCGCGCAGCGCCGGTCCCACCGCTCATCAAACCGGGCTGAGCCGCCGCCCATGTGACCGAACAATGGGTGGCAGCTGTACGCAGGTTGGTCAACCGGGGTTCGAGGAAACCGGCGCACCCGAAGGTGCCCCGCGCACAGCCGCCATAACGCGAGACGGCGACCACCTAAGTGGCCGCCGAAGCGGAATGGACGCTTACGCGCCGTCGAACGTTCCAGGTGACCAAACCTGATCGCTGATGTGCAGCGAACGGCAAAGACCAGGCACGGATTCCCAGGGGCGCAACGGCTGATAAGGGCCGGAAGCATGATTGGGAAATTCCCTGGACGGAAGTCGGACGTAGCCTGAATTTCGTAGCTTTATGCAACACCTGCCCCGCCGCCCTCTGGCATGCCGATGTCGCTTTCAGTCATGAATGCGGCAAACCCAGGCATTAGACGCTCCCCATGACAGCGATAGCTTGCCAGTCGGGGGATCGCCCGTGCTGCGGCGCCTCCCCCGTCGTGCCGTTTCATAACAAGTCCAATAACAAAAAGGCCTTCAGGATGAATACATCTACCCAGCGCGATCGCGCCGAACTGGCGCAGGGTTTCAAGCCGCGCCACGTCACCATGTTGTCCATCGCCGGGGTCATCGGTGCCGGTTTGTTCGTCGGTTCCGGCCACGCTATCGCCGCCGCCGGCCCCGCCGCTATTCTCGCCTACATCATGGCCGGCAGCCTGGTGGTGCTGGTGATGCGCATGCTCGGTGAAATGGCGGTCGCCAGCCCCGATACCGGCTCCTTCTCCACTTACGCCGACAAGGCCATCGGCCGTTGGGCCGGGTTCAGCATCGGCTGGTTGTACTGGTGGTTCTGGGTGCTGGTGATCCCGATCGAAGCCATCGCCGCCGGTGTAGTGCTCAACGCCTGGTTCCCGCAGGTCGATGCCTGGCTGTTCGCCCTCGGGCTGACCGTGGTGCTGACCACCACCAACCTCGCCAGTGTCGGCAAGTACGGCGAGTTCGAGTTCTGGTTCGCCATGCTCAAGATCATCGCCATCGTCGCCTTCATCGGCCTCGGCTTCTACGCCTTGCTCGGCGGTTTGCCTGGCCGCGAGGTGAGCGGCCTGAAGCAGTTGCTGGATACCCAGGGCGGCTTCGTGCCCAACGGCTGGGCGGCGATCATCGGCGCGCTGCTGACCACCATGTTCAGCTTCATGGGCACCGAAGCGGTAACCATCGCCGCCTCGGAATCAAGCAACCCCGCTGGCAACATCGCCCGCGCCACCCGTTCGGTGATCTGGCGCATCAGCGTGTTCTACCTGCTGTCGATCTTCGTGATCATCTCCATCGTGCCGTGGAATGACCCGCTGCTGCCGCTGCAGGGCTCCTACCAGCGCGCGCTGGAAATCATGCAGATTCCCTACGCCAAGCTGCTGGTGGACGGCGTAGTGCTGGTGGCGGTCGCCAGTTGCCTGAACTCGTCGATCTACATCTCGTCGCGGATGGTCTTCTCCCTGGCCAAGCGCGGTGATGCGCCGGGGTTCATCCAGCGCACGTCGTCTCGCGGCGTGCCGCGCGCGGCAGTAATCGTCAGCACCGTGATCGGCATGGTCACCACGGTGGTGAACTACTTCGCCCCGGCCCATGTGTTCCAGTTCTTGCTGGCCACCTCGGGTTCCATCGCCCTGCTGGTGTACCTGGTAATCGCCTGCTCGCAACTGCGCATGCGCGGCATCCTGCGCCGCGAAGGCAAGCTGCCGGAATTTCGCATGTGGCTGTTCCCGTGGCTGACCCTGGCGGTTATCGCCTTCATCGTGTTTGCGCTGGGCGTGATGTTCGTCATGCCGGCGCACCGGATGGAAGTGACGGCGACCCTGGCGCTGGCGGGAGTGACCGTGCTGCTGGGCGTGATGCGCGCCAGGCAGCATGAGGCTGTCGAGGCTGGGCGGGTGTTGGGCCGATCCTGATTGATTGGCTGTCAGCGAGGACCTCATCGCTGCGGTTCGGCACCCCGACAAGCCAGCTCCCGCAGGGTTTGCGTCAGGCTCGAAGCCGAGGCCAACCCGACACTGTGGGAGCCGGCTTGCCGGCGATTAGCATGGGTGAATACCTATCCACAGTCCTACGGCACGGGGCAGGGTTCTGAACAGGTTGCGGTCAGCGCTGGCCGACCACGGGCTGCACACAGGCGCCCGTGTGTGGTACCAGACGAATATCAACGCGGCGATTGGCGGCCCGGCCAGCTTCCGTGTCGTTGCTGGTGACCGGCTGGTTGGCGGCAAATCCCTGGATGGCAAAGCAACTGTCGGGGATATCCCCCATGCGCTGCATCCAGTCGCGTACTGCTACGGCACGAGCACGGGACAACTCGCGGTTCTTTTCGACATCGCCGGTGGCATCGGCATGTCCGGAGATGACGATCAACCAACCCGGTTGAGCCTTGATTTCGACCAACGCGGTTACCAACACTTTGGTCGAGCCGGGCTTGAGTTCCGCGCTTCCGGCACCGAACAGGCTCAGGCTATCCAACTGCACCGGCTGCGCAGGCACCTGCCTGCTGTCTTGAACGGCCAGCCAGTATTTCCAGCCAAACCAGGTGGCCGCGGCAATCGCCACCATGGCCGCGAACAGCCAAGCGGCCAGCCGGCGCTGCTTTGTCTGCAACACCTGGGCCTGCACATAAGGGTTGGGCGCTGGCGGAATGACCACGACCGGCATCACCCACGCCCGCTCCGGCATGGCTGTCGATGGCTGCAGGGCGACGCTCGCAGGCTCATAGCGCTGCATCCGCTTCACCAGGTTGCCAACCTGCCCCCGCACTGTTTGAAAGGCCGCCAGAGGCACCGGTACGCGCAGATCCAATTGCATTGCCAAACGGTCCAGTTCGTTATCCAGGCACAGCAGCGCAGGCAGGTCGTAGGCCTCCCACTCAGCCGTTCGCAGCAACGCCTGTAACCGGGCGAACAGCCAGGCGAGGATGTCCATACGAATGGATGTCGAGGCGGGCCACAATCCCGGCCATTGGCCAACGAGCGCCTCGATGAGTGCGACGCCCTCTGCCATGCCCCGCAGTCCGCAACGATGGCTTCGCGCCAAGGCGAAGGACGCCGCAGTTTGCAGCTCTACGCCATTTTGCTCGAACAGGCTCAGGCACAATTGTTCAACCCTGGCCCAATCCACATCCGGGCACGCAGGGTGGTCCAGTTTGACCAGCTCACCCTGCAACGCCTTGAGTTCATCGAAACCGCGTGGGTCGCCGCCCAGGCGAATACGCATTTCAAACAACGCTGTCATCCAGCATCCCTTCCATTAGAGATTCACGACTTCGACAGATAACCCTGCCGCTTGAGGTGGCGCACCACGACTTTTCCCCCGGGGATGAGGGTGGTGCCAAAGGTCACACGGTCGCCGCCTTTGAGTTGTGCCTCCAGAGTGTATTCAAGGTGGCCCGGACGAGACTCCGGTAGCAGCTCGACGTCGATCGTCAACAAGCGCGGCTCGTACTTGAGCAATGTCGCGACAATAGCGCTCTTGACGCTGTGCGCCGCCCCCGAAAGGCCCTGCAGAATCAGCCCCATGTCCGGCAGGCCATAATCGGGCAGATGAGCAAGTGTGCCCGCGCGGCTGTTGAGGATGCGATGCAGGTTGTCGAGGATCGACAGCGTCTGCTGATCCTGCTCGCTCACCTGGTACAGCTCCAGATCGCCCTGAAAGTTCTGCAGGATCATTTCATAGAGTGATGGGTTCAAGTCCGACACGCCTCACTCCTTGACCAGAGGCCGCAGGGTCAGGCGGTTGTCGCCCAGTTCGATGACGCGCGGCTGATCCGGGTCAAGATCGTTGCGGCGCAGGGTCAGACGCCATGTGTTGAGCTGTGTGTCGGGTGTGCGGAACAGTGCCACCACCGTAACGAACTCAGCATCCGGCGCCATGGGCAAGCTCAGTTGCGCGCCCTCCCAGGGCTCACCACGAGCGCTCGCTCAGTCAACAGATCTGCACCGAGCACACTGTCACTCTCCCCGAGCAGGCTCTCGTAGGTCGCCTTTTCAACAGCCTTGTTACTTCGCAGTTGGTAAACCCGCACCAGCGTTGGCACGGAAAGCCCTTTGGTCTCTCCCCGGTCGGTGTTGAGGGCGGCTCGGCCGCTGAAGTCCAGGTGCAGGTCTTTTACCTGTTTATAAAAAATGGCGCTGGCGGTGGATGTGGTGCTGTCAGCTACGGTCTGGGTCAACCCGCATCCGCCTAGCAACGCACTGGCCGTAGCCACCATCATGAAGTTAGAGGCGGTACGCCACATGCTGTATCTCCCTGTATTGGGGGTTGATTCGCAGACCGTGATAGCGGCCCAGGTTGATAGTGATAACGTCTTGTTTGGCGGCCTGCCGGGTGCTTTCTTTCAACCCCAATACAGCGGTCAGACCCAACAGCGTCGATGAACAGCCCAGTGCCGGGACCGGCAGGCTACGGACCGGTAGCGAGAGCTGTAGCTTCGCGGTACAGCGCCACCCCAGGTACACGCGCAAGAGCACCAACAGATCGTTGAGCAACTGACCTCCCGGCAACCACCCTCGAGCCTCCGCCGGGTCCTCGGTCATCAACGCCAGGTGCAACTGACTGTTGGCATCGTGTCCGGCCCCGCCCAAGGGCATGCCTTGCGAGAGGCTGACAGGTCGGCTGGCGGACAGACTGGCGGGATGTGCCAGGGCAATTTTCTGTGGCCAATGCGCCGTCACCTGCGCTCGCGTGTTGGGTGCCAGCAACTTGACCAACGCAGCAATACCTTCAGCATTGCGTGTGGGCAGTCGCATGACGCTGAGCAACGCGAGGAACCGGGATATCGGGGTGGCAATCTGCGCCGCCGTTCCGGGTATTCCCAAGCCGATCAGGCCCAGGAGGGACTGCGACGTTGCATCATTGCCGCCAGGTTCGAAGGTGGCCGGGTACGAGTACTTACGCCAGATGCGATAGAACTGGGTGAATACCCGGTGGTTGAAAATATCGAGGAATGCCTCCAGCGCCTCGTGCCCCTCACGTCGTTGGGCAATGTCGTCCAGATAGGTCGTCGGCAAAGGCGAATCGACACCGTACAGCCCCAGCAAACGAGTGCGCACCGTAGCGGGACGCTCAGGCAGCCGCTCATCGACTTCGATGGATTTCAGTTCGCCCGCCGGAAACCCCATGCCGGGATCGGGCCGGAAGCGCACCGGATCATTCAGCGGGTCGGACGTGCTGCCCAGCGGTGGGTGACCCGGCATGCATTGCTCCAGCAACTGGCAAAAGCGATACAGGCTGGCTTGCGCCACAGTTCCCTGCACGGCCTCCAGCAACCCCGCGGCTTTCAACCGGGAATACGCTGACTGTGGTTCTCGTTCCATCGCAGGCACTTTCCAGTAGGTTGCAGAATCAATGTGAGTTGGTTGCACAGGTGGATGTCGGCGTACAGGGCAAAGAAGCGATTGAGCATCTCGCCGAACAGACTGATATCGCCTTCCCCGGAAAAGCCATTGGCATCCAGGGTGACTTCTATATCCACGCCGCGTAGCAGGAAGCCCTTCTCGAACCGCTGGATCAGGTGGTGTTTGACATCCACAATCGCCTCCAGACGCCGGCGGTTCATCTCACTGCCCGTCCAGTCATACAAGGCCAGGGTGCCGCGCAATACTTCGGCGCTGTCGAGCATCGGCAAAAAATTCGAGCCCAGGTGGCTGAGCACACGCCAATGAAAACGATCACGGTTCGGTGGATAACATGGCAGCGTCGGCGCGCACAGATTCCGCACCCGCAAGCGTGTCTGGGTCGAGTGCACCGTCGTATCGAGCAACGTGCTTTGCAGCGCCTTGCGGGGCAATTGCCCGTTGGTGCCGGTCAAACGCAAGGACAGGCTCTCTTGCTCGTACAAGCCCTCTTTGTCGAAGCCATCCCCTCCCAGAATCAGCCAAGTATCATGCAGGCCATTGGCTGCACGCTTGAGCCGGGTATGGAAATAGCGCTCGGGGGCCTCGTCACGCAGCATCCCGCCCTTGTGCCGAAAACTGCTGAAGGGCACATATTCCAGACGCTCGGTTTTCCTTGAAGCAGTCACGCAGTCCACCGAGTAGATTTCGGTGTGGCCATCCTGAACGCGCATGGGTCGCAGCAGGTAATCACTCTGTAGCGGCGTCACGGCCAACGGATCGGCCTCCAGCGGGAAGAGATTGATCACCGGGACGACATTCAGGCGAAGGTGCTCGGTGCTCGGTGCGACCGCGTGAGGCCAGGGCTCGCTCAGCACGACTTCGAGTTCGAACCACGGGGTTCCCGCAGCCAGCTTCAGTTGCTCCAACCCATGAAGGGTGACGAACATGAACTTCTCGCGGAACGTGAAATATTCCAGGAGCAACTGATAACCGCTGAAGGCGCTGTCGCCCTTGGGCCACAACCGATCTTCGTCGGCAAAACCCTTGGGCGAGAAGTGGCCGGGCAGCGCTTGACGGTCTGCCTCTCCAGGAAAGCGAACGTACAACGCCTGGGCATTGAGTGTCAGCGCCTGATGCAGGGCACTGGCCAAGGCTGCGTCAGCGCTGAGGTAAAGGGGCAACCGACGAAGGTCGATCGCACTCCAGTCGACCAACGCTCCGCAGGAAAATCGCAAACGCAGCACCGAGCGACCGTCCGGCTCATGGCCAAGTCGCAAGGCGTCCAGGGCAAGCGGCTGCAGCGTCACGTCCTGGGTCGTGGTATAGCGGCAGCGGGTGCGCTGAGGGCCGATGGGCTGCGACAACACATCGAACCCCTTGGCGATCACCTCGCTGGATTCCATCTGTTCAAGTTCAGGGACCAGTTCGACGATCGACAGCGACGGTATCGTGCGCAAGTAATGAGGCCAAAGCAGGCTGACCAGCCCTTCGGTCAACTCCGGCAGGTCATCATCGAGCTTCTCCCGCAGCCGCCCCATCAGAAAGGCAAAGCCTTCGAACAGGCGCTCGACGTAGGGATCGTCAGCGCCAGGCTTGTCCAGGTTCAGGTGCGCAGCCCGCTCCGGGAACGCTTCTGCGAACTCCTTGCCGGCCTCGCGCAGATAGCGCATCTCGGCATCGAAGTAGCGCAGTTTCAGGTTTTCTGTACTCAAAGCATGCATCCTGATCGATAAGGGTTAAGCACAGAGCACTGCGGCGCGTACCGGGTCGATGACCACCAGCGCCGCCAGCAGCGTCTCCATACGGCGTGCCAACGCGGGTTTGTCGGCGTCATTGCGCTGGGCCTTCGACCGCAGCAGCTTGAGCAATCGCGCCTTGACCTCGAAGCTCAACTCGGGCTCCCACTCGGGCAGCGCCTGGCGTTGCCCGCAGTCGTCCAGTTCACCCAACAGGTGAGTGGCCAATTCACTCTTGCCATACTGCTCGGCCACGCGCGCCATCAGCAGGCGCAGCAGCCATCGCTCGCGTCCGGTCTGCACACCGGGGCGACTGGCCAGCCAGGCCAGTGCGTGATCGATACCATCGCTGTCCGCCTGGGCGAGCGCCTCGCTTTCCAGTGAAAGGATCCCGCCATCGCCGTGGGTCTCAACTGCCGCCGGTGCCGGCAACCACTGCTGACTCCGGTTGCCGCTCACATGCTGAGTGATCCACTCACAGGTGATCTCGTCAGCGAAGGGGGTGCCATCGTTCCAGCGCGACGCTTCGAGCCCGGGCAGGCGTTCGAGAAACATGCCCAGATCGCGCTTGACGATGTCAGCCCAGTGGTTTTGCGGGGCCGGCAATTTGCTCAGCGCCTGATACAGGTACCACTGCAAATCAAGCCAGAAGTGATTCACGCCTTCGGCATAAATCCGCTCGACCTGGTCGAGCAGCTCGTTCCACCCCTGCTGCAGGTACAAGCGCTTGAGCTGTGCCCGATACTCGCCACGAGGCGATGCCAGACGGGTCATGCCCGCAGCATCCTGAGGGGGTACTTGATGCACGGTGTCCCAACGCAGACTTCTCATCAAACGGTGGGCTGCCAGCCAGCCGTCAGGTTGCTCACGCAGATAAGCCGCCAACTCCCGACCGCCTTCCAACAGGTCGCGTCCGGAGGTAATCGGCGCGCGGTTCGGCCCGGCGCCTTGCAACTTTGCCGCATGCGCCGAGCTGTTCTGCGGCACCAGTGCGTCTACGCCACCGGACTGGACCAACCGCGCGGACAGGGCGCCATGAAGTGGCCCCAGTAGCGGACGCTGGTCTTGCGGCCATGTACCGAGCCCATGCTCCAACCAGGCGAGCGCGGCCACCGTACGCTCAGCCTCCGCTTTCACCACCTGAGGGTACAGTGAGAGGCTGTCCAGCACCTTGCTGCTGGCCAGCCACTCAAGGGCAATCTTGCGACTGTTGGGCCGAAGCGGGAGCACCTCCACGGCGTAACGCTCCACCAAGGCTGCCAGCAGACTCAAGCCATCGGCCAACCCAGCTTCCCCATCCTGGTGCAAGCGTGCCCACACGTAGTAGGTGGCTACGCGCAGGTCCTTGCAGGTGTGCGTCAGAAGCTTCTGTGCCAACTGCACAACACAGTCCACATTCGCACCGGAAAGCTTGTTGACCTCTTCCCGCATCCGCTGGAAATCATCGTCATACCCAGGATCCTCACCTGCTGGCGAGTCCGCATTAACAGGCAGCAACCACGCCTGCCAACGCTGTCCCTGCTCGCGAGCGAGGGCCAGGGGATCGCGCCCAGCCAGGCAGTTCTCGATCAAGTGCTGCAGGTTCATTTCGTACTCCCCACCTGTTCATGGCTCGACGGATCACCTTCCTGCGCAAGGAAAATCTGCTTCGGCAAGCTGAAGCCCCGCAGGTTGAGCAAGGTCAGCGGCCCCTTACCCAGTTCGGTACGCAGATTCCAGGTCAACTCCAGACCGTCAGGCGCCTTGATCACCACACGAAAGCGGCTGCCGCCATCATCCAGCACCGTTGTTTGCGCTTCTTCAAGCAGACGAATCAACCCCCAGGTGCCTTGGTAGTCCCCGAACAGACGCTCGCCCGTGCGAACGCTGGTCCAGCTCAGGCGCGCCCCCGGATAGTCGCTGTGGCCCGGCCAGCGAAAGCGCGGCCAGCTCTCGCGTTGGTTGAAGTAATGGTGCTTCTCGCCATTGAGGAGGAAGGTGGTTTGCACCACATCCAGCGCCGCCTTGCCCTGAAGCTCGAAACTCAAGCCCATTGCACCCTCGGTGTAGAGCACATCGGCCAGGTGGCTAAGCTGGTTGATCGCGGTCAGGAATTGCGGATTGAAACGCAGCCCCTGGCTATGGCGAACATCGACCACCCAGCGACTGCCTTCTTTGCGCAAGAGTCCCGCCAGTTGCTGCTGCAAGAACTGTTCGATGCGCCCGGAGTCGGCGCGAATCATCAGCCCCAGCATGGGCAGCGAGGCATCGCTGCTGGTGGCCGCGAACGGGTAGCGACCGACAAAAGCGTCCTGCCATTCGTTGACAACCGAGCGCTGCCACTGACGGTTCAGCGCCACTGCCGAGGGTTGCAACACGCGTTGCCAGGCCTGGTCCAGCGGCTGCACGAAAAGCGTCTGGCCCACCGTGCCCCACTCCGCGCCAAGGCTGGCGGCGAGCAGGCTACCGTAGGATCGGGTGTCGATCAGGTCAATGCTCTTGCCCTGGAACACGGTCTGCGCCAGCGCCTGGGTCATGGCTTGCGGGTCGGCGGCGTTGCTCACTTGCTGCAACTTCAGGCGCACGCCCGTGACCTGGGTGAGAAAAGCTTGCAGGCTCAATTGGTGATCGTCACGGCCGTCCGGGCTTTTGCCCAGCAGTGCCAGCAGCGGCCCGAAGGTTTCGTCCAGCGGACTGTCCAACTGCGCCGCCAGTTGCCCCACCAGCGGCGCCTTGTCCTGGCCGATCAGTTGCTGCGCCGATTGCAGCAGCGAGTCGGCCAAGGCCTGTTGCCGGCTGCCGGCACGGCCCTGCCAGGCCAGTGTGTCCATCAGCGCCAGCAGCGGCGACTGACGCACATCGCTCATCAGGGTCAACTGATCGATGACCTCGGCCAGGCTGCCGGCACGCTGCCAGCGCAGGCTGTTGAGAAAGCCCAGCCAGGCGCTGCTGTAGTCCTGAAAGTAACGCGCGGTAAGCTGCTCGCGGAGCACATCCGGGGACAGGTCAGCGGTGATGTCATGGTGAGTGTCGCTGAGCACCCAGTCGATTTCCTCGCGACGGGCCTCGGCGATATGCTCGATGGCCTCGCGCACCTGGCCTTCCCAGGCCTGGCGGGTGAACACGCCGGGGACGCTTTGCGCAGTGTCGAACAGGCGGGTGTCGGTGCCACCGAGCATCTGCGTCAGGCTCAGGTCCGGATAATGGCTGGCTGCGGCGTCGAGTACCTGTTGATACAGGCTGGCCTCGGCATTGCGCTGGCCTAGCTGACCGATCAGCACCTGGCGGACCTGCCCCAGCAGGCGTGGGTCCAGTTCCAGCGCCGGATGTGCCTCCAGGTGCTCGCCATAGAACTGCCACATCCCCGGCGTCAGCGTCTGCCACAGCCCTGGCGAAACGCCCGTGCGCTCAGGTTCCAGCGCCGTCATCACCCGTACCAGAAACGCCGCGTCGGCCTTTTCCGGACGGGCCATCATCAACCAGGCCTTGAGCTGGTCGTAGGCCGCGCCTGCGCGCCGGGCCCGCTCGGGGCTGTCCGGCGGCAGCTTCACCAATGCCTCCAGTTCGCCGCGCAACCGCGCCACGGCCGGGTCACGCAACAGTTGCCCATGGGCCTCGACATAACGCGGCCATAACGCGGCAAACAATGCATCGTTCTGGCTCAGGCCGAACCGCTGATACCACGGCGCGCCTTCGCGGGCGCGGTAATCCAGGCGCGCCAGTTCGCGGACCAGCGTGTCGAGCGCCAACACCTGCGAGTCGCCCTGCCCGGCCTGTTGCAGGGTCGCCAACGAAGCCTGCACCTCGGCGATCTGCATACGGTTGGTGGCGAACGACAGCAGCAGCCCGGCGCCCCACAGCAACGCCATACCCAGCAGCGCGGCGTGGGCGATACGTGGCGCCGACCAGCCGATACGACGGCTGCGAGGGCGGTCGTCGATCACCCCTTGCCAGGCCTTGTCCGCCAGCCACTGGTTGCCGAGTTGGGTGTTGGTACGGGCGGGAAACGCCAGGCTGAACCAGAGTCCGCGCAACGGTACGCCGCGCACCGAGCCGGTGAACCAGGGCGCCAATACGCGGCGCCAGCGCTGAATGCCTTCGGCCTGCAAGTCGCGGGACAGGCGCAGCAGGAAATCGTAGCGCTTGTCGTCGTGCATCTGCTTCAGGCCCTGCTCCCGCAGCGGCGCCAGTAATGCACTCAGCTTATGCTCCAGATGATTTGCCGAGGTCTTGCCCCGCAGCGTGCAACCCACCGCCTGCGAGGTGCGGCCCGGCTGCTGCCATCCGCTGTCGCAGACTTGCCAGAGGTACAGCGGTAGTTGCCAGCGCACTTCACGGGAAAGTGTGCGCAGTTGCTCCCGGCCCACGCTCATCGCTGCCTCATCGAGGCTCTGCTGACGGTTGAGGGCCCAGACCACGCCGTCGAGTCCGCGCCAGCGACTGAGGCGGCGCCAGAGTTCGATGCTGGCGGGCGCGGGCGTGTCGTGCAGGCTGCCGGCCCAGAGCAGGACGGTGCGCTCGCCCACCAACCAGCCTTGATCCTTGAGACCGGGAGCGATGGCTTCGATTTCGGTGGGCTCGCCAGTGACCAGCAGGAGGCGGTTTTTGCGGCGCCAGAACGGGCCGTGGAGGTCGCGCAGGTACCTCAACAGTTTGGTCTCTACGCCCTCCTGCTTTTTCAGCTTTGGCGGCGGTGGCGCTGCCGGGTCGTGGTTCACCAACTGGCGTACGCCGTCGTACATCACCTGCCAGACCACCAGCGCCACGATGAACAGCGAGGCCCAGGCCACCGCGGCAACGGGCACCAGTTCGCGCCACCGCGAACCGTCACCGGCCATGACATGCCATCCCGTGGCGATCAGCGCCACCACCACCGCCAGCGCGGCGGCCAACAACAGGACGGTGTGCAGCGCAGAGAACTTCGGATTTTCAGTGTGTTGAGTCATCAGGTACCACCACCCCCAGGCCCAGGGTGCAAGAAGGATCGTCGGCCAGCCAGGTGCTGGGGGTATTTTTCAGTGCGGTATGGGCGGCGGCCAGGCTCAGGGCAACCATCGCGCTCAGTTGTTCGAGTTCGCCGAAATTGACCTCCGGCGCAGGCTTGATCGGGTTCCATTCAAGGTCGGACAGTTCGGGGCCCTCGGTTCGGGCGAAGCTCGCGCACGCACTGGCAGGATGCTCCAGGCCGCTCTGCTGCAAGACACGCCCGGCCACATCTGCCAGGTCGTCGGTGTCCTTGACGAAGCCGTCGCCACGGGCAATGCGCACGCCGCCTGACTGGCCCAGCAGCCAGAGCACCGCCGCCTCTCCGGCGGGTAGCGGCTTGTCCTTGTGCGGCGCAACCGACTCACAGCCGGCGCAAAGCACCAAGGCATCTTCGGGCGCGTCCTGCAGGCGATCGATGATGCTGTCCAGGCTGTGCAAGCCCAGCCAAGGCTCGGGCTGCTCGGGGAGCACAAGTGTGAAACGACGACTCATCTCGCTGGCAAAGCTGTTCCATGCCGCGGGCGAGCCCTGCCAATAGCAGTACAGGACCGGCCCGCTGAAAGGCTCGGGATGTTGGGCGTGCAGTTGCAGGACAAGCCGTTTCGCCAGCGTGCATTCTCGCTCGGAGCGCTCCCGGGCAAACACCTGACTGACGCGCAACGCCCCGTCCTTCGCGATGGGTGGCTTGCGTTCGACCATGAACAGCGCCTCACGATGCTCGGGGGCGCTGCACGCGGGGCCGATCAGCACCATTTCCACCAGCGCCGCCTGTTGCCGGTAGCGGGTCCACCAGCGCTGCTCCACCTGCTGCGCGGCGACGCTGTAGCACTCGGCGTTGTGCCGGTTGAAGCGGTAGAACAGCGTCCGCAACAGCAGCGCCAACAGCCAGAGGGCCAGGACCAGAGCGCCGATCAACGGGAGCCATCGCTCGATAAGCGGGCGCAACAACACCCCAGCGCAACCCACCAGCGCCAGCACCAGCAAACCGCTGACCATCCAGCGCATGTAGCGCGGTGCCGGTCGCAGCGGCCAAGGGTCCAAGTGCGGCGCCGGCTTCATGAACTCACCTGTGTATCGACCAACGAACTGACCAGCGTACAACCGCACCGGCAGCGATGGCCGTCGAGCGCCACCGGCAGGTCGTCCATGGTCATCAGCGTGCTGCCTTCGGCGATGACGGTAAGGCCATGCAGGTTGCAGCGCACCTGGTCCCCGGCACAGGCGATGGGTTTGCCGTCGCAGTCGTAGCGGCCTTGCAGCACTTCGCCGCCAAACGGAAGCAGGGTATCGCCCACGCGAATGATGGTTTTCATCGTATTGCTCCTGATGCCGGGCAGGAGGTGGGCTCCGGCAGTTTCAACGGGGTTTTGATCGGGTATTCAGGGTGGCCGTAGCGATGGCAAGAGGTGGTGAGCTGGATTTCATCGCATGGCAGAAAGTGAATCGTGACGCCACAGACCTCCGACTCGGTGAACCTCGGAACAGCCACGATCCTGCTGTGATGGCGGGTCAGAGATTCAACATCCGCGACCCAAGCCCTGTATTTAGGCCAATCGGCATACCCAGGAAATCCGTCGGGATAAGCCACCCCGGTTGTCCAATCAACTTGCACTGTCATTCCAGACTCCCAGCGTGAGGGAAAACTGAAATGCCCTCCGCCGCCTCTTTGCCACGGCCCGATGGTGTCCAGCCCAGACCGCCCATCCACACTGAACTTGTTGATCGCCCAGTGGGTATGGTTAACCCCCTCGATGATTCCGGCCTGGGCAGCAGGGATAAACAACGCGCCGGCCAATCCACAAATGACAACGCGCCTTGCTTGAGTGAAGAAACTCATCATGAGGCGTCTCCGGTGGGTGAATGTCCGGTCGCAGGACATGACTGCGGCTCCGGCAGGTTGAGAGGCGTTTTGATGGGGTAGTGGGAGCTGCCGAACACATAACAACTGGTTGTGATCTGAACCTCGTCACAAGGTAAGAAATGCACCGTGACACCACAGGTTTTCGAAGCTCTGTATTCCGGCACAGGTATTACTTTGGAAAGATGGCGGGTTTGAGCATCGATCTTTCTCTCCCAAGCCAGATATTTCGGCCAATCGCTAAATCCAGGAGACGGGTCATAGGCCACACCCGTAGTCCAATCAACTTGGACCGTCAGACTTGGCGTCCACCGCGCCGGCATACTGAAATGCCCTCCTCCCCCTCTTTGCCAT
>NZ_QKVL01000020.1 GCF_003231275.1 Pseudomonas huaxiensis
GATGCTTCTGGCGCCCAAGGTCGAATGGCCCGCCGACATGGACCTGGAATCGAGGACGGCGCCATGAGCGCCGCCATCTCTACGTTTGCTGCTATTCGCAGGAACGTAATCGCGGGTGAATGCCCACCGATTCAGTGCCTCAGGCTCGCCGCATCCCGATATGCGGAATGCCGTCCTCCACGTATTCCTCGCCCGCCACTTCGAAGCCGTGCTTGCTGTAATACCCCTGCAGATGCGCCTGGGCCGAAAGATAAACCGGCACGTCCGGCCAGTTTTCTTGCGCATGCTTGAGGCCCTGAACCATCAGTTCGTGGCCCAGCCCCTGGCCGCGGCCCGCCTCGGCGATAAGTACCCGGCCAATCACTACGTCACCACCCTGGGACGTCGGATCGAGCAAGCGCAGATAAGCCACTAGCTGATTGTCCTGCCAGGCCATCAGGTGGCAGGTGTCGCCGCTCAGGTCCTGGCCATCGAGGTCCTGGTAGGCGCATTTCTGCTCGACCACGAACACTTCGTTGCGCAACTGCATCACGGCGTAGAGCTGTTCTTTGCCAAGGTCGGCGTGATGTTTGCAAATCCAGTCGATGGGCATGACGGTTCTCTCTGGTTGGATACACGGATGATAACCAGCCTCGACGGCGCTGACATTTTTTGTCGTGAGCCAAAGTGTCCGCAAAACCGGCAGGAATAGAGGCATATAGCTATCATTTGCTGCTGCCACCCGGACGGTCGTTTGTGTAATCTGGCCGTCGCAACCTGGATTTGTTGGCACTGAAACGCTCAAGCGGTCAAACCACAGCGCGGAAGCTCCGCTATAGGATTTGAGCATGCGACCCTTGCTCCGAGTCTTGTGTTTGCTTGGAATGTTGTCAGTCACCCCGGCGCATGCCGAAAAACTTCGTCTGGTTGCCGATGCCTGGCCACCTTTCACCGATGCCAGCATGGCGCAGGGCGGTCTAGCCACCGCTTTGGTCAAGACGGCGCTCGAACGTGCGGGTTTTGCCAGTGACTTCGAGCAGGTGCCTTGGGCGCGGGCATTGATGGGCATTGGCGATGGTCGCTACGACGTGCTGGTGAATGCCTGGTACAACGAATCACGCACCCATATAGGGCAGTTCTCCGACGGCTACCTGAACAATCGGATCCGCCTGCTCAAGCGCAAGGCCGACGCCATCCAGTTCGAACGCCTCTCCGACATTTATCCCCATTCGATCGCGGTGGTTCGTGATTACGCCTATTCCGCTGAATTCGATGCCGACCGGCGTTTGCAGAAAGTCCCGGTGCGCAGCTTTCCGGTGGCGATCGGTATGCTCGCCGCGGGCAGGGTCAGCCTGGCCGTGGAGGACGAGTACGTCGCCAACTGGTTTCTAATGCGCGCGCGCGACACGGTGCGCGATCAGTTGGAGTTCTTCGGCGAACCGGTCAGCGAGAACAGCCTGCACATCCTGGTCAGCCTGAAAAACCCCCAGCACCAACAGATCGTCAGCGGCTTCGACCGGGCGATCAGCGCGATGAAAGCCGACGGCAGTTACGCACGGATCCTCAAGGAGCACGCGTTCACTCAGGCGTCCCCTTGATCAGGTGTGCGGCGAGGGTGCGCAGCGGGCCGAGGTGACGGGCGATCAGCGCCAGCTGGGTCTGCACGGTCCGCAGGTTCTCGTCCATTTCCTCAGGCATCTGCTCCAGCTCAGTGGCCAGGGCTTCTTCGTTGTCGCTGTGGATTGCCACCGGGGTCTTGCTGGTCAGGCCGTTGGCAATTTCGTCGAGGCTCTCGGCCAGTTTCGCTCCGGCGCTATCGAGCAACTGTTCGCGGGCCTCGGCGGGCAGCGTGCTGTCGCGGTGCGCGCCGAGGGCCGAGAGGTAGCTGAGCAAGGTGTGGGACAGCACCAGGAAGCGGAAGCCGACGTCCGCTTCCTTACGGAAATGCCCGGGTTCCATCAGCATGTTGGCCAGGGTGGTGGACAGCGCCGCGTCGGCGTTGTGGGCATTGCGTCGGGCCAGACGGTAGGCGAGGTCGTCGCGCTTGCCTTCGGCGTACTGGCGCATGATCTGGCGCAGGTAGGTGCTGTTGCAGGTCAGGGTGTTGGCCAGCACTTTGTTCAGCCGCCGACCCTGCCAGTCCGGCAGGAACAGGAACACCGCGAGAATGGCAATCAGGCTGCCCACCAGGGTATCGAACAGGCGCGGCAGGAACAGGCCGTAGCCATCGCCGATCTGGTTGAAGCAGAACAGCACCATCAGGGTGATCGCCGCCGTCGCGAGGGTGTAGCGGGTGGTGCGGTTGACGAAGAACACCACCCCGGCAGCCACCGCGAACAGCGACTGGATGACGGCATTGGGGAACAGGTCGAACAGCGCCCAGCCGACGGTCAGGCCGATGGCGGTGCCGATGATCCGCTGCACCAGTTTGCGCCGCGTGGCGCCATAGTTGGGCTGGCAGACGAACAGCGTGGTGAGGATGATCCAGTAACCCTGGGTCGGGTGGATCAGGTGCACCATGCCGTAGCCGATCGACAGCGCCAGTGGCAGGCGCAGTGCGTGGCGGAAGATCAGCGAGGTCGGCGTCAGTTGCTGGCGCAGGCGATTCCACACATCCGCCAGGTTGCGCGGTGAGCGGTCGAGCAGGCTCGGGTCGCTGTTGTCGGCCAGGCTGTCCGGGTTGCTGGCGTCGCTGAGCAGACGGTCGAGGGTCGCCAGGTTTGCCGCCAGCGCCCGCAACGAGCGCAGCAGGCCACGCCAGGCCGGGTTGCTCTGGATGCGCAGGTGTTCCAGCGAGGCGTGCAGGTCTTCCAGCGCTTCGGCGAAACCGATGTCGTAGACGAACGGCTGGCGCAACTGGATCGACGCCGACAGTCGCTCGCAGGCCTTGCCCTGTTGACGCAGCAGGCGCTGGCAGCGGAACAGCACGTCGCTGTGGAAAAACGCTTCGGTCAGCGCGTTGTACGGGTAGTGCGAGGAACTGGCGCGTTCGTGGATGTCCTGGGCGAGGAAGTACAGCTTCAGGTAGCGGCTGACCTTCGAACTCGGCCGGCCGCTGCCGACGCGGTGGAGGATGATTTCCTTGGCGCTGTTCAGCGCCGCCACCACCTTGCCGTTCTGCTGCGCCAGTTCCAGGCGCCGGGCTTCGACGTCGAGGCCGCGGATTGGCTCGAACAGGGTCGCCTTGAGCTTGAGGTAGATCCCCAGTTCGCGGAACAGCCGCGCCAGGCTCTGCTGCACCGGCTGGTTGGAGAACAGCGCCTGCCAAAGCACCGAGAGCAGCCCGTACCAGCCCGCGCCGGCCACCAGCAGCAGCGGTTCATGCCAGAAATCGGCGACCTCGCCACCGCGCTGGTCGACGCCGATCATCGTGTAGACCGAGAGAATCAGCGTGGCCTGGGCGATCGCCCCGTAGCGTTCGCCGAGGGCGCCGAGCATGGTCAGGCCGAACGCCGCCAACGCCATCGCGCAGACGAAAAGCCAGGGGTAGGGGAACAGCAATTCCACCGCCAGCGCGGCGATGGTGAAGCACACCAGGGTAACGGCCAGGGCGTTGAGGCGTCCCTGCCAACTGTCATCGGTCTCAGCCAGGGCGCTGGCGATAATGCCGAGGAACAGCGGGATCAGCAGCGTCATCTGGTCCTGGTACCAGCACAGCGCCATGCTGCCCGTGAGGGCGATCAATACCCGGATGCTGTAGCTGAATTTGTCCAGGGCCCACAGACGACGCAACGAATGGCTGAAGGAAGACGATGACATGATGAACGGCGGGCCTGCTGGGCGAGATCGGAAGTGAGCGGTCACCGCGACGCAAAGTCGTCGCGGTGTTCACGTACCAGCAAAATGTGTTCCGTGATGGAGCTGATTCTAGCCGGAACTTCAGACGAACTGCGCGGCGGCGTAAGCGCACGCCCAGGCCCACTGGAAATTGAAGCCGCCGAGGTGGCCGCTGACGTCCAGTACCTCGCCGATAAAGTACAGCCCCGGGCTCTTCAGCGATTCCATGGTCTTGGACGACACCTCGCGGGTATCGACACCGCCGAGGGTCACTTCGGCGGTGCGGTAGCCCTCGGTCCCGGCCGGGACCAACTGCCAGCTCCCCAGTTTTTCCGCGACCTGCGCCAACTCGGTCGGGGTGTACTGCTTCATCGGTTTGGAGACAAACCAGTGGTCGGCCAGCAGGTTGGCCATCTTCTTGGTGAAGATCTCGCCGAGCAGGGTCTTCAGTTCGCTGTTGGGCCGTTCGGCCTGTTGCTGTTGCAGCCAGGTCAGGGCGTCGTGGTCTGGCAGCAGGTTGATTTCGACGGTGTCGCCGGCTTCCCAGAACGAGGAAATCTGCAGGATCGCCGGGCCGCTGAGGCCGCGGTGAGTGAACAGCAGGTTTTCCCTGAAGCTTGTGCCGTTGCAACTGGCGATGCAGTCCACCGAGGTGCCGGACAGCTCGGTGCACAGCGCCTTGAGCTGGTCGGTGATGGTGAACGGCACCAGCCCGGCGCGGGTCGGCAGCACGTTGTGGCCGAACTGGCGGGCCACCTGGTAGCCGAAACCGGTGGCGCCCAGGGTCGGGATCGACAGGCCGCCGGTGGCGATCACCAGCGACTGGCACTGGAACGGGCCGGCGCTGGTTTGCAGCAGGTAGCCGGTTTCCAGTTTCTCGATGTGTTCGATGCGGGTGTCCATGCGCAGGCTGGCGCCGGCGTTGTCGCACTCGTCGAGGAGCATCTGCAGGATGTCGCTGGACTTGTTGTCGCAGAAAAGCTGACCGAGTTTTTTCTCGTGATAGGGCACGCCGTGCTTGGCGACCATCTCGATGAAGTCCCACTGGGTGTAGCGGGCCAGGGCCGACTTGCAGAAGTGCGGGTTCTGCGAGAGGAAGTTGGCCGGCTCGGTGTACATGTTGGTGAAGTTGCAGCGGCCGCCGCCGGACATGAGGATCTTCTTGCCCGGTTTGTTGGCGTGGTCCAGCAGCACGACCCGCCGGCCGCGCAGGGCGGCGGTGCGGGCGCACATCAGGCCGGCGGCGCCGGCGCCGATGATGATGACATCGGTGGAGTGCATGGGTGTTCTCTATGGCTGTGAGGGCCCCATCGCTGGCAAGCCAGCTCCCACAAGGTCCTGCATGCACAGCACCTGTGGGAGCTGGCTTGCCAGCGATTAGCCCTCAGAAACTCAGATAATCCGGACCTTGAGCGACCGACCTTTGATCTTGCCGCTGTTCAGCCGCTGCAGCGCCTGCTTGGCCACGCCGCGCTCCACCGCCACATAGGCCTGGAAATCGAAGATGGCGATCTTGCCGACCTGCTTGCCCGGAACCCCGGCATCGCCGGTCAGAGCACCGAGGATGTCGCCCGGACGCAGTTTGTCCTTGCGACCTGCGGCGATGCACAGGGTGCTCATCACTGGCACCAGCGGTTCGCCGGCCTTGGCTTTGAGGCTGTCGAGCTGTTCCCAGCGCAGCGGGGCTTTTTGCAGCACTTCGATAGCCTTGGCGCGATGACCTTCGGCAGGCGCGACCAGGCTGACCGCCAGGCCCTTCTCGCCAGCACGGCCAGTCCGGCCGACGCGGTGCACGTGGATCTCGGCATCACGGGCCAGCTCGACGTTGATCACCATGTCCAGCGCATCGATGTCCAGGCCGCGGGCTGCTACGTCAGTGGCCACCAGCACCGAGAGGCTGCGGTTGGCGAACACGGTCAGGACCTGATCGCGGTCGCGTTGTTCCAGGTCGCCATGCAGGGCTTCGGCGGAGATGCCTTTGGATTGCAGGTGATCGACCACTTCCTGGCACTGCTGCTTGGTGAAGCAGAACGCCACGCATGATTCTGGCCGGAAATGCCCCAACACACGGGTGACCGCGTTCATGCGGTCTTCAGGATCGACCTCGTAGAAATGCTGCTCGATCTGGCTGTCGGCGTGCAGTGTGTCGACCTTGACCTGCTGCGGGTTGCGCATGAAGGCGGCGGACAGTTGCTTGATGCCGCTCGGGTAGGTGGCGGAGAACAGCAGGGTCTGCCGGCGCTCGGGGGTCTGCCCGATGATCTGGGCGATGGCGTCGTAGAAACCCATGTCGAGCATGCGGTCGGCTTCGTCCAGCACCAGGGTGTTGAGCCCGTCCAGCACCAGGGTGCCTTTGCTCAGGTGCTGCTGCACCCGGCCCGGCGTGCCGACGATGATGTGCGCGCCGTGTTCCAGCGAAGCGATCTGCGGGCCGAGGGAGACGCCACCGCACAGGGTGAGGATCTTGATGTTGTCTTCGGAGCGGGCCAGGCGGCGCAGCTCCTTGGCAACCTGGTCAGCCAGCTCGCGGGTCGGGCACAGGACCAGTGCCTGACAGCCGAAATAGCGCGGGTTGATCGGGTTCAGCAGGCCGATGCCGAAGGCGGCGGTCTTGCCACTGCCGGTCTTGGCCTGGGCAATCAGGTCCATACCTTTGAGGATGACCGGCAGGCTCTGGGCCTGGATCGGGGTCATCTCGGCATAGCCGAGGGCGTCCAGGTTGGCCAGCATGGCGTTGGACAGCGGCAAGGTGGCGAAGGCGGTGGCAATGGTGGTCACGAGGCGGGCCTGCAAAACAAAATGTCGCGCAGTGTACCAGCCTCATGGCCATTCGCCCTAAGGCTCGATCCCTGCTTCCTGACGAGGCGCACGCCGTCCATCCGTCTTCGCCAGTTGCAGGAAGATCGCTGCAGCGAGCATCGCCATCAGCCCGATGGTGACGAAGGTGAGCTGGAACGCCCCGAGGGTGGTTTCCACACCCTCGGCGCTGCCGGCGGCGGTGAAGCCGCCGAGCAGGGCGCCGGCACAGGCCACGCCCAGGCTCAGCGACAGTTGCGCGACCACCGACAGCAGGCTGTTGCCGCTGCTGGCGCTGGCGTCGTCGAGGTCGATCAGGGTTACGGTGTTCATCGCAGTGAACTGCATGGAGTTGATCGCCCCGAGCAGGCCGAGCTGGACCAGCAGCACGGCATGCGGCGTCTGTTCGTTCACCAGCCCCAGGCTTGCCAGCATCAGCCCCAGCAGCAGGGTGTTGGCGGTGAGGATGGTGCGGTAGCCGAAGCGCTCGATCAGCGGTCGGGCGATGGACTTGGCCAGCATCGCCGCCGCTGCCAGCGGGATCATGCTCATCCCCGCTTCGGCCGGCGAGTAGCCCAGCGCCACTTGCAGCAACAGCGGCACGAGGAACGGCAGCGCGCCGCTGCCCAGGCGGGCGAACAGGTTGCCGAGAATGCCCACCGAGAAAGTCCGGGTGCGGAACAGGCTGGGCGAGAACAGCGGATTATCGACGCTGCCGGCACGCAGCCAGTAGGCGGCGAGGCAGGCCATGCCGGCGAACAGCAGCAACATCACCCGCAGGTGCGGCAGGTGCAGCTCGCCCAGGCCTTCCATGGCGATGGTGATCAGCACCATTGCCGCGCCGAACAGGATGAAACCGACGCCGTCGAAGCGGGTGCGTTCCGAGCCGCGCAGGTCCGGGATGTACTTCCACACCGCGTAGCAGCCGATCACGCCGACCGGCAGGTTGAGCAGGAAGATCCAGTGCCAGCTGAAAATCTCCACCAGCCAGCCGCCCACGGTCGGGCCGAGCAACGGGCCGAGCATGCCGGGGATGGTGATGAAACTCATGATCCGCACCAGCTCCGAACGCGGGTAGGCGCGCAACACCACAAGTCGCCCGACCGGCAGCATTAACGCGCCGCCGAGACCCTGGATGATGCGGGCGCCGACCAGCATGCCGAGGCTGCTGGACAGGGCGCAGAGCAGCGAACCGAGACTGAACAACAGGATCGCGCCGAAGAAAATGTGCTTGGTGCCGAAGCGGTCGGCGAGCCAGCCGGAGGCGGGAATCAGCAGGGCCACGGTGAGCATGTAGGCGATGATCACCGACTGCATGCGCAGTGGGTTTTCCGCCAGGTCACGAGCCATTGCCGGCAGGGCGGTGTTGAGGATGGTGCCGTCGAGTGACTGCATGAAGAAAGCGATCGCCACCACCCAGGGAATCCAGCGGGCGGTGACGGGGTCCAGCGGGGTGCGTTCGGGCATGGGTAATCCTTGCATGCGCGGCTCGTTCCCCTGTGGGAGCTGGCTTGCCAGCGATGGCATCGGCTCGGGCGCCATCGCTGGCAAGCCAGCTCCCACAGGGAGAAGGGGGGCGTGTTCAGGTGTTCAAAGCGTCAACGTCAGCCGGTTGACCAGCGCCCCCGGCAGATGATTCGACCCGGTCTGGCGCTGGCCATAGGTGCTGGTGGACAGCATCAGCTCGCGCTCTCGGGTCAGGGCTTCCAGTTGCGAACCCAACAAACTGTAGACGCTGTCGTCGAAGCGCATGGTGCTGACCGGCGCCTGGATCTGCCCATCTTCGACCCAGAAGCAGGCGAAGCGGGTAAGCCCGGTCATCCGCGCCGCTGGCAGGTCGGAATAGTTCAAGTACCAGAGGTTGCCGATGTACAGCCCGGTGCCCAGTTGCGCCAGCACATCGGCCTCGGCCAGATCGCCAGCGGCCATGCTCAGGGCGCTCGGCGATTCCCACGGCTCGGCCCCATTGGCCTGGTGCTGGAACTCGGCGGCGCTGCGTGCGTTGGTCAGTTGTTCAAGGGCCCGGCCCTGGTCGATCAGGCGCAGGTCGCTGCGCGGGTAGCCTTCCTCGGAAAACGCCGGGCTGAGCGAGCCGCTGACCTGTTCCGTCAGGCTCACCAGCGGGCTGAGGCCGGCATCGCCGCTGTACAGCCGTTGCAGCGGACTGTGCTTATTGGCGATCGACTGCGCCGAGAAGCCACCCCAACCGAGCATGCCGACGATTTCTTCGAGGGCGGCGGGGGCGAGGTAGGCGCGGTACTGGCCGGGAGCGAGGGTTTTCAGCGGACGGCCGAGGTAGTCGAGTTGCTCGCGGGCCTGGGCCAGGCGTCGGGCGAACAGCTCGTCGTCCCAGACCTGTCCGGCGTAGTTGGCTTTCACCGCCTGGCCGTTGGCGTGGAACAGGCTCCAGTCGAAGTTGAAGCTGTTGGCCTGGTGCCAGCCGAACGCTCCGGACGAACTGGCGAACCCACGGCAGATCGGTCCGGCGGCATAGATGCCGACAAGGTCGAGATCACCGGCGCCGGCGTCGATCTGTTTCAGCACGCTGGCGCTGTCGGGCAACGGCGGTTCCTGTTGATCGTGGCTTTCCCAGGCGCTGTCGTTAAGCAGCAGGTACGGATCGGGCGGGATCAGCGGCAGCGTCTGGCGCAACTGGGCCAGGGCTTCGCCGAGGCGCTGACGGTCGATGTCGGCGTCGCCGCTGAGGGTCAGGTTCAGTTCAGCCTGGCGGCCCTCGGCGATCAATTTCAGGCTGGCGCTGGACTGATGCACATCACCGGCCTGACGCACCTTGGCATGGTTGAAACGGATGAATTGCGAATGCTCGCCGGCGTAGCTCAGGGTGAACTGCTCCGGCGCGTTGACGTTGTCGCGGACCCAGGCGACCAGCGTCTGGAAGTTCTGCAGGAAGCTGGCGGCCATCAGGCGTCTCCTCCGAATACATCGATCTGGCTGAACACGCAGGCTGGCGAGGCGTGACCGACCCGCACCACCTGGTTCGGCTCGCCTTTGCCACAGTTCGGCGTGCCCAGTACCTGGAAGGTGCTGGCGTCGCCGACGGCGCTGAGGTTGCGCCAGAATCCAGAGGAAATACCGCGATAGTTGGGGTTTTTCACTACGCCCTTGAGCTCGCCGTTTTCGATCAGTTGGCCCCACTCGCAGCCGAACTGGAACTTGTTGCGCGCATCGTCGATGGACCAGGAACGGTTGGTGCGCATCAGGATGCCGCGCTCGATACCGCCGATCAGTTGCGCCAGTGACTTGTCCCCCGGCTCGATATTGAGGTTGGCCATGCGGTCGATGGGAGCACGGTTCCAGCCGCAGGCGCGGCTGTTGGCAACGCCGTCCAGGCCCGAGCGGAACTGCGACAGCGCACCGCCGAGCGGGCGCAGCAGCAGGCCATCGCGGATCAGGAACTGCTTGAGCGCCGGGGTGCCGTCGTCGTCGTGGCCGTAGCTGGCCAGTTCTTCGCGGATTTCCGGGTCGAACGTCACGTTGAGCAGGTTCGAACCGTACTGCAGATGGCCGAAGTCGCTGGCTTTGACGAAGCTGGTGCCCGCGTAGTTGCGCTCGTCGCCGAGGATGCGGTCCATCTCCAGCGGGTGGCCGATGGATTCGTGGATCTGCAGCATCATCTGGTCGGGCATCAATAGCAGGTCGCGCACGCCGCTGGGGGTGTTGGGCGCCAGCAGCAGTTGCAGCGCCTCGTCGGCGACCCGGGCGCCGGCGCCCACCAGGCCGCAACGCTGGATCACGTCGAGGCCGCCTTGCTGGCCGAAGTTCTCGCGGCCGAGGGTGCGGGTCTGGCTGTCGCCGTCGCCGAATGCGGTGACGCTGAGGCCAGGGAAAATAAAGCGCTGGGCCTGGCGCAGTTCGGCGCCGGCACTGTTGAGATAGATCTGCTCGACGGTGGTCAGGCCGAGGCTGACCTGCCAGTTGGCCAGTCGCTCATCCGCCGGCACCGCCGCCGATTCCCGATTGAGCAGGTCATAGCAATCGCCCAGCGACGGGAATGCCTGGTCAAGGTTGGGTGAGTAATAGTCGGCGCGGGCGGTGGCGATCGATTGATCGCGCAGGTCCAGCAGTGCATGAGCGGCGGTCTGTCGGGCCAGGGCTTCGGCGCGGTCGAGGGCCTGTTGCAGACCGGCCTGGGACAGGTCGGCGGTGGCGGCGTAGGCCTCGACGCCGCTGACCCGTACGGTGAGCATGGCGCCTTCATCGCGGCCCAGGCTTGGCGGTTCGGCAATGTTCTTGCGCACTGACAGGTGTTGTTGGGACTGCTGCACATAGCGCAGGGAGAAAAACTCGCCGCCGCAGCGCAGGCTTGCGAAGCGCTGGCGCAGCGGCGCGGTGAAATCGAACATGCGCGGAACTCCGGGTGCCGGTGGTTCCCCCTCAGAACCACTCGTCTTGCATGCTCAGGCAGGTGTCATCGCGGGCCTCGAGCAATGCGAGGTCATTATGGCAGGGCGGTACTTCCCAGGTGAGGAAAAACCTCGCCGCCTGCAATTTGCCTTGATAGAAGTCGCGGTCTGCCGAGTTACCTGCGGTCAACCCCTGTTCGGCATGGATCGCCTGTTCCAGCCAGCGCCAGCCGACCACGCAGTGGCCGAAGGCTTTCAGGTACAGCGCCGAGTTGGCCAGGGCGCTGTTGACCTTGCCGCTCGCCAGGTCGCCGAGCAGGCCGAGGGTGACGCCCTGCAGGCGGGTCAGCAGTTGCTCCAGCGGCTGGCGCAGATTGTCCAGGTCCGGGTACTGATGAGCGCGCTCACAGGTTCCGGCAATCAGCCGCACCAGTTGCTTGAGCCCGGCGCCGCCGTTCTGCGCCAGCTTGCGCCCGAGCAGATCGAGGGACTGGATGCCGTGGGTGCCTTCGTGGATCGGGTTCAGGCGGTTGTCGCGGTAGTACTGCTCCACCGGGTATTCGCGGGTGTAGCCGTGGCCGCCGAGGATCTGGATTGCCAGTTCGTTGGCCTTGAGGCAGAACTCCGATGGCCAGGATTTGACGATGGGCGTGAGCAGATCGAGCAGTTCCTGAGCCTGCTGGCGTGCCTCGGGGCTGTCGGCGGTGTGGCTGTCGTCGAACAACCGCGCGGCGTACAGGCCCAGGTCGAAGGCGCCTTCCACGTAGGCTTTCTGCGCCAGCAACATTCGCTTTACATCGCTGTGGGCAATGATTGGCACCGCAGCGGTGGACGGGTCTTTGTTGTCCGGCAGCCGGCCTTGCGGACGCTGGCGGGCATAGTCGAGGGAATACAGGTAGCCGGCGTAGCCGAGCATCACCGCGCCCATGCCGACGCCAATCCGCGCCTCGTTCATCATCTGGAACATGCAGGCCAGGCCCTGATGCGGCTTGCCCACCAGATAACCGACACAATTGCCGTTGTCGCCGAAGTTCAACGCGGTGGAGGTAGTGCCGCGCCAGCCCATCTTGTGGAACAGGCCGGCGAGGGTCACATCGTTGCGCGCCCCGAGGCTGCCGTCCGGATTGACCAGGAACTTGGGCACGATAAACAGCGAAATGCCCTTCACCCCGGCGGGCGCGTCCGGCAGCTTGGCCAGGACCATGTGGACGATGTTTTCCGACAGCGGGTGATCGCCGCCGGAGATAAAGATCTTGTTGCCGCGCAGCCGGTAGCTGCCATCGCCTGCGGGCTCGGCACGGGTGCGGATATCGGCCAGGGACGAGCCGGCATGCGGTTCGGTCAGCGCCATGGTGCCGAAGAAGCGACCGTCGATCATCGGCTGCAGGAACAGGCGCTTCTGCTCCTCGGTGCCGAAACTCTCGATCAGGTTCGCCGCGCCCATGGTCAGGAACGGATACGCCGTGGTCCCGGCGTTGGCTGCCTGGAAGTGAGCGAAACAGGCTTGCGAGAGTAGGGTCGGCAGTTGCATGCCGCCGGCTTCGAAATCACGGTTGGCATTGAGGAAGCCGGCCTCGAGGAACGCATCCACCGCCGGCTTCACCTCGGGAATCAGCACCGCCTCACCGTTCTCGTAGCGCGGCTCGTTCTCGTCGCCCTTGCGGTTGTGCGGCGCGAAGTACTTCTCGGCGATGCTGCGCGCGGTGGACAACGCCGCGTCGAACGTCTCGCGACTGTGCTCGGCAAAACGCTCGCGGCGGGTCAGGGACTCGGCATCGAGTACTTCATAGAGTTCGAAGGCGAGGTTGCGGGCGCTGAGCAGGGTTTCGGTCATGGCGGCCATTCCTTGTTCGGGGATGAGGCGAGTCTAGGCAGGCGAGGGGAGGGTGCACAGGGAAATAGGTTTGGGTGATGGTGGGGTAGAAGAAACTTGCCGGCTCAGGTGGCAGCGAGAATGCTCGGCTGACATCTGCAAATGGGTTGCGGATGCCCCCGGGCATTTTGCGCAAGTTGATCGTCCTTTATGTCCTGCTGAACCGGGTGGACAGGCGCATACGTGTGACGGGACGGCACTTTGCGTGGTCGCCATGGTGGCTGGTTTTCGGGATGGTGCTGATGATGATGCTGTCGGCGATGCTGGCGGTCATCCGTCTGCCGATGAACGATAGCGGGCTGTTGGTGCTGGATTGGAGGATGAGAGAGCTGTAGTGCTTGCGGCGTCCTGTGCCCCGACAAGCGCGCTCCTGCCATCAGGTGGCAGGAGCGCGGTTGCTCGCGTCAGGCGACAGTTGCTATCAGCCGATAGTCATCAGGCTGGCGTTACCACCCGCCGCTGCAGTGTTCACGCTTAGCGCGCGTTCGATCACCAAACGCTCCAGGGCCACCGAGGTTTCACCCGACGACAGACCGTGCACGCCGACAATGGCGCCCGGACGCTTGGCCACCTGCTCACAGACGCCGCGCAGTTGGTCCGAGTCGCCGTGATGCAGGACGGCATCGAACGCCACTTCATCCTTGTTCCAGTCCGCCACCAGTCTGATGCGGGCCTGGACTTCCTTCGGCAGGCGGGCGCGCAGGGACTTGCCCGGCTCGCCGTCGACCACTACTGCCGAGCTGCCCACGGCGAGTACCGCGGCCAGTTGGGTCAGCAGGTCGGCTTCGCTGTCGGCCAGGCACAGCACATGCTCGCGCGGCAGGATGGTGTAGCTGTTGCGCTCGCCGGTGGGGCCGGCCAGCAGGCGGCTGATGCCGCTCTGGGACTGACGGGCGAACTGTTCGCAGAGTTGCACCAGATCGTTCTGCTGGCTGCTCGCGGCCCAGGACTTGAAGGCTTCCAGCGGCTTGAGCAGGCTTTCACGCATGCGGCTGTCTGGCGTGGTGCCAACATCGCTGCGCTGGAACGACTGCTCGATGGCATCGGCCGGACGGGTCGACAGCAGGCGGTACAGGTACAGCGGGCCGCCGGCTTTCGGGCCGGTGCCGGAGAGGCCTTCGCCGCCGAACGGCTGCACACCGACCACGGCGCCAACGATGTTGCGGTTGACGTAGACGTTACCGGCGTTGACGTTGTCGATCACCTTGGCGATGGTCTCGTCGATGCGGGTGTGCACGCCGAGGGTCAGGCCGTAGCCGGAGGCATTGATCTGCTCGATCAACTGGTCGAGGTTCTTGCGGTTGTAGCGCACCACGTGCAGGACCGGACCGAAGATCTCGCGTTGCAGCTCGTCGAGGCTTTCCAGTTCGATCAGGGTCGGCATGACGAAGGTGCCACGCTTGGCTTCAGTGCCGTCGGCGATGGCCACCTGATACACCGAACGGCCTTTGTCGCGCAGGGCCTGGATGTGCTTCTCGATGCCGGCCTTGGCTTCGGCGTCGATCACCGGGCCGATGTCCACGGACAGGCGCTCGGGGTTGCCCAGGCGGCTTTCGGCCATGGCACCTTTGAGCATTTCGATGACGCGGTCGGCGGAGTCTTCCTGCAGGCACAGTACGCGCAGGGCCGAGCAACGTTGGCCGGCGCTGTCGAAGGCCGAGGACACCACGTCGATCACCACTTGCTCGGTCAGCGCCGAGGAGTCGACGATCATGGCGTTCTGGCCGCCGGTTTCGGCGATCAGCGGGATTGGACGGCCTTGGGCATCCAGGCGGCCGGCGACGTTGCGTTGCAGCAGGCGGGCAACTTCGGTGGAACCGGTGAACATCACGCCTTTGACGCGCTCGTCACCCACCAGGCGGGCACCGACGGTTTCACCGCGGCCCGGCAGCAGTTGCACCACGCCTTCCGGAATACCGGCTTCGAGCAGCAGGCGCACGGCCTGGGCCGCGATCAGCGGGGTTTGTTCGGCCGGCTTGGCCAGGACCGGGTTGCCAGCGGCGAGGGCGGCAGCCACCTGGCCGCTGAAGATTGCCAGCGGGAAGTTCCACGGGCTGATGCAGACCACCGGGCCCAGTGGGCGGTGGGCGTCGTTGCTGAAGTCGTTGCGTGCCTGCACCGCGTAGTAGCGCAGGAAATCGACGGCTTCGCGGACTTCGGCGATGGCGTTGGCGTAGGTCTTGCCCGCTTCGCGGACCAGCAGGCCCATCAGCGGCTGGATCTCGGCTTCCATCAGGTCGGCGGCGCGCTCAAGGATCGCGGCCCGCTCGGCTGGCGGCGTTGCCTGCCAGATTGGCCCGGCATTGAGGGCGCACTGGATGGCATTGTCGACGTCGCCGACAGTGGCTTCCTGGACATGTCCGACCACATCACGATGGTCGGCCGGGTTGAGGACTGCCACGGCAGCTTCTTCACTGGCGGCGCAGCCGAGCATCGGCGCGGCTTTCCAGGCGTTGTGGGCACTGGCCAGCAGGGCGCAGGACAGCGAGGCCAGACGGTGTTCGTTGGCCATGTCGATGCCGCTGGAATTGGCGCGTTCGCTGCCGTACAGGTCGCGTGGCAGGGGAATGCGCGGGTGCGGCAGGCCGACGCTGCCTTCCTGGGTGGCGCTGCGTTCGATGGTGGCGACCGGATCGGCGACCAGTTCCTGGATCGAGATCGACTGGTCGGCGATGCGGTTGACGAACGAGGTGTTGGCGCCGTTTTCCAGCAGGCGGCGAACCAGGTAGGCCAGCAAGGTTTCGTGGGTGCCGACCGGTGCGTACACGCGGCACGGACGGTTCAGCTTGCCATCGGCGACCTTGCCTACGACTTGTTCATACAGCGGTTCGCCCATGCCGTGCAGGCACTGGAATTCGTACTGGCCGGGATAATAGTTCTGGCCGGCGATATGGTAGATGGCCGACAGGGTATGGGCGTTGTGGGTGGCGAACTGCGGGTAGATGACTTCCGGCACCGACAGCAGCTTGCGTGCACAGGCAATGTAGGAAACGTCGGTGTACACCTTGCGGGTGTAGACCGGATAGCCTTCCAGGCCGTCGACCTGGGCGCGCTTGATCTCACTGTCCCAGTAGGCGCCTTTCACCAGACGGATCATCAGACGATGGCGGCTGCGGCGGGCGAGGTCGATGACGTAGTCGATCACGTAAGGGCAGCGCTTCTGGTACGCCTGGATGACGAAGCCGATACCGTTCCAGCCGCTCAGTTGCGGCTCGAAGCACAGGCGCTCGAGCAGGTCCAGCGACAGCTCCAGGCGGTCGGCTTCCTCGGCGTCGATGTTCAGGCCGATGTCGTATTGCTTGGCCAGCAGGGTCAGCGACAGCAGGCGTGGGTACAGCTCATCCATCACGCGCTCATACTGGGCGCGGCTGTAACGCGGGTGCAGGGCGGAAAGCTTGATGGAGATGCCCGGGCCTTCATAGATGCCGCGGCCGTGGGAGGCTTTGCCGATGGAGTGGATGGCCTGCTCGTAGGACGCCAGGTACTTCTGTGCGTCGTGCTCGGTCAGTGCGGCTTCGCCGAGCATGTCGTAGGAATAGCGGAAGCCCTTGGCTTCGAACTTGCTGGCGTTGGCCAGGGCCTCGGCGATGGTTTCGCCGGTGACGAACTGCTCGCCCATCAGGCGCATGGCCATGTCGACGCCCTTGCGGATCATCGGTTCGCCGCTCTTGCCGATGATGCGGCTGAGGGACGAGGTGAGGCCGGATTCGTTGTGGGTCGAGACCAGCTTGCCGGTCAGCAGCAGGCCCCAGGTGGCGGCGTTGACGAACAACGACGGGCTGTTGCCCAGGTGCGGCTGCCAGTTGCCGGTGCTGATCTTGTCGCGGATCAGGGCGTCGCGGGTGCCTTTGTCGGGAATGCGCAGCAGGGCTTCGGCCAGGCACATCAGTGCCACGCCTTCCTGCGACGACAGGGAAAACTCCTGCAACAGCCCCTGGACGATGCCGGCACGGCCGCCGGCACTTTTCTGGTTGCGCAGTTTTTCCGCGATGCCGGCAGCCAGCTTGTTGGTGGCTTCGGCCATCGGCGCCGGCAGACGGGCCTGCTCCAGCAGCATCGGCACCACTTCCTGCTCGGGGCGACGGTAGGCGGAGGTAATTGAGGCGCGCAGTACGGACTGCGGCAGGATGCTTTCAGCGAATTCGAGGAAGCACTGATGGGCATGATCGGGCTGCACGTCGCCCGCGTCGTCGGCAAGTGTGCCTGGCTGACCGTTGAGTTCGGTCAAGGTAGCGCCACCCTCCAGCTTCTCCAGGTAATTGAAGATCGCTTGCTTGATCAACCAATGCGGCGTGCGGTCGATGGACTGCGCAGCTGCTTTGAGTCGCTCACGGGTCGGGTCGTCGAGTTTGACCCCAAGGGTGGTCGTCGCCATTTCTTATCCTCGTTATTGCCACTGGGCCGTGGCTAAGCTGGCGCCAAGATTATCCGTGCCGCATTCCGGGTGCAACCTAGTGCAACCCAAAATGTTCATGAAAAAAGTGCAACTCGTCTTGCGGGTAAAACCACACGACAAAAACGGCTTTATAGGGTGCGTTTTCTTCTGAAATCGGCCGTTCTTGCGCCAAAAAGGAGCAAAAACGCGTTGCAGTGTATTTTTTTCCACAAGGTGCAACTGCTTTTGTAAAAACGGTTGCACCTCATTTGCGTTGTTGCATAGCATGCGCCGCCTGGGTGCAACCTCGTTAGAGGCTGCTGCTACATAAAAACAAACGCCAGGGCGAAATACATGACCAGCAATCCCATCACGATTACGTTCGTGATCTACATCGCGGCAATGGTGCTGATCGGCTTCATGGCCTATCGCTCCACCAAAAACCTTTCCGACTACATCCTCGGTGGCCGCAGTCTCGGCAGCGTGGTGACCGCGCTTTCCGCCGGTGCCTCGGACATGAGCGGCTGGCTGCTGATGGGCCTGCCGGGCGCCATCTATATGTCGGGCCTGTCGGAAGCCTGGATCGCCATCGGCCTGACCGTCGGTGCCTACCTCAACTGGCTGTTCGTCGCCGGTCGCCTGCGGGTGCAGACCGAGCACAACGGTGACGCGCTGACCCTGCCGGACTACTTCGCCAGCCGTTTCGAAGACCATAGCGGCCTGCTGCGGATCATCTCTGCCGTGGTCATCCTGGTGTTCTTCACCATCTATTGCGCATCCGGCATCGTCGCCGGTGCCCGTCTGTTCGAAAGCACCTTCGGCATGTCCTACGAGACAGCGCTGTGGGCCGGTGCTGCCGCGACCATCGCCTACACCTTCGTCGGTGGTTTCCTGGCGGTGAGCTGGACCGACACCGTGCAGGCTTCGCTGATGATCTTCGCGCTGATCCTCACGCCGATCTTCGTGCTGCTCGCCACGGGCGGCGTTGACACCACCTTCCTTGCGATCGAGGCGCAGAACCCCGAAAACTTCAACATGTTCCGCGACGCCAGCTTCATCGGCATCATCTCGCTGATGGGCTGGGGCCTGGGCTACTTCGGCCAGCCGCACATCCTCGCGCGTTTCATGGCTGCCGATTCGGTGAAGTCGATCGCCAATGCCCGTCGCATCTCCATGACCTGGATGATCCTGTGCCTGGCCGGCACCTGCGCCGTGGGCTTCTTCGGTATTGCCTACTTCGCGGCGCACCCGGAAGTGGCAACTCCTGTTACCGAGAACCGCGAGCGTGTGTTCATCGAACTGGCCAAGCTCCTGTTCAACCCGTGGATCGCCGGTGTCCTGCTGTCCGCCATCCTGGCGGCGGTCATGAGCACCCTGAGCTGCCAGTTGCTGGTGTGCTCGAGCGCCCTGACCGAAGACTTCTACAAGACCTTCCTGCGCAAGAATGCCTCGCAGGTTGAGCTGGTATGGGTTGGCCGTCTGATGGTGCTGGCGGTTGCGCTGATCGCCATCGCCCTGGCCGCTGACCCGGACAACCGCGTGCTGGGCCTGGTTGCCTACGCCTGGGCCGGCTTCGGTGCTGCCTTCGGTCCGGTGGTGCTGCTCTCCGTGCTGTGGAAAGGCATGACCCGCAATGGTGCGCTGGCCGGTATCGTGGTGGGTGCGCTGACTGTGATCCTGTGGAAGAGCTACAGCGGTACCACCCTGTACGAAATCATCCCGGGCTTCCTGTTTGCCACCATCGCCATCGTGCTGGTGAGCAAGGCTGGCCGTGCTTCGGCGAGCATGGTTTCGCGCTTCGAGAAAGCTGACGCGGACTACCACGCCAACAAGTAACGTGTGCTGACATCGTTGCTTGAAACGGCCCGCATCTCCTTCGAGGTGCGGGCCGTTGTCGTTTCGGCGGGCGCAACCTGACGGCGCGGGCCCGACAAGGTAAACTTCCCGGCCCTCCCAGGAGTTGCCATGAACTATCGTCACGCCTTCCACGCCGGCAACCACGCCGACGTCTTCAAGCACATCGTGCTGACCCGTCTGATTGCCCTGATGTCGCGCAAGGAGCAGCCTTTCGCCTATCTCGACACCCACGCCGGCCTTGGCCTGTATGACCTGCAGGGCGACCAGGCAACCCGCACCGGCGAGTGGGTCGAAGGCATCGGCCGACTCTGGGGGCGCGACGACCTGCCTGCCATCACCGAGGATTACCTGCGCATCGTGCGCAAGCTCAATCCCGACGGCGAACTGCGCTACTACCCGGGTTCTCCCGAGTTGGCGCGGCGCATGGCGCGGCAGCAGGACCGGGTATTGCTCAACGAGAAACATCCCGAAGACGGCGTCCTGCTCAAGGACAACATGAAGAAGGACCCGCGTGTCGCCGTGCACCTCGGCGAGGGCTGGCATGTGCCGCGGGCGCTGCTGCCGGTGCAGGAAAAGCGCGCGGTGATGCTGATCGACCCGCCGTTCGAAAAGCCTGACGAACTGAAGCGCTGCACCACCGCGATGAAAGAGACGATCGGCCGCATGCGGCAGACCGTCGCGGCGATCTGGTACCCGATCAAGGATCAGCGCCAACTGGTGCGTTTCTACCAGGACCTGACCAGCACCGGCGCGCCCAAACTGCTGCGTGTCGAGCTTTACGTTCATCCGCAGGACACCCCGCAAAGCCTGAACGGCTCGGGCCTGGCCATCGCCAACCCGCCGTGGGGGCTGGAAGAGGAATTGCGCGAGCTGCTGCCATGGCTGGCGCAGTGCCTGGGGCAGTCAGGCGGAAGCTGGCGGATGGACTGGCTGATTGCCGAGTGATTCTGGCTTCCCGCAGGGTCCGGAGCGGGCCCTGCAGCAACCCTCCTATTGCCCCCTCGCTTTGCGTTATAATCCCGCCCTTTCGCCGCCGCCAGCCCGATGAGGCCGCAGCGCATTTTTACCGAATAAAGAGGCTAGACCCTTGGCATTGACGATTCTTGGCCTGTCCGGCGCCCTTAGCCATGATCCTTCCGCGGCCCTGTACATCGACGGCAAGCTGATTGCCGCCGCTGAAGAAGAGCGCTTCGTGCGCGACAAACATGCAAAGAACCGCATGCCCTACGAATCGGCGAAGTTCTGTCTGGAACAAGCCGGCATCAAGCCGTCCGACGTCGATGTGGTTGCGATCCCGTTCGCGCCCATCAGCCTGTTCGGCAAGGCTCGCTGGCACTATGCCAAGCGCTACTGGTATGCCCCGGACCGCGCCCTTGACGCGATCCTGATGGGCAACCGTCGCTACAAGCGCTACCGCAAGAAGATCGTCTGGTGCCTGGAGCAACTGGGCTTCGATCCGAAGAAGATCAAGATCGAGCCGGTCGAGCACCACCTGGCGCACGCCTCCAGTGCCTACCACTGCTCGGGTTTCAAGGAAAAGACCGCGATCCTCGGCATCGACGGCAAGGGCGAGTACGCCACCACCTTCTTCGGCTACGGCGAGAACGGCAAGATCCACAAGATCAAGGAGTTCTTCGATCCGGATTCGCTGGGTGGCCTGTACGGCGCGATCACCGAGTTCCTCGGTTTCGAAATGCTCGACGGCGAGTTCAAGGTCATGGGCATGGCGCCTTACGGCGATGCCAGCAAATATGACTTCTCGCGCCTGGCCAGCTTCGAAAATGGCGAATTGGTGATCAACACCGAGTACGCCAACGTCATTGGCCTGCGTCGCTATAAAGAGAAGGGCAAGGGCTTCTACTTCACGCCGAAGCTGATCGAGTGGCTGGGTCCGAAGCGCGAAGGCGACATCGCCGACGAGCCGTACATCCACTACGCCGCCAGCATGCAGGCGCTGTTCGAGAAGCTGGCGCTGCAGATGATCGACCACTACCTGGGCGATGTCCTCAAGGAAACCGGCAAGCTCGCTTTCGCTGGCGGCTGTGCGCTGAACGTCAAGCTGAACCAGAAAATCATCGCCCGCCCGGACCTGAAAGAGCTGTTCGTCCAGCCGGCGTCCGGCGATGCCGGCACCGCAGTTGGCGCCGCAGCCTATGTTTCCCATGCCCGTGGCGTGCCGGTGGAGAAGATGGAACACGTCTATCTCGGCCCCGCGTACTCCAACGAAGATGTCATCGCCGCCTGCGCCCGTCATCCGAGCGCACCGAAATGGCGCAAGATCGACGACATGCCGGAGCGCATCGCCCAGATCATGGTCGACGGCAACCCGGTAGCCTGGTTCCAGGGCCGCATGGAGTTCGGCCCGCGCGCCCTCGGTGGCCGTTCGATCATCGGCTGCCCGAGCGTGCCGGGCGTGGCCAACCGGATCAACGAGCAAATCAAGTTCCGCGAGCGCTGGAGGCCTTTCTGCCCGTCCATGCTCGACACCGTCGGCCCGCAGATGATCAAGGTCGATCACCCGGCGCCGTTCATGACCTTCACCTTCGAAGTCTCGGAAGAGTGGAAAACCCGCGTGCCGGAAGTCGTCCATGAAGACGGCACCTCCCGTGCCCAGGTGCTCAAGCGCGAGTACAACCCGCGTTACTACGACATGATGAAAGCGCTGGAAACGCTGACGGGTAACGGCGTATCGCTGAACACCTCGCTCAACCGCCGTGGCGAGCCGATGATCTGCTCGCCGACCGATGCGTTGAACATGTTCTTCGGCTCCGACCTGCAGTACCTGATCATGGAAGACATCCTGGTCGTGAAGGACGGCGCGAAAGCCTATGACACGCTCGACTGACAAGCGTGTCCTGCAGTTCTGCCATGGCTACGACGGGCCCTTTCTCGATTGCGCCCGTCAGTACGCCAGCCTGTTCGCCGGCAGTGGCTACAAGGTCACTACAGTGTTTCTCACTGGCAAGGCCGACGCCCAGGTGGCAGCGGGGTGCGCCAGTGATGAAGTGCTGTTTCTCGAGTTCAGCTCCAGCGCCATTCGTGGCCTGAAGCTGGGTGCGATCCGTGCGTTGCGGCGTATCGCTGCCGAGCGCGATTTCAGTTTCTGTATCGCTCATCGCTTCAAGCCTATCTACATCACCCTGCTGGCCACGCGCCTGCCGGTCATTGGCGTGCATCACGCCTTCGATGACTACAAGCGTGGCAGCCGGAAACTGTTCGCCAATCTGTTCAGCAAGCGCCTGAGCCTGCTGGGTGTGTCCGATGCCGTGCGCGACAACATGCGCCGTTGCCTGCCGAAATGGCCAGCCGAGCGGATCCAGACCCTGTACAACCGTATCGATATCGACGCGCTGCAGGGTGCGCTGGTGCCGGCCGCCGAGGCCCGCGTCGCGCTGAAACTGGACCCGCAAGCCTGGATTGTCGGCAACGTCGGCCGCCTTCACCCTGACAAGGACCAGGCAACCTTGCTGCGCGGTTTCGCCCAGGCGCTGCCGAATCTTCCGGCCGGAGCGCGGCTGGCGATCCTTGGTAAGGGGCGTTTGGACGGTTCGCTTAAAGCATTGGCCGCCGAGTTGGGCATTGCTGCCCAGGTGGACTTCCTCGGCCAGGTGCCCGACGCCAGGCGCTACTTCGCTGCCTTCGACACCTTTGCCCTGAGTTCGGACCATGAGCCGTTCGGCATGGTCCTGCTGGAAGCCATGGTGGCGGGTGCGCCGGTTGCCGCGACAGCTTGCGGCGGTGCGGTCGAAGTGGTGGAAGGTGTCGGTGTGCTGTTCCCGCTCGGGGATGCCGCGGCACTGGCCCAGGCGCTGCAAGTGCTCGCTCAGATGACCGACGAACAACGCCAGGAATGCAGGGCGCGGATGCTTGAACGGCTGCGTGAGCGATTCTCCGACGAGGCGGTGCGCGAAGTGTTCTGGCGCCTGCCTCACGTCGTCACGCTGACCGCGGGGGCCTGATGCTCAATCGACTTCAAGGCTGGCGCGAGCGCGGCTGGAGCGTTGTCGACGCTCAGACTTATGAACAGGCCTGGGCGCGCTTCGGCGGCAGCGTCGCGACACACCCGCTGGTGGTAGCACAGCTCGCCGAAATGGCCGAAATCCCGGTGCGTTACCTGGCCTGGCGGCAGTCCGGCGAGATCAAGGCCGCGATCCCGGTCTGGGGGCGTCACCTGGCGTTGTCCAAGGACGTGCTTAAACGCCACGGTCAAAAAGGGCTCTTCGATCTCGGCAACGCCGAAATCATTCTGCCGGCCGCAGCCGATGCCCAGGCGCCGCTGCGGCATGCCGGTCGCTACCTGTCGGAACTGAATCAGGGGCGTTTCAGCACGCTCAAGCCACAGGCCGAATCGCTGGCCATGGCTCGGCAACCGGAAGATCTGTCGAAAAAATTCCGTTACAACCAACGCCGCGAGCTGCGCTTGTTGGAAGAGGCAGGTGGTGTGGTGCGGCCGATCCAGGATTTCGACAGCGCCGAAATCGCTGCGATGTACTGCGACCTGTTCCTGCGGCGCTGGACCTTCCCGGCTACCGGCGCCGAGCGCATGGCGGAAGTCATCGAACGGCTGCGGTCGCTGTTGATCGGTTCGGTGGTGTTTCTCAACGATGCGCCGATTGCCATTCAGCTGGTGTACAGGGTTGAAGCGCCAGAATGGATCAGCGTGGAATACGTCAATGGCGGCGTCGACCCACAGACCCGTGAGTTCAGCCCGGGCAGCGTGCTCAGCTTCCTCAATACCCAGAGTGCCTGGGAGGATGCCCGCGCACGCGACAAGTTGCTGCGTTTCTCCTTTGGCCGTTCTGATCGCGAGTACAAGGACCGATGGTGCAACCCCGTGCCGGTGTTCCAGGTGTGAACCGCAAACAGCAGTTGCTCAAGCGACACCGCCGCAACAAGCGAATGGGCCTGTTGCTCGGTCTATTATTGCTGGCCGTCGTTGGCGTGCTGGTGGCGTGGTGGTTGCCGCTGCTGCTGGCGGTGGTCGCCTGGGTGGCGCATGAAGCGTGGTTTGCCGACCACCTGTTTTACTCGCCGGCTAGCGATTACGACTACCGTATCGACGCCGACGAGCGCCATGCATTGACCCTGAATCAGGGGCTGCTGAGCTTGCCATCGGACTGCAAGTTGCAGCCGGGCGACACGCTGGTGCTCAAGGTACGTTTGCGGGCTGGCCTTCTGGGACGCTTTCTTGATCCTGCGGTGAAAATTCGCGGCGACGAAGAGGACAGTCAGGCGTTCGAGCGCGGCGTGGCCGGTATCCGCTACCTGAACCTGACGGGGCAGCATCTTGCCTTGAACGAGGGGCGCCTCTGGCTGGGCGGGCAGCGCTGCCGGCTGGATGACCAGACCGAGCTGTTTGTCTGCCGCCATCCCGACTACCTGGCCGGGCCGTTGCTGGTCATCGCACCTCATGCCGACGATGCCGAGCTGGCAGCCTTCGCCACTTACAGTGAAGCGCGGGAAAGCTGGGTCGTCACCCTGACCGCCGGCGAGATCGAAACCGAACACTACCGTGCCATGGGCCTGGACCCGGTTGCCGCCGCTCGCCTCAAAGGCCAGCTTCGCGCCTGGGACAGCATCAGCGTGCCGCTGTGGGCGGGGGTGCCGCAGGAACGCTGTGTGCAACTCGGTTACTTCTGCCTGCAACTGCCCGCGATGAAGGCCGAACCGGAAAAAGCCGTTGGTTCCCGTGAAGCGGATCTGCTGGATACCCGCCTGTTTCGGCGTTTCAACAACCTGTCACTGACCAGCGACGCAGACGGCACGCCCTCCTGGCGCAACCTGGTCCAGGATCTGTGCGAGCTGATCGAGCGGATTCGTCCGTCGACCATCGTGCTGCCCGAGCCACTCCTGGACCCTCATCCCGACCACATCTGTGCCCGTGACGCGTTGATCGAAGCATTGGCGCGGACCGACTGGCAGCCACGCTGGTTGCTGCATTACGCCAATCATCTTCACGACAACGATCGCTGGCCGATGGGCAATGCCGGTAGCGGCGTGGCGCTGCCACCGCATTTCGACGCTGAGGCGCCGATGAGGCCCTGGACCCATGCGGTGACTTCGCAACAACAGTGGCAAAAGGCTATGTCGTTGGGCATGATGCACGACCTTCAACCCGGCCCCCCGTTCAAGCGGCGCTTGCGGCGACTGGTCCAGCATTATCTGGCCGCCCGGAGATGGCCGGCCTTTGGCGAAAACGAGTTCTTCCGCAAGGCAGTACGCCGGCACGAACTCTTCTGGGTCAAAGCCACGGCCGACAAGAGAGAGCAACGGTGAAAGTCCTTTTCCTGGTTCAGAAAGATCAGCGTGCAATTCTCGATCGTCTCTACGACGGCATCGCGGCGGAGTGCGAATGCGATATCCGCTGGCTTACCGATACCGAGCAGGACAACTTGCGCAAGTACTTCCGGGAGCATGTGAAGGTCGGGGATTACGATCGGATTCTGTTCTTCCTGCGCTTCAAGAAGGAGATCCGGCAGGTCAACTTCATCCGTACTTTGCCTAACCTGGTGATTCTGGAGCATGACGCCTACCAGAATTACATCCCGTGCAAGTACACCGGCAAGTTCAGCGAGCACTACCGCAATCTGCCGTGGGCGAGGGTTATCACGTCCGGTGCAGTGGTGACTCGCCGTCTGTGTGATGAAGGCTTCGACGCCGTGTTCATTCCCAAGGGCTACGACCAGGCCCTGTTGAGCAATGAACAGCGTGAGCGCGATATCGAACTGGCCTTTGTCGGTAGCCTGCGCAGCGTGGCCTACTCCGGGCGCAAGGCGATGCTCGAGTCGATCGCAGCAGTCGAAAACCTGCTCATCACCCGTACCAAGTCGGGTGAGGAATACAGGGAAACCCTGAGCCGAATCCGTTTCTTCGTCAGTGCCGATGTCGGTATGGGCGAGTACATGATCAAGAACTTCGAGGCCATGGCGTGCGGTTGCGTGCTGTTCGCCTTCGACCAGGGCGAGGAAGAAAACCGCGCGCTTGGTTTCGTCGATCTGCACAACATTGTGCTGTACCGGGATCTTGAAGAGTTTCGCGAGAAGTTGCGGTACCTGCGCGAGCAGCCCGAGCTGGCCCTGACAATATCGCGCAACGGCCAGTTGCTGGCCGAGCAGCGCTTCACATTCCATGCATTGGGCAAGGCCATCGTCGATGCCATGCGTCCGCCGTTGCGCCCGCATGTGGCGCCGGGCTGGTGGAGCAAACTGCGCAACGTCGTCGGCCTGTAAGGCCGTTCAATCGTTTTTACCGAGGATGAATAACAATGGTCTTCAGCGAAAGCAGTGAGATCACCTTGATGGTGACCAGCTGTGGTCGGTTCGACCTGTTGAAGCGTACGCTCGAAACTTTCGACCGCTTCAACACGGCTCCCATTCGCGAGGTGTTCATCACCGAAGACTCGGGTGACGAAGCCGTACGCGATTGCATCCCGGCAGCCTGGCGAGAGCACACCACGTTCATCGTCAACAAACCCAAGCTGGGCCAGATGCGTTCGATCGACGCCGCTTACGCGCAAATCAAGACGTTCTGGGTCTTCCATTGCGAGGACGACTGGGACTTCTATCGTCCGGGCTTCATTGAAGACTCGCAGGTCCTGCTCGAAGCTGACCCGCAAGCCCTGCAAGTGTGGCTGCGCAGTTTCAATCACGACCTTCAGGTGCACAGCCCGTACGTCTTTCTCAATGAGCGGCAGGTGGTACAAGGCATCCCCTTCTATCAGTTGGGCTCGGAAAAGGCCGACTGGCAGGGGTTTTCGTTCAACCCGGGGCTGCGTCGCCTGGCGGATTACCAGCAGCATGCGCCCTACGCTGCGCACTCTGGCGAGAAGAGCCTTTCCCGCCTGTACGCGGCGGAAAACCGCTATGCATTGATTCTGGAAAATGATGCGGTGTTGCACACCGGATTTGGAGAGCATGTCGAGCTGCCGCAAGAGCGCGTCAACAAGCTTCGACGTAAACGCAGGGATCGCATCAAGCTCATAGGCAGCGTAGCTGTTGGCGTGGTGATAGGTTTTCTGATTAACGCTGTTTTGTGAGGTCAAGTGTGGGAAACAGGACAAGTCGAAGCTACTTCGCCGTAGCCACGATCATATTTCTTTTGAGCTACATCCTGATGGCATCGTCGAAATGGACGAATAACATCTTCTACGCCTTTATTGCGTTGCCGGGACTGGTGTTCCTGATCAAGGAGCGGGGTGCGGGCCTGGTGCAGCAGCCGTTGGTCTGGGCCTGGCTGGTTTTCTTGCTGTGGTTTCTGGTGCCCGCCGCGATTGCGGGGGATGGCCAGTTCTACAAACACATCCTGTATGTGGGACTGTTCATCTTTATCATCGCGGCGTTGGTCGAACCTGACTTCTTCCGGCACCCGGCGTTTGTGCGGTGCATGTTCTGGATTCTCTGTGCCTACATTTACGGTTTTGCAGCTTATGCCTATCTGAGCGGGCTCCATGCGTTCGGCGAGCGCGTCAACCTGCTGCCGTCGCGTCTTGAGAACGTCATCTACGCGAGCATCTGGTTGCTCTGTGCGCTGGCCTTGGCGTTCCCCCTGTGGTTGAAAGAGCGTCGCTGGATTGAAGCTTTCAGTGCAGTGGTACTGAGCCTCTTCGCCGTCGTCTTTGTCTTGCAGACACGTACGGCGCTTGTTGGCGCGTTCTTCCTGCTGGGACTCTGGGCCGCTTATGGCATCTGGCGTTTCCCGAAGTACGGACTGACAGGTCTGGCAGTTGGCGCCGCAGTGGCAGGGTTTGTGTTCTGGATCATCAGCAACCAGGCCTGGTTCACTGGAATGATGGCGCGCGGTGATTCCTTCCGGATCGAGTTGTTCCAGGTCATGGTGGGTGAGTGGCGCAATTGCGGCTGGTTGCTTGGCTGCGGGGTTGAGTTCAAGACCGAAAAATTACTTAGTGGCTTCATGCCCATTCAGCATCCACATAACATCTTTGTGGCGCTGGGGCTGTATACCGGTGGGGTATCGCTGGTGCTGTTTGGCGTGGTGATGGCTGCCACCCTGTGGCAAGCCTGGCGTCTGCGCGACGCGTGGGGACTGTTCCTGGCTGCTTCGCTGGTGATGTTGAACTTCGATGGCAGCAAGCTCATCGGCAACCCCGACGAGCTCTGGCCTCTGGTGCTGCTGCCGGCAGCGGTGGTACTAGGGCGGGTGGTACACACACCAAAGCGCTGGTTGATCTGATGGACCCTGCGACCACCTTCGGGTGGTCGCTTCGTTTCAGGCCTTCGCCAGGGCGGCGGCGAGATCGGCCGGTTTGCAGGTGGTCTGCGCCGCCAGGTAAGCACGTTCGAACACATCGCTGCCGTTGCCCAGCAACCAGGCACGATCTTCCTTGTAGCGCAGCATGTGCTTGAAGTTGCGCAGCCGTTGGATCTTGCGCAGTGGGCGGCGGTAGGTGCGCATGTCGGCGATGTCGATCAGGCCGAGGTCGCCCTCGGGCGTCAGCACCACGTTGCCCAGGTGCGCGGAGCGGAAGTAGATGCCTTTCTCGTGCAGTTGGGCAATGAAAATGCCCAATTGACGTCGCAGGTTGTCACCGCTGTCGGGATCATCCAGCAACTGGCGCAGGGTCTTGCCCGGCAGCGGGTCGTAGTGCACTGCGTCGCGGGCGATGTCGGCGATGCGATAGACCTCGCGTACGCGAGGGCAGGGGATAGCGCGTTCGGCCAGGGTCTTGCAGTTGTCGGCAAAACGGCGTGCGTAGGGGTACCAGGCAGCCGAACTGATCAGGCGCTTGCGGCGGAACAGCTTCAACATCGAGCCGTCACGCAGGCGTAATACCTTGTCTCCGGTGCCGTCGGCTTCCAGAACGTGCGCACCTTCGCGCAGGGCGAGGTAGCGGGCGTGGTCGAGCGCTTGCATCGAAACTCCGGTGTAAAGGCCAGCCGGCTATATTACCTCAGCAGGAAGTGGCAAAAAGTGCTTGTGATACAATCCCGCCTCTTTTTCACATGACGGATTCTCATGACCGCCCCCGAATCGTCTGCCCCTTCGAGTATGAAGATCTACTTCCGTCTGCTGAGCTATGTGAAGCCTTATGTCGGCGTTTTCCTGCTCAGTATCGTCGGGTTCGTTATCTTCGCCTCGACCCAGCCCATGCTGGCCGGCATCCTCAAGTATTTCGTCGATGGATTGAGCAACCCCGAAGCGGTGCTGTTCCCTACGGTGCCCTACCTGAAGGACCTGCAACTGCTCCAGGCCGTGCCCCTGTTGATCGTACTGATCGCGGCGTGGCAGGGTCTTGGTTCATTTCTGGGCAACTACTTTCTGGCCAAGGTCTCCCTGGGCCTGGTGCACGACTTGCGGGTCGAGCTGTTCAACAAGCTGCTGGTCCTGCCCAACCGCTACTTCGACAACAACAACTCCGGTCACCTGATTTCGCGTATCACCTTCAACGTGACCATGGTCACCGGCGCCGCGACCGACGCCATCAAGGTGGTGATCCGTGAAGGCCTGACCGTGGTGTTCCTGTTCATCTACCTGTTGTGGATGAACTGGCAACTGACCCTGGTGATGCTGGCGATCCTGCCGCTGATCGCGATCATGGTGAGCAGCGCGAGCAAGAAATTCCGCAAGCAGAGCAAGAAGATTCAGGTAGCCATGGGCGACGTGACCCATGTCGCTTCGGAAACCATCCAGGGCTACCGGGTGGTGCGCAGCTTTGGCGGCGAGCAGTACGAGCAGGAGCGCTTTGCCAAGGCAAGCCAGAGCAACACCGACAAGCAACTGCGCATGACCAAGACCGGCGCGGTCTACACGCCGATGCTGCAACTGGTGATCTACACCGCCATGGCAGTGCTGATGTTCCTGGTGTTGTTCCTGCGCGGTGATGCCACCGCTGGCGACCTCGTAGCCTACATCACCGCTGCGGGCCTGCTGCCCAAGCCTATCCGCCAACTCTCGGAAGTCAGTTCGACCATCCAGAAAGGCGTGGCCGGCGCCGAGAGCATTTTCGAACAACTGGACGTCGAGCCTGAAGTCGATAGCGGCACTGTCGAGCGTGATCGCGTCAGTGGCCGGCTGGAAGTGCGCAATCTCACCTTCTCCTATCCGGGTACCGAGCGCCTGGTGCTCAACGACATAAACTTCAGCGCCGAGCCGGGGCAGATGGTTGCTCTGGTCGGGCGTTCGGGCAGCGGCAAGTCGACGTTGGCCGGGCTGATCCCGCGTTTCTACCAGCACGAGCATGGCGAGATCCTGCTCGATGGCGTCGAGGTCGAGGACTATCGGCTACGCAACCTGCGCAAGCACATCGCCCAGGTGACCCAGCATGTGACCCTGTTCAACGACACCGTCGCCAACAACATCGCCTATGGTGATCTGGCCGGCGCGCCCCGTGAGCAGATCGAGGCCGCCGCTGCGGATGCCTACGCCAAGGAGTTCATCGAGCAACTGCCGCAGGGCTTCGACACCCAGGTCGGCGAGAACGGCGTGCTGCTCTCCGGTGGACAGCGCCAGCGTCTCGCAATCGCCCGCGCCCTGTTGAAGAACGCCCCGTTGCTGATCCTCGACGAAGCCACCTCGGCGCTGGATACCGAGTCCGAGCGGCATATCCAGGCGGCCCTGGACCAGGTGATGAAGGGACGCACCACCCTGGTGATCGCCCACCGCCTGTCGACCATCGAAAAGGCCGATCTGATCCTGGTCATGGATCAGGGCCGGATCGTCGAGCGCGGCACGCACCAGCAGTTGCTCGCCGAGAACGGCTACTACGCTCGCCTGCATGCCATGGGGCTGGATGAGCCAAGCAAGGCTGACATCACCTGAAACACCTTCGCCAGGGCGTCTTGCGCCCTGGCCCGCACAGCGGGGCGCTGGCTGTAATCTGGCTGGCGCGAAGCCTGTGCTAATATCCCGCCCCTGTTCATTTTGTCTGATGGGTTCTCCATGAAGTTGTCCATGCCGCGTTTCGATCAAGCCCCGGTACTGGTGGTCGGCGATGTCATGCTCGACCGCTATTGGCATGGCGGTACCTCCAGAATCTCGCCTGAAGCGCCGGTGCCGGTGGTCAAGGTCGAGCAGATCGAGGACCGTCCGGGCGGTGCGGCCAACGTTGCGTTGAACATTGCCGCGCTCGGCGCGCCGGCTGCGCTGGTCGGGGTTACCGGCCAGGACGAGGCGGCCGACAGCCTGGCCAACAGCCTGCAAGCAGCAGGCGTGCGCTCGGTGTTCCAGCGCATTGCCCACCAGCCGACCATCGTCAAGCTGCGGGTCATGAGCCGTCACCAGCAACTGCTGCGCATCGATTTCGAAGAACCCTTTGCGACCGACCCGCTCTCTCTTGGCGCGGAAGTCGACGCCTTGCTGGAAGGGGTGAAAGTGCTGGTCCTGTCCGACTACGGCAAGGGTGCACTGAAGAATCACCAAAGCCTGATCCAGGCTGCCCGCGAGCGCGGCATTCCGGTGCTGGCCGACCCCAAGGGCAAGGATTTTTCCATTTACCGTGGCGCCAGTCTGATCACCCCGAACCTCAGTGAATTCGAAACCATCGTCGGCCGTTGCGCCGACGAGGCCGAACTGGTGGCCAAGGGCGGTGAGCTGATGCGTGACCTGGAACTGGGCGCCTTGCTGGTAACCCGCGGCGAGCACGGCATGACCCTGCTGCGCCCGGAGCACCCGGCCCTGCACCTGCCAGCCCGCGCCCGTGAAGTGTTCGATGTGACCGGTGCCGGCGACACGGTGATTTCCACCCTGGCCGCTGCCATCGCCGCCGGTGAAGACCTGCCCCACGCGGTCGGTCTGGCCAATCTTGCTGCCGGTATCGTGGTCGGCAAGTTGGGTACCGCCGCAATCAGTGCCCCGGAACTGCGTAGGGCGATCCAGCGCGAAGAAGGCTCCGAGCGTGGTGTGCTGAGCCTCGATCAGTTGCTGCTGGCCATTGATGATGCGCGGGCGCACAACGAGAAGATCGTCTTTACCAACGGCTGCTTCGACATTCTCCATGCCGGTCACGTGACCTACCTGGAGCAGGCGCGCGCCCAGGGCGATCGCCTGATCGTCGCGGTCAACGACGACGCTTCGGTGAGTCGCCTGAAAGGTCCGGGCCGTCCAATCAACAGCGTCGATCGGCGCATGGCCGTGCTGGCCGGCCTGGGGGCGGTGGACTGGGTTATCAGTTTCCCTGAAGGCACTCCGGAAAACCTGCTGAGCCAGGTCAAGCCGGATGTGCTGGTCAAGGGCGGTGACTATGGCATCGATCAAGTGGTCGGCGCCGATATCGTCAAGGCCTACGGCGGGACGGTGAAGGTGTTGGGACTGGTGGAAAACAGCTCGACCACGGCGATTGTCGAGAAGATCCGCAAGAACTGATTCAAGAAAAAGACGGGCCCCGTTCGCGATGAAACGTCGTGTACGGGGCCCGAATCATTTGCCCAGGCTACCCCGGGCAATCTGCAGCAGCTTGCCAGTCAAGCGCTGCAACCCGCTGGCCGGCTTCGTCGGGGCCAGGCCTTGCTGCCTGAGCCAATCCTTCCAGCGAATCCTTTCGTCCCGCACCACCCAGCCGTCCTGCCGGGCGAAGCTCTCGGCCAGGTAAAGGCCGCGCGTACTTGCCGGCAACAAGCGGTCTTTTTTCAGGTGGTAAAGCTCGGGCTGTGGCTGGCCGTCTTCGAGGGGCATCAGGTAGAGATCGGGACGACTGCGGTTGAGCCGGGCTACCAGTTGATCACCCTCCAGGCGTTCATCGACGTGGAACAGGCTCAACGACTTGGCTTCCTTTGGTACCTGCAGGCGCAGGTCGTAGATCAGTTGCAACGATGCGGTCGGCAGATGCACGTAGGCGCGTGGACGCTCAATCAATTGCAGGTTGCCGCAGCGCACCGGCCGCGCCGCGCCGGAGTGAGGGGTGAGGACGAAGGGCAGTGCTTCGCGATAGTGCAGCGCTTCGGCATACGGGGCCGGTAGCCAGGTCTCGTTGAAGCGGCCACCGAGCCAGCCTTCCGGGGTTTCCAGAAGGCATTCTTCGGCGACTTCCTGGACTGCCGTGTGCAGCGGCAGGTTGAGTTCCTGGGCGGGGACGTAACCGGAAATCAGCTTGAGCACCACGTCGCCGCGATCCTGGCGGCGCTGGCGTACCAGCACCCAGTAATCGCGGCTCTGCCAGTGCAGGGTCAGGCGTACCGACACCCCGAGGTTGGCCAGCTCGACGGCGAAGCGTTCGCTGTCGGGGACCTGGATGGCTTTACGCCGTTGCAAGGTCTGGGCGAAGTTCAGTGGCCGGCCGATGCTCTGGTAGCTCAGGCCGTCGGGGCCGGCTTCAACGTGCAAGGGAAGGGTCTTGAAGTTGCTCGGATTCTTGCGGATCAGCGTTCGCGGCATGTCGGCTCCTTCTTGCGTTGGGGTCGGCCGCGGCGGCGGCTCAGCGTGTTCAGCGCTTGCGTAGCACCTGGGAAACGGTGGCCACGTTGTGGGCCAGGTGCACCGGATTGATGGTGCCGACAATAGCACTGGTCACGCCGGGATGGCCAAACAGCAACTCGAAGCTGGCACGCACCGGATCGACGCCCGGGCTCAGGCAGACGTGGCCGCTGGCCAGGGCCTTCTTCACCAGAATGGCCTTGTTGTGGCTGGCGGCGTAATCGAGCACCGGGCGCTCGGCCTGTTCGTTGAGATTGTAGGTGACCATGGCGCAGTCGCCCTGTTCCAGGGCTTTCAGGCCGCCCGCAGCGGTCTTGCCGGAAAAACCGAAGCCGCGAATCTTGCCTTCTTGCTTGAGCAGGGCGAGGGTCTGGTAGACCTCCTCGTTGTCGAGGATATGCAGGTCGTCACCGTTGGAGTGCACCAGGACCAAATCAATACATTCTGTTTCCAGGCGCTTCAGGCTGCGTTCCACCGAGGCGCGGGTGTGAGCGGCACTGAAGTCAAAACGCGATTGGCCGTCGTCGAACTCTTCGCCGACCTTGCTGACGATCACCCACTGATCGCGCTGGCCGCGCAGCAGCGGGCCGAGGCGTTCTTCGCTGCGGCCATAGGCCGGCGCGGTGTCGATCAGGTTGATGCCCAGCTCGCGGGCCTGGGCCAGCAACTGACGGGCTTCGTGATCGTCAGGGATGGTGAAACCGTTGGGGTACTTGACCCCTTGGTCGCGGCCCAGTTTCACCGTGCCCAGGCCCAGCGGCGAAACCGACAGGCCGGTGCTGCCCAATGGGCGATGAAGGTCGTGCAGGGTAGGCAGGGTCATGGCAGCAGTTGCTCCCATACCGGTTGTGCCAGCGGTGGCTTGGGCAGGTCGGGCAGGGCGGGGAGCCTGCCGGGCTTGATGCCGTCGCGCTCCAGCGCGTGGAGGACGCGATCGGCGAAATCCGGTGCCAGCGCAAGTTTGGTCGGCCAGCCGACCAGCAGCCGCTGCTGGTCGGCGATAAAGGCGTTGTCCGGACGGACCATCCCGGATTGCGCAGGCTCGGCACGGTCGACCCGCAAGGTGGCCCAACGTACCTGACTCAAGTCGACCCATGGCAGCAGGTTGGAGACTTCTTTCTTCGCTGCAGCGATCTGCGCGTCGGGTTCGCGGGCCACGCCATCGGCTTCGGCCAGGTCACCACCGAGGTACCAGACCCATTGGCCGTCGGCGGCCGGGTGAGTGGTCACGGTGATGCGCGGCTTCGGCCCCCCTCCCAGGCAGTGCGCGTACAGCGGCTTGAGGCTCGGGCCCTTGGCCAGGACCATATGCAGCGGCCGGCGCTGCATTGCTGGCTGGCTCAGGCCGAGATCGGCCAGCAGGTCAGCGGTGCCGGCGCCGGCACTGAGGACGACGCGTTGAGCGCGAATCTCGCGATCATCGACACGCAGACCGGCCAGGTCGTCCCCGTCACGCAGGGCTTCGATTCGCTCGCCGGCCAGCAGGCTGTCGCCGGCCAGCTCGGCCAGGCGTTCGAGCAGGCTCGGCACGTCGACGACCAGTTCGGCCAGACGATAGACCTTGCCCTTGAAGGCGCGGTCTTGCAGGGCCGGCGGCAATTGCTCGCCCTTGACCTGATCGACCCGGCCGCGCACGGCCTTGCTGGCGAAGAAGCTGGTGAGGTTGCCGGCGAGGGTGCCGGGAGACCAGAGATAGTGGGCTTCGGACAGCAAACGAACGCCGGACAGGTCCAGCTCGCCGTTGCCGGCCAGCGCCTCGCGCCAGCGCCGTGGCATGTCGGCGATGGCTTCGGAGGCTCCGCTGAGGGCGCCGTGCAGCGCGTATTTGGCGCCGCCGTGGATGATGCCCTGAGACTTGAGGGTTTGCCCGCCACCAACGCTGGCCCGTTCCACCAATACCGTCGAATAGCCCAGCTGCCGCAGTCGGGCGTTGAGCCAGAGACCCGCGACCCCTGCGCCGACGATCAGGACGTCGGTGGAAATTACCGATGGCATGCACTTACCTCACAAGCTTGGACAGGTGGGCAAGTATACAGCCTGTTACGCGGGTCACCCCTTCTGGTGTCAATGTCCGGTGGTTTTCGAGAACAACTGGATCACTACCACACCGCCGACGATCATCGCCATGCCGAAGATGGCCGGCAGGTCGAGCTTCTGGCCGTAGATCACCAGCGCGGCGATGCTGATCAGCACGATGCCCAGGCCCGACCAGATCGCGTAGGCGATGCCTACCGGAATGCTGCGCACCACCAGGGTCAGCATCCAGAACGCCACGGCGTAGCCACAGACCATCAGCGCCAGTGGCAGCGGGGTGCTGAGGCCCTTGACCGCTTTCATCGAGGCGGTGGCAATGACTTCGGCGCAGATGGCGATAGCGAGGTAGACGTAGGCATTCATGGTGTTTGCTCCTGGGTTCTGGTCGAGCATTCTAGGGATTGGCCAGATGCGGTAAAGTCATTTCCTATCTGGTATGGAGATAGGTCGAATGATTCATCCGCAGTGGAATCTGGAGCAGGTGCGCCTGTTCGTCGAAGTGGCGGAGCAGCGTTCGTTTTCGGCGGTGGCCCGGGCTGAGCGACGGGCGCAATCGGCGGTCAGTAGCGCCATCGCGTTGTTGGAGGATGACCTGGGGCTGACCCTGTTCGAGCGTAGCAGCGGCCGTCAGCCACAGCTGACCGAAGCTGGCGCGGCATTGCTTGAGGACGCCCGCGAGCTGTTGCGTCAGTGCGAACGCCTGGAGGGCAGGGCGTCGGCGTTATTGCGCGGGCAGGAGCCGTGTTTGCGGCTGGCGCATGACGAGGCGATGCCCTATTCACCGGTGGTCGAAAGCCTGGATGAGTTGTCGCAGCGCTTTCCGCTGCTGGAAGTTCAATTGGCCAGCAGCGCCCAAGGTGATGTCGCTCGGCAACTGGTGGAGCGGCGCGCCGACCTCGGCCTGATGTTCCATCACCAGCGTGTGCCGGATGCGCTGGAGCGTCGGGCGCTGGGCAGTATCGAGATGGTTACGGTGTGCACGGTCGGGCACCCGCTGACGAAACTGAAGCGGGTCACGTGTGAACACCTGTCGCGCCACCGGCAGTTGCTGGTCAACCCGCGAGACAGCGGTTACGCCGGCGGCGAACCGGCCAGCCCGCAAGTGTGGCGGGCGGACAGTTTCTACGTCATGGCCGAACTGTTGATGCGCGGACTGGGTTGGGCCTGGTTGCCGCGGCATGTGGCGCAGTACCCGATGTATCAGCAGCACATGATCGAACTGGACTGCGAATGGCATCCGCCGGCGTTGGTGGTGGAACTGGCGTGGCGGCGGGATGAGCCGCTGGGGCCGGCGGCGCAGTGGCTGGCGGAGCGGTTTGCGGAGCATCTGCGGGCGATGGGGTAAGTTCACTGGCGAAGGGTGGCACCGCATCCCCAAAACCATCAACACTCCTTGTAAACTTCCGCGCCATGAACAGAACCCTCTATACCTCGCTATTCCACCTGGGCCTGCCGCTCGTCGCGCTGCGCCTGTTCCTGCGCGGGCGCAAGGCGCCGGCGTATCGCCAGCGCATCGCTGAACGCTTCGCCTTCGGCCTGCCGCCTTTGCAGCCGGGTGGCATCTGGGTTCATGCGGTGTCCGTCGGTGAGAGCATCGCGGCGGCGCCGATGATCCGTGCGCTGTTGGAGCGTTATCCACAGTTGCCGATCACCGTGACCTGCATGACCCCGACCGGTTCGGAGCGGATCAAGGCGATGTTCGCCGGCGAGCCGCGCATCCAGCACTGCTACCTGCCGTATGACCTGCCGTGGGCGGCAGCGCGTTTCCTCGACCGGGCCAAGCCGCGGCTGGCGGTGATCATGGAAACCGAGCTGTGGCCCAACCATATCCACCAGTGCGCAAAACGCGGGATTCCGGTGGCGTTGGCCAACGCCCGCCTGTCCGAGCGCTCGGCCCGTGGCTACGCGCGGTTCGCCGGGTTGACCCGGCCGATGCTGGCGGAAATGAGCCTGTTCGCAGTGCAGACCGAAACGGAGGCCGAGCGCTTCCGGCAGTTGGGCGCGCGCCCCGAATGCGTGCAGGTGACCGGTTCGATCAAGTTCGACCTGAAGGTCGATGAGCACTTGTTGCCCCGTGCGCGGGCGCTGCGCGAACAGTGGGGCGCTGGTCAGCGGCCGGTGTGGATCGCCGCCAGCACCCATGACGGCGAAGACGCGCTGATTCTCGACGCCCACCGGCAATTGCTGGAAGTCCATGCCGATGCGTTGCTGATCCTGGTGCCGCGGCATCCGGAGCGTTTTGATGCGGTGCATGGGTTGTGCAGCGAGCAATTCGCCACGGTGCGGCGCTCTTCCGGTGCGTCGGTGGACGGCCAGACCCGCGTGTTGCTCGGCGACACCATGGGCGAGTTGCTGTTTCTGTATGCCCTGGCGGATATCGCGTTCGTCGGCGGCAGCCTGGTCCCGACTGGCGGGCACAACCCGCTGGAGCCGGCAGCGTTGGCATTGCCGGTGATCATGGGGCCGCACGTGTTCAACTTCCTTGAGATCAGCGCGATGCTGCGCGAGGCGGGCGCCTTGCAGGACGTGGACGATGCCGAGGGGCTGGCTGCGGCGGTACGGCGCTTGGTGGAGTTGCCGCAGGATGCGCGGAAGATGGGGGAGGCGGGAGTGGCGGTGATGCGTGCCAATCAGGGGGCGTTGCAGCGTTTGCTGGATGGCTTGGGGGCGTTGATCCGATAGCAACCGCTCGATTGTGTCGCTTGATCTACCGTCATCGCCGGCAAGGCCGGCTCCCACAGTGTGTGCTGGCTTGCCAGCGATGACGCCGGCGACTCACCACCGCCATCGCTGGCAAGCGGAGCGCCGCCCGACCACGGCTTACTGCTTCTTGCCAGGCTCGTCCATCTTCAACACCCCATCCTCGAAGATGTTCAGCTTGTCGCGCAGCTCCAGCGGCTGCATCGGCTCGGCCTGCGGCTCACCCGGTGCCGTCGGGTTCTGCTGAGTACCTTGCGGCGCGCCATTTTCCGGCGTCTCCGGCGCTTGCTGCTCACCTTCGATCGCGCGCTGAGCACGCTTGGTCAGAACCACGATGTCGATGCGGCGGTTGACCGGGTTCAGCGGCTTCTCGCGATCGAACAGCGACGACGAGGCGTATCCCACCACCCGCGCAACCTGGGTATCGGGATAACCACCCGCGACCAGCGCACGACGGGCAGCGTTGGCACGGTTGGCCGAAAGCTCCCAGTTGCCGTACTCACCGCTACCCGCATACGGCTTGGCGTCGGTGTGACCACTGATGCTGATCTTGTTCGGCACCGTCTTGATGGTGTCGGCCATGGCCAGCAGGATGTCTTCGAAATAAGGCTTCAACCGCGCACTGCCCAGGTCGAACATCGGCCGGTTCTCGGCATCCACGATCTGGATACGCAGGCCATCCTGGGTAATTTCGAAGAGGATCTGGTCCTTGAATTTCTGCAGTTCAGGGCTCTGCTCGACCTTGTTCTGCAACTCCTGCAGCACCAGCTCTAGGCGTTCGCGCTCGACCTGCTCGGCCAGGTTCTCGACCTGATCCTGATTGATGATGCTGCTGTCAGGCGTCGGCTCGGCCTTCTCTTCAGGGTTGATGGTCTTTTCCGGCGCCAGTTGCGGCGAACCACCCAGGTCGATGATGTAGGGCGTACCGCTTTCAGAGAAGCCGATCGGGTCCTTGAAGTAACCGGCGATGGCGATCTTCTGTTCCGGCGTGGCCGTGGACAGCAACCAGAGCACGAGGAAGAACGCCATCATCGCCGTCGCGAAGTCGGCGAAGGCGATCTTCCACGCGCCACCGTGGTGGCCTCCGCCAAAGCGCTTTACGCGCTTGATGATAATCGGCTGATTATTTTCCATGGATCAGCGACCGCGGACTGCTTGTTCCAGCTCGGCGAAGCTCGGGCGGTGCTTCGGATAGAGCACCTTGCGACCGAACTCGACCGCCAGCGAAGGCGGCATGCCGGAAGCCGAAGCAACCAGGGAGGCCTTGATCGCCTCGTAGACGTTCAATTCTTCCTTGGCATCGTGGGCCAGCGAGGTGGCCAGCGGGCCGAAGAAGCCGTACGCCGCGAGAATACCGAAGAAGGTACCGACCAGTGCCGCACCAACGTGCATACCGATGGCCGCCTGGTCACCCTCACCCAGCGACGCCATGGTCACCACGATACCCAGTACCGCCGCGACGATACCGAAACCGGGCATGCCGTCAGCAATGCCGGTTACTGCATGGGACGGGTGCTCAAGCTCTTCCTTCATGCTCAGCAACTCCATGTCGAACAGGCCTTCAAGCTCGTGGGGAGCCATGTTGCCGGTGGACATGATGCGCAGGTAATCACAGACAAACGCGGTCATGCGTTCGTCTTTCAGCACCGCGGGGTATTTGGCGAAGATCGGGCTTGCGGCGGCATCTTCGATGTCGCCCTCGATCGCCATCATGCCTTCGCGGCGGCTCTTGTTGAGGATTTCGTAGACCAGACCCAGCACTTCTATATAGAAGGTGTGCGAGAAGCGGCTGCCGAACATGCTCAGCGACTTCTTGATGACGTGCATGGTCATGTAGCCGGGGTTGGCCTGCAAGAATGCGCCAAAGGCTGCGCCGCCGATGATCAGCACCTCGAAAGGCTGGATCAGGGCCGCGATCTTCCCGTGGGAGAGCACATATCCGCCTAGCACGCTCGCGAATACGACGATGATGCCGATAATTTTAGCCATAGATAGAACGCACTTACTGTCGGGGTCAGGGTCGGGGCGGAAGTTAGTAAAACTCTTCTTCTACTTATCGGCAGTTCTGCGCCAGACTATAGCCAGTCAAGGCGAAAAGCCAGTTCGGCCACCTTCCAGCAAGCCTAGTGAAACCATCGTGCTAACTCAGAATCCGAAGACTGTCGATGCCTGGATCAAACTACTGGACGGCGCCAAGTTGCCGGTGCCCTGCCACAGCCACGATCGCGTAAAAGCCGCGATCGCCGACAGTCGCCGCTCGTTGCGCGACATTGCCGAGCTGATGCAGGACAGTCCGGCGCTGGTGCTGAGCGTGATGCGCGAAGCCAACCGGCATACCCACGCCAGCATCGCCGAGCCTGCGGAAAACCTTGAGGTCGCGCTCAACCGGCTCGGCCTGGCCCGCGCCGAAGCGTTGCTGGATCGCCTGGAAACCGCGCCCGTCGAGCAGATTCCACTGGCCCTGCGCCAATTGCAGATGGTCAGCCAACACGCCAGCCAGCAAGCCAGTGGCCTGTTCGCCAGTCGCCTGGCGCGGCTGTGGCAGGACATCCACTGGGGCAGCCTGCTGTTTCTCTCGCCGCTGTGGCCGCTGGCCCTGACGCATCCAAAGTTGCTGGAAGAATGGGAACTGCGGGTCGTGCACCGTGGCGAGCCTGCGCCTCGGGTCGAACGCGAGCTGTTCGGCGTGCGCCTGCTCAGTCTGTGTCAGGCCCTCGCCGAATTCTGGCGGCTGCCGACCTGGGTTACCCAGGGCTATCACTTGCTGCAGGAAGAACGCCGGCTGCTGGTCAAGGTCATGCACATCGCCCGCGATCACAAGAGCCCGCTGCGCCAGCAACAACGCCTGGACGCCGACCCTTCGTTGCGCCGCTGGCTGAACCAGCCGGCCAACACGGTGTTGCTGGCCAACGGCCTGGCGCTGTCGTCCCAACATGCGTGGAGCAGCCCGCACTGTCTGCGCTGGCAGCAACTGATCAGCCTGTACTTGCAGGTGCCACTGGACGACGTGCAACAACAGGCACACCAACAGGCCGCGAAGAGCGCGCGCGATCACGCCATTGAAGGCGTGTTCCACCCGGCGCAGATGCTGATCTGGCCGTGGGATGCGCACTACATTCCCCGCGGCATGCTGCCGGCGGAGGCTCCCGATACCAAGGCCCTTGGGAATTGGCGCAAGTTCTGCGCCGACCTGCTCGCCGAACCCAGCCCATTCTCCAACGCGATCCACCTGACCCGCTATGCCTGCGATGCCTTGCAGGCCTGCGGCATGACGCGGGTTCTGTTGCTGATGAGCGACAAGACCCAAAGCTACCTGCGGGTGCACCAACTGGCCGGGCTGCCCACGCATGCCGCCAGCCTGACCGTGCAGGTAGCCCACAGCAAGCTGCTGCAACGCCTGCTCAGCCAGTCTGCGCAACTGCGCCTGACGCCCGAGAACCACGCGCAATTCGCCGCCCTGCTGCCCGCGCCCCTGCGCGCCCTGTTCCGCGGCGAGCATCTGCTGCTGCGTTCGCTGTCGAACAACGGTCGGGTGGTGATGGTGCTGATGGCCGACCAGGGCGGTGGTCCCTTCTCGGAAATCAGCGTGCAGGCGTTCGGCAAGACCGCCCAATGCATCGAGCGCGCCCTGACCACCTTCAGCAACCGCAGCGCCTGACCCATGCGCTACAATCGCCTCCCTCTGTTCCGAACTGGAGACTCTGGATGACTGATTTTTCCGGCTTGCCACTGGTGATCGAACCGGCTGACCTGCAGGCCCGCCTCGACTCGCCAGCGTTGATCCTGGTCGATCTGACCAGTGTCAACCGCTACGGCAGCGGCCATGTTCCAGGGGCTCGTTTCGTCGATCCCAAGCGCACGCAACTGGGCCAGCCACCGGCACCGGGTCTGGCGCCGGCGAAAGCCGAGCTGGAAAAACTCTTCGGCGAGCTGGGCCATCGCGCCGATGCTACCTACGTTGTCTACGACGACGAAGGCGGCGGCTGGGCCGGTCGCTTCATCTGGTTGCTCGATGTGATTGGCCACAAGCACTACCACTACCTCAACGGTGGGGTGCAGGCCTGGCCGGCCAATCACCTGAGCACCGAGGTTCCGGCCAGCGCCGGTGGCCCGGTCAGCCTGGTGCTGCACGAAGAGCCCACCGCGACCCGCGAATACCTGCAAAGCCGGCTCGGCGCCGCCGACCTGGCGATCTGGGATGCGCGTAGCCCTGCCGAGTACCGCGGCGAGAAAGTCCTGGCCGCCAAGGGCGGGCACATTCCCGGCGCCGTGAACTTCGAGTGGACTGCCGGGATGGACCTGAACGATGCCCTGCGCATCCGCAAGGACATGCCGCAGATCCTCGAGCAGCTCGGTATCAGCAAGGACAAGGAAGTGGTCACCCACTGCCAGACTCACCACCGCTCGGGCTTCACCTACCTGGTGGCCAAGCACCTGGGCTACCCACGGGTCAAGGCGTACGCCGGATCCTGGGGCGAATGGGGCAACCATCCGGACACGCCCGTCGAAGTTTAAGGAAACTCAATGAAATCCCGTTTGTTCATCATCAGCCAGTACCTGCTGCCGCATCACCTGCTCTCGCGTCTGGCCGGCTGCGTTGCCGAATGCCGTGTGCGCTGGTTCAAGAATGCCTTCACCGCGTGGTTCGCCAAGCGTTATCAGGTCGACATGTCCCAGGCCCTGGTCGAAGACCTGACCGCCTACCAGCACTTCAACGACTTCTTCACCCGCGCCCTCAAGCCGGGCGCCCGCCCGCTGGACGAAACCCCGGGTGCGATCCTCTGCCCCGCCGACGGTGCAGTCAGCCAGCTCGGCCCGATCGAGCACGGTCGTATCTTCCAGGCCAAGGGCCACAGCTTCAGTGCGCTGGAACTGCTCGGTGGCGACCCGGCCAATGCCGCGCCGTTCATGGGCGGCGAGTTCGCCACGATCTATCTGTCGCCGAAGGACTACCACCGCGTGCACATGCCGCTGGCCGGCACTCTGCGCGAAATGATCTATGTTCCCGGCCGGCTGTTCTCGGTGAACCAGACCACCGCCGAAAACGTTCCTGAGCTGTTCGCGCGCAACGAGCGCGTGGTCTGCCTGTTCGATACCGAGCGCGGACCAATGGCCGTGGTGTTGGTGGGTGCAATGATCGTCGCCTCGATCGAGACGGTATGGGCCGGTCTGGTCACACCGCCGAAGCGTGAACTGAAGACCGTCCGTTATGACGAAGCCTCCCGCGCGCCGATCCACCTGGAAAAAGGTGCCGAGCTGGGACGTTTCAAGCTGGGTTCGACCGCTGTCGTGCTGTTCGGGCCGGATCAGGTGAAGTGGGCAGAAAGTCTTGGTGCCGGCTCGCCGGTCACCATGGGTCAGGGCCTGGCCCTGCCGGCTTCGCAGGCCGCCACCGACGCCTGATCGGGAAAGCCGCGACACGCTTGAAAAAGCAAACCGCCCCCGGTTCCGGGGGGCGGCTCTTCAACCTGAAGCCTTACTCCAGATGACTACGGAAGCCGATCGGCCCTTCGTTGTCATAGGTATTGGTGCCGTCGAGGCTCTTGCCGCCATCGTTCGATTTGACGTTCAGAGCGATGACGCTCTGGTTGTCACGGCCGCCGATCACCCATTCGCCGCCCGGATGCCAAGGTGCGTCGTTGCCGCCCCACTGGTTCTGGACTTCATAACGGTTCTGCGCGACGCGCTTGGCCTGGAACCCAATCGGGCCCTCGCCGGTGTAAGTGATGCTGCCCTTGAAGGTCACGCCACCATCACCAGAGCGGATGTCGACATTGACAACCTTCTGGTTGTCCCGCGCACCGAGCTGCCAGGTTCCACCCGGATGCCACGGTGCACTGCTACCACCCCATTGGTTTTGAACTGCATACTTGTTCGCCATGAACTTCATCTCCTTGAAGTTGCTGGTGGGGGCCGACAAGTCATCTTGCCGGCCATACGACCCTCGGGATTGGGACCGTATGCAAGCAAGCCTAGACAGGCTTCAAAGATCGTCAGGGAGCAAAGGACGAATGGTTAGAACCGTTCGATCTATCATGCATTTCCTTCGCGATCACGCATTCCCAGTAGATACAGCACGCCGTCGAGGCCCAAGGTGGAGATGGCCTGCTTGGCCGACTGACGCACCAGCGGCTTGGCGCGGAACGCCACGCCGAGGCCGGCAATGCCCAGCATTGGCAGGTCGTTGGCGCCGTCGCCAACGGCGATGGTCTGCTCCATCTGCAAACCTTCCTTGCGCGCCAGCTCGCCGAGCAGGTCGGCCTTGCGCTGCGCGTCGACAATCGGCTCGACGGCCACGCCGGTAACCTTGCCGTCGACCACTTCCAGTTCGTTGGCGAACACGTAGTCGATGCCCAGCTTGGCCTGCAGTTGCTTGGCGAAGTAGGTGAAGCCGCCGGAGAGGATGGCGGTCTTGTAGCCCAGGCGCTTGAGTTCGGCGAACAGGGTTTCAGCGCCTTCGGTCAGGCGCAGCGAAGCGCCGATTTCGTCCAGCACGCTGACATCCAGGCCCTTGAGCAGCGCCAGGCGCTCCTTGAAGCTGGCACGGAAGTCCAGCTCGCCGCGCATGGCGCGTTCGGTGATTTCCGAAACCTGTTCGCCAACGCCGGCAGCCTTGGCCAGTTCATCGATCACTTCGGCTTCGATCAGCGTCGAGTCCATGTCGAATACCGCCAGGCGGCGATTGCGACGGAACAGAGAATCCTGCTGGAAGGCGATGTCGACGTTCAGTTCCTGAGCGACGCTGAGGAACTCGGCACGCAGGGCCTGTGGATCAGCCGGCTCGCCGCGCACGGAGAACTCGATGCAGCCCTTGCCCTGATCCACCGGAGTATCCAGCGCCACACGCCCGGACAAACGATCGATGTGATCGATGTTCAGGCCATATTTGGCGGTAATGGAGCTGACGCGCTGCAGTTGCTCGGCGGTAACCTTGCGGGTCAGCAGGGTGACGATATGGCGCGGTTTGCCCTGGCCGTCGACCCAGTTGCGGTAGTCGGCTTCCGAAACCGGGGTGAAACGCACTTGCTGGTTCAGTTCGTAGCCGGTGAACAGCAGGTCCTTGAGCACCGAAGAACCCTGCTCGGTGTCGGGAATTTCAACGAGGATGCCGAAGGACAGCGTGTCATGGATCACCGCCTGGCCAATATCGAGAATGTTCACACCGCCGCGCGCCAGGACGCCGGTAATGGCCGCGGTCAGACCCGGACGGTCCTCACCGGTGATGTTGATCAAGACGATTTCGCGCAAGACGGGCTCCGAGTCGTGGAAAAAGTGCGCATTCTACCGCGTTTTGCAGACCATCGGGCGCAGCGATACTTTGCCGGGTCAAGGGCGGTCGCTATACTGCGCAGCAATTTCTCCGTCATAAAGAGCCGCGCTCAGTGAACCGGCCCACGCCCGTCAAAACCGACAACTTCTTCCTGCTGATCTTTCGTGCCCTGCGTCAGCGTCGCGTGCCCCTGGCATTGCGCATTGCCTGTCACAACATTTTCCTGGTTGCCCTGGCGCTGGTGATCTACGCCTGCGTGATGGGTTTGCAGTTCAAGGAAGCCATGCATGAACAGGCCGATGCCCTCGGGCAGAGCCTGACCACTCAGACCGCAACTTCCGCGACCGAACTGCTGGTGTCCAACGACATCCTCAGCCTCAACGTACTGCTCGGGAATCTGGTGAAGAACCCGCTGGTCGCCCATGCGGCGATCTACAGCGTGGACAACCGGATCCTCGCCGAAGCCGGCCAGCGCCCGAAAAACAGCCTGCTGGGTGAAGCCGAAGGTCTGTACCAGACCAAGATCACTTTCCAGGACGTGACGGCGGGCCAGTTGCGCATCAGTCTGGACATGAGCCAGTTCCAGCAGCCGATGACCATCAGCATGCAGAGCATGGGCATCCTCGCTGGCATCCTGCTGGCGTTGGCGCTGACCATGAGCTTGCGTCTTGGGCGCTATGTCTCGACGCCGCTGCTGCAACTGCGAGTCTGGCTGCGCGATCTGGACGAGTACACCCCGGCCACCGAGCGCCAGGACGAGATCGGCGACCTCGCCCGCCAGCTCCACGCCCGCTTCGCGCCGCCGCCGAAGGCACCAGAGCCCGAGCCGGAACCTGAAATCGAAGACGATTTCGAGGAAGACGCCGAGCCTGCCTTCCAGGTCCGCAACCTGCGCGACCCGAGCTTCGACGAAGCTCCGGCGGTGAGCCGCCCGGCGCTGCGCGCCACGGAAGACGACGAGGATGACGACGCCTTCGCTGACCTGCGTGACGATTCCGCGCCTGTCGCTGCTCCGGCGGTGCCCGCAGCGCCGCGCCAGCCACAGGCCAGCGCCGTACTTGCCGTGCAACTTGGGTCGCAGGAGCAACTGCGTCGCCTGCCACGGACTCGCCTGACCGAGTTGCTGGAGCGTTATCACGACTGCCTCGAACAGGCTGCCTCGCTGTATGAAAGCGAAGTCCAGCTCCTCAACGACGGCAGCACCCTGCTGCTGTTCCACAGCCGGGACAGCGGTGAGGATTACCTGACCAACGCGATCTGCTGTGGCGAGTTGCTGCGTGCCCTCGGCCATGCGCTCCAGGTCGAAGTGGCCGACAGCGGCATCACCCTGCAGTTGCAACTGGGTCTGGTGGTGGGTGAAGACCTCGAAGGCCTGAGCCAGATCGACCTGCTGCTGACCGAGAAGGCCCAGGACGCCCTGGCCCTGTCGCAACACAGCCGCAACCTGCTGCTGGTGGAGCGCAAGATCGGCGACGACACCCTGATCCGCCAACGCGCCCGCATCCGCCCGATTGCCAGCCCCGAAGGTGCCTGCTGCGTGGAACGGTTGATGGAGCCGTATCCATCGATGCTGGAACGCCAGTTGGCGCGGATGCATGAGCGGCAGGTGAAGAACTGAAGTCCAGGCTTGTGGGAGCGCCGTCTGGCCAACTTCCACAAGTTTTAGCCCGATAGAACAGGTTTTTGACGGGATGCCGGGTTGGGATTTGGGCTTTGGTGCGGTGGGCTTATCCGTTCGATATGGCGAGGCTGCCGGCCCCTTCCGCCTTTACGGCGTCCTACTTTTTCCAAGAAAAAAGTAGGACGCCGTAAAGGCGGAAAGCGCCGGCAGCGGCGCCGTATCGAATGGATAAGCTCGCAGCATCAAAGCCCAATCCCATAAAAAAAGCCCGCATCGCTGCGGGCTTTTTGAATGTCTGCTGAACTCAGAAGCGGAACACTTCCATGTCCGTGCGGATCGGCGAAGCCATCGGGATTTTCGGCTTTTCCGGTTCCTTGCGAACCTGTACCGGAGCGGCTTGTTTCTTCGGCGGCGGTTCTTCAACGATTGCCGGCTGGTTGGCCAACGGTTTCAACGCCGTGCTCAACTGCTCGGCCAGACGCTGGAGCAACTGGCCCTGGGCCTGTACCTGCGCCGAGGAACTGCCAGCATGCGGCTGTTCAAGGTGAATGATGCGGTTGTCGCGAACCTGACCACGACGGTCCAGCAGACGCCATTGCGCATCGAGGATCGCCGGTTGGTTCGCGCCCGAGTCCAGGCGAGTGATCGACAGCAGCACCTGAACATCAGGACTGAAGCCGGTGCTGGCCGGAGCTAGGATCACGCGCTGGCTGTCCAGGCGCCATGCCAGTTGGCGAACCAGCAATTGATCGATATCAGCGGAAAGACTGCCCGCCCAGCGACCGTCCGTCGCTGCGGTGAGGCTGCCATCGTTTTGCCGCTGCAGCAGCGTCTCGCGTTGCAGGTAGTCGGCGACCGATACTGGACCCAGTACTACCGCCATACCGGCGCTTTGCTTCGGTTGTCCTGGCTCGCCACTGTCGAGCTGATACAAGGCGACCGGCTGGTGCATGCTGCACCCGGCCAGGCCCAGCACACCCGTGAGCAAGAGAACAAATGGAAGGCGCAGAAAAGTCATCATCCCATCCAGGCGGCCACCACACGGCACCGCAGTGATACTCATGAATTCATTCGGGCACCCAGCCACGCTGGCACCACAGGGCGCCTATCATCCGCGAAATCAAGCTCTAACTCCAGTGTTTACGCCCGGAACGTGTGGGAAAAAACCCGTTCCAGGCGTCTGGAATGCTTACTCCGGATTGTCGACCAACAACGCATCGACCCTCTGGAAGCCGCGTGGCAGTTTGTTGCCACGGCGTCCGCGCTCGCCTTTGTAATGCTCCAGGTCTTCACCCTTGAGCGATAGCGTACGCTTGCCGGCTTGCAATACAAGGGTCGCGCCGTCAGCCAGAACGGCCATATCCGTGACGTATTCCTCACGGCTGGCCACCCGGTCACCAGGAATCCCGATGATCTTGTTGCCCTTGCCTTTGGGCAGTTGCGGCAGGTCGCTGATCTTGAACACCAGCAGGCGACCTTCGGTCGTCACCGCTGCCAGCCAGTTCTGCTCGCGGTCCGCCACCGGACGCGGTGCAAGCACCTTGGCGCCGTTGGGCAGACTGAGCAGCGCCTTGCCGGCCTTGTTCTTGGCCTGCAGGTCCTCGCCCTTGACCACGAAGCCGTAACCGGCGTCGGAGGCGATCACATACAGCGCATCGTCATCCGGCAGCAGCACGCATTCGAAGGATGCGCCTGGCGGCGGTGTCAGACGGCCGGTCAGCGGCTCGCCCTGACCTCGCGCAGACGGCAGGGTGTGGGCTGCCACCGAGTAACTGCGACCGGTGGAGTCGACAAACACCGCGAACTGGTTGGAGCGCCCTGCGGCCGCTACCTTGAAGCCGTCGCCAGCCTTGTAGGAAAGACCGGTAGCGTCGATGTCGTGGCCCTTGGCGCAACGTACCCAGCCCTTTTCGGACAGGACCACGGTCACCGGTTCGGTCGGCATCAGCTCGTTTTCCGACAGCGCCTTGGCTTCAGCCCGGGCGATGATCGGCGAGCGGCGGTCGTCGCCGTAGGTCTCGGCGTCCTTGATCAGTTCAGTGCGCACCAGCTTGCGCAGCTTGGCGTCGCTGCCGAGCAAGGCTTGCAGCTTGGCCTGCTCCTTGAGCAGTTCGTCCTGCTCGCCGCGGATCTTCATCTCTTCCAGCCGCGCCAGTTGGCGCAGGCGGGTTTCGAGGATGTATTCGGCCTGAATCTCGGTCAGTTCGAAGCGGGCAATCAACGCCTGCTTGGGATGGTCTTCGGTACGAATGATGTGGATCACTTCGTCCAGGTTCAGGAACGCAACCAGCAAGCCGTCCAACAGGTGCAGGCGACGCTCGACCTTGTCCAGGCGGAATTGCAGCCGGCGGCGCACGGTATTGATGCGGAATTCCAGCCACTCCACCAGCAGTGCGCGCAGGTTCTTCAACTGCGGGCGACCATCCAGGCCGATGATGTTGACGTTGACGCGGTAACTGGACTCCAGCTCGGTGGTGGCGAACAGGTGTTGCATCAGTTCGTCCAGCTCGACCCGGTTGGAGCGCGGAATGATAACGATCCGGCACGGGTTCTCGTGATCGGACTCATCCCGCAGGTCGGCGACCATCGGCAGCTTTTTCGCCTGCATCTGCGCGGCGATCTGCTCCAGTACCTTGGCCCCGGAAACCTGATGCGGCAGCGCGGTGACGATGATGTCGCCGTCCTCGATGCGGTACACCGCACGCATGCGAACCGAGCCGCGACCGGTTTCGTAGATTTTCAGCAGGTCGGCGCGCGGCGTGATGATTTCCGCTTCGGTCGGATAATCCGGCCCCTGGATATGCTCGCAGAGCTGTTCGACGGTGGCTTTAGGCTCATCGAGCAGGCGCACGCAAGCCGAGGCAACTTCCCGCAGGTTGTGCGGCGGCACGTCGGTGGCCATGCCGACGGCGATGCCGGTGGTGCCGTTGAGGAGGATGTTCGGCAAACGTGCCGGCAACACGGCGGGTTCGTCGAGGGTTCCGTCGAAGTTCGGCACCCAATCCGCGGTGCCCTGACCCAGCTCGCTGAGCAGCACTTCGGAATAACGTGACAGCCGTGCTTCGGTGTAGCGCATGGCCGCGAAGGATTTCGGATCGTCCGGCGCACCCCAGTTGCCCTGGCCGTCGACCAGGGTGTAGCGATAGCTGAATGGCTGAGCCATCAGCACCATGGCTTCGTAGCAGGCCGAATCGCCGTGGGGGTGGAATTTACCGAGCACGTCACCGACGGTACGCGCCGATTTCTTGTGCTTGGAGTCGGCATCCAGGCCCAGTTCGCTCATGGCGTAGACGATACGCCGCTGGACCGGCTTCAGGCCGTCGCCGATGTGCGGCAGCGCCCGGTCCATGATCACGTACATGGAGTAGTTGAGGTAGGCCTGTTCGGTGAAGTCAGCCAGTGACCGGCGCTCTACGCCGTCGAGGCTGAGATCAAGGGAGTCGCTCATGCGGGCCTCATCATTTCAAGGTCTGGCGCAGCAGCAAGGTGCCGCCGCGCTGGGTGAATTCAAGTTGTTTCAGGGCACTCATGCCCAGCAGCACCTGTTCGCCATCGAGCCCCGGAACCACCAGGGCGCGAACGTCGCGCAGGAGGATATCGCCCAATTGCAGGCTGTCCAGACGGGTCCGGTAGCCCTCGGTCCGGCCATTGGCGGTACTGACGGTCACCGGAGCGCCGCGCTCCAGGCCGAAACCACGGGCCAGGGGCTCCGGGATCGCCACGTCGGTGGCCCCGGTATCGAGCAGAAAATGAACAGCCTGACCGTTGATCAGGCCGTCAGCGACGAAGTGGCCCTGGCCATTACCGGCCAGGCGTACCTCGACGTAACCATCACCGTGCTGTGAGGTGATCTCGCTGTTGGGGTTCAGCTGCTTATCTTCCCAGGCGCCGAAAAAGCGCGTGGCAAGAAACAGCCCGGCGGCCCAGGCCAACACCATGAACACCCGCCCGATGCGCTGCCCCGGTGTCTGGCTCATTTCTTCGCGCTCCAGCCGCCTTTCGGCGCGGCGAACCGCCAGACCACCGGACGATCCTCGCCATCCGCACGCGTGCCGCCGTTGTTGTCCAGGCCGATCCAGGCACCTTCGGCATCGATCACCAGGGCCTCGGCCAGGCCATAAGGCTGGGTGTAGCGCCGCGAATCGACCAGCGCCTCGGCGGCGAACGACCAGCAACGCTCTACCACACCGCTCTGTGCGTCACGACGGCAGATGCGGTAGGCATTGCGCTCAAGGGTAAACAGCTTGCCCTCGAACAATGCCAGATCGGAAAAGTCCCGTGAGACTTCACGCGCCTTGGGAAACTGCTCCGGCTGCATCTCGGTGCCGGCTTCGCTGAGCAACACGCAGGAATCGCCGCAGGTCCAGGTGGTCTGCTTGCGATTGATCAGCAGCAGGCCGCGGCGCTCGCGCTCGGCCGCCAGCCACAGATGGTCACCCGCCGGGCTCACTGCCAGCCCTTCGAACAGAGCGTTGAAGTGCAGCAACATGCCACTGGCGCGGGCCTGGCGGATCATGCTCGGGTCGATTCGCAGCCAGGTCGGCGGGCCGTCCTGCGGGACTTGCAGCACCGCGGCGTGGGCTTCGCTGACGATGTAGTGGTTACCCGCCGCGTCGCAACTCAGGCCCTCGAAATCGAGGTCACCGCCGCGCACCAGCGAGGCGGCCCATTGTCGCGAGCGCAGGCCCAGCGGAAACCCGGAGTCCGGCACCGGCGGCACGGCCAGTTGCAGGCCGGTGGCCTGCCAGACCTGTGCGCTGGTATCGAGCTTGTAGAGCAGATCGTCGTCGCGGTCGGAGATGGTCCACAGCGCGCCGCTGCACATCGCCAGCCCCGACAGGTTGCCGCCGCGCATGCCTTCGACCGGATGCTCGGAGAGCATCTTCAGCTCTGGCCAAGGCTCGGCCAGCGAAGGCAGCGCGACCAGCGACAGCAAGGTCGCCAGCAGCAGACGGATCAAGCCATGACCTCGGCCAGGTTGCCGTTGCTCTCCAGCCAGGTCTTGCGGTCGCCCGCGCGCTTCTTCGCCAGCAGCATGTCCATGATTTCGCGGGTGTGCTCGAGGTCGTCCAGGGTCAACTGGACCAGGCGCCGGGTGTTCGGGTCCATGGTGGTTTCGCGCAGTTGCGGCGGGTTCATTTCGCCCAGACCCTTGAATCGGGTGACCTGCGGCTTGCCGCGCTTCTTCTCGGCCACCAGGCGGTCGAGGATGCCGTCACGTTCGGCTTCGTCGAGGGCGTAGTAGATTTCCTTGCCCAGGTCGATGCGGTACAGCGGCGGCATCGCCACATAGACGTGGCCGGCTTCCACCAACGGGCGGAAATGCTGGACGAACAGGGCGCAGAGCAAGGTGGCAATGTGCAGGCCGTCGGAGTCGGCGTCGGCGAGGATGCAGATCTTGCCGTAGCGCAGTTGGCTCAGGTCGGCGGCACCCGGGTCGACACCGATGGCCACCGCGATGTTGTGCACTTCCTGGCTGGCCAGGACTTCACCGCCATCCACTTCCCAGGTGTTGAGGATCTTGCCGCGCAGCGGCAGGATCGCCTGAAACTCCTTGTCCCGGGCCTGCTTGGCCGAACCACCGGCGGAGTCACCCTCGACCAGGAACAGCTCGGCGCGCATCGGGTCCTGGCCTGCGCAGTCAGCCAGCTTGCCCGGCAACGCCGGACCCTGGGTGACGCGCTTGCGCTCGACCTTCTTGCTCGCCTTGAGGCGACGACCGGCGTTGTTGATTGCCAGTTCGGCCAGTTGCATGCCCAGCTCGGGATGCTCGTTGAGCCACAGGCTGAAGGCATCCTTGACCACGCCGGAGACGAACGCCGCCGCCTCGCGGGAGGACAGGCGCTCCTTGGTCTGACCGGAGAACTGCGGCTCCTGCATCTTCATCGAGAGCACGAAACTGATCCGCTCCCAGACGTCTTCCGGCGCCAGCTTGACGCCGCGCGGCAGCAGGTTGCGGAACTCGCAGAACTCGCGCATGGCATCGAGCAAGCCCTGGCGCAGGCCGTTCACATGGGTGCCGCCCTGGGCGGTGGGGATCAGGTTGACGTAGCTTTCCTGAACACTGTCGCCGCCTTCGGGCAGCCACAGCAGGGCCCAGTCCACAGCTTCCTTGTTACCGGCCAGACTGCCGCAGAACGGTTCGTCGGGCAGACGCAGGAAGTCGCTGACGGAGTCGACCAGGTAGGAACGCAGGCCGTCTTCGTAATGCCACTCGACCTTCTCGCCGGTGCCCTTGTCCTCGAAGCTGACCAGCAGCCCCGGGCAAAGCACGGCCTTGGCCTTGAGCACATGTTTCAGGCGGCTGATGGAGAATTTGGGGGAGTCGAAGTATTTCGGGTCTGGCGAGAAATACACGCTGGTGCCGGTGTTGCGCTTGCCGACCGTGCCGATGACTTCCAGATCGCTGGCCTTGTAGCCATCGGCGAAGGTCATCTGGTACTCGTTGCCGTCACGTTTGACCCGCACGCGAACCTGGTTGGACAGGGCGTTGACCACCGAGATACCAACGCCGTGCAGGCCGCCGGAGAACTGGTAGTTCTTGTTGGAGAACTTGCCGCCGGCGTGCAGCTTGGTGAGGATCAGCTCGACCCCGGACACACCTTCCTCGGGATGGATGTCCACCGGCATGCCGCGGCCGTCATCGCAGACTTCCAGGGAATGGTCGGCATGCAGGATCACCTGCACCGAACGGGCATGCCCGGCCAGGGCTTCGTCGACGCTGTTGTCGATGACTTCCTGGGCCAGGTGGTTGGGGCGGCTGGTGTCGGTGTACATGCCCGGACGCTTGCGTACCGGGTCAAGGCCCGAGAGGACTTCGATGGCGTCTGCGTTATAGGCGCTAGCGCTGGGATTGGCCATGGGTTCTCGTCGTCATTCGTAGATGAAAATAAGCAATCAAAATACAGAAAAATCGAGGCTTTGATACGCCTGCGGATCAATGCCGGCAAAACTCAGCAGTGCTGGCAGGTGCAAGGCGAAGCCCTGGAAACTGTGATCGCCGCCGGCTTCGATACGCAGGGCACAGGCCCGGTAGAAGCGTTCGGCGTGGCGGTAATCGAGGGTTTCGTCACCGGTCTGCAACCAGACCTGGTAACGCGCCGGGTCGACAGGCGGCTCCACTTCCAGCTCGGCCAGGGCCTGCACGTGGTCGTGGGTCAGCTCCCAGGTTTCACCGGTGTAGTGGTTGGTCTGCGTGCCCAGGTAACCGTCGAACAAACGATGCGGGTTGACCGCCGGGTTGATCAGCAGTGCTTTCAACCCGTGGCGCTCGGCCAGATGGGTGGCATAGTAGCCGCCGAGGGAACTGCCGACCAGCAAGGGCTGGCCCAGTTCGGCAATGTGAGCTTCGAGTTGCGTAATGGCCTGGCGCGGATGGTGATGCAAGGCGGGAACACGCAACTGCCCGGCAAGGCCCAGTTGGTCGATGACGGCCTGCAACTGGCTGGCCTTCATGGAACTCGGCGCGCTGTTCAAACCGTGGATGTAAAGGATCGAGCCCGACATTCCGCCCCCCAGTCTCTGGTGAATCGCCCGGATTGACCGGGCAGAAAAAAGGCGCAGTTTAGCCTGTTAACCGGGAAATGATTCAGCTTTAGAGTTTGCCTGATGCGTCAGTAACCGTTGCCGTAGTCCACGGTGTAGGCGAAATCCTTCAGTCGGGAGACGCCAGTGTCGATCCGTCCGTCGTCGTGCAACGCCAGCCAGCGGTAACCGGGGGCGCGCTCGTCGACCTTGAAATCGTCGCTGCCGGGCTCGAACTGGACGCAGGTCGATGGCGACGCCAGCAGGCGCAGACCGTCCACTTGTTGGTCCCACTCCTGATGGATATGCCCCCAGAGCAGCGCGCGGGCCTGTGGATAAGGTTTCAGCAACTGAAACAGCGCCTCGGGGTTGCGCAGGCCGATAGGCGCCATCCACGCGCAACCGATGGACACCGGCTGATGATGGAAACAGATCAGGCAATGCCGTCCATTGGCACTCTCAAGGGCCTGTTGCAGCAGGCTCAACTGGCTGTCGTCAAGGAAGCCCGGCACGGAGCCGGGAATCGCCGAGTTGAGCATCAACACCCGCCAATTGCCGATATCGGTCACCGGATCGAGTACGTCGGTCCCGGCCGCGACACGCTCCATCGGTAGCGGTTCGTCATGATTGCCCGCCAGCCAGCGGGCCGGGGCATCGATGACGGCCGTCATGCGGCGGAATTGCTCGTAGGACGCTTCGGTTCCATCCTGGGAAAGATCGCCCGTCGCCAGCACCAGATCCACCCGTTCCTGCTCGACCAGAACCCGCTCGATCACCCGTTGCAGGCTCTCGTGGGTATTCATGCCCAACAGCGAGCCATCGGCATCGGCAAACAGATGACTGTCGGAAAGCTGCACCAACAGAATCGGCGCCGCCTCGGGGTTCGTGCTCGGCAAGACGTAGTCCTCGGAAGAAAGGCCAGATTATGCGGCCAGCCAATTGGCCGGGCCAAGCCCCGGAATGCGGGGCCGGTCACACATGTTCTGTTGATCTCAACATTTCATGGGGCTGCAAGCCGGCAGTGTTCGCTTCACCGACCAGCGGTTTGCTGTGAATCTCGTGCCGGGCGGTGTCCAGCACCCCGTCCTTCACATAGCGCAGGCCATCCGTTTCCACGCACACCTCGCCCTCAAGCAATGCCAGCACTACGCCTTTCCAGCTGGTATAGCGGAAAGCAGCACCCGATGCCCCCGCCCGGCCAACTCCAGCGCAACGTGACAACCACTCCAGCCCGCTCCAATCACTGCGATTTGCATGCCTCTCTCCTGCGTTCGATCACAAAGGCGTGATGAAACGCAGGCGAGGCATACGTCAGGATTAAGAGTTTGGCGCTAAACGGCTGTATAGAGATTTCGTACGCAATTCAGCGAACGATCGCCAGCTCATGGCCACACGCGAGGCAGTGAGTCAGCCATTCGCCCAGAAACAGGTTGAGCTGGGCCTTCTCGTCCGGCTGGTGCATCGATTCGTTGGGATAGGGGTAAACGCTGCGAAAACGCCGGGCGTGTTCGGCGCTGATGACTTCGGCCATGCGCGCGTCGTGGTAGACCTGCACTTCCAGTTGCGGCACCGGCAGCCACGGCAGGCTGTGTTCCTGGCGAACCCTCAAGGTGGTGGTGTAAGGGCAGGCCAGCACCACTTCCAGGGTCAGCACGCCAAGCATCTGGTCGCCCTGGGTCATGCCGATGCGACGGGAACTGGTGGCGTTGCGCATGTCTGGCAGCAGGCGCATCAGGCGGGCGTAATTGGCCTCGCAGGCAGCCTGCAAGCCAACCAGATCGACCCGATAACGCTCACGTGCAAGGTTCACGACCACAGCCCCCTGACTTCATCACGGTTCAAGGCCAGCCACTGCAAGGCGATAATCGTCGCCGCATTGGCAATCTGCCCATCGCGCACGGCCTGCAAGGCATCCTCGAATGCCCAGACCCGCACGCGAATATCTTCGCCTTCTTCTTCCAGGCCATGCAGCCCGCCAGCCCCCTCGCTGCTGCAACGCCCCAGATACAAGTGAACAAACTCGTCGCTGCCGCCAGGTGACGGGAAGTAGCGGGTCATCGGCCACAACGCGCTGAACTCGAGCCCAGCTTCCTCCTGCGCTTCGCGGTGCGCAACTTCTTCCGGCTGCTCGTCCTTGTCGATCAGACCGGCGACCAGTTCAACCAGCCAGGGGTTTTCAACCTTGCCCAGCGCGCCGACCCGAAACTGCTCGATCAGCACCACTTCGTCGCGTTGCGGGTCGTAGGGCAGGACGCAAACGGCGTCGTGACGGACGAACAGCTCGCGGCTGATCTCGCGTCCCATGCCGCCGGCGAACAGTTCATGCCGCAGGTGCACCCGATCCAACCGGTAGAAGCCCTTGAAACAGTTCTCGCGCCGGACGATCTCAACGGCGGTCGGAGCGGTATTCGTTTTGTCTGTCATGAAAATCCCCAATACCTCACGTGCTACTTCGCGCCATCCTACCCCGCGTACCCTCGGCTTTCACCCTCTTTAAAGTCAACCCGGAGGCTGCGAGGATAGGCACCGCCGGTCTATTCAAGCTTAGTGGCGAACCGAAGGCAGTGCCTACGGTCCAAGCCCGATCACCGTTGTTCTACAAGGATCATCATGACACTTGTCAAACTGACCACCGTGGCTGTCCTGGCCCTTACCCTGGGGGCGTGCCAGAGCTTTTTCCAGCCCAACATGCGCAAGCCGCTGGAGGTCAAGCGCGACGCCTGGGAGCACATCAAGCCCGGTTGCAGCGCCAGCGATTGCCCACTGGTGAACATCGACACCCTGCATTTCCCGGGTCAGCCGCAGCTCGATCCGATCATCGAACGCGGCCTGCTGCAACTGACCCGCGACGGCGACGGTGCCCCCGTGGCGAGTTCGCTCAAAGCCTATGAAGATGCTTTCTTGCGCTCGGCCGAAAGCCGCCACAGCACTTACCTGCAAGCCAAGGTACGTGAGCAGCATGACGGACTGGTGATCATCGAACTGTCCAGTTATCTGGACACTGGCGGCGCCCACGGCGCGCCGGGCCGCGCGTTCATCAACTGGTCGCGCCAGCAGGAAAAGGTCCTGACCCTGCAGGACATGCTGGTGCCGGGTCAGGAAGCGACATTCTGGAAGACGGCCGAGGAGGCGCACCGCGGCTGGCTGATCAGCAGCAAACTCGATCAGGACGCCGAGTTCGTGAAGACCTGGCCGTTCCGCCAGACGCCGCACATCGCCCTCACTTACGGTGCCGTGGTGCTCAAGTACGACGTGTACGCCATCGCCCCTTACGTGATGGGCCACGTCGAACTGAAGATCCCCTACCCGCGCCTGAACGGGGTGATCAAGCCAGAGCTGTTTCCCGGCCGCGGTTGAAGCCCAGCACGCCGTAAAGCAGCCCTGCCAGCAGTAGCGCCGGCAGGGTTGCACCGACGTCCGGTGCGTAGTTGGCCAGCGCATGGTAGGTCACAACCCCGCCAGCCCACGCCACCAGTGCGCCGCCGTGCAGCGACTTGACGTGCATCGGCAGGCGCCGGCGACGCAGGACGAAGTGGTCCATCAGCACCACACCGAACAGCGGTGCGAACACCGAGCCAATCAACAGCAGGAAGTTCTGGTATTGCGCCAACGGCGCGAAGCAGGCGATCAAGGTGCACAACACGCCGATGGCCAGGGCCAGGTGCTCCACTTTCAAACGCAACAGCAGGCCGCTGGATACCGCCGCCGAGTGAATGTCGGCGAAGGCATTTTCCGATTCATCCAACAGAATCAGCAGCAGCGGAATACCCAGCCCGGCCCCCGCGAGGGCCAGCAGCAGGGCATTGACCTCGCCGCTCGGGGCGAAGGCCAGGGTGTAGGCAACGCCCAGGCTCATCAGCCAGAAGTTGCCGATGAAAAAGCCCAGCGCGGTGCCACCAAAGACCCGGGTGGCACGCATGCCGAAGCGCGAATAGTCGGCAATCAGCGGGAGCCACGACAGCGGCATGGCAATGGCGATATCAAAGCCCACCGCCAGCGACATCGAACCGTCACCGGCACGCGCCCAGAGGTCCGCCAGATCGGCCTTGGCAAACAGGTTCCAGGTCAGCCAGATGCAGGCCCCCAGCAGCAGCCAGATGCCCCACTTGCGCAGCACCCGGCGCACGAAGGTCAGCGGACCGCTCACCGCCAGCAAAGTGGCCAGGCCGCCGAAGAACAAGGTCCAGAGCAACGGACTGTTCCACAGGCTGCTCTCGCCGAACGACTGAGCGCCGAGCAGGCTGGCGGCGTCGCGCATGACGATGATTTCGAACGAGCCCCAGCCGATCAGTTGCAGCAGGTTCAGCACCGCTGGCAGTGCCGCGCCATGCCGGCCCAGGCTCAGGCGCAGGGCCGCCATGGCCGACAGGCCGGTGTCGCTGCCGATCACCCCGACGGCGGCCAGCAGCAACACCCCGACCAGCGTTCCCAGACCGATTGCCAGGATCGACCCGGCCAGCCCCAGGCCCGGCGCCAGCAAGGCACCGGTCTGCAGCACCATCAGGCCGATGCCGAGGGAGAACCACAGGGAGAACAGGTCTCGAGCGCCGAACGTGCGCTGGTGGGTGGGGACGGGGGAGTCGGGGGAATAGTGGCTGGGTGTGGGCACGACAGTGGTCTCGGCAGGATTTTTGTTGAGTTCGGAAACCTGGGGCCGCTTAGCGGCCCTTCGCGAGCAAGCTCGCTCCCACAGGGGCTCCGCAGTGATCCTTCCTTGTGGGAGCGAGCTTGCTCGCGAAGGACCGCAAAGCGGTCCCAAAACAACCGACGCGATGCACCAGAAGCACACCGCGCCGGATACCTCAGACTTTCTTGTACAACTGACTGCCTTCCTGGCGGAACCGCTCGGCCTGCTCGCGCATGCCGTCCTCGACCGCCACATCCACCGCTTCGATGCGCTGGTTGGCGGCGTATTCACGCACTTCCTGGGTGATCTTCATCGAGCAGAACTTCGGCCCGCACATGGAGCAGAAATGCGCCACCTTGGCCGAGTCCTTCGGCAGGGTTTCGTCGTGGAACGAACGCGCAGTGTCCGGGTCCAGGCCGAGGTTGAACTGGTCTTCCCAGCGGAACTCGAAGCGCGCCTTGCTCAGGGCGTTGTCGCGGATCTGCGCGCCCGGATGACCTTTCGCAAGATCCGCGGCGTGGGCGGCGATCTTGTAGGTGATGATCCCGGTCTTCACGTCATCCTTGTTCGGCAGGCCCAGGTGTTCCTTGGGCGTGACGTAGCAAAGCATGGCGCAACCGAACCAGCCGATCATCGCGGCACCGATGCCGGAGGTAATGTGGTCGTAGCCCGGCGCGATGTCGGTGGTCAGCGGGCCGAGGGTGTAGAACGGCGCCTCGTCGCAGCATTCGAGCTGCTTGTCCATGTTCTCTTTGATCAACTGCATCGGCACGTGGCCAGGGCCTTCGATCATGCACTGGACGTCGTGTTTCCAGGCGATCTTGGTCAGTTCGCCGAGGGTTTCCAGCTCGCCGAACTGCGCTTCGTCGTTGGCGTCGGCAATGGAGCCCGGACGCAGGCCGTCGCCCAGCGAGAAGCTGACGTCGTAGGCCTTCATGATTTCGCAGATTTCGTCGAAGTGGGTGTAGAGGAAGTTCTCTTTGTGGTGCGCCAGGCACCACTTGGCCATGATCGAGCCGCCCCGGCTGACGATCCCGGTAACCCGCTTGGCGGTCAGCGGCACATAGCGCAGCAGCACGCCGGCATGGATAGTGAAATAGTCGACGCCCTGCTCGGCCTGTTCGATCAGGGTGTCGCGGAACAGCTCCCAGGTCAGGTCTTCGGCCACGCCGTTGACCTTTTCCAGTGCCTGGTAGATCGGCACGGTACCGATCGGCACCGGCGAGTTGCGGATGATCCACTCGCGGGTTTCGTGGATGTGCTTGCCGGTGGACAGGTCCATCACGGTGTCCGAACCCCAGCGGATGCCCCAGGTCAGCTTGGCCACTTCTTCTTCAATGGACGAACCGAGGGCGCTGTTGCCGATGTTGCCGTTGATCTTCACCAGGAAGTTGCGGCCGATGATCATCGGCTCCAGCTCCACGTGGTTGATGTTGGCCGGGATGATCGCGCGACCACGGGCGATTTCTTCGCGGACGAACTCGGCGGTGATTTCTTTCGGAATGCTGGCGCCGAAGCTGTGACCGGCGTGCTGCTGCTTGAGCAGACCGGCGGCGCGGGCTTCCTGGAGCTTCATGTTTTCGCGCAGGGCGACGTATTCCATCTCTGCGGTGATGATGCCTTTGCGCGCGTAGTGCATCTGGCTGACGTTGGCCCCGGCCTTGGCACGGCGCGGGTTGCGTACGTGGGCGAAGCGCAGCTTGGTCAGCTCGACGTCATTCAGGCGCTGCTGGCCGAAGTTGGAAGACAGGCCGTCAAGGCGCTCGGTGTCGGCGCGGTCGTCGATCCAGGCCGAGCGCACGTCGCCCAGGCCTTTACGCACATCGATGATCACGCTCGGGTCGGTGTACGGGCCGGAGGTGTCATAAACCAGCACCGGGGCGTTGGCTTCGCCGCCGAAATCGGTGGGGGTGTCGTCCAGGCTGATTTCGCGCATCGGCACGCGGATGTCCGGGCGCGAGCCCTCGACATAGATTTTGCGCGAGCGGGTAAAAGGTTGTACGGACTGCTGATCGACCTGCGCGGACTCGCTCAGGTTGGCGGGATATTTTTCTTGTTTGGTCATCACAGGCTCTCCAGACGGGTTGGATGTCGGAGTGAACCTGATGAAGGCACGGACGCACCGGAGGCGGTGCTGTGCTGAATACGGGGGTGTCTGTTGCCACGGAGGCTGACTCGACATTTCCCGGACCCGGCACAAGAGGGCTCGCGGGAAAGCGAGCAATCTTGTTCCCTACGCAGGCGCTAACCTGATCAGGTTCAACGGGATCCGGAATTATCCGATCTCAGCCTCAACGCAAGGCACCCCGACAAGAACCCGGCCAGTCTAGACTGGAGTCGCGGCAAACGCCAACCCTCCAAGCACAGGCACGATAAATGGCGCAAATGTCAGATTGTTGCAAAGTGTCCACGGAACTACACTCGCTGGTCTGAATTACCCTCTTCGTTCAAGGACCGCCCTATGCTGCGCAAACTTTCACTGGCGCTCGCCGTGTCTTTTGCTTCCAACGGAATGGCCTGGGCAGCAGACGCACCCCTTTCGGCCAGGACAGACCTGGTCAGTGTCTACCAGGAAGCCGTGAACAATAACGCTGACCTCGCCGCCGCCCGCGCCGACTACGGCGCCCGCCGTGAAGTCGTGCCCCAGGCCCGCGCCGGCCTGCTGCCGAACCTGTCCGCCGGCGCCGAGATGATGAATAGCCGTACGCACATCGACCAGCCATCGGTGACCGCCAACCGCAGCGGCAACTCCTGGCAGGCGACCCTCTCGCAGCCGATCTTCCGCGCCGATCGCTGGTTCCAGTTGCAAGCCGCCGAAGCCGTGAACGAGCAGGCCGCGCTGGAACTGTCCGCCACCGAGCAGAACCTGATTCTGCAAAGCGCCGAGAACTACTTCGCGGTGCTGCGCGCCCAAGACAACCTGGCTTCGACCAAGGCCGAAGAAGCAGCGTTCAAGCGCCAGCTCGACCAGTCGAACGAGCGCTTCGACGTCGGCCTTTCGGACAAGACCGATGTGCTGCAATCCCAGGCCAGCTACGACACCGCCCGGGCCAACCGGCTGATCGCCGAGCGCCGCGTGCAGGACGCCTTCGAGGCCTTGGTGACCCTGACCAACCGTGAGTACAACGCGCTGCAGGGCGTCGTTCACACCCTGCCGGTGCAAGTGCCAGTGCCTAACGACGCCAAGGCCTGGGTCGATACTGCCACCCAGCAGAACCTCAATCTGCAAGCCACCAACCACGCCGTCAGCGCCGCCGAAGAAACCCTGCGCCAGCGCAAGGCCGGCCATGCACCGACCGTCGACGCCGTGGCCCGTTACCAGAAAGGTGACAACGACAGCCTCGGCTTCACCAACCCGAACGCGAGCCTGGGCGGCCAGTCGTACCGTGGTGATGTCGAACAGACCAGCATCGGCCTGCAACTGAACATCCCGTTGTACAGCGGCGGCCTGACCAGCTCGCAAGTGCGCGAGGCGTACCAGCGCCTGAGCCAGACCGAGCAGCAGCGCGAAAGCCTGCGTCGCCAGGTGGTGGAAAACACCCGCAACCTGCACCGTGCGGTCAACACCGACGTGGAGCAGGTGCAGGCGCGCAAACAGTCGATCATCTCCAACCAGAGCGCGCTGGAAGCCACGGAAATCGGTTATCAGGTCGGTACGCGCAATATCGTCGACGTGCTCGACGCGCAGCGCCAGCTCTACACCTCGGTGCGCGACTACAACAACACTCGCTACGACTACATCCTCGACAACCTGCGGCTCCGGCAGGCAGCGGGCACGCTGAGCCCGCAGGATCTGCAGGACCTGGGACGCTGGTTGAAGCCGGACTACAACCCGGACAAGGACTTCCTGCCACCGGATCTGGCGGCAGCAGCCAAGGCCAATTTCGAGGCCCGGCCGTAAGACCGGTTCCCACGGGGATCGGGTCCGGCACGGATCTTTTGCCGGACAAAAGACCCTGTGGGAGCCGGCTTGCCGGCGACTGCGATCGTCCAGGCAAAAAACAAGAACGCCCGCTTGGGTCAATCCAGGCGGGCGTTCTTGTTTGTCAGAAACCGCGACGCAAGCGGGCCTTCAGATCGGTGTGGAAGAACTCGGCGTTGTTGCGGTTGGCCTGCGCGGCATCCTTGCTGATCGCGCGGCGAAAGGTCTGCTCGTCATGGTAGGCGCTGACGAACAGATCGATATGTTCGCGCCGGCTCAGGGTTGGCCAGCGCTCAAGATACGAGGGCAGGGTGCCTTCGCACTGATAGAAGGCCAGCCTTCGGTTCAACTGGGTAGCGCTGCCGAGGCCGAACGGTACCCACCAATCTTCGACGCCGCTCTGGCCGAGTACGGTGATCATGTGGGTGCAGGCGTTGATGTTGTTGTTGAGCAGGCTGCAGATATCGTCGGTGGTCTGCCGGGCCTCCGGGTCGAGCAGCTCAAGGCAGGTGTTGATGCCTTCGAGCTTGAGTCGTTCGTTGATCACGAACGCATCGAGGCGATCAGGGTGGCGGTAACTGATGAAAACGGGCATCACTGGCGTCCTTTCAGGTGAAAGCGCGACGATCAGTGAATTCCTTAAGCCCGGCAATAGACGGCCAGAAACAAAGAAGCATCCTACATCCGTGTATGAACATGCCTACGGATGCAGACTACATTGGGTGTTCCCGTTCCCGGCAACGCCCAAAGGGTCAGTAGGTGTCTTGCGGCAAGCTGGCGATGATGGAGCGGTAGCTGTTCATCCGTTGTTGCTGGACGCTTCCGTCCTCCAGGGCCTTGAGCAGTGCACAGCCAGGCTCGCGATCATGCTTGCAGTCGCGGAAACGGCAATTGCCGAGCAGCGTGCTGAACTCGATGAAACCGGCTTCGACATCCGCGCGACTGACGTGGACCAGGCCGAACTCGCGAATACCCGGGGAGTCGATCAGCTCGCCGCCACCAGGGAAGTGATACAGGCGGGCGGTGGTGGTGGTGTGCTGGCCCTGGCCGGACCATTCCGAAAGCTCGCCAACGCGGGACTGCACGTTCGGCAGCAGGCTGTTGACCAGCGAAGACTTGCCGACCCCGGACTGGCCGACGAACACGCTGATATGACCGTCGAGTATGGTCTGCAACTGTTCCATGCCATTGCCGTGGTGCGCGGACACTTCCAGCAGCGGGTAGCCGAGTTGCCGGTACACCGCCAGCAGGGCGTTGAGTGCCGGGGCGTTCTGCTCGTCGATCAGGTCGGCCTTGTTCAGCAGCAGCAGCGGCCGGATACCGGCATGCTCGGCGGCCACGAGGTAGCGGTCGATGAGGTTGGCGTGAGGCTCGGGGGCTGGGGCGAAGACGATGACGATCAGGTCGACGTTGGCTGCCACTGGCTTGAGCTGTCCGCGGCTGTCGGGGCGGCACAGTTCGGTGCTGCGTGGCAGTTGCGCGACGATCACACCGATACCCTGGTTGCCGGCGCGCCACACCACGCGATCGCCGGTCACCAGCGCGGGCAGGTTGGCTCGCAGGTGGCAACGGAATACCTGGCCGGCTTCGTCGCCTTGCTCGGCTTCGACCTCCACTTGCACACCGAAATGCGCGATCACCAGGCCGGTCTGTTCAGGGCCAAGGTCGCCGCCTTCGAGCACCTCCAGGGCGCGCCCCTCACGTTTGGCGGCGCGGGCGGCACGCTCTTCCTGGATCTTTTCGATGCGCCAGTTTTGGCGGCGGTTGAGCTGGCGTTTGGCCATGGAGGTCTCGTCGTTTAAAGCGGGGATGTTGAAACGGCGTCGAGTTTAGCACGCTCCACTAGGCTAAACTGCGCACCTACCGAGGAGCAGAGCTATGCAGAACCCACAGAATCTGATCTGGATCGATCTGGAAATGACCGGTCTGGACCCCGACAGCGACGTCATCATCGAGATGGCGACCATTGTCACCGACAGCGATCTCAATACCCTGGCCGAAGGTCCGGTGATCGCTATCCACCACAGCGACGAAGTCCTGGCGCGTATGGACGAGTGGAACACCCGCACTCACGGCAACTCCGGCCTGACCCAGCGCGTGCGTGAAAGCCGCATCGACATGGCCGAGGCCGAGGCGCAGACCATCGCCTTCCTGGAACAGTGGGTGCCCAAGGGCAAGTCGCCGATCTGTGGCAACAGCATCTGCCAGGATCGTCGCTTCCTCTACCGCCACATGCGCGGGCTGGAAAACTACTTCCACTACCGCAATCTCGACGTTTCGACCCTCAAGGAACTGGCCGGTCGCTGGGCGCCGGACGTTCGCGACGGTTTCAAGAAGGGCAGCACCCACCTTGCGCTGGACGACATCCGCGAGTCGATCGCCGAGCTGCGCCACTACCGCGAGCACTTCATCAAGTTCTAAGCCCCACGGGGGTGCCACGAATCGCTCTGGCGCCCCCTTTTGGTGCTTGAGGCAACTGGTTAGACTGCGCGTCCCTCTGCCTGGACCTGCACCATGTTGTTGATGCTCTATCTGATTGCGATCACCGCTGAAGCCATGACCGGTGCCCTGTCTGCCGGTCGTCGCGGCATGGACTGGTTCGGTGTGGTGCTGATCGCCTGTGTGACCGCGCTGGGCGGCGGTTCAGTGCGTGATGTGTTGCTGGGCCATTACCCGCTGACTTGGGTCAAACACCCTGAATACCTGGTGCTGACCAGTGCGGCGGCGTTGATCACCATCTTCATTGCCCCGTTGATGCGGCATTTGCGCTCGCTGTTCCTGGTGCTCGATGCCATCGGTCTGGTGGCGTTCACCCTGATCGGCTGCATGACCGCGCTGGAGCTGGGCCACAGCATGCTGGTCGCCTCCATCAGCGGGATGATCACCGGCGTGTTCGGCGGCATCTTGCGGGACATTCTCTGCAACGACATTCCACTGATCTTCCGCCGCGAACTGTATGCCAGCGTGTCCTTCGCCGCGGCCTGGTGCTACCTGGGTTGCGTGCACCTGCAACTGCCGGCAGAGCAGTCGATCCTGATCACCCTGTTCGGCGGCTTCCTGCTCCGTTTGCTGGCGATTCGTTTCCACTGGGAAATGCCCAAGTTTCACTACAACGACGACCATTGATTGGCCGACGCGGCGTCAGGCGGGACACGCCTGGCGTTCGGCGTGCTGCTTCAGTGCCCACTCGACGTGCTCGCGGACCAGCTCGGACGGGTAGTCGCGGCGGGCATTGAGGGCTTCCAGTACGGGGATGGTCGACGGTGCATTGCCCAGCCCCACTGCCAGGTTGCGCAGCCAGCGCTCGTAGCCGGCGCGGCGTAGCGGCGATCCCTCGGTGCTGGCGAGAAAGCGCTCTTCATCCCAGAGAAACAATTCGGCCAACTCGGCGTTGTCCAGGCCATGACGCGGCTGGAAATCACTTTCCGCCGTCGGGCGGGCAAAACGGTTCCAGGGGCAGACGATCTGGCAATCGTCGCAGCCGAACACCCGATTGCCGATCATCGAGCGCAGTTCTTCGGGAATCGCGTTCTTCAGTTCGATGGTCAGGTACGAAATGCAGCGACGCGCATCCAGCACGTATGGGCCGACGAAGGCCTTGGTCGGGCAGATATCCAGGCAGGCGCTGCAGCGGCCGCAGTGTTCGGTGGCCTGGGCCTCGTCCACCGGGAGCGCGAGGTCGACGAACAGTTCGCTGAGGAAGAAATAGCTGCCGGCCTTGCGGTTGAGCAGCAGGGTGTTCTTGCCGATCCAGCCCAGGCCGGCTTGCTGGGCGATGGCTTTTTCCAGCACGGGGGCGCTGTCGACAAAGGCGCGGAAGCCGAACGGGCCGATTTCCTTCTGGATGCGCTCGGCCAGGTGCTGGACGCGCTTGCGCACCAGCTTGTGATAGTCGCGGCCAAGGGCGTAGCGCGAGATATAGGCTTTTTCCGGCTGGGCCAGGCGCTGCGCCATCTGCGTATCGCCGGGCAGGTAGTCCATGCGCAGCGAAACGACCCGAAGGGTGCCCGGCACCAGCTCGTCCGGGTGCGAGCGCTTGCTGCCGTGGGCGCCCATGTACTCCATCTCGCCGTGATAGCCGGCGGCCAGCCAGCGCTCCAGATGCTGTTCGTGCTCGGCCAGATCCACACCGGCGATGCCGACGTGGGCAAAGCCGAGTTCACGGCCCCAGTCCTTGATGGACTGGGTGAGGGCGGGGAGATCTATGGCGGAGGCAGACATGCGAAATAGGGCAACGAGGACACAGGTGCGTATAATTCTGCCAGACATCGGAGCCGAACGACGCATGCCTCAGACCAAACACCCTGCAAACGAGCCAGTTGTGCTCTCCCGCGACACCGTGGCGGGCCTGCCCGCGCGCGCTGCGACCGCCCATAAAGGACAGTTCGGCCATGTACTGGTGATCGGCGGTGATCGCGGCACTGGTGGCGCGGTGTTGCTCAGCGCCGAGGCGGCATTGCGCTGCGGCGCCGGGCTGGTGTCGCTGGCCAGCCGCGCCGAGCACCTGCCGGCGGCTCTGGCACGGTTGCCTGAGGTCATGAGCATGGGTGTGAGTTCGGCCAATCAGTTGATGGCGCCGATCGAACGGGCGTCGGTTCTGGTGGTCGGACCTGGGCTGGGGCAAGCGGCGTGGGGCCGCAGCCTGTTGTCGGCGGTGGCCAGTTCGGGTCTGCGGCAAGTCTGGGATGCCGATGCATTGAACCTGCTGGCCGTGGCGCCGATGGCGTTGCCGGCGGGCAGCATCATTACGCCGCACCCTGGCGAGGCTGCGCGGCTGTTGGGGATTTCCACCGAGGCGGTGCAGGCCGACCGCCCGGGGGCGGCGCGCAAGCTGGCGCGAAAATACGCCGCCGTTTGCGTGCTCAAGGGCTCTGGCAGTCTGGTCGCGGACCCGCACGGGCGGCTTGCCCTGTGCAAGCGCGGCCATCCGGCCATGGCTGGCGCAGGTCTGGGGGATGTACTCAGCGGTGTGCTGGGCGCGTTGCTCGCCCAGGACATGCCGGCCTGGGACGCGGCCTGTCTCGCGGTCTGGCTGCATGCCTGCGCCGGAGAACGTTTGGGTAGCCATGGGCGGGGGCTGGCGGCACATGATCTGGTGCCGTCTATTCGAGAGTTGTTGGAGGAGCATTCAGCGTGTCAGGCGTAACCCTGTTTTTGGCCGACGAGCAGGCCATGGTCGATTTCGGCGCTCGTATCGCCCAAGTGACCCACGGCAACGGCGTGATTTTTCTCGAAGGTGACCTCGGCGCGGGCAAGACGACCCTGTCGCGGGGCATCATTCGCGGGCTCGGGCACACCGGAGCTGTGAAAAGTCCTACATTTACGGTGGTAGAACCGTACGAGATTGGTGAGATCCGCGCCTTCCACTTCGACCTCTATCGTCTGGTCGACCCGGAGGAGCTGGAATTCATGGGGATCCGCGACTATTTCGAAGGCGATGCGCTGTGCCTGTTCGAGTGGCCGGACAAGGGTGCGGGCATTTTGCCAAAGCCGGACCTGACCATTACCATAAGCCCCCAGGCGGGCGGTCGTTCGTTGAACCTGGCGCCGCAAGGTGCTCGCGGTGAAGCCTGGTGTGCCGCTTTGGCCTTGGAATTCAAATAGAAATGGGGAAAGGTATGCGCTTTCGCGCACTGGTTGCCGTCGTAGGACTGCTGCTTACGGCAGTGACCGTTGACGCTTTCGCGGTCACACAGGTCAAGAGCGTGCGCCTGTGGCGCGCGCCGGACAACACGCGGCTGGTCTTCGATCTGTCTGGCCCGGTGCAGCACAGTGTCTTCACCCTGACTGCGCCTGATCGGCTGGTCATCGATATCAACGGCGCCACCCTGGCCGCGCCGCTCTCGGTTTCCACTTCCAACACACCAATCACCGCCGTACGTTCGGCACAGCGCACGCCTACCGACCTGCGCGTAGTGATTGACCTGAGCAAGACCGTCACCCCGAAAAGCTTCACCCTGGCGCCCAACGCCCAGTACGGCAATCGCCTGGTGGTGGATCTGTACGACCAAGAAGCCGACGCTGCGGCCCAGCCGCCGACACCGGCCGCCACGACTGCGACCACTCCTGTGGTGCCCGTGACGCCTACGCAACCAGCGATCACGCTGCCGCCGGTGCCTAATGGCAAGCGCGATATCGTCATTGCCATCGACGCCGGTCACGGCGGTGAAGACCCGGGTGCCTCGGGCTCCCGCGGCCAGCACGAGAAAGACATCGTGCTGCAGATCGCCAAGGAACTGCAGCGCCAGATCAATACCGAGAAGGGCTTCCGCGCCGAGCTGACCCGTACTGGCGATTACTTCATCCCGCTGCGCAAGCGCACCGAGATCGCCCGCAAGAAAGGCGCCGACCTGTTCATCTCCATCCATGCCGACGCCGCGCCGTCCACGGCGGCCTTCGGTGCTTCGGTGTTCGCCCTGTCTGATCGCGGCGCCACCTCCGAGACGGCGCGCTGGCTGGCGGACAGTGAAAACCGTTCCGACCTGATCGGTGGTGCCGGCAACGTCAGCCTCGACGACAAGGACCGCATGCTCGCGGGCGTGCTGCTGGACCTGTCGATGACCGCGTCGCTCAGCTCCAGTCTGAACGTCGGGCAGAAGGTCCTGGGCAACATCGGTCGGGTGACCTCGCTGCACAAACGCCGGGTCGAGCAGGCGGGTTTCATGGTGCTTAAATCGCCGGATATCCCGTCGATTCTCGTGGAAACCGGGTTCATCTCCAACGCCAACGAAGCCGCCAAGCTGGCGACGCCGAGCCACCAGCAGTCGCTGGCGCGTTCGATCCACGGCGGCGTGAAGCAGTTCTTCCAGCAGAACCCTCCACCGGGTACCTACATCGCCTGGCTGCGGGACAGCGGCAAGATCGCCCAAGGCCCGCGTGAGCATGTGGTACGCCCAGGCGAGACCTTGGCCATGATTGCTGTGCGCTATCAGGTCAGCGTGGCCGGCCTGCGTAGCACCAACAACCTCAAGAGCGATGAGCTGAAAGTCGGCCAGAATCTGGATATTCCAGCGACCACCCTGGCAGCCCAGCCATGACCAGCAGTGCCCGTATCGAACTGCTCAGCCCTCGTCTTGCCAACCAGATCGCCGCTGGCGAGGTTGTCGAGCGTCCGGCCTCGGTCATCAAGGAGTTGCTGGAAAACAGCCTGGATTCCGGCGCGCGCCGCATCGACGTTGAGGTCGAGCAAGGCGGGGTGAAATTGCTGCGGGTCCGCGACGATGGCAGCGGTATCGCCTCCGATGACCTGCCGCTGGCCCTGGCTCGCCACGCCACCAGCAAGATTCGCGACCTCGAAGACCTTGAACGGGTAATGAGTCTGGGCTTTCGTGGTGAGGCCTTGGCGTCGATCAGCTCGGTGGCCCGCCTCACCCTGACCTCGCGCACCCGTGACGCCGAGCAGGCCTGGCAGGTGGAAACCGAAGGCCGTGACATGGCGCCGCGAGTGCAGCCCGCAGCGCACCCGGTGGGTACTTCGGTCGAAGTGCGTGACCTGTTCTTCAATACCCCGGCGCGGCGCAAGTTTCTCAAGACCGAAAAGACCGAATTCGACCACCTGCAGGAGGTGATCCGGCGCCTGGCGCTGGCGCGTTTCGATGTCGGTTTCCACTTGCGGCACAACGGCAAAAGCATTCTCAGTCTGCACGAAGCCCCGGACGATATCGCCAAGGCGCGGCGGGTCGGAGCGATCTGCGGGCCAGGTTTCCTTGAGCAGGCGCTGCCGATCGAGATCGATCGCAACGGGCTGCGGCTTTGGGGTTGGGTTGGTTTGCCGACCTTCTCCCGCAGCCAGGCGGACCTGCAGTACTTCTTTGTCAATGGCCGGGCGGTGCGCGACAAGCTGGTCGCCCACGCTGTGCGCCAGGCTTACCGCGACGTGCTGTTCAACGGCCGCCACCCGACGTTCGTGCTGTTTCTGGAACTCGACCCGACCGGGGTCGACGTCAATGTCCACCCGACCAAGCACGAAGTGCGCTTCCGTGATGGACGCATGGTCCACGATTTCCTGTACGGAACCCTGCACCGGGCGCTGGCCGATGTGCGTCCGGACGACCAGGTAGCGGCACCCGCGGCGACAACGGAAATCATCCGCCCGTCCGGGCAGCAGGCGGGAGAGTTCGGGCCTCAGGGTGAGATGCGTCTGTCGGCCAGCGTGCTTGAACCGTCGGTTGCCTCACCTTCGGCGAGCCCGGCGGGCTCGGGTGCGGGTGCGGGCTACCAGTACAACTACACGCCGCGCCCAAGCGCCGCGCTGCCGGTTGGCGAGACGCGTGAGGTCTATCGCGAGTTTTTCTCGCCACTGCCGAATGCCGAGCCCGCGCCGCTGCCGGAAGGCGAGCGTGACATTCCGCCGCTGGGCTATGCGCTGGCGCAGTTGAAGGGCATCTATATCCTCGCGGAAAACGCCCACGGCCTGGTGCTGGTGGACATGCACGCCGCCCACGAGCGGATCATGTACGAGCGGCTGAAAGTGGCCATGGCCAGCGAAGGCCTCAGCGGCCAACCGCTGCTGGTTCCGGAATCCCTGGCCATGAGTCAGCGTGAGGCCGACTGCGCGGAAGAACATGCGCAGTGGTTCCAGCGCCTGGGCTTCGAATTGCAGCGTCTGGGCCCGGAGAGCGTCGCGATCCGGCAGATTCCGGCGCTGCTCAAACAGGCCGAGGCCAATCGGCTGGTTCAGGATGTGCTCGCCGACCTGATGGAATACGGCACCAGCGACCGGATCCAGGCGCACCTCAACGAACTGCTCGGCACCATGGCTTGCCACGGCGCGGTGCGCGCCAACCGGCGCCTGGCCTTGCCAGAAATGAACGGCCTGCTGCGCGACATGGAAAACACCGAGCGCAGCGGTCAATGCAACCATGGCCGACCGACCTGGACCCAAATGGGCCTGGACGATCTGGACAAACTGTTCTTGCGCGGTCGTTGATATGGCGGGTTCTCTCCCTCCGGCGATTTTTCTGATGGGCCCGACCGCTGCGGGCAAGACCGACCTGGCCATCGAACTCACCAAAGTACTGCCGTGCGAGTTGATCAGTGTCGATTCGGCGCTGATCTATCGCGGTATGGATATCGGCACGGCCAAGCCGTCGAAGGACGTGCTGGCGGCCCATCCGCACCGCCTGATCGACATCCTCGACCCCGCCGAAAGCTATTCCGCCGCTGATTTTCGCCGCGATGCCCTGCAAGCCATGGCTGAAATCACCGCCCGCGGCAACATTCCGTTGCTGGTTGGCGGCACCATGCTCTATTACAAGGCATTGCTCGAAGGCTTGGCCGATATGCCGCCTGCCGATCCTCAGGTTCGCGCCGAACTGGAGGCGCAGGCCGGGCAGCACGGCTGGCAGGCGTTGCACGATGAACTGGCGGCGGTCGATCCGGTGTCGGCGGCACGCATTCACCCGAACGATCCGCAGCGTCTGATCCGGGCGTTGGAGGTCTATCGGGTCAGTGGTTTCACGATGACTTCACATCGTTTGCGTCAAGCTGAGCAAAGTAATGGCCCAGGCGCTTCTGGGCAGGGGCAATTGCCCTATACTGTCGCCAGCTTGGCTATCGCCCCGCAGAATCGACAGGTTCTGCATGAGCGAATTGCGCTACGATTCACGCAAATGCTGGAACAGGGCTTCATTGACGAGGTCCGATTGCTGCGCGCTAGAAGTGACTTGCACGCGGGACTGCCGTCTATACGGGCAGTTGGGTATCGTCAGGTCTGGGATCATCTTGATGGCAAGCTGACTTCAGTTGAAATGCAGGAGCGCGGCATCATTGCCACCCGCCAATTGGCGAAGCGGCAGTTTACCTGGTTGCGCAGTTGGGCTGATCTTCACTGGCTGGATAGTCTGGCCTGCGACAATCTGTCTCGCACCTTGAAATACCTCGGGTCGGTCTCCATATTGGGCTGAATCCCAGCGATTGCCGTCTATCCTTGGGGGTGGGGCGGCTTTAGCCATCAGTTTTCTTGTTTTTTTACTATTGATCCTTACAGGAGTGCGGCATATGTCAAAAGGGCATTCGCTACAAGACCCTTACTTGAATACTTTGAGAAAAGAAAAAGTTGGGGTTTCGATCTATCTGGTCAACGGCATCAAGCTGCAAGGGACGATCGAGTCCTTTGACCAGTTCGTGATCCTGCTGAAAAACACCGTAAGCCAGATGGTTTACAAGCACGCGATCTCGACCGTTGTTCCGGTTCGTCCGATTCGCCTGCCTAGCGCAGCTGATGCCGAACATGGCGATGCTGAGCCAGGTAACGCCTGATAGGAGTTCGCTTTGTTCTTTGAGCGCCACGGTGGTGGTGAACGAGCCGTTCTCGTTCATCTGGAAGGTCAGAGCCCTGAGGCGCGCGAAGACCCGCAGGAGTTCCAGGAGTTGGCCTTGTCGGCCGGCGCCGATATTGTTGCGCTCGCCAATGTGGGGCGGCACCAGCCTACGGCCAAGTTTCTGATTGGCAGCGGCAAGGTCGAAGAGTTGCGCGACCTGGTCAAGGCTGAAGAGGCCGACCTGGTGATCTTCAATCACACCCTCACCCCAAGTCAGGAACGCAACCTCGAACGCGTTTTCGAGTGTCGCGTGCTTGATCGCACCGGTCTGATCCTCGACATCTTCGCCCAGCGCGCCCGTACTCACGAGGGCAAGCTGCAGGTGGAGCTGGCGCAGCTTGAACACATGAGCACGCGACTGGTTCGCGGCTGGACTCACCTTGAACGGCAGAAAGGCGGTATTGGTCTGCGCGGCCCAGGTGAAACCCAGCTGGAAACCGACCGCCGCTTGCTGCGTGTGCGTCTGCGGCAGATCAAGGCCCGTCTGGAAAAGGTACGCAGTCAGCGAGAGCAGGCGCGCCGCGGTCGCAAACGCGCCGAGGTGCCTTCGGTTTCACTGGTGGGTTATACCAACGCCGGCAAATCGACCCTGTTCAACGCCCTGACCGAGTCCGAGGTCTACGCGGCCGACCAGCTCTTCGCCACACTCGACCCGACCCTGCGCCGACTGGAGCTGGGGGATATCGGGCCGATCGTGCTGGCGGACACCGTGGGCTTCATTCGTCACCTGCCGCACAAGCTGGTCGAGGCTTTTCGAGCTACGCTCGAAGAGTCGAGCAACTCCGACCTGTTGCTGCATGTGATCGATGCCCATGAGCCTGAGCGCATGGCCCAGATCGAACAGGTCATGGCGGTGCTTGGCGAGATCGGTGCTGAAGGCTTGCCGATACTCGAGGTGTATAACAAACTCGATCTGCTCGAAGGCGTTGAGCCGAACATTCAACGCAATGCTGATGGCAAGCCCGAGCGGGTCTGGGTCTCGGCCCGAGAAGGCCGTGGTCTTGAGCTGGTGGGGCAGGCGATTGCCGAGTTGCTGGGGGATGACCTGTTTGTGGGCACCTTGCGTCTTGAACAGCGTTTCGCGCGTTTGCGTGCGCAGTTCTTCGCGGCGGGTGCGGTGCAGAACGAAGAACACGACGATGAAGGCAGCAGCCTTCTGGCAGTGCGCTTGCCACGGGCCGACCTCAATCGTCTGGTGTCACGCGCAGGGCTGGAGCCCGTCGACTTCATCGAACAACACACTTTGCAATAAAAGCCTGACGACGCTGTCAGGCAGCCGTGACAGGCATTCTGTAGCATTGGACGGCGCGCCGTTGGCGCGTCTTTGCTTTATCAGATGGAGAGCGCTATGGCTTGGAATGAGCCGGGTGGCAACTCGAACAATCAAGATCCTTGGGGTGGACGCCGCGGCGGTGGTGGCGGCGACAAGAAAGGGCCACCGGATCTCGACGAGGCCTTCCGCAAGCTGCAGGATAGCCTGAACGGCATGTTCGGCAGTGGCAAGAAACGTGGTGGTGGCGACGGCCTTCCCAAAGGCGGCGGCTTTGGTCTGCTTGGTGTCGGACTCGCTGTGCTGGCCGCTATCTGGCTGTACAGTGCCGTCTATGTAGTCGACGAGCAGGAGCAGGCAGTCGTTCTGCGTTTCGGCAAGTACTACGAGACCGTAGGTCCGGGCCTGAACATCTATTTCCCGCCAATCGATCGCAAGTACATGGAAAACGTCACGCGCGAGCGTGCCTATACCAAGCAGGGCCAGATGCTGACCGAAGACGAAAACATCGTCGAAGTGCCGCTGACCGTGCAGTACAAGATCAGCAACCTGCAGGACTTCGTCCTGAACGTCGATCAGCCTGAAGTCAGCCTGCAACACGCGACCGACAGTGCCCTGCGTCACGTGGTCGGCTCCACGGCCATGGACAAGGTGCTGACCGAAGGTCGCGAGCAGATGGCCGTCGAGATCAAGGAGCGTCTGCAACGTTTCCTCGACACCTACCGTACCGGTATCACCGTTACCCAGGTCAACGTACAGAGCGCGGCAGCCCCGCGTGAAGTGCAGGAAGCCTTCGATGACGTGATCCGTGCCCGTGAAGACGAGCAACGTGCCCGCAACCAGGCCGAGTCCTACGCCAATGGCGTGGTGCCGGAAGCCCGTGGTCAGGCGCAGCGCATCATCGAAGACGCCAATGGTTACCGCGACGAAGTCGTCTCGCGCGCCAAGGGTGAGGCCGATCGCTTCACCAAGCTGGTGACCGAGTACCGCAAGGCGCCGGAAGTCACTCGTCAGCGTCTGTACCTCGATACGATGCAAGAGGTCTACAGCAACACCAGCAAAGTGCTGGTTTCGGGCAAGGACGGGCAGAGCAACCTGCTTTACCTGCCGCTGGACAAGATGGTCGAAGGCAGCCGCAATGCCGCACCGGCCAGCAGCGTACCGACCTCGTCGGCCAACGATGCAGCCAGCCGTGCCGCTTCCGACCTGCAACAGCAACAGCAGCAACTGCGTTCTAGGGAGAGCCGCTGATGAGCAATAAATCGCTGATCGCCCTGATCGTTGGCGTCGTGCTGGCCATCGTGGCCTGGAACAGCTTCTACATCGTGTCCCAGACCGAACGCGCGGTGCTGCTGCAATTCGGTCGTGTGGTTCAGGCCGATGTCCAGCCTGGTCTGCATGTGAAAGTCCCTTACGTCAACCAGGTGCGCAAGTTCGACGCCCGCCTGATGACCCTTGACGCTCCGACCCAGCGGTTCCTGACCCTGGAGAAGAAGGCGGTCATGGTCGATGCTTACGCCAAGTGGCGGGTGAAGGACGCAGAGCGTTTCTACACCGCGACCTCCGGCATGAAGCAGATTGCTGACGAGCGTTTGTCCCGTCGTCTGGAAAGCGGTTTGCGCGACCAGTTCGGCAAGCGCACCCTGCACGAAGTGGTGTCGGGTGAGCGTGACGCGCTGATGGCGGATATCACTGGCTCGCTGAACCGCATGGCGGAAAAGGAGCTGGGCATCGAAGTGGTCGACGTTCGCGTCAAGGCCATCGACCTGCCGAAGGAAGTGAACCGCAGCGTGTTCGAGCGTATGAGCACCGAGCGTGAGCGTGAGGCTCGTGAGCACCGCGCCAAAGGTAACGAGCTGGCTGAAGGCATTCGTGCTGACGCCGATCGTCAGCGTCGGGTACTGCTGGCTGAAGCATATCGCGAGTCGGAAGAGACCCGCGGTGATGGTGATGCCCAGGCGGCGGCGATCTACTCCAAGGCCTATGGCCAGGATCAGGACTTCTACGCGTTCTACCGTAGCCTGAAAGCCTACCGCGAGAGCTTCGCCAACAAGAGCGACGTTCTGGTTCTCGACCCGAGCAGCGAGTTCTTCCGCTTCATGGGCAAGGCCAAACCTTGAAACAGATCACCCCGTCGGGCGGCTAATACGTCTGGCGGGGTGATACTGCAAGAAAACGGGTGTATGATGCGGCAGCCGGGAAATTCCCGGCTTTTTTGCGTCTGCAAGATCGAATGACCGCCTGGCGGTCTGGATTCGCGGCGCAGCCCAGGATTTACGAGGGTATCGGCACTGCGGTAACGCTGGAATCAGCGCTGCCCGACATTATTTGCCGGCACCTGCTTCACTCAAGGCTCGCCCGCAGGCAGGCCGCCCGGACCACAGGGGAAATGGCGTAATGGCAACGGTAGACCGCTGGCTGCTGCCAGATGGCATCGAAGAAGTACTGCCACCTGAAGCGACGCGCATCGAAATCGCGCGTCGCCAGGTGTTGGATCTGTTCCAGAGCTGGGGTTACGAGTTTGTCGTGACTCCGCATATCGAGTACCTGGAATCGCTGCTCACCGGTGCCGGTCAGGACCTGGACCTGCGTACCTTCAAGGTTATCGACCCGCAGTCGGGCCGGCAGATGGGCTTCCGGGCCGACATCACGCCGCAGGTGGCGCGCATCGATGCGCACACCTTGCGCCGCGAAGGCCCGAGCCGCCTGTGCTACGCCGGCAGCGTGCTGCACGCCAAGCCCCGTGCACTGTCGTCCTCGCGCAGCCCGATCCAGTTGGGTGCCGAACTGTACGGCGATGCTAGCCCGGTCAGTGACGTCGAAGTCATCAGCCTGATGCTGGCCATGCTGCAACTGGCCGACGTACCGGATGTCCATATGGACCTGGGCCACGTTGGTATCTACCGCAGCCTGGCCCGTGCGGCCGGCCTGTCGGGTGATGTCGAGCAGCAGTTGTTCGATGCCCTGCAACGCAAGGCAGTCGATGAAGTGATCACGCTGACCGCCAACCTGCCGGCGGATCTGGCCGGCATGCTGCGTTCGCTGACCGAGCTGTGCGGCGGTCGTGAAGTGCTGGAAGCGGCCCGCGTTCGTCTCGGGCGTGCACCGGCTGCGGTGCTGGCTGCACTGGATGACCTGCTGGCGATCGCCGACCGTCTGACGGCGCGGTACCCGGATCTGCCACTGTATTTCGACCTGGGCGAGTTGCGCGGCTACCACTACCACACCGGTGTGGTGTTCGCGGCGTTCGTGCCGGGTGTCGGTCAGTCGATCGCCCAGGGTGGTCGCTACGACGATATCGGAGCTGACTTTGGCCGGGCACGTCCGGCCACCGGTTTCTCCACGGATTTGAAGACCCTGGTCACACTGGGGCGGGCAGAGGTCGTGTTGCCCACTGGCGGGATCTGGATGCCCGACAGCAGCGACGCGGCTCTGTGGCAGTTGGTCTGCCAGTTGCGCAGTGACGGTCAGCGGGTTGTGCAGGCTCTGCCTGGCCAGCCCCTGGCTGCCGCCATCGAGGCGGACTGCGATCGGCAATTGATTCTGCAAAACGGGGCCTGGCAAGTACTGCCACTGGCCATCTGAGATTAGCCGCCGGCCCCGTGGTCGGCGCCAAGTTTGCGCGAATGAGGACAAGTGTTATGGGTAAGAATGTCGTAGTCCTGGGCACCCAATGGGGTGATGAGGGCAAAGGCAAGATCGTTGATCTGCTGACCGAACATGCCGCCGCCGTAGTGCGTTACCAAGGTGGCCACAACGCCGGTCACACGCTGGTGATCGACGGTGAGAAAACCGTGTTGCACCTGATCCCCTCGGGCGTCCTGCGCGAAGGCGTGCAGTGCCTGATCGGCAACGGCGTGGTGGTTGCTCCTGACGCACTGATGCGGGAAATCACCAAACTGGAAGAGAAAGGCGTCCCGGTACGTGACCGCCTGCGCATCAGCCCGGCTTGCCCGCTGATCCTCTCCTACCACGTTGCCCTGGACCAGGCGCGCGAGAAAGCCCGTGGCGAAGCCAAGATCGGCACCACCGGTCGCGGCATTGGCCCGGCCTACGAAGACAAGGTCGCTCGCCGCGGCCTGCGCGTCGGTGACCTGTTCCACCGCGAGCGTTTCGCCGCCAAGCTCGGTGAGCTGCTGGACTACCACAACTTCCAGCTGGTCAATTACTACAAAGAGCCGGCCATCGACTTCCAGCAGACTCTGGACGAGTGCATGGCCTACGCCGAGCAACTGAAGCCGATGATGCTCGACGTCACCGCCGAGCTGCACGCTCTGCGCCGTGCCGGCAAGGACATCATGTTCGAAGGCGCCCAGGGTTCGTTGCTGGACATCGACCACGGTACCTACCCGTACGTCACCAGCTCCAACACCACTGCCGGCGGCATCGCCACTGGTTCCGGTGTTGGCCCGATGTACCTGGACTACATCCTCGGTATCACCAAGGCCTACACCACTCGCGTCGGTTCGGGCCCGTTCCCGACTGAGCTGTTCGACGACGTCGGTGCTTTCCTGGCCAAGCGTGGCCATGAGTTTGGTGCCACTACCGGTCGTGCTCGTCGTTGCGGCTGGTTCGACGCCGTCATCCTGCGTCGCGCCATCGACGTCAACAGCATCTCGGGCCTGTGCCTGACCAAGCTGGACGTGCTCGACGGCCTTGAAACCATCCGCATTTGCGTGGGTTACAAGAACGAAAACGGCGCGGTCCTCGACGCACCGACCGACGCCGACAGCTACATCGGCCTGGAGCCGGTGTACGAAGAAATGCCGGGCTGGAGCGAGTCGACCCTGGGTGCCAAGACCCTGGAAGAACTGCCGGCCAACGCCCGTGCCTACATCAAGCGTGTGGAAGAGCTGGTCGGCGCGCCGATCGACATCATCTCCACCGGCCCTGACCGCAACGAAACCATCGTTCTGCGTCACCCGTTCGCCTGATTCGATAAGCGGTAACCACCAAAGGCCCCTCTAGAGGGGCCTTTGGCGTTTTTGCCTTCTGCTGCGGCACAACCTTTGCTGTGAAATTGCCTTCAGGGATGCCATCACTGTAATGGCACCGAAAAGCAGAGGGATTTACTGTGTCTGCCGTCATCTCATTGTTACGAAGCCGCCTTTTGCGGCCTGTCTTTGTTGCGCTTGGTATCGCTCTTTTGGTGCAAGTGGTGGTCGCTGTGGTGTTGACCCGCAGTACCGTCACCGCGTTGGAAGCCGATCTGGGCAATCGTTTGGGCACCGATAGCCAGAAGCTCACCACCGAGCTGGATCAAGCGGCGAAGGAGGTCAGTTCCGGGCTGAGCAATCTGTCCGAAAGTACCCGTCAGCGCCTGACCGCCGGTTTATCGTCGCGTCTGGAAGAAGAACAGGCGCAATTGCGCGCCACGCTGGAGAAGAACCTCAAGGACTCGGCCAATGACATGGCCGAATTGCTCGCCTCGGTGGCGCCCCGCGCGGTGTGGGACGCCGATGTACCGACCCTGTCGGAGTTTGCCCGTCGCGCCCAGCGCAACCCCAACGTGCTGTTCGTGGTGTACAACGATGCCCAGGGAGAACATCTCACCCGCTACCTGAACCGTCAGAATCCCATCAACCAGGCCCTGCTCGACAAGGGCAAGGGCGAGCGCGCCCTGGACAAGGTGCTGGAAGCCGCACGCAACGACCCGTCGGTGTACTTCGTCGAAGCCTCGATCAGCCCCAACGGCGTCGAGATCGGCAAGGTCCTGATGGGCGTGTCGACCGCGTCGGTGGATGCCGAGCTGCAAGCCCTCGACAAACGTTTCTCCGCGCTGATCGCCAGCGGTGACCAATTGGTGGGCGACAGCCTGACCAGCGCCGCCGCCGACAGCACCAAAGCGCTGCGCAGCCGTTTGGAGACGGCGCAGGGCAGCGCCGCGCAGATGGCCGCCAACACCTCGCAAAGCGTGCAAGGCGCCGCGCAAACGCTGCGCTGGCGCATCGGCCTGGGCCTGGCCCTGGTCGGATGCGGCGTGTTGCTGGTGGTGGCGGTCGTGTTGGGCCGTCGGGTGGTGAACAAGCTGCGCCTGCTGATTGCCGCGCTGGACGACCTGGCCGCCGGTGAAGGCGACCTGACCAAGCGCGTAGCCATCGACAGCCGCGATGAGATCGGCGACATGGCGGCGGCGGTGAACCGCTTCGTCGACAAGTTGCAGCCCATCGTCCGCGAGGCCGGTGAAGTGGCCCAGCGCACCGGGGTCGAGATCGGCGCCATGGCCCAGCAGAATGCCGGTGCCGACTCAGCAGCGGCGGCGCAGCGTGATGAAGTGGCCGAAAGCCTGCGCGCACTGTCGAGCATGGCCGATGAAGCCCAGGCCGAGAGCAAGGCCATGCAGGCCGCGTTGCAGCAGGTCGTGGATATTCGCCAGGCCACCGACGAGAACAGCCGCACCTCGGCGCAGGTCGCCAAGCTGATCGAGGCGCTGGCCGGGCAGGTGGACACCGGTTCCAAGGTGATCGTGCGTCTGGCCGAGCAGAGTGAGCAGATCGAAGTGGTGCTGACGGTGATCCACGGTATCGCCGAACAGACCAACCTGCTGGCGCTCAATGCTGCGATCGAGGCGGCACGGGCGGGCGAGACCGGTCGTGGCTTTGCCGTGGTGGCGGACGAGGTGCGGGCGCTGGCGAGCAAGACCCAGAGTTCCACCGGCGACATTCAGGCCCATATCGGTGCGCTGCAACAGGGTGCGAAGGAAGCGGTGGCGGCGATCAGTCAGGCGGGGCGTCAGGCCAGCGAAGGCTTGTTGGTCTTGCGTGACAACGCTCGTTTGCAGCAGTCGGTGCAGGCGTCGGTGGAGCAGGTGCACGCGGCCATCGGCCTCGCGACCCGCGCGGCCGAGCAGCAAGCCCAGGGTGCGCAGGCGGTTCGCGGGCGGGTGGAAAACATCCATGCGCAGGCCGAACGGGCAGCTCAGGTGGTCATGCAGACCACCGCCAGCAGCAAGGTGCTCGACGACCTGGCGGCCCAGCTCAAGGCCAGCCTGGGCCAGTTCCGCGCCTGATCAGGCGCGGTTCAGGTACATCCGGGTGGTCAGCAGGTACACCGGCAACCCGGACACCAGAATCAGCAGCGCCGCATACGGCGCTGCTGCGGCGAACTCGACGTTGGCGGTGTGCGCCCAGACCTCGGTGGCGAGGGTGGTCATGCCGGTCGGGCTGAGCAGCAAGGTAGCGGTCAGCTCCTTCATGGCGTCGAGGAACACCAGGGCGAAGGCTGCGGCCAGTGCCGGGAAGATGATCGGCAAGGTCACCCGGCAGAACGCGGTGAATGGCGTCGCCCCCAGCGTCCGTGCCGCTTCTTCCAGTTGCGGCGCGGCCTTGGTCAGTGCAGTGCGCACCGGCGCTTGCGCCAGTGGCAGGAACAGCAGCGCGTAGGCCAGCAGCAACAACCCGGTGGTCTGGTACATCGCCGGCACATAGTGCAAGGCGAAGTACACCAGCGTCAGCGCAATCACCAATCCCGGCAGGGCATGCAGCAGGTACGGCAGGCGCTCGGCCCAGATCGCCAGGCGACCCTTGTAGCGCACCACCAGGAAACTCACCGGCAACGCCAGCAGCAGGCTCACGCCCGCGCCGCCCAGCGACAGCGACAGCGACGACAGCAGCGCCCGGCTGATGTCGGCGACCGGGAAGGCCGCCGACGAACCGACGCTCAGCCAGTACGCCAGCATCCCCAGCGGAATGCCGCTGCCGAGAATCGCCAGACCGAGGCAATACACCTGGCCCAGCGGCATCCAGCCACGCAGACGAACCGGCGCGCCGCGCCGTGCAACGCCCTGGCCGATGCGCACATGGCGAGCCTTGCCGCGCACCCGCAGTTCCAGCCAAAGCATCAGCAGGCACATGAACAGCAGCACCGCCGAAAGCATCGCTGCGTTGGCGTTGCTGAATTCCAGTTCGAACTGCTGGTAGATCGCCGTGGTGAAGGTCTGCAGGCCGAGAATCGACAGCGCGCCGAACTCCACCAGCATGTGCAGGGCGATCAGCAGGCTGCCGCCGAGGATCGACGGCCACAGCAGCGGCAGGGTGACGCGCCAGAACACCGCCCAGCGGTTGCAGCCCATGGTCCGCGCCGACTCTTCCAGCGAGGTGTCGAGGTTGCGCAGGGTCGCGGCCACCGGCAGGAAGATCAGCGGGTACTTGGACAGGCTCATCACCAGGATGGCCCCGCCCAGCCCTTCATAGATCGGGCTCAACGACACCCAGGTGAAGCCGCTGACAAACGACGGCACGGCGAACGGCAGGCACAGGATCACGCCCCACAGGCGCCGGCCCGGCAAATCGCTGTGCTCCAGCAACCAGGCCAGGGACAGGCCGACCACCGCGCAGGTGACCGTGACCCCGACCATCAACAGCAGGGTGTTGCGCATCAGGCCCCAGACGAAGGGCCGCCAGATCAGGCGCAGCGCTTCGTGCCAGCCGGCCTGCCAGGTTTTCAGGGCGACGTAGAGCAGTGGCAGCAGGCTCAGCCCCACCAGCAGCAGGACCGGCAGCACCACCCAGATCGATGGCCGCTTGCGGCGGGGGACGAAACCGGTGCCGAGCTGAACGGGAAGGGCAGCGCTCATCAGAGCAGGCCGACTTCGCGTTCGAGTTCCAGCGCTTCCTCGGCGTTACCCAGGTCAGCCGGGGTGATCTTCGGCGGACGCAAGTCTTCGAATGGCTTCAGGCCCTGGTCGGAGACCATGCCCTTGTGCAGCGGGTACTCGGCGGTGGTCTGGGTAATGACGCGCTGGCCTTCTTCGCTGGCCATCCAGGCGAGCAGGGCCTGGGCTTCTTTCGGATGCTTGCTGGCCTTCACCGCGGCGGCGCCGGAGATGGTCATCAGGCCGCCGACGTCGCCGTCCGCCAGGTAGTAGAGCTTGGAGTCGAGCTGGCCGCGTTCTTTCTTCAGCGCGTACCAGTAGTAGTTGTTCACCAGCACGGCGGCGACTTCACCGTTTTCCACGGCTTTGAGCGCGACCATGTTGTTGGTGTAGGTCTTGCCGAAGGCTTTCAGGCCGGTCAGCCATTCTTCAGCGGCTTCGCGGCCATGGATTTTCAGGATGGCCACGGCCTGTTCCTGGAACGCGCCGCTGGTGGGCACGAAGCCGATCTTGCCGTCCCACTCGGGGTCGGCGAAGTCCATTACCGATTGCGGCAGGTCTTTCTCATCGATCTTCTTCGGGTTGAACGCGACTACGCGGGTGCGCGCGGTGACGCCCATCCAGCTGCCGTTGCTGGCGACGAAGTCCTTGGGCAGCATCTCCAGGGTCGAGTCATCAATCTTGGCCAGCAGGCCCAGCTCGCCGAGGTTGTTCAGCGGCGGCGACTCTTCGGTGTAGATCACGTCGGCCGGCGAGCGGTCGCCTTCCTCGATGACCTGGCTGGCCAACTGGTTGCTGCTGCCTTTGCGAATCTTGATGTGAATGCCGGTCTTGGCCTCGTAGGCCTTGGCGATGGCGTCACCGATTTCCTTGTGCTGGCCGTTGTACAGCGTCAGGGTCACAGGATCGGCGGCCATGGCGGCCGGCGCTGCGAGCACCAGACCGAGAAGGGAAACGGCCAGGCCGCGCAGCATCGGGTTACGGCGAATCGTCATGCGGGTGGTTCCTCGCTTACGGCTACATATTTGGAAACAATGGTAAACGAAATTGTTTCTCAAGTGGCCGGATGACGGGAAATTCATAAGCTGACTATCGGATGGCTTGACGCCGGCTGCGGCCAGTCGGGTACGGGACCGGCTACCAGCCGGCGATCCCGCCCTGAACAGCCAGGACCTGATCCTGGGTCATCAGTGCCTCGACCAGGAAGAAGGTCGCGCAGGCCGATTCCACCAGTTGCTCCTGCTCGGTGCCGGTCCGGTAGTAGTGGCCGACGAAGCACCCTTGCTGGACCTCGCTCGACAGCAACGCGGCGATCTGCTGACAGGCCAGGTCGCGCCAGTCGTTCATGCCCGGCAGGCACTGCCACAGGCGCAGCAGCGCTACCGAAGCGATGGCCACTGCGCACGGGTCGGCATTGCGCGCGACGAGGGTGCCCCGGCTGGCCGCTTCACCCCAGCGGCTCAGCCAGTAGGCGCAAGCCTCGCGGGCGGGCGCGGCGTACTCGCCGCCATACAAGCCGACCGCCTCGGCCAGGCCGAGCATGGCCCAGGCCTGGCCGCGTGCCCAATCGCCTGCTGGGCCCGGCTGGAACTGGCCGTGTTCATCGAGCCGGGCGTGGCTGGCCCAGGCTCCATCGGCGCCGCGCAGGGTGCGCAGGCACAGGTCCAGATGGCTGCGCGCCATGTCGCGCTTGTGCGCATCGGGCTGCAAGTGCATCAGCGCCAGCGTCGGGGCCAGGGCGTCGATATTGAGGGTTGCGTGGCCGTTGTCGCCGCCGCCCATGCCGGGGCCCAGCGGCCAGCCGCCGATATCCGGGCGAAAATCCCGGGCCAGGGCGTCAGCGGCACGCAAGGCCAGCTCCCGTGCCGGTTCGTCCTGGGCGAGGCGGCCACCGAGGGCGGCGCCGTACCAGAACACGAAACTGCGATTCAGGCTGGGCTCGTCCAGTTGGGCACCCAGTTGGCGGGACCAGAACACTGCCTGGTCGAGGTCTTCGCTGAGCTCGGTGAACGCCGCACGGCGCCACCACAGCGCGGCCCAGAAACCGCCGAGCCACGAGCCTCGCCGCGACAGCTTCCATTGCCGGTCCCGCGGCAGGCGGTACAGGGGGAATTGCTCGCCGCACTGGCGCGAAATACTGTCGAGCTGTTTGAACAGGGCGTGGACCACCGCCTGGCGTTTACGCTGTGCCGGCATGGGGATGAGTCTCCTCGGCGCGACGGGCGCGGTACAGGTTTCGGCACAGCGCGGCGCCGAGACACAGGGCAAAGATGAGTAAGGTCCAGGCGGCAGAGAAGCCACCCGGCTGACGCAGCAGCACGCCGAACAGCGGTGGCCCGACGGCGATGCCGCCGAAGAAACCCAGCGACAGCATGCCGGCGCTGCTGGCTACGCCACCGAAGCGCGGTTCGCGCAGCAGCATGCTCATGGCCACGGCATTGCTTGCCACCAGGCTCAGACCCATGCCCACCACGGCGAACCACAACGGCCAGTGGCGATCGGCGGCGGCGTATTGCATGACCAGCACGGTGCCGAGGCCGACCAGGAACAGTCCGCCAAGCAACACGGTTTCGTCCTTGAGGCCCGCGCCCAGCGGTGTCAGCAACAGGCGGGAAAGAATGCCCATCAGGCCAAAACCACTGACCATCAGGCCGATGGTGGCGGCGCCGACGCCCAGGCTGCTGGCGTACACGCCGAAGAAGGTGATGAACGCGGACAGGCACAACCCGGCACAGCCTTGAATGCCCATCAGCCGCAGCAACCAGCCGTTCGGCGCTGTCAGGCGCAGCGGAGGTCGCGGCCCCGCCGCCGGCGCCGCGATGCGGCCAGGCACCAGCACCGCCAGCAACAACGCCAGAGGCACCCAGCAGGCCAGCGCCAGGCGCCAGCCGATCGCGGCGCTCAATACCGGCAGCACCAGCCCGGCGATCAGCGCAGACAGCTGCACCCCCGCCTGTTTGAGCCCGACCAGTGCCGCGCGCGGCGCATCCTTGGCCTGCGCGATGGCCTGGTTGGTGGCCGGGTTGGCCAGCGCCTGCGCCACGCCGCAGAACAACAGGGCGATGACCACCCCGGTGAAGCCGGGCAGCACCGCCATCAGGCTGAACGACAGCGCCACCAGCAGAAACAGCGCCAGCAGCCCGGCGCGAGAGCCGGTGCGCTGCACCAGCGCCCCGGCCCAGGGCGACAGCAAGGCCGCCAGGCCGAAGGCGCTGGTGGTCAGCCAGCCGAGGTGTTCGCGGTCGATGTGCAGATCAGCGATCAGTTGCGGGCCGAGCACGCCGAGGGCGTAGAACACCATCATTGGCAGGCCCATGGCGCAGGTCAGCAGAGCGGCAAGGGCGGCATGGCGTTTCATGGCGTTCCCTTGTCCAGGTGCAGTGACGGGCAGCGGCTGTCGAACGGCTTGCCGGGGGCGGTGGCCGTCAACAGGTCGCGGCCGAGCGTGCTGACCAACGCGTCGTCGGTGCCGTCGAGGATGTGCGTGGTGCGGGCGTGACGGTAGATGCCCGACAGCGGCGACAGCTCGCTCAGGCCTTCGGCTCCCATGACCTGCATCGCCGAATCGACCGCGCCGGACAGCGCTTCCGAAGCCGCCAGCTTGGCCAGGTTGACCTCGATGCTGTTGGCCTGGCCCTGGTCGAACTTGGCCGCTGCGTCCTGCAGCAAGGCGCGGGCGCTGGCGATGTCGCGGTACACCTGATAGACCCGCGCCCGCAGCAGTTGCTTGTCGGCCAGCCGCGCCAGATGCCCGCGCGGCGAATGCACCCTGGCGCAGAGGTCATCGAAGCAGCGCTGGGCCAGGCCCAGCCAGTGGGCGGCGCGCAACAGGCGTCCCAGCCCGAGGCGGCGCTGCATCAGGGCGATGCCCTGGCCGGGCGTGCCGAGGACCTGATTCGCGGTAACGCGCACCTCGTCGAAGCGCAGCTCGCCCTGGCCCTGTTGACGACCCAGCAGGGCCAGCGGACGGACGAACTGGAAGCCGGGGCTGTCGGTCGGGACGATCAGCATCGACAATGCTTCGCCTGTCGGACCATCACCGGTACGGGCGATCACGGTGGCGAAGTCGGCCCGTTCGGCGCGGCAGATGAACCACTTGCGGCCGTTCAGGCGCCAATGGTCGCCGTGCCAGTCGGCGCGGCTGGTCATGGTCGCGGGAATCGAGCCGATGCTTTCCGGTTCGGACATGGCGTAGCACGGCACCTGCTCGCCACGTACCAGCGGCATCAGGAAGCGCTCGCGCAGCTCGGGATTGGCATGGCGGTCGAGCATGTAGGCGTCGAGGGTTGCGTCGCAGCCGAGAATCGCCGGGGCGAACTCGCTGCGGCCTTCCTCGGTGGCTACCGTCAGGTACTCCACCAGGCTCACCACCCGGCCGCCGAGGGCGAACGGGTAGAAGTTGCCGAACACGCCGGCGGCTTGCGCCTTGGCCTGCAGTTCGACGGCCAGTGCGCTGGCCGCCTTGTCGCACGCGCCCAGCTCCAGCTCGCGCGGCAGGATGTGCTGCTCGACAAAGTGCCGAACCCGTTGCGCCAGGGGGGTTGTTTCGGGGGATGCAGTCGTCATGGCTCAGCCCACCTGCCGGACAGGTTCGCCGAGGCCGGCGGCATCCGCGGCGAGGGCACGTTTGTCGACCTTGCCCGCCGGGGTGAGCGGCAGGTGGCGATAGAAGCGCAGGTATTCCGGCAGCTTGTTGACCTCCAGGCCCTGCTCGCGCAGGAAGCCGGTGATGTCCTCCAGGGCGAATTTCGCCGCCCCTTCGCGCAGCGTCACGCACAGGCACACGCGCTGGCCGAGGTCCGCGTCGGGTACGGGAACGCACGCCACGGTGACCACATCCGGGTGGCCCATCACCAGGCCCTCGATCTGCACCGGGCTGATGTTGGCGCCGCCGCGAATGATGATGTCCTTCTTGCGGCCGGCCAGCACCAGGTAGCCCTGCTGGTCGATAAAGCCCAGGTCGCCGGTCTTCACCCAGCCTTCGGCGTCGCGGTAGCGTTCGTCCAGCTCGGGGGCGTTGACGTACTGCATCGGGCTCAGTGGCCCGCGCGCGGTGATTTCACCGACATCGCCGTGGGGCAGTTCCCGGCCCAGGTCATCAATGATGCGGATCTCGCACACCGCCGGGTTGGGTTTGCCGACGCTGCCCAGCACCACGTCGATCGGGTCGTCCAGGGTGTTGTGGCAGTTCACGCCATCGGCCGAGCCGTACAGGCTGATGAAGCCGCAACCGAAGTGTTCGGTGCAGCGCAGCACGGTGGCTTCGTCGATCACCGAGCCGCCGCAGATCAGGCCGCGCAGGCTCGACTTGTCGATATCGGCCAGGGCCGGTTCGGCAGCGATGCGCTGGAGCATGGTCGGCACGCCGAGAATGAACGTCGGGCGCAGTTGCTCGATGGCCTTGATCGCCTCGCCGACGTCGAACCGCGGCAGCACCACCAGCGAACCGCCCAGCCAGCAGAGGACGCCGAAAGTGGCGGTGGAGCCGAACGACGAGCCCAGCGGCACCAGGTACAGACCACGGAATTCGGCACCGTCGTCACTGATGCGTTGCAGGAAGCGGCCACGGCCACCGACCAGCGCATTGTGCGAATAGGCGACGAGCTTGGGCTCCGATTCAGTACCGGACGACACCAGCAGGCGCACCGGAGAATTGGGGCAGACCTTGGGCAGGCTGGCGCTGTCGATGGGGGCGGCGTCGAGCAGCGCGTCGAGGGTCGACCAGCCCGCGCGGGGCTCGCCATCGACAATCAGGATGCGCAGCGAGAGCAAGGTCGGGCGCAGCGACTCGATGACTTCGCACAGGTCTATGCCGGCGTATTCCTGGGGCACGATCACTGCGCGGGCGTCGCAACGGCGCACCAGCGACTGGATGTCGAGCTTGCCGCGCCCCGGCGGGAACGGCGCCACCACAGCGCCCAGCGCAGCCACGGCGAGGTCGACGGCGCAGCAGCGCCAGTGGTTGCTCAACTGATAGGCGACCACATCGCCGGCGACGATGCCTGCCTGGCGCAGGCTGGCGGCCATGCGCAGGGCGGCGTCGAGCAGTTGCGCGTAGCTGACGTTGCCGTCCGGCGACAGCACCGCGGCTTTGTCCGGCGCTTGTGCGGCGCGTTGGCGAAACAGACTGAACACATCCTGGTTGGGATAGCTGCCGTCTTCGCTCCAGCGGCGGCGGGTGTGCAGGGGGACCAGGTCAACGATTCCGGCAGTATTCATAGGAAACTCCACGGTGATTGAACAGAGCGGTAGGCGCGTTGGGTAAGGCTCGGGGCCACGCGCGGGTCGGCGGCGAGCAGGGTGAGGTCTTCATGGGCGACGCTGGCGGGAATGCCGGCCCGCAGGCAGGCGTCCACCCAGTGTTCGCTGCCGTGCTCGGCCAGGTGTGTCTGCAGGCGGAGCGGGTCGGCATCGCCGCCCAGCAACCGGGTCAGGGCCTGGTGTTGCTGGCGGGTCTGACAGTCGAGGGCGAGCAGGCCGTCGGCGGTGCTGAACAGTCCTTGCAACAGCGTTGGAGAGGGCTGGCCGCAATGACTGTCGAGCAGCAGATCAGCAGCGCCGAGCAAGGAACTGTGCAACTGCGCGCCGTGGCCATGCAGCTCGCGGTCGAGGAGCGCGGCGCAGATGCCTTGGGCACTGATCACTCCGCCCAGCACATCAAGTGCGGTAAACAAGGTGCCGCCACGGGTGCCCGACGCCGAGGCGATGCGGGCCGCCACGCCTGACCAGGCTTGCACGGTGAAATCGGTGCCGGGCGCGTCGATCGAGGCATCGCCCCAGCCGCCGGCGTAGGCGTGGATCAGCGACGGCTGGGTGGCGTGCAGGTCGGCGGCGTCCAGGCGCAATTCGGCGGCTTTGCCGGGTGCCCAGTTGTGCAGGAACACATCGGCGTCCTGGCACAGCGCGTGGATCTGCGCGCGACCGGCGGCGGACTTGATGTCCACCTCGCGCACGTCTTTCAGGTGGTTGAGCGCATCGAAGCGCACCGAGCAGCCATCGGCGCACGGCGGCATATTGCGCAGCGGGTCGCCGCCCGGTGGTTCGAGGCGGATCACTTCGGCGCCGAGCAACGACAGCAGGTGCCCGGCCAGCGGACCCTGGATGCGGCGGCAGGATTCGAGCACGCGAATGCCTTGCAGCGGCAGGCGCCCCGGGACCGCGCGCCGGGCGGGTATGCCGGCCTTGCCACGCTGCAGTTGCCAGGGGTTGGCGGCGCTCGCCGCGTAGTCGCTGTCGGCGCGACGCTGAATCAGACCGCGCACCGGCACCAGCGCCACTCCCGTTTCCAGAGCGATGGCCTGGATCCGCGCCAGCGGCAAGCCGGCCAGGGCATCGAGGCATTCGGACGGCATCGGCGCGACGGCGCGGGCGTAGCGCAACAGGAAGCGCTGCCAGGCCTTGCCGGCGATGACGTCGCTGACTTCCAGGGCGTTCCAGAAGCGCCGCCATGGCTGACTGTCGAGCGTTTCCAGTTCGAACAGCACGCCGTCAGCGGAGACGAACGGCGGCCGGGCCAGAGCGTCATCGGCACCGGGCAGCAGCCGTTCGGCATCTTCCGGTGCGGTAGCGCCGGCCAGGTATTGGCCGATGCTCAACAGCGCGCCGGTGGCCGGTTGCAGCGAGACGGTGGCGAAGTCGCCGCCGCGCAACTGGCCGACCGCTGCGGCCAGGCTGCCTTGCCAGGCGAGCGCGGCATTCAGGGTTGCGAGGTAGTTCACGCCCAGGGCCTGGGGCCTGCCACTGGCGCGGCCGTGCACCGACATGAGGCCGCAGGCGGCCTGGATCGTGAATTCGGTAGACAACTCCAGCGGCAGTGCCGGCAAGCCGGCGAAGCGGGTCTGGAGCGGATGCAAGTCGGGGTGCAGCAATTGCAGGGGCGGGCCTTCGGGGTCACTTTCGGCATGCTGCACACCGAGGCATTCACCCTGGCGCTGCAGGGCTGCGCTCAAGGTCTGCCAGGCGGGCAGGCAGGGGCCGCTGCGCCAGGTGAGTCTGGCGTCATCCAGGATACGGGGCATGGTGGGGCACCTTGGCGTGGGGCGATCGGTCGGAATGCCGGGTTTTCGGTGCGGGCCTTTTCGCGGGTCAGTCCGCGAAAAGGCCGTCGGGGTTCAGCCGCCGGCGACGGCGGGCAGCACGGTCAGCTTGTCGCCCGGCGCGATGGCGGTGGCCAGGCCTTCGGCGAAGCGGATGTCATCGTCGTTGACGTAGATGTTGACGAAGCGGTGCACCTCGTCGGCGTGCACCAGGCGCGCCTTGATCCCGGGGTAGCGGCTGTCGAGGTTGTCGATGATGTGGCGAACCGTCTCGCCCTGGGCTTCGACTTTTTTCTGCCCGTCGGTGAGAGGACGCAGCAGGGTTGGAACCATGACTGAAACCGACATGTGATGCTCCTTTGAGGGGGTGTCCTGGCCGCCGGTCAATGGCGGTCCTGTTCATTCCTGAATGGACAGTTGTTCTTCGAATACCCGGCCTTCGACGATCCGGAAGCTGCGGACCCGGTGCCTGACGTCGGGCCAGGTGGACAGGATCAGGTAGTGCAGCGCGGGGTCCTGGGCGTGGGCGATGTCCTCGCGGCTGGGCCAGGCTTCGCTGGCGGTGTGCGAGTGATAGAGCACGCGGCATTCCTCGTCGCGCTCGTCCAGTTCGCTCCACACCCGTAATTGCTCGCGGGGGTCGAAGCTGAACCAGACTTGCGACGCGGCGTGGTTACGCATCGGGATCACCCGTGCCGCGACCTTTGCCTCGCAGGGCGCAGCGATCAGCCCGCAGGCTTCGATCGGATGCTCCCTGGCCGCCTGGCGCTGGATCTGCTCGAGCGCCGCACGGGTGATGCGCAATGGCATGCCTTGCACCTCAGTAGGTCGGCAGTGCCGGCTCGACGTCACGGACCCAGGCCAGCACACCGCCTTCGAGGTTGCGCACCTTTTCCAGGCCCAGCTTGCGCAGGTCGCTGGATACCGCCTGGGAACGCATGCCCGATTTGCAGGCGATGACCAGTTCGGTGTCATGCCCGAAGCGCGCGACGATCTGGCTGGCGACGTCGGCGGACTTGGGCATCAGCAGGGCGCCGTCGATGCGCACGATGTCCCACTCGGTCTGCTCGCGCACATCGATGATCACCGGTGCCTTGCCGCCGTCCTTGAGCGACTTGAGCTGGAGCGCGCTGATCAGCGGCACGCCGCTGTCGTTCGCTGCCGCTGGCCGGTTGAGGCCGCAGAACGCCTGGTAGTCGGACAGCGCGGTGACCGGCTGGCGGTTGCGCAGGCGGCGGATCGGCAGTTCGCGGTAACTCATTTCCAGGGCGTCGTAGACCATCAGGCGACCGAGCAGCGGGTCACCGATGCCGGTCAGCAGCTTGATCGCTTCGGTGGACATGATCGAGGCGATGGCCGCGCACAACACGCCGAGCACGCCGCCTTCGGAGCAGGACGGCGCCAGTTCCGGCGGTGGTGGCTCCGGGTAGAGATCGCGGTAGTTGAGGCCGCGACCGTCCGGGGCGTTTTCCCAGAACACCGAGGCCTGGCCTTCGAAGCGGAAGATCGAGCCCCACACATAGGGCTTGTCCGCGAGGATGCAGGCGTCGTTGACCAGGTAACGGGTGGCGAAGTTGTCGGTGCCGTCGAGGATCAGGTCATAGCGCGAGAACAGCTCGACGGCCATGTCCGGTTCGAGACGGTCGCTATGGGTGATCACCTTGACCAGCGGGTTGAGGCGGGCGATGGCCTGGCGGGCACTTTCCACCTTGAGCTCGCCCACGCTGTCGACGGTGTGGATCACCTGGCGTTGCAGGTTGGACTCGTCGACCCGATCGAAATCGATCACGCCGAGCGTTCCGATGCCGGCGGCGGCGAGGTACAGCAGGGTCGGCGAACCAAGGCCGCCGGCGCCGATGACCAGCACCTTGGCGTTCTTCAGGCGGCGTTGTCCGGTAACACCCAGGTTGGGGATAAGCAGGTGACGGCTGTAGCGGTTCACTTCCTCGCGCGTAAGCTCGGCACCGGGTTCGACCAGCGGCGGTAAGGTCATATCGCTTTCTTCCATTCAGTAGATACGAACTGGAATTATTTTCAAATGTAACAGGGGAAGTTGCAATCGGGGGAGGCGGAGGATTCGTATGGCAAAGCGCGGAAAAGCTATGAGAACTGCTGGGGCTGGGAGGGCCCTATCGCCGGCAAGCCAGCTCCCACAGTGTCTGTGGCGACGCTGAACCTGTGGGAGCTGGCTTGCCAGCGATAAGGTCACTCAGGACTCGAACGTAGCCAGGTCCTCACAAACCGCAGCGAACGCCCCAAGGAACCGGTCCGCCTCGTCGATACTCACCACCAGCGGCGGCTGGATGCGCATCACCCGGTTGTTGTTGGCGGTGACGAAGGTGAGCACGCCGTGGTCCTCGGAAAGCTTGGTCATCAGGCGCAGCACGAACATGTCTTCGAGGCTCTGCTCCAGCTCTTCCATCGCCGCTTCCAGGTGCCGCCGCGCCGTGCCCGAAAGCATGCGGTAGGTGGCCGCCGCCTGGCCTGGAATGCGCCCGGCCATTTCTCGCACCAGCGCCTCGATGCCGCCGGCCATGCTGTTCTGGAATTCGATGGCGAGCATCAGCCCGCGACCCCGCACGGCCTTGATGAACGGGTAGCGCTCGGCTATTTGCAGCAAGCCCTGTTGCAAGTGCGCGCCGACTTCGGCGGCATTGGCCATCAGGCCGTCCTGTTCCAGCACGTCCAGTGCCGCCAGTGCCGCCGCTGCAGCGAAGTTGCCACCGCCGAAGGTCGAGGTGTGCAGGGCGAAGGTGTCGATGTCGCCATAGGCGCGCTGCCAGACCGCCTCGCGGGAGAGGGTCGCGCCAATCGGCACGAGGCCGCCGGACAGCGATTTGGACAGCACCATGATGTCGGGCGCGACGCCGTCCCATTCACAGGCGAAGAGTTTGCCGGTACGGCCCAGTCCGGTCTGGATCTCGTCGAGAATCCACAGGCAGTCGTACTCGTCGCACAGCGCCCGCACGCCGGCCAGGTAGCCGTCCGGCGGCAGGATCACGCCGCCTTCGCCCTGGATCGGCTCGATGATCAGGGCCGCCACATCGCCCTTGGCCAGGCGCGTGCGCAGGGCGTCGAGGTCGCCGAACGGCAGGCTGTCGCAACGCGGCAGCAGCGGTTCGAACGGCTTGCGGTGCTTGGCCCGGCCAGTCACCGAGAGCGCGCCGAGGGTCTTGCCGTGGTAGCCGTTGTCGCAGTACAGCACGGTGTGTTTGTCGCTGGCGGCGAGGGCCAGTTTGAGCGCCGCTTCCACCGCCTCGGTGCCGGAGTTGCTGAAGAACACCCGCGACAGGCCGCCCGGCGCCAGGTCGGCCAGACGCTTGGCCAGCAGGCTGGCGTGCAGGGGCGCGGAGAGGTACTGGATGAACGTCGGGAACTGTTGCTGCAAATAGCGTTGCAGTGCCGCGCTGATGGCCGGGTGGTTGTGACCGGTGTTGAGGCAGCCGTAGCCGGCGACGAAGTCCAGGTAGCGACGGCCGTCCAGGTCAGTCAGCCAGCAGCCTTCGCCGTGGCTGAACACCCGCTCGATATGGTTGAACTGGTAGAACTCGCGCAGCACCGGGTTGATGTGCTCGCCGAAGCTGTTGAGCACCTCGCGGCGCAGGTTCATCGGGTCGTCCTTGGCATCGCTGGCGCGCACCGGACGCTGGCCGTGGTGATGACGGCGCAGGCGGCCGAAATCGTCGCTGGCGAGGGCTTCACCGTTGCTGGCCATGGGCGAGGGCGTGAAGCCGTGGCGGGCCGCAATAGCACCGATTTCCAGCACCTTGTCCGCCGGCAATTCGCGGCCGATGGAGAATGCTTCGTCGCGGCCTTCCAGCGCCAGGATCATGGTTTCGGCCAGGCAGCCGTTCATGCTGCGCTTGGGTTCCAGGCCCATGGTGCGCATGCCCAGGTGCACCGCCGGGCTGGCCGAGACCAGACCGCCGTCCACCAGCAGGATGTCGCGGCGGGTGTGAGGAACGTCCATCACGTCCTTGGGCAGCGCAGCGTCGATCACCACCGAGCCGGGCAGCAGCCGACGCGGGTCGATCAGGCCGCCGCTGGAGGTGGCGGCGACGAAGAAGCGGACGTTGGCGTAACAGTCTTCGATGCTGTCATGCAGGCTGACTTGCGCGTGGTACTGCGCCGGCAAGTATTCGAGTTGCGCCTCGGCCTGGCGCTGGTTGCCGCGGTGCACCAGACGCAGCCGGCAGCCATGGCCGGCGAGCAGTCGCGCCACCGCCAGGGCGATCGAACCGGGGTAGCCGAGCACCGCCACCTCGGCGTTTTCCGGCGCGACGCCGAGCAGGGTGAGGCTGTCCAGCAGGTTGATGTAGGCGGCGTAGGCGGTCAGCGAATTGCCGGTAGTCACGGCCACGTCGGCCTGTTCCATGGTCGCCAGGCCACGGTTGCCGACAATCGCGGTGAAACCACCCAGGCCGACCAGATCGGCGCCCTCGGCCTTGAGTGAATTGACCCCTTGCAGCACGCGCTCGGCAATGGCCCGGGGCTGGCGCAGCATCTGCTCGGCAGTCAGCGGCATGAACTGCAGGATGCCGGAGCACTCGGCGCCGCAAGCGCTGACGATGCGTCCGAAATCGACGAAGGGCACCAGGTTGCGCTGGCGCCAGCGGGTGCTGTCGTAACCCCAGGCCTGTTCTTCCAGCGTGCGGTCGAGCAGGTCGACCAGCTTGACCTGATGCAACAGGCCGGTGGAGGTGGGGTGGGCAATGAATCCGAATTTCATCAGTGGCTCTCTGCGTTGAGGCGGCTCCAGGCCGTTTCGGAGACGAGGCTCAAGCCGTCGCCCTCCGAGTTGTGGCCCAGCCAGACGTCGAAGAAGTTGAGGCGGCCAGGCGCGGTGAGGGCCTGGCGCAGGGTGTCGGGGCAGAACGCGAGCAGGCGCGCGCGGCAGATGCTGATCGGGCCGAAGGGCTGTTCTTCCCAGACCGGCCCGCCGTTCAGCGGCACGTTGACCTGCGCCGCGCCGTGGCAGGCGTAGCGCTTGTCCAGATAGGTCTGGATCATCGACAGCACGCCGTTGGAGAGGTACAGCACGGTGACGTTGCGCTGGGCGGCGTCCGCCGTGCTGGCCAGGCACATGGCCAGGCGCTGCTCGATGTCCGGCACCAATGCGCGGGCGCCGTCGCCGATGAACGCCAGCACATGCTGACTGTTGTTCAGGGCGATGTAGGGCAGTGACATCAGCGCGTCACCCATCAGCGCGCGGCCATACCAGCCGGAGAAGCCGGCGTCGGTACGCGGCAGGTTGCGCATGGCCGAGATGCTGCAACGGCCGACGTCGTAGACACCGGTGTAGCGATAACCATCGCGCTCGATCAGTTCGGCGAGCAGCAGGCCGAGGCGATGGAAGAAGAAGTTCGGCGTCATCGGCAGGGTTTCGACCTGATCGCTCGGCAGCGCCTCGCGGGTGCGCTGTAGCCGCTGCAAGCGCTCGCGGCGCGCCTGCAACAAGGGCGGCGGCACGTTCAGGCGCGGCTCCAGATAGTCCAGCACCGTGGCCAGTGGCAGTTCCAGCGCCACTTCGGTGAAGGGCGAGATGTGTTCGCGGCGGCGGTTGATCTGGACGATGTGGAACAGGCGCTTGAGCCGGCCTTCGGAGTAGGGCGTGGCCGACTGGTCGATCTTGCTCTTGAGGAAGAACAGCCAGGGTTTGCCTTCGTCGGCGTCCGGCTGTTCGAGGAAGGCGTGGATGCGCCGGCTGAAGCCGTACATCGACAGCGGGCCAAGGTAGTTGAGTACCGGTTCCTGGTCCTGATAGGCGCTCACGCTGCCCGGCGCGATGATGCTGTCGGCCAGCGCCACGCCGCAGCGTTTGGCCAGGGCCATGACGCGCTCGCGTTCCTGATCGGTGAGCCGGCCGCACTGCCAGAGGATGCGCGCAGGTTCGTGGTTGAGCACTTCCAGCACCCCGTCGAGGGCGGCGCGCTGGTTGTCGTCGAGTTCGCTCGCGACGGCGGGTTGCGGCGCTGTCGACTCTCTCGGACCGGTCTCGACCCGCGATTCCAATACCGCCTGGGTGGCGAACAGGAAGGTGGGCGCGGGCGTGGCATCGAGCGCGGCGAAGGCGGATTCGACGCTTTCCCGGGACTCGTCAGGACGGCGGATAAACCGCTGCCACAGGCCGCGGGCGGCAATCACCTGATGACCGTCGTTGTCGCAATCGAGGCTGCCCTGGAAGGCGAACCAGACCGACTCGGGCGAGTCGGCGCAGATCACCAGTCCCGGTGCGCCAGCACGCTTGAGGTTGGCCAGGGTGCCGCGCAGTTCATCGAGCATGCCCGAGGTCATGACGATCACATAAGCGCGGCGGTACAACTGCCAGCCGGCCAGCGCGCTGACCGCCAGGGCGTGCTCGTTGCTGGCGGTGTGGAAACCGCGACCGCTGCCGCGTAACAGCGCGCCCATGGAGTCGAGGAAACCCGCGACCATGGAACCGGTGAAGAAGTGGCAATCCCAATGCTCGCCCCAGCGCGCGTCCATGCGCTGCTGGATGTCTCGCGCCAGCGCCACCGGCTCGCTGGACTGTAGCGTCGTGCGGGCCAGCAGGCGGTTGAAGTAGGCGTGTTCCAGGTGATCGACGAACAGGCGCAGCAGGTCGGCGCGGCGCAAGGTTTGCGTCGGATGCGGCACCCGCACCAGGCGGTTGCCACCGAGGCGCAGCAACCAGTGTTGCAGGTGCTCCTCGTCACATAGCAGCAGCGCCGAGCTGGGAGACCGCTTGGCTTCGGGCTGGGCGGCGAGCAGTTCCACCAGCGGATCGCTGTCGGGTTGAGCGTGCAGGTGGCGGGTGTCGAACAGCACGTAATCGCTTTCGCTGCTGGCGGTGGCCAGTGCCACGCTGGCGTCGGCGGCGGTATCGAACACCCGCAGGTCGAGATACAGGTCGTGACCCTGGGCGTGTTCGCGCACATAGGCTTCGGCTTGTCCGGCCACCTGCCGGTACAGGCACTGCGAATCGCTGTCCGGCCAGTGCTGGCTGTGCAGCGAAGTTTCATGGCCCAACCAGTGGTTGAGCCGGTCAAGCACTGCTTGCACATCCTCCTGCAGCGCGCGATTGCGGCTGACCAGGCAGATGCCGACGATACGCGGCTTCATGCTTTGCCCTCGGTAACGATGGGGATCACGCCGGCAGTGGCGTGGCGTTCATTGACCAGCAATGCTTCGGCACTGCCGGCGATGCTGTGGCGTACCCGCCAGGCCAGCAGCAGCGCCAGCAGCAGGCCGGTGCTGAGGCAGGCGAGCATGCCGGCGTGGCCGAGGCGGTCCAGCAGCAGCCCGGCAGCCACCGGAGCGGCCAGGCGGGTGATGACGAACAGGCTCGATTGCAGGCCATAGTCGCTGGCGGTGCGCTGGCGCCGGCTGAAGAACAGCGTCAGGCCGAACATCAAGGCCGACACCGCGCCCATGCTCGCCGCCAGGCACAACGCGCTGGCGATCAACCAGGCCGGGCCCAGTCGCAGCCACACAGTGACGGTCAGCAGCACCAGCGCCAGCAGGGCGGCGAACAGGTACAGCAGGATCGCCCGCGCAGTGCCGAGCACGCTGAGCAAACGACCGCCGAGCAAGCTGAACACGGCGCCGGTAGCACCGCCGGCGATGCCGACGATCCAGGCCACTTCCTGCATCGGCATGCCCTGGTCGAGCAGCAGAGGTTTCAGGTACAGCCAGGCCGCGCCGATGAATGGGAAGGCGGTCAGCAGCAGCCAGGTCCATTGGCGCGCCGCCGGTTGGCTGAAGAAACTCATCCAGTCGGCGACGAAGCCGGACGGCGCCGCCGACGCGGGTTCCGCCGGTTGCGGCCGTCGACGCAGGACCAGCAGCGGTACCACGCCAATCACCAGTGCCACGCCCATGATCAAGAACGGTGCCTGCCAGCCCAGTCGGGCCTGAATCAGCAGCATGGCGCCGCCACCGACGATCGCCCCGAGGAACAGCGCCGCCGAGCGAATGCTGCCGGCGCGCAACTGTTCGCTGCGCGGCAGCCACTGCACCGCGAGGGCGTTGAGCGGGATGTCCATCCAGGTGGCGATGATGCTGATGGCGAAGGTCATGACGAACAGCGGCATGCGCTGCTCGATCAGGTTCTGTCGACCGATCAGCCAGTACAGCACCAGCAGCGCCGCGCCGAGCAGCAACATCCAGTGGACCAGATGGCCCTTGCCCAGACGCACCCGTTGCACCGGCACGGCCAGCAGGAATTTGAACACCGCCGGCAACCCGGCGAGCTGGAACAGGCCGATTTCGGTGCCGCTCCAGCCGTACTGGCGCATGACCAGCGGCATGCCGAACATCAGGTAGATGCTGGGTACGGCCAGCACCAGGTTGAGCCAGCCAAACAACAATTGCAGGCCGGCGATTCGCGTGCGGTCCATCGAGTTATCCCTGAGGTTTGCGAGCGATGACGGCGTTGACCGGGGTTACCGGGAAGCGCAGTCCGTTGAGTTGTTGCACGGCCCTGAAGCCAATGCCTTCGAGCGTGCGCGCCAGTTCACCTTCGGCGAGCACGTGGCGGCCTTGCAGGCGCATGTGCAGGTAATAAGGCAGCACCTGCGCGGCGGCCTGGCGTTCGTCGGGTACTTCGGCCTGGCAACACAGCAGCACGCCACCGGGACGCAAGGCGGCGAACAGGCGATGCAGGGTGTCGGGCAGGTTGTGGACGAAATGCAGCACCGACGAACACCAGATGAGGTCGTAGCCGCTGCCGAAATCGTCGTCGTTGAGGTCGCCGCCGATGGCTTTCAGGCGCTGCGCGAGCCCGGCTGAGGCGATGTTTTCGCGGGCCACTTCGGCGGCCAGCGGGTATTCGAAAACCACGCCTTCGAGGGCGGGCAGGCGCTCGGCCAGGGCAATCGCCACCAGGCCGGGACCGCCGCCGAGGTCCAGCAGACGTTCCAGGTGTTGGGCTTCGGGCAGGCTTTCGACCAGCGCGCAGGCCACGTCGCGGGTGACGGCGCGTTGTTCCTGGGCGATCTGCAGGCGGGCGGCGTCGGCCCAGCCCTTGGCCATTGCCGCAGAAGCCATGGGCGGGCGCGGCACGCCGTTGCGCAGGTAGTCGCCGAGCTGGGCGCCGGTCTGGCGCATGACCCGGTGCCGAAACAGCAGGGCATCGCCGCAGTAGGCGTTGGCCTCGGCACGCAGGTACAGGTCGGCCAGCGGCAGGTTGTGGTAACGCGGGGGATGCTGGCTGTCGCGTTCGAGCAGGCCCAGGCTCCACAGCAATTCGAGGAGGTAGCCGGTACTGGCGGCGTCCAGCTCAAGGGTGTCGGCCAGCACAGGCGCGCTGACCGGCGCGACCAGATGATCGAACAGCGCACATTCAAGCGCGACCTGCAGGGCATCGGCGCCGAGCCCGGCGAGTTGCAGGTCCCAGCACGACTGCAGGGGATGGGTGCTGTTCAGATCCTGGTGAGGCTGATCGAGGTTGGCACGTTGAGGCACGGTAACTCCCTGTACTTGGCCGCCTTGTTCATAACGAAACAAGCCGTGGCCGAATCACTGAAAAAGGTGATATATATTAAATGAGAATCATTAATGTTAAGTATGCGAGCCGGAGCCGTTCCTATGCGAAGCGCCGCTCGCATGGCCGCAGGGATGTCGTCATGAGCACAATGAAAGGGAGTTGCCGTCTCGGCCTGGATCATCCCAGGCACCGTTCGGTCCAGGCGGACGGTCGTTTGCGCATGCAACTGTCCGAGGACCTCGGCCAGTGCTATTCGGAGCTATTGCAGCTCGAACAAGGTTTATCGCTGGGGCGTTTGCACTATCACCCCGTACGGACCCTGATCGAAGAAACCTGCGGCCCGCATGACGGCCATGTGATGGTCGTGACCATCGGGCTGCAGGGGAAATCCGGTTTTCTCGGCCAGGACGGCAGCAACCTGGCCTTCGATGCTGGCCACACGACCATCACCGCGTTCCGCGCCACGCCTGGCGAGCGCCGCTATCAAGCCCACGAGACCGCTTCGCAACTGCGCGTGGTGATCGACCAGCCGACCCTCTGCAAGTACGTCGGCGAGGAACGCGCCGCGCAGGTGCTGGGCAGCGGCCGCTTGAACCGGCTCGATTACCGCGCCAGTTCCAAGGCTGCACAGGCCCACGCGGCGGCATTGGTGCGCTACCTGCAACCCGGTGTGCTCAATCCGTCCAACCGGCTGGACTTGCACATCCATACCCTCAGCCTGCTGTCGGAGCAGTTCAACCTGCTGGCGCCGCAAGACAGCACCGCGTCGCCGCTGGGCAGCAGTGACATCGAACGCATCGAGCGGGCCCGTAATCTCCTCTGCGAGCAGCTACACACGCCGCTGACGGTGGAGTACCTCGCCACGGCTGTCGGCATGAACGAGCACAAGCTCAAGGAAGGCTTCCGCTACCTCTTCGACACTACGCCCGCGCGCATGCTGCTCGACCTGCGGATGCGCAAAGCCATGACGCTGCTCGAGTCCGGCCAGCAGGTCGCCCAGGCGGCGTGGCAGGTCGGGTACAAGTATCCGAACAATTTCACCGTGGCATTCACCCGCTATTTCGGGCGTGCGCCGAAGTCGATCTTCGGCAAGAAACGCTAGGCTCTGCACGAAATGCATCCGAACTCGGCCATGCTGCGTTGAAAACAGGCTCGTGCGCGAGCCCGGTCGGAATGCTCATTTACAACCAGTAAACGTCGAGCGCGACCCCGGCCGTTCCTCGCCTGTTTTCGCCTTGCCTGGCCTTCGCTCGAATACATTTCATACAGAGCCTAAGCCCCCTCCGGGAGCGGACTTCTCCGCTCCCTGCCTGCCCGCATAGAAATTTCTGTTTCTCGCATATGAATCTAAACGAGATTCATTCGCTTTTGTCGGTAGTATCACCTCGCCGCCGCAGAGTGGCCATGTATCTGCCATCTACCACCGACAATGACAACGACAGGTTTCGCCATGCTCTCGCCCGTACCCACACCTTCGTCCCTGCCACTCAAGCCCCTGGTCTGGTCGATCACCCTGGCGCTTTCCAGCGCCGCCGTCTTTGCCGAAGAGCAGACCTCGGTACCGAACATGGGGCCGGTGGAGATCGAACTGCCTGCTGGTTATGAGGAAGCGATGAGCAAGCCGGGGACTTCGCAGCGGGGGCTGGAGGTGCTGGAGGCGCAGGAAGTGAAGGCGGAATGGGAAGACCGCGATGAGAAGGGGCAAAGCGACGTCTACCGCAAGGATGTCTCAAGCGTTTACGCCGGCAAGGAAGAGCTGGAACGCTACAAGGGCACCTCAGTATCCGACGTGTTCAGCGGCATGAATGGCGTCTACAGCGGCGATGCGCGCAACAGCGGGGCGCTGGACCCGAACATCCGCGGCATTCAGGGCGAAGGGCGAATTCCGGTGACGGTCGATGGCACCGAGCAGGCGATGTCGGTGTGGCAAGGCTCGGGCGGTATCTCCAACCGCAACTATGTCGACCCGAACATGATCGGCAGCATCTCGGTGGAGAAGGGGCCTTCCGTTACCGCCGGGGTCAAGAGCGGCATTGGCGGCTCGGTGCAGATCAAGACCCTCGATGTCGACGATATCGTCAAGCCTGGGCAGCCCTGGGGCATCGAGATCAAGACCGAGACCGCGAGCAACTCAGTCTCGCCCGAGGATTCTGGCTCCGGTCTCTTTGGTCAGGACTATCACGATGTTCCCGGCGCAGTCGTGAGCTATGACGGCGTCGTCGGCTTCACCCTGCCAAATGGCGGGCGTGTTACCCCGCGCAAGGGGTCGGGCGGGACCGACTTCAATTTCGATGACAACGCTTTCCGCATTGCGGCAGGTACCCGTCAGGAAGATTTCGATTTGCTCGCGGCCTACAGCTACCGGCGCAAGGGCAATTACTACAGCGGCAAGGGCGGCAGCCAGCGGTACGAGACCGAGGGCTGGCTGGACAAGGCCAAGGCTGAAAGTAACCAAAGCGTACCGGGAGCCGGAACGTCCTACGTCGCCAAGTTGTATCACCCCGGTTACGAGGTGACCAATACCTCAAGCGACATGCGCACCACACTGCTCAAGGGCACCTGGTACCTGCCTGACCAGCAGAGCCTGAAGCTGTCCTACATGCACAGTGATATCGAATATGGCGAGAGCTCGCCTTTCGTCAACAGCTTCACATCCTTTCTGGGGCTCGACGCTGACTTGAACGTCGGCATCCAGTTCCCCTACTCGGAGGTGAAGCAGGACACTTGGTCGCTGAACTATGTCTGGAATCCCGAAGACAACGACCTGATCAACCTCCAGGCCGGTGTCTGGATGACCAAGAATGACACCCGGCGTTACCAGACTGGCGATTCGCTGTATGGCGCCGCCGCGACAGGCTTTGACCGAGACATTGCCTGGGATAACTGGGTGCAATGCCAGTACGCGAACAATCCCGCTTCGTGTGCGATTGCGCCTTCTACCCAGCCGACGCCCATGGCTAATGACGATGGTCGATTCACCATTTTTGCCAGGTCGAAGCAGGTATCACAGCACGATCGTTGGGGGGTGAACCTGGGTAACCGCATGGCCCTCAGCGATACCTTCAACCTGACAGTGGCTGGCGATTTCAGCCACGAGAAACTGGATGAAAGCTACGCCGCTCCAGAGATGATGGGTAACGCGATTGTCTGGGCGACCAGTCGCCTCGGTCCACGCAGCGGCAACCGGCAGCAGTACAACTTCAGCTTCAACAATGAATGGACAGCCATGCCCTGGCTGGTGGTCAACGTCGGGGCGCGGTACAGCGACTACAACTCGTTCGATGAGGGGCTGGCCAAGCACCGGGAGAATCGTGACAGCGGTTGGTCAGTGAGTGAGCAGGTCACCACAGGACAAACATTTACCTATCGACGGCTGATGACCGATGAGGAAGCCGCTTCGCTTGAACAGGGCGTGCGTGACGAAGTCGAGTCGTGGGGGCTTCCTCAGGAGGATGTCGAGGAAATGATTGCCAGTGAGACGGAGGGTTATCGTGTCAATGGCCTGTATTACACAATTGGTGAGAAATTCACCGCCGCGTACGATGGTTTCAAGATCGACAAGTCGACCAACCAGTTTCTCAACGGCACGATAGATCTGAATGAAACGGTGGCTAACCCGCAGGGTACGACAGGCTCCGCCAGTCGTTACATCCAACCCGAAAGGAGAGGTCTGGTCACTGCCGCTACTACTTCGGAAGACAAGTGGGAGAAGCCCGAGAAGCGCCGGGATCATGCCTGGACGCCCATGGCAGGGCTCACTTTCCTGCTTACCGAACATGCCCGGGTTTATCTGCGTTACAGCGAATTCGTTCGTTTTCCAACGCTTTATGAAGATACTCAGTCGGGAACTCTATACGGTCGAAGTTCAAATTCGGCAATGGAGCCGGAGCATGCTTATAACTGGGAGGTCGGCTATGTTCATGACTTGCGCAGCTTTGTTCCGGACTGGCGTCACGCCGATTTCCGTATCAACTACTACAATAATGAGATTCGCGACTATATAGATCGAGACGCCAGTTATAACATTGTTCAGTTTGACAAGAAAACGTATTCCGGTATTGAGTTGCAGACCCGTACCGACACGGGTCGCTATTTCAGTAACTTCGGCGTCAGCTACCGGCTTGAGCAGAAACTGTGTGACGAAGATTACGCCGCCACCTATGACCCGATCTATAACAAGGCCATCAACAGCTGTGTGACAGGTGGCTTTCCGTCAACCCTGTCCCGGACCAGCCTGCAACCCAAGTACTCGATCAATCTCGACGGCGGTGTGCGTCTCTTCAACGAGTCACTCGAGCTGGGCGGGCGAATGGTTTATCACAGCAGCGCCGAAAACAAGGAAGAAGCCAAGTGGATCACCAGTGGCGTCAACGGCGCGGAAGCATTCGGCCGACCTTATCGCTGGCATCCGATCTGGGTATTCGATGCCTTTGCAAGTTACAAGTTGACTGAAAATATCGATGTCGATTTTGGTGTCAATAACATCACTAATCGTTATTACATAGATCCTTTGGCCCGGGCAATGCTACCGGCGCCGGGACGCACAATGAAGATGGGTCTTACTGCCCGATTCTAATAAAGAAATAAATCCGATTTTTTGCTGTTTTTATTAAAAACAGTGTTTTTTCAACTATCCAAGGAGGTTCCATGAAAAAGCTGTTTGTTCTTTCCGCACTGTCCCTGATGGCGTCCACTAGCTTCGCTGCGACTGTTTCCGGTGGTTCGTCCAGTGGTTATGTCACTGCCACAGCGTCCAACATGCTCGCTTTAAACACTGCTGGCATTGCCATGCCGACCAGCGTTGGCGGTACTGCGGATACTTCGAAGGTGGTGAGCTTCGCAGCGGGCCCGATTGCCCAAACTAACGGGCTCATCGCTACTCCGGGTACCGGTTCGGCGATCATCACCCAGGCCCACCCGGTTACCGGCACTCCATACAATGTCTCCGAGACGTGGAAAAACACCTTCGCCTACAACACCAACGTCTACGCCTACCGCCAGATCGACAACCCGCTGCCGAACTTCCCGCAGTTTGGCGGTGAAGTCATCGCCAAGGTTTCCGGTTCCGAGGTGTATTTCGGTGAATGGGCTCCACGCAAGACCGGCACCCAGCCACTCAACAGCACTGACCTGAACCTGTCCAGCGCAGACCGCACCGTGTGGTTCGTCGGCGAAAACCCGACCACCAGCATGCCAACCCTGGTCAACGCCAAGTACAACGTGGTCGGCATCAACCAGTACAACCCGGGCACCGGCGCAGGTGTCACCTCGGGCGTGCTGACCGCCAACTACGGTTCTGGCAGCGGCACCCTGACCGGTACCGTGGGTTCGCTCAGCTTCGCCGGTACTACCATCGCCTCGAACGGCTCGTTCGCCCGTGGCACCAACATCCAAGGCCAGTTCTACGGCGCCAACGCCGAGGCCCTGGCAGGTATCTACACCACTACCACCACCAAAGTCGCCTTCGGCGGCGCCAAGCAGTAACACCCGCGTGTCATTGGAGGAGGGAGCTTCGGCTCCCCCTTCCGACCTCTTTCTTTCTGTCCCGGAACGATCACCATGCTGCCGTCCATGCGGGGGCGCGTTGCCCTGCTGTGTTTCTCTGCCCTGTGTTCCACCGCGCTGCTGGCCGACGATGACGACACCCGTCTGCTGCTGAACAAGATCGACCGCACCGCCGAGGCGCGCGAGCGGGCCAATCTTGGCGCGCCGGATCCGGCCGAGAACGATGCTTCGCTGATCACCATCGAGGGGCAGACCTACAACGTACAGAACACCCTCGAAGACCTGGGGCCGGCCATCTACGTCTCCATCAACCTGCAGCAGTGGGGCAAGGTGCGCCAGTTCGTCGAGCGCTACCGCCAACTGCCTGATCATGAGCCGGCACTGATTGAAATGGCCGAGGGGCTGATCGCCCGCAGCGACCGCCAGTACAAGCAGGCCATCGCACATCTGCGCAGGGCCGATGAGCTACAGCCAGGTTTCGTCCGTGCTCGCCTGGAGTTGGCGCGCACGCTGTTCGAAGACAATCAGACCGGTGAAGCTGAAGCGCTGTTTCGCGAGGTCGCCGCTACCGATGTGCCCGAGCAGGTCCTGAGCGTGCTGGGCGAGTACCACAAGGGTATCGACCTGCGCCGCGAATGGCATGGGTCGGCGTCGCTGGGCTTCGGTTACAACAGCAACATCAACCAGGGCAATGGCATGACCACCAGCACCCAGGTCTGCACGATCTTCTTCGAGTGCTTCGACTACAGCCGGCAGATGCCCAAGCCGATCACGTCATCCAGCCTGGTTTATGACATGGCCGCCGAGCGCCGTTTCCAGATCGCCGGCAACCACCATCTGATGGTGCGCGGCCTCAGCTACGGCAACACCTACGACAAGCATGGCGATGATGGCGAAACAAAGACCTGGTACGACGACAACACCTCGGTGCTGTACGCCGGCTACAGCTTCCAGAGCGCGCTGAACGATGTATCGCTCACGCCGCTGTTCGAGAATTACTACAACGACCATCACACCAAGTACCAGGCCAGCGGCGTGCGCGGGGAGTGGAAGCACAACCTGACCAACCGGCTGCAGGTCGGCCTGCAGGCTCAGCACAAGCACTTCCGCTTCCAGGGCGAACAGCGCGAGTACTTCGATGATTACGACGAGCGTCAGGTCGGCACCTCGCTGTCGTACATGCTCGATCCGCGCACCCTGGTATTCGGCGGCGTCACCTACACCCGGCGCAGCCAGGACGCCGATACCGCCAGCAATCGCGAGTACATGGGCAGCCTGGGTGCGTATCACAGCTTCGAACTGGGGGTTAACGTGAGCGTGGTCGGCTTGTACCGCACCACCCGCTACGATGCGCCGGACGTTTTCCTCGGCGGCCTGCGCAAGGACCGCCAGCAGATCTACATCGCCAACCTGAGCATGCCGCGTTTCGCGTTCGCCGGGGTGGTGCCGAATCTCTACATGAAACGCACGGTCACCGACAGCAGCATCGACTGGGCCTATGCCTACCGGCAGACCGAAGTAGCGCTGAAATTCGAGAAGACGTTCTAGGAGGGTAGGGGCCTCGGCGAGATCCGAGGCCAAATCGCAGGCATAAAAAAACCCGCTTTCGCGGGTTTCTTTG
>NZ_QKVL01000200.1 GCF_003231275.1 Pseudomonas huaxiensis
TGGCGTCACCGGCGGCAACTACGAGCACCTGGAAACTGCTGGTACTCCGACCACCGTCGTCACCGATGATCCTGCGCGCCTCGACACCACCGGCCTGACTCTGTCCGCCACCGGTTCCGTGCAGGAAGGCGGCAGCATCGTTTACACCGCCAAGCTGACCAACCCAGCCGGCACTGAGATGAAGATCACCTTGAGCAATGGTGAGACCATCACCATTGCCAAGGATGCGACCGAAGGCTCTGTCACCTTCGCCGCACCAAAAGACACCGTGTACGTCGACGCTGGCAGCGTCAGCGTGACCATCACTGGCACCACTGGCGGCGATTTCGAGCACCTG
>NZ_QKVL01000201.1 GCF_003231275.1 Pseudomonas huaxiensis
GGTCAGCTTGGCGGTGTAGACGATGTTGCCACCTTCCTGGACGGAACCGGTGGCGGACAAGGTCAGGCCGGTGGTGTCCAGGCGCGCTGGATCGTCGGTCACGACGGTGGTCGGAGTGCCTGCGGTTTCCAGGTGCTCGTAGTTGCCACCGGTGACACCAGTGATGCTGTTGGTCAGCGGAGTGTTGGTGTTCAACACGTTGTTCGGGGCGATGAAATCGACCGAACCGCTCGAGGCGTTGACTGGAATGGTGATCGACTGGCCGTTAGCCAAGGTGATGACCAGTGGAGCGCCGGTCACGGGAGCCGTTACCGAAGCGGTGTAGGTAACTACGCCG
>NZ_QKVL01000202.1 GCF_003231275.1 Pseudomonas huaxiensis
GTTGGCCGCCCTTCACTTCCGGCAACAACGCCTGAAGTACCGACGGCGCCAGTTGCAGGATGCTGATCCGGTGATCGGCCACTTCGCTCCAGAGCAACGACAGGTCATCGCTCAGTGCCGGGCTGGCGAGCACCAGTTGCGCGCCGTTGAGCAGCGGCAGCCAGAACTCCCAGACCGAGGCGTCGAAGCTGAACGCGGTCTTCTGTAGCACGCGGTCATGCGGCGCCAGTTTCAGCTCGTTCTGCATCCACAGCATGTGGTTGGTCAGCGCGCCGTGGCGGATTTCGACGCCCTTCGGTCGCCCGGTCGAACCGGAGGTGTAGATCACATAGGCA
>NZ_QKVL01000203.1 GCF_003231275.1 Pseudomonas huaxiensis
TCGGGTCCCCTCCTTCCGGTGTCTTGCGGGGCCACGCGGCCTACGACTTGCAAGCAAGTCTACATCTCGCGTCTTCGGCTTCGCCGAAGGATGCTGCGCATCTGCCCCTACAGACACCTCCACTCGGCCTACTGACGTCGCACCTTGTGGAGTCTGAACTTGCGTGCATGAAGAGCAAGAGCCGGAGCAACGGCAAGAGCAAATAGGTGGTTTCATCAGATTCTGATTTCGAAGATCCGTCATCACAGACGCCGCCCGTAACTTCGCGACTTCAGGAGGCCGATCGGAGGTGCCCGTAGGGGCAGGTGCGCAGCACCCTTCGGCGT
>NZ_QKVL01000204.1 GCF_003231275.1 Pseudomonas huaxiensis
AATGAAGATCACCTTGAGCAATGGTGAAACCATCACCATTGCCAAGGATGCGACTGAAGGTTCTGTCACCTTCGCCGCACCGAAAGACACTGTTTATGTGGATGCCGGCAGCGTCAGCGTGACCATCACTGGCACCACTGGCGGCGATTTCGAGCACCTCGAGGTCAGCCCGACTGCCGCAGTCACCGCTGTAACGGATTCGATTGATACCTCGACCGTCACGCTGACGGCGACTGCCAGCGCTGTTGAAGGCGGCGTCGTTACTTACACCGCTTCGGTTACCGCACCAGTGACTGGTGCTCCGCTGGTCATCACCTTGGCCAAT
>NZ_QKVL01000205.1 GCF_003231275.1 Pseudomonas huaxiensis
CGCCGCCAATTGGCTTTCCAGCGCGTTCGTCGGTGCAATGTAAGCGGCCTGCGACTGACTGATATCGGGCTTGGGCAGTGCACGGCGGTCCAGCTTGCCGTTGGCGCTCAGTGGCATTTTTTCCAGCAGCACGAAGTGGCTTGGCACCATGAATTCAGGCAGATGGGCCTTCAGATGCGCCTTGAGCGCGTCTTTCAAATCACCGCTGTCTTGGGCCACCAGATAGGCCGCCAGTTGCTTGCCGCTCGGGCCATCGATATCGATCACGCTAGCTTCGCGGACTGTCGGATGCTCCAGCAGACGCGCTTCGATTTCGCCCAGC
>NZ_QKVL01000206.1 GCF_003231275.1 Pseudomonas huaxiensis
TGCCGCCAATTGGGTTTCCAGCGCGTTCGTCGGCGCAACATAGGCAGCTTGCGACTGACTGATATCGGGCTTGGGTAGTGCACGGCGGTCCAGCTTGCCGTTGGCGCTCAGTGGCATTTTTTCCAGCAGCACGAAGTGGCTTGGCACCATGAACTCAGGCAGATGGGCCTTCAGATGCGCCTTGAGCGCGTCTTTCAAATCACCGCCGTCTTGGGCCACCAGATAGGCCGCCAGTTGCTTGCCGCTCGGGCCATCGATATCGATCACGCTGGCTTCACGAACTGCCGGATGCTCCAGCAGACGCGCTTCGATTTCGCCCAGT
>NZ_QKVL01000207.1 GCF_003231275.1 Pseudomonas huaxiensis
GGATGGGGTAGGAGCGAGCTTGCTCGCGATGCGCCGCGCAGGCGGCGCTCGATCTAAAGAACGCTGAAAACCCTCTGTTGCGTCGGAAGGTCGGGCTTGTGCAGCGGTTAGGTGATTGTCCGGATTGGGATGCGGTGTGGTTGTGGGGCCATCGCGAGCAAGCTCGCTCCTACAGATAAGGGTTGGAGTTGGGGTTGGGGTTGAGGTAGGAGCGAGCTTGCTCGCGATGCGCCGCGTAGGCGGTGCTCGATCTAAAGAACGCTGAAAACCCTCTGTTGCGTCGGAAGGTCGGGCTTGCGCAGCGGTTAGGTGATTGTCCG
>NZ_QKVL01000208.1 GCF_003231275.1 Pseudomonas huaxiensis
CTCGAGGCGGAGCTGCAGAATGGCGACGAAGTGGAGGTGCATTGGGACGGCAGCAAACCCGGTGGCGTGACAAAGGTGAGTCGCCCGGTGCTACAAGGTGATGTCGGTAAGCTATTCAACCTGAATGTTCTCTACGAGTATGTGCAGGCTAATGCCGATGGCACTGTTGTGGTGTCCTACACGGTCTTCCATACAGATACAGTGCGGGAATCGGGGCCCTTGACGTTATCGGTGCAAAGTACAGCGCTGCCGCTTCCGGTTTTTGACGAAGCCACTGATGACAACCAGCTCAA
>NZ_QKVL01000209.1 GCF_003231275.1 Pseudomonas huaxiensis
GTCGAGGCGGAGCTCCAGTTTGGCGACGACGTGGAGGTGCATTGGGACGGCAGCAAACCCGGCGGCGTGACAACGGTGAATCGCTTGGTGCAACAGGGCGACGTCGGTAAGCCATTCGATCTGCTGGTTGGCTACGAGTATGTACAGGCCAATGCCGATGGCAATGTCGTGGTTTCCTACAAGGTCTTCCATACACATACACAGCGGGAATCGGGGCCCTTGACGTTATCGGTGCAAAGGACAGCGTTACCGCTTCCGGTGTTTGACGAAGCCACTGATGACAACCAGCTCAA
>NZ_QKVL01000021.1 GCF_003231275.1 Pseudomonas huaxiensis
CTTGACCTGTGGATCCAGCAGCGTGATACCGCCGACCACGGTCAGCTCAGGCATCACTTTGCCGGTCACGCTGAACTCCAGGCCGTTGTTTTCCTGGCGACCGTCCTGGGTGTAGAGCCCGGCGCTGTTCTTGTAGTTGTTCGGCTTGTCGATATTGAAGAAGGCCAGGGTGAGCAGGGTGTCGCCCACGGTCGCCTTCGCGCCGATTTCATACTGTTCGCTGATCTGCGGGGCCAGCGCCTGACCGGCGTTGATCGCATCGCTTGGTGCTACGCCGCCGGCCTGCAGGCCTTCGATGTAGGTGGCGTAGGTGGTCAGCCAAGGCACTGGCTTGTAGATAAGCGAGATGTTTGGCGACGTCTTGCTCTTGTTGTACTTGGTCTCGGTCTCCGGTGTGCCGAAGGCCTTGGCATAGACGAACTCGTTGGTGTAACTCTTGATTTGGGTCTGGGTCACGCCAAGGATGGTCGACCACTGCTCGTTGAAGGTGATGATGTCGCCGAGCAGGAAGTTGTTGGTTTCCGCGCTGTTGGCCAGACGCTGGTCGCCATGACCGATGGACCAGCCAGGCTTGGTCACTTGCGGCTGCTCGCTCAGCGGAATGTCACCTACAGGCGACTTGTACTGCCAGCTCGGGTACGGGATGTGATCTTCGTACTGCTTCACCCGGGTGGTGTTGCCCTGGTAGCCCACGGTCAGTTTGTGATCCAGCGGGCCGGTGGCGAAGGCGGCGTCGAGGAACAGCGAGCCGGATTTTTCTTCGCTTTCGATCGGGGCAAAGGCGTAGATCGGCTGGCTGTAGGTGGTGGCGCTGGTCAGCGTCGGACCGGTGTAGGTGAACTCATCGGTGTACTGCTGGGCCGCAAAGGCCGCACGCACGGTGAAGGTGTCGTTCAGGCGCCAGTTGGCGCGCACGCCGGCCTTGTCGGTTTCGTTGTCGGAGAACGACCATTTCTGGCTGTACAGCTTGTCGTTTTTCAGCGACGAGGCATCAGGTCGCTCGATGCCCGGTGCGACGTACCAATAGCTGCTCAGACCGCGCACCTGATTCTTGCGATGGGACGCATCGAACTGGATCTGCAGGTCGTCGTTGACGTTCCAGTCCAGTGCCGCGCTGATCATCTGGCGACGGTGCTTTTGCAGGTCGATGGCGGTCTCGCCGTCCTGGGTCAGCACGTTCAGGCGATAGGCGAACACGCCGGTGTCGTCGATCTTGCCGCCGAAGTCGCCATGCATGTAGTAGTTTTCGCCGCCGGCGTTGCCGAGAGTGACGCTGTTGTAGCGCTCGTAGGTCGGGCGCTTGAGCACGTAGTTGACCAGGCCGCCGGGCGTGCCCGGGCCATACAGGAAGCCGGTCAGGCCAGTGATGATTTCCAGTTGCTCGGTGTCTTCGATGAAGTTGCCGGCATCGGCGCCGTTGCTGAAGCGCAGGCCGTCGTTGGCGATGTTCATGTTGCCGGAGCCGCTGAAGCCGCGGATCGCGACGGCGCTGGCATAACCGGCGGAGCGTGGCCCGTAGAGCTGGGTCGCGGGGTTGCGCTTGAACACGTCGTCGAGGCTGGTGGTCTGGGTGTTCTTGAGGAATTCCTGGGACACCACGCTCATGGAGTACGGCGTGTCTTGTAGCTTCATGGCGCCGAGGGCGCCGACGTTCTTGACGGTTTCTGCGCGATAGCCGGCGGCGGCGCTGCCGTCAGCGCTGGCGACCTTGGCGTTGATATCGGTGTTGGGCAGGGCGATTGCGTTTTCTTCCACGGCTACCAGGCTGTAAGTCCCGGCACTGCTCTGTTGCAGTTGCAGGCCGCTGCCGCGCAGGGCCTGTTGCAGCGCGCCGACGGCGTCGTACTGGCCTTTGACCGGGGCCGAGGTGCGGCCGCTGGCCAGCGCCGGGTCCAGGGTCAGGGCGATGCCGGCCTGGCTGGCGATCTGGTTCAGGGTGGTGGCCAGTGGCGCGGCCGGCAGGTTGTAGCTGCGCAGGTTGCCGGCCTGTTCGGCGGCGATCAGCGGGGTGCTGGCCAACGGTGCGGCGATGGCAATGGCCACGGCCAGCAGACTTGGACGCAGGAAGCTTTCGATTGAGCGGGTCATGCGGGTCCTCGACGGGATATGTGCTAACTAGCCTCCTTGCCGAGCGAGAATTGAAAAGTGATAGGGCTGGATGAAAATATTTTTGATTTAGATTTCGGGGCCTCAATCGCTGCGGTTCGGCGCCCCGACAAGCCAGCTCCCACAGGTACGGTGGATGCCGACCCTGTGGGAGCTGGCTTGCCAGCAATGAGGACGCGTTTACTTGTCGCCGCGCGCCATCACCGTTACCCACCAAGGCGTCCGTTGCTGTACCTGCACCGGCAGGGTCGGCAACAGCGATTTCAGCGCCAGATCGGTGTCATGCAGCGGGAAGCTGCCGGTGATGCGCAAATCGGCGACTTCGGGTGCAACGCCCAGGTAACCGGCGCGATAACGCCCCAGCTCGCCCAGCAGGTCCGCCAGTCGCACGTTGTCGACCACCAGCATGCCGCGGGTCCAGGCGTCGGCGCCGGGCTTGAGGGTGTTGATGCGACCCAACTGGTCGTGGCTCATCAACACTTCCTGGCCTTCATGCACGATCTGCTCGTCGCCGCTGTCCTGCGGTTTGGCGGCCACGGCCGACTGCAACACGCTCAGGCGCGTGCCATCGCCTTCCAGGCGAACCAGGAAGCGCGTGCCCAACGCCCGCATGCGGCCATCATCGGTGGCGACGACGAACGGACGGGTGTCGTTGGCTTTGTGCCCGGTCTCGATGGAAATCTCGCCGTCGTGCAGCACGATCAGACGTTCGTTCTCGGTAAAGCGGATGTCCACCGCCGAATGGGTGTTCAGGCTGATCAGCGTGCCGTCGTCCAGGCGCAGGCTGCGTTGCTCGCCCGTGGCGGTACGCTGGTCGGCGAGCCAGTAACCCAGCGTCTGATGAGCATTGACCCAACTGAGCAAACCACCCACCAGCAACAGGCTGGCCAGCCCGCTGCCGAGCTTGCGCACGCGCTGGCGCAGGCTGACCCGGGATTGCATCAGGGCCTTGCGCGCCGGGCCTGCCGCGGCGGCGAAGCGCTGGTCGAGCATGCCCAGTTGCAGCCAGGCGCGGGCGTGTTCTTCGCTGGCGGCATGCCAGCGCTCGAAGTCGGCGCGTTCCTGGGCGTTGCCGCTGCCGGCATCCAGGCAGAGTTGCCAGGCAATGGCGGCATCGAGCACACCGGCCGATACCGGTCTGGCGTTAAACGCGCTCATGTCGGTTCGCCGTACAGCGCGATGTAGCACTGGCGCATGCCCTGGGCCAGGTACTGACGCACTCGCGGCACGGAAACGCCGAGCTTTTCGGCGATCTCGGCATGGTTCATGCCGTCCAGGCGGTTGTACAGGAACGCGGCGCGGGCCTTGCTCGACAGTTTGCCGAGCAGGCGGTCAATGGCCTTGAGGTCTTCGAGGATCAGCAGCAATGCTTCGGGAGACGGTTGCTCGGCCTCGGGCACCAGCAGCAGTTCTTCCAGATACGCCTGCTCCAGCGCCGAACGACGGAAATGGTCGAACAGCAGGCCCTTGGCCACGGCCATGAGGAACGCCCGCGGCTGGCGCGGCGCCGGCAATGCGTCGCGACCGAGCAGGCGCACGAAAGTGTCCTGACTCAGGTCTTCGGCGCGCTCTGCGCTGGCAAGGTTGCGGCGCAACCAGGCGAGCAGCCAACTGCGGTGGTCGCGGTACAGCGCACCGACCAGCTCGTGGTGAGGGCTAGGCACGGACGACAAGGCGTTCCCCGGGAAAAAGAATGCGTTAACTAACGAGAATTATTCGCGATTGTGTCAGAGCCAGTGGCAGTGTGCAATTAACGCTCATCGGATTCAGCGCGGTCGGGGAGCAGCGATTACATCCCGTGGCTTTGCTGGCGCTTGCGCCGCCAGCCCTGGAGACGTTGCTCCAGAGCTTTCGGGCTGTCCAGTTGCTGGCGCCGGGCCTGACTGAACAGAATCAGCGCCAGTTCTGCGGTGACCTGGGCGTCGGCGCTGGCGTTATGACGTTCCTCGACCAGCAGCTTGAAGTGCGCCACCCAGTCGTCCAGGCCGGCGTCGCGCATCACCACATCCGGGTTGAGCAGCGGCGCCAGTTCCGCCACGTCCATGAACGGGTGCACGAGCTTGTAGCCGAGGCTGTCCTTGAGCGCGCGGCTGAGCATGCGCTGGTCGAAACCGGCGTGGAAGGCCAGCAGCGGGCTGTCGCCGATGAAGTCCATCAGGTCCAGCAGCGCTTCCACCGGGTCGCAGCCGGCGGCGATGGCGCTGGGCGCCAGGCCGTGGATCAGCACGCTGGGGGCGAGTTTGTGGTCGTGGCGGTGCAGGGTGCGTTCGAACTGCTGGCTGAAATCGATGGCGCCGTCTTCGATCACCACGGCGCCGATGGACAGCACCTGATCGCGGTTGACGTTCAGGCCGCTGGTTTCCAGGTCCAGCACCACCCAGCGCTGCTTGCCCAGCGGCGTCTCGCCAAGCACCGGCGGCGTACCCAGCCCGGCCAGGCGCTGGCGCTGCACGTCGTCGAGGGTGGGTTGGCTGGGACGCAGCCAGGCAAACAAACTCATAGCTGGGAACTCACAATTGGTAACGCAGGGCCAGACTGCTTTGCAGGCGCTGGGCCTGACGCAGCGATTCACGCAGGATGCGCCGGTCCAGGTCGTTGAGGCTGTCCGGGTCGACGCGGTTGGAGTAGGGCAGGTTCTGCCGGGTCTGCAACTGGTGCTGCTGCATGCGGGTCTGCTGGATGAAATGGTAGGCCTCTTCGAAGGCGCCGCCGTCCAGCGGGTCGATGACTTCCTTTTCCACCAGTTGGCGCAGGCGCTCCAGGGTGTTGTTGGCGCTGATGCCGTTGGCCAGGGCCAGCAAGCGCGCGCCGTCGACGAAGGGCGTCAGGCCCTGGACCTTGAGATCGAGGGTGGCGGCCTTGTCGTTGCCGCTGCGGGTCAGGACGAACTCGCGGAAGCGCCCCACAGGCGGTTTCTGGCGCAGCGCGTTGTCCGCCATCATGCGCTGGAACAGGCGATTGTCGGCGACCTGATCGAGGACGCTCTGGCGCAGTTGTTCACAACTGTCGTCATTGCCCCAGACCACCCGCAGGTCGAAATAGATGCTCGATGCCAGCAGGTTTTCCGGGGTCGCCTCACGGATGAAGGCGGAGAAGCGCCGCGCCCATTCGGCCCGCGACAGGCACAGCTCGGGGTTGCCGGCCATGATGTTGCCTTTGCACAGGCTGAAGCCGCATTGCGCCAGGCCCTGGTTGATGTGTTGCGCCAGCGGCAACAGGCGCCCGCGAATCTCCGCGGCTTCGGCCGCGTCGCGGGCGTCGAACAGGATGCCGTTGTCCTGGTCGGTGTGCAGGGTCTGTTCGCGGCGGCCTTCGCTGCCGAAGCAGAGCCAGGTGAACGGTACGCCCGGGTCGCCCTTTTCCTCGATCGCCAGTTCGATCACCCGGCACACGGTGTGGTCGTTGAGCAGGGTGATGATGTGGGTGATCTGGGTCGAGGACGCGCCGTGGGCCAGCATGCGCTCGACAAGCTGGCCGATTTCGCCGCGCATGGCCACCAGGCTTTCCAGGCGCGGGGCGCTGCGGATGGTGCGGGCCAGGTGGACCAGATCGACCCGTTGCAGGGAAAACAGGTCGCGCTCGGAAACTACGCCGCACAGGCGGCGGTCTTCCACCAGGCAGACGTGGGCGATATGCCGCTCGGTCATGGCGATGGCGGCGTCGAAAGCGCTGGCCTGGGGCGTGAGGTAGAACGGCGAGACGGTCATGTGGCCGGACACCGCCGAGTCGAAGTCGGTCTCGGCCCGGGCCACGACCTGGCGCAGGTCGCGCAGGGTGAAGATGCCAACCGGGAAGCGTGCGTCATCGATGATCACGATGCTGCCGACCTGGGTTTCATCCATCAGCCGCACGGCTTCGCGCAGGCTGGTCTGCGGCGTACAGGCCACCGGGTGGCGCATGGCGAGTTCGCCGAGGCGGGTGTTCAGCGAATACTGGTTGCCGAGGGTTTCCACCGCGCGGCGCTGCACCTGCTGGTTGACCTGGTCGAGCAGGCTGCTGACCCCGCGCAGAGCGAAATCGCGGAATACCTCGGAGAGGGCGAACAGGCGGATGAACGCTGCCTTGTTCAGTTGCAGGCAGAAGGTGTCCTCGCCGGCCACGTGCTCGGTACGGGTGGCGCGCTCACCCAACAGGGCAGCCAGCGGGAAGCATTCGCCGCGCGCGATTTCGAAGGTGGTTTCAGTGTCGCCCTTGACCACATGGGTGCGTTCGCCGACCACGCGGCCCTGCTTGACGATATAAAAATGCTCGACCGGGCCGTCGGCGGGCTTGATGATGCTGTCGCCGGCTGCGTAGAAACGCAGTTGGCACTGCTCGACCAGATAGGCCAGATGGGCATTTTCCATCTGATTGAACGGCGGGAAGCGTTGCAGGAACTGCATGGTGCCCTGGATGTTCTGCATGACTGCAGTTTTCCCGGCTTGGGTGAAAGCGTCCATTTTGCTCATCGGCGTGACCGTTCCAGGGTTTCGTCCAGGGAAACCGTTTTGTTGTTATTGCCTTCATGGTCGGCTGCGGGTTACCCGGTGCCCATTGGACGTAAGTCTAAGGGGCTGATGCTCGACGAAATACAGGTTGCACGCACCGCGAATGCGGTCTGAACTTGGTTTACGGGACATTTTGCAGGTCACCGACGATGAGACACCCATGCCCGATCACGATGATTTACTGAGCGACGCCGAGCGTGCGGCGTTGGCGGAGCTTACGGCGCCGCCGCCCAGCCCGCAGAAAGTGCTGATCGTCGACGACGACGACGATGACGCCCGCGCGCTGCTGGCCGAGATCCTCGCGTTTCACGGTGTCGAGTGTGTGACGTTGACGGCGGCTGACGATGCGCTGCAGGTCATTGCGAGCGACCGGCGCATTGGTTTGTTGATCACGGATTTGCGGATGGGGCCGTTTGATGGCCTGGAGCTGATTCGCAAGGTGCGCGAGTCGGAGCGGGCGGCGCTGCCGATCATCATCATTTCTGGCGATGCGGAGGTTCAGGATGTGATTACGGCGATGCATTTGAGCGTGGTGGATTTTCTGCTCAAGCCGATTGATGTGGATAAGTTGATGGAGTTGGTGCGCAGTGAGTTGGGGATTCAGGAATGAGCTGGGGCCGCTTTGCAGCCCATCGCTGGCAAGCCAGCTCCCACAGACATTTCACCGAACCCGTGGGAGCTGGCTTGCCAGCGATGGGCCGCAAGCGGCCCCAGATCTTACCGACGCAAATTACAGGCCGTTACGCGCCTTATACTCACGACGACGACGATGCAGCACCGGCTCGGTGTAGCCGTTCGGCTGCTTGGTGCCTTCAACGACCAGCTCGACAGCCGCCTGGAAGGCGATGTTGTTGTCGAAGTCCGGCGCCAGCGGGCGGTACAGCGGGTCGTTGGCGTTCTGCTTGTCCACCACCGGCGCCATGCGCTTGAGGCTTTCCAGCACCTGCGCTTCGCTCACCACGCCATGACGCAGCCAGTTGGCCAGCAACTGCGCGGAGATACGCAGGGTGGCGCGGTCTTCCATCAGGCCGACATCGTTGATGTCCGGCACTTTCGAGCAACCTACACCCTGGTCGATCCAGCGAACCACGTAGCCGAGGATGCCCTGGGCGTTGTTGTCCAGTTCGTTGCGGATTTCGTCCGCCGACCAGTTGGTGTCCGGCGCCAGCGGGATGGTCAGGATGTCATCGACCGAAGCCGGTGCACGCTTGGCCAGTTCAGCCTGACGGGCGAACACATCGACCTTGTGGTAGTGCAGCACGTGCAGTGCGGCGGCAGTCGGCGACGGCACCCAGGCGGTGTTGGCACCGGCCAGCGGATGAGCGATCTTCTGCTCGAGCATGTCGGCCATCAGGTCCGGCATGGCCCACATGCCTTTGCCGATCTGTGCGCGACCTTGAAGGCCAGCGGCCAGGCCGATATCGACGTTGGAGTTCTCGTAGGCGCCGATCCACTTCTGGGTCTTCATGGCGCCCTTGCGCACCATGGCGCCGGCTTCCATCGAGGTGTGGATTTCGTCACCGGTACGGTCGAGGAAGCCGGTGTTGATGAACACCACGCGCTCGCTGGCAGCCTTGATACAGGCCTTGAGGTTGACCGTGGTGCGGCGCTCCTCGTCCATGATCCCGACTTTCAGGGTGTTGTGCGGCAGGCCCAGCATGTCTTCGATGCGGCCGAACAGCTCGTTGGTGAACGCCGCTTCTTCCGGGCCGTGCATCTTCGGTTTGACGATGTAGACCGAGCCGGTGCGGCTGTTCTTGCGGCTGGCGCTGCCGTTGAGGTTGTGGATCGCCGCGAGGTTGGTGACCAGGCCGTCGAGGATGCCTTCCGGCACTTCGTTACCGTCCTTGTCGAGGATCGCGTCGATGGTCATCAGGTGACCGACGTTACGCACGAACAGCAGCGAACGGCCATGCAGGGTGACGGTGCCACCATTGGGCGCGGTGTATTCGCGGTCCGGGTTCATGGTGCGGGTGAAGGTCTGGCCACCCTTGCTCACGCTTTCCGACAGGTCGCCCTTCATCAGGCCGAGCCAGTTGCGGTAGACCACGACCTTGTCGTCGGCATCGACGGCGGCCACGGAGTCTTCGCAGTCCATGATGGTGGTCAGTGCGGCTTCGATCAGGACGTCCTTCACACCGGCGGCGTCGGTCTGGCCGACTGGAGTGGTTGGGTCGATCTGGATTTCGAAGTGCAGGCCGTTGTGCTTGAGCAGGATGCCGGTTGGCTCGGAAGCCTGGCCCTGGAAGCCGATCAGTTGCGCGTCGTCACGCAGGCCGCTGTTGCTGCCGCCTTTGAGGGCGACGATCAGCTTGCCGCCGTCGATGCTGTAGCGGGTAGCGTCGACATGGGAGCCGGCAGCCAGTGGCGCGGACTCGTCGAGGAAGGCGCGGGCGAAGGCGATGACCTTGTCGCCGCGAACCTTGTTGTAGCCTTTGCCTTTTTCCGCGCCATCGGCTTCGCTGATTACGTCGGTGCCGTAGAGCGCGTCATACAGCGAGCCCCAGCGAGCGTTGGAGGCGTTCAGGGCGAAGCGGGCGTTCATCACCGGGACGACCAGTTGCGGGCCGGCCATGCGGGCGATTTCGTCGTCCACGTTCTGGGTGGAGAGCTGGAAATCCGATGCTTCTGGCAGCAGATAACCAATTTCCTGAAGGAATGCTTTGTAAGCCACGGCGTCGTGGGCCTGGCCTTTGCGCGCCTGGTGCCAGGCATCGATCTGCGCTTGCAGGGTGTCGCGTTTGCTCAGCAGGGCTTTGTTCTTTGGAGCGAGGTCGTGGATGATCTTTTCCGCACCTGCCCAGAACTTCTCGGCGCTGACGCCGGTTCCGGGAATGGCTTCGTTATTCACGAAGTCGAACAGGACTTTGGCGACCTGAAGGCCACCGACTTGAACGTGTTCAGTCATTGCTTGCCTCACTCTGCTCAGCTATTACGCTTTTCTATTTATGCCTTACGCGCTTCTCTAAACACGGCACCAGGACATGCCCTTGCGGGCGACTGGATGCGGCCTTCCAGACGGGCTGGCGGGCGGTTGCGCATTTTCACAGGCGCTTGGCAGACATCGGATCGGAACGTTTTGTAGTCCGCGCTGCGGCATACTACATGATGCGCTGCGCTTGTGAAAATTAGACTAAATACGTCGTTCTGCGACCGTTTGGTCGCATGGGGTCACGCTGGGAAAGCGTATGTTCGCAAAATTTGTGTGGATTGTTCCAGATAAATCTTAAAACAGTACACGATTTGATTTTCGAAGGGCCTGCGGCAGGTTGCCGCGCCTTGCCTATACTTTCTCGGCGCGCCGTTGCCAATGGGCGTTTCCACGGGTTTTCCAGCAGAGGGTCGTCCGCGTGAATCATCTTGTACTCACTGTCATCGCCGCCGACAAGGCCGGCCAGGTGGAGCGTATCGCTCAATGCATCGCCGAGCATAATGGCAATTGGCTGGAAAGCCGCATGTCACGGATGGCCGGGCAGTTCGCCGGGATCCTGCGGGTGGCGGTGCCGGCCGAATCCCACGAAGAACTGGTCGATGCTTTGCAAGCCTTGGGCGAGCGCGGCATTCGCGTGTTGATCGCCGAAAGCGGCATCGAGCCGTCCTGTACCTGGAAGCCCATTGCCATGACCCTGGTGGGCAACGACCGTCCCGGTATCGTCCGCGACATCACCCGCCTGCTGGCCGAGCAGGGCGTCAACGTCGAGCGCTTGAGCACGGATGTACGGCCGGCGCCGATGAGCAGCGAGCCGCTGTTTCACGCCGATGCATTGCTTGCCGTGCCCCTGACCCTGTCGCTGGATGACTTGCAGTCGCGCCTCGAAGCGCTCGCCGACGACCTGATGGTGGATCTGGAACTGCGCCCGGAAGAGTAGTTATCCCCAATTCTCTGCTGTTTCACTTATCCCGTTTTATCGGGGACCCGCCTGTGGATAAGCTGGGGAGTCACGGCGCCAGGCCATACGGACCGTGGCTTTCCGGCGTTTGAGCAAAAAATCACCAGAATTCAGGGGCTTGTGCACAAAGCACGGGGATGAGGGTGTGGATAACCTTGGGAGAGGTTGCTGGAGGCCACGAACGGCGTGGCCTCCGGAGGTTTGTACGTTTTTTGATCAGGCGCGGCGGCGCAAACTCATCCAGGCATCGACGCTGTAGAGCGCCAGACCGGCCCAGATAAACATGAACGCCACCAGCGTGCTGCTGGACAGATGTTCATCGAACAACAGCACCGCCTGTAGCAGCACCAGGGTTGGCGCGAGGTATTGCAGGAAGCCCAGTGTGGTGTACGGCAGGTGCCGCGCGGCGGCGTTGAAACACACCAGCGGGACCAGCGTTACCGGGCCGGCCGCCATCAGCCACAGCGCTTCGCTGCTCATGTAGAACGCCGGTTGGGCGCTGTGTGCGTCCGGGTGCAGCACTAGCCAGCCGAGGGCCAGCGGCACCAGCATCCAGGTTTCCACGACCAGGCCGGGCAGGGCGGCGACCGGCGCCTGTTTGCGGATCAGCCCGTAGAAGCCGAAGGTCAGCGCCAGCGCCAGTGACACCCAGGGCAGGCTGCCCACCTGCCAGACCTGCTGCGCCACGCCCAGCGCCGCAAGGCCCACCGCGACCCATTGCAAGCGCCGCAGTCGCTCGCCAAGCAACAGCATCCCCAGCAGCACGTTCACCAGCGGATTGATGTAGTAGCCGAGGCTGGCTTCGAGCATGCGCCCGTTGTTCACCGACCAGACGTAGGTCAGCCAGTTGGCCGCGATCAGCACGCCGCTGACCGCCAGCACCGCCAGGCGCCGCGGATTCTCGCGCAGCTCGCGCCACCAGCCCGGATGCTTCCAGACCAGCAGCAGCAAGGAGCCGAACAGCGCCGACCAGAGCGCCCGGTGGACGATGATTTCCAGTGACGGAACGCTTTGCAGCGCTTTGAAGTAGAGCGGGAACAAGCCCCAGATGATGTAGGCGGTAAGGCCCAGGATGTACCCGCGGCGCGGGTTTGCGGCAGTCATGCAGGTTCCTTGCTTAGCTAGCTAAATACGCCGCCATTGTAGACAGAGCGCTAGACACATTTAGAACAATTTCAGCGGCGCTTCGTCCAGCGCGGCGCATTGTTCGCGAAGGGCGAGAATTTGGTCGCCCCAGTAACGCTCCTGGCCGAACCAGGGGAAGCTGCGCGGGAACGCCGGGTCGTCCCAGCGCCGCGCCAGCCAGGCGCTGTAGTGCAACAGGCGCAGGCCGCGCAGTGGCTCGATCAGGGCCAGTTCACGCGGGTCGAAGTCGTGGAATTCGTTGTAGCCGTCCATCAGCTCGGCCAACTGGCCCAGGCGTTCTTCGCGGTTGCCGGCCAGCATCATCCACAGGTCTTGCACGGCCGGGCCCATGCGGCAGTCATCGAGGTCGACGATATGGAATACGTCGTCGCGGCACATCATGTTGCCGGGGTGGCAGTCGCCGTGCAGGCGGGTGAGCTTGTGCGGGGTGCGGGCGTAGATGGCCTCGATGCGCTTGAGCAGATCGCGGGCTACGGATTCGAAGGCCGGCAGCAGGCTCTTCGGCACGAATCCGCCGTCGAGCAGGGTGGCCAGCGAGGCGTGGCCGAAGTTATCCACTGCAAGGTGTTCCCGGTGGGCGAATGGACGGGTGGCGCCCACCGCGTGCAGGCGACCGAGCAACTGGCCGAGGCGGTAGAGCTGATCCAGGTTGCCCGGCTCCGGCGCCCGGCCACCACGGCGCGGGAACAGCGCGAAGCGGAAGCCGGCGTGCTCGAACAGGGTCTTGCCGTTGTGCTCCAGCGGCGCGACGACCGGCACTTCGCAATCGGCCAGTTCGGCGGTGAAGGCATGTTCTTCAAGAATTGCGGCGTCGGTCCAGCGGTCAGGCCGGTAGAACTTGGCGATCACCGGCTCGGCGTCTTCGATGCCGACCTGATAGACGCGGTTCTCATAGCTGTTCAGCGCCAGCACCCGGGCGTCGCTGAGCAGGTCCTGGCTTTCGATGGCATCCAGGACCAGATCGGGAGTGAGGGTATTGAAGGGATGAGACATGCGCGACTCCGGCTGTGCGGCAGGTGAGCGGCCGCATCGATTCGGCATGGTAACTCAGGGGGCAAAACCTTGTGGGCGCATGGCTGCACTGAACCACTGTGGGAGCTGGCTTGCCAGCGATTGCGGTTGACCGAGCAACGCTGTTGTCAGGTCGGACCTCATCGCTGGCAAGCCAGCTCCCACAGGGATTTTTTGTGGCGGGTTCAGGCGCCGATCACCCCGCCATCCTCGCGGACAATCGCCATCACTGATGAGCGCGGTTTGCCGTTCGGCAAGTGCTCGGGGAAGGTCGAGCCGCCGGTTTCACCCGGGTGCTGGATGCCGACGAACAAGGTCTTCTGGTCCGGCGCGAAGGCGATGCCAGTCACTTCACAAGCAACCGGGCCGACCATGAAACGACGGATCTCGCCAGTCGTCGGGTCGGCGCAGAGCATCTGGTTGTTGCCCATACCTGCGAAATCTCCGGCGTTGCTGTAGTCGCCATCCGTGAGGATCCACAGCCGGCCATCCGCATCGAAACCCAGCCCGTCGGGGCTGTTGAACATGTTCTGCGCGGTGACGTTGGTCGAGCCGCCCTTGGCCGCACCCGGATGAACCTCGGGATTGCCGGCGACCACGAACAGGTCCCAGTCGAATGTCATCGAGGCGTGGTCGTCAGTCGTTTCGCGCCAGCGCAGGATCTGTCCGTAGACGTTCTTCTCGCGCGGGTTGGGCCCACCCACCGGCTGGCCTTCTTCGCCACGTTTGACGTTGTTGGTCAGGGTGCAATAGACCTGGCCGTCCTTGGGGCTGACCACGATCCACTCGGGACGGTCCATGCGCGTGGCCTTGAGCAGGCTGGCGGCCAGGCGTGCATGGATCAGCACCTGCGCCTGGTTGGCAAAGCCCGCAGCGGCATTGAGGCCGTTCTTGCCGTGGCTCAGCTCCAGCCACTGGCCCTTGCCTTTCGGGTGTCCCGGATTGCCGTCGCCTTCATCGAAGCGCGCCACGTACAGGGTGCCGTGGTCGAGCAGGTTGCGGTTGGCGGTGGGGTTCTTGTGGTCGATGCGGTCGCGGCTGATGAACTTGTAGATGAACTCGCCCCGTTCGTCGTCGCCCATGTACACCACCGCGCGGCCATCGCGGGTTTCGCCGAGGGCGGCGTTTTCGTGCTTGAAGCGGCCCAGGGCGGTGCGTTTGATCGGCGTGGACTTCGGATCGAACGGGTCGATCTCCACCACCCAGCCGTGGCGGTTCAGTTCGTTGGGGTTCTTCGCCAGGTCGAAGCGCGGGTCGTGCTGATGCCAGCCGACTTCCTTGCCCGTCACCGAGGCGCCGTAGCGTTTTTGCGCAGCATCGAACGCCTGCTGTGGGTCGCTGCTGCCGAAGCAATCGGTGAAGTTTTCTTCGCAGGTCAGATAGGTGCCCCACGGCGTCTTGCCGTTGGCGCAGTTCTGGAAGGTGCCGAGCACCTTGGTTGCGCTGTTGTCGGCGGCGGTGCGCAGCCAGGCATCACCGGCAGCCGGGCCGCTCAGGCGGATTGGCGTATTGCCGTGGATGCGACGGTTGTAGTGCGAGTCCTGGACGAACTGCCACTGGCCGTCCTTGCGCCGCACTTCGATCACCGAGACGCCTTCGGCAGCCTGGGCCTTGTGCACGTCTTCGGCGTTGGCGGGCTGGCCACCGTGGTCGAACAGGTAGCGGTAGTTGGTGTATTCGTTGTTGATCGCCATCAGCGCCCGGTTTTCATCGCCGGGGAAGGGGAACAGGCTCATGCCGTCGTTGTTGTCGCCGAACTGGATTTCCTGGGCCTTGGCCGTGCCCTTGCCGGACGGGTCAAAGGCCGGCGCAGCGGCGTTCAACGGCTGGCCCCAACTGATCAGCACCGAGGCTTTGTAGCCTGGCGGCAGGCTGATGCCATCGGCGGTGGAAGCGGGAATGCCGGCGAAGCCGAGCAGGCTGCTGCTGGCAGCGCTGACGCTGTCGGCCAGCACGCTGCGGCTGAGGAGGTTGCCACCGAGAAACAACGCTGCACCACACAAGGCACCGGCGCCGATGAAGCGGCGACGGCTGAGACCGACCAGTTGCTCAAGGTCGGTCAGTTGATTTTCTTCTAATAGGTTCATGACAGGCTTCCTGCGGTTTAGGCAGTCACCTTAATCAGCCGTTATGACAGTTATATGGCGAATTTTAGACCGGTGTTCCGAGAAGAACGTAGGTCGGAAGGAAGCGAACCTGTACGACGTTTCCGACGCCAAGGTCGTGGGTCCGCAGCCATTCCGGCTCGGCGAACGCGCAGAGAATCTGCCCGCTGCTCAGGGTCAGGCGCAGCTCACTGGGGCCCTGTGGATCGTCGAGCAACTCTTCGATTTCCGCGTTCAGGCTGTTGCTGCCTGCGGGCACCGGTTCGTCGAGGGTGGCCAGTTCCAGCCAGCCAGCCTTGATCAGCGCGACCACTGCGGTGCCGATCTCCAGTTCCAGGCGATGGGTGCTGTCATGGGTGATCTGCGCTTCGATGCGCAGGCCGCCGGCGAGGGTCAGTTCGATGGTGTCGTTGCGCCCTTGCGGATGGATCGCGCTGACCCGGCCATGCAACTGGTTGCGCGCGCTGGTGCGCAGCATCAGGCGACCGAGCAGGTCGAGGTCGCTGCTGTCCTCGGCTTCTTCGAGGATCTGCGCTTGCAGGATCTGCAGGCGTTGGTAGAGGCGCAGTACCCGGCGTCCTTCATCCGACAGGCGGGCGCCGCCGCCGCCGCGACCACCGGTGCTGCGTTCCACCAACGGGCGGGCGGCGAGGTTGTTCAGTTCGTCGATGGCGTCCCACGCGGCCTTGTAGCTCATGCCGGCGGCTTTTGCGGCACGGGTGATCGAGCCTTGCTCATCAATGTGCTGCAACAGGCCGATACGTTGCGGACGGCGGACGATGTGCTGGGTCAGGGGCGCGGGCAAGGGCATAGGATGGGTACGAAAGCTGACGATGATCGGCAGGAAAGTGCCCGCCTGCCTGCTGCAAGTCAAGCGTCGCCGGGTCGCGGGGTACGCGTCAGGCAGTAGACATCGACCCGTTTCGCCCCGGCATCGCGCAGCAGGCGCGCCAGTGCCTGGGCTGTGGCACCGGTGGTCAGGACGTCGTCGACCAGCGCCAGATGGCGGCCCAGGATGTTCTCGCTGGCCGCGAGGGCGAAGGCGCCAGTGAGGTTGCGCTTGCGTGCGCGGGCGTTCAGGTCCTGTTGCGCCGGGGTGTCCCGCAAGCGCTCCAGCAATTGTGCGTTGCAGGGAATCTTCAGTTGCCCGCTGATCCATTCAGCGAGCATCTGCGCCTGGTTGTAGCCGCGCTGGCGCAGGCGCCGGGTAGCCATGGGCACTGGCAACAGCAGATCCGGACGCGGCAGGTCTTCGTCGAAGCGATGGCTGAGCCAGTTGCCGAGCATCTGCGCCAGCAGCCGGCCCAGCGGCCATTGGCGCTGGTGCTTGAAGCGGGTGATCAGCGCATCCACGGGAAAGCCGTAATGCCAGGGCGCTTCGACTTGCTGGAACGCCGGACGCCGCCGCGCGCACTGGCCGCACAGGAGGCCGCGCATCGGCAGCGGCAGGGCGCAGATCCGGCAGTGTTCATCGAGCCAGGGCAGTTCGCTTTCACAGGGCACACAAATCGGGTGCGGCTGCTCTGACGCTTCGTCGCACAACAAACAGGGCTGGTTGTTATTTGTACAGATGTAAACCGACGCTTCTTGGTGTGGTTGACAGCGCATGAGGCTTCCTTAACTATGCGGGCTATCCGTGATGCGCTGGCGGGGCATTCCTGTTCCGGCGCCAGTACAAGCCTAAACAAGGAAACGCCCATGAGCGCCAGCGCAACTGCAACGCTTCGTCACGACTGGTCCCTGGCCGAAGTCAAAGCCCTGTTCCAACAGCCGTTCAATGACCTGCTGTTCCAGGCGCAGAGCGTGCACCGGGCGCATTTCGACCCCAATCGCGTACAGGTCTCGACGCTGCTGTCGATCAAGACCGGCGCCTGCCCGGAAGATTGCAAATATTGTCCGCAGTCCGGTCACTACAACACCGGGCTGGAAAAACAGAAGCTGATGGAAGTGCAGAAGGTGCTGGAAGAGGCCGCCCGGGCCAAGGCCATCGGCTCCACCCGTTTCTGCATGGGCGCGGCGTGGAAGCATCCGTCGGCGAAGGACATGCCCTACGTCCTGCAGATGGTCAAAGGGGTCAAGGCCCTGGGCCTGGAAACCTGCATGACCCTGGGCAAGCTCGACCAGGAGCAGACCGTCGCCCTGGCCGATGCCGGGCTGGATTACTACAACCACAACCTTGATACCTCGCCGGAGTTCTACGGCAGCATCATCACCACCCGTACCTACAGCGAGCGCCTGCAGACGCTGGCCTATGTGCGTGACGCCGGGATGAAGATCTGCTCGGGCGGGATCCTCGGCATGGGCGAGTCGCTGGACGATCGCGCTGGCCTGCTGATCCAGTTGGCCAACCTGCCGGAGCACCCGGAATCGGTGCCGATCAACATGCTGGTGAAAGTCGCCGGCACGCCGCTGGAAAACGCCGAGGAGGTCGATCCGTTCGATTTCATTCGCATGCTGGCGGTCGCCCGTATTCTCATGCCGCAGTCCCATGTCCGGCTGTCTGCCGGCCGCGAAGCGATGAACGAGCAGATGCAGGCGCTGGCCTTCATGGGCGGGGCCAACTCGATCTTCTACGGCGAGAAACTGCTGACCACCGCCAACCCGCAGGCCGACAAGGACATGCAGCTTTTCGCACGCCTGGGCATCAAGCCCGAAGCCCGCGAAGAGCACGCCGACGAAGTGCATCAGGCCGCCATCGAGCAGGCATTGATCGAGCAGAAGAGCAGCGAGCTGTTCTACAACGCCGCGTCGGCCTGAGGCAGCCATGAGCTTCGATCTCCGTGCGCGCCTCGAACAGCGGCGCGCCGCTGACCTGTACCGTCAGCGCCCGCTGCTGCAAAGCCCGCAGGGGCCGCAGGTAGTGGTGGACGGCCAGCCGCTGCTGGCCTTCTGCAGCAATGACTACCTCGGCCTGGCCAACCACCCCGACGTGATCGCCGCCTGGCGTGCCGGCGCCGAGCGCTGGGGTGTGGGCGGCGGCGCGTCGCACCTGGTGGTCGGCCACAGCACGCCGCACCATGAACTGGAAGAAGCCCTGGCCGAGTTCACCGGGCGCCCGCGGGCGCTGTTGTTCACCACCGGCTACATGGCCAACCTCGGCGCCATTACCGCGCTGGTGGGGCAGGGCGACATCGTTCTGCAAGATCGCCTCAATCATGCCTCGCTGCTCGATGCCGGGCTGCTCAGCGGCGCGCGCTTCAATCGCTATTTGCACAACGACGGCGACAGCCTCGATAACCGCCTCGACAAGGCCGAAGGCAACACCCTGGTGGTCACCGATGGCGTGTTCAGCATGGACGGCGATGTCGCCGACCTGCCGGAACTGGTCAACCGCAGCCGCGAAAAAGGCGCCTGGCTGATGGTGGACGACGCCCACGGCTTCGGCACCCTGGGCCGTCGTGGCGGCGGCGTGGCCGAGCACTTTGGCCTGAGCCTGGAAGAGCTGCCGGTGCTGGTCGGCACTTTGGGCAAGGCGTTCGGTACGGCGGGTGCGTTCGTGGCCGGCAGCGAAGAACTGATCGAGTGTCTGATCCAGTTCGCCCGTCCGTACATCTACACCACCAGTCAGCCACCGGCGCTGGCCTGCGCCACGCTGAAAAGCCTCAGTCTGCTGCGCGACGAGTACTGGCGGCGCGAGCATCTGGCAGCGCTGATCGCCCAATTCCGCGGCGGCGCCGAAGCGATCGGCCTGCAACTGATGGACAGCTTCACGCCGATCCAGCCGATCCTGATCGGCGATGCGGGACGCGCCCTCGCGCTGTCGCGGATGCTGCGCGAGCGCGGCCTGCTGGTGACGGCGATTCGCCCGCCCACCGTGCCCGCCGGCAGCGCCCGCCTGCGGGTGACCCTGACCGCCGCGCACAGCCCGGCGCAGGTGCAGCTATTGTTGAATGCATTGGCCGAGTGCTATCCGCTGTTGGAGCCTGTCGATGCGTAACCATCTGATTCTGCTGTCGGGCTGGGGCTTGGGCAGTGCCGCGCTGGAGCCACTGGCGGCCAGCCTTCGGGCGCAGGACGCCGGCCTTCAGGTCGAGCTGGTGGCGTTGCCGGAATGGGTCACTGATGACCCGAACGTCTGGCTCGACAAGCTAGATCGACACTTGTCCAAGGACACCTGGCTGGGCGGCTGGTCGCTGGGCGGGATGCTTGCCGCCGAGTTGGCGGCGCGGCGCGGTGACCGTTGCTGCGGGCTGCTGACCCTGGCCAGCAACCTCAGCTTCGTCGCCCGTCCCGACTGGCCGGATGGTATGGCAGCGGACACTTTCGAGGCGTTTGTCGATGGTTGTCGGGGTCATACCTCGGTCACCCTCAAGCGCTTCAAGTCGCTGTGCAGCAAGGGCGCGCAGGAACAGAAAAGCATCCTGCGCCAACTGGAAGTCGGCGTGCCGGACACCGATCCTGTGCTGCTGGTGAATGGCCTGAAAATCCTCGGCCAACTGGACACTCGCGCGGCCCTGCAAGCCTACGGCGGACCGCAACTTCACCTGTTCGCCGGTGCCGATGAACTGGTGCCGGCCAAGGCCGCCCGGGCCCTCAGCGACTTGCTCCCGGATGTGGAAGTGGGGCTGGTGGAGGACGCCTCCCACGCCTTCATCCTCGAATACCCGCAAGACCTGGCCGCGGCCATCAAGACCTTCCTGCATGAGAGTGGCGATGACTGATCTATCCCTGCCGGGTTTGCCCGGCGCCTTGCCCGACAAGCGCCAGGTGGCCGCGTCGTTTTCCCGGGCCGCCGCCAGCTACGACAGCGTCGCCGAATTGCAGCGCGCGGTGGGTGGTCACTTGCAAGGGCTGCTGCCGAAGGACCTGCAGCCGCAGTGCTGGGTTGACCTGGGCAGCGGCACCGGTCATTTCAGCCGTCAGTTGCAGGTGCGTTATCCACAGGGGCTGGGTGTCGCCGTCGATATCGCCGAAGGCATGCTGCGCCATGCCCGTGAGGCGGGCGGCGCGCATTTTCATGTGGCCGGTGACGCCGAGCGGCTACCGCTGAGGGACGGTTGCGCGGGCCTGATGTTCTCCAGCCTGGCGGTGCAGTGGTGCGCGGACTTTCGCGCGGTGCTGAGCGAGGCGCGGCGCGTGTTGCAGCCGGGCGGCGTGCTGGCGTTCTCCAGCCTGTGCGTCGGCACACTGCATGAGCTGCGGGCAAGCTGGGAGGCGGTGGATGGGCTGGTGCATGTCAATCGCTTCCGCCGGCTCGAGGACTATCAGCGCCTGTGCGGCGAAAGCGGCCTTGAGGTGCTTGGGCTGCATGCACAACCGCATGTCTTGCACTACCCTGATGTGCGCAGTCTGACCCATGAATTGAAAGCGCTCGGCGCGCACAATCTCAACCCCGGTCGACCCACCGGGCTGATCGGACGGGCGCGGATGCAGGGACTGTTGCGTGCTTACGAGCAGTTCCGCCAGCCGCAAGGCCTGCCGGCCACCTACCAGGTGGTGTACGGGGTTTTGCACAAGCCGCTGACAGAAGGGGAGTGACATGGCCGCGGCCTATTTCATCGCCGGAACCGATACCGATGTCGGCAAGACCACCGTCGCCGCCGGCCTCTTGCACGCGGCGCAACTGGCCGGCCTCAGCACCCTCGGCGCCAAGCCGGTGGCCTCGGGCTGCGAAGTGACGCCCAAGGGCCTGCGCAACGCCGACGCCTTGGCACTGATCGCGCAGAGTTCGCTCAAGTTGCCCTACGAACAGATCAACCCCTTTGCCTTCGAGCCAGCCATCGCGCCGCACCTTGCCGCCCGCGAAGCCGATATCGAACTCAGCGTGCAGGGCCTGCTCGGGCCGATGCGTGACATCCTTGCTCAACAGGCGGATTTCACCCTGATCGAAGGTGCAGGCGGCTGGCGCGTGCCGCTGTCGCATCACGCCAACCTGTCCGACCTGGCGGTGGCGCTGAAGCTGCCGGTGATTCTGGTGGTCGGCGTGCGGCTGGGCTGCATCAATCACGCGCTGCTCAGCGCCGAGGCGATTGCCCGCGATGGCCTGCAACTGGCGGGCTGGGTGGCCAACATCATTGATTCGCGCACCTCGCGGCTCGAAGAAAACCTCGCCAGCCTCGCCGAGCGGCTGCCCGCACCCTGTCTGGGACGGATACCACGGCTCAAGCCGGCGAGCGCGGAAGCAGTGGCGGAGCATCTGCAGATCGACCTGCTGGACTGACGTGACCGTGCAGAAACTGGCCGGTCGCTAGCGGTTCTCTATTGCAGGGCAGGGTGCCATTAGTGTTTTTGACGGGCCTTTTGTGCCGACCTCTGCTTCAATAGCCATTGTATTGCCACTCTCGCCTTCAAGCTTTTTGGAGTATTTGAAATGGAAATCTCGGGCAGTTCCGCATTCTATGCCGGCCTGGGCGCCATTCAGGCCGGTCAGCACCGCGTCGATCAGGCAGCCAGCCAGATCGCCAACACGACCGTCGAGCGTGCCGTCACCAGCCAGTCCAGCGACTACCAGGCCGAGCGCCTGCGTTCGGTCGATCGCAGCCAGCAATTGGACCTGGCCACCAACACTGTTGAACAGGCCTTGGGCAAGCAACAGGTCGAACTCGGTGTCAAAGTGGCCAAAGCGTCGGACGAAATGCTCGGCACGTTGATCGATACCTACGCCTGAGGCCCGCCGCTTCAGGCTTCATCTTTTCCCGATACCCTTTATTCATCAGCGCCTTGGCAATTGTGCCGGGCGTTCGGCTGCGTGTTTTCTACACTTTCTTGCAGGGTTTCATGCAAACGGAGGATGACAAAAGCGCCACCGGCAGGGTGCTTGACAAGCTTTCGGCGTAAACGTATGTTTCAAACAACTGTTTGACCGAAAGCCGCCAAGAGCTGGTCGGTGTGTCGCGGTCTCTCCCACCCCATCCAGGATTCATCAGCAGAGGTTCATCGCTATGCCTGAATACAAAGCCCCCTTGCGTGATATTCGTTTCGTCCGTGATGAACTGCTCGGCTATGAAGCGCACTATCAGAGCCTGCCGGGTTGCCAGGACGCCACGCCTGACATGGTGGATGCCATCCTCGAGGAAGGCGCCAAGTTCTGTGAACAGGTATTGGCCCCGCTGAACCGCGTTGGTGACCTGGAAGGCTGTACCTGGAGCGAGTCGGGCGTGAAAACCCCAACCGGCTTCAAGGAAGCCTACAAGCAGTTCGTTGAAGGCGGCTGGCCGAGCCTGGCGCATGACGTCGATCACGGCGGCCAGGGCCTGCCCGAGTCGCTGGGCCTGGCGGTCAGCGAAATGGTTGGCGAGTCGAACTGGTCCTGGGGCATGTACCCTGGCCTGTCTCACGGCGCGATGAACACCATCTCCGAGCACGGCACCCCCGAGCAGCAAGAGGCTTACCTGACCAAGCTGGTGTCTGGCGAATGGACCGGCACCATGTGCCTGACCGAGCCGCACTGTGGCACCGACCTGGGCATGCTGCGCACCAAGGCCGAACCTCAGGCCGACGGTTCCTACAAAGTCACCGGCACCAAGATCTTCATTTCCGCTGGTGAACACGACATGGCCGACAACATCGTCCATATCGTCCTGGCCCGCCTGCCCGATGCACCGGCCGGCACCAAAGGCATTTCCCTGTTCATCGTGCCGAAGTTCCTGCCGACTGCCGAAGGCACCATCGGTGAGCGCAACGCTGTTTCCTGCGGTTCCCTCGAACACAAGATGGGTATCCACGGCAACGCCACCTGCGTGATGAACTTCGACGCCGCCACCGGCTACCTGATTGGCCCAGCCAACAAGGGCCTGAACTGCATGTTCACCTTCATGAACACCGCTCGCCTGGGTACCGCGCTGCAAGGCCTGGCCCACGCCGAAGTGGCCTTCCAGGGTGGCTTGAAATACGCTCGCGACCGCCTGCAAATGCGCTCGCTGACCGGCCCTAAAGCGCCGGAAAAGGCGGCTGACCCGATCATCGTCCACCCGGACGTGCGCCGCATGCTGCTGACCATGAAGGCCTTCGCCGAAGGCAACCGCGCCATGGTCTACTTCACTGCCAAGCAAGTGGACATCGTCAAGTACAGCCAGGACGAAGAAGAGAAGAAGAAAGCCGACGCACTGCTGGCCTTCATGACGCCGATCGCCAAGGCCTTCATGACCGAAGTCGGCTTCGAAGCCGCCAACCACGGCGTGCAGATCTACGGTGGCCACGGCTTCATCGCCGAGTGGGGCATGGAGCAGAACGTTCGCGACAGCCGTATTTCGATGCTGTACGAAGGCACCACCGGCATCCAGGCTCTGGACCTGCTGGGCCGTAAAGTGCTGATGACTCAGGGCGAAGCGCTGAAGGGCTTCACCCGCATCGTTCACAAGTTCTGCCAGTCCCAGGAAGGCAACGAAGCCACCAAGGAATTCGTCGAGCCACTGGCCGCGCTGAACAAGGAGTGGGGCGAACTGACCATGAAGGTCGGCATGGCCGCCATGAAGGACCGCGAAGAAGTCGGCGCCGCCTCGGTGGACTACCTGATGTACTCCGGCTACGCCTGCCTGGCCTACTTCTGGGCTGACATCGCCCGCCTGGCCGCCGAGAAACTGGCCGCCGGCACCAGCGAAGAAGCCTTCTACACCGCCAAGCTGCAGACTGCGCGCTTCTACTTCCAGCGCATCCTGCCGCGTACCCGCACTCACGTTGCCACCATGCTGTCCGGTGCGAACAACCTGATGGCGATGGACGAAGCGAACTTCGGCCTGTCTTACTGATTGCTCTGCTGTACCGAAAAACGCCTGCCCTAACCGGCAGGCGTTTTTTTTTGTCTGCTGAAATCCTGTCGCCGCGGTTCGTCGTCCCGACCAGCCGGCTCTCACAAAGTCATCGGCAACCACCACCCTGTGGGAGCCGGCTTGCCGGCGATGAGGCCGGTTTGATCCAACAGATGAGGTTCAAGCTTCAGGCCATTGCTGCCGTTAAAGAAATTGACGTCAAAAATTTATCTATTTATGTGCATTGCCGATACAGTAGAGGCACAATGACATTATCGATCTGCTGGATCGGAGAGTTCTCTTGTTCCGTTTTTCCGCTGTAAAAGTCAGTCACTTCCTTCCCGGCGCCTGCTTGCTGCTGTCCGGGCTCGCGGCCGCCTATGTACGGGACTTGTCGGTGTTCTTCACGTCGCTGTTCAACGTGCTGCCGACCCTGGTGCTGCTGCTCGGCGGCGCTTACTGCGCGGTGTATCGGCGTCAGCGCGAGCTGTTTCTGATGATCACCGTGTACATCGCCTACTACCTGCTCGACACCCAGACTGATTTCTATCGTGACAACGGTCGGGTCCGCGAAGATGCGGCGGTGGTGTTCCACCTCGTCTGCCTGCTGCTGCCGATCCTGTTCGCGCTGTTCGGCGCCTGGCAGGAACGCACTCACCTGTTCCAGGACATGGTGGCCCGCTTCGCCGTGCTGCTGGCGGTGGGCAGTGTGGCGCTGGGCCTGGAGCAGAGTTACCCACAGGCATTGCTGGGCTGGTTGGCGGAGATCCGCTGGCCGGCGTTGCACGGCAAGTGGATGAGCCTGATCCAGTTGTCCTACCCGGTGTTTTTCCTCGCCTTCGTCGTGCTGGTGGTGCAGTACCTGCGTGAGCCGCGGCCCCTGCACGCGGCGCAGATCATTGGCCTGATCGGCATTTTCTGGATGTTGCCGCAGACGTTCATCCTGCCGTTCACCCTGAACATCATGTGCAGCCAGGTGATGCTGATGATCGCCGCCGCGGTATCCCACGAGGCCTACCAGATGGCCTTCCGCGACGAACTTACCGGCTTGCCCGGTCGTCGGGCGCTGAACGAACGCATGCAGCGCCTGGGCCGCAACTATGTGCTGGCGATGACCGACGTCGACCACTTCAAGAAATTCAACGACACCCATGGCCACGATGTCGGGGATCAGGTGCTGCGCCTGGTGGCGAGCAAGCTGTCCAAGGTGACCGGCGGCGGCCGTGCCTATCGCTACGGCGGTGAGGAATTCGCCCTGGTATTTGCCGGCAAGACCATCGAGGAATGCATGCCGCACCTGGAAGCGGTGCGCGAGATGATCGCCAACTACGCCATCCAGTTACGCAACCAGGACAACCGCCCGCAGGACGACCAGCAAGGCCGTCAGCGCCGTGGCACGGCGGGCGCCACCAGCGTTTCGGTGACCGTCAGTATCGGCGCCTGCGAGCGTCAGCCCGAGCACCGCGGCCCGGACGAAGTGCTCAAGTCCGCAGACCAGGCGCTCTATAGCGCCAAAGGCGCGGGGCGTAACTGTGTGATGGCCCATGGACAAAAAGACCGGCGTGGAGCGATGCGCGTGGCGTGACCAGAACTGACTATATGGTCTCTTGATGACCCTATGTGTCGCAAAAGTTGTTGGGTTAGACTTTGGACCTTGGTTCTTAGTACCGGTCCTACAATGGGATCGCCCACGACTCACGGTTTGAGAGGTTGCCATGGCTGACTATAAAGCGCCGCTGCGCGATATGCGCTTCGTCCTCAATGAGGTCTTCGAAGTCTCGAAGTTGTGGGCCGATCTGCCCGCGCTGGCTGAGACGGTAGACGAAGACACCGCCATGGCGGTGTTGGAAGAAGCCGGCAAGGTCACCGGCAAGAGCATCGCGCCGCTGAGCCGCGCCGCCGACGAAGAAGGCTGTCACTGGGACAACGGCGCGGTACGCACCCCGGCCGGCTTCATCGAGGCTTACCGGACCTACGCCGAAGGCGGTTGGGTCGGTGTTGGCGGTGACCCGGTGTACGGCGGTATGGGCATGCCCAAGGTGGTCTCGGCCCAGGTCGAGGAAATGGTCAACTCCTCCAGCCTGTCCTTCGGTCTGTACCCGATGCTGACTGCCGGCGCCTGCCTGTCGATCAACGCCCACGCCAGCGACGAGCTGAAGGAAAAGTACCTGCCGAACATGTACGCCGGCGCCTGGGCCGGGTCCATGTGCCTGACCGAGCCGCATGCCGGCACCGACCTCGGCATCATCCGCACCCGCGCCGAGCCGCAGGCCGACGGCAGCTACAAGGTCAGCGGGACCAAGATCTTCATCACCGGCGGCGAACACGACCTCACCGAGAACATCATCCACCTGGTGCTGGCCAAGCTGCCGGACGCTCCGGCAGGTCCGAAGGGCATCTCGCTGTTCCTGGTGCCGAAATTCCTGGTCAATGCCGATGGCAGCCTGGGTGCGCGCAACCCGGCCACCTGCGGTTCGATCGAGCACAAGATGGGCATCCAGGCTTCGGCCACCTGCGTGATGAACTTCGATGATGCGGTCGGCTATCTGGTCGGCGAGCCGAACAAAGGCCTGGCGGCCATGTTCACCATGATGAACTACGAGCGCCTGGGCGTTGGTATCCAGGGCCTGGCTTCCGCCGAGCGCTCGTACCAGAACGCTGTCGAGTACGCCCGTGACCGCCTGCAGAGCCGTGCGCCAACTGGCCCGCAGGCCAAGGACAAGGTCGCCGACCCGATCATCGTCCACCCTGACGTACGCCGCATGCTGCTGACCATGAAGGCCCTGAACGAAGGCGGCCGGGCGTTCTCCACCTACGTTGCCATGCAACTGGACACCGCCAAGTTCAGCGTCGATGCCACCGCCCGCAAGCGCGCCGAGGACCTGGTCGCGCTGCTGACGCCGGTGGCCAAGGCCTTCCTCACCGACCTCGGCCTGGAAACTGCCGTACACGGCCAGCAAGTGTTCGGCGGCCACGGCTACATCCGCGAATGGGGCCAGGAGCAACTGGTGCGTGATGTGCGCATCACCCAGATCTACGAAGGCACCAACGGCATCCAGGCGCTGGACTTGGTGGGCCGCAAGATCGTCGGCAGCGGCGGCGCGTTCTACAAGCTGTTCGCCGACGAGATTCGCCATTTCACCGCCACGGCGGGCAGCGAGCTGGCCGAGTTCACCGCGCCGCTCAACGCCGCCCTGAATGACCTCGACGAACTGACCGCCTGGGTTCTGGACCGCGCGAAGGGCAACCCCAACGAGATCGGTGCCGCGTCGGTGGAATACCTGCACGCCTTCGGCTACACCGCCTACGCCTACATGTGGGCCTTGATGGCGCGCACCGCGCTGGCCAAGCAGGGCGAAGACACCTTCTACGCCAGCAAGCTGGGCACCGCGCGCTTCTACTTCGCCCGTCTGCTGCCGCGTCTGCAGTCGCTGTGCGCCTCGGTGAAGGCGGGAAGCGAGTCGCTGTACCTGCTCGACGCAGAGCAGTTCTGACGTGAATGCGCCATGTAAGCATTTACTTACATGGCGTGGTGGTCTTTGGCGTCTTCCGGAATATTGGATCCACAGTTAATCTTTCTCACATGGACGTCGCGCAGGACGCGCAATGAACAACCAGGGATGAACGAAGGATTCTCACCAGGATGGTGGGGCGAAAGGGAAGTCAAAAGGGAAACAGTCTGCAAAACCCCGCTTCGGCGGGGTTTTCTTTTTCCTGTGTTTTTATCCCAGTACATCCAGCGGCGACACGCCCATCGGCCGCGGGGCGATCTCTTCTTCCAGCAGCGTGTGCAGCAACTCCACCGACGCCTGCTGACGCTGAGCATCGCGGAACACCAGCCCGACCTTCAGCGGCACCCGTGGCTCGCTCAACGGCTTCCAGAGCAACTCCGGATCTTCCGACCCCTCCTGCGCCCGCCCCGGCAACACTGTCGCCAGCGAAGTGTGCGCCAGGCTGTCGAGTATCCCACCCATATTGTTCATTTCCGCTTGCACCTGCGGGCGCCGGCCCAGGTTGGCCAGTTGGCCTTGCCAGATCTGCCGCACCTGGAATTCCTCGCCGAGGAGGATCATCGGCAGTTCGGCGGCCTGTTTCAGCGAGACCTTCTTGAACTCGCGCAGCGGGTGCGTGTGCGGAATCACGACTTGTAACTCGTCCTCGTACAGCAGCAGCCCGTGCAGCCCCGCCTGACGCGGCGGCAGGTAGCTGATGCCGATGTCCAGCGTGCCGTTGAGCAGACGCCGTTCGATCTCCATCCCCGACAGTTCGTAGATCTGCACCACCAGGTGCGGCTGGGCCTTGCGCACCCGGTCGAGCAACTGCGGCACCAGGCTCGGCCGTACCGTTTGCAGCACACCGATGGCCAAGGTACGCAGGGCCTGGCCCTTGAAGTTGCGCAGCGCTTCGCGGGCCCGCTGCAGGCCGTCGAGCAGGGGCACGGCGTGGTTGTAGAGAGTGTGCGCGGCCAGGGTTGGCAGCAGGCGCTTGTTGCCGCGCTCGAACAGGCTGACATCAAGGCTGTGCTCGAGCTGGCGGATCTGTTGCGACAGCGCGGGCTGCGACAGCGACAGGCGCTCGGCGGCGCGGCCGACATGGCCTTCTTCATATACCGCGACGAAATAACGCAGTTGGCGAAAATCCATAACTTCTACTTATCGAAAAAGCTCGAAAAACGAAATGGCCGCGATGGCCAGAGACGCCTAGTCTATGCCCGTATTCACAAGGTTTACAGGGCCAGAAGGCGCGATGAACACCGTATATGTGGATGGCGTTTACATAGGCAAGGCAAAGAATCTCGGTCACGGTTTGATGACCGATATCGATAAGGAAGAGGTTGCGCGGCGGCTTTGGTTATGGCCGCAGGGGCTTGGAAGCGATGAACACGGCGACCCACGTTTCCACACCGGCCCGGAACGGGCCCTGCACCACTATCCGGCCGAGCACTACGCCTGGTGGCGGAAACGTTATCCACAGATCGACTGGCGGGCACCGGCGTTTGGCGAAAACCTCTCGACCCACGGCGTCACCGAAGAACAGGTGTGCCTGGGCGACCTGTTCCGCTGGGGCGGGGCGTTGCTGCAAATCAGCCAGCCGCGCTCGCCCTGTTACCGCCTGAGCCACCGCTGGGGACTGTCGGAGCTGCCGCAACAGGCGCAGGACAGTGGCCGCTGCGGCTGGTTCTACCGGGTGCTCAAGCCCGGCTTCGTCAGTGCCGACGAGCCTTTTGAACTGATACAGCGCAGTTATCCCGGACTCACCGTGGCCTGGGCGCTGCACACTTTTTACCGTGAACCTCTGGAGCATGCGGGTTTGAAGAAGCTGGTGGATTGTCCGGCCCTGTCGTCACGCTGGCGCGATATCGCGATCAAGCGTCTGCGCAGCGGCAGGGTCGAAGACTGGAGCGCACGCTTGCTCGGCCTGCCACTGGAAGGACTGCGCGCATGAACCTGTTCAACCTGCGGCGCCAGGCGGCACGTGCCGCTGAAACCGCGCCGGTACCGGCACCGGCCGATCCGGTCGATCCGCTCTCCCGCGAGCACCTGATGCCGGCCATCGAACGTGCCGCGCAGGTCTTCGTCCGTGGCCAGGGCTCCTGGCTGTGGGACAGCGAAGGCCGAGCCTACCTCGACTTCACTCAGGGCAACGCGGTCAACAGCCTCGGCCACAGCCCCAAGGCGCTGGTCCAGGCCCTGAGCGGCCAGGCTCAGGCGCTGATCAATTCTGGCGCGGGCTTTCACAACCGTGGCCAGCTCAAGCTGGTAAACCTGCTGTGCCAGAGTACCGGCAGCGACCAGGCTTACCTGCTCAACAGCGGTGCCGAGGCCTGTGAAGGGGCGATCAAGCTGGCGCGCAAATGGGGCCAGCTTCACCGCAACGGCGCCTATCACATCATCACTGCCAGCCAGGCCACCCATGGCCGCAGCCTCGGGGCGCTGGCCGCTTCCGACCCGCTGCCGTGCAACCGCTGCGAGCCGGGCCTGCCGGGCTTTAGCAAGGTGCCGTTCAACGATCTGCCGGCACTGCATGCGGCAGTGGATTCGCGCACCGTGGCGATCATGCTGGAGCCGATTCAGGGCGAGGCCGGCGTGATCCCGGCGACCCAGCACTACCTCAAAGGTGTGGAGCGGCTGTGCCGCGAGCTGGGCATCCTGCTGATTCTTGATGAAGTGCAGACCGGTGTGGGCCGCTGCGGTGCGCTGCTCGCCGAAGAAACCTACGGCGTGCGCGCCGACATTCTCACCCTAGGCAAGGGCCTCGGTGGCGGCGTACCGATCGCCGCACTACTGGCCCGCGGTACCGCGTGCTGTGCCGAAGCCGGTGAACTGGAAGGCAGCCACCACGGCAACGCGCTGATGAGCGCGGCGGGCCTGGCAGTGCTGGAAACGGTGCTGGACGGCGGTTTCCTGAGCCAGGTGCAAGACGCCGGGCGCCACCTGCGCGACGGCTTGAGCCGGCTGGCCGGACGTTACGGTCAAGGTGAAGTTCGCGGCCAGGGCCTGTTGTGGGGGCTGGAACTGAACGAGCCGCTGGCGGCCGAGGTGGTCAAGGCGGCGTTGCAGGAAGGCCTGCTGCTCAATGCGCCGCAGCCGAATGTGTTGCGCTTCTCACCGGCGCTGACCGTCAGTCACGGCAATATCGACGAAATGCTGCTGCGTCTGGCCCGGGCCTTCTCCCGCGTCCATACCGCACAACTGAGCCGGCGCCGCGAAGCCAACGCCTGACCCGGCCTCAGTCACGAATCAAACGAACCGTCTCGCGTTCCTGCGCGTCGCCCCGGACCTGTTGTTTTTGGTCTGGGGCGTTTTTTTTCCGGCAATGGCGACTGGCTATGCTGTGGGGAACCGCGGCGCAGAGGCCGGGGTCAGAACAGGACATCATTCGAGGAGATGTTTCATGGACTTCATCCGCATCATCATCGCCATCCTCCTGCCGCCGCTGGGGGTGTTTCTGCAGGTGGGGTTCGGCGGGGCGTTCTGGCTGAACATCTTGCTGACGCTGCTGGGGTACATTCCAGGGATCGTGCATGCGGTGTACATCATCGCCAAGCGGTGAATCTTCCGGCCCTAATCGCTGCGGTTCGGCGCCCCGACAAGCCAGCTCCCAAAGGTCCGGTATATGCAGCTTGTGGGAGCTGGCTTGTCGGGGCGCCGAACCGCAGCGATTAGGCCATCAAGACCAACCCAAAACCTTGCAGTAAAACCGCCACTCCTCCTCCAGCGCATGCGCCAGGTTTGCCGCCGTCCTGAACCCATGCCGCTCGGTCGGATAGAAATGCCCCACCGCCTCAATACCATTGGCCTTCAGCGCCGCCAGCATCGAACGGGTCTGTTCCGGCACTACCACCGCGTCCAGTTCGCCCTGGAAGAAAATCACCGGCACCTTGATGTTCCCCGCGTGCAGTAGCGGCGTGCGGGCGTGGTAGCGCTCGGCATCCCGTTGCGGGTCGCCGATCAGCCAGTCCAGATAATCCCCTTCGAACTTGTGCGTGGCCCGGGCCAGCGCCACGGGATCGCTGACCCCATACAGGCTGGCGCCGGCGCGGAATACGTCGTGGAAGGCGAGGGCGCACAAGGTGGTGTAGCCGCCCGCGCTGCCACCACGGATAAATGCCTGGGCCGGATCGATCAAGCCTTCAGCCGCCAGATGCGCGACCGCTGCGCAGGCGTCTTGCACATCCACCTCGCCCCAACGCAAGTGCAGCGCCTGCCGGTAGGCTCGGCCATAGCCGCTGCTGCCGCGGTAATTGAGATCGGCCACGGCGAAGCCGCGCTGTGCCCAGTACTGGATGCGGGGGTCGAGCACCGGATAACAGGCCGAGGTCGGCCCGCCATGGATGAACACGATCAGCGGCGTCGGGCCGCTGCCGTTCATCGCCGGGTAGAAGAAGCCGTGAGCCTCGCCGTCGCCGCTCGGGTAGCTGAAACCACGCGGGCGGCTGATGCCTTCGGCGGGTAACGGCAGTACGCCGCCGGCCAGCACCTGGACGTCATGGCTACGGCGGTCGATGGCGATCACCGCTGGCGGGCTGACCGGTGAGGCGGCGATGGTGTAGATCGATGTGGCGTCCAGATCGAGGCTGCGGAAGCGGCTGTAGTCGCCGCTGAAGTCTTCCAGTTCACCGTTCGCTGTGCGCAGGCCGAGGCGGGCGAAACCGCTTTCGAACCAGCTCGCCAGGTAGCCATCGGCCACCGGCAGCCAGGTGCTGGCGCCCAGTTGCCACGGCGCGCCGGCATGGTCGGCGTTGGCGGCGGGCAGGGGCTGCCACTGACCGTCGATTTCGCCCCAGGGCTGCCAATAGCCGTTGCGGTCGGACAGGCAGCAAAGCCGGCCATCGCGGTCGAAACGCGGCTGTTGCAGTGATTGCGGGGTGTCGTCGCCGGCGATGCAGCGCGGTGCCTGCTGCCCGTCACGGACATAGAGCCGGGTCGCGGTCCAGGGCTGGTCGGGCCGGCTCCATTCGATCCAGGCCAGGCGTTGGCCGTCATCGCTCAAGGTCGGCGCGGCGTAGAAGTCCGCGCCTTCGGCCAGCACGTCCCGTTCACCGTCGGCGGCAATGGCCACCAGCCGATGTTCCACCTGTTCGGGGGCGTGGGTTTCTTCCACCGCCAGCAGCCGTCCGGCGGCCCAGAGCAGGTCGCCATAGCGGCGCTGGCCTTGGGTCAGGGGCTGCGGTGGGCCTCCGTCGAGGGTTTGGCGGTAGAGCTGTTGGTCACTTTCGTTGACGAACACCAGCCCGTCGTCGCTCAGGCAGAACGAGCCGCCGCCGTATTCGTAAACCCGGCTGCGCACGCTGAAGCCGACCGGAGTCAGGCAGCGGGCCAGGCCGTCGCGCCAGTGCCAGATCCGGCAGGCGCCGTCGAGTGGACGGAATTCGTTCCAGAACAGGCCATGGGCACCGACCTTCAGTTCAGCGAAGTCGGTGCCGGCGGCGACGGCCTGGTCGGCGCTGAAGCGCTCAGCCGCGAGCGATGAGTCGGGAGTTTCGATCATTGCGGAAGGTCATCTGGTCGATGGTCAGGCTGGCGGTCTCGGCCTCCTCCCGCGCCGCGAGAATCATGCCGTGGTCCGCCGATTTGGCACACACCGGATCAGCCTTGCTGGCGTCGCCGGTGAGCATGAACGCCTGGCAGCGGCAGCCGCCGAAATCACGTTCTTTCTCATCGCACGAGCGGCACGGCTCAGGCATCCAGTCATAACCACGATAGCGGTTGAAACCGAAGGAGTCGTACCAGATGTGCTGCATGCTGTGCTCGCGCACATTGGGAAACTGTACCGGCAGTTGCCGCGCGCCATGGCAGGGCAGGGCCGTGCCGTCCGGGGTGACGGTGAGGAACACGCTGCCCCAGCCGTTCATGCAGGCTTTGGGGCGTTCTTCGTAGTAGTCCGGGGTGACGAAGATCAGCTTGCACGGATTGCCTTCGGCCTTGAGCCGATCGCGGTATTCGTTGGTGATGCGCTCGGCCCGCTCCAGTTGCGCGCGGGTCGGCAGCAGGCCGACGCGGTTCAGGTGCGCCCAGCCGTAGAACTGGCAGGTGGCGAGCTCGACGAAGTCGGCTTCGAGGGCGATGCACAGCTCGATGATGCGGTCGATGCGGTCGATGTTGTGCCGATGGGTGACGAAGTTCAGCACCATCGGATAGCCCTGGGCCTTCACCGCCCGGGCCATTTCCAGCTTCTGCGCGAAGGCTTTCTTCGAGCCGGCAAGCAGGTTGTTCACCTGTTCGTCGCTGGCCTGAAAGCTGATCTGGATGTGATCGAGCCCGGCCTTCTTGAAGGTGGCGATCTTCTCTTCGGTCAGGCCGATGCCCGAGGTGATCAGGTTGGTGTAGTAGCCCAGTCGCCGGCCTTCGCCGATCAGCTCGGCGAGGTCCTGGCGCACCAGCGGCTCACCGCCGGAAAAGCCCAGTTGCGCCGCGCCCATTTCCCGCGCCTCGGCCATCACCTTGAACCACTGCTCGGTGGTCAGTTCCTGGCCTTGGGCAGCGAAGTCCAGCGGGTTGGAGCAGTACGGGCATTGCAGCGGGCAGCGGTAGGTCAGCTCGGCCAGCAGCCACAACGGCAGGCCGACCTCGGGCTTGCCGGGTTGCTCACTCAAGGGTGATCCAGTGTTCGGCACGGGCCACCTCCATGAATTGCTCGATGTCTTCGGGAAGCTCGGGCACACCGGGGAATTTCTCGTCGAGCAGGGCGATGATCGCGTTGACGTCACGCTCGCCGTCGATCAGCTCGCCGATCAGCGCGGCGCTTTCGTTGAGCTTGATCATGCCCTCGGGATACAGCAGCACGTGGGCTTTCTGTGCCGGCTCGTACTGGAAGCGGTAGCCGGGACGCCAGCGCGGGGTCAGGTGTCGGTCGAAGCTCATAGGGCGATCCCCCGGTGCCAGACCCGCGCGTCGGTGACGCTGTGATAGGGCGGGCGGTTGAGTTCGTAGGCCATGCTCATGGCGTCGAGCATGCTCCAGAGAATATCCAGCTTGAACTGGAGGATCTCCAGCATGCGCTGTTGGCCTTCCACTGTCGTGTAGTACTGCAGGGTGATCGCCAGACCGTGCTCGACGTCACGCCGTGCCTGGCTCAGGCGGTTACGGAAGTAGGTGTAGCCGGTCGGGTCGATCCACGGGTAATGCTGCGGCCAGGTGTCCAGGCGTGACTGGTGGATCTGCGGCGCGAACAGTTCGGTCAGCGAGCTGCTGGCCGCTTCCTGCCAGCAGGCGCGGCGGGCGAAATTGACGTAGGCGTCCACGGCGAAACGCACGCCGGGCAGCACCAGTTCTTGCGACAGCACTTGCTCGCGGTCCAGCCCCACCGACTCGGCCAGGCGCAGCCAGGCTTCGATGCCGCCGTCTTCGCCGGGCGCGCCATCGTGGTCGAGGATGCGTTGCAGCCACTCGCGGCGCACGTCGCGGTCCGGGCAGTTGGCGAGGATCGCCGCGTCCTTCAGGGGGATGTTCACCTGATAGTAGAAGCGGTTGGCGACCCAGCCCTGGATCTGCCCGCGGGTCGCGCGGCCTTCGTACATCGCCACGTGATAAGGGTGATGGATGTGGTAGTAGGCGCCCTTGGCGCGCAGGGCCTGCTCGAATTCGGCGGGGGACAACGGTTTCGCGTCGCTCATTACCTGTCGGCTCCTCAGAGTTCGATGCTCATGCCGTCGAAGGCGACTTCCACGCCACGGCGGTCCAGCTCGGCGCGCTCGGCCGAGTCCTCATCGAGAATCGGGTTGGTGTTGTTGATGTGGATAAGCACCTTGCGCTGCGCGGGGAAGCCTTCCAGCACCTGAAGCATGCCGCCGGCGCCGTTCTGCGGCAGGTGGCCCATCTCGCTGCCAGTGCGGGTGCCGACACCGCGGCGCTGCATTTCGTCGTCGTTCCACAGGGTGCCGTCCACCAGCAGGCAGTCAGCGTCCTGCATGCGTTGCAGCAGGCTGTCGTCGACCTTGCCGAGGCCCGGCGCGTAGAACAGTTTGCCGCCGGTGCTCAGGTCTTCGACCATCAGCCCGAGGTTGTCGCCGGGGTGCGGGTCGAAGCGGTGCGGCGAGTAGGGCGGTGCGGCGCTGCGCAGCGGGAAGGGGCTGAAACGCAGGTTGGGGCAGGCGTCGATGGTGAAGCTGCCGTCCAGTTCGATGCGGTTCCAGGCCAGGCCGCCGTTCCAGTGTTCGAGCATGTTGAACAGCGGGAAGCCGGTGGTGAGGTCCTGATGGACCATCTCGGTGCACCAGACCTGATGCGGGCAGCCTTCGCGCAGGCTGAGCAGGCCGGTGGTGTGATCGATCTGGCTGTCGAGCAGGATGATCGCGTCGATGCCACTGTCGCGCACGGCGCGGGCCGGCTGCATCGGGGCGAACGACTGGAGTTGGGCACGGATATCCGGCGAGGCGTTGCAGAGGATCCAGTGCACGCCGTCGTCGGACAGGGCGATGGACGATTGCGTCCGTGCCTTGGCCCGCAGCGTGCCGTCGCGGTAGCCCTTGCAGTTGGGGCAATTGCAGTTCCACTGCGGGAAACCACCGCCGGCGGCGGAACCTAGAATCTGGACGTACATGGCCTACTCCTGCCCCGTCTGAAAATGAAAACGCCTCGGGCGATTGGGGGTGGAGGCTCATCGCGAGCAAGCTCGCTCCTACATCATCGTGATGTGCTCCAACCTCATTGGCGACCGAGGCGTCGTTCCGCGAATCGACTCAGCGATTGGCGAAATACATGGTCACTTCAAAGCCAATACGCAGGTCAGTGTAAGCAGGTTTGGTCCACATGGGATTACTCCTTCGGGATAGGTCTGATAGGGCACCGCTACTCATTTAGTCCACCCTCTCGGGCAGGCGTTCAACGTGTCGGGGTTGCGCAATCTTACCGAAACAAATTAACTGAACGGTTAAATATTTTTACAGAAAAGCTTTTGCAAAAACCGTAACAGTCAACGCCAGCCGCTCTCCGGCGCCGGTCCGTTGGCCAGCAGCAACCAGCCGTTTTCGCTGCGCAAGCGCTCCCAGGCGCTGTCGATATCTGCCTGTTGGCGCGTGAGGGTGGTCGCGGCCAGATGCTCCAGGGAGAGGCCGTCGTTACCGGCCAGATGGGTTTGCCACGCCCGTTCGGCGACGTCGGCATTGGCCATGGCCGGTTCAGCAAGCTGCGCGGCGAGGGCTTCGCGAGCGCTGCCAAGCTGAGGCGCGGGCCGGGCCAGGAACGTGCGGATATGGGCGAGGATTTCCTCATGACTGGCGTTCGGCGATTGCACGCCGAACATCAGTCCGTTGTGTCCCTGGATCTGCCGGAAGGCGCTGAACACCGCGTAACCCAGTTGCAGTTCGCTGCGCAAGCGCTGGTAGAACTGGCCCTGGATCAGTTGCGCGAGCAGCCGCCCGCTGGCTTCGTCAGGGGTCGGGCAGAACATTAGCAAGGCAGCTTCGCCGCTGGCCTCGGCGTGGTGATGCCATTGGCGGGCCGGCGGTGTAGGCGGCTGCAGTGTTATCGGGTTGCCGGGGAGGTTGGTCAGCAACAGGTTGAGAGCATTCTGCGCGACCTCGTCAAACCCGATGGACAGCGCGGTCCAACCCGGCGCGGCGGGAGCGAGCAAGTGGTGTGGCAACTCCCGAATCAGCGCTCGGATCGGGATCAGCGGCGGCTCCGCGCCCGGCTCGGCGAGGCTGGCTTCGCCCAGTTGCGATAGCGCTTGTTCGATCACCGCCAGCACTGGCGCGGGCGCACCGGTACAGCGCAGTTGCCAGGTGTTGGCCGTGCGGGTCCATTGCAGTTCAACCGCAGCGCGGCTGGCGCGTTCGATGAGCGGTTTGAGCACATCGCGAAGGTGCTCGGCGTGATCTTCGAATTGCAGGCGCAGGTACAGCGCGGCGTACTGGCGAGTCGTGGGCAGGGCGGGGCTGACGGTCAATCCGGCGGGTACGGGCGAGGCTCCAACTTCGGCAACCGTGGCGGCGAGCAGCGGTTCAGGCTCGGGTAATTGCCATGGATGACGGGACACTCCGGCGTCCGCCAGCAACACCCGCAGTGCCGCTTGACCCTGCTGATCCAGCGCCGTGAACGGCCGCTCACGACGCGCCTGTTCCAGCGCGCTGGCGCCGGCTTCGCGGCACGCTTGCAGGCGCTGATACTCCAGCAACAAGGCGCTGTGATCAACCTCGCGAAAGAATGCCAGCCAGTCGTGCAATAACGCTTCGGCCTCGACCGCATCGGCGCTCGGGCTCAATTTCAATCGGGCATGCAACAGCGCCTGACCACCGAACCGGTACAGCGCGGTGAAGCTGAAATCTTCCAGCCAGTTACGCCGCCGCAACTCGGCCGGCAGCCCGCCAGGGCGCGTGTCGGTGATCCAGGTGGTGAGGTAATCGATGGCTTCGTCGGCGCCGTCCGGCAGGTGCTCATGGGCGAACAGCAGGTCCAGTTGGCCGTCGATTGGCGGCACATGCAGGGGGCCGTCGAGCAAGGCCGGTGGCGCGGTTTGCTTGATCCGTGTTCCCGTCGCGAGCAGCGTGCCGAACACGTGCGCGATCTGTTCCAGCTCATCCAGTGGTTGCGGCCCGCTCAGGCTCAGGGTCATTTGTCCGGCCTGATAAAAGCGCTGATGGAAGGCAGCCAGCGCCTGCTGAAACGCCGGCTCATCGATCGGCAGGCTGTCGCGATTGCCCGCATGAAAACCGCTCAGCGGATGCTTCGCCGACACGCTGCGCAACAGTGCGTACTGGCGCTGCGCCTCGGTATTGCCCGACCAGGCAACCCACTCGGCTTGGATCACTTCACGCTCGGCGCGCTGGCGTTCCAGCGTCAGCAGTGGATTCGCGAGCATCTCGCACAACCGCTCCAGCGCATCGGGGAAAGCCGCTGGCGGCACTTCGAAAAAGAACTCGGTGGTGCGCTCGCGGGTGCTCGCATTGAGCTGCCCGCCCTGGCGCTGGACGAAGCGCATCAGCCCGTCCGCCACCGGAAAACGCGTGGTGCCGAGAAAGAACAGGTGCTCAAGAAAATGCGCCAGACCGGGGTATTCGGTGGGCGCGTCATGGCTGCCGGCATGTACCCGCACTGCCGCTGCGCAGCGCTTGAGGTACGGCGCATGGCGCAGATTGACCCGCAGGCCATTACTCAGGATGAGGTGCAGGAGGGTGCTGGACATGACGGCTCCGAAACGCGCGAGCCATCATGCTAGCGGATAAATCAGTTGCTGCGCGGCTCGCGGTGCAGCTCGCTGCGGAGGTCTTGCAGGTAGGGCGTGTGGGCGCGGCCTTCGTGGACCCGACGCAGTTCCAGGTCGGCCGATAGCAGCACGCTGTCGCGTCCGGCCATGGCGAGGATGCCGCCGTCGGGGCCGATGATGCTGCTTTGGCCGCAGTAGTGGATCTCGCCCTCGACGCCGCAGTAGTTGGCGTAGACCAGGTAGCACTGGTTCTCGTGGGCACGGGAGCGCACGGTCACCTGGCAGATGAAATCATAGGGTTCCATGTTCGCCGTCGGCACCAGGATCAGCTCGGCGCCGGCCATGGCCAGGCGGCGGGCGTTCTCCGGGAACTCGATGTCGTAGCAGATCAGCATGCCGACCTTCCAGCCGTTGAGTTCCACCACCGGGAAGTGATTGTCGCCGGGGCTGAACATCGCCCGGTCGAGGCCGCCGAACAGGTGGGTCTTGCGGTAGTTGCCGAGGCTGCTGCCGTGGGCGTCGATCAACTGCACGCTGTTGAAGATCCGCCCATCGTCGCCCAGCTCCGGGTAGCCATAGACGATGGCGATACGGTTGGCCTGGGCAATTTCCACCACGCGCATCGCCGAGGCGCCGTCCTCGGCTTCGGCCAGGCGGGCGACGGCATCGCTGCCGATGTTGTAGCCGGTAAGGAACATCTCCGGGCACACCAGCAACTCGGCCCCGCGCGAGGCGGCAACCTGCGCCTGCTGTTGCAGACGCTCAAGGTTGCCGGCGACGTCCAGCGGCTGCGGCGAGCCCTGGTAGAGGGCGATACGCATGTTGAATCTCCTGTCAGTCGGCCAGGGCGATCGGGCCTATTTCGTTGAATACATCGCCCGGGCCTGGGTTGTCGGCGTGGGTGCGACCGCCGAAGTGATTCATGATGCCCCAAACCGCGTTGAGCGAGGTCTGCACCGCACCCTCGACCCAGGCCGGGGTCCAGGATACATCGTCACCGGCGATGAAAATGCCGCGCTGTTCGGCGGGCATGTCCTGCTGCATGAAGTGCGCGTACATGCGCTGGTTGTAGCGGTAATGACCCGGCAGGGCACCCTTGAAGGCGCCGAGGAAATAGGGGTCGGCTTCCCATGACACGGTGATCGGATCGCCGATGATATGCCCGGCGATATCCACCTTCGGGTAGATCTTCTTCAGCGCGTCCAGTGCCAGCTTGACCCGCTTTTCCACCGGGTGCGGCAGCATCTTCAGCGCGTCGCTCATCCACGAATAGGACAGGCAGATTACCCCCGGCTTGTCGTCGCCGTTGTCGAACAGGTAGGTGCCGCGGGTCAGGCGATCGGTGAGGGTCATGCTCATCAGGTCGCGGCCGGTTTCCGGGTCCTTGTCCTTCCAGAAGGGGCGGTCGACCATCACGAAGGTCTTCGACGACTGCATGTAGCGGGTGCGGTCCAGGGCCATCCACATCTTCTGCGAGAACAGCGATTCTTCGCACTCGATCTGGGTGGTCAGCAGCCAGCTCTGGCAGGTGGTCAGCACGGCCGCGTAGGTGCGCGTGTCGCCCCAGTTATCGGTGACCGCCACGCTGCCGTCGGCATTGCGGGCGATGCGCTTGACCCCCGGCCGCGGCGCGCCCCGGTGCAGCGATGCCAGGCTGGTGCCGGCGGGCCAATGGTCGCAGCGCTCGGGCACGTGCTTCCAGATACCCAGCGGCACCTGCTCGACACCGCCGACAATCAGATGCTGGTGGTCGTCGCAGTTGGTCATCACCACGCGGAAGATTTCCAGCATCGAGTTGGGGAAGTCCGAGTCCCAGCCGCCGGTGCCGAAACCGACCTGACCGAACACTTCGCGGTGCAGGAAGCTCAGCTTGGCGAAGGCTTTCGAGGTGGCGACGAAGTCGTAGAACGTGCGGTCGTCCCACAGCGGAACCAGCGTGTTCCACAGTTCTTTCAGACGCGGCACATCGCGGTCACGGATCGCCTGCTGGATATCGCCGAAGCGCGAGCCGTCCTCCAGGGCGTCGGCCCAGGCGTCGGCGACTTCCTGGAACAGGGCCGGCAGGTCGCTGATCTTTTCCGCGTAGTGGGTCTGGCCTTCGAGGTCGATCACCGTGCTACCCGAGGCGGGCGTCAGCGGGTTGGGGAAGGGCCTGGTTTCGAGGCCGAGCTTGTCGACGTAGTGATAGAAGGCCGTGGACGACACCGGAAAGCGCATGCCGCCCAGCTCGGCGACGATGCCCTCGGTCCCGGCGAAGGCTTGCGAACGCAGGCGCCCGCCCATCTTCGAGGCCTCGTAGACCACCGGCTTGAGGCCCAGCTTCATCAGCTCATAGGCCGCCACCAGCCCGGCGATACCGGCACCGACGATCGCTACTTCCTCACCATGACGTTCGGCGGGAATGCTGCCCAGGCCGGCCGGGTGTTCGATCCAGTCATCGAAGGCGAAAGGGAAGTCGGGACCGAAGATGGTGACGGGCTTCTTGCCGTCGGCGGGGTGGCGGTTGTTCTTGTTCATGATTGACCTTGCCAGGGGCTGCGCGGGGTGCGGAGCCTGAGTATAGGAAATGCCTGGGGTCAATTTTAGGGAGTGGAGTGTTCGTAATTAAGATGCAGAGTGTCGTCGTTTTGTGGTGTTTTTGGTCGATATGACGGGTTGTGTTTGCAGAATGACAGTTGCGCTGGTTTTCGCGAGCGAGCTCGCTCCTACAGATCATGCCGCCAGCTAAACCGGCTGCCCTCGATCCACCTTGCTACTCAGAATGATCGACGTGGTGGTCTTCTCCACCCCTTCCAGGCTGCCAATCTGATCCAGCAACTGATCGAGTTGTTCCGGCGACTCACTGCGCAGCCACGCCACATAGTCGAACTCGCCACTCACCGCGCAAAGCTGCTGCACCTGCCCCATGGCGCTCAACCGCCGAACCACCTCCCGCCCGGAGCGTGGTTGCACAGTAATGCCCACGTAGGCCTGCAACCCGCCATCGATCACCCGCTGACCAAGGCGCACGCCGTAGCCGCTGATCACCTTGGTCTTCTCCAGCCGCGCCAGTCGCGAGGTCACCGTGGTGCGGGCGATGCCCAGTTGGCGGGCGAGGGTGGCGACGCTTTCGCGGGCGTTGATCTGCAAGGCGGCGATAAGCTGGCGGTCGATTTCATCGAGGGCGGTGCGGCTGTCGGACATGGGATTCCCGGGTGCAACGGTGAAGGTCGGCCCAGTGTACAGACGGCGCCGGGCGACTCAACCCGACGCCTTGACGCAATCAGATCCGGAAGCGTGCGACGACTTGGCTCAAGTCTTCAGCCAGGCGTGACAGTTCATTACTCGATGCGCTGATCTGGTTGGCGCCCTGGGTAGACTCCATCGACAAGTCGCGGATATTGACGATGTTGCGGTCCACTTCCCGTGCAACCTGCGCCTGTTCCTCGGCGGCGCTGGCGATCACCAGGTTGCGGTCGGAAATCTGGCTGACCGAATCGGTGATTTCCAGCAGTGAGTCGCCGGCGTCATTGGCCATCTTCAAGGTGGCGTCGGCCCGCTCGCAACTGCTGAGCATGGCGTTCAGCGCCTGTGACGAGCCGCCGCGGATGGCCGTGACGATGCCGTCGATTTCCAGGGTCGATTGCTGGGTGCGGTGGGCGAGGGCGCGCACTTCGTCGGCGACCACGGCGAAACCGCGGCCGGACTCACCAGCCCGGGCTGCTTCGATGGCTGCGTTCAGGGCCAGCAGGTTGGTCTGTTCGGCGATGGCACGGATCACGTCCAGCACCTTGCCAATGTCCTGGGACTGGTCCACCAGACTGCGCACCAGGGTGGCGGTGTCTTGCACGTCGCCGGCAAGGGTCTGAATGGACTGGACGGTCTCCAGGACCCGCGCCTGTCCCGCCTTCGCGCAGTTGCTGGAGTGATTGGATGCGTCGCTGGTGGACGCGGCATTGCGCGCGACTTCTTCAACCGCCGAGGTCATCTCGTTGACCGCCGTGGCGGCCTGTTCGATCTCGGCGTTTTGTTGATGCAGGCCACGGTAGCTGTGTTCGGTGACCGAGTTCAGCTCGGTGGCAGCGGAGGCCAGTTGAGTGGCGGAGTCGCGGATATGACCCATGGCCGAACGCAGGTTGTTCTGCATCTGCTGAAGGGCCCGTTGCAGGCGGGTAACCTCGTCCTCGCCTTCGACCTGGATCTCATCGGTCAGGTTACCGGCCGCCACCTGTTCAGCGGCCTGCACGGCGCGCTCCAGTGGTCGCACGATGCCGCGGGTCAGCCACAAGGCCAGCGCGATGGTGGCGAGGGCTGCCATCACCACGAAGACGATGATGATCTGCAACGACCGCTCGTACTGCGCTTCGGCGGCCTTGCCTTCGGCGTCGATCTGCTTGCCGTAGAGGTCGCCGAGGTCTGCCAGGGCTTTGCCCGAGGCATCCACCACCTGCTTCATGTCGACCAGCAGCAGCTTGTTCAGGCCTGCCAGGTCTTTCTGCCGGGCGAGGTCGAAGGAGCGATCCAGGCCACTGCGGTATTCCGTGAGACTGGTGTTGAAACTCTGGGCCAGGGTCTTTTCTTCCGGGCTGTCGATGAATCCATCAAGCACTGCGAGCTTGCTGTCCAGGTCCTTCAGGCGGGTGTCCATCTGGCCTTGATAGGTGGCGGTGTTGGCGGGGTCCTGGTCCAGTGCCATACGCAGGGAGATGGTGCGGATCCGCAGCATGATTTCACGGACATCACTGATGACCCGCAGGCTGGGTACCCAGTTGGTCTCGACGGCCACTTCGCTCTGCCGGATGTTTTGCATCTGCACCACCGCGAACCACCCAAGCAATGCGACCAGCAGGGAAATAAGGGTGAAGCCCAGGCCCGCGCGGCGGGCGATAGTCAAGTGGCGTAGGTTCATGGCAGAGGTCCGTCGCAAGATCAGAGTGCTATAGTTGTATGATAACCAAGGCACTATGTCGGCATCCAAGCGCTTTCCTTGAGGATGGTCACGCCAGTTATCGGTCGTTTTCAGGTGAACAAGTTGACGAACGGTTGTAGAGATCAGACGACTGGTGGAAATATCTCCCCATAAGGGGGTTTTCAGTGCATATCTTGTACGATAACCTACGTCCAATAACGATCATCCACTCCCGCGCCACAGGATGCCTACAACAATGACTCCTCAAGAACTGCAATCCATTCTTTCCCACGGTCTGCTCTCGTTTCCTGTCACCGACTTCGATGCTCAGGGCGACTTCAACCCGGCGGGCTACATCAAGCGTCTGGAGTGGCTGGCGCCTTACGGTGCCAGCGCCCTGTTTGCCGCAGGCGGTACCGGTGAGTTCTTCTCGCTTGCCGCAAGTGAATACAGCCAGGTGATCAAGACTGCAGTCGACACCTGCGCGGGTTCGGTGCCTATCCTCGCCGGTGTAGGCGGTGCAACTCGCCAGGCCATCGAATATGCACAGGAAGCCGAGCGTCTCGGTGCCAAGGGCCTGCTGTTGCTGCCGCACTACCTGACCGAAGCCAGCCAGGACGGTGTTGCCGCCCACGTCGAAGCCGTGTGCAAATCGGTGAAGATCGGTGTGGTGGTGTACAACCGTAATGTCTGCCGCCTGAACGCCGTGCAACTGGAACGTCTGGCCGAACGCTGCCCGAACCTGATCGGCTACAAGGACGGCCTGGGTGACATCGAGTTGATGGTGTCGATCCGTCGCCGCCTGGGCGATCGTTTCAGCTACCTGGGTGGCTTGCCCACCGCTGAAGTCTATGCCGCGGCCTACAAAGCGCTGGGTGTACCGGTCTACTCGTCGGCGGTATTCAACTTCGTGCCCAAGACTGCGATGGACTTCTACAACGCCATTGCCCGCGACGACCACGCCACTGTCGGCAAGCTGATCGATGATTTCTTCCTGCCGTACCTGGATTTGCGCAATCGCAAGGCCGGCTACGCCGTGAGTATCGTCAAGGCCGGTGCGAAAATCGCGGGCTACGACGCAGGCCCGGTTCGCACGCCACTCACCGACCTGACCGCCGAAGAAGTCGACCTGCTCGCCGCGTTGATGGACAAGATGGGCCCGCAGTAAGCGTCGCCCGCGGCCTGCCAGATGCCGCATCCCGGAACGGAAACACCGTTCCGGTTACATGACCCAGCACAAAAATAAATAATGGGAGTAATTTCAGATGCAAGCGACTAAAAAGACGCGTGTCCGCTATCTGATCCTGTTCATGTTGTTCCTCGTGACCACGATCAACTACGCCGACCGCGCGACTATCTCCATTGCCGGATCGAGCCTGCAAAAAGACCTGGGCATCGACGCTGTCACCCTCGGTTATATCTTCTCCGCCTTTGGCTGGGCCTACGTGCTCGGGCAGATTCCTGGCGGCTGGCTGCTGGACCGCTTCGGCTCGAAGAAGGTCTATGCGTTCAGTATCTTCACGTGGTCGTTGTTCACCGTGTTGCAGGGCTTCGTTGGCTACATGCCGGTGGCCAACGCAATCGTCGCATTGTTCATGCTGCGCTTCATGGTCGGTTTCGCTGAAGCGCCATCGTTCCCCGGCAATGCCCGCATCGTTGCGGCCTGGTTCCCCACCGCCGAGCGCGGTACGGCTTCGGCGATCTTCAACTCGGCTCAGTACTTCGCTACCGTGCTGTTCGCTCCGCTGATGGGCTGGATCGTTCACGCCTGGGGCTGGGAGCACGTGTTCATCGTGATGGGCGTGCTCGGTATCGGCTTCTCGGCGGTGTGGCTGAAGCTGGTCTACAACCCGAAGGAACACCCGATGATCGGTGCCCAGGAGCTGGAGTACATCGAGAAGAACGGTGGCCTGGTGGACATGGACAAGCCGCGCGCCGCGGGCGTTGCCAGCGGCCCGAAATGGGGCTACATCAAGCAACTGCTGTCCAGCCGCATGATGCTGGGCGTGTACCTCGGCCAGTACTGCATCAACGCCATCACTTACTTCTTCCTGACCTGGTTCCCGGTGTACCTGGTTCAGGAGCGCGGCATGTCGATCCTCAAGGCCGGTATCATCGCCTCGTTGCCGGCAATCTGCGGCTTCATCGGCGGCGTGCTGGGCGGTGTGATTTCCGACCACTTGCTGCGCCGTGGCAACTCCCTGACCTTCGCCCGCAAGGCACCGATCGTGATCGGCCTGCTGCTGTCCACCACCATGGTCATTTGCAACTACGTTGATGCTGAGTGGATGGTGGTTGGCATCATGGCCCTGGCGTTCTTCGGCAAAGGCCTCGGCGCGCTGGGCTGGGCGGTGGTGTCCGACACCTCGCCGAAACAGATCGCCGGCCTGTCGGGCGGTATGTTCAATACCTTCGGCAACATCGCCTCGATCACTACGCCAATCATCATCGGCTACATCATCAGTGCCACCGGTTCGTTCAAATGGGCCCTGGTGTACGTGGGTGCCAACGCCCTGGTCGCGGTGTTCAGCTACCTGGTGATTGTCGGCCCGATCAAACGTATCGAGCTGCGTGACGTACCGGCGGATGAAGCTGCGCCGAAGCCGGCAGAACTGGCCAGCTCGCGCCACTGAGACAGACACGCGATGCCCGGCGCTTGCCGGGCGTTCGCGGATGAATAAAGCCTGGGAAACAACAAGAAGGGCACCATCATGCAGTTGATCGAAACTTCCGACTCGCCCCGCTACGTCCGCCTGCACGACGACGACAATGTCGTCGTCGTCGTCAACGATGGCGGGCTAGGTGAAGGCGCCTGCTTCGCCGACGGTCTGACCTTGGTCGAAGGCGTGCCGCAAAGCCACAAGGTTGCCACCCTCGACATCGCCAAGGGTGAGCCGGTGCGACGCTATGGACAGATCATCGGCTATGCCCTGGAAGACTTGCGTCGTGGCAGTTGGGTAAAAGAGAGTCAGCTGGCAATGCCAGCGGCGCCGGAACTGGACAGCCTGCCCCGTTGCGACGCGATTCCCGCTGCGCTGCCGCCACTTGAGGGCTTCACCTTCGAGGGCTACCGCAATGCCGATGGCACTGTGGGTACCCGCAACATCCTCGGCATCACCACTACCGTGCAATGCGTGACCGGCGTCCTCAATCACGCGGTCAAGCGCATTCGCGAAGAGCTGCTGCCCAAGTATCCCAACGTCGATGACGTGATCGCCCTGACCCACAGTTACGGCTGTGGCGTTGCGATCAGCGCCCGCGATGCCTACATCCCGATTCGCACGGTGCGCAACCTGGCCCGCAACCCCAACCTGGGCGGCGAGGCGCTGGTCATCAGCCTGGGTTGTGAAAAGCTCCAGGCCGGCCAGGTGATGCACGACAACGACCCGTCGGTGGACCTCCGCGAGCCGTGGCTCTACAAACTGCAGGACGCCACCCTCGGCTTCGTCGAGATGATCGAACAGATCATGGAACTGGCTGAAGCGCGCCTGATCAAGCTCGACCAGCGTCGCCGTGAGACCGTACCGGCCAGCGAGCTGATTCTTGGCATGCAGTGCGGTGGTAGCGATGCGTTCTCCGGCATTACCGCCAACCCGGCGCTGGGTTATGCCGCCGATCTGCTGGTTCGCGCGGGCGCCACGGTAATGTTCTCGGAAGTCACCGAAGTACGTGATGCCATCTACATGCTCACCTCTCGCGCCGAAACGCCGGAAGTGGCCGAGGCACTGATACGCGAGATGGACTGGTACGATCGCTATCTGCAAAGCGGTGAAGCGGATCGCAGCGCCAACACCACGCCGGGCAACAAGAAGGGCGGCCTGTCGAACATCGTCGAGAAGTCCCTCGGCTCCATCGTCAAGTCTGGCAGCGGCGCTATCCAGGGTGTGGTTGGTCCTGGCGAGCGGGTCGATCGCAAAGGCCTGATCTTCTGCGCCACCCCGGCCAGCGACTTCGTTTGCGGCACCCTGCAACTGGCGGCCGGGATGAACCTGCACGTCTTCACCACCGGGCGCGGTACCCCGTACGGCCTGGCCATGGCGCCTGTGGTCAAGGTCTGCACCCGCAGCGAACTGGCTCAGCGCTGGCCGGATCTCATCGATATCGATGCCGGCCGTATTGCCACCGGCCGTTCGACTATCGAGGAACTGGGCTGGGAGCTGTTCCACTACTACCTCGACGTCGCCAGCGGGCGTAAACAGACCTGGGCCGAGCAGCACAAGCTGCACAACGACATCACGCTGTTCAATCCGGCGCCCATTACCTGATCGAACCCCATCCCCCAGTGGGAGCGTTGCTGCCGGTGATGACCGTAGTGCAGCCGGCACTGCTCCCGCTGCCTCACCTTCAATCACCGGAGTCCCGAAATGTCTGAAATTCTCGGCCACAACTTCATCGCCGGCCAGCGCAGCGCTGCCGGCGAGCAACGCCTGCAGAGCCTGGACGCTACCACCGGAGAGCCGCTGCCGTACAACTTTGCTCAGGCCACCGAAGCCGAAGTGGACCAGGCTGCCCTGGCTGCCGCCGCTGCCTTCAGCGAATTCCGCCAGTTGTCCCCGGCCCGACGTGCCGACTTCCTCGATGCCATCGCCGCCGAGCTGGATGAACTGGACGACGCCTTTGTCGCCATCGTCTCTCGTGAGACCGCCTTGCCCGCGGCCCGCATCCAGGGTGAGCGTGGCCGCACCAGTGGCCAGATGCGTCTGTTTGCCCAGGTGCTTCGCCGTGGCGATTTTCTCGGCGCCCGTATCGACCTGGCACTGCCCGAGCGCCAGCCGCTGCCGCGAGTCGATATTCGTCAGATGCGGATTGGCGTCGGTCCGGTGGCCGTATTTGGTGCCAGCAACTTCCCCCTGGCCTTCTCCACCGCCGGCGGCGATACCGCTGCCGCACTGGCGGCTGGCTGCCCGGTGGTGTTCAAGGCCCATAGCGGTCACATGGCTACCGCAGACCTGGTCGGTTGCGCCATTCAGCGCGCGGCCGAGCGCACGGGGATGCCCCGCGGCGTGTTCAATATGGTCTTTGGCGGCGGCGTGGGTGAATGGCTGGTCAAGCACCCGGCGATCCAGGCGGTCGGCTTCACCGGCTCGCTGAAAGGTGGCGATGCCCTTTGCCGTATGGCGGCCGAGCGCCCTCAGCCAATCCCGGTGTTCGCCGAGATGTCCAGCATCAACCCGGTGATCATCCTGCCGGGCGCCCTGGCCCGGCGCGGGGACGCCATTGCCCGCGAGCTGGCCGGCTCGGTGACCCTCGGCTGTGGCCAGTTCTGTACCAACCCGGGCCTGGTGATCGGCCTGCAATCTGCCGGGTTCAGTCGCCTCCTTGCCGACCTCGGCCAGCATCTCGACCAGCAGGCAGGGCAGACCATGCTCAATGCGGGCGGTTTGCGCAGCTATGCCGGTGGTTTGCAGCACCTGCATGACCACGAAGGCATCCAGCACCTGGCCGGTCAGCCGCAGCAAGGTAATCAGGCGCGTGCACAATTGTTCAAGGCCGATGCCCGCTTGCTGGTAGAGGCTGACCCACTATTGCAGGAAGAAGTATTCGGTCCGACTACCGTAGCCGTTGAAGTGGATGGCCATGAGCAGTTGCGTGATGCCCTGTTGGGGCTGCGTGGTCAACTGACCGCCACCCTGATCGGCGAGCCGGAAGACCTGGAGGCTTTTGCCTGGCTGGTGCCGCTGCTGGAGGAGAAGGTTGGGCGAATCCTGCTCAATGGCTATCCGACCGGTGTCGAAGTCTGTGATGCCATGGTGCACGGCGGTCCGTATCCTGCGACGTCCGATGCCCGTGGGACCTCGGTGGGCACCCTTGCCATCGATCGCTTCCTGCGGCCGGTGTGCTACCAGAACTATCCGCAATCGCTGCTGCCGGAAGCGCTGCGCGATGCCAACCCGCTGGGCTTGCGGCGATTGGTGAATGGGCAGTGGAACGAAGGTGTGATCGGTTGACCGATTGCAAAAAATAGCCCCGCATTCGCGGGGCTTTTTTTGGGGCGTCTGGTCAGGCCTGGGTGATTCCCGGCACTTGTGTCCGGCTTTCCTGTTCCTCGGCGTCCTCATGGGCCTGGCGCAGTCGTTCCCGGCTATTGCTCAGGTGCATGCGCATTGCCATCTTCGCCCCTTCGCCATCGCGTCGAGCGATGGCCTCGTAGATCGCCTCATGCTCGTGGGCCAGTCGGCTCATGTAGTGCGGTTGATCATCGTGGGCGAGGTGGGCCGAGTTCACTCGGGTACGCGGGATGATGCTGGTGCCCAGATGATTGATGATGTCGGCAAAGTAGTGATTGCCGCTGGCCTGGGCGATCTGCAGGTGAAACTGGAAGTCTGCGGACACCGCATCCGACGAGTGGGCAACCCCTTCATTCAGGTCATCCAGTGCCGCCCGCATCCCGGCCAGCGCTGCGTCACTGCGTCGCTGCGCTGCCAGCCCTGCCGATTCCACTTCCAGAGCGATCCGCAGCTCCAGCACCGCCAGTACTTCGCGAAGGGTGACGATGGTCGCTGGATCAATACGAAAGCCAGTGCCGCTCGGCTGGTCGAGCACGAAGGTGCCGATGCCGTGGCGGGTTTCCACCTGGCCCGCCGCCTGCAGCCGCGAAATCGCTTCGCGCACCACGGTCCGGCTCACGCCTTCTTCGGCCATGATCTGCGATTCCGTGGGGAGCTTGTCGCCGCGCTTGAGCTGGCCGCTACGGATGCGCTCGGTCAGCACCGTTACCAGTTCCTGGGTCAGGCTACGCGGCTTACGCCGGCCCCGTACCTGTAACTGCTGCTCTGTCATACCTTGCCGTTCATGTAGGAAAAACAACGGTCATGATAGCCCATGCGGTTGTACTATCACATCGCCGGGTTTGGAATCGTGGAGGAAAAAAGGCCTCGTCCCTGGCCGGGATAGCCTGCTTGCAGGCGAACGAAATCAAGCCTTGTGGCGCTTATGGATAGGCAGAAATGCGAAAGCCGCGCAGAGCGCGGCTTTCAATCTGGTGGGCCCACACGGACTCGAACCGTGGACCAAAGGATTATGAGTCCTCTGCTCTAACCGACTGAGCTATAGGCCCCAGAGGTCGCGGATTATATCGAGGGATTCCAGGCAGTGCCATCCGAAAGATCCGAAAGTACTATGCGTAAAAACGACTCGGCAAAGGCGTGCGGCGGCAGAGGCAGGCTGACGATGTAGCCTTGGATCTGTTCGCAGCCTTCAGCGGCGAGGAATTCTTGCTGGGCCTGGGTCTCGACGCCCTCGGCAATGATGGTCAGTTGCATGCTGCGGCCCAGGGCAATGATGGCGCGGGCGATGGCGGCATCGTTGGGGTCGTCGGGCAGGCCGCGTATAAACGACTGGTCGATCTTGAGGATGTCCAGCGGCAGGCGCTTGAGGTAACTGAGGGACGAATAACCGGTGCCGAAGTCGTCGATCGCCAGTTGCACACCCAGGTGCTTGAGCTGGTGAAGGATCGCCAGGCCTTCCTCGGCCTGGCTCATGATGAAGTTCTCGGTGATCTCCAGTTGCAGGTCGCCGGCCTTGAGCTGGTAGGTCTTGAGCAGTTGCTCGATACGCCGCACCAGCCCCGGCTGGCGCAACTGCGCGCCGGCCAGGTTGACCGAGAGCGGGCCGAAGGCCTGGTAGTGACGTTTCCATTCGTGCATCTGTTGGCAGGCGCGCTCCAGCACCCAGTCGCCGAGCAGGAGGATCATGCCGTTCTCTTCGGCCAGCGGGATGAAGTGCTCCGGCGGGACCTCGCCGAAGGTCGGGTTGGTCCAACGGATCAGGGCTTCGGCGCCGACCAGGGCGTGGTTCTTGAGGCTCAGTTTGGGCTGGAAGTAAAGGCTCAACTCGTTACGCTCGATGGCCCGGCGCAGTTCATGCTCCAGGGCGATGCGCTCGCTGGCCTGGGCGGTGAGGTCGCGGGTGTAGGACTCGACGCGGTTGCGCCCTTTGGCCTTGGATCGGTACATCGCCGCGTCGGCGTTGCGGATCAGCGAGGCGACGTCGGCGCCGTCCTGTGGGTACAGGCTGATGCCGATGCTGGCGCTGGAGAAGAACTCGTGGTCGCCGGCCTGAAACGGCGCGTTGAAGCAGGTCAGCACCTTCTGAGCGATGTGCTCGGCATCGCTGGCCTGGTGCAGGCCGGGCAGCAGGATGATGAATTCATCGCCACCGAGCCGGGCCACGGTGTCGATGTCGCGCACCTGTTCCTTCAGCCGATGGGCGATGGCCTTGAGCAGCAAGTCGCCAACCGGGTGGCCGAGGCTGTCGTTGATGTGCTTGAAACGGTCCAGATCGAGAAACAGCACCGCGCCCTGGCGGCTCGATGCCTGGGTGCAGTGCAGCGCCGCTTGCAGGCGGTTTTCGAACAACGTGCGGTTGGGCAGACCGGTGAGTGGGTCGTGATGGGCCTGGTAGTCGAGCTTGGCCTGCGCGTGCTTGAGGCTGGAGATATCGGCGAACACCGCGACGAAATGCGTAGTGCCCAGCTCCGGGTTGCGCACGGCGCTGATGGTCAGCCAACTGGGGTACAGCTCGCCATTCTTGCGTCGATTGAGGATCTCACCCTGCCAGTGGCCTTCCGCGCTCAGTTGATGCCACATGGCGGCGTAGAAGGCGCTGTCGTGTTGGCCGGAGGCGAGCAGGCGCGGGGTCTGGCCGAGCACTTCGGCTTCGCTGTAGCCGGTGATTTCGCTGAACGCCCGGTTGACCGCGCTGATGTGCTGCTCGGTGTCGGTGATGAGCACACCTTCGGCGGTGTTTTCGAAGACGGTCGCCGCGAGATGCAGCTTTTCCTGCATCTGTTGGCGGTCGGTGATGTCACGGGCGATGGTCAGCATGCAGTCGATGCCGCCGATGGGCAGCGGCCGGGCCGACAGTTCGCACAGGCGTATCTGCCCGTCGCTGCGCCGCAGGTTGCAGGTGAAATCGCGGACAAAGCCGTCCTTCTTCAACAGATCCAGCATCTGCCGGCGTTCGTTCAAATCGACCCAGATGCCCAGGTCGATGGCGGTGTGGTCGAGGGACGAATGGCTGTCGAAGCCGGTCAGGCGGCAGAAACCTTCGTTGACCTCCAGCAGCAGACCATCGCTCTGGCGCGACAGCAGCATGCCGTCCGGCGAGGCGTGGAAAGCCTTGGCGAACTTCTCTTCGGAGATTTGCAGTTGTTGTTGAGTTTCCTTGAGCTGACTGATGTCACGTACCGCCACCACCAGGGCCGGGGTACTTTCCAGGTCGAAGGATTCTGCCGAAATCAGGCCAGTGAACAACTGGCCGTTGCTGCGCCGGAAGCTCATTTCCAGGTTGCGCACGCTGCCCCGCTGCAGGCGTTCCAGCAGGCCGGCACCAATGCCTTCGACGCCCCAGATATTCAATTCGGTGGCGGTCTGGCCAATGACCTGGGAAGGGGTCAGGCCGATCTGTTCCACGAATGTTTCGTTGACCTCCAGCAGGCAGCCGTCGCTGAGTCGGGCGATGACCAGGATGTCGGGGCACTGATGGAAGACTGAAGCGAACTTCTCCTCTGACAGACGCAACGCTTGCTCGGTGTGCTTGGCCTCGCTGATGTCGATCATCAGGCCGCGCATCACCGGGCGATGACCGTGTTCGATCAGGCTGACAATGTCACGGATCCACAGGGTCCGGCCATCGGCACGGATCACCCGGTAATCGAGAATGTGATCGCGTCCGGCGGCGGTTTCCGCGTCGCAGTAGGCCTGCGCCCAGAGTGCGTCCTCGGGGTGCAGGATGGAGCGCCAGAAGCCGGGCTGCAGCCAGTGACTCAAGGGGTAGCCCAGGAGGTCTTCGGCGTGGGGAGACACGTAGTTGTAGGTAAAGTCGTTGGCGTCGGCTTCCCAGGCGATGGCCGACAAGCTCTCGACCAGGCCGCGATAGTGGTATTCGCTGCTGCGCAGTTCCTGCTCCAGCGCGATGCGCCTGGAAATCTCGGAGCTGAGGCGGCGGTTGACGCGGATGACCCCCGCCAGTATCGCCACCATGAACAGCACGCCCGGCAGACCGTAGATCAGCAGGTCGTACCAGAAGGAACGGTGGTCCAGGACATTGCCAACCCAGCGCTGCTGGATGCTGTTGATTTCCTCGGGCGTCATGTCGGCGATGACTTTGTCGAGGATGCCGACCAGCACCTTCTGTTCCTTGGGAACGCCCATGGCCAGTTGATAGCGGTAAGGCGTGTCGCCACTGACATAGAGCCCTTCGAGCTTGAGTTCGCGCAGGCTCCAGACGCTGGAGGCAAGGTCGCCCACTACCGCGTCCACATCATCCGTGGCCAGGGCCTGCAGAGTTGAGCTGACGTTCGGCATCGCCACCAGATTGAGGTCGGGGTGGTGGGTGCGCAGCAGCTCATACGGGGCATAGTTCTCCACCACGGCGATTTTCAGGCCGTAGAGGTCCTTCAGGCCTTTGGGCTGGGGGCCGCCTTCATGGGAAAGGATGACGATAGGGAAATCGAGGTAAGGGCGGGTGAAGGACAGGTAGACCTGGTGCTCTGGGGTAGACATGACACCCGGCAGCAGGTCGAGCTGGTTCTGTCGCGCGCGTTCGAGCACGGCGGTCCAGCTGGTCGGCTCCACCGGTTCGAAGGTGACATTCAGGCGTTCCTGAATTACGGCAATGTAGTCGGCGGCCAATCCCTGGTAGCGGCCTTCCTGGTCCCGATATTCGAACGGTGGCCACGAAGCATCGACGCCCAGCCGCAGTTTGGGGTGCGCACTGAGCCAGGCCTGCTCTTCTTCAGTCAGGGTCAAGGCGCCGGCCGTCGCGCTCCAGGCCAGTAGGAGCGACAACAAAAGGGCCGGCATTCTGGGCATATCGGCCTCATCGATCTAATGGATAGATTCGAGTGTAGACGGGCATTTCGCCCACAGGGACGCGGTCGACAGCAGGATTTTACGGGCGGAAAAGAAAAACCCCGGCGGATGCCGGGGTTTGTCATTACTCGTCGAGGAAGGAGCGCAGATGCTCGCTTCGCGTCGGGTGGCGCAGCTTGCGCAGCGCCTTGGCTTCAATCTGACGGATCCGTTCACGGGTCACGTCGAACTGCTTGCCGACCTCTTCGAGGGTGTGATCGGTGTTCATGTCGATACCGAAACGCATGCGCAGCACCTTGGCTTCGCGTGCGGTCAGGCCCGAGAGCACGTCACGGGTTGCTTCCTTGAGGCTTTCGACAGTGGCGACATCGATTGGCGACTGCATGGTCGAGTCTTCGATGAAGTCACCCAGATGCGAATCTTCGTCGTCGCCGATCGGGGTTTCCATGGAGATCGGCTCTTTGGCGATCTTCAGTACCTTGCGGATCTTGTCCTCAGGCATTTCCATGCGTTCGCCCAGCTCTTCCGGGGTCGGTTCGCGACCCATTTCCTGCAGCATCTGCCGGGAAATGCGGTTGAGCTTGTTGATCGTCTCGATCATGTGCACCGGAATACGGATGGTGCGGGCCTGGTCGGCGATCGAACGGGTGATCGCCTGACGAATCCACCAGGTGGCATACGTCGAGAACTTGTAGCCGCGACGGTATTCGAACTTGTCCACCGCCTTCATCAGGCCGATGTTGCCTTCCTGGATGAGATCGAGGAATTGCAGGCCGCGGTTGGTGTACTTCTTGGCGATCGAGATAACCAGACGCAGGTTGGCCTCGACCATTTCTTTCTTGGCGCGACGAGCCTTGGCTTCACCGATCGACATGCGACGGTTGACGTCCTTGATCTCGGCGATGGTCAGACCGGTTTCGGCTTCGAGGTCGACCAGCTTCTGCTGGCAACGCACGATGTCAGCATCCAGGCGACCCAGGGCTTCAGCCCATTTGGTGCTGCGCTTGGCGAGGTCGCCGCTCCAGGTCATGTCGACTTCGTTGCTCGGGAACAGACGCAGGAAGTCGGCGCGTGGCATGCGGGCGTCACGGACGCACAGTTGCATGATGGCGCGTTCCTGGGCACGCAGACGCTCAAGTGCACCGCGAACACGCTCGACCAGCACTTCGAACTGCTTCGGAACCAGCTTGATAGGCATGAACAGCTCGGCCAGTGCCAGCAGCTCGGCAATGCCTTGCTTGCTGCCGCGACCATGCTTCTTCAGGATCTTGCTGGTAGCTTCCAGTTGTTCGGCGACGGCACCGAAACGCTGGCGCGCGATTTCAGGATCGGGACCGCTTTCGGTCTCTTCCTCTTCCTCGGCACCTTCTTTCTCTTCGTCTTCGTCTTCGTCACCCTCGGCTTTGGCCGGGGCTTTCGGATCGACAGGCGGAGGCACTTCGGCCGGCGGTGCAATACCGTCGTCCGGGTCGATGTAGCCGCTCAGGACGTCGGACAGCCGACCGCCTTCGACGGTAACGCGATCATATTCGCTGAGGATGTATTCGACGGTACCGGGGAAGTGAGCGATAGCGCTCATTACTTCACGGATGCCTTCCTCGATCCGCTTGGCGATTTCGATTTCGCCTTCACGGGTCAGAAGCTCGACGGTACCCATTTCGCGCATGTACATGCGCACTGGGTCGGTGGTGCGACCAATGTCGGTTTCCACAGCCGCCAACGCTGCTGCGGCTTCTTCGGCCGCGGCTTCGTCGGTGTCGGCTTCGGCCAACAAAAGGGCATCCGCATCCGGAGCACTCTCGAATACGTTGATCCCCATGTCGTTGATCATGCGGATGATGTCTTCCACCTGTTCCGGATCTGAAATATCCTCCGGCAGGTGGTCGTTGACCTCCGCGTAAGTCAGGTAGCCCTGCTCACGACCGCGGGTGATCAACTCTTTGATGCGAGACTGCTGTTGCGCTTTTCCGGACATAACACCCTATCCACTGAAGGTCTTGGCGGGCAAAAAACAAGCCGAGGATTATACCCGAGCATGGACCTCACGCGCCAGTTGAGGTCGGGGTTTGTGCGGGAACATTGCGACTCAGTAGGTCGCGCAGCTGATTTTTTTCCTCTGCGCTCAATTCGCTTTGACGTGCTTTTCTGAGCAGATGTTCCAGGCTGCGCTCGCGTTGGCGAGCGGACAAGCTAGTTATAGTGTCGAAAAACTGTTGTTCAAGGTTGTCGGCATCGATCAGCCATTCCTTTTCCGCCAGCGCCCGCAGCAGACGGCCTTGTTCAGTGCCGTGCCAGCGTGCGATCAACTGTAATGAGCGTAGCTCAGGTTTTTTTTGCAGCGCTTCGACCAGTGCTACCAGCAGTTGCGCGTGAAGATGTTCTTCGGCGGCGAAATGACTGGTTTCCTCGACTTTCCTCGCCAACTCCGGGTGATGCAGCAGGGTCCGCAGGGCGATGATGGTCGGTGGTTCGACCGACGTGGGGACCCATGCCGGATGGAATTCCTGGCGTTTGCCATTGCGATCCCATGGTTTGCCCTTCTTGCCCTGGCCGTCCCATTTCTTCTTCTGCTGCTGTCCGCCCTGGTTGGGCGTCCATTGCTGCTGGGGCTGGAAATGCTCCGGCTGGTGGAAGTCGCTGTAGTCTTGGCTGTAGTCGGGAATCGCATCGTAGTCGATGCCCGGGTCGTAGGCCGGCGGCGCCTCGCGCGGCGCGCTCTGGGCCAGTCGCTCGACCTGCTGGTTGTCCAGCCCGGTGATTTCCTTCAGGCGATTGCGCATCAGGGCGCGCAGGTTGGCGCCCGGCACTTTGTCGATCAGCGGTGCGGCGAGGGTGGCCATGTGGGCCTTGCCTTCGAGCGAGCGCGGATCGGCTTCCTCGGTCAGTTGCTGGAAGAAGTAGTCGGCCAGCGGCTGGGCGTGCTGGTTGATGCGGGCTCGGAAGGCATCGGTGCCTTCGGCGCGGACCAGGGTGTCCGGGTCTTCACCTTCAGGCAAGAACAGGAAACGCGCCTTGCGGCCATCCTGCAGGCTCGACAGAGCTGCTTCCAGCGCACGCCAGGCGGCGTTGCGGCCGGCCTGGTCACCGTCGAAGCAGAACAACACGCTTGGCACCACGCGGAACAGGCGCTTGAGGTGTTCCTCACTGGTCGCCGTGCCCAGGGTTGCGACGGCATTGCGCAGGCCTTGTTGGGCGAGGGCGATGACGTCCATGTAACCCTCGACGACGATGATCTCGTCGAGGTTGCGGTTGAATTTGCGCGCCTCGTACAGCCCGTACAGCTCCTGGCCTTTGTGAAAGACCGGGGTTTCCGGGGAGTTGAGGTATTTGGGCTTGTCGTCGCCGAGTACCCGGCCACCGAAGGCGATCACTCTGCCGCGACTGTCGCGGATCGGGAACATGACCCGGTCGCGGAAGCGGTCGTAGCGCTTGCCGGATTCAGCGTTCTCGATGAGCAGGCCAGCGTCGATCATGGCCTTTTGCTGCAGGGTGTCGCTGCCCAGGTGCTTGAACAGGTTGTCCCAGCCGGGCGGAGCGAACCCGAGGCCGAAGTCGCGGGCGATTTCCCCGGACAGGCCGCGGCCCTTGAGGTAGTCCACCGCCGCTTTGCGGGTCGGGTGGCTTTTCAGGGCCTGGCGATAAAACTCGGCGGAAGCCGTGAGCAGCGGGTAGAGCGGCGAATCGGTCGGCTGGCGGGGCTTGTGTCCGCGACCGCTTTCTTCCCGGGGGATTTCCATCCCCGCGGCCTTGGCCAGTTCCTCGACAGCCTGGGGAAAATCCAGGTTGTCGTGGTCCATGATGAAGCCGAGGGCGTTACCGCCGGCGCCGCAGCCGAAGCAGTAATAGAACTGCTTGTCGGGGCTGACGCTGAAGGATGGGGTCTTTTCCTTGTGGAACGGGCAGCAGGCGGTGAGGTTCTTGCCGGCTTTTTTTAGCTGGACGCGAGAACTCACCACATCGACGATGTCGGTGCGGTTCAGAAGGTCGTCAATGAAGCTTTGGGGAATCAACCCGGCCATGGCTCTCTCGTCGTCAGGCGATAACAAAGTCTATCGCTAATGCAGCGGGAACGACGGTGCATTCGAAGCAGGTGTCGAATGGCATGACGCAAAAACGGAAAGAAGGGTGTGCTCGTCTGCAGCCCGTGAGGGCTCGTCAGTGGTGACGTGCACGGCTGGCGTTGAGGCCAGTTCTGACGATTTACGCAGGCTTGCCCGCGCTGGTACACAGCTTGGGCGTCTCTGGCATCACGACCTGAGTCGCTGCCGGAGGAAACAGCAGAACATCTGCCGGCAGCCCGGCTGTAGGCCGGGCAAGGCAGAAGCTTGCGACGAACGTCTGTATTAGTACAGACGAACGGCGCGGCGCTGTTCGCGCTGAACTTTCTTGGCGTGACGCTTAACAGCGGCTGCTGCTTTGCGCTTACGCTCAGAAGTTGGCTTCTCGTAAAATTCGCGGCTACGAACTTCAGCCAGTACACCGGCTTTTTCGCAGGAGCGCTTGAAACGACGCAGAGCTACGTCGAAGGGTTCATTCTCTTTAACTTTGACGGCTGGCATCCAGAGCTACCTTCATTCATTACCGGGGTCAACGAACTCGTGGCAGAAATGTGCACTGGAGTAACGTCGGTTTTAAGGGTTGCGGATGGTAACTCTTAGCTGGGCGGAATGCAAAGCCTCTGATCGAAAACCGCTGGTCGGCACCGGGAGCGGGGACTATCATGCGCGCCTTCGAATTCAGCCTCGACAAGGCAAACACCCATGCTAGTACTGGGATTGGAAACATCCTGCGATGAAACCGGCGTCGCGCTCTACGACAGCGAGCGAGGCCTGCTGGCCGACGCGTTATTCAGCCAGATCGACCTGCACCGCGTCTATGGCGGTGTGGTGCCGGAGCTCGCTTCGCGTGATCACGTCAAGCGCATGCTGCCGCTGATCCGCCAGGTTCTGGCCGAAGCCGATTGCGCGCCTACCGAGATCGATGCGATCGCCTACACAGCCGGCCCTGGCCTGGTTGGTGCGCTGCTGGTGGGCGCATCTTGCGCCCAGGCCCTGGCGTTTGCCTGGGATATCCCGGCGTTGGGCGTCCACCATATGGAAGGCCACCTGCTGGCGCCGATGCTGGAAGAGCACCCTCCGGAATTCCCGTTCGTCGCCTTGCTGGTATCTGGCGGCCATACGCAACTGGTGCGGGTCGACGGCATTGGCCGTTACGAACTGCTCGGCGAGTCGCTGGACGACGCCGCAGGCGAGGCCTTCGACAAGACTGCCAAGCTGATCGGCCTGAATTATCCCGGCGGTCCTGAAATTGCGCGCCTGGCAACCCAGGGCGTGCCCGGCCGCTTCGTATTCCCGCGGCCGATGACCGATCGGCCGGGCCTGGATTTCAGCTTCAGTGGCCTGAAAACCTTCGCCCTCAATACCTGGCAGCAATGCAAGAGCGCTGGGGACGACGGCGAGCAAACCCGTTGCGACATCTCCCTGGCCTTCGAGAAGGCGGTGGTGGAGACTCTGACCATCAAGTGCCGCCGCGCATTGCAACAGACCGGCCTGAAGCGCCTGGTGATCGCTGGCGGTGTAAGCGCCAACAAGGCCTTGCGCGCATCCCTCGAGGATATGACGGCGGGACTCAAGGGCAATGTGTATTACGCCCGGCCGCAGTTCTGCACCGATAACGGCGCGATGATTGCCTATGCGGGATGCCAGCGTCTGGCGGCCGGCCAGAAGGAAAGCCTGGCGATCAGCGTGCAGGCACGCTGGCCGATGGAGCAGTTGCAAGCGATCTGAAGGTGAATCCTGCTCATTCGGCGCGTTCAGAAATGCCGTTCGCGTCCGGCGAACAGGTCGCGTAGATTGCCGCGATGACGCCAGACGATGAGCAAGGTCAACAGGCTCATTGGCAACAACGCTTCAGGTTCGCGCCAGGCCAGCAGTGGCAGGGTCAGAGGCGTTGCGATCAGGGCGGCCAGCGAGCTGGTGCGGGTCAGGTAGAAGGTCAGCAGCCAACTGCTGATGGCCAGCAGGGCGGCCGGCGGGTAGAGGCCGAGCAGCATGCCGGCGGCGGTGGCGACACCCTTGCCGCCGCGGAAACGGAAATACACCGGAAACAGGTGGCCGATGACCGCGCTGACGCCGATCCAGGCCTGTTCTTGTTGGTCCAGGCCAGCCGAATGGGCGAGCAGTACTGGCAGCAACCCCTTGCACAGGTCGCCAAGCAGGGTCAGGATCGCCAGCTTCCGCCCCGCCAGACGCAACATATTGGTGGCGCCGGCATTGCCTGAACCGCTCATGCGCGGGTCCGGGCTGCCGCTCAGGCGGCTGAGGACGATGGCGAAGGACAGAGAGCCGAGCAGGTAGGCGAATAACGCCAGTAACCAAAACATGCTAACTATTCCGGGCGAGGACGCCCTGATTCTAACGGCGCAAGGCGCCCTTGTCGTGCTGTGGAGAGAAGTGCTTGGACAGAGTGTTCATCGAGGGGCTGGAAGTCGACACTGTGATCGGTGCCTACGACTGGGAACGCGGCATTCGCCAGTGCCTGCGGCTGGATCTGCGGTTCGCCTGGGATAATCGCCCGGCGGCCGCGGGAGACGACCTTACCCTCGCCCTGGACTATGCCAGCGTCTCGGCGCGGATCCAGGCATTCGCCGAGCAGACGCAGTTCCAGTTGGTGGAAACCTTCGCCGAGCGTCTGGCCCAGGTGCTGATGGCCGAATTCAATATTCCATGGCTGCACTTGAAGCTGACCAAGCCCGGCGCGGTGCCTGCGGCTTCAGGAGTTGGCGTGGAGATCGAGCGCGGATGCCTCTGATACGGGTCTACCTGGGCCTCGGCAGTAATGTCGAGCGCGAACGGCACCTCACTGCCGGCCTCGACGCACTGGCCGGTTTTCTCCAGCAGATGGAGTGCTCCGCCGTCTTCGAAAGTCAGGCGGTGGGCATCAAGAGCGGGCCGTTTTTCAATCTGGTGGTGACCGGCCTGACCGATCTGCCGCTGATCGAACTGGATCGCCGGCTCAAGTTCATCGAGGCCGACAACGGCCGCTATGCGCCGGAGCGCAAAGGGCTGCCGCTGGACATCGATGTGCTGATGTACGGCGACCTTCACGGCAACTTCGACGGCCTGATCCTGCCCCGTGCCGAAATTCTGAAAAACGCTTTCGTTCTGTGGCCGCTATCGCTGATAGCGCCGACGCTGCTGCATCCGGGCGCCGGCAAGACCATGGCGCAGCTATGGAGCGAGGCGCAGATCGACCAGGTCCTCGCCCCCGTGCCGTTCCTCTGGAGCGAGCGGCAGTTGACCCCGCAAGGGCTCTGATCGAGCGCCGCGAACTCAGTTCGCGGCGTTTTCCTTGTAGGCTTTCAGCGCATTCAGGCGGGCTTTCTTCAGTGCTTCTCCCAGTGCCTGTCCGGTGTAGCCCTGCTGCACCAGCGGCTGCACAGCCACTTCTCTAGCCGCCGCTGCCGCGCCGCGCAGATATTCCGCCTGGGGATAAGCGCGATCCTCCAGCCCCAGCCGACCCCGCGCATCCATTTCGCAAGCGGCAATAAACTCTTCGAACCGCTGTGGGCGCCGATACACGTCGAAACGTTGCAGCAGCTCCAGCAAGGTCGAGGGCTTCAGTTCCAGTGCGCGGTGGCCGTGGGTGTGGAACTCGCCTACCAGCAGCGCCAGTTCCTGGCAGTCACGCGGTGCCTTGAAGCGCTGGTTGACCGCTTCAATCAATTTCAGGCCGCGATGTTCATGGGCGATATGCCGGGGCCATTCGGCTTCCGGTGTGGTGCCCTTGCCCAGGTCATGGAGCAGGCAGGCCCAGCGTACGGTCAGTGGATGCTCATGCCGCGCGGCTTGCTCCAGCACTGCAAGTGTATGGGCTCCGGTATCGATTTCCGGGTGATGGGCGGCGGGCTGGGGCACGCCGAACAGGGCGTCCAACTCGGGTATCAGTTGCTTGAGTGCGCCGCAGTCGCGCAGGACCTGAATGAATACCTGGGGGGCGTCTTCCATCATCGCGCGGGAAATTTCTTTCCAGCTGCGCTCTGCGGTGAGGGCCTGCAATTCACCTGATTCGCTCAACTGGCGCATCAGTTCCAGGGTTTCGGGGGCCACGCTAAAACCGAGTCCGGCGAAGCGCGCAGCGAAGCGGGCAACGCGCAGGACCCGCAGAGGATCTTCGGCGAACGCGGGTGAAACATGACGGAGAATGCGGTCTTCGAGGTCTTTCTTGCCGTTGTAGGGATCGGTCAGATTACCGTCGCCGTCTTCGGCCATGGCGTTGATGGTGAGGTCGCGGCGGATCAGGTCCTGCTCAAGGGTGACCTCCGGGCTGGCATGGAACGTAAAGCCGCCGTAGCCAACGCCACTCTTGCGCTCGGTGCGGGCGAGAGCATATTCCTCGCCGCTCTTGGGGTGTAGGAACACCGGGAAATCACTGCCCACCGGGCGAAAGCCCTGGGCCTGCATCTGTTCGACCGTGGCGCCAACCACGACCCAGTCGTTGTCGGTGACCGGCCTGCCGAGCAGGCGGTCGCGCACGGCGCCGCCGACTTTGTAAATCTGCATGAAAAACCTCCGTAGATGCCCCACAGGATAACCTGTGTGACATCACGGAGGCTGCCTGGGTTACAGGTGGACGACGGCGAGGTCGAGGCGACCGTGGTCACCCTCGGAGTGCTCCCCCCGTGGCGGAACATGATGGGTTTTCATGATCTGCTCGCCCTGCAGGGTTTCGAGGTGAATATCGAAGCCCCAGAGACGGTGCAGGTGCTTGAGGACTTCCTCGGTTGAGTCGCCCAGTGGTTTGCGGTCGTGTTGTTGGTGGCGCAGGGTGAGTGAGCGATCGCCGCGGCGGTCGATGCTCCAGATCTGCACGTTGGGTTCGCGATTGCCGAGGTTGTACTGGGCCGCCAGGGTTTCGCGAATGACGCGGTAACCGCTCTCGTCATGGATTGCCGGGACCAGCAGATCGTCGCGCTGATCGTCATCCATGATGCTGAACAGTTTCAGATCACGAATGACCTTGGGCGAGAGGTACTGCAGGATGAAGCTCTCGTCCTTGAAGCTGCTCATGGCGAACTTGATGGCGGACAGCCAGTCGCTGCCGGCGATGTCGGGGAACCAGTGGCGGTCCTCTTCGGTAGGGTGCTCGCAAATGCGGCGAATGTCGGTGTACATGGCGAACCCCAGCGCATAGGGGTTGATGCCGCTGTAGTAGGGGCTGTCGAAGCCGGGCTGGAACACCACGCTGGTGTGGGACTGGAGGAATTCCATCATGAAGCCGTCAGTGACCAGGCCTTCGTCGTACAGGTCGTTCATCAGCGTGTAGTGCCAGAAGGTTGCCCAGCCTTCGTTCATTACCTGGGTCTGGCGCTGTGGATAGAAATACTGGGCGATCTTGCGCACGATGCGCACGATCTCACGCTGCCAGGGCTCCAGCAGCGGCGCATGTTTCTCGATGAAGTAGAGGATGTTTTCCTGAGGCTCGGCGGGGAAGCGCCCGGCGTCCTTGTCGCTGGACTTGTCGGCCCCTTTCGGAATGGTGCGCCACAGGTCGTTGATCTGCTTCTGCAGGTGCTCTTCGCGGTCTTTCTGTCGACGTCGCTCTTCTTCGGCGGAAATCGGGTAAGGCCGTTTGTAGCGGTCGACGCCGTAGTTCATCAGGGCGTGGCAGGAGTCCAGCAGGTCTTCCACGGCATCGATACCGTGGCGCTCCTCGCACTGGGTGATGTACTGCTTGGCGAACACCAGGTAATCGATGATCGAACTGGCGTCGGTCCAGGTGCGGAACAGGTAGTTGCCCTTGAAGAAACTGTTGTGCCCATAGCAGGCGTGAGCCACCACCAGGGCCTGCATGCAGATGGTGTTTTCCTCCATCAGGTAAGCGATGCAGGGGTCGGAGTTGATCACGATCTCGTAGGCCAGGCCCATCTGACCGCGGCTATAGGATTTTTCCGTGCTCAGGAAGTGCTTGCCGTAGGACCAGTGGTGATAGCCCAGCGGCATGCCCACCGAGGCGTAGGCGTCCATCATCTGCTCGGCGGTGATCACTTCGATCTGGTTGGGGTAAGTGTCCAGGGCGTAACGCTCTGCCAGGCGGCTGATCTCGCGGTCATAAGCCTGGATGAGCTCGAACGTCCACTCGGACCCGGTGGAAATGGGATGGCGTTTCTGCTCTCTGGCGGTCATGTCACTAACCTGCGCTGGAAGAGTTCACGGAAGACCGGATAGATATCGCCGGCCGACACCAACTGTTGCTGGGCGAACGTGTCAGCAAAGGCTTCGCCGATACGTTCGTATTCGTACCAGAGGGCCTGATGTTCGCGGGGCGTGATTTCGACGTAAGTGTAGTACTGCACGAACGGCATGATCTGCTTGCTGAGGATCTCCCGGCAGATGGGCGAATCGTCGTTCCAGTTGTCACCGTCCGAGGCCTGGGCGGCGTAGATGTTCCACTCGCTGGCCGAATAGCGTTCGGCCATGATTTCCTGCATCAATTTCAGCGCGCTGGAGACAATGGTGCCGCCGGTTTCGCGTGAATAGAAAAACTCTTCTTCATCCACTTCGCGGGCGCTGGTGTGATGGCGGATGAACACCACTTCGATGCGGTCGTAATTTCGCTTCAGGAACAGGTACAGCAGGATGAAGAAGCGCTTGGCGATGTCCTTGGTGGCCTGGGTCATGGAGCCGGAAACGTCCATGAGGCAGAACATCACTGCCTTGGAACTCGGGTTCGGGTGTTTGACCAGCAGGTTGTACTTGAGGTCGAACGTGTCGAGGAAGGGGATGCGGTGGATGCGGGCGCTCAGGCGCTCGATTTCCGCTTCGATTTCCTGAATGTCGCCGAAATTGTCGGGTTCCTCGCGTTTCAGCCGCTCCAGTTCTTCCCGTACCTCACGCAGCCGCGCGCGGCTGCTGCCGGACAAGGCGATGCGCCGGGCATGGGCTGAACGCAAGGTGCGGATGATATTGATGCGCGACGGGTTGCCTTCGTTGCTGATCCCGGCACGTACGGTCTTGAAGGTGTCGGTGCCGGTCAGGTGGCGTTTGACCAGATTGGGCAGTTCCAGGTCTTCGAACATGAATTCGAGGAACTCTTCCTGGGTGATCTGGAAGACGAACTCATCCATGCCTTCGCCGGAGTTGCCCGCCTTGCCGCGACCGCCACCCCCGCCGCCGCCTTGTGGGCGCGGAATGTGCTCGCCGGCGGTGAATTCCTTGTTGCCAGGGTGAACCACGGTTTGTTTGCCACCACGTCCGTGGTGAAGAACGGGTTCGTCGATATCGCGTCCGGGAATGCTGATCTGCTCACCGTGCTCCATATCGGTAATGGAGCGGCGGCTTACGGCTTCCTCGACGGCTTTCTTGATGTGGTCACGGTAACGCCGCAGAAAGCGCTGGCGGTTGACCGTGCTCTTGTTCTTGCCGTTCAGGCGTCGGTCGATTACATAGCTCATGGGCCCCTCCGGTAATGCAGCCGCAAGCGTCAAGCTACGCGCTGCAAGTAAAAGCCTTCGCCTCGGCCATGAGCTGTGCGGTGTGCCTGGGCACCCCGCGAACAGCTCGTGGCTTGTGGCTTACAGCTGACAGCTTTTACTGGGATTTTCTGACCCGCAGGTACCATTCCGAGAGCAGGCGAACCTGTTTGTCCGTGTAGCCGCGCTCCACCATCCGCGTAACGAAGTCGTTGTGTTTCTGTTGATCCTCTTTGCTGGCCTTGGCGTTGAAGCTGATGACGGGCAGGAGATCCTCGGTGTTGGAGAACATTTTCTTCTCGATGACCACCCGCAGTTTTTCGTAGCTGAGCCAGGTCGGGTTCTTGCCGTTGTTGTTGGCCCGGGCGCGCAGTACGAAGTTGACGATCTCGTTGCGGAAATCCTTCGGATTGCTGATGCCGGCCGGCTTCTCGATTTTCTCCAGTTCTTCGTTGAGGGCGATGCGGTTGAGGATCTCGCCGGTTTCCGGATCGCGGTATTCCTGATCCTGAATCCAGAAGTCCGCGTACAGCACATAGCGGTCGAAGATGTTCTGGCCGTACTCGCTGTAGGACTCCAGGTAAGCGGTCTGGATTTCCTTGCCGATGAACTCGATGTAGCGCGGCGCCAGGTATTCCTTCAGGAAGCGCAGGTAGCGTTCGCGCACTTCGGCCGGGAATTGCTCCTGCTCGATCTGCTGTTCCAGCACGTACAGCAGGTGAACCGGGTTGGCCGCCACTTCATGAGGGTCGAAGTTGAACACCTTCGACAGGATCTTGAAGGCGAAGCGGGTCGACAGGCCGTTCATGCCTTCGTCTACGCCAGCGCTGTCGCGGTACTCCTGGATCGACTTGGCTTTTGGATCGGTGTCCTTGAGGTTTTCACCGTCATAGACGCGCATTTTCGAGTAGATGTTCGAGTTTTCCGGCTCTTTGAGGCGCGAGAGCACGGTGAACTGAGCGAGCATCTTCAGGGTGTCAGGCGCGCAATGAGCCTTGGCCAGGGAGCTGTTGAACAGGAGCTTGTCGTAGATCTTGATTTCGTCACTGACGCGCAGGCAATACGGCACCTTGACGATGTAGATCCGGTCGATGAACGCCTCGTTGTTCTTGTTGTTGCGGAAGCTGTGCCATTCCGATTCGTTGGAGTGGGCCAGCAGGATCCCGGAGTAAGGGATCGCGCCCAGGCCTTCGGTACTGTTGTAGTTGCCTTCCTGGGTCGCGGTCAGCAGCGGGTGCAGGACCTTGATCGGCGCCTTGAACATCTCGACGAATTCCATCAGGCCCTGGTTGGCCCGGCACAGTGCGCCCGAGTAGCTGTAGGCATCGGCGTCGTTCTGCGGGAATTCCTCGAGCTTGCGAATATCCACCTTGCCCACGAGGGCCGAGATGTCCTGGTTGTTCTCGTCGCCCGGCTCGGTCTTGGCCACGGCGATCTGGTTGAGGATCGAAGGGTAGAGCTTGACCACCTTGAACTGGCTGATGTCGCCGCCGAATTCGGCCAGGCGCTTGGTCGCCCAAGGAGACATGATGGTGCTCAGGTAGCGACGCGGGATGCCGAAATCTTCTTCCAGAATCGCGCCATCCTCGGTGGCATTGAACAGCCCCAGTGGTGACTCGAAAACCGGCGAGCCCTTGATGGCGTAGAAGGGCACCTTCTCGATCAGTTGCTTGAGTTTTTCCGCCAGGGACGATTTACCGCCACCTACCGGGCCGAGCAGATAAAGGATCTGTTTCTTCTCTTCCAGGCCCTGCGCAGCATGGCGGAAGTAGGAAACGATCTGATCGATGCATTCCTCCATGCCATGGAAATCTTCGAAGGCCGGATAACGCCGGATGACCTTGTTGGAGAAAATTCGCGACAACCTGGAGTTGTTCGAGGTGTCGACCAGTTCCGGCTCCCCGATGGCCATGAGCAGACGCTCAGCCGCTGAGGCGTATGCGCTGCGGTCGTTCTTGCAGAGCTCTAGATACTCCTGCAGCGAGAGCTCTTCCTGACGGGTGGACTCGAAGCGTTGTTGGAAGTGGCTAAAAATACTCATGACGTCACCTCGCTCGATACGTGGAGCCGACGCCGGATCAGTCAGCTGATGCTGGCATGCAATCGGGATGGACGATTGCTGTATACCCCCCAGAACACCTTGAAATCGCTACCGATGACCCGCACGCCGGTGTACCGGCTCTCCCCTTTTTGGATGGCCTGGGCTTAAGGATAGTTCGTAATCCGGGAGGTCAAGGACGGAAGGGCGATAAGTTCGCCATGACCGTTCGTCTGGTCAGGCGCGAGCCCGCACGGGACGCGGGCTGCGGGGAATTTAAAAAATTATTCGGGCGTCCCTTGGCTGGTTTCCGCCGGGTAGGTGCCGCGCCACAACTCGAAACCACCGTCGAGGCTGTAGACCTCCGAGAAGCCCTGGCCAGCCAGGTACGCCGCTGCGTTCTGGCTCGAGTTGCCGTGGTAGCAGACCACCACGGTGGGCGCATCCAGGTCGGCGTTGCGGATGAAGTCGGCAACCGAGTGGTTGTCCAGGTGATGGGAGCCTGCGATGTGGCCAGTGGCGTAGCTTTGGGGGTCGCGAATATCGACCACGACCGCACCTTGTTCACGCAGCGCCTGGGCCTGCTCGGGAGGGATGCGTTTGAATTCGCTCATGGGGCGGTTTCCTTCAACAGTGAAGGGCCATTCTAGCCGTTTGTGTGGGGCGTGGCAGGTGGGGTCGGGGTGCCTTTCGGCTTGCAGTCGCAGCGCTGGAATTCGCCACTGTCGACATTCATCAGGGTCATGGCGCCGCCCCACACGCAGCCGGTGTCCAGGGCAAAGACCCCGGGCGCATTGCAGCGGCCTTCGAGGGCCGCCCAGTGGCCGAAGATGATCTTCACGTGCCGCGAGCGGCGGTCCTTGTGGGCGAACCAGGGCTTGTAGCCGGGCAGGGCGGTGTCGGCGCCTTCCTTGCCCTTGAGGTCGAGCTTGCCGTCTGCGGTGCAGAAGCGCATGCGGGTGAAGTAGTTGGTGATGACGCGCAGGCGGCTGACGCCGGTCAGGTCCTTGTTCCACTTGGCGGGCTCGTTACCGTACATACCGTCCAGGTAAGGTTTGAGGCGATTGTCGTCACGCAATACCTCTTCGACCTCGGCGGCCAGGGCCAGAGCCTTGGCCAGGGTCCATTGCGGAGGAATGCCGGCGTGAACCATCACGGTGCCGCGGGCCTCGTCGAAATGCAGCAGCTTCTGCCGGCGAAGCCAGTCCATCAGTTCCGGGGCGTCCGGTGCATCAAGCACTTCGCGCAGGGTATCGCTCTTTTTCAGTCGCTCGATGTTGTGCCAGGCCGCCAGCAGGTGCAGGTCGTGATTACCCAGTACGCAGACCAGCGAGTCGCGCATGCCATAGAGGAAGCGCAAGGTTTCCAGGGACTGCGGGCCACGATTGACCAAATCGCCCACCAGCCACAGACGATCGACGGCGGGGTTGAAGTTGACTCGTTCGAGCAGGCACTTTAGCGGCTCCAGGCAGCCCTGCAGATCGCCGACGGCATACGTCGCCATCAGTGCAGGGCCCCGGGAACGGCAAGGCGGAACGGCGCGATCACCGCTTCGAAGCGCACGCCGTCTTCGGCGAACATCTGGTAGCTGCCTTGCATGGTGCCGACCTTGGCGGACAGCACCGCACCGCTGCTGTAGGTGTGGCTCTGGCCCGGTGCGATCAGTGGCTGCTGCCCCACCACGCCGTCTCCGCGAATCTCTTCCACCTTGCCGCTGCCATGGGTGATGACCCAGTGACGGGAGATCAGCTTGGCCGCCACGGCGCCGTTGTTGCTCACCGTGATGGTATAGGCGAACGCAAACTGCTCGTTCTCGAGGTTGGACTGTTCCGGGAGGAAGCGGGTGACGACGCTGACGTCGACCTGATAGCGCGGTTCGGACATGCGAAGGGCCTTCAATACAAGCGGATGTTGCGAAGAAGTCAGTCTAGGCCATTGGCCGGTGCGCCGGCCAGCCTCCGAAGGAAGCTGGCCGGGCTTGTGTTACTTGGCAGGCGCTTGTTCGGCCAGCTTGTCCGCCAGACGGACAAAAGCGGCCAGATCGAGTTGCTCGGGACGCAGGCTGCCGTCGACACCGGCGGCTTCGATCGCATCGCTGCTGAGCAGAGCCTTCAAGGTGTTGCGCAAGGTCTTGCGGCGCTGGTTGAAGGCTTCGCGAACGACGCGTTCCAGCAGTCGGTGGTCCTTGGCCGGGTGAGGCAGGGTTTCGTGAGGCACCAGGCGTACGATCGCGGAGTCCACTTTCGGTGGTGGATTGAATGCGCCCGGGCCGACATTGAACAGGTGCTCGACCCGGCAGTGGTACTGGACCATGATCGACAGACGTCCCCAGTCGCCGCCGCCAGGGCCTGCGGCCAGGCGCTCGACCACTTCTTTCTGCAGCATGAAGTGCATGTCGCGGATCAGGCCGGCGTTGTTCAGCAGGTGGAAGATCAGCGGGGTGGAGATGTTGTACGGCAGGTTACCGACCACTCGCAGGGCGCGTGGTGCGGCGCCGAGGGTGGTGAAGTCGAACTTCAGCGCGTCGCCCTGGTGCAGGCGGAAGTTGCCGCGGTCGGCGAATTGCTGGTTGAGGATTGGCACCAGGTCCTTGTCCAGCTCCACCACGTCCAGTTGCGCGCCGCTGCTCAGCACGCCTTCGGTCAGGGCGCCCTGGCCGGGGCCAATCTCCAGGATGTGCTCGCCGGCCTTGGCATTGATGGCGCGCAGAATGCGATCGATCACGCCAGCGTCGTGCAGGAAGTTCTGACCGAAGCGCTTGCGCGCCCGGTGTTGGTATTGCTCAGTCATAGTCGGGTCTCGGCCATCTGGTAGGCGGTTTCCAGTGCGACCTGCAGGCTGCCTGTGTCGATCTTGCCAGTGCCGGCAAGGTCCAGAGCGGTACCGTGATCCACCGAAGTACGGATGATCGGCAGGCCGAGGGTGACATTCAGTGCTGCGCCAAAGCCCTTGAACTTGAGCACGGGCAGGCCTTGGTCGTGGTACATCGCCAGCACTGCATCGCAGTGCTCCAGATATTTGGGGGTAAACAGTGTGTCGGCGGGCAACGGACCACGCAGGTCCATGCCTTCGCCACGCAGGCGTTCCAGCGTGGGCTCGATGATGTCGATTTCCTCGCGACCCAGATGGCCACCTTCGCCGGCATGCGGGTTGAGTCCGCAGACCAGGATGCGCGGAGCGGCGATACCGAATTTCTGTTGCAGGTCGGCATGCAGGATCCGCGTGACCCGCTCGAGGCGTTCGACAGTGATGGCGTCGGCCACGTCGCGCAGGGGCAGATGGGTTGTCACCAGGGCGACGCGCAGGCCGCGGGTGGCGAGCATCATGACGACCTGGGCGGTATTGGTCAGTTCGGCGAGGAATTCGGTGTGTCCGGAGAAAGCGATGCCGCTCTCGTTGATCACGCCCTTGTGTACCGGGGCGGTGATCATGCCGGCGAAGTGCCCGTCCAGGCAGCCCTGTCCGGCGCGGGTCAGGGTTTCCAGGACGAAGGCGGCGTTGGCCTTGTCCAGCGTGCCCGCGACCGCCTTGTTTGCCAGTGGCGTGTCCCAAACGTACAGGCTGCCGGCTTTGGCGGGCTGGTCGGGGAAGGCGGCGGGGCTGACGGGCAGCAGTTCGACAGCCACACCCAGTTGCGTGGCCCGCTCGGCGAGCAGGTCACGACTGGTGATGGTAATCAGGGGATAAGGCTGGGCTTGCGAGGCGAGCAGCAGGCAAAGGTCAGGACCTATGCCGGCCGGCTCGCCGGGTGTGATGGCGAAGCGCTGAGGTTTCACTGGGCTGCCTGTTCGGCGCCAGGAAGCTTGATCTCGACGTAGGCTTCGTCGCGGATCTGACGCAGCCAGCTTTGCAGCTCTTCGTCGTACTTGCGGTTGCGCAGTACGGTCATGGCCTGTTGCTCGCGGGCCTGGGCAGTGCTGTCAGTGGCGCGACGACCAAGGACTTCAAGTACGTGCCAGCCATATTGAGTCTGGAACGGCTTGGACACTACGCCTTGCTGGGCATGGGCCATGACTTCGCGGAACTCGGGTACCAGGGCGTTCGGGTCGATCCAGTTGAGGTCGCCGCCGTTGAGCGCCGAGCCCGGGTCTTCCGAGAAGCTCTTCGCCAGTTCGGCAAAGTCTTCACCCGCCTGGATGCGATCGTACAGACGCTGGGCCAGGACCTTGGTCTCGGCTTCGCTGCGGATTTCGCTTGGCTTGATCAGGATGTGGCGTACATGGACTTCATCACGCAGTTGGGTTTGGCCGCCGCGCTTTTCCTGCAGTTTGAGGATGATGAAGCCGCCTGGAGTGCGGACTGGCTCGGTGACGTCGCCAACTGCCATGGACCCGAGCATCTGGTCGAATGGAGGTGGCAACTGGGCCGCTTTGCGCCAGCCCATCTCGCCGCCTTCCAGCGCGGTTTCGCTGGCCGAACGGGCGATTGCCAACTGGGCGAAGTCGGCGCCTTGCTTGAGCTGCTGATAGATCTCGCCAGCCTGACGGGCAGCGGCCTGGATCGCGTTGGAATTGGCGCTTTCCGGGGTCGGGATCAGGATGTTGGCCAGACGGTATTCTTCCGACAGCTGCACCTTGCCCAGATCCGATGCGAGGAAGTTCTTCACTTCCTGCTCGGACACCTGGATGCGCTCGGCAACCCGGCGCTGGCGTACGCGGCTGATGATCATCTCGCGACGGACCTGCTCGCGGGCGTCATCAAAGGACAGGCCGTCATGGGCCAGGGCAGCGCGGAACTGCTCCAGGCTCATGTTGTTGCGCTGGGCGATGGTGCCGATGGCCTGGTTGAGTTCTTCATCGGTGATGCGGATACCGGAGCGTTCGCCGATCTGCAGTTGCAGGTTTTCGACGATCAGACGTTCCAGTACCTGCTGGTCGAGCACGCTGGTAGGCGGCACCGCGCCGCCCCGCTTGGCGATGGTCTGCTGGACTTCGTGGACACGCTGGTCCAGTTGGCTCTGCATGACCACGTCGTTGTCGACGATGGCGACGATCTTGTCCAGGGTCTGCACCGCGGCGTGCGCGGTGCTGCTCAACATCACGGCGCCCAGCACTAGCGGGCGCAGACAATCAATAAGCTTGGTCTTCACGTGTACGGTAACCTTGAATGCCTTGATCGAGGAACGACTCAACCTTGTTGCCCACTACACCACCGAGGCCTTTCAGCACGATCTGCAGGAAGACGCCGTGGTCGCCTTTTTCGTTTTGCGGTGCGTCCTGGCTGAATTCGTCGTAATCGACCCAGTAGCGGTTGATCAGACGCAGTTTCCAGCAGCAGTTGTCGTATTCGAAACCACCCATGGCTTCCAGTGTGCGGTTCCGGTTGTAGTCGTGCTGCCAGCGGGCGATTGCGGTCCACTGCGGAACGATTGGCCACATGACGGAGAAGTCATGTTGCTGGATCTTGTAGTAGTCCTTTACATAACCCGGTTGGCCTGGGGTCCCATAATCTCCGCCTCCCACTGACCATGTGCCGGTGGTCTGGTCGTAACGGACCAGGTCATTGCGGTAGCGGTAGCCGAAGTTGACGATCTTGTTGACGTTATCTTCAGGCTGGTAGTGGAACATGGCGCTTCCCGAACGTGTACTGCGAGTGTCCGGATCCCAGTTGAAGTCGGAAGCGACACGCCAGTCACGATTGAAGCGGAACTCGTACTCCAAGGCATAAGGAGAGACATCAGAGGTCGAGTCCTGGCGGATTCTTCCGTCAATGCCAGGCAATTGAACCTTGCGATCCTTGAAGTACAGTGCCTGGCCAATGCTGAAGCGCTGGCGTTCGAAGCCGTTATCTTCGATCCAGCGGTTGGTGAGGCCCAGTGAGAGCTTGTTCTCGTCACCGATACGGTCATTGCCGCTGAAGCGGTTGTCGCGGAACAGAGAGGAATAGTTGAAGGTCGACTCGCTGGTGTCGAAGATCGGGATATCGCTCTGATCTTTGTATGGCACGTAGAGGTAGTACAGGCGTGGCTCAAGGGTCTGACGGTAGTTTGTGCCGAACCACTGCGTGTTGCGATCGAAGTACAGGCCGCTGTCCAGGCTAGCGATCGGGACACTCCGGCTAGGGCTTTGGTCGAAGCTGGTAACCTGATTTCTGCCTCTCGAATCCAGGTCCAGGTCGTACTGGGTATAGACATACTTCAGTGTCGGCCTGAGGAAACCGTAGGTCCAGTCCATCGGCAAGCTGACTTCCGGTGCCAGGTTGACCCTGTTGCCGTTGGCCCGGGCCAAGCCTGATACGTTGTTGTCATACCAAGAGGACAGTTCGCCCTTTTCGTTACTGAAGTTGCCGGTACGCAGGCTGCGCTCAAAACGCACGAACTCGGTGTTGTACGCGAAATTCAGACCCGCCGGTTTGTAAGGCAGCGCGCCGTAAGCGAACACGTGTGGAAGGCGGTCATAGGGTGTAATCGTCGAGATATTCGCCATCTCATAGGCATTGACGCTCAAACCAGCTGTGAAGCTATCACCGCGCCAGCTCAGGCCAGCGCGCTGATTGACGTACTCGGTGCTTTCCACGCCGATCTGGTCCGACTCCAGATCCTGGAAGTAGTAAGGATCGCTGATGTCGGTGTAGTCGACTTCAGTCAGCAGGCGCGAATCCAGGCCACCTTTGTGTTGCCAGTTGACCATCCAGCGCTGGTCCTTGTAATCGGACATCTTGTTGCGCTCATCATCCTTGTCATTCAACCACGCCCCACCAAACTGGCCTTCGCTGGACTTGGTCAGGTAGCGAAACTCGCCTTCCATCAGCAAGCCGCGTTTGGCCATGTAGCGTGGGTACAGGGTGGCGTCGTAGTTAGGCGCCAGGTTGAAGTAGTACGGCGTGACCAGCATGAAGCCGGTGTCGCTGCTGGTGCTGAAGGACGGTGGCAGGAAGCCGGACTGGCGACGATCGTCGATCGGGAAGTAGATATACGGGGTGTAGAACACCGGAACATCTTTGACCCGCAGGGTGACGTTGGTCGCGGTACCGAAACCGGTAGCCGGGTTCAAGGTGATGTTGTTGCCCTTGAGCTGCCAGGCGTTGCTGTTCGGCTCACAGGTGGTATAGGTACCGTCCTTGAGGCGAATGATGGCGTTCTCGGCACGCTTGGCGTACAGCGCGTTACCGCGGATGCGCGATTTGTGCATCACGTATTCGGCGTTGTCGACCTTGGCTTCACCGGTGTCGAGCTGGATGTCGGCGTGGTCGCCCACTACCAGCGAACCGTTGTCGCGAATCTTCACGTTGCCGCTCAGCTCGCCGCGATTCTCGGCCTGATACAGGTTGGCCTCGTCGGCCTCGACCTGCATGCTGCCCTGGCGCATGACCACATCACCCGCGAGGGTGGCGATCTGCTGTTCCTGCTGGTAGCGGGAAACCTTGGCGCCGATGAAGGTTGGCGACTCGTCTTTAGGCGTGCTGTCGTCCATGCCCGGGCGGGTGGGTTCGATATAGGCACCGGAGCAATACGGACCGGCCTCGGCGAGTTGCGCCGCGGTCAGCTTGTCGCGCGGAACCCAGTCCAGATGGCTGTAGTCGGCGCTGCGGGACTTCAGTCCACGACCTTTGCTCTCGGTCACCAGCGCGGTGCTGGTGCCTTTCGCTTCGGCAGTGCCTGCGGCGACCTGCTCTGGCGTGGCATTGGCCGAACTGACGGCCGCACCGTCGTGCACCGGGCGCGGCGGAAGGGCGTTCACGCTGGTCTTGGGCTTGCAGTCCCAGCTACCGGAAGCGGAAACTTGGCAGTCGAACTGCTCGGCGGCCACCACGTACGACGTGGCCAGGGGTTGCAGTGCCAGCAAACCGCCGGTGACCAGCAACGGGAATTTTCTACGAAACGCGGGGGATTTCAATGCCATCTTATTAGTCCGGGCTTCCTGCGTGCCATCTGCCCGCGTGTGGGGCCGCACGCCTCTCGATGGTCTGAAAAAGATGCTGGATAATAAAGCATGACCCGCTTGGCGGCTAGGCTCTCTACGAAATGCGTCCCGGCTCGCTTGCGTTGCGTTGTAAATGCGCTCGGAATGCCCATCTACAACCGGTAAAGTCGGGCGCGCCCGCGGCCTTCGTTGCCTGTTTTGGCCTTGTCTGGCCTTCGTTCGAATACATTTTTCCAGAGCCCTGGGCCGTTGGAGACCCTTGTAATGCCCGATCACGATGTACGTCTGCAGCACCTCAACGTCTGGCTCGATGAGCAACTTGCACGTCTTTTCCAACAGCAGGGCTGGGGTCCGGTCCCCGCAGGTAGCCTGACGGCCGCCAGCAGCGATGCGAGTTTCCGCCGCTACTTCCGCTGGCAGGCCGATGGCCGCAGCTTCATCGTGATGGATGCACCGCCGCCCCAGGAGAACTGCCGGCCTTTCGTCGAAATCGCCCGCCTGCTGGCCAGTGCCAATGTCAATGTGCCGGTTATTCATGGTGAAGACCTGGAGCGCGGCTTCCTTTTGCTGAGCGACCTGGGCAACCAGACCTACCTTGATGTGATCGACAGCAGCAATGCCGACGCCTTGTTCCACGACGCGATCGACGCACTGCTCGCCTTCCAGCACCTGCCCATGGACGCTCCGCTGCCGAGCTACGACGTGGCGCTGCTGCGCCGCGAGCTTGAGTTGTTCCCCGAGTGGTATGTCGGCCGCGAGCTCAACGTGACCCTTGATGAGCAGCAGGCCGCAGCCTGGCAGCGCATCAGCAGCCTGCTGATCGACAGCGCCCTGGCCCAGCCGAAGGTCCTGGTGCATCGCGACTATATGCCGCGCAATCTGATGCGCAGCGTGCCGAACCCAGGCGTCTTGGACTTCCAGGACGCCGTCTACGGTCCGGTCACCTATGACATCACCTGCCTGTTCAAGGACGCCTTCCTCAGTTGGCCGCAGCCGCAGGTGCTCGGCTGGCTGCGCGACTACTGGCAACGTGCCCAGGCCGAGGGCATCCCGGTGCAGGCGGATTTCGAGGACTTCCATCGCGCCAGCGACCTGATGGGTGTGCAGCGCCATCTGAAAGTGATCGGGATCTTCGCCCGTATCTGTCACCGCGATGGCAAGCCGCGCTACCTCGCCGACGTGCCGCGTTTCTTTGCCTATATAGATGAAGTGATTTCCCGGCGGCCGGAGTTGGCCGAACTGGGCGAATTGATCACCCGTCTTCGTGCGACCGCGGAGGCGCGCCCATGAAGGCGATGATCCTCGCGGCCGGCAAGGGCGAACGTATGCGTCCGCTGACCCTGCACACACCAAAGCCGCTGGTGCCGGTGGCGGGTGTGCCGTTGATCGAATATCACCTGCGCGCGCTTGCGGCGGCAGGATTCACCGACGTCGTCATCAATCATGCCTGGCTCGGCCAGCAGATTGAGGACCACCTCGGCGATGGTTCGCGCTGGGGGCTGAGCATCCGCTTCTCCGCCGAGGGCGAGCCGCTGGAAACCGGTGGCGGGATCTTCAAGGCCTTGCCGCTGCTGGGTGATGAGCCGTTCGTGCTGGTCAACGGTGATATCTGGACCGACTACGACTTCACCCGCCTGCGCCAGCCGCTGCAAGGACAGGCGCATCTGGTGCTGGTGGACAATCCCGGGCATCACGGCGCCGGCGATTTCCGTCTGGCTGCCGGAGAGGTGCGCGATGGTGAGGGTGCCAGCGATACCCTGACCTACAGCGGTATCGCCGTGATCCATCCGGCGCTGTTCGCCGGTTGTCAGGCGGGTGCGTTCAAATTGGCTCCGCTGCTGCGTCACGCGATGGCTTGCGGTCAGGTCAGTGGTGAGCATTTTCGTGGGCACTGGGTGGATGTCGGGACGCTTGAGCGTCTTGCCGAAGTCGAGCACCTGCTCGCTGAGCAGCGCTGAGATGTTGTGGCCGAGCACAGTGATTGGTGCCGGAGCCGGCTTTGCCCTCGCCAGTATTCCTGGCGCGTTGTTGGGGGCGTTGCTCGGCCAGGCGATGGACCGCCGACTGCAATTGCACAGTTGGGCGCACCTGCGGGAAAAGCTGGGCGGGCGCCCGGTGCTGCGGGATGACGAAGTGCTGTTCGTGCTACTGGGGCGCCTTGCCAAAAGCGGCGGCCGGGTGCTCGAAGGGCATATTCAACAGGCGCGCCACGAAATGCAGCGGCTGGAGCTGGACACCGCCGGCCGCAAGAAGGCCATCGACGCGTTCAATCGCGGCAAGGCAGGGCGCGAAAAAGTGGACGGGCACCTGCGCCGCCTGAAGGAACAGCCGCATGCCGCCGAAGGCGTATTGCGTGCCTGTTGCCGCATGGCCTGGGCCGAAGGCCGTGCCGGGCGCGAACAGAAGGAACTGCTGGTGAGCTGGGGGCAGCAACTGGGCTGGTCGGCGGCCAAGGTGCAAGCCCTGGCGGGTGACTACGAGCCGCGCAAAGCCGCGCTTGAGGGCCCTGGCAGTTATCCCGAGGCGTTGCGCTTGCTCGGCGTGACAGCGGAGGCCGAGCCCGGCCAGATCAAGCAAGCCTACCGGCGCCTGCTGAGCCGCCATCACCCGGACAAGCTGCAAGGCAGCGGCGCCAGCCCGGCCCGGGTCCGCGAGGCGACCGAGCGCACGCGGGAACTGCATCAGGCTTACTCAATCATCCGCAAGCGCCACGGTTTTTAGTCCACCTGACTCGGGCTCAACCATCCGCGAATCCGCCTGAACAACTGCTCCTGCTCTGCAGTGCGGTTGCCGGGCATCGCGGTCAATGCCACTTGCCGGTAGTTGCTGTCCTTGAGCCGCTTGCTGGCCTGCAGGCGTTGTCTTGCTGCCTGGCGGGCCTGTTCCTGATCGCTGTAGTAGAAGTCGGCGGTCGGCACTTTCAGCGACGGGGTCAGGCTGTCCAGGCTGTGTTCGGCCTTCGACGGTGTTTGTGCGGCCACCAGCACCAGCTTCTGCACCTGGGCCGGCTGGCGTTCGCTCAGGTAACGGGTCGCCCAATAGGCGCCGCTGCCATTTCCGATCACGACAATACTGCGCGCGTTCTGCTGCTGGGCGTAGGCCACGGCGGCATCGAGGCGGGCGAAAATCCGTTCGGCGTCGGTGCTGTCACTGCTCGCACCACCGCCCGCGACACCCGGTGCGTCCGGAGTTTCCGCTTCCGGCGCAGTGGCCTGGGCGATGTTGGCGTTGGCGTCGGCGGGCGTGTCTTTCGCCGGTGCAGCTTTGCTGGTGTCAGCGGCTTCCGGTGCGGGTGCGGGACTTTCGCTACGGGCAACCGGGCTTTCGGTCAGCAGGTCGGGTAGTGACAGACTCAGGGTGCCCCACTCGGCATCGGGAAACTTGCGCCGCAGCGGGCCGACGGTCTTCGGCCAGTCGGCGGTTTCTCCAGCGCCGGCCAGAATTACCAGAACACCATGGGGAGAAGGGCTATTGGCCGGCTTCCACAAGGCCAGGAAGTTATCGCTGCCGGCTTGCAGGGTTTGCTGTTCTTCCTTGGGCACCTGGCGCTCCAGCGCCAGCGCGTCTTCCTGGCTCCGCTCGGCCAGCGGCTGACGTTGAACTGCGGCGGCGTCCTTCGTGGTTTCTGGCGTTTTGCCATCCTCGGCGAGCACGGTACACGGTAGTATCAAGGTCAGGCATAACGTAGGAAGCGTCGTGCGATAGAGTGAGAGCATTGATCGATCCAGGCCAGAATGATACCGGCAGCCTAATGGTATTTGTCCGGGACGGCCACGCCTCGCGACCGTCCTTCTATTGACGAGATTCAAGATGATTCGTTTGTGCCGTCTGTGGGTTATCGGCTGTTTTTGCTTGCCCTTGATCGTCTGGGCCGCGCCCGCGCCGACCTCGGTGCAGCTGGACTCGGCGCAACGGCAGTGGCTTGACCAGCACCGCAGCCTGCGGGTCGGCTTGGTGCTGCAAGCCCCTTTTGCCCAGTTCGATCGGCGTTTGCAGCAACTGTCCGGGGTCAACGTCGAGCTGATGAACATGCTCGCCCGCAGCCTTGGCCTGGACCTGACCTGGCGCAATTTCTCCGATCAGGCCGAACTCGAACGGGCACTGTCCGGCGGCGAGGTCGATCTGGCGCCGGGCCTGACCCAGACGCCCGCAGGCCTGCGCCTATGGTTGTTCAGCGATCCGTACATGCGCGTACCGCAGCTGATCGTCGGTCCGCGTAGCGGTGCGGTGGCGGTGGATCTGGAGAAGATCGGCGACGTCGAGCGGGTCGCCGTGCGCATGCCCAGCGCCGTGGCCGACTACCTGCGCGCCACCTATTCCAACCTCAACCTGCAAGGGGTGCCGGGTGAGCGGCAGGCCCTGCAACTGGTGGTCGGCGAGCAGGCGCGCTACGCGGTGGTGGACGAGGCGCAACTGAGCCGGCTGTCCCGCGAGAGCGAATTCAGCGAACTGGCGGTGGTCGGCGATATTGGTTTCCCGCAATTGCTCCGGGTCGCCTCGCGGCGTGACTGGCCGCTGCTCGCTGACATCCTCGAGCGTGGCCTGCAGGCGATTCCGGCCAAAGACCTGGAGCAACTTCACTCGCGCTGGTTGCAGCCAAAGTACCCGCGGCTGAGCGAGTCGCCGGGCTTCTGGCAGAACCTCGCGCTGTTATTCGCCGCGCTGTTTTTCAGCGGGGTGGCCATCATCATCTGGCAACGTCGCCAGCAGCATTTCCTCGAGCACAGCCTGCTGACCGCACGGGAAGACCTGGCTCAGCGGTTGTCCCGCGAGGAGGAACTGCGCCTCAGCCAGTTCTCCCTCGACCAAAGCACCGTGGGCATTCTCTGGGTGCACTGGGACAGCCATGTGCGCTATGCCAACCATGCGGTGGAAACGATGCTCGGCTATCAGCCGGGGGCGATGGTCGAGCGGCCGTTGATCGACTTCGATCCAGAACTGCATATGGATCGGTGGCTGGATTTATGGAAGCGCGCACGGGCCAGCGATGAATCCGCCCAGCGCTTCGAAACCCGCTGGCTGCGTGCCGATGGCAGTCTGCTGCCGGTGGACATGTCGCTGAGTTTCCTGCGCTTTCGCGATGCCGAGTACCTGGTGGTGTTCCTCACCGACGTGACCGAGCGCCGCCGTGCCGAAGCCGCCCAGCGTGAAAGCGAGGCACGGCTCAAGGGCATTGCCGCCAACGTGCCGGGGCTGGTGTTCCGCCTGGAGCGCGATCCCGGCATCGACGAATTGGAATTTCCCTACATCAGTGAAGGCAGCGAGGCGCTGGTCGGCTATGCGCCGGCAGAGATCCAGCACCCGGACATGGGCCTGCGCAGCCTGGTACACAGCGCCGACCGTGCCGACTATCACCGTGTCCAGGATCAGGCGCTGGCCAGCGACAGTGACTGGTCCTGGCAGGGGCGCATCCTCACCCGCCAGGGCGAACAGCGCTGGGCAGACATCAAAGCCAGTGCCCGCAAACTCAGCGGTGGCCGGGTGGTCTGGGACGGCATCGTCTGGGATATCACCCAGAGCAAGCAGGTCGAGCTGGAGCTGGCCCGCTCCCAGGAGCAACTGCGGGAACTGGCCGCGCACCTGGAGAGCGTGCGCGAGGAAGAAAAGGCGCGGATTGCCCGGGAAGTCCATGACGAGTTGGGGCAAATGCTCACCGTGCTGAAGCTCGAGACATCAATGTGCGAACTGGCTTACGCCGATCTCGACCCTGGCCTGACGGAGCGGTTGGGCAGCATGAAGCGTCTTATTGCCCAACTGTTCCAACTGGTCCGCGATGTGGCCACGGCCTTGCGGCCGCCGATTCTCGATGCGGGCATCGCTTCGGCGATCGAATGGCAGGCCCAGCGTTTCGAAGCGCGCACACAGATTCCGTGTCTGGTGCAGGTTCCGGAAAACCTGCCACCGCTCAGCGATGCCAAGGCCACCAGCCTGTTCCGCGTGTTGCAGGAGGCGCTGACCAATGTCATGCGCCATGCCCAGGCGCATACTGTCGAGATAACACTGCACCTCGACGGTCCCATGCTGTGTCTGATTATCAGCGACGATGGCCTGGGGTTCGTGCGGGACGACAGCCGTCCCACCTCCTTCGGGCTGGTGGGCATGCGCGAGCGGGTGTTGATGCTCGGTGGTGACATGCACCTTGAAAGTGAGCCGGGCGAGGGCACCAGCCTGCGCGTGCGCATACCTCTGGATTGAGACAGGAGCGAAAAAGTGATTCGAGTTCTGGTTGCCGAAGACCACACCATCGTGCGCGAGGGCATCAAGCAACTGATCGGCCTGGCCAAGGACATGCAGGTGGTGGGCGAGGCGGGCAACGGCGAGCAGTTGCTGGAGACGCTGCGGCACACCGCCTGCGAAGTGGTCTTGCTGGATATCTCCATGCCAGGGGTTAACGGCCTGGAGGCGATCCCGAGGATTCGCGCGTTGAGCTCGCCGCCGGCGATCCTGGTGCTGTCGATGCACGACGAAGCGCAGATGGCGGCGCGAGCACTGAAAGTCGGTGCTGCCGGCTATGCCACCAAGGACAGCGACCCGGCGCTGCTGCTCACTGCCATTCGCCGCGTGGCGGGCGGCGGGCGCTATATCGACCCGGACCTGGCCGACCGCATGGTCTTCGAAGTCGGCCTCACGGATGCCCGACCGCTGCATTCGCTGTTGTCGGAGCGCGAGTTCTCGGTGTTCGAGCGTTTGGCCCAGGGCGCCAACGTCAACGACATCGCCCAGCAACTGGCGCTGAGCAACAAGACCATCAGCACCCACAAGGCGCGGCTGATGCAGAAACTCAACGTGACGTCGCTCGCGGAATTGGTGAAGTACGCGATGGAACACAAGTTGCTCTGACTGTTCTGGAAACGACAGGGGGTGGGCAGTTTTTCGCGACGGTTCGGCGCTCCGACAAGCTCGCTCCTACAGTAGGAAGCTGCTCCCGATCCTGTAGGAGCGAGCTTGCTCGCGAAACCACGTACCTAAAACCGCCATCTTTGTAGGGCAATCCCTACAGCCACCTTTCCAACCGGCTGATATCAATCTCTCAGCCCCCCCGATTTGCGCAGCCCCGGCCCTTCTCTACGCTTGGATCACAGCAGTCATCCAATAAAAGGTGCGGGTATGAGTGAGGTCAATTCGAGCGCTGGAACCGGCGAAGTGCTGGTCAGCTTCCGTGGTGTGCAGAAGAGCTACGACGGCGAATCGCTGATCGTCAAAGACCTCAACCTGGACATTCGCAAGGGCGAGTTCCTGACCCTGCTCGGCCCGTCCGGTTCGGGCAAGACCACCAGCCTGATGATGCTGGCCGGTTTCGAGACACCGACCGCTGGCGAGATCCAGTTGGCCGGCCGTTCGATCAACAACGTGCCGCCGCATAAACGCGACATCGGCATGGTCTTCCAGAATTACGCGCTGTTCCCGCACATGACCGTGGCCGAGAACCTGGCGTTCCCGCTCAGCGTGCGCAACCTGAGCAAGACCGACGTCAGCGAGCGGGTCAAGCGCGTGCTGAACATGGTCCAGCTCGATGCTTTCGCCCAGCGCTATCCGGGCCAGCTTTCCGGTGGTCAGCAGCAGCGTGTGGCCCTGGCCCGGGCGCTGGTATTCGAGCCGCAACTGGTGCTGATGGACGAACCTCTCGGCGCGCTGGACAAGCAACTGCGTGAACACATGCAGATGGAAATCAAACACCTGCACCAACGCCTGGGCGTGACCGTGGTCTACGTGACCCACGACCAGGGCGAAGCGCTGACCATGTCCGACCGCGTGGCGGTATTCCACCAGGGCGAGATCCAGCAGATCGCCGATCCGCGCACCCTCTACGAAGAGCCGAAGAACACCTTCGTCGCCAACTTCATCGGCGAGAACAACCGCATCAACGGGCGCTTGCTCAGCCGCGACGGCGACCGCTGCCTGGTGTCCCTGGCCCGCGGCGAGAAGGTCGAGGCGCTGGCGGTCAACGTCGGTGAGCCGGGCGAGCCGGTGACCCTGTCGGTGCGTCCGGAGCGCGTGCGTCTGAACGGTCACAGCGAAAGCTGCGTCAACCGTTTCTCTGGTCGGGTGGCCGAATTCATCTACCTGGGCGACCACGTGCGGGTACGCCTGGAAGTTTGCGGCAAGGCCGATTTCTTCGTGAAGCAGCCTATCGCCGAACTCGACCCGGCCCTGGCCGTGGGCGACGTGGTACCACTGGGCTGGGCGGTTGAGCATGGACGTGCGCTCGATCCGCTCCTGGAAGCCCAATGAGGTTTGCGATACCAACCCCTGCAACGTGGAGAAAATAAGAATGCTCAAGCACTTGAAGTTGACCGCACTGACTCTGGGACTGTTCGCTGCGACCCAGGCGATGGCGGCAAGCGATCTGACCGTGATTTCCTTCGGTGGCGCCAACAAGGCAGCCCAGGTCAAGGCGTTCTACGAGCCGTGGGAAAAGGCGGGCAACGGCAAGATCGTCGCGGGTGAATACAACGGTGAGATGGCCAAGGTCAAAGCCATGGTCGACACCAAAAGCGTGTCCTGGAACCTGGTGGAAGTCGAGTCGCCGGAACTGGCTCGCGGCTGTGACGAAGGCATGTTCGAAGAGCTGGATCCTGCGCTGTTCGGCGATGAGTCCGACTACGTTCCCGGCGCTATCCAGCCGTGCGGCGTAGGTTTCTTCGTCTGGTCCACGGTCATGGCCTACAACGCCGACAAACTGAAGACCGCGCCAACCAGTTGGAAAGACTTCTGGGACACCAAGAACTTCCCGGGCAAGCGCGGCCTGCGCAAGGGCGCCAAGTACACCCTGGAATTCGCCCTGATGGCCGACGGCGTTGCGCCGAAGGACGTCTACAAGGTGCTCGGCACCAAGGAAGGCCAGGACCGCGCCTTCAAGAAACTCGACGAGCTGAAACCGAGCATCCAGTGGTGGGAAGCCGGCGCCCAGCCGCCGCAGTACCTGGCCTCGGGTGACGTGGTGATGAGCTCGGCCTACAACGGCCGGATCGCTGCAGTACAGAAAGAAAGCAACCTGAAAGTGGTGTGGAACGGCGGCATCTACGACTTCGACGCCTGGGCCATTCCGAAGGGCGCGAAAAACGCCGAAGAGGCGAAGAAGTTCATCGCCTACTCGGTCAAGCCTGAGCAGCAGAAGATCTACTCGGAAAACATCGCCTACGGTCCGGCCAACTCCAAGGCGGTCGCGCTGCTGTCCGACGAGATCAAGAAAGACATGCCGACCACCCCGGAAAACATCGCCAACCAGGTGCAGATCGACGTGGCGTTCTGGGCTGACAACAGCGAACAGTTGGAGCAACGCTTCAACGCCTGGGCGGCCAAGTAAGCCGTGCTGACAGGGCGCCGGTGCTGACACCGGCGCCCCCTGTTTCCAAGATTTTCCGGAGTTCGCTATGGCCATCGCAGTGCCCCTCAAAGAAGGCGCAGGTTCCAACCTCAAGCAGCGTCTGGCGCGTGCCGAGCGGGTCAACCGCTGGAAGGCGCAGGCGCTGATCGCGCCCCTGGCGCTGTTTCTGTTGCTGGTGTTTCTCGTGCCGATCGCCGCGCTGCTGTACAAGAGCGTCGGCAACCCCGAGGTCGTCAGTGGCCTGCCGCGCACCGTGGTCGCTGTGGCCGAGTGGGATGGCAAGAGCCTGCCGGGCGAGCCCGTGTACAAGGCGCTGAGCGAAGACCTCGCCGAATCGCGCAAGAACCAGACCCTGGGCGACCTGTCCAAGCGTCTGAACATGGAACTGGCCGGCTACCGCAGCCTCCTGGCGAAAACCGCCCGGGCCCTGCCATTCAAGACCGAACCGGCTTCCTATAAAGATGCCATGCAAGAGCTGGACGAGCGCTGGGGCGACCCCGCCTACTGGCAGGCTATCCGCCGCAACACCAGCAGCGTGACCCCGTTCTACCTGCTGGCGGCCGTCGACCATCGCATCGACGACCTGGGCGAACTGGCCCCGGCCACCCCGGACCAGGCCATTTACCTGGATATCTTCACCCGTACCCTGTGGATGGGCTTCGTCATCACCGCCATCTGCCTGGTGCTGGCTTACCCACTGGCGTACTTGCTGGCCAACCTGCCGACCCGGCAGAGCAACCTGCTGATGATTCTCGTGCTGTTGCCGTTCTGGACGTCGATTCTGGTGCGGGTTGCCGCGTGGATCGTGCTGCTGCAATCGGGCGGACTGATCAACAGCGCGTTGATGGCACTGGGGATCATCGACAAGCCGCTGGAACTGGTGTTCAACCGCACCGGCGTGTACATCTCGATGGTGCACATCCTGCTGCCGTTCATGATCCTGCCGATCTACAGCGTGATGAAAGGCATCTCGCCGACCTACATGCGGGCCGCGATTTCGCTGGGTTGCCATCCGTTCACCAGCTTCTGGCGGGTGTACTTCCCGCAGACCTACGCCGGTGTCGGCGCCGGTTGCCTGCTGGTGTTCATCATGGCCATTGGTTACTACATCACCCCGGCATTGCTGGGCAGCCCGAACGACCAGATGGTCAGCTACTTCGTGGCGTTCTACACCAACACCAGCATCAACTGGGGCATGGCGACCGCGCTGGGCGGCCTGCTGTTGTTGGCCACTGTGCTGCTGTACCTGATCTATAGCTGGCTGGTCGGCTCCAGCCGCCTGCGTCTGAGCTGAGGAGCGAATTCATGCTGAGCCCCTACATGTCGCCCGTCGAGCGGGTCTGGTTCTACAGTTTGCGCATTCTCTGCGGCCTGATCCTGCTGTTCCTGGTGTTGCCGGTGCTGGTGATCATCCCGCTGTCGTTCAACTCCGGCAGCTTCCTGGTCTATCCGCTGCAAGGCTTCTCGCTGCAGTGGTACCACAACTTCTTCGCCTCGGATGAGTGGATGCGGGCGTTGACCAACAGCATCATCGTCGCCCCGGCGGCCACCGCCCTGGCGATGGTCTTCGGCACCCTGGCCTCGATCGGCCTGACCCGCGGGGACTTTCCCGGCAAGTCGCTGATCATGGCCCTGGTGATTTCGCCGATGGTGGTACCGGTGGTGATCATCGGTGTGGCCAGCTATCTGTTCTTCGCGCCGCTGGGGCTGGGCAACAGCTTCATTTCGCTGATTCTGGTGCACGCGGTGCTGGGTGTGCCGTTCGTCATCATCACCGTGTCGGCGACCCTGCAGGGCTTCAACCACAACCTAGTGCGGGCCGCGGCGAGCCTGGGCGCTTCGCCGGTGACCGCGTTCCGCCGGGTGACCCTGCCGCTGATCGCACCGGGGGTGATTTCGGGGGCCCTGTTCGCCTTCGCCACCTCGTTCGATGAAGTGGTGGTGACCCTGTTCCTCGCAGGTCCCGAGCAGGCCACCCTGCCACGGCAGATGTTCAGCGGTATCCGTGAGAACCTCAGCCCGACCATCGCCGCTGCAGCGACCCTGCTGATTGCTTTCTCGGTCGTTCTGCTGCTGACCCTGGAATGGCTCCGCGGTCGTAGTGAGAAAATGCGTACGCAACAACCGGAATGATCCTGACTGATTGACCCCCTGTGGGAGCTGGCTTGCCAGCGATGGCGTATTGAGCCGGCCTCATCGCCGGCAAGCCGGCTCCCACAGGGTCACGCCGCTTTTGACGATGCCTGATGTACAATGCGCGCCACCGTGAAATTGCCTACAGGTGCGCCATGCAGCCCTTCGCTATTGCCCCCTCGATTCTTTCCGCCGACTTCGCCCGCCTGGGCGAGGAAGTCGATAACGTGCTGGCCTCCGGCGCCGACATCGTTCACTTCGACGTCATGGACAACCACTACGTGCCCAACCTGACCATCGGCCCGATGGTCTGCTCAGCGCTGCGCAAGCACGGCGTGACCGCGCCGATCGACGTGCACCTGATGGTCAGCCCGGTCGACCGCATTATCGGCGACTTCATCGAGGCTGGCGCCACCTACATCACCTTCCATCCGGATGCCACCCTGCACGTCGATCGCTCGCTGCAACTGATCCGCGACGGCGGTTGCAAGGCCGGCCTGGTGTTCAACCCGGCTGCTGGTCTGGAAGCGCTGAAGTACGTGATGGACAAGGTCGACATGATCCTGCTGATGAGCGTCAACCCAGGCTTTGGCGGCCAGAAGTTCATCCCCGGCACCCTCGACAAGCTGCGTGAAGCCCGCGCGCTGATCGACGCCAGCGGTCGCGACATCCGTCTGGAGATCGACGGCGGCGTGAACGTCAACAACATCCGCGAAATCGCCGCCGCTGGCGCCGACACCTTCGTTGCGGGCTCGGCGATCTTCAACACGCCGAACTACAAGGAAGTCATCGACAAGATGCGCGCCGAACTGGCTCAGGCCCGCCCATGAGCGGTTTCGAGCAGCTGTTCCCCGGGAGTCTGCCCAGGCTGGTGATGTTCGATCTGGACGGCACCCTTATCGACTCCGTCCCGGACCTGGCGGTGGCGGTCGATCGCATGCTGCTCGAAATGAATCGCGCGCCGGCCGGCATCGACGCGGTGCGCGAGTGGGTTGGCAATGGTGCTCCGGTGCTGGTGCGCCGGGCGCTGGCCGGTGGCATCGACCATAGCGCGGTGAGTGACGACGAGGCTGAGCGCGGTCTGGAAATCTTCATGGAAGCCTATGCCGAGAGCCACGATCTGACGGTGACCTACCCCGGGGTGCACGACACCCTCAAGTGGCTGCACCAGCAGAAAGTGGAAATGGCGCTGATCACCAACAAGCCTGAACGCTTCGTCGGCCCGCTGCTGGACCAGATGCAGATCGGTCGCTATTTCCGCTGGATCATCGGCGGGGACACGCTGCCGCAGAAGAAGCCGGACCCGGCGGCCTTGCTGTTTGTCATGCAGATGGCTGGCGTGCAGGCGCACGACGCCCTGTTCGTCGGCGACTCGCGCAGTGACGTGCAGGCGGCGAAGGCCGCGGGTGTGCAGTGCGTCGGCCTGACCTACGGCTACAACCATGGCCGGCCGATCAGCGACGAATCGCCCGCCCTGGTGATCGACGATTTGCGCGCCTTGCTCCCGGTTGCTTCGGTGCAGCCACTGAGCTAACGTTGGCGGACCTCAATTCCCCCCTTGGTAGAGATTCCATCGTGGTAGCACCTGGCAAACTCTGGATGAAAGTCATCAAGGCCCTGGCCCGTTGGCGTTGGCGCGCCTGACTCCTCTCCGGCCGGCTCCGATCCGGCACGTTTGCCATTCGACTTTTCTTGCCCTACTGCCACGAGGCAATCATGATCCGCGAAGAATTCCTGCGCCTGGCCGCTGCCGGCTATAACCGCATTCCCCTGGCCTGCGAAACCCTGGCCGACTTCGACACACCGCTGTCGATCTACCTGAAGCTCGCTGACCAACCCAACTCCTACCTGCTCGAATCGGTGCAGGGCGGCGAGAAGTGGGGCCGTTACTCGATCATCGGTCTGCCGTGCCGCACCGTGTTGCGGGTGCATGACCATCAGGTCCGGATCACCCACGACGGCGTCGAAATCGAACGCCACGATGTGGAAGACCCGCTGGCCTTCGTCGAAGCCTTCAAAGAACGCTACAAGGTGCCGACCATTCCTGGCCTGCCGCGTTTCAACGGCGGCCTGGTCGGTTACTTCGGCTATGACTGCGTGCGGTATGTCGAGAAACGCCTGGGCAAGTGCCCGAACCCGGATCCGCTGGGCGTGCCGGACATCCTGCTGATGGTGTCCGACGCGGTGGTGGTCTTCGATAACCTCGCCGGCAAGATGCACGCCATCGTTCTCGCCGATCCGTCCCAGGACGATGCCTACGAGCAAGGTCAGGCGCGACTGCAGGATCTGCTCGAACAACTGCGGCAGCCGATCACCCCGCGCCGCGGCCTCGACTTCAGCGGTGCGCAGGCTGCCGAGCCTGAGTTCCGCTCCAGCTTCACTCAGGCTGACTACGAGCGCGCCGTCGATACCATCAAGGAGTACATCCTCGCTGGCGACTGCATGCAGGTCGTGCCGTCGCAACGGATGTCCATCGACTTCAAGGCCGCGCCGATCGACCTGTATCGAGCGCTGCGCTGCTTCAACCCGACCCCGTACATGTACTTCTTCAACTTTGGCGACTTCCACGTAGTCGGCAGCTCGCCGGAAGTGCTGGTGCGGGTCGAAGATAACCTGGTCACTGTGCGCCCGATCGCTGGCACCCGTCCACGTGGCGCCAACGAGGAAGCCGACCGGGCGCTGGAAGAAGACCTGCTGTCCGATGACAAGGAAATCGCCGAGCACCTGATGCTGATCGACCTGGGACGCAACGACGCGGGTCGTGTGTCGGAAACCGGTTCGGTCAAGGTCACCGAGAAGATGGTCATCGAGCGTTATTCCAACGTGATGCACATCGTTTCCAACGTCACCGGCCAACTGAAGAGCGGCCTGACGGCGATGGACGCACTGCGCGCCATCCTGCCAGCGGGCACCTTGTCCGGTGCGCCGAAGATTCGCGCGATGGAAATCATCGACGAGCTGGAGCCGGTCAAGCGTGGCGTCTACGGTGGTGCGGTGGGTTATTTCGCCTGGAACGGCAACATGGACACCGCGATTGCGATTCGTACCGCTGTGATCAAGGACGGCGAGCTGCATGTGCAGGCCGGTGGCGGCATCGTCGCCGACTCGGTGCCGGCGCTGGAATGGGAAGAAACCATCAACAAGCGTCGCGCGATGTTCCGCGCGGTGGCGCTGGCTGAGCAGACGCCGAAACAGTGATGCCTGATCGCGAGCAAGCTCGCTCCTACAGGGTTTGGTTCTCATTCCTGTAGGAGCGAGCTTGCTCGCGATAGGCCGCTGTCAGAACTCCAGGCTCAGCGCCAGATTGATCCCCTGCTGAGTCAGCTCATCACTCTTGCGCCAGTTATAGCTTCCAAGCAGCGCCAACCCCGGCGCCAGGCTCTGGCTCAAACCCACACTCACCCGGTTCAGATTGCTCTGCGGCGTATAGCCGGTCAGGGTGAAGTCATTGGCCGGCAGGCTGTTGAGGTGCAGGGTCAGGTCCTGACGGTCGTCCTCGAACTCATGCTCATGGGCCACTTCGCCAAACAGCAGCGTTGTCGGTGCTACCCGGTATTTGCCCTGCAAGCCCACACCCAACCGCCGTGAATCGCGTTTCTGATCGTCGAAGGTCAGTGCCGTGGAGCGTGCGCCTTTCTCGCTGTAACCATCCACTTCGACCCGGGCGTAATCCGCACTGACGAACGGCGAAAGCTGCCAGCCGCTGCCCGGCGCGGCCAGCTCGAAGCCGAGGCGGGCGGAAACGGCCAGCAAGTCGCCATCGGTGTCACCTTTCTCGCTGCGGTTGTTCGGGCCGAGGGCGAACGTGCGTTCGAGGTCGTCGTAGTCCAGGCGGCCGCCGGTCAGCGCCGCATCGGCCCACCAGCGGTCTTGATGGAACTGCACAAAGGCGGTGGCGAGGTAGCTGTCGAGACGGTAGTCGGAGTCCTGCGCGCCGGCTTCCAGTTTCTGCCGGTACACGCCGCCTGCGATGCCAGCACGCCAGGCTTCATCGAGGCGGTAGCTGCCACCGACGGTCAGGTTGTAGCCGCGACCGTCGGCGCTGGCGGAACTGCGCTGGCTGTCGAAATCGAGGTTTTGGCCACCCGCTGCGACGATCGCCTGCCATTGCCCGACCGGCTGCCAGTCGGCCTGCCACTGATTGCGCAGTTCGTCCTGATGGGCGCGCAATGTGCCGTGGGCCATTTCCGGTAGCAGCGTCAGTTCCCATGGCGCGGACAGGATCGAATAGCCGTAGTCGGCAATCATCCGTTGGCCGGCGATGGTCGGGTGCACCGAGTCGTTGAACAACAGCTTGGTCGGATCCGGGGTGGTGCCGTTGGCGCCATACACCGGATTCTGCACGCAGCCGTTGCCGCTGTAGCAGGTATTGATCAGGTTCTGATCGCTGGCCAGGCCGAACTGTGCCGGCGAGGTGAGGGCCTCCTGGAACAGCAACGGGATGTTCAGCGGGATGATCTCGGCATCGATCTGGGCGAGGCTGGCGACCAGCGTCTGGTTGAAGAAGGCGCTGAGCTGCGAACTCGGGCCTTGCAGCGGTGTTCCGTTGAGAGCAGGCGTCAGGCCGAGATCGGGCAGCAGCCAGACCATGATGTAACGTGCGCCCGCCTGTTGCAGGGCCTGGGCGCTGGCGGCCAGTTGGGTTGCCGACGTGGCGGCACCGAGAGGTGAGGTGATCAACCCCTGAAGGAAGTCGTTGCCGCCACCGGTCAGGTAATACAGGGCATTGGGATCGGCCAGTCGTCCGCCGGCAAGGTAGCCGGGCTTCTGCCGCAGTACCGTGCCGGCACCGGGGTTGCCGGGCGGGATCACCACCAGCGATTCACCGGTGATGGATTGGAAGATCTGGTCGGTGCGATAGCCTCCGGTTGCCCAGTTGTTGCCGTCGGGGATACCGAGGGCCGCATTCACGGGCGAAGTGGAGGCATTCAGGTCACCGGGTGCGATTCCGAGGTAGCCACCCAGGATCATCGGCGACACGGGCGCAAAGCTGCCGTCGGCATTGCGGTTGGTGTAGCGCTGGCTGGTGCCTGGCGCCCCGGCTGAGTCGGGAAACTGCCCGGCATCGGCGAGGCTGTCGCCGAAAACGATCAGGGTGGAGTAAGGCGAGGGGCCTGCAATAGCGGTGGAGCAGGCTGCGGCCAGCAGACATGCAGCGGATTGACGCAGATAACGGCACTTTCTCATCGCAAGAGTCCTTTTTTTGTCTTTGTTTTTGGTATTGCGTCCGAAGAAAGTAGCAAATACCCCGGATCCTGCCCTGTCGATATTGCACGCATTGTTTCCGTAAGCTACTGTGCCGAAACGTATGAACGAGACCTACCCCGTGTTGATCGTCAGCAAACTCTTGATGCGCGTTATCAAGGCCCACGCCCGTTGGCGTTGGCGCGCCTGACTTTATCTCCTGCCGGCCAGCGCCGGCCCGTTGGTTTTTGCCTTTCCGAAATCGCTTCACTCCCCGCAACAGCACACAAAAGCTGTGCGTCGGGTAGCCCTGTATCGCGAAAGGCGGTTATTCAAAGTCAGTATTCAAGAGGTTGAGCCCAGATGTTACTGATGATCGACAACTATGATTCCTTCACCTACAACGTCGTGCAGTACTTCGGCGAGCTGGGGGCGGAGGTCAAGGTCATTCGCAACGACGAACTGACCATCGCCCAGATCGAAGCCCTGCAACCCGAGCGCATTGTCGTCTCTCCCGGTCCGTGCACCCCGACCGAAGCGGGTGTTTCTCTCGAAGCCATCAAGCATTTCGCTGGCAAGCTGCCGATCCTTGGCGTGTGCCTGGGCCACCAGTCCATCGGCCAGGCTTTTGGCGGCGATGTGGTCCGTGCCCGTCAGGTCATGCATGGCAAGACCAGCCCGGTGGTGCACGAGAACACAGGCGTGTTCACCGGCCTGAACAATCCGCTGACCGTGACCCGCTACCACTCGCTGGTGGTCAAGCGCGAAACCTTGCCTGATTGCCTCGAACTGACCGCCTGGACCGCTCTGGAAGACGGTTCGATCGATGAAATCATGGGCCTGCGCCACAAGACCCTGAACGTCGAAGGCGTGCAGTTCCACCCCGAGTCGATCCTCACTGAGCAGGGCCACGCGCTGTTCGCCAATTTCCTCAAGCAGACCGGCGGCCACCGCTAAGGATTGAATATGGATATCAAGAATGCGTTGGGTCGGATCGTCGATCAGTTGGACCTGTCCACCGAGGAAATGCGCGGTGTGATGCGCCAGATCATGACCGGTCAGTGCACCGAGGCGCAGATCGGCGCCTTCATGATGGGCATGCGTATGAAAAGCGAAAGCATCGACGAGATCGTCGGTGCCGTTTCGGTCATGCGCGAGCTGGCTGACAAGGTCGAGCTCAACAGCCTCGACGGCGTGGTCGACGTGGTCGGCACCGGCGGCGATGGCGCGAACATCTTCAATGTGTCCACCGCGTCGGCCTTCGTCGTTGCCGCCGCCGGTTGCACCGTGGCCAAGCACGGCAACCGCGCCGTTTCGGGCAAGAGCGGTAGCGCCGACCTGCTGGAAGCAGCAGGTATCTATTTGAACCTGACACCGGTCCAGGTCGCTCGTTGCATCGACAGCGTGGGCATCGGCTTCATGTTCGCCCAGACTCACCACAGCGCCATGAAATATGCCGCCGGCCCGCGTCGCGACCTGGGTCTGCGCACCCTGTTCAACATGCTCGGCCCGCTTACGAATCCGGCCGGGGTCAAGCATCAGGTGGTCGGTGTGTTCACCCAGGCGCTGTGCCGTCCACTGGCCGAAGTGCTGCAGCGTCTCGGCAGCAAGCACGTGCTGGTGGTGCATTCCAAGGACGGGCTGGACGAGTTCAGTCTGGCCGCGCCGACCTTCGTTGCCGAACTGAAGAACGGCGAGATCAGCGAATACTGGGTCGAGCCCGAAGACTTGGGCATGAAAAGCCAGAGCTTGCACGGCTTGTCGGTGAGCGGTCCGGAAGAATCGCTGGCGCTGATTCGCGATGCCATTGGCCGGCGCAAGACCGAAAACGGGCAGAAAGCGGCGGAAATGATCGTGCTCAACGCCGGCGCCGCACTCTACGCCGCCGACCATGCGATGAGCCTCAAGCAGGGCGTCGAGCTTGCTCACGATGCGCTGCACACCGGCCTTGCCCGGGAAAAACTCGAAGAGCTGGGCGCCTTTACCGCGGTATTCAAGCAGGAGAACGAAGGATGAGTGTGCCGACGGTTCTGGAAAAGATCCTCGCCCGCAAGGTTGAGGAAGTCGCCGAGCGTAGCGCCCGGGTCAGCCTCGCCGAACTGGAGCGCCTGGCGGCTGCCGCCGACGCGCCGCGCGGATTCGCCAATGCCCTGATCGAACAGGCCAAGCGCAAGCAGCCAGCGGTGATCGCCGAAATCAAGAAGGCTTCGCCGAGCAAGGGTGTGATCCGCGAAGACTTCGTGCCCGCCGATATCGCCGTCAGCTACGAGAAGGGCGGGGCGACCTGCCTGTCGGTGCTGACCGACGTTGATTACTTCCAGGGGGCCGACGTTTACCTGCAGCAGGCCCGCGCGGCGGTGCAACTGCCGGTGATCCGCAAGGACTTCATGATCGATCCGTACCAGATCGTCGAAGCCCGCGCCCTGGGCGCTGACTGCGTGCTGCTGATCGTCTCCGCCCTGGATGACGTGAAGATGGCCGAACTGGCGGCCACCGCCAAGAGCGTCGGCCTCGACGTGCTGGTGGAAGTGCACGATGGCGACGAACTGGAGCGCGCGCTGAAGACCCTCGACACTCCGTTGGTCGGCGTCAACAACCGCAACCTGCACACCTTCGAAGTCAGCCTGGAAACCACCCTCGACCTGTTGCCGCGCATCCCTCGCGATCGCCTGGCCATCACCGAGAGCGGCATCCTCAATCGCGCCGATGTCGAGCTGATGGAAATCAACGAGGTCTATTCTTTCCTGGTGGGCGAAGCGTTCATGCGCGCTGAGCAACCGGGGCTGGAGTTGCAGCGCCTGTTCTTCCCGGGGCGCGTGGTGCAAGGCCTGAACGGGCTGGACTGATCCCTTCGAAAGCCGGCATTCATTGCCGGCTTTTTTCTTTCAGGATGATTGTCATGACTGAACAACCTGTTGCCGTCACCGTCGAGGCTGGGCTGCATGCCGAGCAGGATTTGCTGGCGGCCGTTTGCAAGGGCGAGCGTGATCACGGGGTCCTGTTCTGGCGCCCTACGGATCGGGCGTTGGTGATGCCACGGCGCATGAGCCGGCTGGAGGGCTTCGAGGCCGCTTGCGGCGAACTGGCGATTTCCGGCTGGCCGGTATTGTTGCGTGAGACGGGCGGCGAGCCGGTGCCGCAATCGCCAGCGGTGATCAACATCGCATTGGTGTATGTGGCGCCGCGTAGCGAAGGCGATAACGGACGCATCGAAAACGCTTACCTGCGCTTATGCGAACCGTTGTGCGAGGTGCTGCGGGAATGGGGTGGCGCGGCCTCGGTCGGCGAGATTGAAGGCGCGTTCTGCGACGGGCGCTACAACGTCAACCTCAATGGTCGCAAGTTGGTCGGCACAGCCCAGCGCTGGCGCCAGGGCCTGGGTGGCAAGCGGCCGGTGGTGCTGGTGCACGGTGCGCTGCTGCTGGATAACGAGCGCGAGTCGATGGTGGCGGCGGTCAACCGCTTCAATGAATGTTGCGAGCTGGAGCAGCGCTGTCTGGCCGACAGCCACATCGCCCTGCATGAAGTGGTACCCGAAGCGCCGCTGCTGGAGCGGCTGGCCCAGGCTTACGCCCGGACCATCGAGGCGATCCCCAAGGATTGACCCTGGGTTCAGCGCGTGCCGAAGACCACCATGGTCTTGCCCTTCACGTTGACCAGGTTGCGTTCTTCCAGATCCTTCAGAACGCGACCGACCATCTCCCGTGAGCAACCCACGATCCGACCGATTTCCTGGCGGGTGATCTTGATCTGCATGCCGTCCGGGTGAGTCATGGCGTCCGGCTGCTTGCACAGCTCCAGCAGGCAGCGAGCAACCCGGCCGGTGACGTCGAAGAAGGCGAGATCGCCGACCTTGCGGGTGGTGTTGCGCAGACGCTGGGCCATCTGGCTGCCCAGTGCATAGAGAATGTCCGGATCCTGGCGTGCCAGTTCGCGGAATTTCTCGTAGCTGATTTCCGCGACCTCGCACTCGGTCTTGGCCCGTACCCAGGCGCTGCGGTGTTGCTCCTTGCCCGCAGGCTCGAACAGGCCCAGCTCTCCGAAGAAATCACCGCTGTTGAGGTAGGCGATGATCATTTCCCTGCCTTCATCGTCCTCGATAAGGATCGTGACCGAGCCTTTGATGATGAACGACAGGGTATCGGCCGAGTCGCCAGCACTGAGGATGTTGGTTTTTGCTGAAAAACGACGACGCTGGCAATGAGCGAGCAGCTTGTCGACGTTTTTGATCTTGGCTGGAAGTGCTGCGGCAACCATGGTTAAGCCCCGAAATACGCGGTCCGTGAGTATTCTTTTAGGTGGGATGGGTGCAAAACGCCATCAATTTGGCGTCAGTTTATCAGACGCTCCCTCTGTGTCGGCAGATTTGATCGAACGCTTAAGTCTTTTCGCCTGTGCGCGTAGGGACTAAGCTGGCAGCCATTTTTTCAAGCAAGGGGAGACCGGTTAATGAAGGCGCGTATCCAGTGGGCCGGTGAGGCCATGTTCCTCGGTGAATCGGGTAGCGGCCACGTCGTGGTGATGGACGGTCCGCCCGATGCCGGTGGCCGCAATCTCGGTGTCCGTCCGATGGAAATGCTGCTGTTGGGCCTGGGCGGCTGCAGCAATTTCGATGTGGTCAGCATTCTGAAGAAATCCCGTCAGCCGGTGGAAAGCTGCGAAGCCTTCCTGGAAGCCGAGCGTGCGGATGAGGACCCGAAGGTCTTCACCAAGATTCATCTGCGCTTTGTGGTCAAGGGGCGTGGTTTGAAGGAGGCGCAGGTCAAGCGCGCGGTGGAGCTGTCTGCAGAGAAGTACTGCTCGGCCTCGATCATGCTGGGCCGCGCGGGTGTTGAAATCACCCACAGCTACGAGATCGTCGAACTCGGCTGAGCCGTGGCATCTTCCACGGAGCCCGACAGCTCCGTGGCAAGGTTCAGCGACGCAACCCCGGTAACAATGCCATCACCCCCGTCGGAATGGCCGCGCGCAATGTCGCGCTCAAGCGCTCGCGATGCTTTTGGTAAAGCAGCCCAAGGCCAATCACGCCCAGGCCGATCACGCTCAATACCAGCGGGAACAGCAGCGAGTCGGCGAACACTTCATACGACAGATAACCCAGGTACGCCGCTACGCCCAGCGCGCCGAAAACCATGAACATCGGCCTGCGCAGCAGCACGGCAATCAACATCAGGCCCAGGTTGATCAGGCAGTACAGGGCTTTGCCTGCTTCACTGTCGCTGTTCATCGACGTCAGCCCACCCCAGAACGCCAACAGCCCGGCCAGGTAGCCCCAGAAGGCGAAGTCCTGGCGGGTGCGGCCGTCAATCAGCAGGAACACCAGCAGCAACCCCAGCCCGAACCACAGTGACACTTGCTGGCGCTGCTCCCAGTCGAACGGTGAGCCATAAAACCATTCCGTCAGGTCCATGGACATGAACCACAGCGCCAGGGCGATTGGCATGACGATGAACGGGAAGGGGATCAACCGCAGCATCAGCAGGCCGGCGAACACGGTTGCCAGCTCCATCAGCAGCCAGCCGCCTTGCACGTAGGTGTAGTAGTGATGGTAGTTGGACTGGTTGTCGTCCAGCGGCCAGAAGCCGGCGAGGCGCTCGATGGCAAACACCGCCAGCGGCACGATGCTGACCGCCACAGCTGCGAGGACGCCGCCGGGAATGAGCTGGCCTCGGCGTTGCAACGCCAGGCCACCCAGGGTCAGGAGCAGAATGTAGGCCAGGGCAACCATTAGCAGCGCGCCGTCGCCGACACGCATCCAGGCTTCACTGAGCAGCCAGCCCATGGCGCCCATGATCAGCAGGGCGCCGAGGTAGAAGGCGACGTGGGCCAACTGGAAGCTGGCCTGTCGGGATGGCTGCTGTTCGAGAAAGCTCAGCAGCGCCTGTTTTTGCGCGGCGTCGAGGACGCCCGCGTCGACCGCGCGGGTCAGGTCACTGGCATCGAAGCGCCCGGTCATGGCAGGTCAGATGCGGTAGGTGCTTTTGGTCATGACCTTGGCCATCAGGCTCATGCCAAATTTGACCGGAGCCGGGAAGCGGAAGCCACCAGCGTTGAGTGCCGACTCGGCGTGGTGTTCCTCGTCGATACGCATCTGTTCAAGGATGGCGCGGGATTTCTCGTCTTCCGGCGGGATCTGCTCCAGGTGCTCGTCCAGATGCTTGCACACCTGATGCTCGGTGGCTGCGACGAAACCCAGGCTGACTTTGTCGCTGATCAGCCCGGCAAAGGCGCCGATACCGAAGGACAAACCGTAGAACAGCGGGTTGAGCACGCTCGGATGGCTGCCCAACTGACGGATGCGCTGTTCGCACCAGGCGAGGTGGTCGATTTCTTCATCGGCGGCTTGTTCCATCGCTTTGCGCACTTGCGGCAGCTTGGCGGTCAGGGCCTGACCCTGATACAGCGCCTGGGCGCAGACTTCGCCAGTGTGGTTGATGCGCATGAGGCCAGCGATATGGCGGGTCTGTTTATCGTCGAGTTCGGACTCGGGCTGGACGATCGCCGGGGACGGGCGGGTAGGTTGGCCGCTGAAGGGCAGCAAGGTGCGCATGGCGGTGTCGGCCTGCAGCAACAAGCGGTCAAGCGGGGAATATTGACGTTCGGTAGCCATCGGGCACCTCCGCAAGAATGTGCCCGACAGTTTAACCCAATCGATGTGACAGGGCTTGCGCTGGATCAGCCCGGTGGCCAGTGCAGTTGACGCTGGCCGAGCACGTGCATGTGGATGTGGTAGACCGTCTGTCCGCCCAGCTCGTTGCAGTTCATCACGACGCGGAAACCCTCTTCACAGCCCAGTTCCTTGGCCAGCCGCTGCGCGGTGAACAGGATGTGTCCGGCCAGGCCCTTGTCTTCCTCGGTAAGGTCGTTGAGGGTGCGGATCGGCTTTTTCGGGATTACCAGGAAATGTACCGGGGCCTGGGGGGCGATATCGTGGAACGCCAGGACCTGGTCGTCTTCGTAGATGATCTTGGCCGGGATCTCCCGGTTGATGATCTTGGTGAAAATAGTTTCCACAACGCTTGCTCCATGGTGGTGGTCGGGCCTGAGTGTACTCAGCCCGCGCGCCGCCGCCCAGTAGCGATTCGATTCAGCGCGGGCAGTAAGCGCGGTTGATGGCGCCGGCCAGTTTGCGGCTCATCCAGCGTGTCAGCAGACGCGGACTGAAGGCCAGCAAGCGGTTGCGCCGGCCGGGAATGATGATCGCCTTGTTGCGGTCCAGCGCGCGAACCGTGTAGAGCGCCACTTCTTCGGGGCTCAGGCAGCGTTTGCCGGACTCGAGGCGCGGGATGCGCCGGTTTGGCGAGCGGACCGGGCCGGGGCAGAGGACCGAGACCTTGATGCCGGTCTGTTTCAGTTCCTCGCGCAGCCCTTCGGAGAAATGCAGCACGTAGGCCTTGCTGGCGGCATAGCTGCTCATCCACGGTCCGGGCGCGAAGGCGGCCAGCGACGCGACATTGAGAATCTGCCCGCCGCCCTGCACGGCCATGGCATTACCCAAGGCATGGCACAGGCGGGTCAGGGCGATGATGTTCACTTCGATGAGGTCTTGCTCGTCGGCCCATTCCTGCGCGAGGAAATGACCGTAGGAGCGAATCCCGGCGCAATTGACCAACAGATCGATGTGCCGATCGCTTTCTTCGAGCTCCAGCAGGAAGCCCGACAAGCGCAGCGGCTCGCCGATATCGCAGGCACGGAACAATACTTCCACGCCGAAACGCTGGGTCAGTTCGATGGCGACGGGTTCCAGCAGGTCGCGCTGGCGTGCCACCAGGATCAGGTTGCGCCCCCGACGCGCCAATGCTTCGGCCAGTGCCAGGCCCAGACCGCTGGAGGCACCGGTGATCATGGCGTAACGGGTCATGCAGTTCTCCAATGGTGGGGCGTTCGAAAGGGCGGCCTAGTCTACACAAAGGCCGCTCGCTCAGCGCGGCCAGTGCGTGCCGAGGCGCTGGGCGCTGGCCAGGGCCTGGCGATATTCGGCGTCAAGGCGCTCGATCAGTGTCTGTGTCGGCAACTGCTCATCGATGCCGCCCACGCCTTGACCGGCGGACCAGACAGTCTTCCAGGCCTTGGCTTCGTCGTGAATAGGCTTGAGCTGGATATCGCCACCCTTGTTCAGGTTGGCCAGGTCGTAGCCGGCTTTCTCCAGGCTCTGGCGCATGAAGCTCGCGGGCACCCCGGACACCACTGGCGTATGAACGATATCGGCTGCCTTGGCCTGCAGCAGCATGTCCTTGTATTGCGCAGGCGCCTGGCTTTCCCGGCTGGCAATGAAGTGGGTGCCGAGATAGGCCAGGTCGGCACCCAGCAGTTGCGCGGCGAGAATTTCATGGCCTTTGTTCAGGCACCCGGCCAGCAGCAAGGTCTTGTCGAAGAACTGGCGAATCTCGCTGACCAGGGCGAACGGGCTCCAGGTCCCTGCATGCCCGCCCGCGCCGGCCGCGACCGCGATCAGCCCATCGACCCCGGCCTGCGCAGCTTTCTCGGCATGGCGGCGGGTGGTGACATCGTGGAACACCAGACCGCCGTAGCTGTGCACGGCATCCACGACTTCCTTGACCGCTCCGAGGCTGGTGATGACGATCGGCACCTTGTGCTCGATACACACCGCCAAATCCGCCTGCAGGCGCGGGTTGCTCTGATGGACGATCAGGTTCACCGCGTAGGGAGCGGCGCGCTCCAGCCCGTCCAGCCCCGCCTCGATTTCTTCCAGCCAGGCCTTGAAGCCAGCAGTTTCGCGCTGGTTCAGGGCCGGGAAGCTGCCCACCACGCCATTGCGACAACAGGCGAGCACCAGTTGCGGGTTCGATATCAGAAACATCGGCGCCGCCACCACAGGCAGGCGCAGGCGTTGTTCGAGCAGGGCAGGCAGTGACATGGCGGATTCTCGGGTCGGGGGTGGCTACTGTCAGAACGGTTTGACGACCACCAGAATTACAATGCCCAGCAGCATCAATACGGGCACTTCATTGAACCAGCGGAAGTAGGTGTGGCTGCGGGTGTTGTCGCCGCGGGCGAAGCGCTTCACGTTGGCGCCGCACATGTGATGGTAGCCGGTCAGCAGAATGACAAGGGTGAGCTTGGCGTGGAGCCAGCCCTGGCTGAGAAAGCCGGGGCTCAGGATCAGCATCCAGATTCCGAAGACGAAGGCGGCGATCATCGCCGGGCCCATGATGAAGCGATAGAGCTTGCGCTCCATGACCACGAAGCGGTCGCGGCTGATGCTGTCTTCGCTCTGGGCGTGGTAGACGAACAGGCGGGGCAGGTAGAAAAGTCCTGCAAACCAGCAGACGACGCTGACGATGTGCAGGGCTTTGATCCATAGGTACAGCATGTTTTTTATTCCTTTCAGGTTCACGGTCGTCAGATAGTAGTAGTTCGGTGCCGCGCCCGTCATCTCAACGGTTGTAGGCGTAGTCGCTGGCCCCTATCATCGTCGGCTTTCCAGTCGGTTCGTTGATAGGGGGCAGGTATATGGTCAAGGTCGGTATCGTCGGCGGCACGGGTTACACCGGTGTCGAATTGCTGCGTCTGCTGGCACAGCATCCTCAGGCTGAAGTTGCGGTCATCACTTCTCGCTCCGAGGCGGGCCTGCCCGTGGCCGACATGTACCCGAACCTGCGAGGCCATTACGACGGCCTGGCGTTCAGCGTCCCGGATACCAAGACCCTGGCCGCCTGTGACGTGGTGTTCTTCGCCACCCCGCACGGCGTTGCCCACGCTCTGGCCGGTGAGTTGCTGGCGGCGGGTACCAAGGTCATCGACCTGTCCGCCGACTTCCGCCTGCAGGACGCCGATGAATGGGCCAAATGGTACGGCCAGCCGCACGGTGCACCTAAGTTGCTCAAGGATGCGGTCTACGGCCTGCCGGAAGTGAATCGCGAGCAGATCCGCCAGGCGCGCCTGATCGCGGTGCCGGGTTGCTACCCCACTGCGACCCAGTTGGGCTTCCTGCCGTTGCTGGAAGCAGGCATCGCCGATACTTCGCGCTTGATCGCGGACTGCAAGTCGGGCGTGAGCGGTGCCGGCCGCGGTGCCAGCGTAGGTTCGCTGTTCTGCGAGGCGGGCGAAAGCATGAAGGCTTACGCGGTCAAAGGTCACCGTCACCTGCCTGAAATTCGTCAGGGCCTGCGCCGGGCAGCGGGTGGTGACGTTGGTCTGACCTTCGTTCCGCACCTGACGCCGATGATCCGCGGTATTCACTCGACGCTGTACGCGACGGTCGCCGATACCTCTGTGGACCTGCAGGCGCTGTTCGAGAAGCGCTATGCCGATGAGCCGTTCGTCGACGTGATGCCGGCCGGCAGCCATCCGGAAACTCGTAGCGTGCGTGGCGCCAACGTCTGCCGTATCGCCGTGCATCGTCCGCAAGGCGGCGATCTGGTTGTGGTGTTGTCGGTCATCGACAACCTGGTGAAAGGCGCTTCGGGCCAGGCGGTGCAGAACCTCAACATCCTCTTTGGCCTCGACGAGCGTCTGGGCCTGTCCCACGCCGGGCTGCTGCCTTAACGGCTAGCACATCGGGCTGTGGGCGGGACTTATACCTTCCGCTTGTAGCCTGATGCCGCTTCTATAGTTGACCAATTTTCTAGGGGAAGCGGATAATGCGCGCCATCACGCATTATGGCGGCATAGCGCCGGGAGATATTCAGCATGAGCGTCGAATCCTTCACCCCTTCGGCTTTGCAGTTCACGCACAACGCCGCGCACAAGGTGAAGACCCTGGTAGACGAAGAGGGCAATGATCGCCTGAAGTTGCGAGTATTCGTGACGGGTGGCGGTTGCTCCGGCTTCCAGTATGGCTTCACTTTCGATGAAGATGTCGCTGAAGACGACACTATTGTCGAGCGCGAGGGCGTTGCCCTGGTGGTCGACCCGATGAGCTTCCAGTATCTGGCAGGTGCCGAAGTGGACTACCAGGAAGGTCTGGAAGGTTCGCGCTTCATCATCAAGAACCCGAACGCCACGACCACTTGTGGTTGCGGTTCCTCGTTCTCGATCTGATTTGCCGGGATGTTGCTGAACGCCGCGCTGATGCGCGGCGTTTTGCTTTCTGCGGTCTATGCCGGGTAGATGGCGCCCAGTACCCGCAGGCCGCGGGCGCCGGTGACACTGGGGCGATTGCCGGCGATGCCTTCCAGGCAGCAATGGGCAAGCCAGGCGAAGGCCATGGCTTCGACCCAGTCCGGGTCGACACCGAAGTCTGCTGTACTGCTGACCCGGGCACCTGGCAGCAGGCTCGCCAGCCGAGCCATCAGCGCGTCGTTGCGCGCGCCGCCACCGCAGACCAGCACGGCCTGGGTGTCCTGTTGAGCCTTCTTCAGTGAGTCGATGATGCTCAGGGCGGTCAACTCCAGCAATGTCGCCTGGACGTCTTCATCTGCGCACGCTGGCTGTGTGCCGAGGTGGTGGTGCAGCCAGGGCAGATTGAACAGCTCCCGGCCGGTGCTCTTGGGGCCGGTGCCCGCAAAGAACGGGTCGCTGAGCAGGCTGCTGAGCAGGCCTGGTAGAACCTTGCCACTTGCAGCCCATGTGCCGCTGGCGTCGTAGGCATGGCCCTGCTTCTCGTTGATCCAGGCGTCGAGAAGCACGTTGCCCGGACCGCAATCGAAACCACTGACGGGCTTGTCCTGCTCGATCAGGCTCAGATTGCTGAAGCCGCCGACATTGAGAACCGCAATACGTTCTCCCGCATTGCTGAACAAGGCTTCATGGAATGCGGGAACCAGCGGTGCACCTTGGCCGCCGGCCGCGACGTCGCGGCGGCGGAAGTCGCCAACGACGGTGATGCCGGTCAGTTCGGTCAACAGCGCGGGATTGCCAATCTGAACCGTGAAGCCGCGGGCTGGTTCGTGACGGATAGTCTGGCCGTGGCTGCCGATCGCGCGAACGTCTTCGGCGCGCAGTTGGCGGCTATCGAGCAGATGCTTGATGCCTTGCGCCGCTAGTCGGACCCATTCCGCTTCCGCCAGGGCGGCGCGGGCGATCTCGTCCGGGCCGCTGGCGCAGAGGTCGAGCATGGCCAGGCGCAGCGACTCGGGCATGGGGATGTAATGGGTAGCGAGCAGCGAGGTCCGCTGCTCCTGTTCGATCAAGGCGATGTCCAGGCCGTCGAGGCTGGTACCGGACATCACTCCCAGATAGAGCGCCATGGCTTAGCGCTTGTTCAAGGCCAGCATGGTGGCCTTTTCCTGGTCCATGCGCGCGATAAGCGGCTGGCTCAACTGCATGAAGCGCTGGCGCTCGGCCTTGGCGATCGGGTCGGCCATGGGCAGCTTCTGGCCCAGCGGGTCGACGTGCACACCGTTGACCTGGAACTCGTAGTGCAGGTGCGGTCCAGTGGACAGGCCGGTGGTGCCGATGTAGCCGATGACCTGGCCCTGCTTGACGGTGCCGCCGGTCTTCACGCCTTTGGCGAAGCCTTGCATATGGCCGTACAGGGTCTGGTAGGTGTTGCCGTGCTGGATGATCACGGTATTGCCGTAACCGCCACGGCGCCCGGCCAGCAGGACCTTGCCGTCGCCGGCAGCCTTGATTGGCGTACCGCGAGGGGCGGCGTAGTCGACGCCTTTGTGAGCGCGGATCTTGTTCAGGATCGGATGCTTGCGGCCGGCAGAGAAGCGCGAGCTGATGCGGGCGAAGTCCACCGGAGTACGGATGAACGCCTTGCGCATACTGTTGCCGTCGGCGGTGTAGTAGCTGGTGGTGCCGAGCTTGTTGGTGTAGCGCACTGCGCTGTAGCTCTTGCCGCGGTTGGTAAAGCGCGCCGAGAGGATATTGCCGTTGCCGACGACTTTGCCGTCGATGACCTTCTGTTCATAGATCACATCAAATTCGTCGCCCTGGCGAATGTCCTGAGCGAAGTCGATGTCGTAGCCAAAGATGCTGGCCATGTCCATGGTCATGTTGTGAGACAGGCCGGCGCGCTGTGCGGAAGCGGAGAGCGAGCTCTTGATTACGCCGTGCACATAGGCGGAGCGGACCACGGGTTTGGTCACTTCGCGGTTGAAGACAAAACCGTTGGCGCTCTTGTTCAGGCGGATGGTTTCCAGGTCGCTGACCTTGCTGTGCAGGCTGGCCAGTTGACCGTCCTTGTCCAGTTCGATCTGCAGCACCTGGCCATGCTTGAGTTGGCTGAACTGCTTGGCCTGCTTGTTACTGGCCAGTACTTCATGCACGACATTGGCGGGGAGGCCGACTTTGGAGAACAGCGTCGACAGGGTATCGCCGCGGGCCACGGTGACTTCGCGGTGGTTGGGCTGATTGTTGGCGACTTCTTTTGCGGGTTCCGGCGCCGCAGTGGCGGGTTCGGTCTTGGCGGTTTCCTCGGTCGATTGCGCGGAGTTGTCGATCTGCGCGAAGGGCGAGGTGCTGGTTTCCTCTGCGGCGAGTGGCTGCTCTGGCTGGTCCTTGAGCTGCTCTGCGGGGCTTTCCAGTTCGAGATTCAGGGTGGTCCGTTTGGCTTCCACTTCGCTGGACGGGAATACCAGCAAAGCCAGGCTGAGCAAGGCGGCGATGCCGCTTGCGGCCAACAGGTGGCTCTTCGGATAAAGCGGGGGCGCTTTAGGCGGTTCTTTGGTCATGGATAAATAGACTTTGAAAAAGATGAAAAGGAAAAGATGAATGACATGATGAAGATGAAATAACTGTATAAAATATAACCAAATCCCCTTCAAAGCAAGCGTGCAGACGTCATCTACAGGGTGGCGGGTCACATCCGGCCCGGGAACTTGTATTTGGCGGTTGATCTTGTATGGTTGGGGCCCTTTGAATCTGAGCCTTGCGGGTCTGTTATGAAGTCGGTTGAAGAGCAGCTAGCGCTAATCAAGCGTGGTGCGGAAGAGGTATTGGTCGAGTCCGAACTGGTCGAGAAACTCAAGCGCGGTCAGCCGCTGCGTATCAAGGCGGGTTTCGATCCGACTGCGCCTGACCTGCACCTGGGGCACACGGTACTTATCAACAAGCTGCGCCAGTTCCAGGATCTGGGTCACCAGGTGATCTTCCTGATTGGTGACTTCACCGGGATGATCGGCGATCCGAGCGGCAAGAGTGCCACCCGTCCACCGCTGACCCGCGAGCAGGTGCTGGACAACGCCGAGACTTATAAACAGCAGGTCTTCAAGATTCTCGATCCGGCCAAGACCGAGGTGGCGTTCAACTCCACCTGGATGGACAAGCTGACGCCTGCCGATTTCATTCGCCTGGCTTCGCAGTACACCGTGGCCCGGATGCTTGAGCGCGACGATTTCGACAAGCGCTACACCACCAATCAGCCGATCGCCATCCACGAGTTCCTCTACCCGCTGGTGCAGGGTTATGACTCCGTGGCGCTGAAGGCAGATGTCGAGCTGGGCGGTACCGATCAGAAGTTCAACCTGCTGATGGGGCGTGAGCTGCAGCGCAGCTATGGTCAGGAAGCTCAAAACATCGTCACCATGCCGTTGCTGGAAGGGCTCGATGGCGTGAAGAAGATGTCGAAGTCGCTGGGCAACTACGTCGGCATCCAGGAGGCGCCGGGTGTGATGTACAGCAAGCTCGTGTCGATTCCGGACACCCTGATGTGGCGCTACTTCGAGCTGCTCAGCTTCCGCTCCATGGAAGAGATCGATGGTTTCCGTGCGGATGTGGCGGCAGGTGCCAACCCGCGCGACATCAAGATCAAGCTGGCTGAGGAGATCGTTGCTCGTTTCCACGGTGAAGAAGCGGCAGCCAATGCGCATCGCGCCGCTGGTAACCGGATGAAAGAGGGTGAGCTGCCTGAGGATTTGCCTGAGGTCGAGGTGTCGGCTGCTGAAGACATGCCGATCTCTGCGATCCTTAATAAGGCAGGTCTGGTGAAGAACTCTGCGGCTGCTCGTGATTTGCTGGCATCCGGTGGTGTGAAGGTCGATGGTGAAGTGGTCGATCGCGGTTTCGTATTTGCTCTGGGTGCGACGCATGTTTGCCAGGCAGGCAAGAAAGCGTTCGCTCGTATTACGCTGAAGGCTGAATAAAGGAAGTCGTCGTTCGTCCTCTTCTATATATAGAGATGTTCGAATCAGGGCTGTTTTGAGAAAGTTTCAAATTAGCC
>NZ_QKVL01000210.1 GCF_003231275.1 Pseudomonas huaxiensis
TAACCCGAACACGCCGGCACTGACCCAAACCGGCACCTTCACCGTCACCGCCCCGGACGGCCTGCAAACCCTGAGTGTGGGCGGCATCAACGTCGTTTCTGGCGGAGTGGCCGCCGGTTTCCCACAAACGGCTACGACCCCGCTGGGCAACACCCTGACAGTTACCGGCTACAACCCAACCACCGGCGTAGTGACCTACAGCTACACGCTGCTGGATAACGAAGCGCATCCGAATGCGGGTGGTATCAACAGCCTCACCGAGAGCTTCACCGTTACCGCGACTGACACCGAC
>NZ_QKVL01000211.1 GCF_003231275.1 Pseudomonas huaxiensis
CGCCGGCACTCCGACCACCGTCGTCACCGATGATCCGGCTCGTCTGGACACCACCGGCCTGACCCTGTCCGCGACCGGCTCGGTCCAGGAAGGCGGCAACATCGTTTACACCGCCAAGCTGACCAACCCAGCCGGCACCGAGATGAAGATCACCTTGAGCAATGGTGAAACCATCACCATCGCCAAGGATGCGAGTGAAGGCTCCGTGACCTTCGCCGCGCCGAAAGACACTGTTTATGTGGATGCCGGTAGCGTTAGCGTAACCATCACTGGCACCACTG
>NZ_QKVL01000212.1 GCF_003231275.1 Pseudomonas huaxiensis
CCAGACACCTCCACTCGGCCTCCTGACGTCGCAATTTGTGTCGTCTGAACTTTCGCGCACGAAGATCAAGAGCAAAAAAGAGCAAATGGTTGGTTTCACTAGGCTGTGATTTCGAAGATGCGCCAGCCCAGGCGACGCCCGTAACTTCGCGACTTCAGGAGGCCGAGCGTAGGTGTCTGTAGGGGCAGATGCGCAGCATCCTTCGGCGTAAGCCGAAGACGCGAGATGTAGACTTGCTTGCAAGTCGTAGGCCGCGTGGCCCCGGAAGGCACCGTAGC
>NZ_QKVL01000213.1 GCF_003231275.1 Pseudomonas huaxiensis
GGTTTGTTGTCGAACCAATGGGTCTCGGCCGTCCAGTCCTCGCTGTCTTCGTAGCGCCACTGAGCCAGCAGCGGCTGCAGGGTCGTGTTGTGAAACGCACTGAGCATTCGTGGCGCACTCCATGCGCGATACGCGCTGGCATTGAAGCGTGCCCCCATGACCCGCAGCGGACCAGAACCCGCCGGGCGGTTGACGGCATAAGTGTTGATCAGGGATTTCTCGACGGGCCCGCCTGCGCTACGGGTGACTTCATACTTGAGGTCAATGTCCTT
>NZ_QKVL01000214.1 GCF_003231275.1 Pseudomonas huaxiensis
CCAATGGCCTGTGGCGTGGATCAGGATGACGGGCCATAGCAGCAGGTTGAGCAGTACGAAAATGCGCAGTTCGCGTTGGCGTATGAAGCTGGTATCCAGTCCCCAGGCAGCCTTTACCGAGAGCCATGGCCAGGGGAACTTGCAGATGAGTTTTTCCGGTGCTGGGGCGGCGGCGGGGCCGTGTTCCATGTAGCGGCGGATGTATTCCCAGAAGGCCAGCAGTTCACTGGCGTTGCGGGTGGGTTTGCCGATGAAGGTGACTTCGATGTT
>NZ_QKVL01000215.1 GCF_003231275.1 Pseudomonas huaxiensis
AGCCTCCGGTTCCTGAGCACTTTCCGATATGACCGTCCGGGTCACCGGCACCGCTTACTCCCTAACTCACGCCTGTGGGCTGTCTCTCTACGTATCTTCAGGCGGCAGCAAGATCTGGCATTTCCGCTACTACTGGTTTGGCAGGCAGCAATGCATGTCGCTGGGTAGCTATCCGCAGGTCGGGCTCAAGGAGGCGCGCGCCAGCCGGGATGAAGCCCGTGCGCAGGTTGCCGAAGGTATCAATCCCTGCGGTCAGCGCAAGGAGCAGA
>NZ_QKVL01000216.1 GCF_003231275.1 Pseudomonas huaxiensis
ACGCCGAAGGGTGCTGCGCACCTGCCCCCTCCAGACGCCTCCACTCGGCCTCCTGAAGTCGCAATTTGCGGCGCCTGAACTTGCGTGCATGAAGAGCAGAATCAAGATCAAGGGCAAAAAGAGCAAAAGCAAAAAAGAGCAAGTCGGTGGTTTTCCCAGCTTCTGATTTCGAAGAAGCGTCATCACAGGCGCCGCCCGTAACTTCGCGACTTCAGGAGGCCGAGCGGAGGTGCCTGTAGGGGCAGTGCGCAGCACCTTCGGCGTA
>NZ_QKVL01000217.1 GCF_003231275.1 Pseudomonas huaxiensis
GTGGCAAAGAGGGGGAGGAGGGCATTTCAGTATGCCGGCGCGGTGGACGCCAGGGATGAGGGTGCAGGTTGATTGGCAGACGGGAGTTGGTAGGTCTGACGATTTCCCCGGACTCGACGACTGGTCAAAAGTTGTTGAGTGGGCAGACAACGTTGTAGCCCAACAACGGAGTCACAGTCGCTCAGTGCCTGTTCCGAGTTACTCCGAACAGAGCACTTGTGGCATCACCGTGCACTTTTTACCGTGTGACGAGATTCAGGTCGCT
>NZ_QKVL01000218.1 GCF_003231275.1 Pseudomonas huaxiensis
TTCACCGCCCGCCGCATCATCATCCGTTTCAACCGTATCACCCGCAAAGTCTACCTGCTCCGCCCCAGGCACTTAGGCGGCATCCGCATCATGGACTGGGACAAAACCGAGGTTATCGTCGACAAGAACATGAGCGAACTGGATGGTACGGGCGGCTATGTCATCCTCGGCTGGGAAAAGGGAGATGGCGTGGACTTGCACGGTACCCCCACCGACAACATCGAACTGACCTTCATCGGCAAACCCACCCGCAACGCCA
>NZ_QKVL01000219.1 GCF_003231275.1 Pseudomonas huaxiensis
AGCGTCAGGCGATCACCCAGGCCCAGCGGGCTGTTGACGTTGAGCGTGCCGCCCAGGCGGTACTCGCCGGTGTAGCGGTTGCCGTAGTTGTCGGCATCGACCGAACCGGACAACAGCGGCCCCGGCGTGACATCCACCAACAGGTCGGTAGCCCCCACCGAGGCGCCCGGCTTGAGCGTGGACTTCACCTCCACGCCGGGTGTGTCGGACAGCAGCAGCAAGCTGCGCTCCAGCTCGGCGGAGCGCACCGCATC
>NZ_QKVL01000022.1 GCF_003231275.1 Pseudomonas huaxiensis
GATTGGGATGCGGTGTGGTTGTGGGGCCATCGCGAGCAAGCTCGCTCCTACAGATAGGGGTTGGAGTTGGAGTTGGGGTAGGAGCGAGCTTGCTCGCGATGCGCCGCGCAGGCGGGGCTCAATTTAAAGAACGCTGAAAACCCTCTGTTGCGTCGGAAGGTCGGGCTTGTGCAGCGGTTAGGTGATTGTTCGCATTGGGATGCGGTGTGGTTGTGGGGCCATCGCGAGCAAGCTCGCTCCTACAGGTAAGTGAGTTGAGGGTGGGAGCTGGCTTGCCAGCGATAGCGTCGGAACAAACAACACATCACCACCAGACTGCCCCCAATACGGCGGCTCGCCAAAATGCTCGACGAAGAACTCGACAAACGCCCGCACTTTCTTCGAGTTGCGCCGGTTGGGCAGGTACACCGCATACACACCACTATCGTCGCTGTTCACATGGGCCTTCCACTCCGGCAACACAATCTGCAACCGCCCGGCCTCGATATCCTTGCCCACCAGCCAATCGGCGATCAGCAGCAAGCCCATGCCATTCAGCGCGGCCTCGCGTAGCACCAATGAGTTATTCGCCCGCAACGGACCGCTGACCCGCACGCTTTCTTCGTTGCGCCCGCTGAAATGCCAAAGGTGGTTGCCACGGCTATAGGCGAACGTCAGGCAAGCGTGCTGGGCAAGGTCGGCCGGGGTGCGCGGCACACCATGTCGCTGCAGGTAATCGGGACTGGCGCACAGCAGCCGGTGGTGCGGCGCCAGACGCCGCGCGACGACATCCGGCGAGTTGACGCTGCCCAGCCGAATCGCGAGATCGAGCCGCTGTTCGACCAGGTCCGCCACGTCATCGGACAGCAGCAGTTCCAGGGTGATGCCCGGGTAGCGCGCCAGAAAGGCGGGCAGCGCCGGGGAGATGTGCAGTTGCCCGAAGGCCACCGGCAGGCTGACCCGCAATTGACCCCGCGGCGGACCCTGCGCTTCGCTGGCTTCCAAGTTGGCGCTCTCCAGATCCGCCAGCAACCGCACCGCATGTTCGTAGTAGGCTTCGCCGGCGGTGGTGAGCGTCACTCCGCGGGTCGAGCGGTTGAGCAGCCGGGTGCCGAGGTGCTCTTCCAGCGCATCCACCTGGCGCGTGACCGACGAGGTCACCAGGCCCAACTGCCGCCCGGCCGAGGCGAAGCCGCTGGCATCGACGGTGGCGATAAAGGCTTTGAGCGCCGCGAAACTGTCCATAATCGTCCCCATTGCGTTAGGTGCAACGAAATTTTCCGAATCTTCTGTGGGCTGTGCCGGGTCCGTCAAGCGAGGGCTGAGTTGTTCTGCATTGGATCGTTGCGTATTACGCAACGCTGCGTTGCCCGATAGATGGATTCTCTCGACTGACGGCACGCTCTACGCTGGCGTCCTTACTCCCGATTCACCCTGATGAGGTGTCGCAATGTCCTCCGGCAATTCAGCTACCGCCGCTCCCGCAAGCTCGTCCGCCAGCGCCTCGCCGGCGCTGCCCACGGCCCTGGTGGTGTTTCTCGCCTTCTGTTGTGGCGCGGTGGTCGCCAACCTCTACTACGCGCAGCCGATCGTGGAAATGATCGCGCCGTCCATTGGCCTGTCCACGACCCACGCCAGCCTGATCGTGTCGCTGACCCAGTTCGGCTACGCCCTGGGCCTCCTGTTCCTCGTGCCGTTGGCGGACCTGCTGGAGAACCGCCGGCTGCTGGTGACCTTCACCCTCGCCGCGGCGGTGTGCCTGGCTGCGGCGGCGTTGAGCCAGACACCTTCGCTGTTCCTGCTGTGTTCGCTGCTGATCGGCCTGACCTCGGTGGCGGTGCAGATTCTCGTGCCGCTGGCGGCGCACATGGCGCCGGAAGAATCCCGTGGTCGAGTCGTGGGCAACATCATGAGCGGCCTGCTGCTGGGTATCCTGCTGTCCCGCCCGTTGGCCAGCACTCTGGCGCAAGCTTTCGGCTGGCGCGGGGTGTTCTTCAGCGCGGCGGCATTGATGGTGGTGATGGCGCTGGTGATGGGCTGGCTGTTGCCGCGCCGGATGCCTGCGCATCGGGTCAGTTACCCGGCGCTGATCGGTTCAGTGTTCACCCTGGCCCGTCGATATGGCGTGTTGCGTGAGCGCTCGCTGTATCAGGGGCTGCTGTTCGCCAGTTTCAGCAGTTTCTGGACCATCGCGCCTATCGAGCTTATCCGTCAGCACGGTTTCAGCCAGAACGGCATTGCGCTGTTCGCCCTGGTCGGCGCGGTCGGCGCGATTGCCGCGCCCATCGCCGGCCGTCTGGCGGACGCCGGGCATGGCCAGCGCGGTACCCTGATCGCCTTGTTGCTGGCGCCATTGGCCTTGTTCGCCGGGGCATTGCCCGGGGCAGGGTGGTGGTGGATGGTGGTCACCGCAGTGCTGCTGGATTTCGCCGTGCAACTGAACATGGTGCTCGGCCAGCGTGAGGTCTATGCCCTCGACCCGCACAGCCGGGCGCGGCTGAATGCGGTGTACATGACCAGCATTTTCGTCGGCGGCGCCTTGGGCTCGCTGGTTGCCAGCCCGCTCTACGAAACCTTCGGCTGGACGACGTTCGTGCTGCTTTCGGCAGTGCTGCCGGGTCTGGCGTTGTTGAAGTTCATCCTGGGTGGCCGTGGGGTGACCCGTCACTGACGGAGATGGCCAAAAGCCTTTTCGCGGCTTCAGCTCAAAGACTTTCAGGGTCATCGTGCAATAGAATGCTCGCCTGGCGGACGCGGTACGGTCCGCCATGTGCTGAGCGCCTCTGGATCATCGTCGAGGCAGCACGCTTTTTGCTGAACTGAAAATAGGCCCTACATGCCCAGCGTCGCTCCAGAAATACAAGCCAGGGAATGGCACAAGATGGTTGCGCATTTTCCCGGCGCACTCACTCAATCGTTGAAGAGCCTGGTCGAAAGCAACAAGGTCACCCTTGCCGCTCGCTTCTATGAACACATGCTGGCGGACCCCAACGCCTCGCTGATCCTGTCCCATGATGAGGTCAAGAACCGCCTCGGCAGCTCGATGCAGGCCTGGCTGGTCAAGGTGTATTCGGCGTCCGCCGAGGAAGACTTCCTGCCCCTGGTGGCTCTGCAGAAGCAGGTCGGCGAAGTCCACGCGCGTATCGACGTCCCGCTGCACCTGGTGCTGAGCGGTGCACGCAACCTGAAAAAACAGTTGTTCCAACTGATCATCCAGCAGGACTGGCCCGTCGAAGCCCGGGCGCAAGCGCTGCACCTGTCCAGCGAGAGCATGGACCTGGCCATGGAAATCATGAGCCACGCTTATTCCCGCTCCCATGACCGCAACTCGCGCAATGAGGAAGGCTACCGGCTGTTCTCGGTGCTGCAGAACATCACCACCGAGCGGGAGCGCCAGCGCGGCGCCTTGCTTGATTGGGAAAACAGTCTGATGTTCGACCTGGTGATGGGTTCCAGCGGGGTGAACCTGCCCCGGCTGGCCGCCTCGGATTTCGGCCTGTGGTTCCGTCACAAAGGCGCTTACGCCTTCCAGAACACCGATGAGAGCAACCAGATCCTGCAGATCATCCGCAACATGGATGAGGTGCTGCTGCCGATGTTCCTGGCTGCCTCGGAAACGTCGCGGATGGTGCTGCTGCGGGACATTCGCGATCAGACCAAGAGCCTGATGTTCAACCTCGACAGCCTGTTCAACACCGCCAACGAGCTGGAAAGCGGCCGTGACGTGCTGACGCGCATGCTCAACCGCAAGTTCCTGCCGGTGGTCATCGGCAACGAAATCACCATCGCGCAGAAGACCGGGCAGCGCTTCTCGGTGCTGTCCATCGATATCGATCATTTCAAGTCGATCAACGACAACTTCGGTCACGACGCTGGCGACATGATTCTTCAGCAGACTGCGGAAATCCTCAGTAGCCATAGCCGAGCGGGCGATTACGTGTTCCGCATGGGCGGCGAAGAGTTCCTGATGATCCTGGTGGACATCAACGACAGTAATGCGCGCAAAGTCGCGGAGAAGCTGCGTCGCAAGATCGAAGAGGAAAAACTGCAACTCACTGACAGCCGCAAGCATCAGGTGACGGTGAGTATCGGCGTGGCGACGTACAACGGTCACCCGGACTACCAGCACCTGCTGCGCCAGGCCGACCAGGCGATGTACCAGGCCAAACAGAGTGGGCGCAACCGGGTGGTGGCGTTCGACGAGATCGCCTGAGGCGGTTGATCTTCAGTGCGCAGCGCAAGGCCGCGCGCTGAAGGTGGGCGTTACTTGAAGTCGGCCTGCATCTGCGTGGCGATGCTCACGCCGCTGGACGACTGTACGCACACGCCCAGGTAGTCGGTGAAGCGCGGCGGCATGGCAATCCCTTCATTGATCAGCCGGCTGTTGTCGAACAGGTAGTTCAGGTCGGCGAAGCCGCTGTACAGGCGCAACGCCCGCAGAACCAGGCGCGGGTTGGCCGGCCCGATGCGCGACTCGAAGTCGCCGGCCAGTTGCTTGAGGTCGTCCACACCGATCTTGCGGTAGCGCTCGCCCACCGGCGCCGCGCCGTTGGCCTGAGCGAAGGCGGCGTCGATCTCGGCGAAGGTGCAGGCCGACTGATGCCCGGCGGAAATATGGTAGAGGTTGTGTTTCAGGGTCGGCTTGAGCGTCAGGCCGATCAGCGCTTCGGCGCAGTAGTCGACCGGGATCACGTCGATCTGCTCCTCCAGCCCGCAGGTGAAACTCTCCAGGGCGAAGCCCATGCGGAACACCCAGAAAATACTGCCGGAAGCCTGACAGCCGAGGGTCCGGTGCCCCACGACAATCGACGGCCGCGCGACCACCAGCGGCAGGCCGGGCAGTTCCTCGCTCATGCGCCGCTCGATTTCCGCCTTGGACGCGGTGTAGTCAACCAGTTGCTCACGTGCCTCGGGAAACACCCAGGACTCGCTGATCGGTGAGGCCTGTTGCGGGCCGCAGCACATCGCGGTGCCGACGTGGAGGAAGCGTTTCAGGCGCTTGGAACGGCTCATGACCTCGGCGAAGGCGAACGTGCCTTCGACGTTCACAGGCCAGATGGTCGGGTTCTTCGAAAACGATGCCACTGCGGCGCAGTTGATCACCCGGTCAATCTGCATCAGACGTGGTGTTTCGCGGGGCAGCCAGGCGGTGTCGAGGAAGTCGCCGCAGATGATTTGCGCAGGTTCCAGCGCCAGGCTGGCGGCTTCGCTGACGCCGTGTTGGCGCAGGTTGTCGCGTAGACGTTGCAGGCCTTGTTCGCGACGTTCGGCACGCACCAGAAACGACAGGTTCGCGCCTTGGCCCTCGGCGATCAGTTGGGCGCTTACCGAGCCACCGAGAAAACCGGTGGCGCCGGTCAGCAGAATGCGTTCCAGGGTCGTATTCGAAGTCATATGTTCACCAGTTGATAAGCGGGTTACCCATGTTTCATGGCGAACACATTGCGCCGGGAACTTCTGGATTAACCTGGATTGAGGTTGGTTGAAACTTTCGGCCGCGCGAAACCCTTCGCCTCAACAACTTTCAGTCGAGGTCGGCAGGGTCATGATTGACGGAGCGGCGCTGGCCGTGGGGCCTGTGGCGTTTTTACCCGCTAAGGGGAGGCGAGTCATTGTTACGGCATCTTCGCGCCGTTTCAATTAACGAAAGTGGTTAAACCGATGAAAGAATTTTAATAACGGTTTGATGACAGGGGCGGGCGTTAATTGTGGTTTAGGTGTTTTTGTTGCGGACTTATCCACCCCCAGTGGGAGCTGGCTTGCCAACTCCCACTGGGGGTGGCGGTGGCTGGAGTACAAATGTACTCCAGTCTTGATTCAGCGCAGAAAGAGCAGCGGATCCCCCGTCAATCGACCCACGGGCTGCGCATTCAATTCGCCACGCAACTGGTCCACCCGCTCGTAAAGCTGATCAACCCGCATGGCCAGCACAGCATCCGTACTGAGCATCCCTGGCGCCCGGGCCAACTCTCGTAACTGCCGGGCGAGTCGGCTGCCCGCCGTGTGCGCCCGAAACGACGGCAGGGTCATGCGTTTCCACTTCTCGCGGCCGAGCCCGATCCGGCTCAGGTGCACCTTGAGCACCTTTGCGACGTGGTAGCGCAGCGGGCGATCCTCGCTGAAGCGGTCCGGATCGTAAAAGCCGGGCAGGGCGCGGACCTGGAGATCCAGGTCGAACATCTCTGCCCAGTCCAGCCACTTGTCGGCGTTGAATTGGCCGCCGAAGGAGAAGCCTTGCCAAGGCACTCGAACAATGTCCGCGAGGATCGCCCCGTGCATGGCTTCGGTCAGCACCAACCGCGCGCCGGCCACTGCTGTCATGAACTGCGCCGCCGGTAGCAGCGGAGACACGAAGCGGGTCCCGGCGCGTTCGCAAACCTGCTGCCAATCCACATAACGCAGCGAACGATGGTGGGGCACGACCACTACCTCGCCGTGCGGCTGGCGCAGGGCCCCCCAGTCCAGGCTGGCGAGCAGGTAGGCGGAGTCCGCCACCGCCCGGTCCGGGTCGAGCCCTAGCGCCCGCGCGGTACGCTGGCCGCGCACTGCATGGAAACTCCAGCGTTCGTCGAGGGCGGGGACCGGGCCGTATCCGGCGCCGGAACCCATGACCAGAATCTTCCGCGCATCCGCCACACGCCGGCAGAAGTGCTCGTTCAACAAGGTGCCGACGCCCAGTACCGCAGCGCCTTTCTGCTGGACGTCACCGAGCAGGGCGGGCCAGATCCATTCGTTCAATTCGTCGCCCACATTGGCGCTGCCTGCGGCAAAAACGGCTTTCACGGGTTCACTCTCCAAAGGCTTGGGCAAGCCGGGCGGCTACCGTGTAGCGACACAGTTGCAGGCCATGGCCAAGGTTGCCCGGCGCTTTGCGCAGTGCGCGCCATGTGCGGCTGAGCGCGCTTTTGCGTTCTCGATTGCGCCAGCTTCCGGCGTACAGGTGCCGGGCGACGGGCTGGATACCAACTGGCGCCTGATGGTGTGGGTCGGCAAAGACCCCGACCGGGAATACCCGGTCCCAGCCGATTACTTGTTCGTGCTCGACGCCGGTAAAGCCCTTGGCAAGCAGCAGGCGACTGACCTCGTTGACGTTGACCAGGCTGGAAAGCCGGGTTTCGTCGAAGCGCTGTCGCTCGTAGTAGCCAAGCATCGCGTTGGGTAGCCAGTGGCCGGGCGCGGCGCCTATCACCGAGGTGCCGAAGCGGTCGTCCCATTCCAGGCCGATGAAGAAATCGTTGTCGAGCAGGTCGTCGAACCCGCCCAGCACCTCGACATCAGTGTCGAGGTAGATGCCACCTTCACGGTGCAGCACCTGCATGCGCACGTAGTCGGCAACGAAGGCATAGCGTTTGGCGGTATAGGCCGCCGCAGTGAAGGTGTGGCTGTAGACATCGAACGTGCTTTCGTCCCAGCGCACCAGTTCGTAGTCCGGCAGGTGGTAGGCCCAGGACGCAAGGCAGCGGCGTGCCAGTACGGGCATTGGTTTGCCGCCGAACCAGCAGTAGTGGATTTTCTTGGCGATCACCCCAGGGTTCCTTCCAGTCGAGTGGTAGGCAGTGGCTGCCCGTGGATCAGGCGGTCAATGGCCTCGGCGGTCTTGCGCTGGCCGTGGACGCCGTGGGCGAGGTGGTAGTCGGCGAAGGCCCGGGCGTTGCGCAGCGCCTGTTGGTAGTGCCCGCACAGCCAGTCGAGGCGGTCGTCGAGCATCTCCTGGCTGGTCACGCACTCGCCAAAGAAGCGGGTCTGTTCGAGGTCGTCCTGGTCTTCGCTGTTATTGATGTAGATGACCGGACGGCTCGCCAGGCTGGCCTCTAACGCGGCGTTGGACATGATGCTGAGCACCACGGAACTCTGCTCGAGCGCCTCGGCCAAGGGCATGTCCGGTGACAGCAGGCGCAGGTTTGACGGCGCTGCCGAGGCGTCTTTCCAGAATGTCATCGGGCTTCTCGGGTGTGGCTTGAAGCTGACGGGAACCTCCGGGTGGCGGGCCGCCCAGTCGCGGATCAGCGCGTAGGTGCGCTGATAGCCGGCGCGTTTTTCCTTGTCGGGGCCTACACCCAGCACCAGCACGTGCGGTTCCTTGGTGGCCGGCGGCATGTCGTAGCGCTGATCGATCAGGTAGGAGCCGGTGAGGATGGCCTGGGTGGTGCCGAAGCGCAGCGTCCGGCGTTGCAGCGCCGCCAGCGAGCTTTGTCCGAACAGCAGGTAATAGTCGTAGTCGGTCATGCTCAACCGGCGCGAACGCTCGACGGTGGTGGCGTGGGCCAACTGCGCGAGGTGCTTGTCCTGGGCATTGAGGGACAAGCGCAGAAACGGGGTGACCAGGCTGCCATGCCGCTCGCTCAGCACCAGCCCCGGCTGGTGATGCCGCGCCAGCCATTCGGCGTAGGCGGCATGGGCGTAGTAACGCAGGGGCACTTTCGCCGGTGGGCGATACAGCAGCTTCTGTCGGATGGCCACGTCCAGCGGTTCGATGGCAGCTTCGACGACTTCGTGACCGCGCTCGCGCAGCGCTTTGATCAGCCCGTTCTTGCGGCGCTGCGCCAGCAGTTTCGGTGAGCCGTGAAGCACCAGTATTCGCTTGGAGGCGCTGTCCGGCGCGGTGCTCGCGCGTAGTCGGGCGCCGATGCCGTACTTGAAATCGAGGATCGCATCACGCACGACCCGCACGGCTGCGCCGATCAGCCCATAACGTTCACGCCAGAGTGCCCAGCGATAGGCGTCGAGCTGGCGGGCGCGGATTTGCCAGAGGTCTGTGGTTGGATTGGTCATCGAAGTTGCTTAGCTTGCTATTGACCAAAAAATGCTAACAGCGTCCGGGATCCAATTTTGTCAGTGCTAAGTAAGGTTTAAGTAAATTACAAAGCTGCCGATAAGACATTGCGGACTTTTGCTTTTCAAAATGCAAAGCATCGCGCAATCCATTGTTGAACTCCGGTCTTTGCCAGGCGGGTGGTTGTGTTAGCCCACTTTTTCCGCCATTTCGCTGACCTTCCACGCACCATTTCCATCCAGCTCCAGATGATGGCTATGGAACCCCGCGAGCGTCGCACGGTGGCCGACGCTCACTAGCACGCTGTCGCTCATGCGTTCGCGCAGCAGCGAATAGAGTGCGTGTTCCAGGCCTTCGTCCATGGCGGAGGTCGATTCGTCGAGGAAGACGATCCGCGGCTGGTTGACCAGCACCCGGGCAAACGCCAGACGCTGCTGCTCGCCGATGGACAGAATGCGCGCCCAGTCATCGCTGATACCCAGCTTGTCCGCGAGATGCGCCAGATTGACCTGGCGCAACGCCTGTTGCAGACGCTCGTCGTCAACCGGCGACCCCGTGGCCGGATAGGCCACGGCGGTGCGCAGTTCACCCAACGGCAGGTAAGGCCGCTGCGACAGAAACAGTGCCGCCGTGCCGCCCGGGCAGCGCACTTCACCTTCGGCATACGGCCAGAGTCCGGCGACGGCGCGGAGCAGGGTGGTCTTGCCGCAACCGGAAGGGCCTTTGATCAGCAATGACTGACCGGGCGCGAGGCGCAGGTTGAGGTTGTCCAGCAGGTGATGGCCATCGGGGCGCAGTACCTGCAGATCGCGGATCTCCAGAGCCTCGGCCTGGTTCACCCGCGATACCTGCGGCAATTCCCGGGCCTGTTCGTTGGCGTCGAGAAAACCGGTCAGCCGGTCCAGTGTCGCGCGGTATTGGGCAAAGGCATCGTAGGACGAGCGGAAAAACGACAGCGAACCCTGCACCTGGCCGAACGCCTGGGACGTCTGCATCACATCTCCCAGCTTGATCGCCCCACTGAAAAAGCGCGGCGCCTGGAGAATGAACGGAAACACCACCGCCACCTGGCTGACGGACAGGTTGAAGCCATCGAATTTCAGGCTCCGGAACACCAGCGCCCAGACATTGCCGATCAACGCCTTGAACCGGCCGAGCAAGGTGTCCCGCTCAATCGCCGCGCCTTGATAGAACGCCACGTTTTCCGCGTATTCGCGCAGGCGCATCAACGCATAACGGAAGTTGGCGGTGAGTTTTTCGTTGAGGAAGTTGAGGCGAATAAGCGGCTTGCCCAGCTTGAACGCGATCCAGGTGGCGACCAGCACGTAGAGGTACACCGCGAATACCATGGCGCGCGGCACCTCCACGCCAGCGACGGTCAAGGGCGCCGACAGGCCCCAGAGAATCGCGGTAAAGGCCACCAGCGACACCAGCGCGCTGACCGCGCCCAGGGTCAGCGACACCGAGCCGGTCACGAAGGCATTCACGTCCAGTTCGATACGCTGGTCCGGGTTATCGACCGGGTGTTCGAGAAACTGTCCGCGGTAATAGGCGTCGCCATCCATCCAGTCACGGGTCAGGCGCTCGGTGAGCCAGGTGCGCCAGCGAATGCTGAAGGCCTGGGTCACGTAATAGGTGAACAGCTCGCGCAGCACATGGATGGTCGCCAGCACCGCGAAGACCCCGAGCAGGTACCAGAACGCCACTTGATCCAGTCCTTGCAAAGCGCTGTAGAAGCCGTTGTACCAGAAGGAAAAAAGCACATTCAGACGAACCGAAAACAGCGTCAGCAACAGCAAGAGACTGAACACCAGCAGCGGTCGCCAACTGTGTTGCGGTCGCAGGTACGGCCCGGCGATCTGCCAGAACTGTTGACCCCACCGGGTAAAGCGCACCACCAGTCTGGCGCAGACCGCGAGCGAGACGAAGGTGATGAGCGAAGCGATCGCGAGCCAGCGCAGGCTCTCCTGTAGTGCTTGATGCCAGTCCATTTCCATCGGCGGGGTTCCACGCGAGATTTGACCTGAGCCTAGATGAGTCGCGAACGTGCGTGGATGAAGGAATCTTTAATGGAGAAAATACGGGAGGAGTACAGATGTACTCCATCCGTGTTTTTAGTGGGCCAGACCCATTTGGCTGCGCTGGCTTCGCCACATGAGTCGTCCAACGGTGATGGCCCAGTTGGCCAGGGCAATCACCAGCACCAGTTGCAACAGCGCGGGGATGCCGGCGTGGACGATGATCGAGCCGGCCAGCAACGGGAAGCCGAAAACCCCGACGAAGTAGGCAAGGCTGAACAGCAGCAGCGCCTGCGCGGTGTGGCCGCTGGGTGCTTCATTGGCCGCCAGGCCATTGATTACCGAGTAGGTCAGGCCGTAGCCGACGCCGAGGACGATGGCGGCAAGCAGGTAGGTGGTGGCGCTGTCGACCAGGAACATGAACATCAGCACCGACACCACCATCAGCGCGGTCAACACGCAGGACGTACGGTAGGGATCGCGCTTGACGATAAAACCCGCGATCAGCATCCGGCAGGAGATGGCTGCCGACATGAAACCAAGGAAAAACAATGAGTAATCCAGATGTTTTAGCGTGGCGTATGAAGTCTGGAAACTGGACAGTCCGCCGAAGATCGCACCGCCCAGGCCCACCATGAGAATGGCGAACGCGGCTTTGGAACTGAGCACCGAACGTGCCGCAGCGGGGGTGATCCGGCACACCACCACCGGCCCGAGACTGGCTTGTTGCTGTCGAATCCGCGGGCCCATCAGCAGGAAGAGCGCGCCGCCCAGCAGGCTTGCCGCCGCCGCGACGACAAAGGCCGCTTCTACCGGATACCCCAGGGCTTCCGACAGTCGCCCGACCAGAGGGCCGGTGCCAATGCCGGTCATCATGCTGCCTGAAAGCAAGGCGAAGTACCTGACCCTTCGTGCCGGCTCGACGATCATCGCCACGATGATCGGGCCCAGGGTGTAGAACACGCCCCAGCCAAAACCGAGCAACAGGCCGAACAGCAGCAATGCGGTGCCGATGCCGGGGACCAGGGCAAAGCCCAGGCAGGCGGCGGCGAGGAACACCGCGCCGGTCGCGATGGCTTTTGGCGCGCCCATCCTGTCGGTCAGGTGCCCGGAAAAGATCACGGCGAGGAAGGTGCTGAGCATGGCCACGGAAATCACCGAGCCCGCATCGGACTCGCTGCCGCCATGGGCACTGAGCATCTTCGCCAGCAGGAAGGTGGTGCCGTACGACAGCGAAAGCAGGTAGCTGCTCAGGCAGAACGTGCCGAACAACCCAGGCGCGGGCACCGCGCCTGTATCGGATACCGAGGACATCGTGTTCTCCGTGATTGATAAGGCGGCTCATCTAATCACGGCTTTCTCCCAGGACAGGTGTGAGATCGCTGGAGTGAAGATTGTGCGCGCCCGATGTATTCGCCGTTGCCGCCGCAAAACCGTGCTGCCGGGCCGCCCACACCACCACTAATGTCGCGCTCAACAGGACCAGCAGGGCCGGCGGGAAGGCGCCGACACCGAAGCGGTCCAGCAACACGCCGCCGAGAAGGCCGCCACCGGCGATCGCCAGGTTCCAGGCCGTGACCAGCATCGACTGCGCAACATCAGCGGCGCTCCCGGCGGTATTGGCCAGGCTGGTTTGCAGCAGCGTGGGCACGCCACCGAAGGCCAGGCCCCAGACGGCCACCGCCGCATACACCAGGGCCGGGATATCGCTCGCCACGCCCAGCGCCAGCGAAGCCAGGCCGAACAGCAGCGTACTGGCCAGGGTGAGGGTGCGCAGATGACGGTCGATCAGCACACCGATGACCCAGATGCCCAGCAGCGAACTCACGCCGAACACCAGCAGCACCAGGCCGGTGCTCTCGGCCATATCGGCCGCCGCGAGGAAGGGCGCGATGTAGGTGTAGAGAATGTTGTGCGCCAGCACGAAAGCCAGCACCACGAAAAGCACCGAACGCACCCCAGCCAGGTTGAACACCTGCCCCAGCGAGCGCTGTTGGTCCGCCGTCTGCCCGGCAAAATCCGGGACCTTGATACGCACCCAGAGCATCAACCCCAGCGCCAGAACGCTCATGATGCCGAAGCACAGGCGCCAGCCCAGCAAGGTGCCGAGTGCGGTGCCGGCCGGCACGCCGAGCGCCAGCGCTACTGGCGTACCGACCATCGCGATGGCGATGGCTTTGCCTTTCTGGTGCTCGGGCACCATGCGCGCGGCGTAGCCGGCGATCAGCGCCCAGAGCAGGCCAGCGGACATGCCGGCGAGAAAGCGCGCCACCAGCGTCAGCACATAGTTGCCGGAGAGTGCAGTGAGGGTATTGGCGACGACGAAGCCGGCAATCGCTACCAGCAACAAGGGGCGTCGACGCAGGCCTTGGGTCAGGGTGGTCAGCGGGATGGCGGCCAGCAGCGAGCCGATGGCATAGACCGTGACGAGTTGCCCGGCCAGTGCCTCGGAAACCCCCAGGCCCGCGCTGATCTGCGGCAGCAAGCCGGCTGGCAGCGCTTCGGTCAGAACGGTGACGAAGCCAGCGAGTGCGAGGGCCAGGAGGGCGGCAATCGGTAAGGGTTTCTGGGTGCGGTTGCTCATTGCCCGGCCTCCCGCGCAACGACCACTTTGCCGCTCACACCACCGGTTTCCAGCAGACGGTGCGCCTCGATCAGCCGCGTGGCATCCAGCGGATGGAGCACCTGGCTTGAGGTAGAGCGCAGTACGCCGGCGTCCACCAGCGCGGCGACTTCGTTGAGAATCTGATGCTGCGCGATCATGTCCAGTGTCCGGTACAGCGGCCGGGTGAACACCATTTCCCAGTGCAGCGACACGCTTTTGGCTTTGAAAGGCGTGGCGTCCAGGGTGTCGTGGTCGTCGATGATGGCCAGCCGGCCTTGTGGCGCGATCAGTTCCGCCAGCTCATGCAGGTGATCGGCGGTGTGCGAAAGCGCCGCCACGTGGCTGACCGGTGCGACCGCCAGTGCACTGACCTGCGCCGCTAGCGGCGCGCGGTGGTCGATGACGTGATGAGCGCCCAGGGCGAGGCACCAGTCGCGACTCTGCCCACGGGACGCCGTGGCGATGACCGTCATACCGGTCAACCGGCGCGCAAGCTGGATCAGCATCGAGCCAACACCGCCGGCGGCGCCGAGCACCAAGAGGCTGCCAGCATGGGCCGGTTTGCCCGGCGGCACGGCGAGGCGGTCGAACAGCAGTTGCCAGGCCGTCAGCGCTGTCAGCGGCAACGCCGCCGCCTCGGCGTAGCCCAGGCTTTGCGGCATGTGCCCGACGATGCGTTCGTCCACCAGTTGGTATTGCGCGTTGCTGCCGCTGCGATCGAAAGAGCCCGCGTAATAGACCTTCTGGCCGGGCTGGAACAGCGTCACCGCGCTACCGACGGCTTCGACTATCCCGGCGGCATCCCAGCCCAGGCAGCGGACGGAGTCGGGCGTCGACACCAGGCCTGCGCGGACCTTGGTGTCCAGCGGATTCACCGAGACCGCGTGAACGGCCACTCGCACGTCGTGCGGTCCGGGCTCCGGGCGTTCGACCTCGATATCGGTCAGGCACAAAGGGTCGGCCAGCGACGATCCTCGGCGAAAGCCGACGGCCGTCATGGGGGAGCGGAGGGTAGGGTGCGTCACAGCGATGTCCTTGATTCGATAAACCAGGCGGAGACGATAGAAATCCGGCGATTAAAGAAAAAGCCGAGTAGAGTTCCTTGCTCTACGGACTGGAATGTCCGCAATCAAGGTAGTGTATGGACCGCTTGAATGGATTTGCCGTGTTTGTCCAGGTCGCGGAAACCCGCAGCTTTGTCGCGGCCGGCAGGCTGCTGGGTGTTTCCGCGTCCGCCGTGGGTAAGAGCGTGGTGCGTCTGGAAGAGCGGCTGGGCGTGCGGTTGTTCCATCGCAGTACGCGCAGCGTCACGCTGACGGCCGAAGGTGCGCTGTTTCTGGAGCGCAGCCGGCGGATCCTGTCTGAAATCGAGGCGGCGGAGCTGGAGTTGTCCGAGGCCAGTGCCGCGCCGCGCGGGCGCTTGCGGGTGAGCCTGCCGCTGGTGAGCCCGCTGGTCTTGCCGGTACTCGCTGACTTTATGCGCGACTACCCCGACATCGAGCTGGACCTGGATTTCACCGACCGGCTGGTGGATGTGATCGAGGAGGGCTTCGACGCCGTGGTGCGCACCGGCGAGCCCAGCGACTCGCGCCTGACCGCCCGCCGGCTGGGCGCCTTCCGTTCGATACTGGTCGCGTCACCGGCCTATCTGGCGCGGCGCGGCACGCCCAAGGTGCCCGAGGACCTGCTGCAACACACCTGCCTTCACTACCGCTTTCCCTACAGCGGCAAGCTCGAACACTGGTCGCTGCAACAGACGCCCGGCACGGCCGAGCTGCAACTGCCGACCTCAATGATCTGCAACAACATCGAGACCCGGGTGCATTTCGTGTTGCAAGGGCTGGGCATCGCCTGCCTGCCGGACTTTTCCATCCGCGAGCTGCTTGCCGATGGCCAGCTCGTGGCGGTGCTGGATGACCATGAGGGTCGCAGCGGGGTGTTCAATGTGCTGTGGCCGGCCAGCAAGCACGCGTCGCCGAAAGTCCGGGTGTTCGTCGATTACCTGTGTGCCCGGGTGTTTCCTGCGCAAGACGCACACCGCTGACGCCGGCTGGTTGAAACCCCCACCCGGGCGCTCTAGCGCTTGATATCGCCTTTGACTGTTCTGCCTAACGCCGCCTCGGAACTCCGGGGCGGCGTTTTTGTTTTGCACGGCCCTAAAGATTTTCGATTGACATGAATCAGTATCTGTTCGAGTATTTCGTTTAAGTGATTTATGTATATCGCACAGCGATACGGAGAATAAATTGTACGATCCACTGGTCAATGCGCACCCAGGCGTCGGATTGCCACATTCCGCGTCCTACTGGGTAGATACGGCGGGCAACGCACCGCAGGATGATGGGCCGGTCACCGGGGCCATGGACGTTGAAGTCGCGATCATTGGCGCCGGTTACACAGGTTTGAGTTGCGCGCTGCACCTGGCCCGTGAGCACGGGATTCACGCCGTGGTCCTGGAGGCGAATCAGGTGGCCTGGGGCTGCAGCGGTCGCAATGGCAGCTTCGCCCGTATTTCCGGAGGGCGGGTGCCGCTGGCCGAGCTGATCGAGCGCTATGGCGTCAGCACGGCGAAAGCCTATTTCGATGAAATGTCGGCGGGGCTGAACACCGTGCGCGGGCTGATTCGTGAAGGGAAGATCGAGTGCGACGCGCAGCCGGACGGCGTGTTCAAGGTCGCCAGTCATGCCGGGCATGTGGCGGCGCTCAAGCGCGAAGTCGGCCTGTATAACGACGTCTTGAAGTACGGCGCCCGCTTTGTCGAAGCAGCGCAGGTACATGGGGTGCACAGCGGCGCGGAGGCCTTCGGGGCGCTGTATATGCCGGACGGCTTTTCCATGCACCCGCTGAAACTGGCCTGGGGTATCCAGCGCCTGGCCCGCGAAGCCGGGGCCAAGGTCCATGTGGCCTCGCCGGTGACCGACTGGCAAAGCGACAACGGCCGCCATCGCCTGGTGACGCCGGGCGGCGTGGTGACCGCTCGCCGCGTGGTGGTTGCCACCAACGGCTACACCTCCGGCGCGCTGAACAAGGCCACGGCCGGACGGGTGTTGCCGGTCCACTCGCAGATCATCGTCACGCGCCCGCTGAGCGCCGAAGAGAAACGCCAGAGCCTGGCGGGCAGCGAATGCATGTTCGATACCCGCAACCTGCTCTCGTATTACCGCCGCCTGCCGGACGACCGCATTCTGTTTGGCGGCCGCAGCGCCATCACCGGCCGTGATGCGGAAAACCCGCGCCACCGGCAGAACCTGCACGACGCGTTGTGCCGCAAGTTTCCGGCGTTGCAGGGCATCGAGGTGGATTACAACTGGGGCGGCTGGGTCGCGGTCAGCGAAAACTCACTGCCGTTCATTTGTCGCGTGCCGGGCCTGGACAATGTGTTTTCCGGCGGCGGTTATGCCGGGAGCGGTGTGTCGTTCTCGGTGCAGACCGGCAAGCGTCTGGCGCAGATGGTGGCCGGCGATGAGCAGCCCACCGGCATCGATTTTCTCCACCAGAGCCCGAGACGGTTTCCGTTCCAGCCGTTCCTGCGCGTCGGCCAGCGGATGGCCTACGCCTGGTACCGTTTCAAGGATGCACAGTAAGCAGCGAGACCGGCCCGCAGTGGCCAGCGAGGCAGACGGGCAACGTCTCCCGGTATAACAACAGCAACAGGGGCCGCAACGCCCGGCGTTCGATTCAACTGTCTAATTACAATAACCTCAGGAGTTGAAAATGCGATCAATCAACAAGCGAATGGCGGGGCTGGCGTTGACCATGTCCTTGTGTGCCGTGGCCCAGGTGCAGGCCGCGGGGAGCGTGACCTTTGCCGGCTGGGGCGGCGCGTTGCAGGACGCCGAGCGCAAGGCCTACCTTGAGCCCGCCGCGAAGGCGCTGGGCATCACCATCAAGGAAGACAACATGGACGGCCTGGCCGCCGTTCGTGCCCAGGTCATGTCGGGCAAGCCCAAGTGGGACGTGGTCGAACTGGCGTCCAACGATTGCGTGCTGGCGCAGGAGCAGGGACTGACTGAACCGCTGGACTACTCGGTGATCAGCACCGAAGGCGTGGCCGCGAACTTCTACGGCAAGAACTGGATCGCCAGTAATGCCTACTCCACCGTACTGGCCTGGGCCAACGATGCCGGCGCCACCACGCCGAAAACCTGGAAAGCCTTCTTCGACCCTGAGGTCAAAGCCTCGCGGGCCATGTACCGGCAGCCCTACACCACGCTCGAACTGGCGTTGATTGCCGACGGCGTATCGCCCAAGGCGCTGTACCCGCTGGACGTCGACCGCGCGTTCAAGGTGCTCGAACGCATCAAGCCGCAGGTGATCAACTGGTGGCGCAGCGGCACCGACTCCGCACAACTGCTGCGTAGCCGTGAAGTGGATGCATTGGCGATCTGGGCCTCGCGGGTCGATGAGTTGAAGCAGTCCGGTGACGACGTCGATTACACCTACGACCATGCCTTGCTCGACTACGATTGCGTGGTCGTGCCCAAAGGCGCGCCAAACAAAGAGCTGGCGATGAAGCTGGTCGCCGAAATCATGAAGCCGCACAGCCAGGCGACCCTGGTGACCCTGATCCCGAACCCGCCGATCAACGTCAAGGCCTATGACACCGGGATCATCCCCGCTGCGATGGCCGCCACCCTGCCGACGGCACCCGCCAACCTCGACAAAGTGGTGTTCTTCGACCCGGTCTGGTGGCAGGCGCATCAGGCAGAAGTCCAACGACGTTTCGACCTGTTCATCCAGAATTGACAAGGCGGCCACTATGAAGACTCTCAGGAAAAGCATGCTCCAGGGCGCCATCGTTGCAGCATTGGCAATGGCTGCGAGTTCCGCGGTACTGGCTGACAGCCTGACCTTCTCCGGTTGGGGCGGCGCGTTGCAGGACGCCGAGCGCAAGGCCTACCTTGAGCCCGCCGCGAAGGTACTGGGCATCACCATCAAGGAAGACAACATGGACGGCCTGGCCGCCGTTCGTGCCCAGGTCATGTCGGGCAAACCGAAGTGGGACGTGGTGGAACTGGGCAGCACCGAGTGCGCCCAGGCCCAGCAGGAAGGTCTGGCCGAGCCGCTGGACTATTCGGTGATCGATGCCACCCATGTCGACAAATCGGTGGTCGCCAGTCACTGGATCGCCAGTCACGCCTACGCAACCGTGGTTGCCTGGGCCGAAGACAGCGGCGCACCGGTAGCGAAAAACTGGCAGCAATTCTTCGATCCGCAGGTCAAGGGCGCGCGTGCCCTCTACCGTCAGCCTTGGCTGACTATGGAAGCGGCGCTGCTTGGCGATGGCGTGGCGCCAAAAGATCTGTACCCGCTGGATGTCGAGCGGGCGATCAAGGTGCTCACCCGGATCAAGCCGCAGGTAGCCAACTGGTGGAGCGCGGGCGCCGACTCGGCGCAGTTGCTGCGCAGCCGCGAGGTGGATTTCCTGGCGATCTGGAACGGTCGCGTCGCCGAGGTCAAGGCCAGCGGCGACAAGGTCGATTACAGCTTCGACGGCGCGCTGTTGAGCCATGACTGCCTGATCGTGCCCAAGGGTTCGCCCAACAAGGCGCTGGCGATGAAACTGATCGCCGAGATCATCAAGCCGGAAAGCCAGGCGGCCCTGGCCACGCTGATCCCGTATTCGCCAGTGAATGCCAAGGCCTACGAGCTGCCGGTCATCACTGCGGAACTGGCCGCGCGCCTGCCGACCTCGCCGCAGAACATCGACAAGGTGGTCACGGTGTCCCCCGAGTGGTGGGTGGCGAATCAGGAAGCGGTGCGTCAGCGATTCGCCTTGTTCCTCGCCAACTGATCCGCCGCGGGTGATGTGAGAAGTGGGGTGGGGCGCCCAAGGCCCCCACCTTCGATAAGAAGGACGCTGGACGTCCGATTTGTGCCGAGTGTGAGCATGTCCGAAGACGCTAAACTTTCGATGTCGATCGACATCGAAAACCTGACCAAGACCTACGACAGCTTTGCTGCGTTGGATGATGTCTCGCTGTCGATCAAGAGCGGCGAATTCCTCTCCTTGCTCGGTTCTTCCGGTTCCGGCAAGACCACCTTGCTGATGGCCCTGGCCGGGTTTGTCCGGCCTGATGCCGGCAGTATCCGCTTCGGCGGGCGCGAGATGATCTTCGAGCCGCCGCACAAGCGCGACGTCGGCATGATGTTCCAGAGCTACGCGCTGTTTCCGCACATGAACGTGTTCCAGAACGTCGCCTATCCGCTGAAGCTGCGCGGCTACAGCCGGGCCGACATTCGCCAGCGGGTCGAGCAGGCCCTGGCCACGGTGGAACTGGATCACCTGATCGAGCGCGGCATCACCGAGATGTCCGGCGGTCAGCGCCAGCGCATCGCCCTGGCCCGCGCCATCGTCTTCGAACCCAAGATCCTGTTGATGGACGAGCCGCTCTCGGCCCTCGACAAACGCCTGCGCGAAACCATGCAACTGGAACTGCGCCGCCTGCATGAGCGCCTGGGCATGACCGTGGTCTACGTGACCCACGACCAGCGTGAAGCCCTGACCATGTCGGACCGCATCGCGGTGATGAGCAAGGGGCGGATTCGCCAGATCGACACGCCGATCAATCTCTACGAGCGCCCGGCAAACCGCTTTATTGCCGAGTTCGTCGGCGAATCGTCCTGCCTGCCGGTCACCCTGGAGGATGGCAAGGTGCAGTTCCAGGGCCGCCCGCTGCGTGCGGCCGGCATCGCCGCCGGACTGAAGAACCCGAGCCTGGTGGTACGTCCGGAAAAACTGCAGTTCGTGACCGCCAACGCCGCCGACTACAACCTGCTGCACGGCCAGGTAACCGATGTGATTTTTCAGGGTGAAAGCCAGTTGGTGCAGATCGACCTGGGGCAGGGCATGGCCGTAGCGATTCGCCAGCCAACCCGCAGTTCCGAAAGCGGCCGCCTGCCGGCGCGTGGCGAGAGCGTGGTACTGGGCCTGCACTTGCAAGACACCCTGGTGGTGGGAGACGAGCAATGAGCGGCGGCGGATCGGTTGCGCGCAATGCGCGCGAACTGCGCAGCGCGGAACGGCGGCAACGCTGGTTCCTGTTCGGCTCCGGGCTGCCGGCGCTGCTGCTGGTACTGCTGACCTTCGTGCTGCCGATCGGCTGGCTGTTCTGGCTGTCGCTGTTCGATGCCAATGGCCAGTTGACCGTGGAGAACTACACCCGGCTGCTGGAGCCGATCTATGTGCTGACGTTCGTGCAGACCTTCAAGATCAGCATCATCGTCACCATTGCCTGTGTGCTGATCGGTTACCCCTACGCCTACTTCATGATCAAGGGCCCGCGCTGGCTGGCCAATCTGGCGATGGGCCTGTTGCTGGTGTCGCTATGGACTTCACTGCTGGTGCGCACCTATGCCTGGCTGATCATCCTGCAGCGTCGTGGCATGGCCAATGACCTGCTGATGAGCCTGGGCCTGACCGACGCGCCGCTACCGCTGGTGCACAACCTGACCGGCACGGTGATCGGCATGGTGCACATCATGCTGCCGTTCATGATCCTGCCGCTGTTCGCCGCTATGAAAAGCATCGACCCGATCTACAACCAGGCGGCCGCGGCATTCGGCGCGTCGCCGTCGCGGGCCTTCCGCGATGTGTTCCTGCCGCTGTCGCTGCCGGGACTGGCGGCCGGTGCGACCCTGGTGTTCGTGATTACCCTCGGTTTCTACGTCACCCCGGCACTGCTGGGCGGCGGCAAGGTACAGATGATCTCGATGCGGATCGAGAGCGATGTGTCGATGTACGCCAACTGGGGCGCTGCCTCGTCGCTGGGTGTCGTGCTGCTGGTGGCCACCCTGCTCATGTTGTTTATCGTCAAGAGGAGCGCGGGCCTTGGCCGGCGCAGCGAGTGAGATCATGGCCCGACTGAAACAAACCCTGACGGACGCGCTGCGCGCTTCCTGGCTGTACGTGCTGGTGCTGGTGACGATGTTGTTCCTGGTGTTGCCGACGCTGATCGTGATCCCGATGTCGCTGTCCGATGCGCGTTACCTGAACTTCCCGCCGAAGTCGTTCAGCATCGAGCCGTTCTTCAGCTACTTCGCCTCGCTGGAATGGCGCGCGGCAACCACGGTGTCGTTGATTACCGCGACCCTGACCATGCTGCTGGCAACCACCCTGGGCACCGCGGCGGCGTATTCGCTGCATGTCACCCAGTCGCGGCTGTCCGGCGTGCTGCGCGGCCTGCTGATGGCGCCGATGATCGTGCCGACCATCTTCATCGCCATCGGCCTGTTCTTCGTTTATGCGCGGCTTGATATGAACAACACCATTCCCGGCCTGGTACTGGCGCACACGTTGCTGGCCTTGCCTTACGTGGTGATCAACGTCAGTGCCGGGCTGCGCAGCTACGACATGACCCAGGAACAGGCGGCCTGCATCCTCGGCGCTACCCGGCTGCGTGCGTTCTTCGACGTGACCTTGCCGCAGATCCGTTTTTCGGTGATCGCCGCCGCGATGTTCGCCTTCGCTATTTCCCTTGATGAAGCGGTGATCTCGCTGTTTATCAGTGGTGGCGACAGTTCCACTCTGACCAAGCGGATGTTCAGTTCGCTGCGCTCGGAGATCGACCCGCTGATCGCCGTGGTCGCGACGCTGATGACCCTGCTGTCGATCATCATGCTGTGCATCAGCATCATGGCCCAGCGCAAGGCCCGGAGGAACGCCGCATGAGCCGCGTCAACCTGCGCCTCGGGCATACCGCCACGGCGAGCGTCGAGTTCTTCTGGAATGGCCGTGCGCTGCAGGGCCGCCAGGGCGAAAGCGTGGCGGCGGCGCTGCTGGCCAACGGTATTCGCACCCTGGCCTGGAGCCGCAAGTCGCACCGGCCGCTGGGCTATTCCGGCAACTACGTCGCGGGCGTGCTGGCGCGGGTCAACGGCGTGCCGAATGTGCGCCTGGACCTGTTGCCGGTCAGTGCCGGCGCGCAGGTGGCGATGCAGAATTGTTGGCCCACCCCGGCGTTCGACCTGTTGCGGCTGTCGCGGCTGATTCCCGCAGGCTGGATTCAGGGCGGTTTCGAGCACACCAATCTGGTGCCCAGCGGCACGGCGCTGTTCCAGCGCTGGGAAGCGCTGCTGGCGTTTCTCGCGGGCTCAGCCAAGCCGGCTGAGCGCACGGGCGAGGTCGCCGTGCCTGCGGCGCAGCACCTGAGTGCCGACGTGCTGGTAATCGGCGGGGGACCGGCGGGTTGCGCTGCGGCCAATCAGGCGGCTGCCGGCGGACGCGATGTGCTACTGGTGACCCGCGGCCAGTCGCTGGCCCGTTTTGCCTGCGCCGCGGGCGTGGCCCGGCCGGTGCTGGACCCACGGGTGCGGTTGGTGACGGGCGTCGAAGTGTTCGGCGCCTACCGTGAAGGCGAGTTGCTGCTCGCCGCGCCGGAAGACCCGGCGCAAGGCGCGCTGGCCCTTGAGGCCGATGAAGTGATTCTGGCCAGCGGCCGCCGTGCTTGCCCGCCCGTGGTTCCGGGCATGTGGCTGCCCGGGGTGATGGAGGTACGCACGGCGCTGATCATGGCCCATCAACAGGCGGTGGCGCCGGGCGCCCGGGTGGTGGTGGTCGGCAATGGCGACCAGCAGGCGGTCGCCAGCCGTCTGGGCGAGTTGGGCGTAAACGTGGTGGCTGCGCTGCCGGTGGCCGGGTTGCGCCGGGTAGTGGGGCACCGCCAGGTCACGGCGGCACTGTTCGACGAAGCGATTTCGTGCGATGCGCTGGTTCATGCCGGTCCGTGGTTGACCGAAGCCAGCCTGACGTTCCAGAGCCGCGCCGAAGGCTTGCTGCAATTGCGTGAACAACGCCAGAGCCGTCTGCGCACCGTGGGCTCAGCGAGCGAAACCGATCAGCCGCTGCCGGTAGCCGCTCGATCGCGGCACGTGGCCTTGCTGTGCCCGTGCTTCGACGTGTCCTGTCATGAAGTCGAGGCCCTGATCGCCCAGGGTATTACCGACCTGGAAGTGATCAAGCGTCTGACGTCCTGCGGCATGGGCCCGTGTCAGGGACAACCTTGTTGGGATTCGCTGCGGGCGCTGGTCAGTGCCCGTAGCGGTATCGCCCTGACGGCATTGGCCCGTCCGACGCTGCGCCCGCCACGCCGTGCCTTGACCGTTGCCCAGGCCGCCGGCCTGGCTGCGGTTGTCGAGCCACTGCAATGAATGCCGTCAAGCCATTGCCTGGCAAGGCATCGATCATCATCGTCGGCGCGGGGATCCAGGGCCTGTCGCTGGCGTTCAACCTGACGGAACTTGGCGTACGCGACATTCTCATGCTCGATGCCGGTTACTGGCAGGGCGGCGCTTCGGGCCGCAACGGCACGCTGATTCGCGGCGCGTTCAGCTCGCCGGAGTGGACGCGCTTCTTCGCCCATTCCTGCCACTTGTGGCAGGGGCTGTCGAAACGCCTGGGCGAAAACGTCATGTATTCGCGCCGCGGCTACACCATGGTGGGCGAACGCGACTCCACGGCGGCGCTGCTGGAGCGCACGCGGGAAGTGCACAAGGAATGCGGGATTACCTCCGGCCTGTTGAGCCCGGCGCAACTGCGCGAAGTACTGCCGGCCCTGGCCCATGAACGGGTGAGCGCGGCGCTGCACCTGCCGGACAGCGGCGTGGCCCCGCACCATGCCGCGATGCATGCCTATCGGCAAACGTGCGAGGCACGCGGGGTGGCGATTCATTACCGCACCGAAGTCACTGCCATCGACCAGAGCGCCGGGCGTATTTCCGGGGTACGGGTCGGGCAGCAGTGGATTGCCAGCGACACCGTGGTCCTCGCCGGGGGCGCCGAAAGCAATCGTCTGGCGCAATTGGCGGGGGTGGCGCTGGACGGTTACCCGATGCGCCTGGAAGCCATGGCGCTGGAACCGACCCGGCCCCTGATCGGTCCCGCCGTGGCACTGCTGGATCGGCTCTGCTACATGCACCAGACTGCGCGCGGTGAAGTGGTGGGCGGCGCCGAAGTCGCCGAGCGGCCACAGCACACCTTGAATGCCGATGTGCCGGTGATGGCGGCGACAGCACGGGCGTATCTGGAGATGTTTCCGCAGTTGGGCCACGCGCGGATCTTGCGTCAATGGGCCGGGCTGGTGCATATCTCCAAGGATTTCGGGCCGCTGTTGGGCGCCCATCAGCAACTGCCGGGGCTGTTTGTCAGCGCGGGCTGGTGTTACGGCCATGCCGGTGCACCGGCCGCCGGGGAATTACTGGCCAAGGCCATCGTCAGCGGCGAGGTGGATGAGCGCATGCGCCCCTTCGCCGTGGACAGGTTTGAACGCAACGCGCCGGTCGTGGAACCTGGCATTGTCTTGAGTCATTTCGAATGAAACACAGCGTTGAAAGCACCGTGATAACCGCGTTTTTCGCGGCAAAAACAAGGAAAACCCCATGAGTACTGCAGAAGACTCGCCACTGTTCATTACTGCTTTGTCCAAGGGGCTGGCGATCCTGACGGCGTTCCGTGCCGGACGCCCGAGCATGAGTCTGATCGAATTGGCCGAGGCGACGGGGCTGAACAAAAGCACCGTGCAACGTTCGGCCTTCACCCTCGAAGCGCTGGGTTACCTGTACAAGGAACCGGTGACCAAGCGCTTGCGCCTGGCGCCCAAGTCCCTCGACCTGGGCACCGGCTACCTGCAGACCAGCGAGTTGATCGAGCGTGCCAACCCGTACCTGCACGAACTCAACCGCAACGTCGAGGAAAGCTGCAACCTGCTTGAACCGTGCGGGCTGGACATGCTCTACGTCGCCCGTTTCCCGAGCCACAAGCAGATCGCCATTCATATGCCGCTGGGCCGCCACCTGCCGATGTACTGCACCTCGGCGGGCCGCGCTTACCTGGCCGCACTGCCGGAGGCGGAAGCGGACGCGATCCTGATCGCCTCCGAGCGCCAGGGCTACACCGCGAGCACGGTCACCGACCTGGACGCGTTGCGCACGATGGTCGCCGAGGCTCGCCGTGAAGGTTATGCCTACGCCCAGGAAGAGTATTTCGCCGGGGATATCAGCGTCGCCGCCGCAGTGGTCAACGCCGATGGCTACCCGCTGGGGGCAGTCAACATCTCCGTGCCCTTCAGCCGCTGGAATCTGGAAGACGCGCGCAAGCAACTGGCACCCAAAGTGATCAATACCGCGCGCAATATCGCCAGCGCGACACGCAGTTTACGTCCCGTGGGCTAGCGCCCCCGGGCAACACCTTTCGACCCGCACACACCGCCGCCAGCCCAGGCTGGCGGTATAGGTGCCCAATTGCCCGAAAACCGGGTGGATGTATCAGGAGAGAGCGATGAGTCAAACCATGAAGGCTGCCGTTCTGCACGGCGTCGGCGAACCCCTGCGTATCGAACAGGTTCCGATTCCGCAGCCTGGCCCGGGCGAGTTGTTGATCCGCATCGTCGCCTGTGGCGTCTGCCACAGCGACCTGCATGCCATGGACGGTGACTGGTCGGACCTGCCGACCTTGCCGCTGATTCCCGGCCATGAAATCACCGGACATGTCGTTGCCCATGGCGAGGGTGTCAGCGAGCCGGCGATCGGCACTGCGGTCGGCATGCCCTGGATGTACAGCGCCTGCGGCACTTGCGAATTCTGCCTGGGCGGCATGGAAACCATCTGCGAGCGCCGCGAATCCACCGGCTACAGCAAGCAGGGCGGCTATGCCGAGTACATGATTGCCCCGGCAGCATTCGTTGCCAGCATCCCGGCGGGTGTCGATCTGTATGCCCTGGCGCCGATCCTCTGTGCTGGCGTGACCACTTACCGTGGCCTGATGCGCTCGCGGGCCCGGCCGGGACAGTGGGTCGCGGTCATGGGTATTGGCGGCCTCGGCCATGTGGCGGTGCAGTACGCCATTGCCATGGGCCTGCGTGTGGCGGCCATCGATGTGTCCGCCGACAAGCTCGAACTGGCCCGCAGCTATGGCGCCGAATGCCTGATCGATGCCCTCGACAACCCGGTCGAAACCCTCAAGCAACAGATTCCCGGCGGCGTCCACGCGGTACTGGTGACCGCCACCGCCAATGCCGCGTTCGAGCAGTCGGTGAAGATGCTGCGCCCCGGCGGCACGGCGGTGTTCATCGGCCTGCCGGGCGGCGATGCCGACAGCGTGCGCGCCTCTATCTCGGCCATCAGCGGCTGGGAGCTGTCGATCACCGGTTCCAATATCGGCACCCGCCACGACCTCAACGAAGCGGTGGCCTTTGCCGCCCGCGGCCAGGTGAAAGCGCAGGTCAGCCTCGAGCGCCTGGACGATATCAACGACATCTTCGCCCGCATGCGCAAAGGCCAGCTGGTCGGTCGCACCGTGTTGAAAATTGCCTGATCCAAGCCCTTTGTCCTCAATTTGTCCTCAACAGGAGTCACCTTCATGACCATCACCCGCCTGCAACCCAATCCCGGCCTGCTCAGCCACGCGCTGGTGCACAACGGCATCGTCTACATCACCGGCCAGGTACCGGCCGACCGCACCCAGGACGTTTCCGGCCAGACCGCCCAGGTGCTGGCGCGCATCGACGCGCTGCTGGCCGAAGCCGGCTCCGACAAGTCGCACATCCTGTTCGCGCAGATCTGGCTCAAGCACGCGGTGCAGGACTTCGCCGCGATGAATGCGGTCTGGCGCGAGTGGGTGCCGCAGGACGCACTGCCGGCGCGGGCGACCGTCGAGGCCAATATGGCGGCGGACAACATCCTGGTGGAAATCGCCCTGCAGGCGGCGGTCAAGGCCTGAATCAGCCATTCACTACCTGCCGGCGACAGGTCTCGTCCGGCACTGGAGAGTTTTCAATGAGCAGTATCGTTCCCCATCTGATCAACGGCGCGCGCGTGCAGGGCACGGGTCGCACCGCGGATGTCTACAACCCGTCCACCGGCGCCGTGGTCCGGCAAGTGGCCCTGGCCGACAGCGCCACCCTGCAACAGGCGATCGACGCCGCCCGCGCCGCCTTCCCGGCCTGGCGCAACACGCCGCCGGCGAAGCGCGCGCAAGTGATGTTCCGCTTCAAGCAACTGCTAGAGCAGAACGAAGCGAAGATCTCGCAACTGATCAGCGAGGAACACGGCAAGACCCTGGAAGACGCTGCCGGCGAACTCAAGCGCGGGATCGAAAACGTCGAGTTCGCCTGTGGCGCGCCGGAGCTGCTCAAAGGCGATTACAGCCGCAACGTCGGGCCGCACATCGACGCCTGGACCGACCTGCAGCCGGTGGGCGTGGTGGCGGGCATCACGCCGTTCAACTTCCCGGCCATGGTGCCGCTGTGGATGTACCCGCTGGCGATCGTCTGCGGTAACTGCTTCATCCTCAAACCGTCCGAGCGCGACCCGAGCTCCACCCTGTACATCGCCGAGCTGCTGATCGAAGCGGGCCTGCCCAAGGGCGTGATGAGTGTGGTGCATGGCGACAAGGAAGCGGTGGACGGCCTGATCCAGTCGCCGCACGTCAAAGCCTTGAGCTTTGTCGGCTCCACGCCAATTGCCGAGTACATCTACAGCGAAGGCACCAAGCGCGGCAAACGCGTGCAGGCACTGGGCGGGGCGAAAAACCATGCGGTGCTGATGCCCGATGCCGACCTGGACAACGCAGTCGGTGCGCTGATGGGTGCGGCCTATGGCTCGTGCGGTGAGCGCTGCATGGCGCTGTCGGTGGCGGTGTGTGTCGGCGACGCCATCGCCGACGCGCTGGTGACCCGGCTGGTACCGGAGGTGCGCGCACTGAAAATCGGTGCCGGCACATCCACTGGCCTGGACATGGGCCCACTGGTGACCGGCGCGGCGCGGGACAAGGTCAAGGGCTATATCGACGCCGGGGTTGCCCAGGGCGCCAGCCTGCTGGTGGACGGTCGTGATCTGGTGGTGGAGGGCAATGAAAACGGCTTCTTCGTCGGCGGCACGCTGTTTGACCGGGTCAGTGCACAGATGAGCATCTACACCGACGAGATCTTCGGTCCGGTGCTGTGCATCGTCCGCGTCGGCAGCCTGGAAGAAGCCATGCAACTGATCAACGATCACGAATACGGCAACGGCACCTGCATTTTCACCCGCGACGGTGAAGCGGCGCGGCTGTTCTGCGACGAGATCGAGGTGGGCATGGTCGGCGTCAACGTGCCGTTGCCAGTGCCGGTGAGCTACCACAGCTTCGGTGGCTGGAAGCGTTCGCTGTTCGGCGACCTGCACGCCTACGGCCCGGATGGCGTGCGTTTCTACACCCGCAAGAAGGCCATCACCCAGCGCTGGCCGCGCCGCGCCAGCCATGAGGCGGCGCAGTTCGCCTTCCCCAGCAACGGCTGAGTTACCTGACCCATTCACCCGCGGTGAGGGCGATGTCCTCACCCGGCGTCCCAGTCAAGCGAGACAAACCATGAACAATGCGCTCAAGTTCTACATCGACGGCCAATGGACCGATGCCCGTTCCGGCAACACCCTCGACGTGATCGACCCGTCCACCGAACAGGCGTTCACTACCATTGCCGTGGGCAATGCGGCGGACGTCGAAGATGCGGTCAGCGCCGCGGCCAAAGCCTTCCCGGCATTTTCGCTGACCAGCGTCAGCGAGCGTCTGGCGCTGCTCAAGGAAATCCTGCGGGTGTACAACCTGCGCTACGAAGACCTGGTCAAGGCCGTGAGCCAGGAAATGGGCGCGCCGCTGCATTTCGCCCGTGATGCGCAAATCTGGAGTGGTCGCGCGCACCTGGAATCGACCATCAGCGCCCTGGAAAACTTCCAGTTCAGCGAGTTCCACGGCAGCACCCGGGTGGTCCGCGAAGCGATTGGCGTGTGCGCGCTGATCACACCGTGGAACTGGCCGCTGAACCAGATCGTCTGCAAGGTCGCGCCGGCCATTGCCGCGGGCTGCACCGTGGTGCTCAAGCCCAGCGAAATCGCGCCGCTGACCGGCATCATCTTTGCCGAGATCCTGCACGAAGCGGGCGTTCCGGCCGGGGTGTTCAACCTGCTCAACGGCACCGGCCCTGACGTCGGTCAGCACCTGGCCAGCCACCCGAACGTCGATATGGTCTCGTTCACCGGCTCCACCCGCGCCGGCATCAGCGTCGCCAAGGCGGCGGCCGATACGGTCAAGCGTGTGGCCCAGGAACTGGGCGGCAAGTCGGCCAATATCCTGCTCGAAGACGCCGATTTCGACGTGGCCGTGGCCAAGGGCGTGCAGGGCTGCTTCTCCAACTCCGGACAGTCGTGCGATGCGCCGACCCGCATGCTGGTGCCGGCTGCGCAACATGCCCGCGCCCTGGAAATTGCCCGGCAGACCGCCGAGCAACTGGTCACCGGCAGTCCGCTGGAGGCCAGCACCAACCTGGGTCCGGTCATCAGCGAGGCGCAGTTCGCCAAGATCCAGGGCCTGATCGCCACCGGCATCGACGAAGGCGCCACCCTGGTAGCGGGTGGCCTGGGGCGTCCCGAGGGCCTGGAAAAGGGCTACTACGTGCAGCCAACGGTGTTCGGCAACGTCACCCCGCAGATGACCATTGCCCGCGAAGAAATCTTCGGCCCGGTGCTGTCGATCATTCCTTACGAAACCGAAGAGCAGGCCATCGAAATCGCCAACGACACTGTCTATGGCCTCGCTGCCTACGTGCAGTCGACCGATATCGAACACGCCCGCCGCGTAGCGGGGCGCATGCGCGCCGGCTCCGTGTACCTGAACTACCCGAACTGGGACACCTTTGCGCCGTTCGGCGGTTACAAGCAGTCGGGCAACGGCCGTGAATACGCCGGTTGGGGGATCCACGACTTCCTTGAAATCAAGGGTGTGGTGGGTTGGGGCAATCAAGGCTGAGCGCAGCTCAGGACGGATCCGTTGGCCGTTGCCACCCTGGGTTCGAGAGGTGCTCGCTGAAAAACTCGGCGAGCGCCTGGACCTTTCTCGGCCGAGTGCGCGCCGAGGGTGTCACGAAGTGCAGCCCGCCCTGGGTCATGCTCCAGTGCGGCAGCACCTGCTCAAGACGCCCATCGGCCAGGTATTCGGCCGCGATGAATTCTGGCAGTTCGGCGATCCCCAGGCCCGCCAGCAGTGGCGCGACCAGCGCATCCGAGTTGGTGACGCGCAGGGGGCCGTTGGGAACCACATCCTGTTCAGTGCCATCGGTGTGGGTGAAGCGCCACACCTGACTGCGTGCCCGGTAGGCGTAACTCATGCAGACGTGAGCGGAGAGTTCCCGTGGATGGTCGGGGCGGCCGTGCTGCGCGAGGTACGTCGGGGAGGCCACCAGATACTGGGTCACCGAACAGATCCGGCGGGCAACCAGCGACGAATCGGGCAGGGCGGCGATGCGCAATGCCGCGTCGAAGCCCTCGGCGACAATGTCGACTGTCGAATCCGATAAATGAAGATCGACTTCCAGCCCCGGATAACGGGCCAATAGCTCCGGCAACAACGGCGCAACCCAGCGCAGACCGAATGACATCGGCACCGCCAGACGCACCAGCCCACGCGGCTGAACCGACAGCTCCTGGGCCGAGCTTTCCATGTCCTCGGCTTCGCGGTAGAGCGCACTGGCCTGTTCGACCAGGCGCAAACCGAACTCGGTTACCGAGAGTTGCCGAGACGTCCGGTTGAACAAGCGACCACCCAAACGCTCCTCCAGGCGTGCAACCGCGCGGGAAACCGTGGGCACCGAGACGCCCATGGCGCGGGCGGCTGCGGCGTATGAACCTTCCTCAGCCACTTTGGCGAACATCGCCAGTCCTTCGAAGTCCGGAAGTTTTGCCATTTCAATTCTGCAATGATGAGTTTCAAACGATTCTATTTTGAAATCATCTGCCGGTCGATAAGCTTCTCCCACAGCCAAACATCACCTGACGGGAGAAACACCATGAGCAAGAAACTTGAAGGCAAAATCGCCCTGGTTACCGGCGGCACTACCGGCATCGGCCTGGCCACCGCCATACGCTTCGCCGAGGAGGGCGCCCACGTTTACATCACCGGTCGCCGCCAGGCAGAACTGGACAAGGCAGTGGCCCTGGTCGGAAACGCCACGGGCATCGCGGTGGACTCCACCCGGCTCGATCAGCTCGATGCGCTGTATGCCCGCATCGGCGAGGCCCACGGTCACCTCGACGTGCTGTTCGCAAACGCCGGCGGTGGCTCCATGCTGCCACTGGGTGAAATCACTGAATCTCACTACGACGAGACCTTTGATCGCAATGTCAAAGGGGTGCTGTTCACGGTGCAGAAGGCCCTGCCGCTGCTGGCGCGAAATGCCTCGATCATCCTGACCGGCTCCACGGCGGGCAGCTCCGGTACCGCGGCGTTCAGCGTGTACGCGGCGTCCAAAGCCGCCGTGCGCGCCTTTGCCCGCAACTGGATTCTGGACCTCAAGGACCGTGCGGTAAGGGTCAATACCATCAGTCCGGGCGCGACGCGCACACCGGGTCTGGTTGACCTGGCCGGCCCGGATGCCGGGCAACAACAGGGCTTGCTGGATTACCTCGCGTCACAAGTGCCGCTGGGCCGCGTCGGAGAGCCGGTCGAGATCGCCAACGCTGCGGTGTTCCTGGCCAGCGATGATTCGAGCTTCGTCAACGGTGCGGAGTTGTTTGTAGACGGTGGGCAGGCTCAGGTCTGAATACGGGTGCTTGGTTGAATAGGGTTGAGCGCTTTTTCTTCTTTATTGAGTGCGAACTAGACCAAGCGCCAGCGTGAAAGATCTGCAAGATTCCATCGAGTGCTACCTGGCCACCCACAATTCGACCCTTGCGCTAGTAGCGAAAGGCGGAGGACATGTTGGTGAGCGTTGGCCGGGCGGCCGGGGCATTGAATGGAAAATTATTGAGGTTTTTTGGAACGCCATACGCGCTGCCGCATATATCCCTCTCGATAACTGTTGCTTTTACAGCACCCGGTAAGAGGGTGTTGAAAATTCAGCACCGTTTAACGCTGTATAAGCTGGATTTCACGAATTTCGGCACTCGACAAACTGGCATCAAACTTGCTGATGCCTGGAGGTCGACAGCCTGAGAACGTGGGTAAGGTCTTGAATATGGATGATTTAGCGACAGTTACCGACCGTACGACATTTTAATAGCCCAAGTAAAAATTATTTGGAGGGAACAAGGATCTCAAGTGCTCTACAATCGAGGCGCGGACAAGGAGTCTGTATATGTTAGTAAAGCTGATCATCATTCAAACCTGCGCCTATGTCGTTAGTTTCATGGCCAGCATGACACTCCCGCTGGCCTCTGCGGTGTTAAGCGTGCCCTATCTGTATCAAACCACACCTAACATGTTGATCGTGCTGTTTAGTATCATTGGATCTCATGTTGTCGGGAAGGTTCATGGTCGTCTGTCCTGGAAATCCATATACGTAACTACTGGAGCGCTGTCGATAGTTGCGGGGCTGGCACTGGTTTTCTCTATAAAACTATCCTCGTTCTCGCTGGTAATAGTTGCTGCGACCCTTTATGGCCTCGTATCAGGTTCGGCAATGTGGATACGATTTGCTAAAAATAGTCAGTCGGAAGCAGAACAACTCAAGTTCAACGCACTGCTAATAGGATCTGGCCTGGTGGCTGCTTGCCTGACGCCAGCGATAGTAGCTGGCATTGGAGAAAACAAGCATGCAGGACTGACCTTCGCCTATCTCATTTCTGTGGGGGTTGGGCTGTTGATGGTAGTTATTGCGTGCTTTCTGGTTAAAGACGAATGCAAGGCTATCACTAGAGAACCGAAAACTCTGGAAGCGATACCGCCCCCGTTCTTGATAGTCACCTTGCCTGCCGCGATCGCTTTTTTTTCAATGGGTCTCATGATGGCCGGTGTACCGCTGACGATGTCCAATACCGGACACTCAATGGCAGCGATAGCCAGCGTGTATCAAGGCCATTTGATCGCAATGTTTGCGCCATCTTTATTGTTTGCGTTCTTTGCGAAACAGATTCCGCCGTTTAGGCTGATGGCCTTGGGGGGGATTATAAACTTTGTCGGTCTGGCTGCTGGCTCAATGCTTTCACCTGAATCCTCCCACCTCATAAGCATGACGCTGAACGGAGCGGGCTGGTCGTTTACGCTAATCGGGGCATCCAGTTTGGTATCCAAGTGGGCTGCGGGCGGATACGTAGAAAATGGTCCTGCGAGATTTAACCTGTATTGCATTATTGCCAGCGCCTTGGGGGCATTCTGTGGAGGCGGTGTTGCCGAAAAAATCGGCTGGCACTTGAGCCTGTCAGGGACTGGGCTACTGGTGCTTTCGATGCTTGTTTATGTGTTCATTGATAAAGGGGCGAAGGCCCGTAAACGAAGTGAGGCGCAGGACTCACTGCACAAGCAGCAGGGTTGAGCAAGCGGTGAGCAGTCTGGTTATCTATGGAGTGGCGCTGCACGTTGGCTATCATTGTCAAGGTCGCGATTTATTGAATGAATATGATTGTGCCTTTGCTTGAAAGTAGCCGGACTTGCAAATTCTGCTGAGATCTATAGCGCACTGTAAAAGTCAGTCTAGCTACCTGTGAATTGGTTATTTTGAGCCGATAAGTTCCGCCTCTATAGTGTGTTGCCATTAAATTTCAATAAGGAAGTTTCATGTTTCAACGCATTGTTCTGGCCTCGGTTCTCATTGCATTGTCCGGGTGTGCCAGCGAGCCACTCCCTCCTGTTCACACCAAGGACCCTGCCAGTTCGACCCTGCAAGGTGACCCGACCCGGCCGGCAGAGGCGAAGTGGTTGCGCACGGAGTTGTATTTCTCGCTGGGGCGAGTAGGGGGCGGAGCACAGGAAGTCATCAGTCCCGCGCAGTGGCAGGCGTTTCTCGATACTGAAGTGACGCCGCGCTTTCCTGCGGGGTTCAGCGTTCTGGATGCCTACGGACAATGGCGCGACCAGGGCGCGAAGGAACCTGAGCGGCTGCTGACCAAGGTGATTGTGAAGTTGCATGAAGACAATGCGCAGAATGCCGAACGTATCGAAGCTATTCGCCTTGCGTGGAAGCGCGTTACTGGCGATCTGTCTGTGCTGAAGGTGTCGCAGCCTGCGCAGATTTCATTCTGATTGATTGAAGTTGTCGGGTATTAGTCGATAGTTTTTCTGGGCGCTCAAGAGCGAGCGCCGCTTATGCGGCGCTTCGCGAGCAAGCTCGCTCCTACAGGGGGGTAATGCACCATAGAAACATGTAGGAGTGAGCTTTCTCACGATGCGCTGTGCGAGCGGCGCTGATACTCACTCTAGAAACCGTAGGTCACCTTCGCGTAGTAATACGCGCCATTACTGCCCAGCGGCGACAGTACGTCATGGGGCAAGTTACCGCCGTAGTTGATATCCGAGTTGGAACGCTCCGGATATTGGTCGGTAAGGTTGTTGGCACCCACGGTCACATCAAAGGCCGGGGTGAACTTGTATTGCACTTCCGCATCCAGTTGCCAGTCGGTGCCGTAGGTCTGCTGTGGCTGCGAGTCGCCGAAGTCGAACACTCGTGTGGTCTTGCCATGGCGGGTCAGGCGGCCCAGCAATCCCCAGTGCTGGCTGGTCCAGTTGGCCGAGAGGATGAAGCGGTCCTTGGGCGCGGCGTCGGTCAGGGTGTTGCGTTCCTCGACGCCCACCAGTGCATCGTCGCCAATGCCCAGGGCGGTGAGTTGCGACGGGGTGCCCTTGGTCTTGACGACTTTGGTGTCGTTGTAGGTGTAGGCCGTGGTAATGCCCAGTTCCCCCTCCAACAGTGGCTGGTGATAGTTGAGCACCAGTTCCGCGCCGTTGGTGCGAGTGTCGGCGGCGTTGGTGAAGAAGTTGACGTCGTGGACGCCCGCCTCACCAAACTGGTTGTTGATGAACTGTTCGAGGGCGTCGCCGCCGATACGCTGGGACAGGGTGATCCGGTCTTTCACGGCGATATGGAAGATGTCCAGCGACGCATCGAAACGCTCACTCAACTGCGCGGTCAGGCCCAGACTGAAGTTTTTCGAGGTTTCCGGAACCAGCGCTTCAGCGCCCAGTGCCTGTGCGATCGGGTCATTGACCGAGAGCACTTGCACATCCGTGAGCGTGCCGCCCTCGCCGAAGTTGCTGGTGGTGTGCTGGAAGCCGGCCTGTGCCAGCGACGGCGCGCGGAAGTTGTTCGACACCGCGCCGCGCAATGCCCATTGATCGGTGAGGCGATAGCGCCCGCTGAGCTTGCCGGTCAGTTTGCTGCCGGCATCGTCGTAGCGTTCCCAGCGCGTGGCGGCGTCGACGAACAGTCGATCAGTCAGGTCGGCGGAAATTTCGGCATAGGTACCGAACACGTTGCGGTCCAGATCGGCCTCTTCATTGGGTCGCAGGCCGTTGGCACCGTCAGCGCCGCTACCGATGTAGGACGCCGCGTCGCCCGCAGTGGTCAGGTAGTTCTCGTAGCGGTATTCGGCGCCCGCCGCGAATACGAAGGGGCGGTTGGCGATGCGCAGTTCACGGCTGAAGTCGAAGTTGGCCGTGGTCTGGCGCAGCTCGTATTGGCCGGTATCGAAACGGGTGGGCGAATCCGCGCCGAGGCTGACGTTGAGGGTGCGCCGCGCGCCTGAGTCAAAGTGGTTGCGCCCGTGGGTGATGCTGCTGTCGAAATCCCAGTCTTCGCCGATCAGGCCTTTGATCCCTGCGGTGGCGGAGAGGTCCTTGTTGGTGCCGAGGGACTGCGGAAGGTAGCCGTTGGGATAGAACTGCGGTTGCTGGTAGGGGTAGCGGTAGAACTGCGCGCCGGTGGTGTGGCGCTCGTTGAACGTCCCGAAGGAATACGCCTTGAGGTCGCCGATCGGCAACGCGCTGTTGAACCACAGGTTGACGTCCCGCGCCGATCCGTCGCCCTTGGCATAGTTGATCTGGCCCGGAGTGTCGGCGAAGGCGTCGAAGCCGGCGCGCTCGGTCGGGTTGCGGTCCTTGTATTCGGCGCCGCCGCGAATGAAGCCGCCATCCTCGCCCAGGCGGGTGCCGATCTTGGCCGTGGTGATGGTGTTCTGGCCATCGGTGGTGGTTTTGTCGATGGCGTCCTGGTGCGTGTGGTAGGCGCCGAAGGTGCTGGAGACTTCACCGCCTTCCGGCGCGTCATCGAGGATGATGTTGATCACCCCGGCAATAGCGTCCGAGCCATATTGCGCGCCGGCGCCGTCGCGCAGCACTTCGATGCGCTTGATTGCACTGATGGGAATGGAGTTGAAGTCCACCGGCGCGGTGCCGCGACCGGTTTTCGATGAGTCGCTGACCAGCGCCGAGGTGTGGCGGCGCTTGCCGTTGACCAGCACCAGCACCTGGTCAGGGCTCATGCCGCGCAGTTGCGCGGCCCGTATATGGTCGGCACCGCCGGAGTTCGACTGGCGCGGCATGCTGAACGATGGCAGCAAGGTCTGCAGGGCCTGGCCCAGTTCGCCGTTGCTGGCACCGGTGGCCTTGAGGTCCTGTGCGGTCAGCACATCCACCGGTACCGGGGAGTCGAGCACGGTCCGTGACGTGCCGCGGGTACCCGTCACCAGCACGGTATCCAGTCGACTTGCCTCCTCCACGGCCCCCGTAGGTTCATCGGCCTGAACGTTCATTTGCGTCAATGCCGAAACGACGGCGACAGCGAGGATTGAAAGGCGGTGATGCATGAAACAGCTCCTTGTATAAGTGCGAGGGCCGTCATGGCGTGCAAGTTGGGCTTTATACGAAATCGTAAACAGCCTGATGCTGCCAATAACCAGACACGGCACTGCACTTTGCATTATTGATTTGAGGTGAACGTGTGAGTCGGTGCGACTTCACAATAATCACGCGCTACCTGCACATGTGCGCGCAAGGGCAGTCAGGTAGTGCGTAAAGTTGGCAGTTCAAACATTACCCAAGCGCGGGATAGATGCAAAAGAACATTTTTCACACTGGTTAGAACCCGCAACCGATAATGACCGGCTTTCAACACATACTGTTGTGTCGGCAACAGTAGTGTCGATAGTGCAACAGGGCTTTCAAGTTGCAAGTTGCAGTTTTGCGGAGCTTACATGGTCTTGTAGTGCATGCCTTAGTTGTCTTTTGGTATCCACGCCGGACGGGCAATATCCGCAGCATCGCCAAACGCCGGCAGTTTCTTTGCCAGGTCGCGAACGTTCTTTACATCCAGGTCCAGCAACTGCTGACGGGTAATCAGTGTCGGCGGCACCAGCAGGCGGGGCCCTGGATTCTCACCGGCAATCAGCATTGCCAGGCTACGTACGCTGATGGCGCCGGCGACTTGCGGGTTGACGGCGGCGGTGGCGACCCAGGCGCTGTCGGGCTCTTTCATGATCTGGATATCGGCCGTGGAGATATCGGCGCTGTAGATTTTCACCTGCGACCCCAGTCCCGCTTCGTCCACGGCGATCTTCGCGCCTTTGGCGAACTCGTCGAAGGGGGCAAAAATCACGCTGATGTCCGGGTTGGCCCGCAGCACGGCGCTGGCCTGGTCGGCCACCGAGTTGGCAATCGGCGGGTTGAGCGTGCCGAAGCGGGCTTTTTCCACCACGCCGGGATTGTCTTGTTTGACCTGGCGCCAGACTTCGTCGCGACGCTCCATCGGGGTGAAACCGCTGATGTAGACGTAGCCGGCATTGAAGGTCGAGCCGTTGTCCGCGATGGCTTTGTCTAACGCCAGGCGGGCCAGCGCATGGTGGTCCTGCTCGATCTGGGTGACCTTTGGGTTGTTCAAGTCAACGTCGAACGCCACGACCTTGATGCCCTTGGCAATCGCCTTGTCGACCGCGTCACCGAGGGTTTCGGGCAGCCCCAGCTGGACGATGATCCCATCGACTCCGAGATCGATCGCCTGCTCGATCAGTTCCCGTTGCCGCGAGGCTTGTTGCCTGGCATCGAACACCCGCAGCGTCACGCCCAGCGATGCCGCCTGTTTCTCGACGCCTTGCAGGTAGGCCTCAGGGAAATCCCCGGAAAACAGGTAGCCGACCAGCGCGATCTGCACTTTGCCTTCATTGAACGGCGCAGGGGCGCCGGGCAGCGCCGCAGCCTGGGCCTGCCAGGCCAGGCCGAGCAAACCGACGGTCAGGTAACGAACAGCGTGTTTGAACAAAGGGTGCATAGAGGGTCCTTGCGAGTAGATGAAATCCGGTTTCAGCGCGCCCGATGGGCCAGACCGAAGGTGAAGATCAGGGCCAGTACCAGGACCAGGCCTTTGACGAAATCCTGAGCGTAATAAGGCGCGTTGAGCATGCTCAGGCCATTGAGCAAGGTGGCCACCAGCAAGGCGCCGGCCAGGGTGCCGAAGGCGTTGGGCTTTTTTGCGCCGAGCACGGCAAAGCCGATCAGCGCGGCGCCCAGCGCGTCCAGTACCAGACCGTTGCCGGAACTGACATCACCGCGACCGAGGCGGGCGGCCAGCAACAGTCCTCCCGCCGACGCCAGCAGTGCCGACAGCACGTAGGCCAGCAATTTGTAGCGCTGGACCGGGGCCCCGGCCAGGCGCGCGGCCTGTTCGTTGCCGCCGATGGCGTAGAACAGCCGCCCGATCCGCGTGCGCTCCAGAAACAGCCAGACGGCCAGCGCCACCAGTGCCGTGATCACTACCGGAATCGGCACGGTGTCCCACAGCCTTCCACGCCCGATGGCGAGAAACACCGCGCTGAATTCACCCTCGGTTTCGCGGCCATTGGGCAGGGTCATGCCCACGGCGATCGAGCGCCCGCCGGTAGGGATCAACTGCACGCCGATAATCAGGAACATGCTGCCCAAGGTCGCGAGGATGTCGGGGATACGCAGCTTGACGATCAACCAGCCATTCAGCAGACCGACCAGGGCACCGCCCGCCAGGCTGATGACGATGGCGGACAGCGCGTCCCACTCCAGCACCACCATCACATAGCTGGCGATCATCAGGCTCATGGCGGCAACGGCACCGATCGACAGGTCCAGGCCGCCGACGGCCATGGTCAGCGTCACACCCAGGGCCAGCAAGGCGACGATCGACACCGACTGCAGGATCAGGAACAGGTTGTTCACCCGCATGAACGCGGGCTCGGCAACGCTGAACACGATGACGATCACCGCCAGCACCAGTAGCAGGCCGTAGCGAATCAGTATTTCCAGCCCACGCTGGAACGGGGCCGGCGCGCTGGGCGACGGGGAAAGCGAATCAGACACTCGCGGTACTCCTTGGCGATGTAGGGGATGCAACAACCGGCGGTGCTTCAGCTTCGCTGCGGGCCAACTGCGCCACCAGCGCCGCGCGCGACAGTTCGGCGCGGGGGTACTGCGCGACCACGGCAAAGTTGCGCACCACCAGAATGTGGTCGGCGATGTCCAGGGCTTCGTCGATATCGGCGCAGATCACCAGCGTTGCCCGACCCTCGGCGCTTTCACGCAACAGTTGGCCGATATCGCGGCGGGCGCGAACATCGACGCCCTGGAAGGGCTCGTCGAGAATCAGTACGCGGGCGCCGCCCAGCAGCCAGCGCCCGAGGATGACTTTCTGCTGGTTGCCGCCGGACAGCGCTTCCATCGGCAGGTCGATGCCAGCGGTCTTGATCCCCAGCGCGGTCACGTGCTCCTCGACCGATGCAGCTTCGGCGCGGGCGTTGATAAATCCGGCGCGGGTGAAGCGCTCCAGGAAAGGCAGGGTGAGGGTCTTTCGCACTGAAAAGCCGGGGACCAGCGAACCGTTCGCCCGGTCTTCTGCGGCGTAGAACACACCGGAGCGAACCGCTTGGCGCGGCGAATCCGGGTTCCAGGCGACACCGTCCAGATGCAGGGTGCCGCTCGCCGGGCGACGCAGGCCGAACAGCAGCTCGGCGATTTCGCTTTTACCCGCGCCAAGCAGCCCGGTGATGGCGACCACCTGATGCTCGTGCAGGGTCAGATCAAAGGGCGGGGTGTGCGCGGCAACGCGGGCGCCACGCAGGCTCAGCACCTCACGGCCCGGTGCCCTTGGAACGAAGGGGCGGGTTTCGATCGCTTCGCCCAGCATGGCCTGAATCGCCTCAGGCAGTTGCGTCGCGGCGAATTCCCCGGCCAGCCGGCCGTCGCGCAGGACCACCAGACGTTGGGCAACACGCTGCAAGTCGGACAGCCGATGGGAGATGTACAGAATCGCCACGCCGCGTTCGCGCAGCCGGTCGATCAGGGCAAACAGGCGCTGCGCTTCGGTGTCCGAGAGCGCCGCGGTGGGTTCGTCGAGAATCAGCAACCGTGGCTGCAAGGCGAGGGCCCTGGCCAGGATCACAAGCTGGCGTTCGGCCTGGCCGAGACGCTCGATGGGCTCGTGCAACGGCAAGTCCAGCTCCAGCCCGGCGGCGATAACAGCGGCCCGCGCGGCCAGGCGCTTGCGGCTGACCCACCAGCGCGCCTGCGGCAGGCACAGTTCGTCCAGCACCAGGTTTTCCGCGACGCTCAAGCCCGGGGCAATACCGTCATTGACGTGCTGGTGCACTGCAACGATCCCCACCCTGCGGGCAGCGAGCGGCGAGCTGAAACGCTGCAAGCGGCCCTGCACCCAGAGTTCGCCGGCGTCATGGGGCTGGCTGCCGGCGAGAATCTTGACCAGGGTGGATTTGCCGGCGCCATTGGCGCCCAGTAACGCGACAACTTCGCCAGGAAGAATCTGTAGATCAACCTGATCGAGCGCGTGGTTTGCCGCAAAGGTTTTACTCAGGCCACGTACCCGGACAAGCGGTTCGGGTAGCGCGGCCATTGGAAGTGTCATGCTGTAATTCCGGACAAACTGAGGTGGGATTAGTTCGTGTTCGCAAAAGTTGACTCCGGGATTAAATTCACTAACGCAAACAAAATCAACTAACCTGATCGCATAGAAAAAGTTTTTTAGTTATAAGCCTTCAGTAACTTCAATTTCACTGTTCAGGGGCCAACACTTGAGCAACAAAGTGTTGGTGTAACGACAGGCGTGTAGGGTCGCGCAGCGCGCTAGTGCCTCAGTCCGGGCGTAATGATTTATTGTCCGGGAGTGCTTTAAAGAAATAGCTTTCCTTGTTTATAGCGTAAGCACTGGCCTACTAGTGGGCGCATGTTTTTCCGGCGTGGCATGTTGATTGCAGCTTTGTGAAGCGGTAATGGTGATTTCAAAATAAAGTTGATCGTGATTCCGGTTTTTTCAAATACATCATCGAACTGCCCCTCTCCCAGTAGTAACCGCTGAACTTTGTGGTTGCGCAACATCATTCGCTGTATTGCATTGAGTCGCCAGTGAGGGCGGCTTGGCACATGAACCCACCAGGAAAAAACAATGAGTTCGACACATTCCCCCGACCCGACCTACGCAGACTTGCATCAGCGCTTTGCCGAGGTGTTCGCCCGCATTGCCGACACGGCCGTTGCCCGCGAGCAGCAGCGTGAACTCGCCTTTGAGCCGGTCAAGTGGTTGCGTGAAGCCCGTTTCGGCGCCCTGCGGGTACCGGTCGCACAAGGCGGACTGGGTGCGACCCTGCCGCAGCTTTTTCGCCTGTTGATCGAACTCGGGGAGGCGGACTCCAACCTGCCGCAGATCTTCCGGGCGCATTTCGGTTTCGTGGAGGGGCGGTTGTCCAGCCGTGACCCGGCATCGCAGGACTATTGGTTGTCCAAGGTGGCCGATGGTCAGCTCTGGGGCGCTGCCATGGCTGAGCGCAGCAGCACGACCGGCAATTCGGTTGCGCTCAGCCCTGTCAGTGCGGAATCGGCAACGGCCGGCTGGCAACTGGATGGCGAGAAGTATTACTGCACGGGAACCCTGTACGCGGACTGGATCGCCGCCGTCGCGCTGGAGGGCGAGGACTTTGTCAGCGTCGCGGTGCCGACCGATGCCCAGGGTGTATCGGTGGTGGATGACTGGGACGGTTTCGGCCAGCGCCTCACCGGCAGCGGCACCACGCGGTTTGCCGCGGTAGCCGTGCCGGATCAACACATCATCCGCCGCTTCAAGAAAGACGAGGTTCGTGCCGAGTCGTATCTCACCGCGTTCTATCAGTTGTTCCATCTTGCAGCCCTGGCGGGGATCGCCAATGCGGTGCTGCGCGATGCCACCGAGTTCGTCAAGGGACGCACCCGAGCGTTCGGCTTCCCGGGGCATGCCAGCCCCAAGGACGATCCGCTGGTGCAGCGGGTTATCGGGCGTCTTTCAAGCCTGGCCTATTCGGCTGAAACCCAGGTGCTGGCAGTCGCCGGGATTGTCCAGGAGGTGTACGAGGCGGAGCAGGGCGGTTACGCCGAGGAACACCACTACACCGAAGCAGAAGTACGCACCTTCCAGGTTCAGCAGATCATCCTGGGGCAGGTGTTGGAGGCCACGACCTTGCTGTTCGAAGTCGGCGGTGCTTCCGCCACCAGTGAAGCCCGGCGTTTCGACCGTCACTGGCGCAATGCCCGCACGCTGGCCTCGCATAACCCGGCGATCTACCGCGAGCGAGTGCTGGGCAACTACTACCTGAATGGCGTCACCCCGGATGCCGCCTGGCTTGCCCAGCAAGCCGCCGATACTACCGGCGCCCGCGACGAGGCGAGCGCGGTATGAGCAGCGCAAACCGCGGCAACCAGCGTAGCGGCCAGATGAGCCTGGGCATGAACATGCTGGGTTTCGGCGCGCACCTGGGCGCCTGGCGCAAAGCCGAACTCGCCGCCACGGCTCACCTGGATATCGAGCATTACCAGCACATTGCCCGGTTATCCGAGCGTGGCTGTCTCGACGCGGTGTTTCTCGCCGACTGGTCAGCCCTGGCGGGCGACGTGTCCAACCAGCCGGTCGGCCATCTGGATCCGGCCATCGTGCTGACCGCAGTCGCCGCCGCCACCCAGCGTATCGGCGTGATCGCCACGGCTTCGACCACCTACAACGAGCCGTACAACATCGCGCGGCGTTTTGCCTCGCTGGACCATGTCAGCCGCGGCCGGGCGGCATGGAACGCGGTGACCAACGCCAGCGACGATGCCGCGCAGAATTTCGGTCTGGGCGGCGCGCCGCTGCATGTCGACCGGTATGCGCGGGCCGACGAGTTCATCGATGTCACCTTGAAGCTGTGGGATAGCTGGGAAGACGACGCGATCATCGGCGATGCCCGCACCGGTCAATTTGCCGATCCGCGAAAGGTTCGTCCCATAGATTTCGTCGGCCAGCATTTTTCGGTCAAAGGGCCGCTGAACGTGCCGCGCTCGGCCCAGGGCCGTCCGGTGCTGGTACAGGCGGGCTCGTCGGAGGGCGGCAAGGCCCTCGGCTCACGCTATGCCGATGCGATCTTCACCACCCAGACGACATTGGACGCCGGCCAGCAGTTTTACCGGGAAATGAAGGAACGGGCGGTGCGCTGGGGGCGCAACCCCGAGCACCTGAAGATCATGCCGGGGCTGTCCACCGTGATCGGCAGCACCGAGGCCGAGGCCCAGGCGCGTTTCGACGACCTCAACGCCTGGCATGGCGAGCACGGTTTGCTCGATCTGGTGGCTGGCCGGTTCGGCATCCCGGCCAGCGAACTCGACCCGGATGCGCCGCTGCCATGGGATCGCATCGGTGCGGTGGCGGACTTCGAGCGCGGCTCGCAAGGCTTCCTCGAAGCGCAACTGAACCTGGCTCGCCAGGAAAACCTCAGCGTTCGCCAGCTTTCCCGGCGCATCCTGGTGGGCCATCGCCTGGTGGTCGGCACGCCCGAACAGGTTGCCGATACGCTCGCCGAGTGGTTCCTGGCCCATGCCGCCGATGGCTTCAACATCATGCCGGACATGTTCCCGTCCGGTGTCGAGGCGTTCGTCGATGAGGTCGTACCGCTGCTGCGCAAGCGCGGGCTGTTCCGTCATGAATACACCGGCAGCACGTTGCGCGAGCACCTTGGCCTGCCGTTCCCCGTCAACCAGTACCGCCCGCGCTCCTGAGCACCGGCGACAAGGATTCAGCATGCGTTATCGCCAATTGGGCCGCAGCGGCATCGAAGTGAGCGTTCTGGGGCTGGGCACCTTGACCTGGGGCCATCAGAACAGCGAAAGCGACGCTCACCAGCAAATCGAGCTGGCACTCGCCGAAGGCATCAACCTGATCGACACCGCCGAGATGTATCCGACGCCGACCAGCGCCGAGACCTGGCGAACCACCGAGCGCTATATCGGCAACTGGCTCGCCGCCAGTGGACGGCGCGCCGAGGTGGTGCTGGCCAGCAAAGTCAGCGGGCCGTCCGGTGGGCTTCAGAGCCAGCAACACATCCGCGGCGGCTTGAGCCGGCATGACCGGCGCAACATCGTCGAAGCCCTGAACGGCAGTCTCGAGCGTTTACGCACGGACTACCTGGATGTGTACCAGTTGCATTGGCCCGACCGTAAAACCACCACCTTCGGCCAGCGCGAGTACGTGTACCAGGGCGATGCCGAGAGTGTTGCCATCGAAGAAACCCTCAGCGTGCTGGCAGAACAGGTCCGCGCCGGCAAGGTTCGGCACATCGGTGTCTCCAACGAAACGCCGTGGGGCGTCGCCGAATTCCTCAAGCAGAGCGAGCGGCTGGGGCTGCCGCGCATCGTCAGCGTGCAGAACCCCTACAGCGTGCTCAACCGGCTGTTCGAGGGCGGTTTGTCCGAGTTCAGCGACCGTGAAGGCGTAAGCCTGCTGGCCTATTCGCCGCTGGCCTTCGGTGCGTTGACCGGTAAATACCTCAATGGCGCTCGCCCCGAGGGATCGCGGCTGTCGGCGGTGTACCGGTCGTTCAACCGCTATGACAGTCGCTCGGCGCAGGAGGCCATTGCCGGGTATGTGGACATCGCCCGACAGCATGGGCTGACGCCGGCGCAACTGGCGCTGGCCTTTGTCATCGACAAGCCCTTCGTCGCCAGCGCGCTGACGGGGCAAACCAGCCTGGCCCAGCTCAGAGAAAACCTCGGTGCGCTGGAGGTCACGCTGAGTGACGAGATAAAGGCGCAGATCCAGGCGATTCACCAGCAGATTCCGAACCCTGCGCCCTGAACCCGTGCACCCACTATTTACGCGAGACCTTGAACAAGGAACTGTCATGAACAGCTTGTCCGCCGTACCTCCGACCGTCACCCTGGAGCAGCTCAACGCCCGTATCGATCAACTGCTGCCCGAGATCGGCGCTGGTGCTTCGCAGCGTGAACGCGACAGGCAACTGCCTTACGAAGCCGTGGCGCAACTCGCCAAGGCCGGCCTGTTCACCGCACGTATTCCGGTCAGCCACGGTGGTGCCGGCGCATCGGTGAAGGACGTGATTGCCTTGCTGATCCGCATCGCCTCGGTCGACTCCAACGTGGCGCAGGCGCTGCGGCCTGGCTTCGGCTTCCTCGAAGGCCTGCTGGCCTCGACCGCCGACGGCGCCGAGGTCGAGCGCGAGCGTTGGTTCGCCCGTTATCTGCAGGGCGCCGTGATCGGTAACGCCGGCTGGGAAGTGGGCGGCGCCAGCGGCACGATCAGCGCCAGGATCGTTGCCGAAGGCGACCACTACCGAGCGACCGGCAGCAAGTTCTACAGCACCGGCGCGCTGTATGCCGACTGGGTCAGTGCGATGGCACTGGATGACAATGAACAGCCGGTGACCTTCATCATTCCCAGCGACCGCCAGGGTCTGGAACTGCTTGATGACTTCGATGCGATGGGGCAGCGCCTGACGGCAAGCGGCACCACGCACTTGCACGAAGTGGTGGTCAATCGTGATGAGATCTGCACGCGGATCGTCGAGGAAGGCAAGCGCACGATCGTCACGCCGTTCCTGCAGTTGTTCCTGGCCGCCGTCCAGGCGGGTATTGCGCGCAACGCACTGAATGACGCGGTGAACTTCACCAACCAGCACGCGCGCCCGATCAAGCACAGCTCGGCCAGCCGTTCGGTGGACGATCCGTATGTGCAATTCAGTGTCGGGGAAGTCTCGGCCCGCGCATTTACCGCCGAGGCGGTGGTCCTGCGGGCGGCTGAAACGATCGACCGGGCGTGGGCCAGCGGGCTGGATACGCGGGTGGTGGATCAGGCCGCCGTGGATGTTGCCCAGGCGCAGTACATTGCTGCCGAGTCAGCATTGAAAGCCGCGGAGCTGATCTTTGATGTAGGCGGCGCGTCCACCACAGGACGGACGCACAACCTGGACCGGCATTGGCGCAACGCCCGTACCGTCGCAAACCACAATCCACGGCAATGGAAAGCGGCCGCAGTGGGCGCCTGGCAACTGAGCGGAACGCCACCGCCAATGTCCGGGCTGTTCTGACCGTCCCGCCAGCGCGGAGCTTTTACCGCTGGCGGATCGCCCGTTTTACTGGTAGGAAGTGCAACCCTTACCAATCGTTGTCTGAAGAATGAATCGTCCGCTGTTTGTCACGCTCGATGGCCCCAAGGGCACCGGAAAAACCACCCTGTTGGAGGCCGTCACCAAAGCACTGAGGGCCGACAACAGGAAAGTGGTCCGGCTTTGCGAGAAGAAAAGCGACCCCTACCGGGGTGAGACGATGGCCCTCGTCAACCAGCTCGTCAGAAATCCCGACCGTGATCTGGAATTGAGGGTTTGTCAGCGCCTGGCGGATAGCCGCGCCTGGATTTCCCAGCACGTTCTGCCTGAACAACCAGCGGACAGCATCATCCTTATGGACCGCTGGTACCCGTCTGATGCCGCGTTTCGCCGGCTGGTCCCGTTTGTCGAAATCCTCCAGTTGAACATCGCTCGACATGTGCAAGTGCCGGATCTGCATGTCGGGGTTGTCACCGACCCTGATATTTCATGGCAGAGAGCGGCGGCCCGCTCGCGTGGGCTGGGCAGTACGTTGATCCACAGGTTGGAAGAACATGTCGCCTGTACCCAGGCATTCGAGCGCGCAGTGGCGGACAACGGTTGGGTGCTATGCCGTAATGAAGGAAGCATTGAGGAGGCAACGATGCAGGTGGTGTCCGAGATACAGGGCGTGCTGCGGCGATAGACAGGCACAGATAGATATTTGCCAATTACGGCGATAGGGGATGGATCAATGTCTTGGCGGAAACGGGAGGTGCAGTTCTCGTTTCTCGATGTGCAACAGCCCTTCCATCATGGAGTAGTGACGGATAGACTTAAACGGATGCGGCAAAAGGCCATTAATGTAAGTGCCATGTTTTTTCATCTACTCAAACACAGCGGTACCGTGCATAAATCTATGGAAGGAAAATCATGAAAGAAGTCATCGCCGCCCTCGTGCTTGCATCGGGCTTCATATCTACCAGTCACGCTGCTGATAATTTTGACCTGCAATGCACACTTGAGAGCGGTGATGTAATGACGCTCAGTCACGTCAATGACACAGCCTATATTGAATTTTTAGCACCCGATGACGACCCGGATGAAGGCGGAAGCGTGATCAAGCTAGATGCGCCCTCCGGAGGGGTGCAGCTTTACTTGAATCGAACCCCTGGCGGATCCGAATCGTTTGTTCTTCGCGGCACTGATGGAGATATCGAGGGCGCCGTAGCAGTTGGCTACGAAAAGCTTGCAGGCAAGCAGAAAGCTTACTTCAGTCAAATGAATCAGATGGGAAAAGAAACCGGATATCACGAGTGCCGACCAGAAACCATCAAGGCATCAGGTTCCTTGCTGACAGCGGGGCTTGTTGGTCTTAATGTGCCGACAGCCGGTGCACAGGGGGGATCTCCGCTCCCGGTTTCTCAGCCAAGTTCATCCCCAGTAAAAATCAATATTGGCCAGTATTTGTTCCAGTACGGAGCAGTCAAGACACCGTATCGCACCGTTGACATTGTGGGTGTTTCGGAAGGCTTGGTGATCAATAACGTAACGGTTAACCGGAATCAGTGTACGGAGTTTTTGGGGAATCCGAAGAAGCCTATCAGTTTGCCTTTCGGGAAAACGATCACCTATAAATACAATATCGAGTATCGGCGCTGTGATGTCGTAGAGGTGGTTGTTAGCACAAATCAGGGCGAGTGGGTGGTTAAGCCTTGATTGTTGCCTGATTCATCTCCACCCAGGAAGTGAGCAAGCCATTATCTTCGAAACTTTGAAGTGTGTGGTGTGACAAGGCGAGCCCTGGAATGGCAACCGCCCTGTGGAGCTGACCTGGATACGCAGGCCCGACACTTTTTTGCTTGATTAAGAGCACTAAGTGACGGGCCCACGCCGATCAGCAGCTTTGTGGCATCTCCCCGCGAGCCAGGCGTGCGTTGATTTCGGCGATTACCGCCGGCAGTTCAGCGATGGTGTCGATCAGGTAATGGGGGCGCGAACCCTCGAACAACTGGCCGATCCGCAGGCGCTGCTGTTGCAATTGCGCTTCGGGCAGCGCCTTGTACTGCTCGTACCTAAGGCCAAGGGCGTTGCCCGAACAGCTCAGGGCCACGGTCCACATGCCGGCGCTGCGACCCTCGAGGATCCCCGGCCAGGTGTCGTCCACCTTGACGCAGGCCGCTACGTCGCTGATGCCCAGGGCGATGACGTTGGCCAAAGCCTGCGCGGGCCAGGGGCGACCGTTGGGGACTTCATCGGTGGCCACCACATGGTCGGCGACATAGCCGTTGCCCAGCGCCAGGGCCACCACTTTTTCCATCACCACCGCCGGGTAGCCCGAGCAGGAGCCGATTTTGAGCCCTTGCCGGCGCAGTTGGTCGATGGCTTCCAGCGCGCCGGGAATCAGTGCCGAGTGGTCGGCGATTTTCTCGATCTGCAGCGGCATGAAGCGCTCGTAGATGGCGGTCACGTCTTCGTCGGTCGGCCGGTGGCCGAAAGCGGCTTGGTAGCGTTCGGCGATGGCCGGGTTATCGCACAGGGTGCGGATATGGTCCCACTTGCCCATGCCCATCGGGCCGCGGGCTTCTTCCAGACTGACCTGGATGCCGAACTCGGCGAAGGCTTCGACGAAGATCTGGGTTGGCGCGAAGGAGCCGAAATCCACGACGGTGCCTGCCCAGTCGAGAATGGCGGCTTGCAGTTGCTTTGGCGGTTGGTAGTTCATGGCGTTGTTCCAGAGAGTGAAAGGGGAATGGCGTGTCGGGCGCTGGGCGAACCAATGAAATTGCGACCGCGAGCCCCCTGCATGGCGAAATCGATGATCGCGTCGGCTTCGGTGGCAGATACGCCGTAGTCTTCGAATTCGGTCTTGACGCCGAGGCGCTGGAGGAAGTCGCGCAAGCGGCGCTGGGCGTCGGGCAGGTCGCAGCCGAAGACTTTTTGCAGGGTCCGGTCGCGCCCGGCGTCGCGGCCCCAGGCCAGACCCAGCACGCGCGGCAGGGTGAAGGAGCAGGCGATGCCGTGGGGCAGGCCGTGGCGCAGGGTCATTTCATAGGAAATGGAGTGGGCCAGGGCGGTCTTGGTGTTGGAGAAGGCCATCCCGGCCTTGAGTGCGGCCAAGGCCATGCGGGCGCGCAGTTCGCGGTTGCCGAGGTCATGGTGCAGGCGCGGCAGGCAGTCGAGGATGTCTTCGATGGCCGACACCGCGAAGCTGTCAGAGAGCGGGTTGGCGTTGACGTTCCAGATCGATTCCAGCGCGTGGGACAGCGCATCCAGGCCGGTGGAGACCGTCACGCCGGCAGGCACGGTGAGCATCAAGTCGGGGTCGATGATCGCGGCCTTGGGCCAGGTGCACTCCAGGTGCAGGGAGTATTTCTTCTGCTGACCGTTATCCCACAGGGTTGCCCAGGGCGTGACTTCACTGCCGGTGCCGGCCGTGGTCGGAGCGGCGATCAGCGTCTTGTGCCGGGCCGGGACAAACGGCTTGCCGCTGGCCAGCAGGTCGAGCAGTTCGTCGAAACGGCCGGAAGCGGTGCCGACGATCAGCGCCTTGGCGGTATCGATGGCGCTGCCGCCACCCAGGGCCAGCACCGTGTCGCAGTCGGCGTGTTCGGCCCAGAAGCCTTGGTGCACGTCGCGCAGCCAGGCCACATCGGGGTTGGGTTGTACGTTGTCGATCACGCAGGCCAGGCGTTCGCCGAGCAGATCGCGGACCCGCTCCACCAACCCCAGTTGCGCGGCTTCAGGGAAGGTCACCAGAGCGACGTTGCCCTGGCACAGATCGGCGATCCGCTCGAGGCTGCCAGCGCCGAAGACGGTGGTGACCGGGTTGTAGTAACAGGCGGGCATTGCAGTGGCTCCAGGCATGAGTCTGCCCGTCGCGCGTCCGAGGGGACGCACGTGGCAGGGAAAGATGAACGGGGTGGAATCAGTGGCGGCCGTTGCCCTGAATGGCTTTGCGCAGGCGGGTGGACACCAGGTCGGCGAGCACCACCATCAGTGTGATGACGAGGATGCAGGTGGCGGTTTCCTGGTACTTGAACAGCTTCAGGCTGCTCACCAGTTCGAAGCCCAGGCCACCGGCCCCGACCATGCCCAGCACCGTGGCCGCACGCAGGTTGACCTCGAAGCGGTAAAGCACGACGGCGATCCAGGCGGTGATCACTTGCGGCAGCACACCAAAGGCGATCACCTGCAACGGCCGGGCACCGGTGGCCTGCAAGGCTTCGATCGGGCCCTGGTCGATTTCCTCGATGCTCTCGGCGAAAAATTTGCCGAGCATGCCCACACCGTGCAGCGCCAGGGCCAGCACGCCGGGGAAGGGGCCCAGGCCGACCGCCGAGACGAACACCAACGCCAGGATCAGTTCGTTGATGCTGCGGATCACGTTGAGCAGTTGCCGGGTGCCTTGGTACAGCCAGCGGTTGCTGTGCAGGTTGCGTGCGGCAAGAAAACCCAGCGGTACGGCGCCGATGATGCCCAGCAGGGTGCCCCACAAGGCGATCTGCAGGGTTTCCATCGCCGGCCGCCAGAGGCTGGGCAGGATGCTCATGTCAGGCGGAACCGAGCGACCGATGAAATCACCGATCTGCGGCAGGCCGTTGGCCAGTTCGCTCCAGCTCAGTTGCGCGCCCTCGGCGCTCCAGTGCAGCACGCAGAGTGCCGCCAGTAGCAGGGCGCCGCTGCTCAGCCAGCCACGGGTGCTGGTGGGGGTATTGACCAGCCATTGATGACTTTGCGGGTTCATGCTCAGGCTCCTGTGCCGCTGGAAAGCGCGGTGCGGGCGGTGGCCAGCGGCGCATGCGGCTCGCTGGTCGCGGGGCTGTGATAGATGCGCTGCAGGGCGGCATCGTCCAGTTCGTCGGGGCGTCCGTCGAATACCATCCGGCCGCTGGCCAGGCCGACGATGCGGTCGCCGAACTCCCGGGCCAGGTCTACCTGATGCAGGTTGCACACCACGGTGATGCCGAGGCTGCGGGTCGCATCACGCAGGTAATGCATCACCAGGTGGGCGGTCTTGGGATCGAGGCTGGCCACCGGCTCATCGGCGAGTATCACCTTGGGCCGCTGGGCCAGCGCCCGGGCAATGCCGACCCGCTGCATCTGCCCGCCGGATAGCGAGTCGGTGCGGGCGCCGGCCTTGTGCTCCAGTTCAACCCGGCGCAGGCAGTCCCGGGCCAGCTCCACATCTTCACGGCGAAACAGTTGCAGCAGCGAGGTGAGGGTGCCGGTGTAGCCGAGGCGGCCGGTGAGCACGTTCTTCAGCACCGAGAGGCGTGGCACCACGTTGTGATGCTGAAAGATCATCGCCACCCGCCGCCGCAGCTCGCGCTGGTCGCGGCCACGCATGGCGTTCACGCCAGCCACTTCCAACTGACCGCTGTCGGCCTTGGCCAGGCGGTTCATGCAGCGCAGCAAGGTCGACTTGCCGGCGCCGGACTGACCGAGGATCACCACGAACTCGCCGGCCCGGACCTCCAGGTCAATGCCCCGCAGCACCGGGTTGTCGGCGTAGTCCTTGGTCAGTTGTTCGACGCGAATCATTTCAGGCCCTTCAGGTCGAGGTCGAGCACCTTGGCGGTGTCGCGCACCACGTCATAGGCGGCGTCGGAGGTGGGCTGGAAACCGTTGAGCATGCCCTGATCACCCCATGGCACATCCTTGATGGCGGCAAAGGCGGTGCGCAGCTTGCCTTGCAGCTCGGGGGCGAGGTTCTTGCGCCAGACCATCGGCGACTCGGGGATGTCCTGGGAGGTCCAGACCACCTGGAAGTCTTCCTTTTTCACCTGGCCGCTGTTCACTGCGCCGGCGAGGATGCGGTCGGCGACGGCAGCGGCATCCACCTTGCGGTTTTCCACGGCGAGGATGCTGGCGTCATGGGAGCCGGAGAAGATCACCCGGGAGAACAGCGCTTTCGGGTCATGGCCGGATTGCTCCAGGCCCGCCTTGGGGAACAGGTGGCCGGAGGCCGAGCTTGGATCGACGAAGGCGAAGGTGCGGCCCTTGAGGTCGTCGAGGCTGCGAATGCCGCTGTCCTGACGGGCGACGATCAGGCTGTGGTAGGCGCTGGTGCCGGTCTTCTTGGTCACCGCCACGGCGAACGCCTCGGCACCGGCCACCTTGTTGGCCAGGACATAAGAGAAGGGCCCGAGGTAGGCGACATCGAGCTTACCGGCGCGCAGTGCTTCGATCACGCCGTTGTAGTCGGTGGCCACGAACGGTTTGACCGGAATGCCCAGGCGCTCCTGAAGCTGGTCGATGACCAACTGGCTGCTCTTGATCATGGCCTGCGAGTCCTCGGACGGGATCAGGCCGATGGTGAGGGTTTGCTGGGCCTGCACGGCGGGCGCGAGCAGCAGCGGCAGCAGGGCGAAGCGGGCAGAGCGGAACAGGCGGGAGAGGGTGGTCATGGCAGTACCGGAGTGGTTGTTGTCGGTAACGCCAAAGTAGGGCTGTCATGTGACAGTCACCCCATCAATTCAATATGGGTTTTACCGCCAAACCATTCAAAGGATCTATGGATGTCCACCGCCCGCCTGCGCACCTTCCTTGCCGTCGCCCGCCATGCCAGCTTCAGCGCCGGGGCCAGAGCCCTCGGGCTAAGCCAGCCGACCGCCACCAACCAGATCCAGGGGCTGGAGCGGGAATTCAACGTCGAGCTGTTCCATCGCCGCGGCCGGCGTATCGAGGTGACGGCGGTAGGCCGTGCCTTGCTGCCCATCGCCCAGCAGATGTCGATGCTCGAATCCGAGGCGTTCAACCTGCTGCGCGACTCCGGCAAGCTCAATCGGGGTCAGTTGAAGATCGGCGCGGTGGGGCCGTTCCATGTGATCGAAATGGTCGACCGTTATCGGCAGGAATACCCACAGATCGACGTGTCGATCCGGGTCGGCAACTCGGCGTCGGTGCTGGCAGACCTGGAAAATTACGTGACCGATATCGGTGTGCTGGCGGGGTTGCAGGATGATCCGGCCTTCGTCGTCGAGCGCTACGCGCGGCATTCGGTGATTCTGTTCGTCCATATTGATCACCCCTTGGCGCGGCACGACGAAGTGCCTTTGCAGGCTCTGCAGGGACAGCCGCTATTGCGGCGCGAGCAGGGCTCCACGACGCGGCTTGCATTGGAGCGGGCACTGGATGCCGCTGAGGTGACACCGCGAATCGCCATGGAGATCGGCAGCCGTGAGGCACTGCGCGAGGCGGTTATTCGCGGGATCGGGGTCGGGGCAGTCTCGGAGGCGGAGTACATCGCCGACCCGCAGTTGAAAGCGATCAGGATTATCGGCGATCCGGTGTATACCGAGACATTTCTGTATTACCTGGCGGAGCGGCGCAGTAGCCAGGTTATTGCTTCGTTTCAGCAGTGTTTGAAGTCTGCGGGGGGCAGGAGAGGCGCGGGCTAGCACAGCCTCTCTGCGGGGTAGACGCTCAATTCCCTCGGTAGGTAGAGAAACCGTACGGGCTGAGCAGTAATGGGATGTGGTAGTGCGCAAGGGTACCGTCTACCTCGAAAATGACCGGTACCTCTGGAAAGAAACTTGCGACGTTGTGAGCCTTGAACCACTCACCGGTTTTGAAGGTGACACGGTAGGTGCCTTTCTCCAGGGCCTGACCCTCGGGATAGAGCCCGGGAATACGACCTTGCTCGTTGGTCGCTGCGCGGTTGAGCATGTTCCAGTTCTTGCCGTCCTGTTTTTCCAGCGTGACATTTACCCCCGGAGACGGCAAACCATCCTGCAAGTTGAGTACATGCACGCTGAGCGGATTTCCTGCCGCTAATGCCAGTGTCGATACGACACTCAATACAAGGCCCGCGAAGAGAGTTTTCAATAAAGTCATGATGAAGTCCTTAGTTTTTAACGGCAGGTAAAACTTTGTTGATGGCGTTTATTGCGCAACCTTCATCGATTGCTGCCCCACCGGCACCGGCCACTCCGATAGCGCCAATGACTTGCCCCTCAAACAACAACGGCACGCCGCCGCCCAGCAGCAATAGCTCATCCAGGGTGTTGAGGTTTTCAGCATCTGGTGTATTGCGAGCACGCTCTGCCAATAACCGTGTTGGCGTCTTGGTCGACAGGGCGGTATAGGCCTTGCGTTGGGCGGCTAATGTGTTGTGCGGGCCAACGTTGTCGTCGCGCTGCAGGGCTACCAGATTTCCACCACGGTCGACAATTGCAGCAACACCCGTGCGGCCATCGGCATGGCACGCGGCCAGTGCGGCATCTAGCAAATCATTGGCCATTGCCAGTGATACGTCGTTGCGCTGCACAACTTGATTCGGGGCTGCGACAGCGAGCGTAGAGCTCATGGCGAGTGATATCAGCAATGAGCTCGATAGGTTTGTACGCATGCTTTTTCCTTTGTTTTGTCTGGCTGACTCATAGCCACACATGATGAGCAGTGCGTTCCGTCAGAATGATTGCCCAATGATTACCAAGATGTAATGTGCCAACACGGGCGGGCGCGTTAGCCTATGGTCCGGTCCCGGAGAAAAAGATGCGTATCCTGATTGTTGAAGATGAAGCGAAAACAGCTGATTACCTGCATAAAGCCCTGACTGAATCGGGCTATATGGTCGAAGTCGCCCTGGATGGCGTGGAGGGCCAGTATCTGGCGCAGGAAAGCGAGTTCGACTTGATCATTCTGGACGTCATGCTGCCGGGCCTGGACGGTTGGCAATTGCTTCAGATCATTCGGCGCAAGTGGCAAACCCCGGTGCTTTTTCTCACCGCCAGAGACTCTGTGGAGGATCGGGTCAAAGGGCTTGAGTCAGGGGCCGATGATTACCTGGTCAAACCATTTTCCTATGCCGAATTGCTGGCACGCGTCCGTACGCTGCTACGCAGGGGGCCGCCCCGTGAGGTCGAGCAGTTCCTGGTTGCAGACTTGAGCCTGGATCTGTTGCGCCGCAAGGTTACGCGCAGTGGTGAGCGCCTGACCTTGACCAACAAGGAGTTTGCTCTGTTGCACCTGCTCGTCAGTCGTGAAGGGGAGGTGCTATCGCGCTCGTTGATTGCTTCGCAGATCTGGCAGATGAACTTTGATAGCGATACCAATGTGGTCGATGTCGCCATCCGGCGTCTACGGGCCAAGGTTGACGATCCTTACCCGCTCAAGTTGATCCACACAGTGCGTGGCATCGGCTACATGCTTGAGGTGCAATCCTGAAACTGTTTCCACGTTCCCTGAGTTTGCGCCTGGCGGCCATGTTCGCGTTGGTCAGTGCGCTGCTGCTGGGCGCCATCGGCTTTTATCTTTATCAGTCGTTACAGCGAGAAATCGCGTGGCGCGATGACCAGGCTCTGCTCGGGCGCCTGGAGCGCATGCAAGCGTTGATCAACGACAGTGTCAGCGTCGAGCAACTAAGAGATCGGCCCAAACTCTATGAAAATATGCTGGGCAATCGCGACAACCTGCTGTGGATTGTCGATGACACTGGCCAGGTGTTGATCCAGATAAACCCGGTAAACATGAGCTTGCCCAGGTTACCTGCCGCAGCCCAGGCCCAGCTCGGTGACGGCCATGCTGCGCAGGGCGTGCGACTTGCCTGGAAGGATGTCATGCAGGGGCATCGCGGCTTGACCCTGATTGCGGGCAAGTTGTCAGGTGAGCGTGAGCAGATGTTGGCGGCTTACCGACTCAAACTTTGGCTCGCCATGTCAGTCGGCGCACTTTTGGCGTTTGTGCTCGGCTGGTGGGTCAGTCGACGAGGCTTACAGCCTGTACGCGTGCTGGCGCAGCGTGCGGCGGGCATTGATGTGCAGCATCTGCATCTGCGACTGGACGAGTTCAACGAACTGAGTGAGCTACAAACGCTCAGTCGTTCACTCAATCAAATGCTTGCACGCCTTGAAGAGGGGTTCGCCCAGCTCTCGCGATTCTCGGAAGATCTCGCCCATGAGATGCGTACGCCACTCAGCAACCTGATGGGGCATACCCAACAAACCTTGAGGCACAGCCGCTCCATTGAGGACTACCAGAACCTGCTGGTTTCCAACCAGGAAGAATATGAGCGCCTGGCGCGGATGATCGACAGCATGCTGTTTCTCGCGCGGACCGAGCAGTCGCAGGCATCAGTAAATGAAGAACTTATCGACCTGCACGATCTAGCCGAGCAACTGTGTGAGTACTTCGAAGGCGTGGCGCAAGAACGTGATGTCACGCTGATCAATCACGCCCATGGTCAGTTACGGGCTGATCCGGCGTTGATACGTCGAGCATTGGCTAACCTGCTCGCCAACGCACTGCGTTATGGGGCTCCCGCTGAGGCAGTGACTATCAGCAGCGTAGTGAGGGAGGGCAGGGTTTTGGTCACGGTGCACAACCTGGGTCAGCCGATTTCAGCAGAGCATCTGCCTAGATTGTTTGAGCGCTTTTATAGGTGTGATCCTTCACGCAATCAGCCGGACGATTCTGGCGGTTTGGGGTTGGCAATCGTGCGTTCGATCATGCAGTTGCATGGCGGCAGGGTGACTGTAGATAGCGGTCAGTCAGGGACGAGCTTTTGCTTGGAGTTTTCTGTGCGGAATGCTTTAGCCGTTCAGTTGCGGTAATACCAATCTAAAGGCATCATTTGCTAATAATTCCCATTAGCAAAATATTCCATGTCCTCCGTCCCTCTCGATAATCAGCGTCTCGCCCTACGTAACCGCGTCCTGCAGCAGATGTTCGGCGATCACCATGACTGGCTGCTGCAGCGCCTGCGCGCACGCCTGGGCTGCAGTCATGACGCTGCCGACATGGCTTCCGAGACTTTCGCCCAGGTGGTGAAGTTGCCCGACCCGCAGGCCATACACGAACCGCGAGCCCTGCTGACCACCATCGCCAAGCGCCTGGTGTTCGCCACCTGGCGGCGACGCGATCTGGAGCGTGCCTACCTGGAGGCGCTGGCTCAGCAAGTTCCGGGTTACGAACCGTCGGCGGAAGAGCAGGTGCAGGCCCTGGAAACCCTGAGCAGCCTCGACCGCCTGCTCGATGGCCTGTCGCCGCTGGGACGCAGTGCTTTCCTGTACAGCCAGCTGGAAAACCTCACTTACGCCGAAATCGGCTCACGCCTGGGTATTTCCGCGCCACGCGTGCATCAGTACGTGGCCAAGGCCTTTGCCCTGTGCTACCTGGCGCTGGAGTGAGCATGCCGCAGACACGACTGCCAACGGCGGTGGCTGAAGCGATCGAATGGCTGGCGCTTCACCGCTCAGGAAGCATGAGCGACGCTGATCGCCAGCGTTTTCAGCACTGGTTGAGCCTCAGTCCTGAGCACCCGCAGGCCTGGCAGCGCCTCGAGCAACGCCTTGGCCAGGTCTTCGCCGATATCCCGCCGGTGGCCCGTCAGGTGCTCAGCACCGAGGCCGGTAGCCGTCGGCGGTTGTTGCGCGGAGCGCTGGCGGTCGCCGGCATTGGCGCCGGTGGCTGGTGGTTGCAGCGCCTGGGCCTGCTGCCCTTTGCGAGGAGCGACCTGCACACTGGCTTCGCCGAGCGCAGGGCATTCACCCTGGAGGACGGCAGCCGTGTCGTGCTCAACGCCCAGAGCCGCGTGGACCTGGCCTTCGCCGGCCGGTCGCGCACGCTCATCCTGCGTGAAGGGGCACTGAGCATTCAGGTGGCCGCTGACCCGCAACGGCCGCTGATCGTTGTCACTGCCTTTGGCGAGGTGCGCGCCCTGGGCACACGCTTTACCGTCACCCTGCATGAGCGGTCTGCCAGCATCTGGGTGCAGGAGTCACGGGTGCAAGCGCAAGCACCCAACGGTGCCCGCCTGGAGTTGGCCAGCGGTGAGGGCGCAGTGCTGTCCGGCAGCGGGATCCATGCGCTGGATCCCAACCGTGCTGGCGAGGGCCGTTGGGAAGACGGTTATCTGGAAGTTCACGATCAGCCCCTGGGCGCTGTGATCGATGCCCTGAGGCCCTATCGACGTGGCGTACTGCGTATCAGCCCCGACGCTGCCGCGTTGCGGGTCTCGGGAGTATTTGCGCTGGACGACAGCACGCAGGTCCTGCGTACGCTGCAGGAAACCTTGCCGGTTCGCGTCGACCAGCGTTTCGCCTGGTGGACCCAGGTGAGCCGGCGCTGAAATTTTTTCATCGTCCCCTTAATAACGGAGCCCCTCGCGTCACATAGGTGGCATCGACTACCTATCGGGACCGCTGCCCATGTACCGGACATACCGTTTCAGCCTCACGCCACTGGCCCTTGCCCTGACCTTGAGCGCACTGCACGCGCCTGTCGTTGCGGCGAGCGAGCCCGACGCTCAACAGCAGACGCTTGGTTTCGACCTGCCGGCCGGTGCGCTGGATGCCACCCTGACCGCCATCGCCCGGCAAAGCGGGCGCAGCATTTCTTATGACGCGTCGCTGACCAGGGGCCTGACAGCGCCCGCGCTGCGTGGCCGGTTCAGCACCGAGCAGGCGCTGAGTCAGGCGCTGCAAGGCACCTCGCTGCAACTGGCCGTCACACCCGGCGGAGCCCTGAGTATCGGGCCGCGTGCGGACGCTGTGTTGCACCTCTCCGACACCAACGTGTCCGGGCTGGCGTTCGAGCAGGATGCCTGGGGCCCGGCTTACAGCAAGGTCGCCCGGCGTAGCGCAACGATGAGCAAGACCGATACGCCGCTGCTGGAGATACCCCAGTCAGTGTCGGTCATCACCCGCGAGGAGATGGTGTCGCGCCAGCACGACAGCCTGGCCGACGTGCTTGGTTACACCGCCGGCGTGGTCACGCAGCCCAACGGCTACAGCCGGGTGGCCGATGACTACCGATTGCGTGGTTTCGACATCGGCCCACGCACCGGAAGCGTGCTGCGCGATGGCATGAAGATGCAGAGCACTCAGTTCGAAGGAGGGCAGGAGCCCTATGGTCTGGAGCGCGTCGAGGTGCTCAAGGGCGCGTCCTCGGTACTCTACGGACAACTGGCACCGGGTGGCTTGATCAACACCACCAGCAAGCGGCCGACCCTGGCCCCGCTGCACGAGCTCAACCTGGAATACGGAAATCATCAGCGCCGGCAGATTTCCACCGATCACAGCGGCGCGCTGGATGACCAGGGGCGCTTCAGCTACCGCCTGACCGCCCTGGTTCGCGACAGTGGCACGCAATACGACGAGATCGATGACGACAAGCAATACATCGCGCCGGCCCTGACCTGGCAAATGGACGACGAAACCCGCCTGACGCTGCTGGCCAGCCACCAGCGCACCCAGACCACGCTGACCCCACCGATCCGCTATGACCTGACCACTTTCAGCAAGACGCCAGGCTACAAGGTGCCGTATGACCTGTTCCCCGGCGAGCCGGAGTTCGACGACTACGACGGCACCCTGGAAACCTTCGGTTACCTGCTGGAAAGCCGCCTGAGCGATCAGTTGCAAGTGCGCCATGCTCTCCGTTACTTCGAGTCGCGCAGCGACTACGGCTACATCACCCTCAACAGCAGCCGCGTCACCGGGCCGAACCTGAAGAACCTGACCCGCAGCTACAATGCCCGCGAGGACGTTTCCACCGGCTGGACCAGCGACAGCAACCTGACCCTCGACCTCGCGCATGGTAACTGGCGCCACACCCTGCTCGGCGGCATCGACTACTACCGCAAGACCTACGACAGCCATCGGCACAGTGGCAGCGCGCCGACCCTTGACCTGGCCAATCCGGTCCATGGCAACCTGCCGAAGGTGAATACCGCCGTCGACAGCGGGTCGGACCTGCACAGCACGCAGATGGGGATCTACCTGCAAGAGCAGGCCACGTTCGACGAGCGCTGGGTGGTGGTGTTGGGAGTGCGTCAGGACTGGGCCGAAAACAACACCCGCAACTACCGCGACGGCTCGCGCAGCACCGTCACCGACCGCAAGACCACCGGCCGGGTGGGGCTGGTGTACCTCACCGAGAACGACTGGGCGCCCTATGTCAGCTACAGCCAGTCGTTTCTGCCGTCTGCAGGCACCGACAGCAATGGCGACACCTTCAAGCCTACCGAAGGCGAACAGTACGAGCTCGGTGTGCGCTACCAGCCTGCCGATCGCGAACTGCTGATCAGCGCTGCGGTGTACCAGCTGACCCAGCGCAATGTGTTGACCTCGATCGCCGGCTCCGACTTCGACGAGCAGACCGGCAAGGAACGCAGTACTGGTGTCGAACTGGAAGCCAAGGCACAGCTGACGACCAACCTGGCGATGAACGCCACCTACGCCTACACCGATGCGCACATCCTGTCCGACAACGACAAGACGCTCGAAGGGTCGCGGATCGAAGGTACGCCGTATCACAGTGCCGCCTTGTGGCTGGACTACGGGTTGGGCTTGCTGGGATTGCCCGACGTCACTGTTGGCGCCGGTGCCCGATACAACGGCACTACCCACACCGTTCCCAGCGTGAGCGATCGGAAGATCCCGGCCTATACCCTGTTCGATGCCCGCGTCACCTACCGGGTGAATGACCAATGGCAGGTGAGCGCTCGCGCCCAGAACCTGGCCAATGAGCGCTATCTGTATTGCGCAAACTCGTGCCGCTATGGCGATGAGCGCAGTGTGGTAGGAGCGGTCAGTTACAACTGGTAGCGGTGTTGCCGGTCGTCTGTGGCAGTTACCTGGCCTCCACGCAAAGGCACCCCGCATCGTTCTAAAGTGCGCACCATCGCGGTCGATAAATCAGGGTACGCATGGGCTCTATCTCCTCATAACAACACATGCGACGTTCAGTATTGCGTTTTCCTTGCCAAAACTATAAATACCCGCAGGTGAAGTCATGAATATCAAGCAGAAGCTGACCTGGGCGTTCGCGGCTATCGCGTGCGTCCCGGTCATCCTGGTCGCCGTTTTGGTGGTGCTGAATCTGCGAGAGGGGGCCCTGGTCAACTTCCTCGACAGCAGCGGACGCGAGATCCGCCAGATCGACAACGGCATGAAGCAGTTTTTCGACGGTATCAGCCAAAACGTCGAGTACGTAGCCAAGGACCCGCGCGTTGTCGCCGCCAAAGACCTCAAGAGCTACGCTGGCGCCGAAGCAGCGCAGATTCCCCTCACCCAGACCAACAAAGAGCTGCTGGCGATATTCGAGCAGTTCGCCAAAAGCCATCCGAGTACCGCTTACCTGTCCCTGGGGCTGAAAGACGGCGGCTACGCCAGTTGGCCGGACGATACCAAACTGAACAACTACGACCCACGCGTACGTCCCTGGTACAAAGCGGCCATCGCCGCGCCAGGCACCACCGTGCGCACCGGTGCCTACTATTGGGCGCCGGACGATGTGACGTTGATCGGCACGGTGCACACTGTCGCCGACGCTGCGGGAAATATCCTCGGCGTGGTTGGCCTGGACGTGTCGCTCAAACAGCTCACCGAACTGGTGCGCAACATCAAGCTGGGCGACAGCGGCTACCTGATGCTGGTGGAAGCCAACGGCAACGTACTGGTAGACCCCAGCGACGCCAAGCACAACTTCAAACCGCTGGCCGACCTGGGCCCCAACTACGCCGAACTCGCCAAGCGAGGCGACGGAGTGACCCAGATCGAGATTGATGGTGTGCCCTACATGGCCAACGTGGTCAGTTCCAACGGCCTGGGCTGGCGCTTTATCGGCCTGATCGAGCGTGATGAAGTGATGGCCGAAGCCACCCGCCTGACCTGGTTGATTGCGGCAATAGCAGCGGCGTTGGCGCTGGTATTCGCGGTCGTAGGCGCCAGCTTTGCCAGTGTCATCGTGCGCCCGATTCGCGGCGTGGCCGACGGCCTGCAAGAAATGGCCGAGGGGGAAGGCGACCTGACGCGCCAACTCAAGGTGCAGGGCAAGGACGAAACCGCCAGTCTGGCAGGCTGGTTCAACCAGTTCCTGGGCATGATCGCGCAACTGGTGCAGCGCATCGGCAACGCCTCATCGGACCTGCAGACCGCCGCCGTCGATACCCGCGAAGTGGCCAACAACATGAACCAGGCCGCAGGTCGCCAGCGTGAAGCCGTGGAACTGGTGAGCACTGCGTTCAACGAAATGGTCGCTACCGCCAACGAAGTTGCGCGTTCGTGCAGTGCCGCCGCGTCGAGTGCCGATGAGGGCTACCGTGACGTCAATGACGGCCAGCAACACATCGGCGAAGCCACCGGCAGCGTGCTCAAGCTCAGCGAAGACCTGCAAAAGTCGACTCAGACCATGCAGTTGCTGGAGCAGGACAGCCAGAACATCAACACCATTCTCGACACCATCCGCTCGATTGCCGAGCAGACCAACCTGCTGGCGCTCAACGCAGCGATTGAAGCAGCGCGTGCCGGTGATCAAGGCCGTGGCTTCGCCGTGGTTGCCGACGAAGTCCGCGCCCTGGCTCGTCGGACAGCCGACTCCACCGGCGAGATCGACAGCTTGCTGGGCAATCTCGCCCGCCGCACCCAGGAAGTCACTCAGCAGATGCAAGGCAGCCTGCAGGTGTCCCATGCCAGTGTGGAGCGCATCCAGCAGGCACGTGACAGCTTCGACAAGATCCGTGGCTCGGTGGACTCGATCCGTGACCAGAATACCCAGATCGCCACAGCTGCCGAGGAGCAGCACCAGGTGGCCGAAGAGATCAATCGGCACATCGCGCAGATCCATGCCGATGCTCAACTGGTCGAAGGCTTTGCCCAGTCCTCGCAGACGGGTTCGGGTCGATTGATAGAGATTTCTGGTCAGCTCAAAGGCTTGGTGGGTCGGTTCAAATATTAGTATTTCTGGCCGAATGAAAGCACTGAGCGCTCACCGCTTTCATTTGACCAGTCTGCTTTTTTAGTCATGTTCGAGTTGGCGGTACTCCAGCACATTCTGGCTTCCATCCAGAATGTCACTGGAGATTGCTTCTCGCGCGGCTACGGTTTGAGTACCTCTAAGAGTGGCTTAGGCTCGGAAGTCATTTGGAACTCCGCTTCCATAGTGGGGAGTCGGGGCGGCGCTCGATTTCCAGATCAGGCATTAACCTCGCAGGATCAGGCAATCCGGTCCGGCGGCGCGGCCCTATACTCGGGAGTGTTCCTACAGAGTGCTGAGGGTTTTTCGCCTTGAAACGTCATCCGCTGCTGCGTGCTCCCATCGCCGACCACGGGCATTCGCCCCAGTCCAGGGATGGGCGTTTCCACAACCTCACCCCGCGTCCGGCGAACATGCCGGAGCCCGATGCCAAGGTGCTGTGGAATTTCCTCTTCAACAAACCTGCCAACACCGTGCCGAAAGCCGCCGTGCCAGTGCGCCGCCTGACCCGGGTCGAGCTGGATGCGGCGCCGGACGCCAGCCTCTACCGCCTCGGCCATTCCACCGTGCTGTTCAAGCTGCAAGGCGGCTGGTGGCTGACCGATCCAGTCTTCGGCAAGCGCGCTTCGCCGCTGCCGTTCGCCGGCCCCAAGCGGTTTCATCAGCCACCACTGAGCCTCGACGAACTGCCACCGATTCGCGGCGTGATCCTTTCCCACGACCATTACGACCACCTCGACCGCGCCACCATCAAGGCCCTGGCGCCGAAGGTGGAACTGTTCGTCATGCCGCTGGGCGTGGGCGATCGGTTACTGGCCTGGGGCGTGCCGCCGTCGAAGGTGCGCCAGTTCGATTGGTGGCAGGGCATCGAGGTTGACGACCTGCGCCTGACCGCGACGCCTGCCCAGCATTTTTCCGGACGCGGCCTGCGCGACGGTAATCGCACGCTGTGGTGCTCCTGGGTGATCGAGGCGCCGCACCTGCGTATGTTCTTCAGTGGTGACACCGGTTATTTCGACGGTTTCGCCGAGATTGGCCGACGCTTCGGGCCGTTCGACCTCACTTTGATGGAAACCGGTGCCTACAACGAGCACTGGCCTTACGTGCATATGCACCCACGCCAGACGGTGCAAGCCCATGTCGATCTGGGTGGGCGCTGGCTGCTGCCGATCCATAACGGCACCTTCGACCTGTCGATGCACGCCTGGTACGACCCGTTCGAAAGCGTGCTGGAGTGGGCGGGCGAGCAGGGCGTCAGCGTGGCGACGCCGAGCATGGGTGAGCGCATCGATCTGCGCGCGCCACAGACCGGCGAACGTTGGTGGCGCGACGTGGTGGCGCAAGAGCAGGGCGACGTCGGTAAAGGTCGGGAATGCCGGTGGCGCTTGCGTGGAGCGTAGGGACGACTACTTCCTTGGCGTGAGCCGGTGCAGCATGAACTGGTGTGCGGGGGAAAACAGCCGATTGAAGGTCATCAGTACAGCGCAGACGGTGCCCAGCGCCGAAGCGGCAGCAATCAGGAACATGATTACGATCTGATAGCGCACCGCTTCAGTCGGGCTTTGTCCGGCGAGGATCTGCCCGGTCATCATGCCGGGCAGGCTGACGATGCCAACCACAGTCATCTGGTTCAGGGTTGGCATCATCCCGGCTTTCACCGCCTGGACGGCGGCGGCCTGCGCCGCTTCCCAACGGGTTCCGCCCAGGGCCAGGACCATTTCCACCACATCGCGGCGGGCGCTCAGCTCCCGCGTCATGCGGTCGAGCCCCAATGAGACCGCAGTCAAGGTGTTGCCCAGCACCATGCCGAGGATCGGGATCGCGTACTGCGGTTCGTACCAGGGCCGCACACGCAACACCACGAACAGCCCCAGCGCGGTGACCAGCCAGGAACTGAGCCCCACGGCCACGACGCTGTCGGTCAGCAGCCCGGCATGCCGCTGTTTGCCACGCCCGGCGGCGGAAATACCGGCAATCAGGGTCATGGCCAGCATCAGCGGCAGCACCACATACCAATGCGCGGACTGGAACACCCAGCCCAGCACATAACCGATCGCCAGCAACTGCACGACGGTACGCACTGCTGCCAGGAGCAATTGCCGCTCCAGTTGCAGTTTCAGCAGCACAGACAGCAGGCCGTTGATCAGGATCAGTGCGGAGGCGATGCCCAGGTCGGTGTAGGAAAGTGTCTGGTAGTTCATGCGGGCTTCTCGTTCAGCAATACACCTTGATCCATGGTCAGCCAGCGGCTGCTCATACGTCGGGCCTGCTCCTGATCATGGGTGACCCACAGATAGGCGCGGGCTTCGGGACGCTGGTCGAACCACTGCATCACCAGCGTTTCCACTGCGGCGGTCGATTGGGGATCGAGCGCCGAGGTGGGTTCGTCGAGCAGCAGGACCTGAGGCGCCAGCAACAATACCCGGACCAGCGCCACGATCTGCGCTTCACCGCCCGACAGGTCGGCAGCCTGCTTGTCCAGAAAACCGGCGTTCTTTCCCGCCTGCACCAGCAGGTGTTCGGCGATGGCGATATCGAAGGTGCGTTCGCGCAGCGCCTTCAGCGTGAACGGGAAGCGCAGGTTGTCCGCGACAGTTCCTTCCACCAGTGCGGCACGCTGGGCCAGGTAACAGACCTGAGCGCGAAAGCGCGGGATGTCCTGCGCCAGTACCGCCTGGTTCATCCAGGTGAGACTGCCGTCGGCGGGCGCGTCCAGCAGCGCCAACGCCCTCAGCAACAGGCTTTTTCCCGAGCCGGAACTGCCGGTGATGACCACGCGCTCGCCTGTCCGCAGGGAGAAATCGACAGGGTTGAGCAGCACGGCCCGGGTTGTCGGATCAACCCGGGCAAGGCGCCGGGCTTCAAGCAGGATCGGCGCGGATCCCGGAGCTGAGTGGGGTGGTGACACAGGCGTTCCTCAGGTAGCCGGCGGGTCATTCAGTTTGTCTTCAACACGGGCGATCTGTCGATTGCAGGCGGGGCGCGGTTAACTTAGCATTGCAAACCATTATCACTTACAACAATTGAAGCCTCCTATGAGCGAAGTTGTGGTCGCCCCCAGCAATCACCTGCGAAGTATCGAAGAGCTCTACAGCGGGCATCATGGATGGCTTTATGCCCGGTTGCACCGCAAGTTGGGTAATGCGTTGGATGCGGCCGATCTGGTACAGGACACCTTCGCCCGGATCCTGGCGTCCAACGTCTCGGTATTCGATGAGCCGCGCGCCTATCTGAGTTGTGTTGCCGGCGGCATTCTCGCCAACTGGTGCCAGCGAAAATCCCTGGAACGCGCCTATCTGGCTGCCCTGGCGCAGCTTCCCGCGCCCGAGGTGCCATCGCCGGAGTCTCGCTTGCTGGTGCTGGAAACCCTGCATGAAGTCGATGCCATGCTCGACACGCTGCCGCCACTGGTCAGGCGTGCTTTCCTGCTGTCGCAACTGACCGGCATGAAGTACGAAGCCATCGCCAGCGAACTCGACGTGTCGCTGATTACCGTCAAGCGCTACATGAAACAGGCCTTCCTCAAGTGCCTGGCGCTGGTGAACTGAATGACCGAGACAGCCTCTGCAGCGCAGATCAGCCCGCAAGCACTGGAAGAAGCCGCCGAGTGGCTGATGTGCATGGGCGAGGGCGACGTCTCCGAGGCGGAGCAAGCCGCCTGGCGCGTCTGGCGCAGTAGCAGCCCGGACCGCGAGCGTGCCTGGCAACGGGCGGAGTTGCTGATGGGCAAGCTGGGCGGGCTGCCGCCGGCGCTGGCGATGTCTGCGTTGGATCGTCCGGGCAACCCGGGACGCCGCGCCGTTATCACGCGCCTGGCGATATTCCTGGCACTGGCGCCGACCAGTTGGCTGGGTTTCAACCTGAGCGAACGGCAGGGCTGGATGGCCGATTATCGTGCGGCTATCGGCGAGTGCCGCGAGATCATCCTAGTCGACGGCACGCAAGTCTTTCTCAATACCGACTCGGCAATCGACGTGCGCTTCGACCCCGATCAGCGGCTCATCCGTCTGGTCCGTGGCGAGATTCTGGTGCAGACGGCCCCGGACAGCGCGGTTCCGCCACGGCCGTTGCGGGTCGCGACCAGCGAAGGCCGGATGCAGGCGTTGGGCACGCGGTTCTCGGTTCGCGAACGGGCAGGCCGTACTTACCTGGCCGTGCTGGAAGGCGCGATCCGGGTGGAGGCGGGGAGCGCCGCCCTTGTTACGCCGCTGGTGGTCAAGGCCGGTGAGAAAACCGACTTCGACGCGCGCGCCACCGCACCGGTGAGCCGGGTGGACGAAACCATCACGGCCTGGACTCAAGGCATGCTTATGGCCGACAAGATGCGGCTGGAAGATTTCGCTGCGGAACTGGCGCGCTACGGGCGCGGCTTTGTGCGCTGCGACCCGGCGATCGCCGATCTGTTGATTTCGGGCGCTTACCCGATCAATGAGCGGCGCCGCACGTTGAACATGCTTGCAGCTACCTATTCGATTTCGGTGACGGAGCATATGAGCGGGTACTGGACGTTGTTGGCGGCGCGCTGAGGATCGCGAGCAAGCTCGCTCCTACAGGTTTACACCGCGTGGCTTTTGTAGGAGCGAGCTTGTCGGGGCGCCGAACCGTCGCGAAGGGCGCCAACCGTCGCGAAGGACGCCAATATTTTTTTGCTACGGCCTGATACTTTTTTCCGCCTCGGCTGGCAGAGGAAGTGAAACCACCTCTTTCCCAGTCAAAAGGATCTTCTTGTCATGCCAGTTGCAAGTCGCCTCCGCGCCGAATGCACGTTAACGATGGCCGTCCGTACCGCCCTGCTGAGTGTTGCCCTGGTCACGGCAAGCACCAGCGCCTGGGCGGCGGCTCCCCAGCAACCGGACAGCGTGGCCAGCAAGGCCTACGACATTCCGGCCGGACCGCTGGGCCGGGTGCTGTCCAGCTTCGCGGTGAAGTCGGGGATGGCCTTGTCGTTCGAGCCCGCGCTGACGGAAGGGCTGCACAGCCCAGGCCTCACGGGCAGCTACTCGGCTGGCGAAGGCATTATCCAACTGCTGGCGGGCAGCGGCCTGGAACTGGTGGAACTCGGCGATGGCAGCTTCATGCTGATCAAGCAGCCTGCCGCTGGCGACGGTGGGCTCACACTCGCTGCAACCAGTGTCGATGCGTCGAGCCTTCGTCTCGGCGGCTTGCCCGAAGCCTTCGCCGGTGATCAGGTGGCTCGCGGCGGCCGGGTCGGGATGCTGGGTAACAAGGATGTGATGGACACACCGTTCAACGTCACCAGTTACACCGCCAAGACCCTCGCCGACCTGCAGACCGTAACCGTCGCCGACGCCCTGGAGCGGGACCCTTCGGTTCGCTCCACCGGGCAGGCGGGCGGCATCGTCGACTCGTTCTTCATTCGCGGCTTCCCGGTGGGCGAGGGCAACCTCGGCGAACTGGCCTTCGACGGCGTCTATGGTGTGGCGCCCAACTACCGGGTGTTCACCGAGTACGCCGAACGGATCGAGGTACTCAAAGGCCCGGGCGCGCTGATGTATGGCATTTCACCTAACAGCGGCGTCGGCGGCGTGATCAATATCGTGCCGAAACGGGCGCTGGCCGAGGACCTGACGCGCTTTACCGCCAGCTACGCCGCCAACACCCAACTGGGCGGCCATATCGATGTCAGCCGGCGCTTCGGTGACGAAAAACAGTGGGGCGTGCGCTTCAACGGCAGCATGGCCCAGGGCGACACGGCCATCGACGACCAGCAGCGCGCACTGGATATCGGCGCCATCGCCCTGGACTATCAAGGCGAACGGCTGCGTTTGAACCTGGACTTCCTAAGCCAGAAAGAGCAGTGGGACGCCTCGTCGCGACCGTTCACGGTGGCGGCTGGCGTCAAGGTGCCTTCGGCGCCGAATGGCCGTACCAACCTGCCGCAGGATTGGGGCTGGTCCAATACCCGGGAGCAGTCCGCGCTAGTCGGCGCGGAGTATGACCTGAGCGATGCGGTGACCGTGTTCGCCCACGCAGGCGGCGGTCGCGCCGATGTCAAACGCATGTCCGACCAGGTGCCAAGGATCCTCAACGAGGCCGGCGATATCAGCAATACGCCGGGGTACTACAAGTTCAACGTCGATCGCTCGACCGTCGATGTCGGGATGCGCGCCTTGTTCGAAACGGGCCCGGTCAGCCATACCACTACCGTCATGGCCACCCGGTATCAGGATGAACTGTCCCGAGGCATCAACAACGGCACGGAAATTGTCTCGAACATCTACCACCCGGTGGATGTACCCAAGCAATACATCGCCGCGCCGAAGGTTTTGCGGATTTCCGAGTCGGAGCTGTCCGGCGTTGCCGTCACCGATACCCTGTCTGTCCTCGACGACCGCCTGCAACTGACCCTGGGTCTGCGCCGGCAAGCCATCGAGTCACGCAACTACGCCGCCACCGGCGCGGTGACTTCCCGTTACGACGACAGCGCGACGACCCCGGTGGTGGGCCTGGTCGTCAAACCTTGGGAAAACGTGTCGTTCTACTACAACTACGTCGAGGGACTGAGCAAAGGCGACGTCGCGCCTGCCACCGCAGCCAACGCTGGGCAGGCGTTCGCGCCCTATGAATCCAAGCAGCAGGAACTGGGCGTGAAAGTCGAGAAGGACAGCTTCATGGCTAGCCTGTCGGTGTTCCAGATCGAGAAGCCCAGCGGCGAACTGGGTGCGGGCAATGCGTTTTCGGTACAGGCCGAACAGCGCAACCGTGGTGTCGAACTGAGCCTGTTCGGCGAAGTCGCGCCGGGTACTCGTCTGCTTGGCGGCGTGACGTTGCTTGATGGCGAACTGACTGACTCGGCCACGGCAAGTAACCGGGGTAACGATCCTGTAGGCGTGCCCGATGTGCAGGCCAATTTCTGGGCCGAATGGGACACCCCGGCAATCGAAGGTTTCACCCTGACGGGCGGGGCGATCTATACCGGCAGCCAGTACATCAACCAGGCCAACACCCAGGAGCTGGACGCCTGGACCCGCGTCGACCTCGGCGCCCGCTACGCCACCCGCATCGAAGGCCGGCCCACTACCTTCCGCGCCACCGTGCAGAACGTCTTCGACCGGGAATACTGGTCGGGCGTAGCGTCCTATGGCGCAATCTCGCCGGGCTATCCGCGCACCCTGCAATTGTCGGCGACGATCGATTTCTGATACGCCGCAGTGCATCGCGACGGTTCGGCGCTTCGTCGCGATGCGTTCAATCTGAATTCCCCCCCCTCTTGTTTGTGGCGCTGTACGGCGGCTGGCTAGCAGCCCCGTTGTTCGGATAGCCTGATAATGGCGTTATAATGGCCGCGCCTGATGGCTTCACCAATCTGGAAGCCTTCGTTAGCGCTTTCCTGGCACGTGATAAACCAAAAACCGTCATGTAGCATAGACCCGTAAGCAGTCCTACAGCCCTCCCGTACTACGCGCCTCTGCACCAACTCTAGAAGGTTTGTGAATGATAAGAACTATCCCGATGTGGACAATGACGATGATCAGTAGAGGCAAGAAAAAGGGAATTGCATTACTGGCATCGTTACCTGTCTTTATCGTTACCTGTGTGTGGGTGTTTCTTGATGCGTTGCAAAACGGGGAAACACGCCGGGCTGTAATGGCGGTCATTGGTTTGGTTTATTTCGCTGCGCTTACCCGGCTTTTTACACCTTCAAGAAAATATATTCCCGGTAAAACATTCAGGTTTTATAGAAATAAAAAACTCACCACAAAGAAGGCCATAAATTACGGCTATGGCGTGACTGTTCTTGTCTTCGTGATGTTTGCAGTTCTTGTGCCGAAGTATATGGTGAGCGCAATAGGATATGGCGCGATAAGCCTCGGTGGTCTGTATGCAGTGTCAAAAAGCTTAAAGTTCCACGCCGATGTCGATTTCTCGACAAATGAATATTTGACAACCGCTCTTGGATTTTCTGTAGGAGAAAAAATCCTGGTCAGCTATCAGGATTTTGATACCGACGATGTTCGCGCGGGTGGCAAAGCGTTTGCCGCAACCGCGACAAAGTTAATTGTAGCGTGGTTTGATGGGGCGGTTTGGAGCAAGCTGTCCCGAGACCTGAATCAGATATCGCACATTGGCGTTATGAGTGATCAACATAACGATTGCTTCGTTAAATTGCAATTCAATGATGGTGCCGATATCTTGTTGCGGATTGGGCTTGAGCGTTCCACATCAAGCCCCATCCTGGTAGTAAGAAGACTGCTGGAAACGATTGATGCAAGTCTGTTGCCTGGTAGTGATGCATCACAGACTGTACAAAGACGTCGGGTGGTTGTCGATTCTGCAACGCCAACTGAGCTCTCAAAAAACGTTGCACCTGAACCCATGGCGCCTGTGCGCAACATTGAGCTTGCCCCTGATGTATTAAATGCTATTCAGCGGGCAGAAGAAGTTGCCCCCGGCCGCAGACTGGAGCTTTAATAATGTCTCACTGCACAAGATTTGAATTTTCTTATGTTAATGAGGAAACCATTGCCAAAGCGTTCAGCAAGTTGGGCCTTAGCCCAACGACGGGGTTGGTTTGCAGCTTTGCCAGCGACTTTAGCAAAAAGGTGTTGCGCAAAATAGGCTATATGGGCAAGCAGCAATTCAGAGCTATTTGCGGAGAAACGGCTGACAAATTCAATCTCTTTGTTTGCCAGGTCGATAAGGGCTCTTACCAACTCTTCATCGAGCGGGGAACCCCTTCGGCCGGGGATGAAACGACAATGGCTGATTTGGCGTTACGCTTTCAGAAAGCGTACGTCAGTGTCGCCATTGATGAAACCATCAGGCGCATAGACGCATCGGGCGTTCCTGCGAGAGTGAAGGAAACTCCTCAGGGGTTCGAAGTTGAATTCGGATCTAATTACGAATACGGCATTCATGTCGCCTTGACAGGCGATGAAATTACGGAAGAAGTACATGGCGTGAAAGGCGACATCTGCACAAAACTTACTGAAGAGCTTGAGTCTCTTTTGTCCAGCCCTGCTGCGAAACTTGTGACTGAGTGGAAACCGGAGTACACCTTGGTCCATGAAGAGCAAACCCTTCAAATTCTCAGCGCGAATCTCTGAATGAACATCAACGTACACCATATGGAGTTGAGCCGCGTTAACGGCCCCGGGTTACGCTTGACATTATGGGTGCAGGGTTGTGCGCTGAATTGCAAGGGATGCTTCAATCAGAGCACCCACGCTCGCGAGCCGAGTACGCTGATGCCCATTGATGAATTGGCGCAGAAGATAAATGGACTGAACATCGCAGGGGTAACCCTCTCTGGAGGGGAACCGCTCGACCAGGCACCCGCCTTGGAAAAACTGATACATGCCGTCAATGGCGAGAAAAACTGGGTGCTTTACACAGGCTATACGCCCAAAGAGATATTCCAGAACGAAGCCATGATTCGTGTGGTTAAAGCCGTCGACCTTACGCTGGCCGGCCGCTATCGGCATAACGCCAGCCATCCCTATGAGCACAAGCAGATTATCAAGACCAGTGACAGAGTCGACATTGATTTTTTCCGTACCAGAAGAGTTGTCGAGTTTGTAGTGTCACATTCTGGCGTTACCAAAACCGGTCTTCCGATGAATGTATAAGTCAGTTCAGGCGCAGGGATAACAAGCATGAGCCGTACCAAGCAGATAACAGATTACCTCAAAGCGCGTTATGCTATTTTGGTCATCGAGACTTTCGAGGAAGAGCGGGCGCTCAATGAGATTTCTGAAATCGCCAAGGCACTTAGCCATCGTCTGTTCATTTGGAGCTCGACGCTAGGCGTCCAGATAAATGGTGTCGTGGCCGGGGATAAAACCTTTGACTTCAAACTCGCCTTGGACTTTTGCGAAGAAAAGGCCAAGGATGAGGACAGCAAGAATATTTTTGTTTTTTGTGATGCCCATAACTATCTGACCTCAGGCTCGAATCCAGTCTATCGTCGTCGACTTCGAGATCTGGCCATAAACATCCGCTCACGTGGATATCGAAGCAACTGCATTATCGTGGCGCCCAGCGTTGAAATTGCCAACGACCTTCAAAAGGAAATCACGTTGATTGATTTCCCCTTGCCATCAAGGGATGAAATCAAGGATCAGATAAATAAGTTTGTTAACTCATGGCAAGGCAATGGCAACGTCAAGATTGATCTTTCTAACGCCGCCAAAGATAAACTCATTGACGCCGCCCTGGGTTTGACGGGGTTGGAAATTGACAATAGTTTGTCTCGTTCATTGGTATCCAGCCTGAGCGTGAGTGAACATACGGTAAAAGACCTGCTTTTCGAAAAAAGACAAATCATACGAAAAACCGGTATTTTGGAGTACATCGACTCAACGGTGAATCTTGAGGATGTTGGCGGGTTGGCAACGCTCAAGAAGTGGCTCAATTTGCGTAGCCAGTGTTTTGGTCGGATGGCTCAGGAGTTCGGTGTCGGAACCCCTAAGGGGCTGCTCTTGACGGGAGTTCCTGGTTGTGGAAAGTCTTTAACGGCGAAGTGTGTATCGTCGTCGTGGAATATGCCGTTATTGCGCCTGGATATGGGAAAAATCTTCCAGGGGGTGGTTGGCTCTTCAGAGTCCAATATTCGATCCGCATTACGTACTGCCGAAGCTATTTCACCCTGTATCCTATGGATCGATGAAATTGAAAAAGGACTTTCCGGCTCTTCCGGAGGCGCATCTGATGGTGGTACAGCTACACGTGTATTCGGAACACTGTTGACGTGGATGCAAGAAAAAACGGCGCCTGTTTTTGTGTTTGCTACCGCGAACAATATCAACAGCTTGCCGCCGGAGCTGTTGAGAAAGGGGCGGTTCGACGAAATATTTTTCGTTGATTTCCCGTCGACATCGGAACGAAAGAAGATTCTTGAAATACACCTGAAGAAATTGAACCGTGACCCGAAAAAATTTGATTTGGACCGATTGTCTGCTCTTGGCGGCGAGTCGAATTTTGGTAAAGACATTGTGCTTTCTGGCGCCGAGATCGAAGCGTGGGTTGGCGACTCGCTGATTGAAGCATTCTCACGGCGGATGAATGACTCCGGCGATGTAAGCGACCTGACTATGGCTGATTTCGAAACCACTATTTCGCGTTTGGTACCAATGAGCAAAATGCGCAAGGACGAGTTTGCCAAACTTCGTGATTGGGCGAATCACAATGCGATTAGCGCATCGGCTATGGTTGCCGGTCAGAATGATACGGAAACTCAAATCGGCGGCCGGCAAATTGATTTTTAATCTGCAATGGTCTTGCGGTAGGTAAAGCTTATTAGCAGAGGTGGGTGGCTCGGAGAAGATGGAGTGACATGGACGCTGGTTGATGTCGGCGTCCGCTACGCCCCGCGCACCCTGCAATTGTCGGCGACGATCGATTTCTGATATGCCGCAGCGCATCGCGCCGAGCCGGCGCGATGTGCCGCTACCGGATTATTGCGGCCACTGTTCCAGCAGGATCGACACGAACTTTTCCGCCGCCGGCGACAACGACGCCCCCCGCCGATAGACCAGCCCTAAGGTGCGGTTGACCACCGGATCGCTCAGCGGAATGCTCACCAGAGTGGGGTGGTCTGCCGCCGGCATGGCCAGGCTCGGCATCGCCGAGACCCCAAGTCCTGCTTCCACCATGCCCAGCGATGTCGACAGGTGCTGCACCTCGTAGAACCATTGCGGGCGCCAACTCAACCCCGACAAGGCGTGATCCAGCAGCATGCGGTTGCCGCTCAGGCGACCCACGCCGATCAGGCGGTAATCACTCAACTCGGACCAAGTGATGGAGGCGCGGCTGGCCAGTTCATGGTCGCGCCGGCAGGCCAGCACGAACGGCTCGTTGACCAGCGGAACGAACTCGATGTCCGGGTGCTGGCCACTCATCATGTTGATGCCGAAGTCGGCTTCGCCGCGCAGCACCGCCTCCAGCCCTTCATTGGCACTGAGGTCGAGCAGGCGGATGCGGATTTTCGGGTAGCGCTCGTTGTACAGGCGAATCACCGACGGCAGGAAATAGAACGCGGCCGTGGGAATGCAGGCGAGGGTGACCTGGCCGACCTGGCGCTCGGCGAGTTCACGGATATTGAGAATCGAGTCGTCGAAATCATCCAGCAGACGCCGCGCTTTGGGCAGGAAGTCCCGGCCCACACTGGTCAGGCTGACTTTGCGCGTGGTGCGGTCGAGCAGGGCAGTGCCCAGCCCTTCTTCGAGCTTCTTGATGCGCCGGCTGAGGGCCGGTTGAGACAGGTGCAGCGCGTCCGCTGCCTCGTGGAAGCTGCCAAGTTCGGCGATTTTCACGAAAGATCGAATGTCCTGAAGCTCGTATTCCATTAGGTTGCCTCAACGAAGAAAGGGCGTGCGGAGCGCGTGTCCCACCTTAATCAAATCATGCGCCAATCGCAATAATCGCTCTGATCTTTGCATTTGAATGACTGTAACTTCCCTGACACTCTTGCTCCCAGAACATCAAACAACCCGATTGATTAGCAAGAGTTGGTAATCATGCAACGAATTCCTTGTGTGCTGATGCGCGGTGGCACCTCCAAAGGGCCGGTATTTCTGGCCTGGGACTTGCCTGCTGCCGTGGAAGAGCGCGATGAGCTGCTGCTCGACCTGATGGGCTCGGGTCACGAACTGGAAATCGACGGCATTGGCGGCGGCAGCCCGCAAACCAGCAAGGTAGCGATTGTCAGCCCGTCGCTGCACGGAGACGCAGACGTGGACTACCTGTTTGTTCAGGTGATGGTCGCCGAGCGCCGGGTCGACACCGCGCCCAATTGCGGCAACATGCTCTGCGCCGTCGGCCCATTCGCCATCGAGCAGGGCCTGGTGAAGGCCAAGGGCGAGCGGACCCGTGTGCGTATTCGCAACCTCAACACCGGCACCTTCGTCAACGCCGACGTGCAAACGCCGGGAGGTCAGGTCAACTACGAAGGCAACACCGCTATCGACGGCGTCCCCGGGACTGCCGCCCCGGTTCAGTTGACCTTCCTCGACGCTGCAGGCAGCAAGACCGGCAAACTGTTTCCCACCGGCCAAGCCCGTGATCTGATCAACGGCATCCCGGTAACCTGCATCGACATGGCCATGCCCATGGTGCTGATCGAGGCCAGCGAAATGGGCAAGCGCGGCGATGAAACCCCGGCCGAACTGGACAGTGACGTCGATTTCCTCAAGCGTCTGGAAAGCCTGCGATTGCAAGCAGGGCTGGCGATGGGCCTGGGCGATGTCAGCGACAAGGTGATTCCCAAGCCGGTGCTGGTTTCCAGGCCGGTTGCCGGCGGTACGCTCTCGGTGCGTTACTTCATGCCGCACAAATGTCACCGGGCGCTGGCGATCACCGGCTCCATCGGACTGGCGACTGCATGCGCCACGCCTGACAGCGTCGTGGCCGGGTTGCTGGGCGACGGCGCCGAAGCCAGACCGACCCGCGTACGCATCGAGCACCCCAGTGGCGGCATCGATGTGGTCCTGACGTATACCGGCAAGAACGGCGAGACCATCCGCGCCTCGGTGGTCCGCACGGCTCGCAGGCTGTTCTCGGGAATGGTCTACGCGCCAGTTTCCCAACGGTTGGTCGGCTGATCGGGCCAACCCACTCAATGCATCAGCACAATTCCAAAAACGGGTGATGCCATGAAAGTCGTTAAATCGCTCTACTTCCAAATTGTCTGTGCCGTGCTGCTGGGCGTGCTGGTCGGGCATTTCTGGGCCCAGCAGGCGATTGCCCTGAAGCCGCTGGGTGATGCCTTCATCAAACTGGTGAAGATGATGATCGCGCCGGTGGTGTTCTGCACCATCGTGACCGGCATCGCCGGAATGAGCGACAAAGCCTCGCTGGGTCGCCTGCTGAGCAAGACCATGCTGCTGTTTCTCGGGCTCACGGTGGTCAGTCTGATGATCGGCCTTGCGGCGGTCTACCTGTTCCAGCCCGGCGCCGGAATGAACATCGACCCCACCCAGTTGAGCACCGCAGGCTTGTCCCAGTACACCGACTCGGCGGCGAAGCTGAATGTGGTGGACTTCTTCATGCACATCATCCCGGACACCTTCATTGGCGCGTTCAACAAAGGTGAAGTCCTGCCGGTGCTGTTTATCGCCGTGCTCAGCGGGTTCGCCTTGTCGTCCCTGGGCGAGCGCGGCAAGCCGGTGCTGGCGGTGCTTGAGTCGGCCTCGCACATGGTGTTCAAGATCTTCGCCTACCTGATGCGCTTCGCCCCGATCGGCGCCTTCGGTGCCCTGGCCTTTACCGTGGGCCAGTACGGCATCACCTCGTTGGGCTCGCTGGCCAAGCTGATCATGACCCTGTACATCGCCTGCGGCTTCTTTGTTGTCGTGGTACTGGGCAGCATCTGCCGCGCCAACGGTTTCAGCCTGTGGAAACTGTTGCGCTATCTGCGCGAGGAATTCCTGGTGGTGCTGGGGACATCGTCCACTGAACCGGTGATGCCGCGCATGCTGGAAAAACTCGAGGCGCTGGGCTGCAAGAAGAGCGTCGTCGGACTGGTCCTGCCCACCGGCTACTCGTTCAACCTTGATGGCACAGCGATCTATCTGTCCCTGGCGGCGATCTTCATTGCCCAGGCGTGCAATATCGAACTGGGCGCCGGACAGGTCATTACCATGCTGGCGATCATGCTGCTGTCGTCCAAGGGCGCCGCCGGCGTCACCGGCAGCGGCTTCGTCGCCCTGGCCTCGACCTTGACGGTGATCCACGACATTCCCCTGGCTGGCCTCGCGTTGCTGATCGGCATCGACCGGTTCATGTCCGAAGCCCGGGCCCTGACCAGCCTGGCCAGTAATGCCGTCGCTACCGTGGCCATCGCCATTTCGGAAAAAGCCTGCGACCGCCAGGTGCTGCTCGACACCCTGGATGGCAAGGTTGCGCCGCCGGCGGTGGTCAAACCTGAGGATGCGTCCTGGCAGAGCAGCAACGCGCCCGGACACAGCTAAACCGTCTAACCCCCTCAAAAAACGCTCGTTAACGTCCGCGCCGGGCCCCGTTGATCGGGACGCCCAGCGCCAAGGAGGCCGTGCGCCCGCGCGTCGGCCAAGCTGCCAATAACAACAAGAGAATTCACTATGCTCGCTCTGCTCGGCCTCGCCATGGTGGTGGTGTTCACCTACCTCATCATGACCAAGCGCCTGTCTCCGATTGTCGCGCTGACTGTGGTACCGATCGTCTTCGCCGTTATCGGTGGCTTTGGCGGCACCACCGGCAAAATGATGCTCGACGGCCTGAAAATGGTCGCTCCCTCGGCGGCGCTGCTGCTGTTCGCGATCTTGTTCTTCGGCTTGATGATCGACGCCGGCCTGTTCGATCCGCTGATCCGCAAGATCCTCAAACGGGTCAACGGCGACCCGATGAAGATCGCCATCGGTACCGCGCTGCTGTCGCTGGTGGTTGCTTTGGACGGTGATGGCACCACCACCTACATGATCACCTGCGCCGCCATGTTGCCGCTGTACAAGCGCATCGGCATGAACCCGATGATCCTGGCCACGATCGCCATGCTGTCGTTGAGCATCATGAGCGGCATGACGCCGTGGGGTGGACCGGCAACCCGCGCCATCGCGGCATTGGGGCTGGACGCCGGGGAATACTTCGTGCCCTTGCTACCGACCATGATCGGTGGCGCGATGTGGGTCGTGTTCACTGCCTTCTTGCTGGGCCGTGCCGAACGCAAGCGCATCGGCAATATCCAACTGCAAAGCGGCGGTGGCGACTGCTACATCAACCAGATTCTCGGTGACACCCCGCACAAGCGTCCCAAGCTGGCTTACGTCAACCTGGTGCTGGTGATCGCGGTGATGATTGCGCTGGTGATGGGGGTCATGCACTCGGCGATTCTGTTCCTGATCGGTTTCGTCGTGGCACTGATGATCAACTACCCGCAACTGGACATCCAGAAAGAGCGCATCCTCGCCCACTCGGGCAACGCCATGACCGTGGTGCTGCTGGTGTTTGCCGCGGGCGTCTTCGCCGGGATCTTCTCGGGCACCAAGATGGTCGACGCCATGGCGCAAACCCTGGTGGAGTGGATTCCTCCGTCGTGGGGGCACCTGTTCCCGTTGGTGGTGGCCATCACCAGCATGCCGCTGACCTTCGTGTTGTCCAACGATGCCTACTACTTCGGCGTGGTGCCGATCCTGGCCAATGCCGCAGCGGCTTATGGCATTGATCCGGTGGAAATCGCCCGGGCGTCGATCCTTGGCCAGCCGGTGCACCTCATGAGCCCGCTGGTGGCCTCGACCCTGTTGCTGGTGGGCATGGTCGACCGCGACATCGGCGACTTCCAGCGCGCCACGGTCAAGTGGGCGGTGCTCACCTCGCTGGTGGTGACCGCGCTGGCCCTGCTGACCGGCGCCATCAGCCTGTTTACCTGACGTACCCCCGTTTCCCTCCTTCTGGCACGCCCCCGATCCCGCGGGCGTCTGCCGGGCTGCGCCTTCAATAACAACAATGAGTCGCCTGTCATGAACACTCTGCTTATCCGCGGTGCCGTGTTTCCTCTGTTCGCGCTGCTGCCGCTGGCAGCCGCCAATGCCGAAGGCTTTGTCGAGGACAGCAAGCTGAAGCTGCAACTGCGCAACGTCTACTTCAATGAGAACTTCCGTGACGAACACGGCATGAGCGCCCGTGCGGCGAGCACCGCCAAAAGCGAACGGACCGAGTGGGCCCAGGGCTTTCTGCTCGATTATCAGTCCGGCTTTACCGCCGGCACCGTAGGCGTGGGCGTCGATGCCATGGGCCTGTCGGGTTTCAGGCTCGATTCGGGCCGCGGTCGCAGCGGCACGGGATTGATGCCGGTGCATGACGATGGCCGCGCCGCCGACGCGTTCGCCAGCGCTGGCGTGACCGCCAAGGCGCGGTTTGCCAAGACCACGGTCAAGTACGGCACCTTGCTGCCAAAGACGCCGGTACTGATCTACAACGATGCGCGCCTGCTGCCGCAAACCTACCAGGGCGCGCAGGTCACCAGTACCGACATCGACAACCTGACCCTCACCGGCGGGCACCTCGACCGCTTCAAGCTGCGTGACTCCACCGACAGCGTGCCGCTGGTGCCGGACGGCTACAGCGGTGACAAGAGCGGTGACTTCAACTATGCCGGGGCCGATTACAAGCTCGGCAAGAACCTGCGCCTGAGCTATTTCCATGGGGAGCTGGAAAACTTCTACCGGCAGCATTTCGCCGGCATCCAGCACGACCTGCCGCTTGGCCCTGGCGTGCTGACCAGCGACCTGCGTTATTTCCGCAGCTCCGATACCGGTTCGGCGTACAGCGGCAAGATCGACAACGACATGCTCAGCGGGTTGCTGTCCTACGCCGTGGCCGGCCACACCTTCAACGCCGGCTACCAGAAACTCAGTGGCGATGCGGGCCTTCCTTATATAAGCGGCGCGACCGTCTACTCCTTCAGTAACGTCGGCATCGGCAAGTTCATCGAGGAAGACGAGAAAACCTGGATGCTCGGCTACGGCTATGACTTCGCGAAGGTCGGCGTGCCCGGCCTGACGTTCTCCGCCCGCTACCTGAGCGGGACCGACGGCAAGTCCAACAGCACGATCAACGAATGGGAGCGTGATACCGAACTGGCCTACGTGGTGCAGTCCGGCACCTTCAAAGGACTGGGCGTGAAGCTGCGCAACTACGTCTACCGCTCCGATTTCTCCCGTGGCCGGGACAGCAACCGCGTTTACCTGACCTACGACATCGTCCTCTGGTAAGCCGCGCCGACGGTCAGGGTATTCATGGGTCTGGGTAAAGGAAGAGAGCCGTGTCATTCAAATCGAAAATGCTGTTGCTGACCCTGTTGCCTGTGCTGGTATTCGCGGTACTGCTCGGCGTAGCCACCAGCGTCACGCTGATGGTTCGCGCCGAGCAGGACGTGGCCGAAACCCGCGAACGCCTGTTGGCCGAGCCCCGCGAGCGGCTTGCCGACTACGCGAGTATCGCCCGTACGGCAGTGGCGGATCTCTATGAGCAGGCGACGCCCGGAGATCTGAGCGGGCGGGCGCTGGCCATCGCCCGGCTGTCAGGGATGAAGTACGGCGATGACGGCTATTTCATCGGTTACGACAGCCAGGTCGTACGCCTGTTTCGCGGCGACAGCGGTGAGGGTGTCGGAATCAATATGAGTGAGCGCAAGGACAAGAATGGCGTCTATCTCAACCGCGAGATGGTGGCGGCCGCGAAAAGCGAACGCCATTTCGTCAGCTATTCAGGCGCGTTGATCGACACCGCACGGGTGGTGCCCAAGCTCGCCTACAGCTTTTACCTGCCCAAGTGGGACATGGTGGTGGTCACCGCCGTCAATCTTGACCGTATCGAGGCGCGGGTTGTCGAGGTCAGGGCTCACCTCGCCGAGCGGATGCGCAGCCTGATCGGCGGGATCGCGCTGGTGACGCTGGGGTTGCTCGGAGTCATCGCTATTCTGGCCCGGCTGCTGGTCAACGGCAGCCTTCGGCCATTGGGCCGGATTCGCGCGCATCTCGATGAAATCGCTGCCGGCGAAGGTGACCTGACCCGCCGTCTACCGGTGACAAGGGATGACGAGTTCGGCCGGCTCGGGGTGTCGTTCAACGCCTTCGTCGACAAGATTCATGCGCTGGTCAGTCAAAGCGTGGCGATGGCGCAACAATTGGGCGGCGCGGTGGACGAGGTGGCGGAGCAATGCCGGCGGATAGATCAGGCCATGGAGCGTCAGCGCCAGGAAACCGAACAGGTGGCGGCCGCGGTCAATCAGATGTCGGCGGCGGCGCAGGAAGTCGCGGTCAGCGCCCAGCACGCCTCGGACGCCGCACTGCAAACCGACCAGCAATCCCGGCATGCTCGCCAGGTGGTGGATGCCAGCAGCGTAAAGATCCAGTCCCTGAGCGCCAACCTGTCTGACGCGGGAAGTGCCTTGCAGGGATTGCAGGCCGATGTGGCGGCAATCGTCACCGTACTCGACGTCATCCGCTCGATTGCCGGTCAGACCAATCTGCTGGCGCTCAATGCCGCCATTGAGGCAGCCCGGGCCGGTGAGGCGGGGCGTGGCTTTGCGGTGGTCGCCGACGAAGTCAGGGCGCTGGCCAGTCACACCCAGCGCAGCACCGAGGAAATCCAGGTCACCCTGGAACGGCTGGAGCGGGCCACCGGCAGCGTGGTGGGTTCCATGCACCAGTCCACCGAGGCTGGCGAGGGCGCGAGTGCCCAGGCCGGCCAGGCCGACCGGGCGCTGGGCGAGATTGTGGCGTTGATCACCACAATCAACGAGATGAATGCCCATATCGCCAGCGCCGCCGAGGAACAGACGTCGGTGGCGGTGGAAATCAACCGCAGCGTCCATCAGATCGCCAACACCACTGACAGCGTTGCCGACCAGACCCAAAGCAGCGTCCAGACCGTGGATGCGCTGCGCACCATCGGCCAGCGCCTGCAGGGCCTGTTGGGTCAGTTCCGGATTTGAGCGGCGGCTTGATTCTCTGGACTGTGGTGGAAAGCCAATACGATGAGAGCATGCGCAGGAAAATACCGCGCTCTGTCGCTCTTCTCATGGTGGTGGCTAGTGGCTATATTGCGTCGGGATCAGCCATATCTGTGCTGGAGAAACATGCGCCCAGTTGCTGGGCGTCGTAGCCGCCTTGTGACAGGCCCTTTGCAACGCAACGGAGCGCATGTAATGAACAGACGACAGGTATTGAAGTTGTCGGCGTTGGGCAGTGTGGTGGCCCTCAGTGCGGGTTTTGCAGCTTTACCCACAGGCGACAGGCCTGGGCTGCTGAGCATCGAGGGCGCGCAAAGATTTTTACGCACGCTAGAGGGGCAGTCATTGGTGAGCCTCAAAGGCTGGGGGCCAGCAGAGGTGTTCAACCACTGCGCACAGAGCATCGAATACTCAATGACGGGCTACCCGGAACTCAAACCGGCTTGGTTCCGCAGCAGTGCAGGCCCGCTAGCGTTTAGTGTATTTTCGGCGCGAGGGGCTATGCGCCACCCATTGGGCGAGATCATTCCTGGCGCGCCTGCGCTGGGTGAGCCGGCCACCCAGGCTCTCGCGCTCAGTCGTTTGCAGACGGCCTTCAGCGAATTCTCCGCCTACCCAGGCGAGTTGCAGCCACACTTCGCGTACGGCACGTTGAGCCACGCGGACTACGTCGAGGCACATGTAATGCATCTTTATAACCACATGAGCCTGATTCGCCTGGCGTAGACAACAACGGACCGTCTCTAGGAAGGCGGCCCGGGCAATGACTCAGAGACCGACGTCCGGCAGAGCAGGGCGGTTGTCCAGGCATTTGCGCATGATCGCCTGGACATAATCATGTTCTTCCTTGAGCAACGCTAGGCGCGGCGGTCGGGTCAGGGCACTGCCACGCCCAACGATCTCTTCACACAGCTTGATGCACTGCACCAGGTCGGCGCGGGCATCCAGGTGCAGGATCGGCATAAGCCACTGGTAGATCGTCATGGCCTCGGCAAAGCGTCCGGCCCTGGCCAGGCGGAAGATCGTTTCGCCTTCCCTGGGGAACACGTTGGACATGCCTGAGACCCAGCCTTCGGCGCCCACGGCGATGCTCTCCAGAACGACGTCGTCGAGCCCGGCAAACAGCACGAAGCGGTCACCCACTTCATTGCGTACGTCGATGAAGCGGCGGGTGTCACCCGAGGAGTCCTTGAAACACACCACGTTGTCGCAGTCGGCCAGCGAAATCAGGATCTCGGCGGTGACGTCGTTCTTGTAGATCGGCGGGTTGTTGTAGACCATCAGCGGCACGTCAGCGTGCCTGGCAACGTAGCGGTAGTGTTCGGCGGTTTCGTGGGGCTTGGAACCATAGACCAGCGCGGGCATCAGCATCACGCCATCAACGCCGACCTGGCGCACGGCATTGGCGGTTTTCGCGGCGGCAATGCTGGTGAATTCGGCTACCCCGCAGATCACCGGCACCCGACCACCAGAGGCATCCACCGCGACTTCGGTGACGGCGATTTTTTCTTCAGTGGTCAGCGAGGTGTTTTCGCCAACCGAGCCACACACCACCAGCCCCGAAACACCGTCACGGATGACGTTGGAGATGACCTGATGGGTCTTCTCGTAGTTGATCGAGAAGTCGTCATTGAATTGGGTCGTGACCGCGGGAAACACGCCGCTCCAGTTTACGCGCTTGCTCATGATTGCCTCCGGGGCTGAGGGTTACTTGACCGACTTGAGGAACTCGGCGGTTTCTGGCTTGAGCGGGTTGCCGATGACCTGATCGGGCGAGCCGATCTCGTGCACCAGGCCGTTACGGAAGAACGCCACACGGTCGGATACATCCCGGGCAAAGCGGATTTCATGCGTCACCAGGACCATGGTCATGCCGTCTTCGGCCAGCATGCGCATGGTGTCCAGCACTTCGCCGACCAGTTGCGGGTCGAGGGCCGAGGTGGCTTCATCGAACAACATATAGTCCGGCGACATGGCCAAGGCGCGGGCAATCGCCATACGTTGTTGCTGGCCACCGGATAGCTTGCCGGGGAACACCTTGAGCTTTTCAGCGAGGCCGACGTGGGTCAGTTGCCTCACGGCCAGTTCTTCGGCTTCCTGCTTGCTTTTGCCGAGTACCTTGCGCGGTGCCAGCATGACGTTCTCAAGCACCGTCAGGTGTGGGAAGGCGTTCCACTGCTGGAACACGATGCCGATCTTTTGCCGCAGCCGGTTGAGGTCGCAGGCCTTGTCGTGCACTTCGATACCGTCGACGCGGATACTGCCTTTCTGGATCGGTTCAAGGCCGTTGATGCACATCAGCAGGGTGGATTTTCCGGAGCCGGAGCCGCCAATGATCGAAACCACTTCGCCCTTGCTCACCGTCAGGCTGACGCCCTTGACCACTTCGAGATTGCCGAAGGATTTGTGTACGTTGTCGATCTCAATCATTTTCTTGCCACCTTCTTTCCAGACGAGCGCCCAGGCGTGCAACCACCAGGCTCATGACGTAGTAAATGAGGCCGGCGATGCACAGCACCAGCAGCGGCTCCTGAATACGGGTAACGATGGTTTGTGAAGCGCGCAGCAGTTCGATGATGCCGATCCACATCACCAGGGCGGTGTCTTTCATGACCCCGAGCACCAGGTTCAGCCAGCCGGGGAAGGCCACGCGGGTGGCCATCGGCAGGACGATGTAGCGCAGGTCCTGAAAAAAGCTCAGGCCCAGCGAGCGGCTGGCCCGGCGCACCGACGGTGACACCGACAGGACGCCCCCGCGCACCACTTCGGTGAAGTACGCGGCGGTGTAGACAGCAAGCACGATGCAGCCGACGGTGAACGCGCTGATGTTCAGGCCGACGATGCTCTTGAACGCGTTGAACAGCACGAACTGGATCAGCAACGGTACGCTGCGAAACACGTCGAGCACCCATGCCAGTGGCAGGCTGGCCCTGGGTGCCAACGCCCGAAGCAGGCCGAACAACAGGCCGGCGAAAGAGCCCAGCAGGATCGCCCAGAAGGTCAGTTGCAGAGTGACCCAGGCGCCGTCGAGCATGAACAGCAGGTCGTTCCAGGTAAAACCGGTAGTGAGCATGAACAGGTCCTCAGTAGCGGAACAGCCGCCAGGCCAGGAGCCGGGCTACCGCAACGATCGCTTTGGCGATCAGGTAATACAGCACCGCCGCGATGGCGAAGAACTCGAAGGTGCGGAAGGTCTTGACGTTGTATTCCTGGGTTACCCCGGTGAGGTCGTTGTTGAGGCCGACGACGACCCCGAGCGAAGTCATCAGCACTGCCCAGACCATCTGGTTGCTCAACGGGTAGAACACAATGCGCAGCAACTGCGGCACGACAATCATCCGGTAGGCCTGGAAGGCACTCATGCCCAGCGAGCGGGCGGCACGTATCTGGGTGGCAGGCACAGCCTTGAGGCCACCGCGAAAGTTCTCCGCCAGGTAACCGGCATTGTTGAAGGTAATCCCGGCCAGCAGAGCCACCCACGAGCTGACGTGCAAGCCCATCGAGCCGAGGCCGAAATACAGGATGTAGATCTGGAACAGCGACGGCGTGTTGCGCGCAATCGACACCCAGCCATTGCCGAAACCACGCAGCAACGGGTGGCGTGCTTCGCGCATGACCGTCAGCGCCAGGGCGATCAGCACGCCGAAAATCATCGACAACGCGGCGGTCTCGAACGTCACCCAGGCGCCGTTGAGCATGTCGGGCAGCGCCCGCAACGCTGCGCGCCACTGGAAGGTGTAGTCAAACATGGGGCAGTGTCTCCTCTGGTACGGCAGGTTCCAGCCAGGCTGGCAGACGACCGCTGGCCCTGGCGGAGCAAGCGGCATCGACACATTCGGCGAGATTGGCGAAATGCACCGAACGGCCAACCAGCCCCGGTGCGTAATGGGCGTATTTGCCCGAGTTGGTCATCAGCGTGCGCGCCTGCGGCGGGATCACCGGTTCACCGAGCATGCACCAGCAGGTGTCCGTCACCAGTTGCACGCCGAAGTCTTGCAGCACCGCGATGTGGCCGGCCTTGCGCGCCTGTTCCAGCACCTCGCGCCCGCTGGTGACGGCGATGACCACTGCCGGGTGTTTGTGCCGGCCCTGGCATAGCTGGGCCAACCGGGCGAACTCGCTCAAGGAAAAGTGCGGGTTGCCCAGCGACACCACATCGACTTCGGCGCTGCAGGCGCTGTTCAGCTCTCGCCAGCTCACGAGCAGGTCGCTCAGGCGCACGGTTTCAACGGTCGCCGAGGTATCGGCTGCCAGCACCTGGGCCGGGTCAAGCGCTTCGGGGGTTACCCCGGCAATGTGAAACAGCGGCGCGCTGGGGGTCGTGGCAAATGCCGCGCCGAACGCCTTGAGGTCATCAAGACTCGGTGCGGCAAGCTCCAGTCCCAGCAACAGAGGGATGCGGCCGCCGGCCATGAGGCCGATGTGGTAACCGAGCAGTGGGTAGAAGGCATCGTCGAGGTTGCTTGCCGCAGGCACCCTGACCTGCCATTGCGCCTTGCGCTGAGTGTCCAGGTGGCAGCCGATCAACGGCGCACGGCCCGTCAGGGCAATGCAGATATCAAGGTAATCGGGATACTTCAAGGTGCGCGCGCCGAGCACGCTGTTGGCGTACACCACCGCATTCGACTCGGCCCAACCGATGTGCTCACCCAGCGTTGGCGCGCTGTCGAGCAGGTAGGGCGCGCAGGTGAAACTGACCTGCGCACCCATGGCCATGTAGATATCGCCCAGCGTACTGGCCGGTATGCCCAGCGCGGGATCGATACCTTGTTGAAGCCAGCGCCGCTGGTCGACGGAAATCGCGTTGAGGGTGGTCGGCACGCGTACCGCCGCGCCCCAGCGCATCAACTGTTGAGCAAAATGCAGGCTGGCCGGGCCGGTGTAGATACAGCCATCGATGTGCGCCTGGCAGATGTCCAGCAACTGTGTGGCACCCTGTAACTGCGCCATGCGCACCACCAGCTGCATGGCCACCTGAGTGGCCTTGCCGTACTTGCCATCAAGCATGGCCAGATCATCACTGCTCAGTTGCACGCTGGAGGGCGCGCGCTCGATAGTCGCGGAGCGCGCATGCCAGAGGTCGGCCGGCGCGTGTTCATACAGGTTCAGGACCTCGTTATCGACCCTTGCATAGGCGCCGCCCTGCAAGCGTGCGAAATCTTCCTTGCCGATGCACAGCACCGGCAGGGAGCGCTCGAACAAAGCCTCGGCGACGAACACGCCCAGAGTCAGGATTTCATCGGCTTCAGCCAGCACCAGGGCGGCCGGCGCATGGCCGTTGCTGATCAATTCCATCAGCACGCTGCTGCCGGTGCACGAACCACGGCCACTGGGGATCGCCAGTACTCGCCCGGCCAGCAACTGGCCGCTGAGCGGGTGATGGCGGTCGATCACTTCACCGGTGAACGAATCGACGCCGCCCCAGAAACTCAGGCCGACCTCGGCGAACAGCAGTTCACCTTGGGCCGCACCTGCGACCAGGCTGCGCCCGGTCAACTGGATGACTGAACCTGACATGGCCGGTGCCTCAGTAGTAGACGTGCGGGACGGTCAGGTCGGTCGGTGGAATATCAGTGCCGACCCATTTGACGAACAACTCTTTATAGCGCCCGGTGCGTACCTGCTGATTGACGAACAGGTTCAGGTAGTTGAGCAGGCCGTACTCGTTGCGCTTGGCCCCCAGGGAAACGAAGTCGACCACGTAAGGTGCGTTGCCAGCGACCTTGAGGTTCTTGTACTTGCCAGACTTCAGGGTGGCCGCGGCAACGGTGTTGGTCACCACGGTGGCGTCGATATGTCCCTGGGCAACGGCCAGGATGGTGTCGTTCTGCGACTGGTAGGCGCGGAAGCTGCCGGTGCCCCAGCTCTTCACGTCTTTTTCCAGGGCGAGGGCTTCAAAGGTACCGCTGGTGTTGCCCAGGGCTTTGCCTTTGATGTCGTCGAAGCTATTGATGCCGGTGTTATCGCGGGTCAATACAACCATCTGGAAGGCGAAGTACGGGATGGTCAGGCCGACGGTCTTGGCCCGTTCGAGGGTGTCGGAGGTGGAGGCGACGATCACGTCAGCGCGACCGGAGATCAAGGCGGGGATGCGATCGGGGAAGGGGGTTTCGACGATTTCAGCATCGACCCCGAGGACTTTTGCCAGGTCATTGCAATAGTCCACATCGAAACCTGCGGGGGCGTTGCTGGCGTCACGGAAACCCATCGGTGGGAAGTCCAGTGTCACTGCGCAGCGCAGTTTGCCGGAGCCGATGATGTCGTCCAGCTTGTCTGCCTGAGCGGTGGCCATAAAGCTCGAACCAAGTACTGCGCTGAGGGCTAAAGCGAGGGATTGCTTTTTCATGGAGGCCTCGTGTTGGTTTGCACTGAATATCGGATTAGGAATTTCGTATACGATATAAACATAGCAACAGGCGTGCCTGTTTTTGGCTCGTCGGCGGTAATCATTCGTAGGTCGTTGTGGGATAAGCCTTACAGGCTGATTGCTGACTCGGAGGTCCGGTCAGGCGCTGGCTGACGGTGTTACATATCGGAGCATGGCGGGGAACTCATGCCCCTCGAGGGAACACCGGTGACACTTGTGCTGGAGGGTGGTTGCGGGCGCTCACTTACCGGCGCTGGGCAGATGTTCGAACAGTGTTTTACACACCCCGGCGATGTGCTCATCGAGAAGCGCTACTGCTCGTTCCACATCACCGTCACGGCAGGCCTGAAGAATCTCGCGATGCTCATGATCGGCGCGGTCCTTGCCGGAAGACAGGCTCATCTGCATGCGCAGGTAACGCTCCAGCTTGTCGTTGACCGAACGAATCAGATTCACCAGAAACGGCCGTTGCGCAGGCTCATACAGGCAGGCATGCAGTTCCCAGTTGAGCTCCGCCCAGCGTCCCACGTCGTTTTCGCCGATGAATTCCTGGCAGATCGCCTCGGCCTGCTGAAAAGTGGCTTCGGTCATGTTTGGAATGGCAAGGCGCAGCGCCTTGTCTTCGAGCAGCATGCGCACTTCGAACATCTGCGCCAGTTCCGACTCCGACATGCGCGTGACCATTGCTCCGCGATTGCGCTGGAACATCACCAGCCCCTCGGCCTCAAGACGCTTGAGTGCCTCGCGTACGGGAATCTTGCTGACGTTGAACTGGCTGGCGACGTCGTCCTGACGGATGGGTTCGTCTTCGGCGAATTGCCCGGCGACGATGGCGTCGCGTAGATGCCGGGTGATGATTTCCGAGGTGGAGGGGATGTTGCCCAGGTCCGGTGCGTTGAGTCGAGGTGGTTTCACGGTGCATGGCCGGTCTGAAGGAAGTTGCGGATATGGTATACGAGATTTTTATCCGCATCGCGAGCAATGCCTTAAGGGGCATTGCTCGCGCCTTTGCGCTGCCGGCGTTCCGCCAACTCCCCCGCATGCTCGTCTTGCATCAGGCGTCCTGATCACAGCACCTGTTCACCTGATCCGCAGGGCGCTAGTGCCGGCTTGGCCACTTTCTTGGCCGACCTCTTATGAAACAGCTCTCACTTTTGATTAAACGAGGCATCTGCCCACTTTCTGACGGGTGAAAACTGCCTCTGATTTGATAAATCGTTATTATTTCACCTTAATTTTCATCAAGACATGAAAATTAATTTGATCTTTTTGGTATGTAAATACATGATACGTACCACATTATGAAATAGCAGGAACACAGACATGGCCCGCGGTGGTATCAACAAAGCAGTCGTGCACAAGGCCCGTCAGGCGATCCTGGCCCGGGGCGAGCATCCGAGCATCGATGCGGTGCGTATCGAACTGGGCAATACCGGATCGAAAACCACCATTCATCGCTACCTCAAAGAGCTGGAAATCCAGAAGCCGCCCGCTACCACCAGCGTGCCGGACCTCAGTTCATCGCTGATGAGCCTGGTAAAGCAGTTGGCGGAGCAGTTGCGTGAAGAAAGCGACGCCTGTGTCGAAGAGGCGCAAAAGTCGTTCGATGTGGAAAACGCTGTGCTGAAAGGGCAGTTGCAGGAAAGCCAGCAAGCACTGGCAGCGGCGCAGCAGCAATTGCAGATCCAGGGCGCGGCGCTGGCCGCTGAATCCGCGGAACTGGCCACTGCCCGCAGCAGCCTGCAGAGCGAACACACGCGCAATGCCACGCTGAGTCAGGCGGTTGGTGAGCTGAATGTGCGCCTGGCCGACAAGGACGAGCAGATCGCCTCGCTGGAAGACAAGCACCAGCACGCCCGCGATGCACTGGAACACTACCGTACCGCCAGCCGTGAGCAGCGCGAGCAGGATCAGCGCCGGCACGAAGCGCAGGTTCAGCAGTTGCAGACGGAGCTGCGTCAGTTGCAGCAGACCCTGGTCATCAAGCAGGACGAAACCACCCGGCTCAACCGTGACAACGAGCGGTTGTTGGTGGAGGCGCGGCATATCCAGCGCGAATGCCAGCACCTCAAGGACCAGCAAGAGCAACACGCGCTGGAAACCCGCACCCTCAGCGCCAATCTGGCGCAGTCCCAGGGCGCGCGCGAAGAACTGCAGCGCCAGTTCCAGTCCCAGGGCCAGCAACTGGAACTGGTGGGCGGCGAACGGCGCCAGCTACTCAAGCAGGTGGAATTGCTGGAACAAACGATCGAGGCCTTGCGCGCCGCGCAGCAGGCAGCGGCCGAAGCCGAGAAAGGGCAAGAACAGCAGTAGTGTTCAGGCCGGGACGGACAATGCTTTGCACATTGCGCAACGTCCCGGCAGCCCAAGCGCGTGCTCATGGGCTATTTGCTGCTGCAGAAAGCCCTTCAACTGCCCGTCGTCCAGGCAGGTGAAACCCAGCCGGGCATAGAAGGGCGCGTTCCACGGCACCTCCCTGAACGTCGTCAGGGTCAATGCCGTGAAGCGTTGCGCCTGAGCCCACGCCTCGGCAGTGGCAATCAACTCCCGCCCCAGGCCTTGTCCTTGATGGCTGCGTGCCACGGACAATTCATCGATGTGCAAGCCGTCGTCCTGAATGCTTGCACAGAGAAAACCCAGTGGCCGGTCCTGCTCATCCACCGCCACCCAGAGCAGGCCTTTGTTGATGAACCCCAAGTGTTCTTCGACGCTCAGCACCTGATGGGCCGCGACCCACACCAACCGCTCAACGGCAAGAAACGCCTCTGCTGCCGAACGCTCGATGGCGGGCAGCAGGTGTGCATCCTGGGGGTGAGCTGGGCGGACAGGCATGGTGATCTCCCTCGGTAGCGGCTTGCCACTTTAACAGCGTTGCTCCGTTGATCGGCTGCCCGGCACTCCGGGTTCTGTTGCCCCTTCCAATGATCAGGCACCCCAACCGAGGACCGCATCATGCACTCGCCCAAAGATGACCCGCTCTGGAAAGACCCACTGAACAACCCGCAACGCGGCACCGATCCGGTCACCGACCCCAACGTCAACGGTGATCCTCAGCGCTCGGAAGAACCCACCGATATCGAGCGTGTGCCGGATGATCCGGAGCAAGGCACGCCCGTGCCCGAGCCGGACCAGCCGACGCCGCTCTCGGATGAGCGACGCTGACGCTTCACGCCTACTCAATCCGGACGTTTCGCGGCTGATGGGGGCGGGGTATTGCTGGGCCCCGTCAATCAGCGAGAGTGTCATGACCGACATCCTGACCCGTGAGGACTCCGGCGTCCTCATCATCACCTTCAACCGCGAAGCCAAGAAAAACGCCCTGACCGTGCCCATGTACCAGCGCCTGACCGAGCTGCTTCAACAGGCGCAACACGACCCGGCACTGGCCGTGGTGCTGTTTCAGGGCAGCGAGCAGGTGTTCAGCGCCGGCAATGATCTGGCCGATTTCATCAGCAATCCGCCTGACCGCCTTGATGCGCCAGTCTGGGAGTTTTTGCGTACCGTCAGCAGTTTCCCCAAACCGCTGGTGGCCGCGGTCTGCGGCGTTGCCGTGGGCATCGGCACCACGCTGCTGTTGCATTGCGATCTGGTGCATGCCAGCAGCAACGCGCGCTTCAGTCTGCCGTTCGTCAATCTCGGGCTGTGTCCCGAAGCCGGCTCCAGCCTGTTGCTGCCCCGCGTGTTCGGTTATCAGCGGGCTGCCGAGGCATTGTTGTTCGGCGAGCCGTTCGACGCCGAGGCGGCGTTGCAGGCTGGGTTGGTCAATCGGGTGCTGGAACCTGCGCAGGTGCTCGACAGCACCCTGGCCCGGGCGCGCACGCTGGCGACCAAGCCACTGGCAGCATTGATGGAAGCCAAACGCCTGCTGAAGAGTGCCGATGCGCCCGCCCTGCGCGAGCGTATTGATGAGGAAGCGCGCGTTTTCGCGCGGATGCTTGAAACCGACACGGCCCGTCAGGCCATCACCGGTTTCAGCAATCGGCGTTGAGGGAAAGGGTCGATAGCGCTGACAACGCTATCGATTCACTTGCCGCGAGGTGCGCAGCAGCAACAGCACCGAACCCAGCACCGGCAGACTCACCAGCAACAGCGCGTAGCGCAGCGAATCCTCGCCGGCCAGCGGCAACAGCAGATCACTGAGCAACCCGGCCAGCAGCGGACCGATGCCGATCCCGAGCAAGGTGCTGACGATGGTCTGCAGGGCCATTGCCGCGCCACGGCGGTTGGCCGGCACCAGTTGGGTGACGAGGTTGTAGGACGGCGCCACCCACCACACGGCAAAAAAACTGTACAGCGCACACCAGAGCATCGCCGTCGGCACCGGCAGGCTGCCCAGGTGCAGCAGCACGGTGTCGGGCCACAGCAGGTACGTGGTCAGGGCGCTCATGGCGGTGAGGTGGCCGATGACCGGGATCGAGAATTGCCAGTGCGCGTCACGCCGGCTGAGTCGGTCGCTGAGCCAGCCGCTGAACAGCCCGCCGACGCCTGCGGCAGTTCCGCAGATCACCCCGGCCAGTATTCCGGCGTGTTGCAGCGAGAGGTCATGGGAGCGCACCAGAAAACTGGTGTTCCACATGGCGATGGCGTAGGAACTGAGGGTGGTCAGGCCGCCCGCCAGGATCAACTGCCGGTACGCCGGCAAGGCCCACAGGCCACGGGCTTCGGCGGTCAGGCCGGGAGACACGCCGGGAGCATGGGGCGTGAGGTCCCAGCGGCCGCGAGGCGGGTCGCGGACGATAAAGGCCAGCGCTGCCGCAAATAACAGCGCCGGCACGCCCAGGGCGATAAATGCCACGCGCCAGCCGTAGTGCTCCACCACCCAGGCGCCAACGCTCAGGCCGATGATCGAGGAGAATGTCGGCGCCGCCGTGAAGCAACTGATGGCGAACGAGCGCTTCTGCGGCGGATAGAGGTCGGCGATCAACGACAGCGAGGCCGAGGTGGTCGGTGATTCACTGACCGCCACCGCCATCCGCGCGAGCGCCAACAGCAGGAAACTGCCGGCCACCCCGCAGGCCATGGTCGCCAAGGCCCAGAGCAGACACGACGCCGCTAGCAAACGGGTGCGCGGCAGGCGGTCCACCAGCCGTCCGGCGGGCAGGCCCATGACCGCGTAGACCACGGCGAAGGCCAGCCCGGAAATCAGTCCCATCGCGGTGTCGCCGACGCCGAACTCGGCCTTCACCGGCTCGATCATCACCGCGAGGATCTGCCGACCGACGAAGTTGTCGGCAAATACCACCGCCAGCAACGCCAGCAGACCATGGGCCCGCCAGCCCACCGGCGCCGCCGACAGGGCCGGCACGGCCGCGCTCATCGCGGCGCCCAGAGGTCGGGCAAGCCGGGGTCGCTGACCACGATCAGGCGCTTGAGCAGCACTTTCAGCGCCTGGGCATCGGCGATGCCGAGCTTGGCGGTCAACTCCTGCTCCACCACCTTGGCCAGCGCAACCTGCTGCAATGACGTCTCGCGGCCCTTGGCAGTGAGGACGAAACGCAGGTCGTCGTCATCGCCTTCGATCGCCACCAGTTGCTGGCGTTCGAGGAAGCGCATGCCGGCCAGGGTCACCACATGCCCGGTGTAACTGACGAAGGTGTTGATCTCGTCGAGGTTGAGGTTGTCGCGAATGCACAGCACGGCAAGGATGAAAAACGCCTGCTCGTCCAGTTGCTGGTTGCTGAGCATGTGCCGCAGCACGTTGAGCACCTGGTAATGCCCGCGGCCCAGCAGATAACCGAGCAGGTCTTCGGTGTAGCTGCACTCGGGCGGCGGCGGGGTGGTCGCCAGGCGCAGTTCGTTGCGCGGCTTGCGTGTGGTCAGAGCGTACTGGCCGCTCTGGAACGCCAGAGGCACACGGTCGCTGTGGTCGAAGGCGAGCACCTCGCCGACGAAGATCACATGGTCGCCGCCCTCGTACTGGAACGCCGTGCGGCACTGGAAGCGCGCCGTGCAGTCCTGCAGCAGCGGCGCTTCGCTGATCCCGCGGTCCAGCTCGACCTCGGCGAACTTGTTCTCGCCCTGGGTGGCGAAGCGGCCGGAGAGTTTTTCCTGCTCGGTGGACAGCACGTGCACGTTCCAGTGCTTGCCGCTGCTGAACACCGGCAGGCTGCGCGCCTGCTTGGACAGGCTCCAGAGCACCAGCGGCGGATTGAGCGACACCGAGTTGAAGCTGTTGGCGGTGATGCCGACCGGCGCACCGTCTTCGCCTTGGGTGGTAATGATGGTCACGCCGGTGGTGAAAGTGCCGAGCGCCGCGCGGAAGGCCTGGGGATCGAAACTGATGTGTTGTGTTGCCATGACTGGCCTCATGGATGTTGTTTTCGTGGTGCCAGTATTGGACGCGGCCGAACGCGCTACATCGTCTCAACGGACTAACGCTTTTGCTCGATCCTCGTCCGATCGGACGAGGCGCGGCGGGGCCTGGCGGGGCAACGTGGTCCAAGGCGCATCGGGCGCTGCCAAGGCCATGAAGGCCACTTCGCAAGGGGACACGCATGAGTTCAGTCGCATCATCCGTCGACACGCTTTCAGGCCTTCTGGCTCGGCAGAAAAGCGCCTTCAATGCCGCCGGCGCCGTTGACGCGGCGACCCGCCGCGACCGCATCCAGCGCGTGATCGACCTGCTGGTGGCCCACCACGGCGAACTGACCGAGGCTATGGACGCGGATTTCGGCGGCCGTCCTGCCGGTTTCTCGCTGATGAACGATGTGCTTGGCGCGCTGGCCTCCCTCAAGCACGCCCGCGATCATCTCGCGCACTGGATGCAGGACGAGCAACGCCCACCGTTCGTGCCTTACGACCAATTGGGCGCCAAAGCCTGGATCATGTACCAGCCCAAGGGCAGCGTCGGCATCATCGGCACCTGGAATGCGCCGCTCTACACCTTGTTCAGCCCGCTGGCGTCGGTACTGGCGGCGGGCAACCGGGCGATCCTCAAACCCTCCGAAGTGACCCCGCACACCGCTGCGCTGGTGGCCCGGCTCTGCGCCGAGCGCCTCGATCCGCTTGAAGTGGCGGTGGTAACCGGCGACGCCGAACTGGCCGAAGCCTTCACCGCGCAGCCGTTCGATCACCTGGTGTTCACCGGCAGCACCGCCGTTGGCCGTGCGGTGATGCGCAATGCTGCACAGAATCTGGTGCCGGTGACCCTGGAACTGGGCGGCAAATCGCCGGTGATCATCTCGACCACGGCGGACCTGGACCAGGCCGCCTTGAGCATCGCCGTGGCCAAGGCCACCAATGGCGGGCAGATCTGCATCAACCCCGATCTGGTCTATGTGCCGCGCCACCTGCAAACCTCGTTCATCAGCGCGCTGCGCAGTGCCTACGCCAGCCTGCACCCGAGCATCCAGGGCAACCCGGACGTGGTGGCGGTGGTCAATCAGCGTCATCTGTCGCGGGTCGAAGGTTATATCGACGACGCCCGGCAGCGCGGTGCTCGCATCGAATCCTTGCCGGAAGCGCTGCCACTGGACGCCAACGACCGCCGCCGCCCGCTGCGCCTGGTGATCGACCCGCCGCAGGACGCGCAGATCATGAACGAGGAAATCTTCGGCCCGGCCATGGTCCTGCTCAGCTATGACGACCTCGGCCAGGTCATCGACGCGATCAACGCCGGCCCGCGGCCGCTGGCCCTGTACTACTTCGGCCAGGACGCGGCCGAGCAGCGCCAGGTGCTGGAACGCACGGTGTCCGGTGGCGTGACCCTCAACGACGTGATGATGCACGCGGCGATGCACGACGCGCCGTTCGGTGGCGTCGGTGCCTCCGGCATGGGGCATTACCACGGCCGCGAGGGCTTCCTCGAATTCAGCCACCTGCGCACGGTGTTCAAGGCCCCGGCCCATGACCCGCGCCGCGAGTGGGGCCTGCTGCCACCCTATGGCGAGCACTACCTGGCGACGATGCTCGCCATGGTCACCTCCGACTGACCCGGGCGAGGAACGACCGTGTTCAAAGCCATCACCATCGCTCAGCGCCTGTGGATATGGGCGCTGCTAGCCACCTTGCTGTTCGTCGCCGCCGTCGGTTTCGGCGTCTACGGGCTGCAACAGGCGCGCGACAGCCTGCGCACCATCAACGAAGACAACCTGGCGACCCTGCTCACCTTCGGCGAGATCCAGCACCGCCTGGATGAAAGCCGGCGACAGGCGTTACTGGCGGTCCTGCAGGATCCGGACGGACCGCTGATGGCAGCCTTCGACCGCTCGGTGGAAGTTACCCTCGGCACCATCGAAGCCAACGGCCAGGCCGTGACCCAGCGCTGGAGCGAGTACCGCCAGCGCGACCTGAGCGCTGAGGAACAGCAGGTCGCCGAAGCGTTCGAAAGCCATTACGCCGTTTGGGTCGAGGAACTGACGATCCTGCTGGAGTCGCTGCGCGCCGGTGATTTCCGCCTGCCGGGGATCATTTCCTTCCTGCGTGTGGCGGAACCGGCCGGCAGCGCCGCCGGCGTCGAACTGGGCAAGTTGCAGGCGCTGCAACAGGCTGCGGCGGAGCAGGCGTATGAAGCGGCGCAGCGGCGTTACCAGCGTACCGTTCTGGCGTACCTGTTGTTGGGTGTGGTCGGTGTGGTGGTGGGCAGCGCCACGGCGCTCACCACCCTGGGCCGGCTGCGCCGCGCCTTCGGCCAGGCTTCGGCGAGCATGCGCGCAATTGCCGGGGGCGACTTGTCGCAACCCATCGTGATCCATGGTCGCGATGAATTTGCCTTGATGCTCGGCGACACCGCCGCCATGCGCGACAGCCTGCATGGCCTGATCTCGCAGATGCGCGAACTGGTCCAGCGGGTCAGCCGCGAGGCGGCGCACCTGGCCGAGTCGGCGGAACTGGCATCAGTGGCGACCCAGCAGCAGAGCGAGGCGGTGCGCGGCATTTCCAGCGCGGTGGAACACCTGTCTGGCTCCATCGGCGAGGTGGAAAACCATGTTGGCGTGTCCCGCGATATCACCCAGCACTCGGCGGGGCGTTCGGGCAAGAGCGAAGGCTTTATCCGCGACATGGCCCAGGAAATGAACCGCATCAGCGACGTGATCAGCGACACCGCGGTGCATATCCACGAACTGGAAGTGTTTTCCGCCGAAATCAGCGATGTGCTCAACGTTATCCGCAACATTGCCGAGCAGACCAACCTGCTGGCCCTGAATGCCGCGATCGAGGCGGCCAGGGCAGGGGAGCAGGGGCGCGGTTTTGCCGTGGTCGCCGATGAAGTAAGGTTGCTGGCCCAGCGCACCGGGCGCTCCATTGGCGAGATCGACATCACCGTGCAACGCATCCAGGAAGGCACCCGCGCCGTGGTCGATGGCATGGGCCGCGTGGTGTTGCGGGTCCGCGAAGGCGTCAATCTGGCCCACGAAGCCGGTGATTCCGTGGCGCAGATCCGCACCGGCACCGACGACGTGATCCGCAGCGTGGACACCATCGCCGCAGTGATCGACGAACAGGTTCGCGTTACCCGCGAGATGGTCGTGCGGGTCGAGAATGTCTCGGCGGGTACCGGCGCGCTGTCGGCGAGTGCCGGGCGCAGCGCCGTGGCGGCAGCGGACCTGGAGCAACTGGCGCGGGCGCTGGATCAGCTTTCGGCGCGGTTCAATGTTGCCTGACAGATAGCCGACCGCAGCCCCTTGTAGGAGCGAGCTTGTCGGGGCGCCGAACCGTCGCGATGCCCCTAAAACCATAAATAACTAAAAAGGTGCCCTCCATGACCACCGAAATCCCCCGCCGCACCGTGCTCAAAGCCACTGCCGTCAGCGCCGGCATCGGCCTGCTCGGCCGATTCGCCAGCGTCCAGGCTGGCGACCTTTCCGCCAGCGACTACCAATCCCTGGATGCCTGGGCCATGGCCGAGGCCGTGCGCAAGGGCGAACTCTCGCCCGAAACCCTGCTCAACGCCGCCCTGGCCCGCCACGCGCTGGTCAATCCCAAGGTGCAGGCGGTGAACATGCTGCACGAGGACTACGCCCGCAAGCTGCTGGCCCAGCGCGGCGCCGCCGGTCAGCAGACCCAGGGTGCGCTGGCCGGCGTGCCGGTGCTGCTCAAGGACCTCAATACCTACCTGCAAGGTACCACCACCAGCAACGGCAGCCGCCTGTTCAAGGACGCGCCGCCCGCGCCGTTCACCAGCACCCTGATCGCCCGTTACGAGCGGGCCGGCGCGGTGCCGTTCGGCAAGACCACCTGCCCGGAATTCGGCCTGACCACCACCACCGAATCCCTGGCCTGGGGCCTGACCCGCAACCCGTGGAACCTCGGCCACAGCGCCGGCGGTTCGTCCGGTGGCGCCGCCTCGGCGGTAGCGGCGGGCATCGTGCCGGTGGCCCACGCCACCGACGGCGGCGGCTCGATCCGTATCCCGGCGTCTTATTGCGGCCTGGTCGGGCTCAAGCCCGGCCGCTACCGCACCCCCAGCGGCCCGGCGCATTTCGAGGGCTGGTTCGGCGCCAGTGTTGGCAACGTGGTGTCACGCAGCGTGCGCGACACGGCGCTGTTCCTTGATGCTGGCCACGGTCATGAGCCCGGCAGCGCCTACTGGGCCGCGCCGGTGGAACGCCCCTACGTCGAAGAACTGCGCCGCGATCCGGGCAAGTTGCGCATCGCCGTGGTCCGCCAGTCACTGACCGGCGCACCGCTGGACCCTGCGATCGCCGCGACCCTGGAGCAGACCATCAAGCAATTGCTCGGCCTGGGTCATGAGGTGGAAGAGCTGAACCTCGGCATCGACCCACGACAACTGTTCGGCGCCCACGGCGCGGTGATCGGCACTGCGCTGTTGAGCCTGGTCCATGACCGCGAGCAAGCGCTGGGCCGCGCTGCCACTCCTCAGGATCTGGAGCAGATCACTCAGGTGGTGCTGGAACGGGCCAAGGGCGCCAATGGCGAAGCGCTGTACCGGGCGCGGCAATCGTTCGAAAGCATCGGCGCGGCGATGGAAAAGCACTTCGAGCGCTTTGACCTGATCCTTTCGCCGGTCACCGCCAACCTGACGCCGGAAATGGGCTTGCTCACCCTTGATCAGGGCTGGGACAGTTATGCCCACCGGGCCATGGGCAGTGCCGGTTTTACCGTGCTGGCCAACGTCAGCGGCCAGCCAGCGATTTCCTTGCCGCTGGGCATGAGCGAGGGCGGATTGCCGGTAGGCATGATGTTTACCGCGCGGCTGGGCGGGGAGGATGGGTTGTTGCGGATTGCCAGTCAGTTGGAGCAGGACCGGCCTTGGGTGGGGCGGCGGGCTGTGGTGTAAAAGCTGATGGCCTCATCGCGAGCGAGCTCGCTCCTACAGGTTCATTAGCGCGATCCCTGTAGGAGCGAGCTTGTCGGGGCGCCGAACCGTCGCGATAAGGCCCACCTAGTCCGCTTTGACGATGATCCCCACCCCGCCACCCGCTGAAGATGGAATCAGCCGCCGGCCGCACACGCCGCCGGCCTTTCCTGACCTCAGCTAATGGCATAACAACAATGACGGCTCAAGTTCAGTCTCAATCCGCCTACGACGTGATCGTCGTCGGCTCGGGCGCGGGTGCGATGACTTCGGCGGTGTTTCTCGCCGATCACGGCCTACGTGTCTTGATCGTGGAAAAAAGCGACAAGTACGGCGGCACCTCGGCGATCTCCGGCGGCGGGATCTGGATCCCCAACAATCACTATTTCGCTCGCCACGGCGGCAACGACAGCCGCGAGCTGGCACGCACCTACCTGCAAGCGTCCGCGGGCGAGCATGTCGAACCGGCCCGCCTCGAAGCCTACCTCGACAACGCGCCGAAGATGATCGAAGCACTCACGCGCAACAGCCGTGTGCGCTACGCAGTGGCGGCGAAATACCCGGATTACTACCCGCATCTGCCCGGCGCGCTGCCCGGCGGCCGGACCCTTGACCCGGAGCTGTTCGACACCAGCCTGCTCGAAGACGAACTGGACAATCTGCGCAAGCCATCGCCCTCGACCCTGCTGATGGGCCGCATCGCCTGGACCGCGCGCCACGCGCACAAGGTCATGGCCCGCAGCTTTGGCTGGCGCCTGCTGATTCTCGGCTTGATGCTGCGTTACAAACTCGATTTCAAATGGCGCAAGAAAAGCAGATACGACCGCCGCGCCGCCCTCGGCAGTTCGCTGGTGGCAGCGCTGCGCCGCTCGCTGATGGACCGCAACGTGCCGCTGTGGCTCAACACCGACTTCAGCGAGTTGCTGATGGACGACGGCAAGGTCGCCGGGATCGTGGTCAATCGCGACGGCCAGGAACTGCGCATTGCCGCCCGCCTCGGGGTGATCTTCGGCTCCGGCGGTTTCGAGCAGAACCAGGCGCTGCGTGAACAGTACCTGCCCAAACCCACCGAAATGACCTGGAGCGCCACGCCGCCCGGCAACAACACCGGCGCCGCGTTGCTGGCCGGAATGAAGGAGGGCGCCGCCACCGCGCTGATGGATTGGGCCTGGTGGGCGCCGACCATCGCCGTGCCGGGCGAAGACAAGCCCCGCGGCATCTTCGCCGAGCGCGCCTTCCCCGGCGCCATCGTGGTCAACGGCCTGGGCCGGCGCTTCGTCAACGAGGCGGCGCCGTACCTGGAATTCGTCGACGCCATGCACCGCGACAACCAGCACAGCGGCGGGCGCAGCGTGCCGGCGTGGGTGATCTTTGACGCGCATTTTCGCTTCAATTACGCCATGGGCCCGCTGATGCCGGCCCAGGTCATGCCCGACAGCCGCCTGCGCAAGGAATGGCTGAACAGCCTGTACTGGAAGGCCGACACCCTGGCCGACCTGGCCGGGCAGATCGGCGTTGATGCCGCCGGCCTGGAAGCTACGGCAAGCAAGGTCAACGATTACGCCCGCACCGGGGTCGATGTTGATTTCGACCGGGGCGGCAACGTCTTCGACCGCTATTACGGCGACTGCAATATCAAGCCCAACCCGTGCCTGGCGCCGCTGCGCAAGGGGCCGTTCTACGCCATGCGCCTGGACGCCGGCGACATCGGCACCAAGGGCGGCCTGCTGACCAACGAGCATGCCCAGGTGGTACGCGAAGACGGCACGCCGATCCCCGGCCTGTACGCCATCGGCAACTGCTCGGCGTCGGTGATGGGCACCCGCTATCCGGGCGCCGGCGGCACCTTGGGCCCGGCCATGACCTTCGGCTATGTCGCCGCCAACCACCTGGCCAAGGAGGCTTCATGAGCGCCGGGAAGGGATGGGTGACGCCGGTTCTGCCGCCGTTGCAGGTGGACGACAGCGGGTCATTGAAGTGGGACGCGCAGTGCGAAGTGCTGGTGCTCGGCTGGGGCGCAGCCGGTGCTTGCGCCGCCTTGCAGGCGCGGGCCGAAGGCGCTGATGTGCTGGTGGCCGACCGCTTTCGCGGTGGCGGTGCCAGCGCGAAAAGCGGCGGAGTGGTGTATGCCGGTGGCGGCACCCGCCAACAGCGTGCGGCCGGCTACAACGACAGCTCCGACGCGATGTTCGACTACCTCAAGCATGAAACCCAGGGCGTGGTCAGCGATGACACCCTGCGGCGCTTCTGCGACAACAGCGTGGCCAACCTGGAATGGCTGGAAAGCCATGGCGCGCCGTACTCCCACGAAGTCCCGCCGGGTGGCAAGACCTCCTACCCGCAGGACGGCTATTACCTGTACTACTCCGGCAACGAACTGGTGCCGCTTTATGGCGGCGTCAACCCTCCGGCCCCGCGCGGTCACCGCACCGCCGGCAAGGGCCAGTGCGGCGCGGTGCTCTATGCCCACCTGCAAAGCGCCTGCCTCAAGGCCGGGGTTCGCACGCTGCTGCAGGCGGCGGCAAAACGCCTGGTGCAGGATGGCAGCGGTCGGGTGATCGGCGCCGAATTCTGGCGCCTGCCGCCGGGCAGCGAGCAGGCGACGCTGCATGCGAAATGGATCGAGCGCGCCGAGCGCCTGCAGAATTTCGCCCCGGCTTACTGCGACAGACTGCGCCAGCGCGCCAGCCAACTGGAGCGCGATTTCGCCCGGCCGGTGCTGGTCCATGCGAGCAAGGCAGTGATCCTCAGCACCGGTGGCTTCATCTTCAACCGCGAACTGATCGCCCAGCACGCGCCGAAATTTCGCCGCAACTTCAAGGTCGGTGCCACCGGCTGCGACGGCAGCGGACTGCGCCTTGGGCTTAGCGTCGGCGCCGCCAGCGACCGCCTGGAGCGGGTTTCGGCCTGGCGCTTCATCAACCCGCCGTACAGTTGGCACAAGGGCATCGTGGTCAACACCGAAGGTCGGCGTTTCTGCAACGAAGAAGTCTACGGCGCCACCCTCGGCCAGCCGTTGATGGAAGAGCAGGGCGGGCGCGCCTGGCTGGTGCTGGATGCGCCGCTGCGCTGGAAAGCCATTCGCGAAGCGTTGTTTGGCGGCTACTGGTGGTTCCAGAGCGTGCCGGCCCTGGCGCTGATGCTGCTCAAGGTGCGCAAGGGCAAGAGCCTCGATGAACTGGCCCGGGCTACCGGGATGAATGCGGCGGCCTTGCGCGAGTCGGTCCAGGCCAACAATGCCGCGGCCCGTGGCGAGATCGGCGATCCCTTCGGCAAGTCCCGTGGCGGGCGCCGGGCGCTGGAAAAAGGCCCGTTCCAGGCCTGCGATATTTCCGTGGGCAACCCGATCTTCCCGCTGGGCGCGCTGACCCTCGGTGGCCTGCGGGTCGATGAGCAGAGCGGCGCGGTGCTGGACGTCGCCGCTCAGCCGATTCCCGGCCTGTATGCCGCTGGCCGCGCCGCGGTGGGGATTCCGTCGCACCTGTATATCAGCGGTCTGTCGCTGGCCGACTGCGTGTTCTCCGGCCGTCGCGCCGGTCAGGCCGCAGCCCGAGAAACACTGAACCAAGCGCAATTTGCCGATGAGGCCCTGTCATGACTGAACTGCAACAGAAACTCCCCGGCCGGGTGCACGACAAGATCGCCCTGATCACCGGCGGTGCCAAGGGTATTGGCCGGGCCAGCGTGCGCCTGCTGGCCCGGGAAGGTGCCCGCGTGGTGATCGCCGATATCGATGGGGCGGCGGGTGAAGCCCTGGCCGCCGAAATCGGCGACGCGGCGCTGTTCACCCCGCATGACGCCAGCAGCGAAGCAGGCTGGCAGCAACTGATGGGCGAGGTGCGTGAGCGTTTCGGGCGGCTGGATATCCTGGTCAACAACGCCGGGATCCTGATCCCCGGCACCATCGAGGAAACCACGCTGGAGGACTGGCACCGGCTGATGCGGGTCAACGCCGACAGCGTGTTCCTCGGCTGTCGCGAGGCCATCGGGTTGATGAAAACGGGGGGCGGTTCGATCATCAACCTGTCGTCCATCGCCGCCCTGGCCGGGCGCGACGATTACCTCGCCTACAGCGCCTCGAAAGGCGCAGTGGCGGCGTTGACCCGTTCGGTGGCGGCGTTCTGCCGACGGCGCAAGTACCGCATCCGTTGCAACAGCCTGCACCCGGACGGCGTATTGACCGACATGACCAGTGGTGGCTTCCCCGTTGGTCTGGACCCTGAGCGCCTGACCATCGACAGCGACCCGATGAACCGCATGTGCCGGCCCGAAGACGTGGCGGCCAGCGTGCTGTTCCTCGCCAGCGACGAGGCGCGGGCGGTTAACGGCGTCGAGTTGCGGGTGGACAGCGGGCAGATGGTGATGAGCATCTAGGCTCTGTATGAACAG
>NZ_QKVL01000220.1 GCF_003231275.1 Pseudomonas huaxiensis
CGTCTGAACTTGCGTGCATGAAGAGCAGAAGCAAGATCAATAGCAGGAAAGAGCAAGTCGGTGGTTTCATCAGATTCGGATTTCGAAGATCCGTCATCACAGACGCCGCCCGTAACTTCGCGACTTCAGGAGGCCGAGCGGAGGTGTCTGTAGGGGCAGTGCGTAGCACCTTCGGCGTTAGCCGAAGACGCGAGATGTAGACTCGCGAAGCGAGTCGTAGGCCGCGTGGCCCCGAAAGGCACCGTAGCGAGGG
>NZ_QKVL01000221.1 GCF_003231275.1 Pseudomonas huaxiensis
CGTGACTGCGCCGGATGGTCTGCAAACGCTCAGCGTGGGCGGCATCAACGTTATTTCTGGCGGGGTGGCGGCTGGTTTCCCACAGGCTGCGACGACGCCGTTGGGGAATACGCTGACAGTCACCGGCTACAACCCAACCACCGGCGTAGTGACCTACAGCTACACCCTGCTGGATAACGAAGCGCATCCGAATGCTGCTGGTATCAACATCCTTACCGAGAGCTTTACCGTCACGGCTACCGATACTGAT
>NZ_QKVL01000222.1 GCF_003231275.1 Pseudomonas huaxiensis
GACAGCGGCGTTGGGTCAGGCGGGTTTGAAGCCGGGTTTGCCGTTGGCGGCGCGCCATTCTTTTACGCGTTTGACGACGCCTTCGGGGCTGTCTTCGGAGCCTTCTGGCGGATAGTAGATGACATCGGAGCCATCGGGGTGCTCCGTAATGGCTTCGAAGTGGTCCAAAAGTCCATCTTTCCAGGCCCCGTATGCGTTGCCTTCCAGCGGCGAATCATTTCGGAAGAATAGCGTTACGAATGCCAGA
>NZ_QKVL01000223.1 GCF_003231275.1 Pseudomonas huaxiensis
TTTCCAGCGCGCCGGTGCCGTTCACATCCAGCCGGCTGAGGCCCAGCGCCTGGGCATTACCCAGCACCAGCGTGCCGGCATTGAGGGTGGTAGGGCTCTGGTAGAGGTTGGCCCCGCTCAAGGTCAGCTTGCCGGTGCCGTCCTTGACCAGGCCCGAAGCACCGGAGACCACGCCCGAAAGGGTCAGGTCGTTGCTGCCGCTAACCGTGAGTTCGCCGCCGAGGGCGACGGCGTTACTGACGGTAA
>NZ_QKVL01000224.1 GCF_003231275.1 Pseudomonas huaxiensis
CACCGGCGCCCCGCTGGTCATCACTTTGGCTAACGGTCAATCGATCACCATCCCGGTCAACGCTTCGAGCGGCTCGGTGGACTTCATTGCCCCGAACAACGTGCTCAACACCAACACGCCACTGACCAACAGCATCACCGGCGTGACTGGTGGCAACTACGAGCACCTGGAAACCGCAGGCACTCCGACCACCGTCGTCACCGACGATCCGGCTCGTCTGGACACCACCGGCCTGACCCTGTCC
>NZ_QKVL01000225.1 GCF_003231275.1 Pseudomonas huaxiensis
GCTGCCGGTCGCGGTGAGGCTGACACCGGTGGTATCGAGGTTGTTCGGGTTGTCATTGACGGTGGTCGACGGGGTGCCGGTGGTAACCAGCTTCTCGTAGTTACCGCCGGTGACGCCGGTGATGCTGTTGGTCAGCGCCGGATTGGTGGCGTAGATGTTGTTCGGTGCGACGTAGTCGACCGAGCCGCTGCTGGCGTTGACCGCGATGGTGATCGACTGACCGTTGGCCAGGCTGATCACCAGA
>NZ_QKVL01000226.1 GCF_003231275.1 Pseudomonas huaxiensis
CGTGCCGGTCGCAGTGAGGCTGACACCGGTGGTGTCGAGGTTGTTCGGGTTGTCGTTGACGACGGTCGACGGGGTGCCGGCGGTGACCAGTTTCTCGTAGTTGCCGCCGGTGACAGCGGTGATGCTGTTGGTCAGCGTTGGGTTGGTTGCGTAGATATTGTTCGGTGCGACGTAGTCGACCGAGCCGCTGCTGGCGTTCACCGCGATGGTGATCGACTGACCGTTGGCCAGGCTGATCACCAGC
>NZ_QKVL01000227.1 GCF_003231275.1 Pseudomonas huaxiensis
AAGACACTGTTTATGTGGATGCGGGCAGCGTTAGCGTGACCATCACTGGCACCACTGGTGGTGACTTCGAGCATCTCGAAGTCAGCCCGACTGCCGCTGTCACCGCGGTTACGGATTCGATTGATACTTCGACCGTCACCCTGACGGCGACTGCCAGTGCTGTTGAAGGCGGCGTCGTAACCTACACCGCTTCGGTTACTGCACCGGTCACCGGCGCCCCACTGGTCGTCACCTTGGCC
>NZ_QKVL01000228.1 GCF_003231275.1 Pseudomonas huaxiensis
GTACCCAGCGCGGCGTTGTGACCGAGGGTCAGGCTGCCGGCGTTGAGCAGGGTTCCGCCGCTGTAGCTGTTGTTGCCGCTCAGCGTCAGGTTGGCAGCGCCGTTCTTCGCCAGAGCGCCGGTGCCGCTGATGACGCCGGTGAGGCTGAAGTCATTGCTGCCCGCGAGGATCAGGCCGCCGTTCACGGTCACGGCATTGCCGAGGGTGACGGCGCGATTGCTGTCCAGGGTGGTCAGGTC
>NZ_QKVL01000229.1 GCF_003231275.1 Pseudomonas huaxiensis
CATCCAAACGCTGGCGGTATCAACAGCCTCACCGAGAGTTTCACCGTTACGGCTACCGATACTGACGGCAGCACCACCAGCGGCAGCCTCGACGTGAACATCGTCGACGACGTACCAACCGCTGCCCCTGACACCAACGCCGTCACCGCCACCGAAGCCCAACTGACCCTCACCGGCAACGTGCTGACCAACGACACCCAAGGCGCCGACCGGGTTACCGGGCCGATCACCGC
>NZ_QKVL01000023.1 GCF_003231275.1 Pseudomonas huaxiensis
TCCGGATTACCGGAATCTGATGACCAGCTATAACGCGCTGACTGCTGGCAAGTAAGAAACTAATTGGGGTCAATCGCGAGCAAGCTCGCTCCTACAGGTTCATCACCGTCTCTGTAGGAGCGAGCTCGCTCGCGATGGGCCTCAATTGGTTTCTTCAGGCAAAAAAAAGGGCCGTCGAAACGGCCCGAAAATCCCTGCGATGGCTAAAGCACTACGATGAAAACGGTCTGTCAGCGGTTGGGCTGTGGGGTCAGGCGCAGGTATGGCTTGACCGCGCGGTAGCCCTTCGGAAAGCGGCGTTTGATCTCTTCTTCGTCCTTGAGCGACGGCACGATCACCACTTCATCACCGTCCTGCCAGTTGGCCGGGGTCGCAACCTTGTGGTTGTCGGTGAGCTGCAACGAATCGATCACCCGCAGGATTTCGTGGAAGTTGCGGCCGGTGCTGGCCGGGTAGGTGATGGTCAGACGGATCTTCTTGTTCGGATCGATCACGAACAGGGAACGCACCGTCAGGGTGTCGCTGGCGTTGGGGTGGATCAGGTCATAGAGGTCGGACACTTTGCGATCGGCATCAGCCAGGATCGGGAAGTTGACCGTGGTGTTCTGGGTTTCGTTGATGTCTTCGATCCAGCGGTGATGGGAATCGACCGGGTCGACGGACAGCGCGATGGCCTTGACGCCGCGCTCGGCGAACTGCTCTTTCAGCTTGGCGGTGAAGCCCAGTTCCGTGGTGCACACCGGGGTGAAGTCGGCCGGGTGCGAGAACAGCACGCCCCAGCTATCGCCGAGCCACTCGTGGAAGCGGATCTTGCCGGCGCTGGAATCCTGTTCGAAGTCGGGGGCGATATCGCCGAGTCTGAGGCTCATGGTGCGGCTCCTTGGGCTAAGTGCGTGATGGCTTCACTGTGCCTGTGGTTGCGCCGAATTAAAAAGAATAAATATTGATTTATTTAGACCTGAAAGAAATAACGAATTGCAGACAAAACAACGCCCGCGCGGCATGAAGCCGGGCGGGCGTTGGTGTATCTCGCGGCGGGTTACAGCAGCGGGATGGAGTAGCTCAGGATCAGGCGGTTTTCGTCTTGAGCGTGGTTGGCAGCGCTCAGATCGCTACGCCATACGGCGTTTTTCCACATGACGCCCAGGCCTTTCAGAGTGCCTTCCGGTACCACGTACGCCAAGGTGATGTCGCGTTCCCATTCTCTGCGGTCATTGGTGGTCGTTTCGATGTTGTCGCCGTACAGGTAGGTGACACCGGCGGTAGCGCCAGGCAGGCCGACCTTGGCGAAGTCGTAAGCGTAGCGAGCCTGCCAGGTACGCTCACCGGCGCGACCGAACTTCTGGATCTGCGAGTCGGTGATGGTGTAGTTGGACGAGCCGTCACCCTGGTTTAGCCAAGGGAAGTCGCTGTCGCCGTTGCTGACTTGATAGCCGCCACCAAAGGTGTGACCTGCAACGGTGTACAAGAACAGTGCGCTGTACAGGTCGTTGTCGACCTTGCCGCTAGTCTTGTTGGTCTGATTCGGGTAGTAGCCGCTGGTGTACCAGGCAGAGGTATCACCATTTTTCCGTCATCGGTACTGTGGAAGTACCGGAAATCAGATTTCAGTACGCCCGGACCGATCGCCCAGTTGTGTACGGCACCCAGGAAATGCTGGTTGTAGAAGTTTTCCAGGCCGCCGTACCAGTATTGAACCAGCAGGTCTTTGGTCAGCTTGTAGTCGGCGCCAGCATAGCGGAACTGGTTGCTGTACTTGCCGGTGCGGAAGTCGGTGGATTTGTTGGCACCGGCGATGGACAGGCCTTCGGTGTTCGACGAGTTACGGCCCTTGACGTGCTCGATCTGGCCAGCTGTCAGGGTGAGGTCCTTGATCTCGTTCGAGACGATCTGGCCGCCTTCAAAGGTTTGCGGCAGCAAGCGGCCGTCGTTGTACGAGATGACCGGGTTCTTCGGAAGCAGGGTGCCGTAGCGCAGTTCGGTCTGGGAGATTTTTACCTTGGCGGCAACGCCCAGGCTGGAGAAGTCATTGACGGCACGGCCATCGCTATCGGTCGGGAACACCGCTCCGCCATAGGCGTCGCTGCTCGCGTTACCGTGACGACCTTTGCCGGAATCCAGACGAATACCCAGCAGGCCAATCGCATCGACGCCGAAGCCTACGGTGCCTTCGGTGAAGCCGGAGGTGTAGTCCAGCTGGAAGCCTTGGCCCCATTCTTCTTGATAATTGGCGTTGGCAGTGCTGTTGCGGTTGTCGTTGTTGAAGTAGAAGTTACGCAGCTTCAACGTAGCTTTGCTGTCTTCAATAAAACCGGCAGCGCCTGCTTGCTGGGCCAGAACCCCAAGGGCCACGGCAAGAGTCAGGGTCGACTTCTTCATAGATGAATTGCTCCTCAGTTTGTTTCTAATTCTTGTGGTTCGTTGGCGGCAGGATCTGATGCCCTGCTCACCGCCGGTGGGCGATTAGCACCAAAGGGTGACCACCAAGTCAATCGTAACTAGTCGTTTCGCGACTTTGGTCTAATGCGCCGCGCTGGGGTCGAAGGATAATGACAATTTGATAAATCCAAAAAGAATTATTTGTGTTTTTTTAAGATTTTTTCGGAATATCTCACAAAATTTTCACAAATCATTCGCACATAAGCTAATTACCAAAATGTATTTATTTTGACACGCTTAGATCAATTAGTTTTATGGCTTTCCCCTCCCAGGAACCGGCCACCATGAAGCCCTCGCTCCCGCTCCGATTATTCACCGCCCTCGCCCTCACCGGCTTGACCCTGGTCAGCCACGCCGCCGGGATCACCGTCGGCTACCAGACCGGCATCGACCCCAGCAAAGTCCCCCAGGCGGACGGTGCCTACGAGCAGGCCATCGGCGAGAAAATCGACTGGCGGCGCTTCAACAGTGGCCCGGAAGTGGTCACCGCCATCGCCTCGGGCGACGTGCAGATCGGCAACCTCGGCTCCAGCCCGCTGGCAGCGGCGGCGTCGCGCAAACTGCCGATCGTGGCCTTTATCGTCTCGGCGCAGATCAACGCCGCCGAGGCGCTGGTGGTGCGCAACGGCAGCGGCATCAACAGCCCGCAGGACCTGGTGGGCAAGACCATCGCCACGCCGTTCGTGTCCACCTCGCACTACAGCCTGCTCGGCGCGTTGAAGCACTGGAACCTCGATACCCGCCAGGTGAAAGTGGTGAACCTGCAACCCGCGGAAATTGCCGCGGCGTGGAAGCGCGGCGACATCGACGGCGCCTTCGTCTGGTCGCCCGCGCTGGGCGAGATCCGCAAGACCGGCAAGACCCTGACCGACGCCGCCGAAGTGGGTGGCTGGGGCGCGCCGACGTTCGAGGTGTGGGTCGCGCGCAAGGACTTCGCCGAGAAGCATCCGGACGTGGTCGCCAAGTTCGCCAAGGTCACCTTGCAGTCCTTTGCCGACTACACCGCCAACAAGGCCCAATGGACACCCGATTCCCTGCCGGTGCAGAAGATCGCCAAGCTGACCGGCGCCAACCCGGCGGACGTTCCTGAGTTGCTGGCCGGCTCAGCGTTCCCCGATGCCCAGGCACAACCGGCGCTGCTGCAAAGCCAGACGCCTGCTGCCATTGCCGAGACGGCGAAATTCCTCAAGGAGCAAGGCAAGGTTGAGACGGTGCTGCCGGATTATTCGCCGTTCGTGAGTGCGAAGTTCGTGCAGTAGCTTCGGTGGCCTCGCACCTGCCTTGCTCAAAATCTGAAAGATTGCTCACTCCCCTGTGGGAGCGGCTTCAGCCGCGAACGGCGGCGAAGCCGTCGTAAAACCTGAATCCCCGCTCAGACTGATACACCTGGGATACCGGTTTTGTGGGCGCTACGCGCCCAATCGCGGCTAAAGCCGCTTCCACAAGGTCTGGCACCCTCGTTCTAAAGCCTCCCTTCCTTTGTCTCCTAAGCTAATTCGAAAAAGTTATTTATTTACGATTTCTTAGATCAATTAGTCTTTAACCACTTCCCACCCTATTCCGCCTGACCAGGAGTTCAACATGACCTTCTTTGCCCCACTGCGCCTGTTCTCCGCCCTGGCTCTGGCCGGCGCTGCGTTTTTCGTCCAGGCCGCGGACCTTACCGTCGCCTATCAGACCACCGTCGACCCAGCCAAAGTCGCCCAGGTCGATGGCCGTTATGAGCAAGCCAGCAAGGCCAGCATCGACTGGCGCAAATTCGACAACGGCGCTGACGTGATCACCGCCGTAGCCTCCGGCGACGTGCAGATCGGCTACCTCGGTTCCAGCCCGCTGGCCGCCGCCGCTACCCGCAAACTGCCGGTGGAAACCTTCCTGATCGCCACCGAAATCGGTGCCGCTGAAGCCTTGGTCGCCCGCGATGGCGCCGGCATCAACTCGCCGCAGGACCTGGTCGGCAAGAAGATCGCCGTGCCGTTCGTATCCACCGGTCACTACAGCCTGCTGGCCGCGCTGAAGCAGTGGAACATCGACCCGGCCAAGGTGCAGATCCTCAACCTCGCGCCACCGGCGATCACCGCGGCCTGGAAGCGCGGCGACATCGATGCCACCTACGTCTGGGACCCAGCGCTGGGCGTGGCCAAGGAAAACGGCAAGGTGCTGATCACCTCCGGCGAACTGGCGAAGAAAGGCGCACCGACTTTCGACGCCTGGATCGTACGCAAGGACTTCGCCGCCAAGCACCCTGAAGTGGTCAAGGCCTTCGCCAAAGTGACCCTCGATGCTTACGCCGATTACCGCAAAGACCCGCAAGCCTGGCTGGCGGACAAGAGCAACGTCGACAAGCTGGTGAAGCTGTCCGGCGCCAAGGCCAGTGACATCCCGGCCCTGCTGCAAGGCAACGTGTTCCCGCTGGCCGCCGACCAGGTCGCCGCCCTCGGCGCGCCGACCACCAAGGCCATCACCGACACCGCCAAATTCCTCAAGGAACAAGGCAAGGTCGAAGCCGTGCTGCCGGATTACTCGCCGTACGTCAGCGCGTCGTTCATCACCAACTGAGTCACGGAGTCGTCATGGCCCTGTTACAACTGGAGCGCATCAGCGCACAGTACCCCGGCGCCGCCGAGCCTGTGCTGTCCGACATCTCCCTGAGCCTTGGCCCCCAGCAATTGCTGGTGGCCCTCGGCCCGTCCGGCAGCGGCAAGACCTCGCTGCTCAACCTGATCGCCGGCTTCGTCAGCCCGAGCGCCGGGCGCATCACCCTCGACGGCGTGCCGGTGCAAGGGCCGAGCGCCGAGCGCGGCGTGGTGTTCCAGGACGACGCCCTGTTGCCTTGGCAGGATGTGCTGGCCAACGTCGGCTTCGGCCTGGAACTGGCCGGCGTGTCCCGTGCGAAGCGGGAGCAGAAGGCCCGGGAAATGCTCGCCCTGGTGGACCTCGCCGATTTCGCCGCGCGGCGCATCTGGCAGTTGTCCGGGGGCCAGAAACAGCGCGTCGGCCTGGCCCGCGCGCTGGCCGCCGATCCACGGGTGCTGCTGATGGACGAACCCTTCGGCGCCCTCGACGCTTTCACCCGCGAACAGATGCAAGAGCTGCTGTTGCAGGTCTGGCAACGCACCGCCAAGCCGGTGTTCCTGATTACCCATGACATCGAAGAAGCGGTGTTCCTCGCCACCGACCTGATCCTGCTGGCGCCCAACCCCGGCCGTGTGGTCGAGCGCCTGCACCTGGACTTCGGCCAACGCTATGCGGCCGGTGAATCGGCGCGCTCGATCAAGTCCGATCCACGCTTTATCGAAACCCGCGAGCACGTGCTGTCGCGGGTCTTCTCTCAACGCAGCGCCGCCGGGCGGCAGGAGTTCGCATGAGCAGTCTGGACCTGCCGGTGACGGCCAAACCTTCCATCACTTCGCACCCGACCAAGGTGCGGCGTTCCCTGAGCACCCGCTGGATCAGCGGCCTGACCCTCGCCAGCCTGCTGCTGGTGTGGTGGCTGGTGACGGCCGCGGAGTGGATCGAGCCGCTGTTCCTGCCCTCGCCCGAAGCGGTGGCGGGCAAGGCCTGGTTGCTGCTGACCCAGGGCTACATGGAATCGACCTTGTGGCAGCACCTCGGTGCCAGCCTGGGCCGTATCGGCCTGGCTTTGGGTGCGGCGATTCTCACCGCGATCCCGGTCGGTATTGCCATCGGCAGCAACCGCATCGCCCGCGGCATTCTCGATCCACTGATCGAGTTCTACCGCCCTATTCCACCGCTGGCGTACCTGCCGCTGATCGTGATCTGGTGCGGCATCGGCGAGCTGTCGAAAGTGCTGCTGATCTACCTGGCGATCTTCGCCCCGATCGCCATCGCCACCGCGACCGGCGTGCGCACCGTCGACCCGGCCAAGCTGCGCGCAGCGCTTTCGCTGGGCGCGAGCAAGGTGCAGCTGATTCGCCACGTGATCCTGCCGAGCGCCTTGCCGGACATCCTCACCGGCGTGCGCATCGGCCTCGGTGTCGGCTGGTCGACCCTGGTCGCCGCCGAGCTGATCGCCGCCACCAGCGGCCTCGGTTTCATGGTCCAGTCGGCGGCACAGTTCCTGGTCACTGACGTGGTCGTGCTGGGCATTCTGGTTATCGCCCTGATCGCCTTCGCCCTGGAAATGGGCCTGCGCGCCCTGCAACGCAAGCTGGTGCCCTGGCACGGCCAGAGCCACTGAACAACCGTATTAGTGAGACAGACATGAGCCTGATCATTACCCCGCTGAGCCCCGCGCTCGGTGCCCAAATCAGTGGCGTTGACCTGAGCCGCGACATCAGCGCCGAGGCACGCGATGCCATCGAGCAAGCGCTGCTGATCCACCAGGTGCTGTTCTTCCGCGAACAGCCGATCAACCCGCAGCAGCAGGCGAATTTCGCCGCGCAATTCGGCGACCTGCACATTCATCCGATCTACCCCAACGTGCCGGAAACACCGCAAGTGCTGGTGCTCGACACTGCCGTTACCGACGTGCGCGACAACGCCATCTGGCACACCGACGTGACCTTCCTGCCGACCCCGGCACTGGGCGCGGTACTGGCCGCCAAACAGTTGCCGGCCTACGGTGGCGACACCTTGTGGGCCAGCGGTATTGCCGCGTTCGAAGCGCTGTCGGCGCCGTTGAAAACCCTGCTGGACGGACTGACCGCGACCCACGACTTCACCAAGTCGTTCCCGCTGGCGCGCTTCGGTTCCACGCCGCAAGACCTGGAACGCTGGGAAGCCACCCGCCGCGCCAACCCGCCGCTGTCCCATCCGGTGATCCGTACGCATCCGGTGAGCGGACGCAAATCGCTGTTCGTCAGCGACGGCTTCACCACCCGCATCAACGAACTGAGCGAAGCGGAAAGCGAGGCGCTGCTGAAATTCCTGTTCGCCCACGCGACCCGGCCGGAGTTCACCATTCGCTGGCGCTGGCAGGAAAACGACGTGGCGTTCTGGGATAACCGCGTGACCCAGCATTACGCGGTGGATGATTACCGGCCGGCGCGGCGGGTGATGCATCGGGCGACCATTCTGGGGGATGTGCCGTTCTGATGGGTTATCCACAGCCCATGGACTGTGGATCGCTCTGAAGGCCCTGCTGTTGGTGATGGCCTCATCGCCGGCAAGGCCGGCTCCCACAGGTTCTGTGCCTCACCTCACCCTTGTGGGAGCTGGCTTGTCGGGGCGCTGAACCGCAGCGATGGGGCCTGTGCCGCCACACATCGCTGCGGTTCGGCGCCCCGACAAGCCAGCTCCCACAAGATCAGGGCAGCGCCTTTCTCACATCCAGCTTCTTCGGCAACAACCGGTTCTCATAGAACAGATCCGCCGTCGCCTGCTGTGCCTTGATCACCTCATCGGTAATCGGCAGCACCGGCGATGGCGGGCGGTTATCCACATAGCGGGCGACCACCGCTTCGGGCAAGCCCATCGAGTTGCTCAGCACCTTCAGGCTCGCGTCCCGTTCACTGCGGGTCAGGTCTTCGGCAGCGGTGAGCTGGTCCAGAAGGCTGTGGATAAATTCGCCGTTCTGCACCACATAGTCGCGCCGCGCGGTGTACACCGGACCGGATAATCCCAGCCCTTCGCCATCCGCCAGTTTGCGGCTGTGCCCTTCGCTCAACGCCAGCGAAACATACGGATCCCACACCGCCCAGGCATCGACACTGCCGTGCTCGAACGCCGCGCGGGCATCCGCCGGCGTCAGGTACACCGGCTGGATATCCTTGAAGCTCAAGCCCGCCTTGTTCAGCGCCCGCAGCACCAGGTTGTGCGAGCTTGAGCCCTTCTGCAGCGCCACTTTGCGGCCTTTGAGATCGGTCACTTGCTGCAACGCGCTGTCGCTGCGCACCAGGATCACTTCCGCCGACGGCTTGGCCGGCTCGGCGCCGATGTACACCAGATCGGCACCCGCCGCCTGGGCGAACAGCGGCGGGATATCACCGGTCGAACCCACGTCCAGGCTGCCGATGTTCAGTGCTTCAAGCATCTGCGGCCCGGCCGGGAATTCGATCCATTGCACCTTGGTCCCGGCGAAGCGTTTCTCCAGCAGGCCATGCTCCTTGGCCAGCACCAACGCGATGGAGCCCTTCTGGTAGCCGATACGCAGTTCCTGCGGATCGGCGACCGCTGCCGTCGCCAGGCCCAACAGGGCCAGGCCGGCGCTCAGCATTGCAATCGCCTTCATTCGTCACTCCGCCAGCGAGGGCTTTTCCCAGAGGTTGATGCCACCTTCGACGGCATGACGGTCGATCAGCGCCAGCTCTTCCGCACTGAACGTCAGGTTGTTCAGCGCACCGACGTTCTCGATGATCTGCTCAGGCCGGCTGGCTCCGATCAACGCCGAGGTCACCCGCGGGTCGCGCAGGGTCCAGGCCAGCGCCAGTTGCGCGAGGCTCTGGCCACGGGCGATGGCGATTTCGTTGAGGGCGCGGACATGGGCCAGGTTGGCCTCGGACAGGTGCGACGGCAGCAGCGAACCACCGCCCGGTTTGTTGACCCGCGCGTCCTGCGGCACACCGTTGAGGTATTTGCCGGTAAGCAGGCCCTGGGCCAGCGGGGTGAAGGCGATCACGCCGGCGCCCAGCTCATCGGTAACGTCCAGCAGGTCCTTTTCCACCCAGCGGTTGAGCAGGTTGTAGGCCGGCTGGTGGATCAACAGCGGGACTTTCCACTCCTGCAACAGGCGCGCGATTTCGCGGGTCTTGGCCCCGGAGTAAGACGAGATGCCGACGTACAGCGCCTTGCCCTGCTGCACTGCGCTGGCGAGGGCGCTGGCGGTTTCTTCCAGCGGGGTGTCCGGGTCGAAGCGGTGCGAATAAAAGATATCCACATAGTCCACGCCCAAACGCGACAGGCTCTGGTCGAGGCTGGCGAGGATGTGTTTGCGCGAGCCGCCGCCCTGGCCGTAAGGGCCGGGCCACATGTCCCAGCCGGCCTTGCTGGAGATGATCAGCTCGTCGCGGTAGCCCTTGAAGTCTTCACGCAACAGGCGTCCGAAATTGATCTCGGCGCTGCCGTAGGGCGGGCCGTAGTTGTTGGCCAGGTCGAAGTGGTTGATCCCCAGATCGAAGGCCGTACGCAACAGCGCGCGCTGATCGCTCAGCGGCGTGCTGTCACCAAAGTTGTGCCACAGGCCCAGCGACAGCGCCGGCAGCACCAGGCCGCTGCGGCCCACGCGACGATAGGGAATGGAGGTGTTGCGGTTTTCCGCAGCGACGTAGGTCATCGGTGTCTTCCTCAGGAGAAATAGGGGTTGTTCGGCCGGCTCAGGCCGAGGTGCTCGCGCAAGGTGCGCCCTTCGTAGTGGGTGCGGAACAGGCCGCGCCGCTGCAGTTCGGGCACCAGGTGTTGGGCGACGTCTTCAAGGCCGCCCGGCAGATGCGGCACCAGCACGTTGAAGCCATCGGCGGCTTCGTTTTCGAACCATTCCTGCAATTGATCAGCAATCTGCGTCGGGGTGCCAATCAGGCTGTGGTGCCCGCGACCGCCGGCAATGCGCCGTCCCAGTTGGGCGAGGTTGAGGTTTTCCCGCACCGCCAGTTCGCTGAGCAGTTGCTGGCGGCTGCGCTGGCCGCTGTCGGTGAGCGGCAGCTCGGGCAGCGGGCCGTCCTGTGGATAACCGGACAGGTCGAAGTTGCCGAGCATGCGCCCGAGCAACGCGATGCCGACCTGCGGCTCAACCAATTCCTGAAACGCGGCGAACTTATCCTCGGCTTCAGCCTGGGTCTCGCCGACCACGATAAAGGCACCCGGCATGATCTTCAGCGAATCGCGGCTACGCCCGTAGGCGGCCAGGCGACCCTTGAGGTCGGCATAGAACGCTTGCGCTGCGGCCAGCGACGTCTGCGCGGTGAACACCACGTCGGCGGTGCGCGCCGCCAGGTCGAGCCCGGCCGGCGATGAACCGGCCTGGACCACCACCGGGCGGCCTTGCGGAGTGCGAGCTACATTCAAAGGGCCCCTGACTTTGAAGTGTTCGCCCTGGTGATTGAGCAATCGTACTGAATCAGGCTTGTAGTACGTACCGGATTTCTTGTCGCGAACGAAGGCATCGTCGGCCCAACTGTCCCACAGCCCGACAACCACTGCATGGAACTCTTTGGCGCGAACGTACCGATCTGCGTGGCCAACGTGCTCGTCTCGGCCAAAATTCAGCGCTTCGGCAGCTGCGTCGGACGTCACCAGATTCCAGCCTGCCCGCCCTCCAGACAGATGATCAAGCGAAGCGAATTTCCGTGCTACATGGTATGGCTCGTTGTACGTTGTAGTCGCTGTGGCCACCAATCCGATGTGTTCCGTGACCCCGCTCAAAGCGGATAGCAATGTCAAGGGCTCGAAGTGGTCGGAGCGTGCCATTCGGCTAGCAATTTCACCTTCGGCGGCGGCAACGCTGTCAGCGACGAAAATCGCATCGAAGCAGGCGCCTTCCGCGACCTTGGCCAGGTGCCGGTAGTGCTGGATATCCAGTCCGGCATCTGCCGGAACATCGGGGTGACGCCAGGCAGCTACGTGATGCCCTGTTGCCATCAAAAAGGCGCCCAGACTCATTTGCCGTGGGGTTGTGCTCATGTCAGAAGTCCTTGCGAAGCTGGATGCCGAAGTAACGTTCGTCATCGCGCGGGACTGCGCGGTAGACGTAGTTGCCCCCGGTGGCCAGGAGAGGTGAGTAGGATTTGTCCGCAAGGTTTTTGGCCAGCAGCGCCACGCGCCAGCCTTCGTTGTAATCGGCCAGGGCGACGCTGGCATTCCAGATGCCGTAAGCGCCCTGAACCGTGTCGGCGTTTTGGGAAATGTCGTACTGCACTTCGCTCTGCCAGCTGAAGTCCGTGCCCAGTTCGATATCCAGGCCGTTGTCCAGCGGGATGCTGTAGTCGGCGCGCACGTAGCTCTTCCAGTCCGGGCTGTAAGGCAGTGGCTTGCCGTTGACGTTGCACGAGGCGGCAGCGCCCGCCGGGCAGGCGAATTCGTCGATCCGCGCCTTGGTGTAGGCCACGGCACCGGAGAATTTCAGTTGCGAGGTGGCCTGCAGGGCGAAGTCCAGTTCCACGCCTTCGCTGGTGACGCTGCCGGCGTTGATCAGGCGGGTCACCACTTGCCCGGCGACGCTGTCGAAGAAGTTCGCCTGGTAGTTTTCGTACTCGGTATGGAACACCGCGACGTTGGTGGTCAGGCGGTTATTCCACAGACTGGCCTTGAGGCCGGCTTCCCAACTGTTGGAGGTCTCCGGCTTGAGCGCGTCGGTGTCACGCGGCTGCATGTTGAAGAACACGTTGTAGGCCGGGCCCTTGTAGCCGCGGGAGTAGGTCAGGTAACTGGTGATGTCGTCGGTCAGGTCGTATTGCAGACCCAGGCGGCCGGACCAGCCGTCCTCATCCACCGAACCGGAACTGCGGGTGCCGGGCTGGATGCCGTTGACCGCCACGGTCGAGGTGGAAACGCGGCGGTGGTCGTATTCGAGATCGTCGTGGGTCCAGCGCAGGCCGGCGATACCGCGCAATTTCGAGGTGAAGTTGAGGGTGCTTTCGCCAAACACCGCGTAGCTGTCGTTGGTGGTGCTGTAGTCGGCGATGCCCTGCTGGGTGACGGTGGTGGTCTTCAGGGTGCGGCGGTAGGTTTCTTCATCCTTGCCGTGCATGTAGAACAGGCCGCCGACGTATTCGAGGAACTCACCTTTCGGCGAGGCCAGGCGCAGCTCCTGGGAGTACTGGTCGTAGGCCAGTTCGCCTTTGTCCTCGATGCCAGGGAAGGCCGCGCTGATGGTCGAAAGGCGGTCGCCGTCCTGCCACTGGGTGTTGTCCCAGCCGCGCCAGGCGGTGATGGATGTCAGGGTGTAATCGCCGAGGTTCCAGTCGAGCTGAGCGGACAGGCCCTTGTTAACGTCTTCGACATGGCTGCGGTAGTCGCTGACGATATCGCGGTTGTCGCTGTCGGCGCGCACCGGCGCCAGGGCGTTGGAGAACGCCGGCAGCAGGGACTTGCTGACCACGCCGTTGGGCGCATCGTCATGGGATTGCAGGTAGTCGGCAGCGAGGGTCAGGCTGAGGTCGTCGCTGGGGGTGAATACCAGCTTGCCGCGCACGCCCTTGCGGTTGTAGCCGTTAACTTCCTGGCCGTTGGCCTTGTTGTCGACGTTGCCGTCGTAACTGCCGAACAGCGTGGTGATCGAGCCCTTCAGGGTGTCCGGGATCAGCGCGCCGCCAATGCCGAAACGGGTGCGGCTTTCGTTGCCGCTGAAGTACGACTGCTCGACGAAGCCATGGGTTTCTTCGGTCGGTGTGCGGGTGGTGATGTTCAGCACGCCGGCCGAGGCGTTCTTGCCGAACAGCGTGCCCTGCGGACCGCGCAGCACTTCCAGGCGCTCGATATCCAGCAGGTCGAGGGTGGACTGGCCGGGACGGCCGAAGACAACGCCGTCGATCACGGTCGCCACCGTCGGCTCGACGCCCGGCGAGGTGGAAATGGTGCCCACGCCGCGAATGAACAGCGAGGTGTCCTTGTTCGACGCGCCGGTGCGGAAATTCAGGCTCGGCACCTGCTGCACGATGCTCGCCACGCTGTTGCGGTTTTCCCGCTCCAGTTGCTCGCCATCCACCACCGAAACCGCCACCGGCACCTTCTGCAGCGAAGCTTCGCGGCGGGTAGCGGTGACCGTCACGGCCTTGAGGGTCGGACTGTCGTTCTGCACGGCAGGCGCCGTATCGGCGGCCATGGCAGGCGCGAACGGCAAGGCGCTCAGCGCGACCAGCCCGAGGCTCAGGCGTTGACGACGGATGGCCTGGGCCAACGGGGAAGTTGCGGGTACGAATGCGGCGAGGCTTTGCATGATTTGCTACTCGAAGAATGCCCTGTCCACCGCGATTACTGACCGCGGCGCCCTGATGAAACGTCAGCGCGGGGTCCTTGGGCATTCGCTCGTGCGAGTAGCAGACAAACCACTTTGTTAGCGCTAACATCGCCAGTATCATCGGGCGTCGAATAGATCGTCCAATAATGAAAAATTACTTTTATATGCCTTCTGGTTTTTAAGGACTGACGCAGTGAGCGATGAAAAAGCCCCCGTCCGCAAACGTCGCGGCGCCGGCCGCGTGACCCTGCAGGCGGTGGCCCGGGCCGCTGGCGTCTCGGCGATCACCGTGTCGCGCTACTTCAACCAGCCGGAGTCGGTGTCCCCGGAACGCCGCGAACGCATCGCCGAAGTGGTCGCAGAACTGGGCTACGTGCCCAACCTCGTGGCCGGCGGACTGGCCTCGGCGCGGGGGCGCATCGTCGGCATGGTCATCCCCAACATTTCCGGGCCGATCTTCGCCGACACCATTCAGGGCTTCAGCGACACCCTCAGCCGCCACGGCTACCAACTGCTGCTGGCCTCCAGCTACTTCTCCACCGAACAGGAAGAAAACGCCGTGCGCGCGTTCCTCGGCTGGTCGCCGGCGGCACTGGTGCTGACCAGCCACTTCCACAGCCCGGCCACGGAAAAGATGCTCGCCGAGGCCGACATCCCGCTGGTGGAAACCTGGGACTACCGCCCGGAGCGAACGCCGATCCAGATCGGTTTTTCCCACCATGAAGTCGGCGTTGTCGCCACCCGCTACCTGCACGACAAGGGCTACCGGCGCATCGCCTTTGTGCAGAACAGCGCGGCCGGCGACTTCAGCGCGCTGGAGCGGCGTGACGGCTATATCGAAACGCTGAAGAGCCTGGGTGGCGAGCCGCAGGTATTCGCACCGGACACGGGCCTGGCGCCGTTCGAGGCGGGCAAACAGGCGATGCTGTCACTGATGGACGCCGAGCAACGCCCCGACGCGATCATCTTCGCCAACGACAACCTCGCGGCCGGCGCGTTACTGGCGGGGCAGCGCGCGGGGCTGAAAATCCCGGAAGACTGCGCGGTGATGGGATTTGGCGATTACCCGTTCGCCGCCATGCTGATGCCGGGGCTGACCACGGTAAAGCCGCCGGCGTTGCAGATGGGGGTGTTGGCGGCTGAGCGGGTGTTGCAGCAGTTGGGGGTGATCGAGGGGGAAGCGGAGCAGTTGAATTTGTTGGAGTGTTTGGTGGTTGGGCGAGAGAGTGCTTGAAGAGAACTACCAATCGTTTTTTCGTTTGGACAAGGTCGCAAATCCCATCCCGACCCCGTGAATCATGGCTGCGGCAATAGCCGCCCACTCGATGACCTTGTACCCGTCGCGCCACCTGTCCATACACCACCAGAGCACCAGACAACCGGTTTCAGCCACGCTCGTATAAATGCAGAGAAACACCCCATTTACAAAAATGGCTAAAACATACTTCCATGTAGCATAGCGAAAGTGCTCATAGTATCTCTTTAGCCAGTGAGCCAGTATCAGGCTTACAAAGACAAGCAACAAGAATGGAAGGTACGTCATCGTGTGGCCTTTAATGCATGAATACCAGCGACAAGATGAACAAATGCTGGAAATGACGCCATAAATGTCTCCCCCACGGTAACTTCTCCAGGACAGGGAACACGTGTTCCACAACTGATTTCATAAGAAATCGAATAGAAAGAGGACACCGCCACATTAAAAATGAAAAAAACAAAATACCGACCATTACTTTTCCACCCGCTGAAATAGTAATCCCGCAGCATCCTGAGACTCGCCAAGCTTAAAAAGCTCAAAATAGCCAGATCAAGATAAATCAATCAAGAACCCTAGAATTATAAATATCACTTGGCGGAAAATTTATTTGGCGTACGAAAAACCCAGCGCTTAACCTTAACGTTCACGGGAAAAGCGAAGGCATGCAGAAATAGACACGCCAGAGCCACCCAAAAAACAATTGGGTGCTTATCGATAAACTCCGGAAAGCACCCGTAAAATGAAATACATTTTTGCTTTGCCAACTCCAAGTAAAAAAAGCCAAGCACTGAATTAAAGACAAGACAGATTACAGAATATCTAAGCTTTAGATTTTCACCGGAAAAACATCCTCTTAAGAAATAAGCTAGCGACACACTACCTAGCGCAAGCAGAAAAAACAGAAAGACCATCACTCCTCTGAATCCTTGTTCACATCTTCATGCAGCTTTTTCATCGTCAAACCTGTTGCGAGCGAATCTAGAAAAAGAGCACCTTTACCCATCTTGGCGTAGGCGAACTAGAGGTTGCTGACACTGGTCATCGCATGATTCAGCGCCAGTATGAGGATCTGGTCGGTGTGCCCGACCTGACACTTGTTGCCGATGGAGGCCTGGGTGGAACACCCGGCAGAAATCAGCCCCATCTTTTTGCCGGTGATGCTCAGGTAGCTGTGATTGGCCATGCTCGAACTCCTTGTAGGTTGGAGTTCGCAGCCTAGAGAGGTGACACGGCAGCGTCTGTGAGACGTTTCTGAAAGATCTAAGGGAAAATTAGCAAGTTCGCGGGATGGCCCAGCGACCACCCCGCGAACTCGTGCCCTCAACGCACCAGATGCAAGTACTGCAAATGCCGTTCGTACTGGTCGAGGATGTCGTTGATGATCTGCTCCTTGCTGTAGCCCATCAGGTCGTAGTCCTGACTGCCTTCGCTCAGGTGCACTTCGGCGCGATAGTAGCGGCGGTTCTTCTGCTCCTGGGTGCCCAGCCCGGCAAGGGCGAAGGACGGGGTGAAGTAGCCGCGCATCTGCACCTGGTAGATAAACGGCTGTTCTTCGCCGTGACCGATCTTCAGGCTGACGTTGTCATGGCTCGGGTCTTCCTGGGTGATGACGTTCAGACCCTTCTCGGCATACACCTCGGTCACTTCCGCAATCGCCGGGCGCACCACGTCGTCCATGAAGCGGTACACCTCATCGCGTGACGGGAAATGCACGGCCTGGCTCAGGCGCTTGCGCCAGCCGCCGCGACCGCGCCGCGACTCGGCGAACGGCGCCAGCGAGTGCATCTGCGCGATCTGTCGCTGCGATTCCAGGTAGAACGCCTTGTGCAGCCCCCACATCATCGCCAGCAGAATCAGCGAGAACGGCAGCGAGGTCAGCACCACCGCAGACTTCAGCGAGTCGATGCTGCCGGCGAACAACAAGCCGCTGGTGACCAGCGCGGTCATCACGCCCCAGAACACCCGCAGCCAGTTCGGTCCGTCCTCGTCGGTGCTGCCGCCTTTGGCGGAGAGCGTCGAGAGCACCACCGTGCCGGAGTCGGCCGAGGTGACGAAGAACACGAAGCTGATGAACACCGTGACGGCGATCACCACTTTGCTCCACGGGTAGGTTTCCAGCAGCAGGTAGAGGGTCATCGACGGGTTCTCGATGGCCGAGTCGGCCAGCGCGGTCATGCCGTGGTCGAGGACCTGGCTCAGGGCGCTGTTGCCGAAGATCGACATCCACGCCAGGGTGAAGCCCAGCGGGATCAACAACACGCCGAAGACGAATTCGCGGATGGTCCGTCCGCGGGAAATCCGCGCGATGAACAGCCCCACGAACGGCGCCCAGGCAATCCACCAGGCCCAGTAGAACACCGTCCAGTTGCCCAGCCAGTCGTTGGCCTGGGTGTAGGCGTAGACGTCGAAGCTCTTGCGCGGCAACACGGCGAGGTAGTCGCCGAGGTTCTGGATCAGGGTGTTGAACAGGTGCTGGGTCGGCCCGGCGAACAGCACGAACAGCAGCAGCGCGCAGGCCAGGAACAGGTTGATATCGGACATGACCCGCACGCCCTTCTCCACCCCGGCCACCGCCACCATCACCGCCGCGCCCATCATCAGCGCGATCAGCGCCACCTGCACCCACTGGCTGTGGGGGACGCCGAACAGGTAGTCGAGACCGGAATTCAGGTGCAGCACGCCGAAGCCCATGTCGGCGCCAAGACCAAACACCGTGGCGATGATGCCGAAGCCGTCCACGGCGTAGCCGATGGGCCCGTTGATGCGCTTGCCGATCAGCGGGTACAGCGCCGAACGCAGCGCCAGCGGCAGGTTGTGACGGTAGGCGAAATACGCCAGGGCCATGCCGACGAAGGCGAACACGCCCCAGCCATGCAGGCCCCAATGCAGGAACAGCAACTGCATCGCCTGGCGCCCCGCCTCCACCGTGCCAGCCTCGCCCTGCGGCGGTTGCATCAGGTGGGTGAGCGGTTCGGAAACGCAGAAGAAGAACAGCGTGATGCTGATGCCGGCGGCGAACAGCATGCCGGCCCAGGACAGGTAGCTGAACTCGGGTTGATCGTGGTCGGCGCCGAGCTTGATCTTGCCGTAGCCGGACAGCGCGGTGACCACCACGAACACCAGGTACAGAGTCATCGCCAGCATGTAGTACCAACCGACGGTGTGCGCCGCCCAGTTTTGCGCGGCCAGCAGCCACTCGCCCGCGGCTTGCGGGTTGGCGATCACGATCAGGGCGAAGAGCAGGATGAAACCGGCGGCGAAGTAGAACACCGGTGGGTTCATGCGGATTTTGTCGCGGGAATTGTTTGACGGCGCACTCATGGGCGGTGCACCTCGCAAGGCGGGAAAGTGGTTGGATTGAACGGGTTCAGCAAAGGCTAATCCTCCTGATGAACACCGGCAGTTCACCAGCGTTTAATTTGAACAAGCGTTCAAGTTAAACATGGATACGAATTTGAAGCGACCGATAGCCGACCGTTAACGTTGGTTTTTTGGGGCCTGATCGCGAGCAAGCTCGCGCCTACAAATCGGGCGCTTATCACACCCCCTGTAGGAGCGAGCTCGCGATCAGGCCTCCAAGCGACCTCTTACTTCTGCGCCCCATCCGCATGCTGCAGCAGATTCGCCTGAGTCAGGTTGCTCTCCGCCGGCACGCTGCGGGTCAGCCAGACGTTACCGCCGATGGTCGAGCCCTTGCCGATGGTGATCCGCCCGAGGATGGTCGCGCCGGCATAGATCACCACATCGTCCTCGACGATCGGGTGACGCGGGTGGCCCTTCTGCAGCTTGCCGCATTCGTCTTCGGGGAAGCGCTTGGCGCCGAGGGTCACGGCCTGGTAGATGCGCACCCGCTCGCCAATGATCGCGGTCTCGCCGATCACCACACCAGTGCCGTGGTCGATGAAGAAACTCGGGCCGATCTGCGCGCCAGGGTGGATGTCGATACCGGTCGCGGAGTGCGCCAGTTCCGAACTGATCCGCGCCAGCAACGGCAGGCCGGCGCGGTACAGGTGGTGGGCAAGGCGATGGTGGATGATCGCCAGCACACCCGGATAGCACAGCAGCACTTCATCGACGCTGCGCGCTGCCGGGTCGCCGTGGAAGGCGGCCAGAACGTCGGTGTCGAGCAGGACGCGCATGGCCGGCAAGGCGGCGGCGAATTCCTGGATCAGGCGCAGGGCGGTGGCGTCGACATCGGCGTCCTCGGCCTGGCCGTGCCGCGCGGCGTAGCGCAGTTCCAGGCGGGCCTGGGCCAGCAGTGAGGTCAATGCGGCGTCGAGGGTGTGGCCGACGTAGAAGTCTTCGCTCTCTTCGCGCAGGTCCACCGGCCCCAGACGCATCGGGAACAACGCGCCACACAACTGCTCAAGGATCTGTCGTACAGCCTCACGCGACGGCAATTCGCGCCCGCCCTGCTCGCCGCTGCTGCGGCCATTGCGGGTGCGCCACTGATCGCGGGCCGAACGAAGCTGGCCGACGATGGACTGAAGTTGCCAATACCCGGATTGCGCGTTGTCGCTCACGGTTGTTTCTCCTGCTTGGCGGCGTGGGACTGGAAGGGGAAGGCCGCTCTCTTGAAACGCACTCTACGACATGACACGGGGGCGGAAAAAATAATGGTTTATGCCGGTTGGCTATATAGATGGCATAAGCCGATTGGGCCTGCCTCAGGCGGCCATCGCGAGCAAGCTCGCTCCTACAGAATTCATCCAGTGCTGCTGCCAGACACAGTTGCCCATGCCCGAATGCCTGCCTATGCTCGAATTTTCCTACAACCGACTTCCGCCATGATCGAACGACACCTCGCCCGCTTCAATCGCCTGGAACTGCTCGCCGCGCCCACCCCGCTGGAAAAACTCCAGCGGCTTTCCGACTGGGCCGGGCGCGAGATCTGGATCAAGCGCGATGACCTCACCCCGCTGGCCCTCGGCGGCAACAAACTGCGCAAGCTCGAATACCTCGCTGCCGATGCCCTGGCCAAGGGCGCCGACACGCTGATCACTGCCGGTGCGATCCAGTCCAATCACGTGCGCCAGACCGCCGCCCTCGCCGCTCGCCTCGGCCTCGGCTGCGTGGCACTGCTGGAAAACCCCATCGGCACCGACTCGGCCAGCTACCTGGAAAACGGCAACCGCCTGCTGCTGGACCTGTTCGACGCCAAGGTCGAGTTGGTGGACAACCTCGACAACGCTGACGACCTGCTGCAAGCCCTCGCCGTGCGCCTGCACGCCAGCGGTCGCAAGCCGTATCTGGTGCCCATCGGCGGCTCCAACCCGCTCGGTGCCCTGGGTTATGTGCGCGCCGGCCTGGAACTGGCCGAGCAGATAGAACAGAGCGGCCAGACCTTCGCCGGTGTGGTGCTCGCCTCGGGCAGTGCCGGCACCCACAGCGGCCTGGCCCTGGCGCTGGCCGAGCGCTTGCCGGACCTGCCGGTGATCGGTATCACCGTGTCGCGCAGTGAAGAGGCGCAACTGCCCAAGGTCCAGGGCCTCGCCGAACGCACCGCCGAGTTGCTGGGCGTCCGTTTGCCGGACGCATTCAAGGTGCGTTTGTGGGACGAGTACTACGCTCCACGTTATGGCGAAGCCAATGCCGGCGGCCTCGCGGCCATCCGATTGCTGGCCAGCCACGAGGGGCTATTGCTCGACCCGGTCTACACCGCAAAGGCCATGGCTGGCCTGTTGGACGGCATCGCCCGGCAGCGATTCGATGACGGTCCGCTGATTTTTCTGCACACCGGCGGAGCCCCGGCATTATTCGCCTACCCTGATGTCTGTAAACGCTGAAACAGGCGTCGGTTTATAGGTCAAACCGCTATAGGAAAATGCTTTTTTATTATTTTTGACTCTATGAATCGCGCCCTATAGTCACCACCACTTTCACAACAAGACTGGGGACAGGGCATGACGATTTCCGTTTTCACCAAGCGCATTCTGGGTATCGGCGCCGGCATTGTTCTGGGCGCCAGCGTGCTCAGCCAGGCCATCGCCGGCGAGCAGTTGCAGACCATCAAGGACAAGGGTGTCATCAATATCGGCCTGGAAGGCACCTACCCGCCCTTCAGCTTCGTCGATGCCGACGGCAAGCTCACCGGTTTCGAGGTGGAACTGTCCGAAGCCCTGGCCAAGCAACTGGGGGTCAAGGCCAAGGTGCAGCCAACCAAATGGGACGGCATCCTCGCCGCCCTGGAGTCCAAGCGCCTGGACGTGGTGGTCAACCAGGTGACGATCTCCGAAGAGCGCAAGAAAAAATACGACTTCTCCAAGCCCTACACCGTGTCCGGCATCCAGGCGCTGATCCTGAAGAAAAAGGCTGCGGAACTGAATATCAATGCCGCCGCCGACCTGGCCGGCAAGAAAGTCGGCGTCGGCCTGGGCACCAACTACGAACAATGGGTCAAGCAGGACGTGCCAAAGGCCGACGTGCGCACCTACGAGGATGACCCCAGCAAGTTCGCCGACCTGCGCAACGGCCGCATCGACGCCATCCTGATCGACCGCCTTGCCGCCCTCGAATACGCCCAGAAAGCCAAGGACACCGAACTCGCCGGCGCCGCCTTCTCGCGTCTGGAGTCGGGCGTCGCGTTGCGCAAGGGCGAGCCGGAACTGCTCGACGCCATCAACAAAGCGCTGGACACGCTGCGGGCTGACGGCACGCTGACCAAGCTGTCGGAGAAATACTTCGGTGCCGATGTCACCCAATGATCGCTGAAAGCCTGCAACTCGTTGCCGACTCCACGCCCTTCCTGCTGAAGGGCGCTGGCTACACGGTGCTGCTCAGTGTCGGCGGCATGTTCTTCGGCCTGGTGCTCGGCTTTGCCCTGGCACTGATGCGCCTGTCGAAGACACCGCTGCTGGACTGGCCGGCGCGGATCTACGTGTCGTTCTTTCGCGGTACGCCGCTGCTGGTGCAGTTGTTCGTGATCTATTTCGGCATGCCGCAGATCGGTATCGAACTCGATCCGATCCCGGCGTCATTGATCGGCCTGTCGCTGAACATGGCTGCGTACATCTGCGAAATTCTGCGCGCAGCAATCTCGTCGATCGACCGCGGCCAATGGGAAGCGGCGGCCAGCATCGGCATGACCCGTACCCAGGCGATGCGCCGGGCGATCCTGCCACAAGCCCTGCGCACCGCCTTGCCGCCGCTGGGCAACAGCTTCATTTCGCTGGTCAAGGACACCGCCCTGGCGGCCACTATCCAGGTGCCCGAACTGTTCCGCCAGGCGCAACTGATCACCGCACGCACCTTTGAAGTCTTCACCATGTACCTCGCGGTGGCGGTCATCTACTGGATTCTCTGCAGCGTCCTCGCCCACGTTCAGCACCGCATGGAAACGCGGGTCAACCGTCATGACGAGGAGCCGCGACGATGATCCAGGTACAACGGCTGAACAAACAGTTCAACGGCCAGACCGTGCTCAAGGACATCGACCTGACCGTCGAGCCCGGCGAGGTCATCGCCATCATCGGCCCCAGCGGCTCAGGCAAGACCACCTTCCTGCGCTGCCTTAACCTGCTGGAAACCCCCGACAGCGGCGTGATCCGCGTCGGTGATATCGAGATCGATGGCGGGCGTCCGCTCAGCCAGCAGACCGGGCTGATCCGGCGCTTGCGTCAGCAGGTCGGTTTCGTCTTCCAGAACTTCAACCTGTTCCCCCATCGCACCGCCCTGGAAAACGTCATCGAAGGCCCGGTGGTGGTGAAGAAGACTCCCCGCGACAAGGCCGAAGCCCTGGGCCGCGCGTTGCTGGCCAAGGTCGGTCTGGCGGGCAAGGAAGATGCCTATCCGCGCCGCCTCTCCGGCGGTCAGCAGCAGCGGGTCGCCATTGCTCGCGCCTTGGCGATGGAGCCGCAAGTGATCCTCTTCGATGAACCCACCTCGGCGCTCGACCCGGAGCTGGTGGGCGAAGTGCTCGCGACCATTCGCGGCCTGGCCGAAGAGAAGCGCACGATGATCATCGTCACCCACGAAATGAACTTCGCCCGCGACGTCGCCAATCGGGTGATCTTTTTCGACAAGGGCGTGATCGTCGAGCAGGGCGAGGCTAAGGCGCTGTTTGCCAATCCGCAGCATGAGCGGACGCGGCAGTTTCTCGGCAAAATTCTTGGGTCGGTCTGAGCATCTGAGGGCCTCATCGCTGGCAAGCCAGCTCCCACAAGGTCGGCGTGCACAGCACCCTGTGGGAGCTGGCTTGTCGGGGCGCCGAACCGCAGCGATGAGGCCCTCAAGAGCACCACAAATCCCCCCACCCACAAACTGTTGATCCCCTGTTGCAACAGCAACACTCCTCTGTCTATCCATATTCCCAATCGTTAGTTCATTAAATTTTTATAAACGATTACGGTATATGCACCGGACCACCGGACCCCACGTATTTTCAGTCGCTGCACGCACGCGACGTTTCCATAGATGAGGTCAGGTCATGTCCAGTCTTGCCAATAACGCCGTCCACAGCGATCTGGATCACGCGCCATTGCTGCTCCCCGCCAAGGTCCTGCGCAACGATGCCGAGGCCCTGCAAGCCGCCCACGAACTGGCCGCCGCCGCCCGCCCACAAGCCGGCAAACGCGACCAGCAGCGCAAGCTGCCCTGGGCCGAAGTCGAGCAGTTCACCCGCAGCGGCCTGGGCAGTATCAGCATCCCGCGTGAATACGGCGGTCCACAGCTTTCCTTCGTCACCATTGCCGAGGTGTTCCGCATCATCAGTGCGGCCGACCCGGCGCTGGGGCAAATCCCGCAAAACCAGTTCGGCCTGCTGCAACTGCTGCGCGGCGCCGCCAACGACCGGCAGAAAGAAGTGCTGTTCGGCTCGGTGATCGACGGCTGGCGGATCGGCAATGCCGGCCCCGAACGCGGCACCAAAAACACCCTCGAACTCAAGGCCCGGATCACCCGTCAGGGCGATGGCTATGTCATCAGCGGCCAGAAGTTCTATTCCACCGGCGCGCTGTTCGCCCACTGGGTGGCGGTCAAGGCGCTGAACGACGAAGGCCGCGCGGTGCTGGCCTTCGTTCGTCGTGGCACCCCGGGCCTGCGCATCGTCGACGACTGGTCCGGCTTCGGCCAGCGCACCACCGCCAGCGGCACCGTGTTGCTCAACGAAGTGCCGGTGGACGCCGAGCTGGTCGTGGAAAGCTGGCGCCTCGCGGACACCCCGAATATCCAGGGCTCGGTCTCGCAACTGATCCAGGCCGCCATCGACGCCGGCATTGCCGAAGCCGCGGTGGAAGACGCCATCGCTTTCGTCCGCGAAAAGGCCCGGCCCTGGGTCGATGCCGGTGTCGAGCGCGCCAGCGACGACCCCTATGTGATCGCCGATATCGGTCGCCTGAAACTCGAACTGCACGCCGCCCAGGCCCTGCTGACGAAAGCCGCGCGGGTGCTGGATGACGTTAACGCCTCGCCGATCGACGCCGCTTCTGCCGCCCGCGCCTCCATCGCCGTGGCCGAGGCCAAGGTGCTGACCACCGAAATCTCCCTGCTGGCCAGCGAGAAGCTCCTGGAACTGTCCGGCAGCCGCGCCACCCTCGCCGAGTTCAACCTCGACCGGCACTGGCGCAATGCGCGGGTGCACACCCTGCACGACCCGGTGCGCTGGAAATACCACGCCGTCGGCGCCTACCACCTCAACGGAACCCTGCCCGCCCGGCACTCCTGGATTTGACCAGACCACTGGAGCCCCTAATGAGCCTTCATTCGCAACCGCACGACGCCGTGGCAGTCATCACCAATGACGCCGAGGCGCTGGCCATCGCCGAGCAGATCGCTGGCCAACTGCAACTCGACAGCGCCCTGCGCGACCGTGAACGGCGCCTGCCACGCCCGGAACTGGAGCTGTTCACCCGCTCCGGCCTGTGGGGCATCAGCGTGCCGAAAGCCTTCGGCGGCGCCGGCGTATCCAACGTCACCCTGGCCAAGGTCGTCGCCCGCATCGCCCAGGCCGACTCGTCGCTGGGACAGATTCCGCAAAACCATTTCTACGGACTGGAAGTGCTGCGCGTGAACGGCACTCCGGAGCAACAGCAACGCCTGTACGCCGAAGTGCTGGCCGGCAAACGCTTCGGCAACGCCCTCGCCGAGTTGGGCACCAAGACCGCCAACGTCCGCACCACCGCGCTGACCCGCGACGGTGACGGCTACCGCATCAACGGCCGCAAGTTCTACGCCACCGGCGCGATCTATGCTCAGCGCATTCCCACCTCGGTGGTGGATGAACACGGCGTGCAGCAACTGGCCTTCGTCCCCGCCGACAGCGCCGGACTGAAGGTCATCGATGATTGGAGCGGCTTCGGCCAGCGCACCACCGGTAGCGGTTCGGTGGTGTTCGATAACGTCCGGGTCGAGGCCACGGATGTGGTGCCGTTCCAGAGCGCGTTCGAGCGGCCGACCCCGGTCGGTCCGCTGGCGCAGATTCTCCACGCCGCCATCGACACCGGCATCGCCCGCGCCGCCTATGAAGATGCCCTGCACTTCGTGCGCACCCGCACCCGGCCGTGGATCGACGCCAGCAGCGACAAAGCCACCGAAGACCCGCTGAGCCTGAAGACTTTCGGCCACCTGGCGATCCGTCTGCACGCCACCGAAGCCCTGCTGGAACGCGCTGGCGAATTCCTCGACCGCGCCCAGGCCAACCCCAACGCCGACACCGTTGCCGCCGCATCCATCGCCGTGGCCGAAGCCCGCGCCCTCAGCACCGAAATTTCCCTGGCCGCCGGCAGCACCCTGTTCGAACTGGCCGGCAGCCAGGCCACCCTCGCCGAACACGGCCTGGACCGCCACTGGCGCAACGCCCGCACCCACACCCTGCACGACCCGGTGCGCTGGAAGTACCACGCCATCGGCAACTACTACCTCAACGATCAGAACCCACCGTTGCGGGGGACCATCTGATGGCCAAGAAAAAGATTCTGCTCAACGCCTTCAACATGAACTGCGTCGGCCACATCAACCACGGCCTGTGGACCCATCCGCGGGATACCTCCAGCGAGTACAAGACCCTCGAATACTGGACCGAACTGGCAAAACTGCTGGAACGCGGGCTGTTCGACGGGCTGTTCCTGGCCGATATCGTCGGCGTCTACGACGTCTACCAGCAGTCGGTGGAAGTGCCGCTGAAAGAGTCGATCCAGTTGCCAGTCAACGACCCGCTGCTGCTGGTCTCGGCCATGGCCGCAGTCACCCGCAACTTGGGTTTCGGCCTCACCGCCAACCTCACCTATGAGCCGCCATACCTGTTCGCCCGGCGCCTTTCCACCCTCGACCACCTGAGCCGTGGCCGGGTCGGCTGGAACATCGTCACCGGCTACCTGGACAGTGCGGCCAAGGCCATGGGCCTCGACGCACAACCCGAACACGACCGCCGCTACGACCAGGCCGACGAATACCTGGAAGTGCTCTACAAACTGCTCGAAGGCAGTTGGGAAAACGACGCGGTGCTCAACGACCGCGAACAGCGCATCTACGCCCAGCCAGACAAGGTGCACAAGGTTCGCCATCACGGCGAGTTCTACAAGGTCGAGGGCTATCACCTCAGCGAGCCGTCGCCACAACGCACGCCAGTGCTGTTCCAGGCCGGTGCGTCGGAGCGTGGCTTGACCTTCGCCGGCAACCACGCCGAGTGCGTGTTCATCAGCGGCCAGACCAAGGCCGCGACCCGTGCCCAGGTCGACAAGGTGCGCGCCGCTGCTGTCGCCGCCGGGCGTGAGGGTGACGCGATCAAGGTGTTCATGGGCATCACGGTGATCGTCGCCGCGACCGAAGAACTGGCCCGTGCCAAGCACGCCGAATACCAGCGCCATGCCAGCGCCGAAGCCGGCGTCGCGCATTTCTCCAGCTCCACCGGCATCGACTTCTCGGCATACGAGCTGGACGAACCGATCCAGTACGTGAAGAGCAACGCCATCCAGTCCGCGACCAAGCACCTGCAAAACAACGACTGGACACGCCGCCGCCTGCTCGACCAACACGCGCTCGGCGGGCGCTACATCACCCTGATCGGCTCGCCCGAGCAGGTCGCCGACGAGCTGGAAAGCTGGATCGCCGAAACCGGCCTGGACGGCTTCAACCTGGCCCGCACGGTGACCCCGGAAAGCTACGAAGACTTCATCGACCTGGTGATCCCCGAGCTGCAACGCCGCGGCTCGTACAAGACCGCCTACGACAACGGCCCACTGCGACAGAAGCTGTTCCCGCAGGGCACTGCCCACCTGCCTGCCGACCACCCTGGCGCCGGCTATCGCCACAACGCCCAACCGACCACGACCGCCCAACCGACCGGAGCGCTACAGCATGCTTAAGACCCTTTTCGGCCGCCCCGTCGCGGCACTCGCCCTCACCCTCGGCCTGATCGGCACCAGCCACGCCGCCGATGCCCCGCTGAAAGTCGGCACCACCGCCGCCTTCGCCATCCCGCTGGAAGCGGCGGTCGGCGAAGCGAAGAAACAGGGGCTGAACGTCGAGCTGATCGAGTTCAGCGACTGGATCGCGCCCAACGTCAGCCTCGCCGCCGGCGACATCGACGTGAACTACTTCCAGCACATCCCGTTCCTGGAAAACGCCAAGTCCGCCGCCGGTTTCGACCTGGTGCCCTACGCCCCCGGCATCATCAACAACGTCGGCCTCTACTCGAAGAAGTACAAGAGCTTCGCCGAGCTGCCGGAAGGCGCCACCGTGGCCATCGCCAACGACCCGATCAACGGCGGTCGCGGTCTGCAACTGCTGGCCAAGGCCGGCCTGATCAGCCTCAAGCCGGGTGTCGGCTACAAGGCCACCGAGGACGACATCGTCGGCAACCCGAAGAAGATCAAGATCCTTCAGGTCGAAGCGGTGCAACTGGTTCGCGCCTATGAAGACGCCGACCTGGTCCAGGGCTACCCGCACTACATCCGCCTGGCCAACACTTTCGATGCCGGCTCCGCGCTGCTGTTCGACGGCATCGATCACAAGGAATACGTGATCCAGTTCGTCATCAAGCCGCAAAACAAGGACGACCCGCGCCTGGCCAAGTTCATCGACATCTACCAGCACTCGCCGGTGGTTCGCGCCGCCCTCGACAAGGCCCACGGCAAGCTGTACCAGCCGGGCTGGGAGAGCTGAGATGAGCACCGCCAACGCCCGTGTGGCGCTGGACTCGCCGAGCCTGTCGGAACCCCGGCAGACCCGGCAGCGGGCGCTGCATCCTGAACTGAACAGCGCCCATGTGCGCTTCGTCAGCCTCAACAAGACCTACCCGGGGCAGGACGCCCCGGCCCTGGCTGATATCGACCTGAACATCCAGCACGGCGAAATCTTCGGCATCATCGGCCGCAGCGGCGCCGGCAAGTCGTCGCTGATCCGCACCATCAACCGCCTGGAACAACCCAGCAGCGGCCGCGTGTTGATCGACCAGGTGGACATCGCCGGGTACGACGAGGACAAGCTGGTCGCCCTGCGCCGACGCATCGGCATGATCTTCCAGCACTTCAACCTGATGTCGGCCAAGACCGTGTGGCAGAACGTCGAGCTGCCGCTGAAAGTGGCCGGCGTGCCCAAGGCCGAGCGCCAGCGCAAGGTCACCGAACTGCTGGAGCTGGTGGGGTTGCAGGAGAAGCATCACGTCTATCCGGCGCAGCTTTCCGGCGGGCAGAAACAGCGCGTCGGCATCGCCCGCGCGCTGGTGCATGACCCGGCGATCCTGCTCTGCGACGAAGCCACCTCGGCGCTCGACCCGGAGACCACCGAATCGATCCTTGGCCTGCTGCGCGACATCAACCAGCGCCTCGGCCTGACCATCGTCCTCATCACCCACGAAATGGCGGTGATCCGCGATATCTGCCACCGCGTGGTGGTACTGGAGCGCGGGCGTGTGGTCGAGCAGGGCGAAGTCTGGCAAGTGTTCGGCGACCCGCAGCACGACGTCAGCAAAACCCTGCTAGCGCCGTTGCAGCCGGCCTTGCCGTCAGCGCTGCTGGAGCGTCTGCTGCCCACCGCACCGGACGCGCGGGCGACGCTGGTTCTGCGCTTGCGGGTCAGCGGCCAGGACCGCGAAGCGCCGGACCTGTCGGCGCTGTTCGTGGCCCTTGGCGGCAAAGTCAGCCTGTTGCAGGGCGGCATCGAACCGATCCAGGACCGTGCCCTCGGCCAGTTGGTGATCTCGGTCGCGGGGTCGCCCCACACCCACGACAGCATCATCGAACGGGCCCGCGACTGGGCCGCGCAGGTAGAGGTACTTGGCTATGTGGTTTGATCGTTTGTTGCAGGGCGTCGTCGACACCCTGCTGATGGTCGGCGTGTCCTCACTGATCGCGCTGCTGGCGGGCATTCCGCTGGCGGTGATCCTGGTCACCAGCGGCAAGGGCGGCATCTTCGAAGCGCCAAACGTGAACCGCGTGCTCGGCGTGTTCGTCAACCTGTTCCGCTCGATTCCGTTCTTGATCCTGATGGTCGCGCTGATCCCCTTCACCCGGCTGATCGTCGGCACCACCTACGGCGTGTGGGCGGCGGTCGTACCACTGACTATTGCCGCTACACCGTTCTTCGCCCGGATTGCCGAAGTCAGCCTGCGCGAAGTCGACCACGGCCTGATCGAAGCGGCGCAGGCCATGGGTTGCCGGCGCTGGCATATCGTCTGGCATGTGCTGTTGCCCGAGGCGTTGCCGGGAATAGTGGGTGGTTTCACCATCACCCTGGTGACCATGATCAACTCCTCGGCCATGGCCGGCGCCATCGGCGCAGGCGGGTTGGGCGACATCGCCTACCGCTATGGCTACCAGCGCTTCGATACCCAGATCATGCTGACCGTGATCGTCATGCTGGTGGTGCTGGTGGCGTTGATTCAGGTGAGTGGGGACCGGTTGGCGCAGCGGTTGAATAAGCGGTGATCATTTTGGCCTCATCGCTGGCAAGCCAGCTCCCACAGGTTCAGCACAAGTCTTGAGAGTTGCACTGCCCCTGTGGGAGCTGGCTTGCCAGCGATGAGGCCCTAAAAAACACCATCAACCCCAGATCAAGCCCTCTCCGGCTCCCGAATCTTGTACCAGGCCACATACAGCGCCGGCAAAAACAGCAGCGTCAGCAAGGTCGCGACAATAATCCCGCCAATCATCGCGTAGGCCATCGGCCCCCAGAACACTTCCCGGGCAATCGGGATCATGCCCAGGCTCGCCGCCGCAGCGGTGAGAAGGATCGGGCGGCGGCGGTGGTTGGTGGCTTCCAGTACGGCATCCCACGGCGTGTAACCCTGGGCCTCGTACTCGTCGATCTGGGTCACGAGGATCACCGAGTTACGGATGATGATGCCGATCAGCGCCAATATCCCGAGGATCGCCACGAAACCCATCGGCGTCCCCGTCGGCACCAGCGCGATGACCACGCCGATCAGCCCCAGCGGCGCCACGCTCGCCACCAGGAACAGCTTCTGCACGCTGTGCAACTGGATCATCAGGAACGTCGCCATGAGGAATAGCATCAGCGGTATCACTTTGGCGATCGGGCCCTGGGCCTTGCTGCTTTCTTCCACCGTGCCGCCCGTCGCCACTTCGTAACCCACCGGCAGCTTGCTGGCGAATTCTTCAATCTTCGGTTTGAGCTGGGCCACCAGATCGGTCGGCTGGATCTCGTCGCGGACCGAGGCCTTGATGGTGATGGTCGGTTTGCGGTCACGCCGCCACACCAGCGGTTGCTCCAGTTCGTAGCGCACGGTGGCGAACGCCAGCAGCGGAATCGAGGTGCCGTTGGGGGTGACGATCTGCAGGTTCTGCAACGTCTGCGGCGAACCGCGCTCGCTGTCTTCGGCGCGGGCCACCACGTCGATCAGGTAGATGTTGTCGTGCACCTCGGTCACCGGCACGCCGCTGACGATGCTGTTCATCACATTGGCCACGTCTTCCGACGACAACCCGAGCTGCCGCGCCTTGTCCTGGGCGATGTCGATCCGCAGCACTTTGCCCGGCTCGTTCCAGTCGTAAATCATGTCGCCGATGTGCGGGTTGCTGTCGAGCAAGGTCGCCAGCTCGATGGCGTGTTTGCGCACCAGATCGATGTCCTTGCCGCTGACCCGATACTGAATCGGCCGCCCAACGGGCGGGCCCATTTCCAGTGACTGAACGTTGCTGCCGATGCCGACGAATTCGTCACGCAGGCGTTTCTGCAAGCGCGCCTTGAGCGCTTCGCGGGACTCCAGGCCTTTGCTCACCACCACCAATTGCGCGTAGTAGGGGTTTTGCAGTTGCTGGTCCAGCGGCAGGTAGAAACGCACCGCGCCCTGGCCGATGTAGGTGCTCCAGTGGGCAATGTCCGGGTCATCCTTGAAGGTGGATTCGAGGCGATCAACCACCTTGCGGGTTTCTTCGATCGAGGCGTTCTGCGGCAGGTTGATGTCCACCAGCAGTTCCGGACGGTCCGAGGACGGGAAGAACTGGTTCTGCACGAAGCGCATGCAGAAAATCGCCAGGGCGAACAGCACGATGGTGCCGCCGATGGTCAGCCAGCGGTGACGCATACTCCACAGCAAGCCGCCGGCAAAGGCGCGGCCAACCCGGCCCGGCTCTTCTTCATGCACCTTGGGTTTGATGTTGAGCAGGTGCACGCCCAGCACCGGGGCGAACAGCACGGCGACGATCCACGACACCAGCAGCGCCACGGCGATCACCGCGAACAGGGTGAAGGTGTACTCCCCCGCCGAACTGGCATTGAGGCCAATCGGCACAAACCCGGCCACGGTCACCAGGGTGCCGGTGAGCATCGGGAAGGCGGTCGAGGTGTAGGCGAACGTCGCCGCCTGCTCCTTGCTCTCGCCCATTTCCAGGCGCGTAACCATCACCTCGACGGTGATCATCGCGTCGTCCACCAGCAGGCCCAGCGCAATGATCAGCGCACCCAGGGAAATCCGCTGCATGGTGATGCCGCTGTATTCCATGAACACGAAGACCATCGCCAGCACCAGCGGGATCGAGCAGGCCACCACCAGCCCGGCGCGCAGACCGAGGCTGACGAAACTCACCAGCAGCACGATCACCACCGCCTCGAACAGCGCGCTGGTGAAGCCGCCGACCGCCTCCTTCACCACCACCGCCTGGTCGGACACGGTGAATACCCCGACCCCGACCGGCAGCTCGGTAATGACGCTGTCCATCTTCTTGCGCAGGTCCTGGCCGAACACCTGCATGTTGCCGCCGGACTTCATGCCGATGGCCAGGCCAATCGCTTGCTGGCCGTTGTAGCGGAATTGCACCGTCGGCGGATCGGTGTAGCCACGGCGAATCTCGGCGATATCGGCCAGGCGGTAGAAGCGGTCGTCGAGCCGTAGATTGACCTCGGCGAGGTCTTTTTCCGAGGCGAACTGGCCGCTGGTGCGCACCGAAATCCGTTCCGGCCCGGCCTCGATCACCCCCGCTGGCGTCACCGCGTTCTGCGCCTGCAGGGCCTGCACCACCTGACGTTGATCGATGCCCAGCGCCGCCAGCTTGCGGGTGGAGAAGTTCAGGTAAAGCACCTCGTCCTGGGTGCCGATCATCTCGACCTTGCCCAGGTTCGGCACCTCGCGGATTTCCGCGCGCACCCGCTCCACGTAGTCACGCAGTTCGCGCATGCTCAGGCCGTCGGCGGTGAAGGCGTAGATCGAGCCGAACACATCGCCGAATTCATCGTTGAAACCGGGGCCCTGAATGCCCTGGGGAAACTCGCCGCGAATGTCCTGGATCTTCTTGCGCACCTGGTACCAGATCTGCGGGATGTCGCCGGCCTTGGTGGTGTCGCGCAGGTTGACGTAGACCGTCGATTCACCGGGCCGGGTGTAGCTCTTCACGTAGTCGAGGGAGTCCAGCTCTTCGAGTTTTTTCTCGATGCGGTCGGTGACCTGCAGCAGGGTTTCGTCCTGGGTCGCACCCGGCCAGCGGGTCTGGATCACCATGGTCTTGATGGTGAACGACGGGTCTTCTTCACGGCCCAGGTTGAGGTAGGAAAACACCCCCATGAGCAAGGCGACGAACATCAGGTACCAGACGAAGGATTGGTGCCGGAGTGCCCATTCGGACAGGTTGAAGCTTCCTTTCATCGGGACTCGTCCTCATCGACCAAAACCTTCTGCCCCGGCTTGAGGCTGTTGACGCCGGCGGTGACCACCCGCTCACCGGGCTGCACCCCCGAGGCCAGCAGCACCCCATCCGGGCCTCGTTCGAGCACGTTCACGTCTCGCGGGTTGACCACTTTTTGTTGGGTATCGACGATCCACACCCGGGTTTTGCCGTCCACCTCCTGAATGGCACTGGCCGGCACTTCGCTACGCGGCTTCACCGCCGAGCTGAGGGTGACGCTGATGGACGTGCCGAGGCGGAAGCCCTCGGGCGTTTCGTGCAGGGTCAACCGGGCGCGCCGGGTGCGGGTGCTGGCGTCGGCCTGCGGCTCGATTTCGCGCAGTTGGGCGGTGGTATTCAGGTTGCTGTCCAGTTGCGCGGCAACGCGGAATTCCACGCCTTCGGAGAGTTCGTCGGCGAGGCGGGTCGGCAGGTCGATCACCGCCTCCTTCACGTCAGGCCGCGCCAGGGTCACGACCGCCTGGCCCGCGCTAACGGTCTGCCCGGCCTCGGCCTTCCATTCGGTGACCACCGCGCCGTGATCGGTGCGCAGCTCGCTGTAGCCGAGCTGGTCGCGGGCCTGCTGCAACGCCGCCTTGGCCTGTTCAAGACTGGCGCCGGTGGTTTTCAGGTCGGTCTGGGCGATGTCCAGTTGCGCCTGGGCGCCGACGCCACGGTCATACAATTGCTGCTGGCGACGCGCATTGGCCTGGGCATTGATCCACTGCGCCTGGACCCGCGCCAGGTCGCCTTCAGCGGCGCGCACCTGGTTGCGCTGGTCGGTGGGATCGAGGCTGGCGAGCACATCGCCCGGCTTCACTGTGCTGCCGACGTCCACTGCGCGGCGGGCGATGCGGCCGCCGACACGAAAGCCCAAGGTACTTTCATAGCGGGCCTGAATGGTCCCGGCAAAACGCCCGAGGTCGAGCTGGTCCTGGGTCTGGACCTGCATCGACAGCACCGGGCGGATCGGCTCCGGCGCCTCCTTCTTTTCGCCACAGGCCACCAGCGACAGGCAGCCCAACAGCAGGATCGCGGGCTTCATGGCTGCACCCCGGCTTTACCGTTATCGGCGATTTCCACCAGCATGCCCGGGTGCAGCAACTGCCCGCCGCGCACCACCACCGACTCGCCACTTTCCAGGCCGTCGCTGACCACCACCTTGCCGGTGAGGTAGCGGCCGACGGTGACCTTTTGCAGACGTACCTTGTTGTCCTGATCCACCAGCCACACGGCGGGCTCGCGCAGGTCCTTGGTCAACGCCGACCACGGCAGTTCCACCCCTGGCCGTCCCCGTGGATTGCCAGTGGCGCTGACCGCCGAGCCCAGCTCCATCCCGGCCGGCACCTCGTCCAGGGCGATCTTCACTTGCACCGTGCCGCTCTGTGCCGACACCGTCGGCGTGACCTCGCGGACATGCCCCTTGGCCTGGATTTTCGGGTTATCGAGCAGGCTTACCGTGATCGACTCGGCGCTGGCCGGCGCCAGCAGCAGCGACTCGTAGACGTTGAACACCGCATCGCGGCCGCCATCGCGGGCCAGGCTGAAAATCGGCACCGTCGCCTGCACCACCTGGCCGACCTCGGCCTGGCGCTCGGTGATCACCCCGGCCGCATCGGCCACCAGCGCGGTGTAGCTGAGTTGTTCCCTGGCATTGGCCAGTTGCGCCTCGGCGGCCTTCAGCGCGCTCTGGCTGCTGCGCAGTGCAGCTTCGGCGGAATCGTATTCGCTCTGGCTGGTGTAGCCCTTGGGCAGCAGCTTCTGCTGGCGCACAAAGGCGGCGGAACTCTGCGTCACCCGCGCCCGCGCCGCGAGGACTTCGGCATTGGCCGAATCGACACCGGTCTGCAGGTCTTTCGGATCAAGCCGCGCCAGCACCTGATTGGCGCTGACGTGGTCGCCAACATCGACCGTGCGGGAAATGATCTTGCCGCCGACCCGAAACGACAGGTCACTGTGCACCCGCGCCTGGACGTCGCCGGTCAGCGTCACCGCGGCGGCGAAATCACCAGGCTCGACCTTCTGCACCGCAACCCTGGGTCGTTGCGGCTCCACGGCAGGCTTCTCGCCACAGCCCGCCAACACGAGCATCAGGCCCATGCAGCCGAGCGAATAAGAACGCGACCACTTCATGCTGGCTCCTTGCATGCGCCGGTTCGACATGGTGAATGCGACTGTTAGCGTAGATCAGGGGTTCCCTAGCTGCTCACACAACAATCGGAACCGGCCTACATAATTCGTGAACAACGTCTAAAACCCTTTGAATAGACGATACTGCTCACCCAGTTTCCACGGGACGCCTGTGATGCTCACCACCCTCGCCGTCGCCAATTACCGCTCAATCAACCGCCTGGTGCTGCCCCTCGGTCGCCTGAACCTGATCACCGGGCCCAACGGCAGCGGCAAGTCCAACCTGTACAAGGCACTGCGCCTGCTGGCCGAAACCGCTCGCGGTGGCGTGGTCAATGCGCTGGCGGCGGAAGGCGGGCTGGAGTCGACCTTCTGGGCCGGGCCCGAGCAGATCAGCCGGCGCATGAGCCGTGGCGAAGTGCCGATCGAGGGTGGGCCGCGCAAAGGGGTGAGGCGGCTTCGACTGGGCTTTGCCGGGGAAGATTTTGGTTACGCCATCGGCCTCGGCCTGCCGGAGCCGGACAGCCGCACGCAGTTTTTCCTCGACCCGCAGATCAAGCGCGAAAGCCTCTGGGCCGGCGAAAGCTACCGCCCGGCCAGCCTGCTGGTGGATCGCCAGGGGCCGATGATCAAGGCCCGCGAGGGACGCCAGTGGGACGTGCTGGCGCAGCATGTGTCCAGCGCTGACAGCCTGTTCGACCAGGTCGGCAACCTGCGTTCCTCGCCCGAGGTGCTGTACTTGCGCGAGCAGATCCGTGGCTGGCGCTTTTACGATCACCTGCGCACCGATGCCGGCGCCCCGGCGCGGCGCCCGCAACTGGGCACGCGCACGCCGGTGCTGCATCACGATGGGCGTGACCTGGCGGCGGCGTTGCAGACCATCCGTGAGGTGGGCGATCCCGAGGCGCTGCAGGCCACCATCGCTGACGCCTTTCCCGGCGCACGGCTCGGGATTGACGCGGTGCCGGGTGGCTTGTTCGCGGTGCAGTTTTATCAGGAAGGGTTGTTGCGACCGCTGAGTGCGGCAGAACTGTCGGACGGCACCTTGCGCTACCTGCTGCTGGTCGCGGCGCTACTGACGCCCCGGCCGCCGACCATGATGGTCCTCAACGAGCCGGAAACCAGCCTGCACCCGGACCTGATTCCGGCGCTGGCACGCTTGATCATCCGCGCGTCGCAGCACTGTCAGGTGTGGGTGGTGTCGCACTCTCCGGGGCTGATGGAAGCGCTGGAAGGCGATGCGAACTGCAATTCCATCGTGCTGGAAAAAGAACTGGGGCAGACCCGGGTGGTGGGTCAGGGGATGCTGGATGAGCCGGTGTGGCATTGGCCGGATTAGGGGGTGGATTTGAGGGCCCTATCGCTGGCAAGCCAGCTCCCACAGGTCCGGTGTACACCATCCCCTGTGGGAGCCGGCTTGCCGGCGATGAGGCCCTCAACCCCACTGAATCAAATCAACCCTGCCACTTGCCCCCTTCCACGATCACGCTTTCCGGCTTGGTGTCGTCACTCAGCTCTTTGCGCACGTATTGGTCATACAGCTTGAGCAGGAATTTCTCCTCGCCCAGGCGCGCCAGCTCGGTGTTGACCCAATCGCGCAGTTCGATATTGCCCTTCTTCACCGCCGGCGCGATCGGCGCTTCTTCACCGAGTTTTTCCGGCAGTACGCGGTAGCCCGGGTTCTGCTTGGACCAGCTGAACAGAATCAGGTTGTCCTGCGCGTAAGCATCGCCACGACCATTGGCCAGGGCCTGCAGCGACTCGCTGTTTTTCTCGAACTTGAGCAGTTTCCAGTCCGGGTGGTTCTTGGTCAGCCAGATGTCGGCGGTGGTGCCGGTGGTGACGATGGTGGTCTTGTCGGCCAGGTCATCGAGCTTCTGCACGGCACTGCCGTCCGCTACCAGCGCCTGCACGGCAACACGCAGGTTGGGGTTGGTGAATTCCACCGCCTCCTTGCGCTCCGGGGTCACGGTCATGTTAGCCAGGATCAGGTCGACCTTGTCGCTCTGCAGGAACGGAATGCGGCTGGCCGGCTCGACGGCGACGAACTCGACTTTGTTCTCATCACCCAGCAGCGACTTGGCAAACGCCCGGCCGATATCGGTATCGAAGCCAACATAACGCCCGCTTTCATCGACGAAGCCGAACGGCGGTTTGTCGGTAAACACGCCGACGATCAGCTTGTCGCGGGCCTTGATGGTTTCCAGGTAGCTGGTGGTGGCCGGCGCAGGCGTGGCGGCGGCAGGTTTTGGCGGCTCTTCGGCCTTGTTGCAGCCGGCCAGCAACGCCAGGCCGAGCAGTGACAGCAGCAGTTTCGAGGTTTTGGCAGTTTTCATGACAGTTCCTTTTGAGGTCTCTCTGGCAGGCTTTCTACGAAGGAAAATTTCTCCAGGAACTGCTGCGCGCGTGCGGTCCGCGGGTTCGTAAAGAAGCTCTCGGGTGGACTCTGTTCAAGGATCCTGCCGGCCTCCATGAACACGATTCGGTCGGCCACCGCGCGGGCGAAGGCCATTTCGTGGGTAACGATAAGCAGGGTCATGCCGTCGCGGGCCAGGCCCTGGATCACCTGCAGCACTTCCTTGACCATTTCCGGGTCGAGGGCCGCGGTGACTTCGTCGAACAGCATTACCCGTGGGTTCATGCACAGCGAACGGACGATGGCGATGCGTTGCTGCTGGCCACCGGAAAGCTGGCGCGGGTAGGCATCGCGCTTGTCCAGCAGGCCGACCCGCGCCAGCAGCGCCTCGGCCTGGGCCAGGGTTTCGTGGCGCTCGCGCTTCTGCACCTTGAGCGGGCCCAGCAGCAGGTTTTCGATCACGCTCATGTGACCGAACAGGTGATAGCTCTGGAACACCATGCCGACCTGCTGGCGGATTTCGCGCCAGTCGGTCTTCGGGCTCAGCAGCTCGCGGCCTTCAAGCCGCAAGCTGCCGCTGTGGGCGCTTTCCAGACCGTTCAGGCAGCGCAGCAAGGTGCTCTTGCCGCAACCGCTGGGGCCAAGAATGACCACCACTTCGCCCGTCTCCACCGACAGGTCCACGTCCTTGAGCACCTGCTGCTCGCCGAAAAATTTGTTGAAGCCCTGAAACTCGATCAATGCGCTCATGCGTGTGTCCAGCGTCGTTCCAGGGCCCTGGAGGCCGCCGAAAGCGGGTAGCAGATGAAGAAGAAAAACAGGAACAGCGCGCCGTAGATCAGTACCGATTCATAGGTGCGCTCGATGATCTGCTGGCCGACCTTGATCACATCCACCACACCGATCAGCACTGCCAGCGAGCTGGTCTTGATGATCCGCGTGTAGATGTTGATGGTCGGCGGAGTCATGCGCTTCAGCGCCTGGGGCAGCAGCACGTAACCGTACAACTGCCAGCCGGACAGGCCGATCGACAGCCCCGCCTCGCGCTGGCCACGGGGCAGCGACAGCAGCGCGCCGCGCACCACTTCACCGACCTCGCTGGCGCCCCACAGCGCCAGCACCAGCACCGCGCACCAGAAGCTCGGCAGGCTGATGCCGAGGAAGATCGGCAGCCCGAAGAACAACAGGTACAACCAGACCAGCACCGGAATGGCGCGAAACAGCTCCAGGTAAATACGCAGCAGCACGTTCACACTGCGCTTGCCGAGCGTCGCCAGCACGCCGTAAAGCACACCGCCCAGCGTCGCGAAAACAATTCCCAACGCCGAAATTGACAGGGTTTGCGCGGCGCCCTTGCCCAGTTGCGGCAAAGACACCAGCAACAGCTCAAGACCCGAACTGGCCATGTTGCAACCTCCTTTCCAGGCGGCTGAGCAGCAGCGACAGTGGCAGGAACAGCAGGACGCAAATCAGCGTCATCACCGCGAGCATTTCGTAGGTCTTGTAGTAGAGGGCGATGTAGCTCTTGGTGGTGTAGAGAATTTCCGGCACCGCCACCGCCGAGACCACGGTGGTTTCCTTGAGCAGGAAAATGAAATTGGCGAACAGCGACGGCAGGCTGAGGATGCCGGCCTGCGGCAGGATCACATGGCGCAGCAACTGGCCTTCGGAAAGGCCGATGGAGCGGCCCGATTCCAGTTGCGCCGCCGGCACCGCCTCGACCCCAGCGCGCAGCACCTCGGTGAGGTAGGCGCCGCCGAGGAAGGTCATGGTAATGATCGCCGCAGCGAAGCCGGAGATTTTTACACCGAGCGTCGGCAGGGCGAAGTAGACGAAGAACAACTGGATCAGCAGCGGCGTGTTGCGGGCCAGCTCGACGTAGAGCGAAACCAGGCGGTGCAGGACCGGCGTGCGGAACAGCAGGATCGCCGCATTGATCACCGCAACCACCAGCGAGGTGGCGATAGCGATCAGGCCAACCTGCAGGGTCACGCCGACGGCTTTGAGAAACGCCGGCAAAGTGCTGAGGATGAAAGGGATATCGAAGGTCATGAACGCGGGGTCTTTTCCGAACCGGCCCGAGGGTAGACGGGCGGATGCTGACGACAAGTGCGAGGCGGGTAAGCCTCATTGGGAAAAGACTCTAAAGGTATAAAAATAATTATTTAAATACTTTTATCGAATATGAATATCACTGAAATCGCTGGGATGCTGAAACGGCGACCATCCTGTACGCCCTGGTCGAGAAGTATTTTCCTTCCGAATGAGCGTTTTCGCCGGCAATGAAAAAACCGCCGTTGGGGTAATGCCTGACTGACAGGCATTACGCCGCAACGGCGGTTTTTACGATTCAGCTTCGGTTTCTTGGCGCCTCAGTACATCAGAACGCCGGCAGTACCGCGCCGCTGTACTTCTTCTCGATGAAGGTTTTCACCTCAGGCGAAGTCAGGGCCTTGGCCAGTTTCTGGATGGCGTCGCTGTCCTTGTTGTCCGGACGGGCCACCAGGAAGTTCACGTAAGGCGAGTCGCTGCCTTCGATCACCAGCGCGTCTTTCGCCGGGTTCAGACCGGCTTCCAGCGCGTAGTTGGTGTTGATCAGGTCCAGGTCCACCTGGTCCAGCACACGCGGCAGCATGGCGGATTCCAGTTCGCGGAATTTCAGTTTTTTCGGGTTCTCGGCGATGTCTTTCGGGGTCGCCAGGGCGTTCTTCGGATCCTTCAGGGTGATCAGGCCAGCCTTCTGCAACAGCAGCAGGGCGCGACCACTGTTGCTGCCCTCGTTCGGGATAGCCACGGTAGCGCCTTCCTTCAGCTCGCTCAGGCTCTTGACCTTCTTCGAGTAGCCACCGAACGGCTCGACGTGAACGCCGATCACGGTCACCAGGTTGGTGCCCTTACCTTCATTGAAGTTCTTCAGGTACGGCAGGGTCTGGAAGTAGTTGGCGTCCAGACGCTTCTGGTCAACCTGCACGTTGGGCTGCACGTAGTCGGTGAAGACTTTGATCTCCAGGTCCACACCTTCCTTGGCCAGGGTCGGCTTGATCAGTTCGAGGATCTCAGCGTGCGGAACCGGAGTCGCGGCGACCACCAGCTTTTCGCCGGCGTGGGCAAAACCGGCAACCGACAGCGCGGCGGCCAAGGCAGTCATCAACAACGTCTTTTTCATGTGCAGTCCTTATTGGTATCCGCGCCTCGTGGGCCTCGGTAAGTGTTGGTTGGCCGGGCCCGTATTGCCCGGCGTGAGGCGGACAATACCGAGATTTTTTATTCCGTAACAATATCTTTTGCTTAGCTGGTTATGCCTTTTTGTTCGCACCCCTTTATGCAGGATGCGCAACGCTCTAGCCTGCGGCTTGCGTGAGGCGCAACAGCGTCTTCTCCAGCAGACTCTGCAACGCACGACGCTCCGCAGCGTCGCCCTGTTTGCTGATGTGCTCCAGCCGTTCGGCCAGCGCCGAAAGGGGCGTCGGCAGATTCAGGTGCTCCGGCAGGATCTCGTCACCGCTGCCCAGCAACAGGGCGAAGTGAATGACGTTCTCCAGCTCGCGGGTATTGCCCGGCCAGTCGTGCAGTTCCAATACCCGCTGCGCCGCCTCGCTCAGCAGCGGCACCGGCAGGTTCAGCCGCGGGCTGTAGATCCCGATGAAGTACTCGGCCAGCGGCAGGATGTCACCGACCCGCTCGCGCAAGGCCGGCAGTTCCAGGCGGCCTTCGTGCAGGTAATCGTACAAACGCGGATGGAAGCGCCCGGCCGCCACGGCCTGCGCCAGGTCGATGCTGGTGGCGGCGACCAGGCGCACGTCCACCGAATGAGCCTGCTGCGCGCCGACGCGGGTCACCTCGCGGTTCTCCAGTGCCGCCAACAGCTTGACCTGGATGGCTAGCGGCAGGTCGGCGATTTCATCGAGGTAGAGGGTTCCGCCGTTGGCCGAGCCAAACCAGCCGGCGCGGCTGCTGGCCGTGCCGCTGTGGGCCCCGGCGGCGTAGCCGAACAACTCGGCATCGGCGTAGGTCGGGCTGATCGCCCCGCAGTTGACCGAGACGAACAGGCCGCCGCGATCACTGGCGCGGTGGATCTGCCGGGCCAGCAATTCCTTGCCGGTACCGGTTTCGCCGCGGATCAGCACGGGTAGCGCCAGCGGCGCGAGAATCTCCAGCTCCTCGCGCAACTGGCGCGAACGCGGATCGACGAACACCAGCGCCTTGGCGCGGATGCTCAGCGGGCTCTTGTCGAGTTCGGGGAAGGTCAGCAGCGGCTGGCCGAAAGTGTCTTGTGCAGTCATGGCAAAACTCCCGCCCGGGCACTCCTGGCCCGGGCGTTAAGCAGTAAAAAGAAAAAAGGTGCGGTGGAATCAGGCGCGGCGAAGGGCGCCCTGTTCCAGACGGCTTTGCAGGCGGTACAGGTAGGCGAAACCCTGTTCCCAACGGCGATGCCCGGATTTGACGTTGATGTGTCCGGCGCCACCGAGTACGCCGGCTTCGGCGCCCCAGGCGCGGGCCAGTTGCATCGCCCGTGGGGCGCTGACGGCCGGGTCGTTGTCCGAGGTGACCACCTGGCTCGGGAACGGCAGTTGTTGCATGGGAATCGGTGCGAAGTTACGCAGGGCCGGCGCGCAGGCGGGGCGTTCGACATCTGCCGGCGCTACCAGCAGCGCCCCGCGTACCCGGCGCAGCAATGCCGGGCTGGCCTGGGCGGCCCAGTGAGAAACCGTGATGCAACCGAGGCTGTGAGCAATCAGAATCACCGGCGCGTCGTCGGCGGCAATCGCCTGCTCCAGCGCGGCGACCCAATCCTCGCGCTTCGGCGTCAGCCAGTCGGCCTGCTCGACACGGGCGCTATTGGGCAGCGTGCTGTGCCAATGGCTTTGCCAGTGCTCGTCTGGCGAACCTTGCCAGCCGGGAACAATCAGGTAACGGATCGACTCGTTGCGCATGGGGAATTGCCTCCTGCTGCGGTTGCGTGCATGCCGGCAAGTATTAGCGCTGGGGTTATATCCGTAAAGGAATAAGAAGCTATTTGTTAATAACCAAAAATAGATAGGGACCGCCGTACGGCCCCGGTTGCGTTTAGTCGGCAGCTTGCTGCCATTCGGCCTTTTCCATGCCATCGATCAGCGCATCTATCAGCGCCTTGGCGGCTTCCACGCCGTGCATCGCCAGCCAGACGAAGTTGGCTCGGCCGGCGTCTTGTCCGGTCGCTTCCTGGGCGGAGTAGTAGGCGCAGCGCAGGAACATTGAGGCGTGAACCAGGGTGCTGTGGGGGTCGATGCCGGCGTTGACGGAAAACAGCGGAGGGTGGTCGGCGGGGCATTCGCCGAAGTGGCGGGTGCAGGTGGGGGATAGGGGTGGGTCGGGGACTATTTTTTTCATCGGTTTGCTATTCCTGTTGGGCCGCCACCTCTCTGTTTCCACACAAAAGGGTGGCAGCTGTACGCGGGGTGGAAAACCGAGCGAATAGCGAACCCGGCAGGCCCGAAAGCCTCCCGCGCACAGCGGCCATAAAGCGGTCGCTACTCAAAAATGCTCGGGTTTCCACACCCGGTCGCTGAATTTTCAGCGACCGGGCAAGCCTAGAAGGTGTGGGTTTCCCGGGCAAGGAAGCTAGGACCGACAGACCGCGTAGGGTACGTCCTAGGATTTTTTGGTTCCACAAACTTTGTGTTTGCAGGTGTCTGGAATGGGCCTGTCTGGAGGCCGCGTCGGGGCCACCAGGCGCTAGCCGAAAGATCTTTATCGCTCTCAAGATCGAGCGCCGCCCGCGCGGCGCATCGCGAGCAAGCTCGCTCCTACAGAGGTTGCAACGTACCTATGTCTGTGAGGCCATGGCTGGCCGCCTTGTTTGTACGACGCGGTATCGAGTCGACCTCAACAGCCTCCCCGCGATCCATCGCCAAACACCAAGGGCTGCCAGCCCAAGTCTCACAGGCCATGGCACGTTACAACTGTTGTAGGAGCGAGCTTGCTCGCGATGCGCCGCGCGGGCGGCGCTCGATCTTGTGACCGCTGAAAATCTGTCGACTAACACCTGGCCGCCATTCCCCGACATCCCAAACAAAAAAAGGCCAGCCCCTGCCACAGGACCGGCCTTCAAGTTTGCCTGAGTTGCGTGTTGCTCAGCGGGCGGTGATCACCGAAAGCTTGGTAATCCCCGCACGTTCAATGGAAGCCATGGCGCGGGCCACTTCTCCGTAATTCACACCGTCATCAGCCTGCAGTTGCACCCTCACATCCGGGTCCTTGGCCTTGGCCGTCTGCAAGTTGATCTCCAGCAGATCCGGCTGGATTTCGTCCTTGTTGATGAACACCTTGCCTGCGCCGTCGATGCTCACCACCAGCGGGTCTTTCTGTTCCACCGGGGCCACGGCCTCGGTCTTGGGCAGGTTGATCGGAATCGCGTTGGTCAGCAGCGGCGCGGTCACGATGAACACCACCAGCAGTACCAGCATCACGTCCACCAACGGGGTGACGTTGATCTCACTCAGTACTTCATCACTGTCCTGGGTCGAAAAAGCCATCTCACACCGCCTCTTTCACGGGCTGACCGGCCTGGGTGTTGGCCTTGTGCAGCGTTGGGTGGGCGATGACGCGGAAGGCACTCTTCTGCGCGAGGCTGTAGAAGTCGTGGGCGAAGTCATCCAGGTCAGCAGCCGTCAGTTTCAGGCGACGCAGGAAGTAGTTGTAAACCAGCACCGCCGGGACCGCGACGGCGATACCCACGCCAGTGGCAACCAGTGCCGCACCGATCGGGCCGGCCACGGTTTCGAGGCTCGCCGAGCCTGCGGCGCTGATGCCTTTCAGGGCTTCCATGATGCCCCAGACGGTACCGAACAGGCCGATGAACGGCGAGGTGCTGCCGATACTGGCGACCACGGCCAGGCCGGTTTCCAGTGAGCGGCGCTCACGCACGATTTGCTGGCGCAGGGCGCGTTCCAGGCGGTCCTGGTGGTTGATCGACTGGCTCAGGTCAGCGGCATGGCCGGGCTCACCAACAGCGATGGCGGCATAACCGGCCTGGGCAACGCGGGCAGCAGAGCCTGGCTGGGTCTGCGCCAGGTCGGCGGCCGAATCGAGACTGGATGCGGCCCAGAATTGTTTGTGGAAGCGTTTGTCCTGATTCTTCAGGCGGACAAACTGCACGGTCTTAACCAGGGCCAGGCCCCAGGTGACGACGGAGAAGCCGACCAACAGCCAGATCACCGCGCTTTCGATGGATTCAAGTGGGGAGGCCAATACGCTCATGATGTGTTCTCTCTCGGGTTACGCGAATTTGGGTTAGCGAATCTTGAAATCGATGGGCACGCTCACCCAGCCTTCCTGGGCGACATCGCCCTGCTTGGCCGGGACGAAGCTCCAACGCTTTACCGCTGCCAGCGCGGCGTCATCGAGCTGCTCACGTCCGCTGCTTTTCTGAATCTGGATCTCGCCCGGCTTGCCGTTGGCGAGCACCTTGACCCGCAACAGCACCGTGCCTTCCCAGCCGCGACGCTGGGCCAGCGACGGGTATTCCGGCGCCGGGTTTTTCAGGTACGCCGCGTTGGCCGAAGCCGGGGTCACCGGGGCGGGCGCGGGCGGTGCCGGCGGTTGTGGCGCGGCGACCGGCGGGGCCGGAGTCGGTGGCGGTGTCTGCACCGGCGGCTGCGGGACCGGCTTGGGCACGGGCTTGGGCACAGGTTTCGGCTTGGGCACTGGCTTTGGCGGCGGCGGCTTCACGGCCAGTTCGTCTTCCACGGGTGGTGGCGGCTCGACCGGCGGCGGTGGCACGACCACGGGCGGCGGCGGCTCCACCACCGGCGGCGCCGGCTGGGAGAATTCGATGGTCATCGGTGGAATTTCTGGCGGCACGACCGGCAGAACCGGGGTCGGCGCCTGGCTGATCCAGTACGCGGCCGCGCCATGCAACACCAGGGCAAACACCCCAAGCAGGACTTTCTCACGACGGTTCAGGGCGCTGCGCGGCGTACGCTGCAAGCGCTGCTGCGCCAGCGGAACACGGTGCGGACGGCCGAGATCGACCAGTTCGCCCGGCGCCGGGCGCCACAGCACATCGAGGGCGCTGGCGGCGGTCTGGACATTACCCATTGATAGACTCCTGGGGGTTCAATGCATTTCCATCGAAGGCGGTCGGTTATGGAGGAAAAGCGCCTTCGCTTGCGGTGGATGATCGGGGCGAGACGCTTATCTCTGAAAGTAATCTTTAAAGTTATGGATAGAACTTGTTCGAATATACGGTTCTGCCGAATCGCTACAGCCCGCGGATTTAAAGGGCTGTAGCGATGCGGGCATTTCGCCATGCTTTTGCGGCATAAAAAATATTCCTCAAAGGCATGGGGAAACCGCCTCAGAAGTCGTAGCGACCGGTCACGCCCAAGGTTCGTGGCGTGCCGAGCAGGCCTTCATAGCCGCCGTTGGCCGCGCTCCACAGCGTGGTGTAGTAGGTCTTGTCGAAGGCGTTTTTCAGCCACAGCGAGACATCCCACTGGCCTTGGCCGAGATCGCCGCGCAGGCCGGTCGAGAGGTTGACCACGGCGTAGCTGGGGATGCGCGCGTAGTCCGAGTCCTCGACCACACCCACCGCTTTGGAGCGGAACGCATAGCTGGCGGTGACGTAGGGTTGCAGGCCGTTGGCGAGGTCCCACTGGTACTGGCCGTTGGCGTTGGCGATCCATTTCGAGGCGCCGACCACCTGGTGCCCGGTGAGGTCGCAGGACGCCGGGGCGCCCGGTTGTAGCGACACTTCCGGCGGGCACGGGGCGTCTTTGTAGGAGAGGTAGCGGACGTCGTTGTAGGAGCCGTTGACGTTCAGTGTCAGCCCGCGCACCGGCACCAAGGTGCTTTCGAATTCCACCCCGCGTGAGCGCACCGAGCCGGCGTTGGTCAGGTACTGCACACGGTTGGCTTCGTCGTAGGCGTTGGTCTGGTAAGCGTTGACCTGGGTCCAGAACAGGTTGGCGTTGAGTTGCAGGCGCTTGTCCCACAGCGTGCTCTTGAAGCCCAGTTCGGCGTTGTTGGCGCGCTCGGTGCCGACCAGCAGCGAGTCGGCGCCGGCGACGGGCGCGGTGGCGACCGTCAGGTTGACCCCGCCGGACTTCTCGCCATGGGACAAGGTGGCGTAGCCGAGCAGGTCATCGGTAAAGCGATAGCTGAGGTTGAGCAGCCCCGACGGGCTGGAGCTGTACTGGTTCAGGTCGCCCGACTCGTAGGCGCCGACCCGGCCCTGGCGCGCGGTGGCCGCCGCCCCCGCGACTGCCGCGCCGCCCTGCGGGGCGTTGCGGTTGACCCAGGCGCTCTTCTCTTCATAGGTGCCGCGCACGCCCGCGGTGAAATCGAGGCGGTCGCTGAGGTGCCAGGTACCTTGGGCGAACAGCGCGAAGCTGTCGGTCTCGATATGGCCTTTGCCGATGGTGGTGACGTTGGCCAGGGCGCCGGTCGGCGTGCCGTTCCAGATGTCGGCGCGCGGGCCGTAGTAGTTGAAGGAGCGGTTATCCAGGTCAGAGCCGAAGTAGTAGGCGCCGAGCACATAATCGAAGAAGCCGCCCGTGGGCGAGGCCAGGCGAAATTCCTGCGACCACTGTTTGTCGCGCACCGAGACGCCGGCGTTGTAGGCCGCCGGCACGTTGAGGCCGTCGTCGTTGCGCGGGGTGAAGTCCCACCAGCGGTAGCTGCTGACCGAGGTCAGGGTGAAGTCGTTGTCGAGGGTCCAGTTGGCTTCCAGCGAGGTGCCGCCCTGGAACACGGTGACGTGCTGGTCGTTGTCGAGGTTGACCTTGCGCTTGCTGCCGTCGACCAGCGTTGCACCTGCCGCCGCCGCGCGGGTTTCGTAGCGGTTGACGCCGTTGATGGTCGGCCCGGTGCTGAACAGCACGCGAGTACCGGCGCTGGAGTCTTCCTCGTTGTAGTCGCCGATCCAGCGCAGATTGAAGCGCTCGTTGGGCTTGTACAGCAGTTGCCCGCGAAAGCCCTGGCGCGAGCCGCCGTTGAGGGTGTGGCCGTCGTATTCGTTCTTGATGTCGCCGTCGTTGCGGGTGCGGTAGGCCGAGAAGCGCCCGGCCAGGGTGTCGCTGAGCGGGCCGGAAATCGTGCCCTTGGTCTGGAAGTAGCCGTCCTCGCCCACCGAGGTTTCGATGCTGCGTTCCGGGGTGAAACTCGGCGCGCGGGTGCTGATGTTGATGACGCCGGCAGTGGTGTTCTTGCCGAACAAGGTGCCTTGGGGACCGCGCAGGACTTCAAGCTGCTCGATGTCCATCAGGTCGAACACCGCCATGCCCGGACGCCCGAGGTAGACGTTGTCCAGGTAGAGCCCGACGCTGCCTTCCAGGCCATCGCTGGCCGGGTTGTTGCCCAGGCCGCGGATCGACACGCTGGACTGGCGTGCATGCATGTAGGCGACGTTGACGCTGGGCACCAGCTGCTGAAGGTCCTGGATGCGGTAAATGCGCTGGCTTTCCAGAGCCTGACCGTCGAGCACGCTCATGGGGGTCGGCACGTCTTGAGCACTTTCCTCGCGGCGGCGGGCGGTGACGGTGACCGTCTTCAACTGGCTGTCGGACTTGGCGGCAGGGGTGGATTCGGCGCGGCTCGCATCAGCAGCCTGGGCCGGCAGCCAGTGCGCGCTCCCCGCCAGCAGCAGGGCCAGGGGCAGGCGCTTGAGCCGCCGTGAAGACAAAGGTGCAACGGAAGACGACAGGCTCATGAGCGGCTCCTGTTCAGGAAATCGTTATTCCCTGAAGTTATTTATTTATGTTTTTACATATGTTTACCGAATAAGTGATTGCCTTTATAAGGAGTGCAACCGAGGCAGAGCAAATGCATTTGCCCGATACTTTTTATGTGAAAAATGCATATAGATCTTCGCCAACTCCGCCATCTGATTGCCCTCGCCGAGCACCGCAGCTTCGTCGCCGCGGCGAGCGCGGTGAACCTTTCGCAATCGGCGTTCAGCCGCAGCATCCAGGCGCTGGAGCACAGTGCCGGGTGTCAGTTGGTGGATCGCTCGAACAAGGAATTGCCGCCGACCAAGCAAGGGCTGGTGGTGCTGGAACATGCGCGGCGGCTGGTCAGCGGCGCGTGCCAGTTGAGCAACGAGATTCGCCAGTTCAACGGTCTGGAAGCGGGTGAACTGCGTTTCGGTTGTGGCCCGGCGCCCGCTGCAGGACTGGTGCCACGGGCCATCGCCGGCTTTATCGAGCGGTATCCGAAGGCGCGGGTACAGTTCCAGGTGGACGACTGGCAGAGCCTGAACCGCCGTCTGCTGGCCGAGGATTTCGAGTTCTTCGTCGCCGATACCCGTAGCTTCGAGGCCGATCCCACCTACCAGACCCTGCGCCTGAAACCGCGCCGCTGGTATTTCTGCTGCCGCGCCGGGCATCCGCTGGCCGCGCGCGCCAGCGTCAGCGCCGAGGAACTGTTGCAGTACCCGCTGGCGGTGACGCTGCGCCCGCCGAACCTGCGCAAGGTCATCGCCGACCTCAGCGGCCACCCGGACGTGGAGGCCAATGTCGAATGCGAAAACAGCCACAGCCTGCTCACCGTGGTCCTGCACTCCAACGCCATCGGCATCTGCGGCACCTACAACGACAGCCTGCGCAGCGCGGCCGGCGCGCTGGTGCGGCTGAAGATCGATGGTCTGAACGACGATTGTGAAGAGCTTTACACCCGCTACGGCATCGTCAGCCGCGCGCGGCAACGTCTGGCGCCGCTGGCCGAGGCGATGATCGAGCAGATTGTGCGCACCGACCAGAACGACGAAGACCTCGACGCCGGCGCCCTGGAACGCCTGGCCGTGTAAGGCGTTGCGTCGCACGCATCGCCGGTATTCGGCAAATGCGCTTGTCGCCGGGCGCCGTGGCGGCGAAAACAGTCGCCTGCCCTTTCATCCGGTGACTGCCATGCCCCAGCCCTCCCCCGTGCGCAACGTGCTGTACATCATGTGCGACCAACTGCGTCGCGATTACCTGTCCTGCTACGGCCATCCGCACCTGCACACGCCGAACATCGATCGCCTGGCGGCGGCGGGCGTGCGCTTCAGCCGCGCCTACACCCAGGGCACGATTTGCGGGCCATCGCGGATGTCGGCGTACACCGGACGCTATGTCAGCAGCCATCAGGTCGCGTGGAATGCCGTACCGTTGCCGCTGGAAGAACTGACCCTCGGCGACTACCTGCGCCCGGCCGGCATCCGCACCGCGCTGGTGGGCAAGACCCACGCCACACCCAACCTCGACGCCCAGCAGCACCTGCACCTCGACCCGGCCAGCGCTGCCGTCGAGCAACTCAACGAGGTGGGTTTCGAGCCTTATGTGCGGCACGACGGCATCTTCCCCGACGATCCGCTGTTCAGCGACAAACGCGAGACCGCGCCCTACACCCGCTACCTGCGCGAGCACGGCTTCGACGGCGACAACCCCTGGCACACCTGGGCCAACGCCGCCGAGGACGAGCACGGTGAAGTGCTCAGCGGCTGGCACATGCGCAACGCCCACCTGCCGACCCGGCTGCCGGAGCAGTACTCCGAAACCGTCTACACCACCGACCGCGCCATCGACTTCATCCGCGAACAGGGCGAGCACCAGTGGTGCCTGCACCTGTCGTACATCAAGCCGCACTGGCCCTACATCGCCCCGGCGCCGTACCACGCGCTGTATGGCGCCGCGCAGGTGCAGCCGGCGGTGCGCGCCGAGGGCGCGCAGCTCAGCGATCATCCGGTGTACGCCGCGTTTCGCCAGCATCAGGAAAGCGTGAACTTCTCCCGCGACGACGTGCGGCTGAAGGTGATCCCGACCTACATGGGCTTGATCAAGCAGATCGACGACCAGCTCGGCCGGCTCTTCGATGAACTGCAGAGCAGCGGGCGCTGGGACGACACGCTGATTGTGTTCACCAGCGACCACGGAGATTTTCTGGGCGACCACTGGTTGGGAGAAAAGGAGTTTTTGCTGGAGCCTGCGGTGGGTGTGCCGCTGATCGTGCGCGACCCGCGCGCGCAGGCGGATATCACCCGTGGCACGGTGGATGAGCGGTTGGTGGAAACCATCGATGCCGTCCCGACCTTCCTCGACGCCCTCGGCCTGCCGTCTGCCGATCACCGACTGGAGGGCCGTTCGCTGGTGCCGCTGCTCAATGGCACCGCACAGCGCTGGCGGCGCTACGCGATTGCCGAGTACGACTACGCCTTCCAGTCACCGGCGCGGGAGCGGCTGGGCCAGCCGATCGACCGCTGCCGCATGACCATGGTGCGCAGCGAGCGCTGGAAATACCTGGCGTATGACGGTTTCAGGGCGCAGTTGTTCGACCTGGAGAAAGACCCTGGGGAGCTGAATGATCTTGGGGCTGATCCGGCGTATGCGGCGGTGCGCGAGGAACATCAGGGGTATCTGTGGGAGTGGCTGCGCGGGTTGAAGCGCCGGACCACCATCAGCCATGCCGAAATCGAACGGCGGGGGCAGTGGTTCAGGTATGGCGAACCGCGGGAGGACAGTGTGGTGAAGATTGGGGTTTGGTGACTGGCTTTAGGGCCTCATCGCTGGCAAGCCAGCTCCCACAGGGGCGGCGTACACCGGACCTGTGGGAGCTGGCTTGCCGGCGATGAGGCCCGTCCAGAAACATCCAGTCCCAATGCAGAACGGCCTTTCAGCGGTCCGATGGCTACCTTGAGTTTTCACCATTCAAGGAGCCCGACATGGATCGTCCATCCTCCCACCGTCTGCGCCGCGGCAGGTTCTCGGAACCCGGCCGGCTCTATCTGCTGACCAGCAAGACCGAACAGCGCGTCCCGCTGTTTTCGGACCTGTTTCTTGCTCGCCTGGTCGTACATCAGTTCCGCGAGGCGCAGCACGAAGCTTCCGTGACTTCCCTGGCCTGGGTCGTCATGCCTGACCATTTCCATTGGCTGATCGAACTCGGTGACGTGACCTTGAAAACCCTGATGCGCCGGGTCAAATCCCGCAGTACTTGCGCGGTGAACAAGGCCAGTGGACGTCATGGACGGTTGTGGCAGCAAGGGTTCCATGACCGGGCGCTGCGCCGCGACGAGGATGTTGTGGTGGTTGCCCGGTACATCGTTGCCAATCCGCTGCGGGCAGGGCTGGTGAAGCGGCTTGGTGAGTATTCGCATTGGGATGCGGTTTGGCTTTAGGGCCTCATCGCTGGCAAGCCAGCTCCCACAGGGGGCAGCACAGTTCACTCCTACTGTGGGAGCTGGCTTGTCGGGGCGCCGAACCGCAGCGATACGGCACTTGAGTCAGTCAGATATTCTCGACCTTCTGCCAAACCTTCGGCTTGAAGAACAACGTCTCGCCCCGCGCCAGCCCGGTCAGGCTGTCGTGGTCCTTGACCACTTCGGCTTCGATCAGCTCGCTCTGCCCTTCCACTTTCAACGTCACCCGGGTGGTGGCGCCCAGTGGGCGGATGTCGCGGACTTCGGCAACGTGGTGGCCTTCCACTTCATGCCGCGACAGCGACACTTCATGCGGACGGAACAGGACGTGGTGGTTCTCGCTCAGGTGCAGGCGGTTGGAATCACCCAGGAAGTGATAAACGAAATCGCTGGCCGGGTTCTCGTAAACCTCGCCCGGCGAGCCGATCTGTTCGATCACGCCCTTGTTCATCACCACGATGCGGTCCGCCACTTCCATGGCTTCTTCCTGGTCGTGGGTCACGAACACGGAGGTCAGGTTGATGTCTTCGTGCAGCCGCGCCAGCCAGCGGCGCAGTTCTTTACGAACCTTGGCGTCCAGCGCACCGAACGGTTCGTCCAGCAGCAGCACCTTGGGCTCGACCGCAAGGGCACGGGCCAGGGCGATACGCTGGCGCTGACCACCAGAAAGCTGCTCCGGGTAACGGTCGGCCAGCCAGTCGAGCTGGACCATGTTCAGCAGCTCGTGAACCTTCTCGGCAATGCGGCTTTCGCTCGGGCGCTCGCCCTTGGGCTTCATGCGCAGGCCGAAGGCGACGTTGTCGAACACGCTCATGTGGCGGAACAGGGCGTAGTGCTGGAACACGAACCCGACATTGCGATCACGCACGTCGTGACCGGAAACGTCCTCGCCGTGGAACACGATATTGCCGTCGTCCGGGGTTTCCAGGCCGGCGATGATGCGCAGCAAGGTGGTCTTGCCACAGCCGGAAGGGCCGAGCAGGGCCACCAGCTCGCCGCTGTGGATATCCAGATTGATGTTGTTCAGGGCCTGGAAGGCATTGAAGCGCTTGCTGACATTACGAACTTCGATCGACATGAATTATTCCTCCGCTGCGCTTTGGCGCAGACGGTTAATGCGGTTCTCGCTCCACTGCTTGAGCAGCAGGATGAAGAGCGCCAGGATCAGCAACAGGCTGGCCACGCTGAAGGCCGCGACATGGTTGTATTCGTTGTAGAGGATCTCGACGTGCAGCGGCAAGGTGTTGGTCACGCCGCGGATGTGGCCGGACACCACCGACACCGCGCCGAACTCACCCATCGCCCGCGCGGTACACAGCACCACGCCGTAGATCAGGCCCCATTTGATGTTCGGCACGGTCACATGCCAGAACATCTGCCAGCCGTTGGCGCCGAGCAGGCGCGCGGCCTCTTCTTCCTGGGTGCCCTGCTCCTGCATCAGCGGGATCAGTTCACGGGCAACGAAGGGCACGGTGACGAAGATGGTCGCCAGGACGATGCCCGGCAGCGCGAAGACGATCTGTACGTCGCGATCCTGCAGCCATGGGCCAAGGAAGCCCTGGGCGCCGAACATCAGCACGTAGACCAGACCGGCGATCACCGGCGAGACCGAGAACGGCAGGTCGATCAGGGTGACCAGCACGCTCTTGCCGCGGAAGTTGTACTTGCTCACGCACCAGGCCGCGCTGACGCCGAACACCAGGTTCAGCGGCACCGAGATGGCTACGGCGATAAGGGTCAGTTTCAGCGCGGACAGGGCGTCGGCTTCGAAGATCGCCTCGAAGAACGTGCCCAGGCCCATTTTCAGGCCCTGGGACACCACGATGACCAGCGGCAACAGCAGGAACAGGCCGAAGATCACCCAGCCCAGGCCGATCAGGATACGCCGCGCCGAAGCGCTGCCACGGCGGGCGGCATTGGCCGAAGCGGCTACGCCAACAGAAGATGCAGACATGCTCAGGCCTCCTTCAAGGGGTTTCGATGCGCCGCTGCAGCAAGTTGATCAGCAGCAGCAGGATGAAGGAAACCACCAGCATCAGCACGCCGATGGCAGTGGCGCCGGTGTAGTCGTACTGGTCGAGCTTGACCATGATCAGCAGCGGCAGGATCTCGGTCTTCATCGGCATGTTGCCGGCAATGAAGATCACCGAACCGTACTCGCCGACGCCACGGGCAAAGGCCAGCGCGAACCCGGTCAGCCACGCCGGCAGCAAGGCCGGAGCCAGCACATAGCGGAACACCTGCAGCGGCTTGGCGCCAAGGCAGGCGGCGGCTTCTTCGACTTCACGCGGGATGTCGGCCAGCACCGGCTGTACTGTCCGCACCACGAACGGCAGGGTGACGAAAGTCAGTGCCAGGGTGATGCCGAGCGGGGTGTAGGCAATCTTGAAACCAAGGTCGGTGGCAAACTGGCCAACCCAGCCGGACGGCGCGTACAGCGCGGTGAGGGCGATACCGGCCACGGCGGTGGGCAAGGCGAACGGCAGGTCGATCATCGCGTCGATGATCTTGCGGCCGGGGAAGGTGTAGCGCACCAGCACCCAGGCCAGCAACGTACCGATCAGGCCGTTGATGATGGCGGCGAAGAAGGCGGTGCCGAAGCTCAGCTTCAGTGCCGCGAGCACCCGCGGTGCACTGACGATGGCCCAGAACTGCTCCCAGGTGAGCTGGGAGGCATGCACGAACATGGCCCCCAGCGGTATGAGCACAATCAAGCTGAGGTACACCAAGGTGTAACCCAGCGTCAGCCCGAAGCCGGGTATGACGGGGGATATACGACGAGACATAAAGGTCCTTGGTTGAACGCATTGAGCCCGGGACTATGCCCGGGCCCATGCTGGCTACGAAACGGCTCCTGCTCTATCGGGCAACACTCACTGCGCCGTGTAGATCTGGTCGAAAACGCCACCGTCATTGAAGAACTTGGGTTGGGCAGTTTTCCAGCCGCCGAAGTCTTTGTCGATAGTCACCAGGTCCAGTTTCGGGAACTGCTTGGCGTATTCAGCGGCCACCTTGGCGTCACGCGGACGGTAGAAGTTGTCGGCGGCGATCTTCTGGCCAGCCGGGCTGTACAGGTGCTTGAGGTATTCCTCGGCGATCTGCTCGTTGCCTTTCTTCTCGGCGTTCTTGTCGACCACGGCCACTGGCGGCTCGGCGAGGATCGACAGGGACGGCACAACGATTTCGAACTTGTCGGCACCGCCGTCTTCTTTCAGCGCCAGGAACGCTTCGTTTTCCCAGGCCAGCAACACGTCACCCTGACCGTTGTTGACGAAGGTGATGGTCGAGCCACGGGCGCCGGTATCCAGCACTGGTACGTGCTTGAACAGCTCTTTCACGTATTCCTGCGCCTTGGCTTCGCTGCCGCCGGCTTTCAGGCCGTAGGCCCAGGCGGCGAGGAAGTTCCAGCGGGCGCCGCCGGAGGTTTTCGGGTTCGGGGTGATGACGGAAACGTCTTTCTTGATCAGGTCGCCCCAGTCCTTGATGGCTTTAGGGTTGCCCTTGCGCACCAGGAACACGATGGTCGAGGTGTACGGGGTGCTGGCGTCCGGCAGGCGGGTCTGCCAGTTCTCCGGCAGGGTCTTGCCGAGCTTGGCGACTTCGTCGATGTCGCCGGCCAGGGCCAGGGTCACCACGTCGGCGCGCAGGCCGTCGATCACGGCACGGGCCTGTTTGCCCGAACCACCGTGGGACTGCTGGATCTTCACTTTGTCGTCCGGGTGAGCCTGCTGCCAGTGCTTGATGAACTCGGCGTTGTACTGCTGATACAGCTCGCGGGTCGGGTCATAGGACACGTTCAACAGCTCGTAGTCCTTGGCGATGGCGGAACCGGCAAAAACGGCGCTGGCGAGTGCAGCCAGGGCATAACGGCGGATAGACATGGTGAAGCTCCCGATTGGCATTTTTTTCTAATGTGTTGGTGCGGCTGGCAGCGCTTCAGCTTGGTTTGTTGCTGGAGTTCTGCAGGCGGAATTTTTCCTTGCGTTCGATCTGTACAACTTGGGCGTTGTGCACAGTGATTTCCACCGCGCCGAATCGCAGGTCACGCAATGCGCTCTGGATTTCACGCAGGATGGTGGCTTCGTCCTGACCGTCAACGCTACGCAGAGATGCGCTCATGCTCGTGCTCCTGTGAATAAGGGGGCCCGGGAGCAGCGTTTAGGAAGGTGACTGCGCCTGGTGTAGGAGCAATCTTAGAGAGGGCTGAATATTCTTAAAAATACTATTTAAGAATGTTTATATAACTGAAAAATCAGTTGTGAGCTTGAAGCGGCAAGCGGCAAGAAAAAGCGGCGGCAACGGCGGGGATCTGCTGTTACTTGCAGCGCGTAACTTGCCGCTTGAAGCTCAAAAACGAAGGTCTTGTGGCGGCACCGGCCGCCCGTACCAGTAGCCCTGGCCCATGTCGCACTGGTGCTCCAGCAGGAAGCGCGCCTGCTCGGACTGCTCGATACCCTCGGCATGGATCTGCATCCCCATGCTGCGCGCCAGGGCGATGATGACCCGGACAATCGCCACGTCATCGTCATCATTGGGCAACCCGGCGACGAAGCCCTGGTCGATCTTCAGTTTCTGCACCGGCAAGCGCTTGAGCCGCAGCAGCGACGAGTAGCCGGTGCCGAAGTCGTCGATGGCCAGGCGCAAGCCCAGTTCACGCAGGCGATGCAGTTGTTCGAGGGCGACTTCCGGGTCTTCCATCACCGCGCTTTCGGTCACTTCGACCTCCAGCCGCGACGGCTCCAGCCCGGTTTCGTCCAGCACCCGGGCGACCTGCTGGTACATGTCGCGGTTGGCGAACAGCCGGCTGGAAACGTTCACCGCGACGAACTCCAGCGCCCGCCCTTGCGCCAGCCACTCCACCATCTGCGAACAGGCCTGGCGCATGACCCAGGTGTCGATATCGGCGATCAGCCCGGTGCGCTCGGCAATCGGGATGAACTCCCCCGGCGGCACCAGCCCGCGTTCGGGATGCTGCCAGCGCACCAGCGATTCCAGGCCGATCATCCGGCCACTGAACAGGTCATGCACCGGCTGGTAGTAGACCCGCAGCTCGCCCTGCTCCAGCGCGCGACGCAGTTCGATGGCGGTTTCGACCCGCTGCTGGGCATGGGCGGTAAGTTCTTCGGTGTACAAGGCATAGCCGGAACGGCCGTTGCTCTTGGCCTTGAACAACGCGGCATCGGCGTTGCGCAGCAATTGCTCGGCGCTTTGCGCATCGCTGGGGAACAGGCTGATGCCGATACTCGCGCTGCTGAACAGGCGGTGATTTTCCAGTTCGTAGGGTTCTTTGAGCACGTCGACGATCAGTTGCGCAAGGTCCGCAGCCTGGCCGACCTGAGGGCAGTTTTCGCTGAGGATGGCGAATTCATCACCGCCGAGGCGCGCGAGGGTGACACCGGGATCGATCACCAGTTTGAGACGGTCGGCCACGGCCTTGAGCAACTGGTCGCCGATGTTGTGGCCAAGGCTGTCGTTGATGCTCTGGAAGTGGTCCAGGTCGAGCAGCAGCAAGGCGCAGCCACGCTTGTTGGCCTGCGCCGTGGCCAGCGCCTGCTGGGCGCGGTCGTTGAAAAGCAAACGGTTGGGCAGGTCGGTCAGGGGGTCGTGGTGGACCAGATAGGCCAACTCACGTTCGGTGTGCTTGATCACGCTGATGTCGCTGAACACCGCAACATAGTGGGTCAACATCCCGCCATCGTCGCGGATCGCGCAAATGGTCTGCCACTGCGGGTACACCTCGCCGCTTTTGCGCCGGTTCCAGACTTCACCGCTCCACTCGCCCTTGTCGTGCAGGGTCTGGTACATCTGCTGGTAGAACTTCTGGTCGTGCCGGCCGGACTTGAACTTGTTCGGTCGCTGACCGATAACTTCGTCCTTCTGATAACCGGTGATGCGCATGAAGGCGCGGTTCACATGGACGATGATGCCGTCGGCGTTACTGACCAGCACGCCTTCGAGGGTGCTGTCGAACACCGCCGCGGCCATGCGCAGGCGTTCGCGGTCTTCGCGGCGCAGGCGCGCACCAAGGCCGATGAAATTGAGCAAACGCACACGGGAAACGAAGATCAACAAGGCGCTGCACGCGGCCCACGTGTAGGCATTGATAAGCTGCCAGCGCGCCATCTGGGCCGGATCATCGAAAACACTGCTTAATATTTGATCAGAAACCACCAGCCAGAGAATTGACAGCACCAGGTAAAACGCGGCCATTCTCAGGGCGTCTCGTGCAGAAACAGACATAGGGTCACAGATGCCCACATCAAAAGATGGGGCATTATAGGGCAGAATTCCTCGTTGACCTCCTATCAAAAAGGCCGACTGGTTTTATTTAACATGCCAGTGATAATACTCATCGCTGTTTTTCCGCTCTAAGAGGGCATATCCACCTATGTGGTACTACGGTTTACTCGACCTGTCGGCCTGGCAACTGCTGGCGGTCACCCTGCTGATGACTCACGTGACCATCGTTGCGGTGACGGTCTACCTGCACCGCTATTCGGCGCACCGTTCCCTGGAACTGAATGCCGGCCTCAAGCATTTCTTCCGTTTCTGGCTATGGCTGACCACGGCGCAGAACACCCGTGAGTGGACCGCCATCCACCGCAAGCACCACGCCAAATGCGAAACCGTGGATGATCCACACAGCCCGGTGATCAAGGGCCTGTCCACGGTGCTGCGCAAGGGCGCCGAGCTGTACCGCGCCGAAGCACAGAACCCGGAAACCCTGCGCATCTACGGCAAGAACTGCCCCGAAGACTGGATCGAGCGCAACCTCTACTCGCGCTACAAGCTCGGCGGCATCGCGCTGATGGCGGTGATCGACCTGCTGCTGTTCGGCACCATCGGCATCACCATCTGGGCGATCCAGATGATGTGGATTCCGTTCTGGGCTGCCGGCGTGGTCAACGGCCTTGGCCACGCGGTGGGCTACCGCAACTTCGAATGCCGCGACGCCGCGACCAACCTGGTGCCGTGGGGCATCGTGATTGGCGGCGAAGAGCTGCACAACAACCATCACACCTACCCCAACTCGGCCAAGCTGTCGGTCAAGCGCTGGGAGTTCGACATGGGCTGGGCCTGGATCAAGCTGTTCACCTGGCTGCGTCTGGCCAAGGTGCAACGCGTCGCGCCGATCGCCCACCGGGTCGAAGGCAAGGGCCAGTTGGACATGGACACCGCCATGGCGATCCTCAACAACCGCTTCCAGATCATGGCCCAGTACCGCAAGTTGGTGATCGGCCCGCTGGTCAAGCAGGAACTGGCGCGGGTCGATGACTCGGTGCGCCATCAGTTCCGCCGCGCCAAGCGTCTGCTCTCGCGTGAGACCAGCCTGCTGGAAGATCGTCATCACCAGCGCATCCAGACCATGCTCGAGCACAGCCAGGCACTCAAGACCATCTACGAAAAGCGCCTGGCGCTGCAGCAGATCTGGGCCCGCACCAGCGCCAACGGGCACGACATGCTCGCGGCGATCAAGGACTGGGTCCACGAAGCCGAGGCCAGCGGTATCCACTCGCTGCGTGAGTTCGCCGCGCAATTGAAGACCTACTCGCTGCGCCCTGCCCTGGCTTGATGGCCATTGATCGGAGCGCCCCACCGCCGGGCGCTCCGACTGGAACTTCCCCCCTGCATTCCGCTCTTAACTGCATGTCGCCCGCCTGGCGGGTCGGGTCGTGGCCGCACGTCCCCGCCTTACAAGAAGTACTGCGAACATGCTCAAGAACACCCCACCGTTCAATCCGCCTCCCGAGGCAGCTCAGGTTTTGCTGGCACTCATGCACGCTCAGGGCGAAGTTGCCCGCCTGAGCGAGCGCGAACAACTGATCAGCTCCCTGCTCGACAGCGTCAACGCCGTGCTCTGGGCGTTCGATTGGGAGTCGCGGCAGATGCTTTACGTCAGCCCGGCCTACGAGCGCATCTTCGGCCGCCCGGCGAACCTGCTGCTGGCTGACTACAACCAGTGGCGCGACAGCATTTACCCCGACGACCTGGACTACGCCGAGCGCAGCCTTGCCGAAGTGCTGGTCAAAGGCGCGGTGGAAGATCGCGAGTACCGCATCATCGCCGCCGACGGCCAGGTGCGCTGGCTCAGCGACAAATGCTTCATCAACCAGCAGGCCGACGGCCAGCGGCTGATCGTGGTGGGCATGGCCGAAGACATCACCGAGAAGAAACTGCTTGAAGGCGAGCTGCAACGCCTGGCTACCACCGACGTGCTGACCCAGAGCAGCAACCGCCGGCACTTCTTCGACTGCGCCAGCCAGGCCTTCGACAAAGCCCGTCAGGAGGGCGCACCGCTGTCGTTCCTGCTGCTGGACATCGATGACTTCAAGCAGGTCAACGACACCTACGGCCATCCCGAGGGCGATCTGGTATTGCAGCGCATCGCCGACAGCGGCAAGGCGGCGCTACGCCGGGGCGACCTGTTCGGGCGGATTGGTGGCGAGGAATTTGCCGCAGTGTTTCCGGGTTGCACGCCAGAGATGGCGATGCAGGTGGCACAGCGGCTGCAGCGGGAGATTCAGCGGCTGAGCTTCAGCCATGAAGGGCACACCTATGGCGTGACCGTCAGCCAGGGCCTGACTGGCATGGTCGAGGACGATGAGGTGCTCGATAACCTGTTTGCCCGGGCGGATGCGGCGATGTATGAGGCCAAGCGCAAGGGCAAGAATCAGATTGTTTTGGGGTGATTTCAATGGCCTCATCGCTGCATCGCTATCTACACATCTCGCAGGCAATCGCAATCCGTCAGCCCCTTGCGATCCTGTGGGAGCGGATTCACCGGACGCCGGCCCTTCGCGGCGGTCCGGCGTCCGGTGAATCCGCTCCCACAGTTTGCGATGACCTGACGCTCTGGGAGCTGGCTTGTCGGGGCGCCGAACCCCAGCTATGAGGCCCTAAAAACCTCACACCTTGCGCAACCGCTCCAACTCCGCCCGCCCCACTTTCAGCAACCGCGCCGTCTTCCCCGCCGCCAGCTCGTCCAGCCCCTCTTCCGGCGCCAGCCGCGCCAGTTGCCCGGCCAGGTTCATCACCAGGTCTTCGCGGGAATACACCCCGCCGCCCAACTGGTACACCGCAGCGATCAACTCACGCAGTTCCAGCGGCAAACGCCAGCGCGTACGCAGCGCCGAGCCGTAGCCCGCGCCGGATTGGCTCAGCGACAGTTCGATTTCATTTTCGTCCAGCTCGCCACCCGCCAGACGCCACTCCTGCAAGCAACGCAGCAGCGCCAGGTCGCCCAGGCAATGCAGTAACCCGGCGCAATAGCAGCGCTCCTGGTCGAGTTCGAGCATTTGTGCCAGGGTCCGGCCGTACTCCGCCGTGCGCAGCGACAGGTTCCAGTACTGCTCGGCATAACGCGCCAGCACCGGGTCGCTGAGACGGGCGCTGCGCTTGAGCGCGAGGCCGAGGATGAGGTTCATGCTCTGGGTGCTGCCCAGCTTGTTCAGCGCCTGCAGCAGGGTCTGCACGGCGCCCTCGCGGTGCAGCGCGGCGCTGTTGGCAGCGGCGATCAGCACGGCGGTGATTTGCGGATCGGAACGCACTTCTTCTTCCAGCACGCGCAGGTCCAGCCCCTGCGGGTTCAGCGCACGCTTGATCGCCTGCTGCACGTCGGCGAACAACGGCCCGCCATCGGCGGTAGCGCGGTGCTCTTCGATAAAGCGCGCCAGCGTCAGCCCCGCGCGCAGCGGCGGCACTTCGCAGGAGACCGCCTCGCCAAGCTTGAGCAATTGCTCTTCCAGGCGCTGGCGCAGCGAGTCGAGGTTCAGCGGTTTGCTCAGGTAAGCCGTGGGTGCCAGCGGCAGGACTTCGCGCACGCTGGCCACGTCGGCACGGCTACTGATGAGGATGAACGGCAGTGCCGGTGTCCGCGGCCGCGATCGGACCTTGCGCAGCAGGTCGAGGCCGTCGAGGCCCGGCAGTTCACGCGCAGCGATGATCAGGTCCGGTTGCCCGGTCAGTCCTTCCAGCGCTTCATTGCCATTGGCGCAGACCTTCACCTTGGCGTCACAGCGCACGCTCAGCAGCATTTGCGTGAGCATGTCGCGCACCCACGGATCACCTTCGGCAATCAAGACCTTCGGTGCAGCAGCGGGTGGATCTACAGCAGTCATCAGGTTCTCCTTACAGCTATCGCACGCAGTCCGGCGCACCTTCCAAGGTGTCTCCTATGGAAACCTTAGCGCTCAACCTGTTCCCCGGGACGAAAAAAAACCCGCCGAAGCGGGTTTTTTTCTAGCGGATCACAGTTTACGCGAGTTCAGCGAAGCACTCTTCGATGATCGCCAGACCTTTGTCCAGCAGTGCGTCTTCAGCGGTCAGCGGAACCAGGATACGCAGGACGTTACCGTAGGTGCCGCAGGACAGCAGAATCAGACCCTTGTCACGCGCCTTGGCCACAACCTGGGAAACGGCAGCGGCGTTCGGGGTGTGAGTGCCTTTCTCGAAGACTTCAACAGCGATCATCGAGCCCAGGGCACGGACGTCACCGATGATCGGCTGCTTGGCCTGGATCTGCTTCAGACCGGCAACCAGACGCTCGCCAACAGCCTGGCTGCGCTCCAGCAGTTTCTCTTCTTCGAACACTTCCAGAACGGCCAGGGCCGCGGCGCACGCAACCGGCGAACCGGCGTAGGTGCCGCCCAGGCCGCCCGGGGCAATGGCGTCCATGTATTCGGCCTTGCCGCACACACCGGCCAGCGGGAAGCCGCCAGCGATGGATTTGGCGAAGGTGGTCAGGTCAGGCGCAACGCCCATCTGTTCCATGGCGAAGAAGGTGCCGGTACGGCCAGCGCCGGTTTGTACTTCGTCGGCGATCAGCAGGATGCCGTGCTGGTCGCACAGGGCACGCAGACGCTTCATCAGCTCTTTCGGAGCAGGCAGGAAACCACCTTCGCCCTGAACTGGCTCGATGATGATCGCGGCGATGTCACGTGGCTCGGCGTCGTTCTTGAAGATGCGCTCGATGGAAGCGATCGACTCGTCGATGCTCACGCCGTGCAGCTCGTTCGGGAACTGGGCGCGGAAGATGCCGCCTGGCATCAGGCCCATGCCTGCGGAGTAAGGCACGACTTTACCGGTCAGGCCCAGGGTCATCATGGTGCGACCGTGGTAGCCGCCGGTGAAGGCGATGATGCCAGCGCGGCCAGTGGCGGCACGGGCGATCTTCACGGCGTTTTCAACGGCTTCGGAGCCGGTGGTGACCAGCAGGGTCTTCTTGTCGAAGTCGCCTGGAACGCGGGCGTTGATTTTCTCGCACAGCTCGACGTACGGCTCGTAGGCCAGTACCTGGAAGCAGGTGTGAGTCAGCTTTTTCAGCTGAGCTTCAACGGCAGCGATGACTTTCGGGTGCAGGTGACCGGTGTTCAGTACCGCGATGCCGCCGGCGAAGTCGATGAACTCGCGGCCTTCAACGTCGGTAACGGTGGCGTTCTTCGCGCTTTCGGCGAAGATCGGGTGGATCTGGCCAACACCGCGTGGAACAGCGGCGACACGACGTTGCATCAGGGATTCGTTGGTCTTGCTCATAAAGTCCTCAATTCGCCAGCGTGGTGGCGAGATTCAAGATGGCGCCGGTATTCAACTGCAGTCAGCATTCGTTGATCGACTGGTGCAGGGGCCCGGTAGCCGGATGCATCTATGTAAAAAAGGCCAGCGAGACGTCGCTCTCGCGCCCCGCTGGCAGAGGTAAAGCCTTAACCGTGGATCAGACGCTGATGCACAGGTATTTGATTTCGAGGTAGTCCTCGATGCCGTACTTGGAACCTTCACGGCCCAGGCCCGACGCCTTGATCCCGCCGAATGGCGCGACTTCGTTGGAGATCAGGCCAGTGTTGATGCCGACCATGCCGTATTCCAGCGCTTCAGCAACACGGAACACGCGGCTCATGTCACGGGCGTAGAAGTACGAAGCCAGACCGAATTCGGTGTCGTTGGACATGGCGATGACTTCGGCCTCGTCCTTGAAGCGGAACAGCGGCGCCAGTGGGCCGAAGGTCTCTTCCTTGGCGACAGCAGCGGTCTTCGGTACGTCGATCAGGATGGTCGGCTCGAAGAAGTTGCCTTCGATCAGTTTGCCGCCGGACAGCACCTTGGCACCTTTGGAAACGGCGTCTTCGATGTGTTCCTGAACCTTGGCAACAGCCTTGCCGTCGATCAGCGGGCCGGTGGTGGTGCCTTCTTCCAGACCGTTACCGATCTTCAGCTTGGCGACCGCGGCTTTCAGCTTCTCGGCGAAGGCCTCGTAGACACCGTCCTGCACGTAGATGCGGTTGGCGCAGACGCAGGTCTGACCGTTGTTGCGGTACTTGGAAATGATCGCGCCTTCGACGGCCTTATCCAGGTCCGCGTCGTCGAACACGATGAACGGCGCGTTGCCGCCCAGTTCCAGGGAAACCTTTTTGATGTCCTTGGCGCATTCCTGCATCAGTTGACGACCGATTTCGGTCGAACCTGTGAAGGACAGCTTGCGCACCAGCGAGTTGCCGGTCAGCTCGGAACCGACTTCGCCAGCGCTGCCGGTGATCACGCTCAGCACGCCAGCCGGGATACCGGCACGGGTAGCCAGCTCGACCAGAGCCAGAGCGGAGTAAGGCGTCTGCGAAGCAGGCTTGAGGACCATGGTGCAGCCAGCGGCCAGGGCCGGGCCGGCTTTACGGGTGATCATCGCTGCCGGGAAGTTCCACGGGGTGATGGCCGCGGTAACACCGATTGGCTGCTTGATAACGATCAGGCGTTTGTCTGGCTGGTGACCAGGAATGACGTCACCGTAGACGCGCTTGGCTTCTTCGGCGAACCACTCGATGAAGGAAGCGGCGTAGGCGATTTCGCCCTTGGCTTCGGCCAGCGGCTTGCCTTGTTCGGTGGTCATCAGGCGAGCCAGGTCGTCCTGGTTCTCGATCATCAGTTCGAACCAGCGGCGCAGCTTGCCAGCGCGCTCTTTGGCGGTCAGTGCACGCCAGGCTGGCAGGGCCTTGTCGGCCGCTTCGATGGCGCGACGGGTTTCGGCGGCGCCCATTTTCGGCACGGTACCGATGACTTCACCGGTGGCCGGGTTGGTCACCTTGATGGTCTGGCCGTTGTCCGCATCCAGCCACTCACCGTTGATATAGGCTTGCTGGCGGAACAATTGGGCGTCTTTAAGCTGCATGTCGGCTTCCTTAACAGCACCGTGCTGGCACGGAGCGAATTATTGGATTTGAAAAAGGAGCCCGGAGAGGGCTGCCGTCAGGAATTCACACACCGGGCCGAAGCACGACACAAGCCACAGAGAACAGCTCGTGTGTATCAGCACCAGACAAGAGCGTTTGAAATCTCGAACGAATCCTAGGAGTAACGAGGAAAAAGGACAATAGGGCGTTCGAAAAAAAGAACAAAATGCGACGAGGCGTGTCGTTCTTATTAAACAGACCGCCAGAGAGAACCTTCATTCCGTTGGAAATACAGCACAGCGGTTCTGGCGATGGACGGCGCCCCGGCAGATGGGTATCATGGCGCCCGCGTTGCACTCGTAGCTCAGCTGGATAGAGTACTGCCCTCCGAAGGCAGGGGTCGTGGGTTCGAATCCCGCCGAGTGCGCCATCTTCTTTCCCCTTGGCTCCAAGGGGTTGGCGCTTCTGCCGAAAACCTGTCCTAGTCCTAAAAGTCGTTTTTGCCACAAATTGGCCACACTTATATGTGGTCGAAATGGCGACAGTCAGAAACTGTGACGAGCATCCGTGGAAGCGCAAATCCGTCGTAAGGGCTATCTGCCCAGCGCCAACCCTTTGAAACCGAATCCGTTGCCCCTAGCCTGGACATGCATGATCGAAAGCGAAATCGGCCAAGGCATCTTCGCCTCTCGGGTCGAGACTGAACGTACCGCTTGTCATCAACCCATTGAACGCCCCATTTCCGAGATTGCCCTGAAACACGGAGGGCGTGCTCGGAAATCAAACGACTCGAAGCGCTCAGACGTCATTCGCTGGCAACGCGTATCGTCGCTACCCTCACCTCCTCCGGCATTGCCCGCTACCCTGACGAGCACATGAATATGTGCAAGGGCAATGCGGTGAATCAGATATCTTAAAACGCAGATATGACTTGGCAGCGCCTCTCTAGGGAAACTCCGAACAAGTTGCCCATCAGCCGAAAATGGGCGGCTTGGGGATGCCGAAAAGCCCAATTTTCAGCCGCCGATTATTGGATAACCAAGGCAAAGCCTTGGTTATCTGCCCTCACGGGCGCACCTCTCCCGCAGCAGGTACTAATTGCCGGCGCACCATCCACAGATTCGACAGGGCAAGCAGCGTGGTCAATTGCGCCGTGTTCTTGGCCAAGCCACGGAAAGCGGGTTTTCACATAACCGAACTGACGCTTGATCACGCGAAAGGGATGTTCGACTTTCGCTCGCGCCTGCGCTTTGACCTTCTCGATCTTGCGTCTGGCTTTGTAAAGCACGCTGCGCTTGCTCAAGTGCTTGTAGGTGCTACGACGAGCCGCAATCTGCCAGATCACCGGCCGGCCGCCATGCTCCGGCCGTTTCTCCACGCCGGTATAACGCGCATCAGCACAGATAACATTTTCTTCGCCACGCAACAGGTGAGCGACCTCCGTTACATCAGCCACATTCGCCGCTGTGCCGTGGACGTGGTGGACCAGGCCCGACTCAGCATCGGCACCGATATGCGCCTTCATGCCGAAGAAATACTGGTTACCCTTCTTCGTCTGATGCATTTCCGGATCGCGTTTGCCTTCCTTGTTCTTGGTCGAACTGGGCGCGTGGATGATGGTGGCATCGACAATCGTGCCTTTGCGCAACGACAGGCCTTTGTCTCAAAGGTAGTTGTTGATGGTTTCCAGAATCCCTGCCGCGAGCTGATGTTTCTCCAGCAGGTGCCGGAAATTCATGATCGTCGTGTCTTCGGGGATCGGAGCGCTGAGCGTCAGTCGCGCAAACTGGCGCATCGAAGTGATCTCGTACAGCGCCTCTTCCATGGCTGGGTCGCTCAAAGAGAACCAGTTCTGCAGCAGGTGAGCACGCAGCATGGTTTCCAGTGGCTACGGCTTGCGACCACCGCCGGCCTTTGGGTAGTGCGGCTCGATCAATGCCACCAAACCGCTCCACGGCACCACCTGCTCCATCTCGGCCAAGAAACGCTCGCGACGGGTTTGCTTGCGCTTACCGGCGTACTCGAAATCGGAGAGGCTCATCTGACTCATGGGATGGAGGGCTTGTGGAGGGTAATTGACGGGTGGGCTATTTCAGCACAGCTCAGATGGTCTGCACTGACTCGTTCGGAGAATCCCTAGGTATGCGGGCATGACTCAAGCACAGTGGTCTGCGACCTTGGCCAACCGCCGTCATTTACGAGCGACGTTAGAGAGAGTAGCCAGCCGGTTAGACATCGTACAACCTGTCGCCTCTGTATCCTCCTCCAGACTGACCTCACGACCTTCCCAAAAGTCTAAGAAAAGGTTATTTCTGACGGGGAGAGCCCCTGATGAAGAGAGGTTTATTTATTATCAACGACGGGGCATTTACAGAATGCTCCTTAGCTAACTACCGGGCAAACGTTTGATACCCAATCGGCTGAACACTCTGCTTGAGTAATTCATCCAATACATAAGCACTTAAATCAGGCTTTTAAGCATTTCGGATGGAAAATCGAAAATGGCTATTTACGTAGATAACGTAAAAATAAAATGGCAGGGAAGAGAATGGTGTCATCTAGTTGCTGATTCTCTAGAAGAATTACATGGCTTTGCACGTACTCTTGGGCTGAAACGTTCATGGTTCCAGGCTTCCGCCTCTTATCCACATTATGACGTTACTATAGAGGTACGACAAAAAGCATTGTATCTGGGCGCACATCAAGGCTGTCGGAGAACAATAATCAGCTGTGCCAAAGCCATGAAGGCCGAACAAATAGCTCTATTGCACAAGCCTGCTCCCCAACAGCTTTCACTTTTTTTCGAAAACAATGCTTATGACAAATCTTAACCATATATAAATTTAGGCCTTTAGAGCAACTGCAGCGTCGGATCAAGGAGGAGCAATGTATATACGCGAGGAAACGCTCGACGACCTCTTAAATAAAATCTATACCAAACTGCTAAAAAAGCGGAATAAGATAGTAGCAAGCAAAGGCAGCTTCAAAGAAATCACAGGTATCTTACTTCACCTCAAAAAGCCCAGAGCCCGATTGAGTAGAGCTGAAGGCAAGGGCAAGCTTTTTAGCTGTTTAGGTGAGCTAACTTGGTATTTGGCCGGATCTAAAGATCTAAAATTTATTAGCTATTACATCCCAAATTATAAAAAAAGCTCAGATGACCGAAAAACTATATATGGTGCTTATGGCCCAAGACTCTGTGGTAAAGGTCGAAATGCTCAACTATTAAATGTTATTAATACACTCAAAGCTCGCTCTACAACTCGGCAGGCGGTTATTCAGCTTTTCGATGCAAAAGACATTTTGAAACCACACAAAGACATACCCTGCACTTGCACCTTGCAGTTCATAGTTAGAGACCGAAAACTGGATATGTTCACATCCATGCGCTCAAATGACGCATTCCTGGGATTGCCTCATGATATTTTCGCTTTTACTATGATACAGGAGCTTGTAGCTAACTCGATAAATTGTCAAATCGGGGAATATAAACACTACGTAGGCAGCTTACACCTTTACGAAGTTCACTTTCTTCAAGCCAAGAGCTATCTTGATGGTGGATGGCAAAAGCAAACTGAAATGCCTCCAATGCCATTGTGTGACCCAATGCAAAGCCTTAGTTTACTTCTCGACTGCGAGCAAAAAATTAGACTTGGTGAAAGTGTAGACCCTGACGCTTTAGCTTTAGATGAATACTGGAAGGATTTAATACGAGTATTGCAGTTTTTCAGATTCACAAAATACGAAGGCGAGAACAGTAAAGTCGACTCCGTGCTAGAAAAAATAATCAGCGACGTTTATAAATCATATTTACTCAAGAGAAAGGCGGAAAAAGCAATTACGACTGAGCCGCATCCATCTCAACTAGAAATATTCGAATAATAACTAGGAAGAAGAGATGCACGAGACTTTGAGCAAACTAATTTCACTGATACACAGTCAAGAACTAATTAATTCTGAAATTATCGAGTGGGGTAGCCCCATCCCAGTATTTGGAGAACTAAAAAACTCGACTATCGCTACTTTAGGGCTTAACCCCAGCAATCGTGAATTCATGACCTCCGATGGAACTGAACTAATCGGGAGGCAGAGAAGGTTTCACTCCTTAAACTCGCTCGAAATTAATAGATGGACAGAAATTACAGAACCTCATCTTGAAAAAATCTGGAAAAAATGTACGAACTATTTTCAAAATAACCCTTATGACGGGTGGTTTAAATCCCTAGATATTTTGATAAGCGGAACCAACTCATCGTACTATAGCCCTCTGTTCCCCGCATGCCATTTAGATCTAGTCCCTTATGCTACATACCGCAAATGGGCAAACTTGTCTTCTAGGCAAAAATCAGCACTACTACAAGTGTCTGGGAGCGCCCTTGGCGAGCTACTAAGAGACTCACCGATTAAAACAGTAGTGCTGAACGGTAGAACAGTTGTAGACACTTTAATTCGCATATCAGACGCGGCATTTGAAGTCACATCTATTCCCCAGTGGTCTCTCCCAAGGAGTACCGGGAAAATGGTCGCAGGACTTGCATACCGCGGGTGTATAAATAGTGTTTCCGGTATAGATCTGGGGCGAAGCATCGAGATATTGGGCTTCAATCATAATATCCAAAGTAGCTTTGGCGTAACTACTGAGGTCAGAAAATCTATCCAAGAATGGATAACACTGTGTATTCAGGAGCAAAAAAATTGAGAGCACGCGATAAAGCAATGGCGGACGACTTAAGAAAAAAACTTGACGCTTATAGTAACAAGCACAGAAAACTGCCTGGAATTACTCCTTCAGAAAACAGAGAGTCTCTTATTGAACAAATGATTGATAGCATCCGGAGGATAAAATTCGTAGAAGCAATCAGACAAAGAAGAATTAGTAGTTTAAGAGCAGATTCTTCTTCAAACTTGTTTGATCCTATTAGAGCTGCAATAGTTCACGCGACTAATGGCGATACTGAGGAAGCTTGCTGGTTGATATTTCTGGCTATTCACTTCGGCAAAAGCAGCGCGGGAGGCTGGGGCTTCGTCAGAGACGTGTACAACGCTCTTGGCGAGGGATACCTCTGGAACTGGAAACGCATTAGCTTCAACCCAGACGCATTTACGGACTGGTTAGCAAACAACTACCAAAATTTCAACAATACGAACTATCGCTTTGGCAATCACCGGAAGTACGAATCAATCAACCCCACAAAAAGCAACTTTACAGGCCTAGTTATCAAAAGCTACGTTAACTGGGTTTTAGACAGTGGCTCACACAAGGACCTATTCATAAATGCATTGAAAAATTCAAACAGTGACCCTCGCCTAACCTTTCGCCACTTATATAAGTCAATGAAAGTATTCCGATTTGGCAGAACGGCTAAATTCGATTACTTAACGATGCTGGCAAAAATCGGGCTCGTAAAAATAGAAGCCGACTCGGCATATATGGGCGCCGCAACAGGTCCCGTTGATGGTGCAAGACTTCTATTCACCGGAGTTTCTACTGCACAAATTTCTCGAAACGACCTTGATAAATGGCTATTAGATTTAGACTCACACCTTCAGGTCGGAATGCAGGTGCTTGAGGACTCGCTTTGTAATTGGCAAAAATCACCAAGCAAGTTCAAGGCATTCAGAGGATGAATAATCAGGCCCATTTGTATCTTACCTTGAGTTTTTGCAAGTGGTAGTGCTTCACTATTCCTAGGTGTTGTAGTTGGCCGACTACAATGCCTGGGGAAACACCAAGTCTTTTAGAAAATTTAATAATTTTACGCATATCATTTCCTAGAGACCTAAGCTCACTCTTATATTCGACCGGTATCAAGAAATCGGCCGAAAATGTATTAGCTTCTTGTTCTTGCACACTATCAGAACAGTTCTCAACTTCCACAAAAAGCACATCCCCATGAAGTATGAGATGTGCAGCCTCATGAAAAAGGGTGAACCAAAAATGATCATCCGATAGATGCCTAAAACTGAGCATCAACATCGCTTTTTCGTCACTAATAAATTTTGTTGCACCGCTGGCCTGGCAACCATCTGGAGTTCGAGCAATTGCAACAGCAACGCCACATTTTGCAAAAATCTTCTGCAATTCAGGAATAAAAATATTGGGATCTGCCTGAGTTGTTAAAAATCTTGCTTCTTCTAATGCTGCACAAAACCTATCTTTGTCCCACGGGCTACAATCTATAAAATCTGCCTCTATTTCTCCCTGCCTCAACCATGCGGCTACAGCTCCGAGCTTTGGATCAAAGGCAGGTGATGTTCTGAATGCAGCTAACTCCGAACCAGACGCATAAATTTTCTTCCAACTACCAACATCCGGAACATCAAAAAATCGTAAACAGTTCCGTAGATTTTGCGCCGGATAGGCTACCTTTGGTATCCATCCATTTTTTTGCATCGTCGATACAGGGAGTTCTTTTAACCAGCTATCTTCTTCACTGGTAAGTGGAGCTTTAATCTCGCTAAGTTGGGAGCGATAAATTTCCTCTCGACTTAACCAAAACGAAGGTGATGCTCCCAAAACCCCCGACAGGGAAATTGCAAGCTCTTTGCTAATAATAAAATCACCAACGAGGAGCTTATTGGCAACTTCATAAGGCACTCCAATACCCTGTGCAAAGTCACTTGTCGTGATTTTGCGCTCTTCTAAAATCTCAGATATTGTTTCGCCTGGCGGAATTAACTGACTAGGCTTAAAAACATGATTTTCAAGCATCATCTTTGATAATCCTTAACAATTTAAGACGACTCACCTTCAGCCAGTCTACTTTATCTTTATCATTTATGGGCATTTTTAGATCAACGGCGCAAAACATCAAATAATACCCATCGACTAAGTCTAGTCGATATTCTCCAGGAGGATCGCCAGATATTTCCCGAGGATTCCCTAAGGGAACATCCATGATATTAGAAGCCGAATTTAGATCCGTGAGGCGGCGCATTAAAGCCTTGACGACATTTGCCGGAAGTCTACGAATAGCTACAGCTTCACTATCGCAAATGTTGCGAATTTTTTTATCCGCATAGGAAATTTCTAGTGTCATTTTTAGAATGACTCGTCCGTGACTGAATAACGCTTAAACATTCCCAATAGCCTATGCTTTTTAATATTGCGCTTCTTACACTTCAACCCCTTAGATAGACTCTTGGTCACGAACGAGGCAATTATTAAGTGAGCGTCAACAACAGAAAGGCAGGATGCCACAATTCTGGCCCACTCGCCTCCCCAACCGGCGCGAAAGCTCACTAACACCCGCTAACACAACACACTGATTTTTCGGAAATTTTCCGATAACACGTTGATTCTAAAGATCAATTTTTAAGATCCCGACGGCAGGTATCCTGGGTTTGAATCTCGCCGAGTGCGCCATCTTTTAAAAAGCCCCGTGAGCAATCACGATTTTTTTATTGCGCAAAACATCAAAGCACCGCCTTGCTCTTCTGCTGCCACACCTCAACAAACCCTTGGGTGCCGAACGCCACGGTGTACTTGTCCAGCACCACCGGCACCAGCTTGAGGGTCATGAAGGCTTTAACGATGAATTGCTGAGCCGCCGGCGAGGTCGGCAGGTAAATGGACACTGGATTGCCTTTCTCGTCGATCCGGCATTCGTACAGCGCGCTGATGGGCTGGCTGTTCACCTCGATCACGGCGTTCTCCACGACCCGCGGTTTGCCGCACGCGGCGAAGCGGCTGAACAGTATGCGGGCGCCGTCTTCCGAGCTGTGGACCAGGGCGTTGTGGACCACCGTGTCTTTGCCCATGCCCTCGCTATTGCTGAGCACCACGGAGCTGTACGGTCGAGCCGCGCTGAAATCGGTGCTGAGCATGTAGCGATGGCTGGTGATCCCCAGCCGTGCCGCGACGTCTTTGCCCGCTCCCTCTTTGAGGTCGATCAGGCCGCCCGCCTGCGCGTTGGCGCAGACCGTCGCAAGCAGCAGCGCGGCCGGCAGGCCGATGAGTTTTTTCAGGGTCGCAGGGTAAAACACAGGGTGGTCCTTCTGGTTTGAAATCATCTGTGGCACGCAGCGCTGTAGTTCACTCGACCCGCTCGCCTTCGATCAGCCGCTCCGGGCCTTTGCCGTGCAGCGCCATGTAGCTGGCGAACTGGCCTAGCCGAACGTCCAGCGCCTGCAACAGGCGATTGCGGGTGGTGGTGACTTCGTTCTGGTTGAAGAAGCCCGGTTCTTCCAGGTAGATGCCGAACAACTGATTGATCTGCACCGGGTCGTGGATGACGAAGTGCTCTTCGGCGTTGTGGTTGTAAAGCCCGATCATCTGCCCGGTCTGGGTGCCCGCCGGGTGCATGAAGACCATGCTCACCTGTTGGCCTTCGCGCAGCCGCAGGCCGGCGTTGTTGATCTGGTAGCACGACTCTTTGCCGGTGTCGTCCCGGCGCACCCAGAACTCATGCTCCTGCAGGCGGCTTGAGCTGATGTGCATGGACGACGAACTGCCGCTGATGTAGCCGGAGCCATTGGAAACATAGCCGCCACCGCCGCTGTGATGGTGGCTGGCGTTGAGCTGGGTGCTGGTGCGTTTCTCGGTGTCGAGCACCTGGCCGGTGATCATGAAAAAGCCGAACTGGCGATCGAAGTGATGGAAAGGCTCTTCGATGAAGTTGACGTCACCCGGGCTCAGGGTGATGTCGTACATGGTGCGGATCATTTCCGCGCGAGCCGCCTTGTCACGCTTGGCCTGCTCGCGCAGCTCGGCGCGCTTGACCTTGGCATCGTCTATCGCCTTGAGCGCCTGGGCCTTGAGGATCGGGGTCTTTTCCTGGGCGTAGGCCGCAGCCTTGCCGCCGGCCTCCTTGAGGATCGGCGCCGCCTTTTGACCGGCTTCCACCGCCATTTCCTTGGCCTTTTCCAGCGCCTGTGCGGCCTTGGCGGCGAGTTCCGGATTGGCGTCGATGGCTTTTTTCTTCAGGTCGTCCCACAGACTCATGGTTGTTGCTCCTTGCTCGGTGTGCCGCGGCACGGGTGGCGGCCGGGAAATACTGGCAATTTAACCTGCGATGCGCGCAAGCGCGAAGGGTACGTGGCGAATGCGGTCATTGCCTCGTGACACCTGAGCCACGAGGGACAACATTTCATCACGGCCGCCTTCTCAGGCAAAATCTCCTACAACTGATTCGCATTTCGTCTGTCAGCCCTGGAATTTTTGCAAGAAGGATCTCTATGAAGTGGTTCGTTTCACGCCCGGCACAGTGGCTGGGCATGCTGGTTTGCCTGTTCACCTTGAACCTGGCCCACGCTGCCGAAGACGGCAACGACACCTCGATCACCGTGGAGAAAGACATCCGCACCACGCGGGTGGAAGCCGATGGCCGTTTCGAGGTGCGCCATGAGCAGGTTTACCTGATCAACGAAGAGCGTGCGATCAAGGCCCGTGCCCAGCAGTCGCTGTCCTACAACCGCACCCTGGAATCCCTCGATGTGGTCGAGGCGTACACCCAGAAGCCCGATGGCCGCAAAGTCGCGGTCAGCGCCGAGCAGATCAAGGAACAACAGGAGCAGGCCTCAGTCGATGCGCCGATGTTCTTCGACAGCCTGGTCAAAGTGGTGATTTTCCCCGAGGTGGCGGTGGGCGACCGGCTGGTGCTGACCTACACGCGCCAGCGCAACACGGCGCTGTTCCCCGACCAGTTCGAGGAACTGGTGTTCCCAGAACTGAGCCCGACCCAGCAACTGACCCTGATCTACGACCTCCCCGCCGGGCTCGCGCTGAACGCCGAAGCCAAGGGCTTCAAGGCGTCGAGCCCGAAAGCCGAGGCCGGGCGCAAGGTCTACCGCTGGGACTATCAGCCCGCGAAGCAACCGCGCCGGGAGATCGGCTCAGTGGCTTACGCCGACTACGGCCAGTACCTGGCGGTGTCGACCTTCAAGGATTACGCCGACTTCGCCCGGGCCTACGCGGCGCGAGCCAAGGTGGAGGTGACCCCGGCCATCGCCGAACTGGCCAAATCGCTCACCGCCAACGTCAGCGAGCCGCGGGCCAAGGCCCTGGTGCTGAGTGACTGGGTGCGCAAGAACATCCGCTACGTCGCCGTCTATATCGGGGCCGGCGGCGTGGTGCCGCATGCCGCCGATACCGTACTGAGCAATCGCTATGGCGACTGCAAGGACCACGTCGCGCTGCTGCTGGCCCTGCTGGAGGCGGTGGATATCCACGGCACGCCGGCGCTGGTGAACCTCGGCACCGCCTACGTGTTGCCGAAAGTACCGACCCTCGGGGTGATCAACCACAGCATCACCTACGTGCCGAGCCTGGACCTGTACCTGGACCCGACGATGAAAGCCATCGCCGCCGGTTTCCTGCCCGTGCCGGTGCTCGACAAGCCAACCGTGCTGACCGGCCCTGCCACCCTCGGCCACACCCCGGCGGTGCAACCGAGCCTGGTAAAAAGCACCACCACCTTCAGCATCAACGACAGTGGCGCGGCAGACTTCAAGCATGACTCGACCATCCAGGGCTGGGCCGCCGAGCTGAACCGCTACGGCCTGCGCAACATGCCGGCAGCCGAGCGCGACATGCTCATGCAGCGCATCCTCAGCGCCTACGGCCAGTCCGGCAGCGGCACCGTCGAGGGCAAGAAACTGGACAAGCAGGGCTACAACTTCGCCCTGACGATCAACGGTCATACCCGCAACCTGGTCAACCTGCCCGGCCCGATCGGCATGCCGACCCTTAGCAGCTTTACCGGCGGCATCGCGCAGAACGTGTTCGGCTTCGTCACCGAGAAGGAACGGAACCAGGCGTTCACCTGCATTTCGGGGGTGACCGAGGAAGTCGCCCGTTTCGAATTCCCGGCTCAGGTGGAAATCATTGCCACGCCCAAGCCGGTGTCGCTCAAGGCCGAGTATGTCGACTACAGCGCCGATTACCGCCGCGAGGGCAACACCGTGGTGGTCACCCGGCGCCTGGACTTCCATAACCCGGGAGCGGTCTGCTCGCCGGAGATGTTCCGCGCCTTGCAACCGACGCTGGAAGCGATGATTCATGACCTGGGCAGCCAGGTGATCGTGCAGAAAAGTTGATCCAGCGGGGGTAAGGCGACAAAAAACCCGGCGATGACGCTTTTCAATCGGGTTCATGCCGTTTTCGGCCTTGCCCCCTTGCCCCGCGTGCACGATTCTTGAGGGTATCTGGCGTTCCTACACCCAACCCCCATGCAGAGGGCGCGCAATGAAAACCGTGGCACAGCTATTGAAGTTGAAGTCCCAGCACGTTCAACAGGTCTACACCATCAAGCCTCACCAGACGGTGCTGGAAGCGCTGATGCTGATGGCCGAGAAGAACGTCGGCGCGCTGCCGGTGGTCGAGGGCGGCAACGTGGTGGGGATCGTCAGTGAGCGCGACTATGCGCGCAAGATGGTGCTCAAGGGCCGGTCCTCGGTCGGCACAGAGGTCAGGGATATCATGAGTTCGCCGGTGATCACCGTGGATTCCCACCAGAATGTCGACACCTGCATGAACATGATGACCGACAGTCACCTGCGGCACTTGCCGGTGGTCGAGAACGGCGAGCTGCTCGGCCTGCTGTCGATCGGCGACCTGGTGAAGGAAGCCATCGCCGAACAGGCCGACCTGATTCGTCAGTTGGAGCAGTACATCCGCGGCGAGTGAGCGCCCTTCAGCGGTATTCGCCCTCCAGCTCGTCGAGCTGGTGGTCGAAGCTGCGCAACCGCGCCGACCAGGTGTACACCAGCACTTCCAGGTCGCGGTTGAGCACCGCACCGCCGCGCCGCTGGCTCTGTTGCGAATCGCACAGGTCGAGCTGGTAGCGCTCGCGGGCCATGGCCGCTGCCACACTGGACAGCTCGCGGGCGTTGTTCAGCCAGTGACGGTGGTGGTCGTGGATTTCCTGATCGAGCTCCTGGCACTGCGCCTTGAGGGCTTCCAGGCTGCGTTCGAGCGGCGTGCCTTCGAGTTCGCCCATGACTTCCTGGAAGGTCCGCCCAGGTTGCCAATAACTCCCCCAGAAATAGCGATCGAACACGGTTTCGACCCGACGCAGCGCCACCTTGGTGTTCCAGATGGCAACCATCGTCCGGCCCTGCTCCAACTGGCGTCGGCGCACCTTGAGCAGTTGCCAGCGAATCCAGGCCAGCGCGCTCAAGGCGAGGGCCGCAATCAGACCGGCGGATCCGTAGAGGAACTGCCGGGCCTGATCGAGCTGGTGGACTTCCCTGACTCCGTAGAAATAACCGGCGGTCAGCAGGCCCAAGGCTGTCACGGCAGCCCAGAAGCCAACGGCGTAGGGGTCTTTCATTGGCGCTGTCCCCTTGTTGTTTTTTTCTGAGCATAGCAACGCCAACCGGGGACATAGGGTGCCGCTCAGCGTTTATTTCTGGCGTGGCCGTTCACGCCTCAGCGCCTCGTTGAGTTGGTCGACCATAACGATCCAATCGGAGTCCTGAATGAACTGTTCCTTGAGGAATTCCCGCTGCGACGGCGTCCAGAATGGCGCGTCGACCAGCTTGATTTCGTTCTTCAGCGGCGAGTGACTGGTGATGAACTGGTCGATGCCCTTGGGGTCATCGGGCAGGCCAAGCTGCTTGAACAGCTCGTGAAACTCATGATTGGTCAATTCCATGGGGCACTCCTTGGGCTGGGGGGTTAAGGGATTGATCGCCTTGGGGAGTGAAAGTTTAGGTGTTCTTTTAAGCCTCATCGCCGGCAAGCCGGCTCCCACAGGATTCTGCACAGTTCACTCCTACTGTGGGAGCTGGCTTGCCAGCGATTGCGGACTACCAGCCTCCGCCCAAAGCCAGGAACAACCCGATCTGCCCCATCGCCACCTGGGTATTGGCCGTCGCCAATTGCGCGCGCATGTCGGTGTAGGTGCGGGTCGCTTCGAGGTCGGCGAGGAAGGACGCCCGGCCAGCCTGGTAGAAGCGGTGGGTCTGATCCGCCGCCAGCCGCGCCGAGCGCTCCGCGTCTTGCAATGCATCACGACGGTCCAGCAAGGCGCTGTACTGGGCCAGGCTGGTCTGGGTTTCGCGAATGGCGTTGAGCACCACGCCGTCGAAGTTCGCCAGCGCGGCTTGGGTGCTGGCTTCTGCTTCACGAATCCGCGCCCGCGAGCCGTTTGTCGGTACAGTCCAGGTCAGCAGCGGACCAAAGCCCCAACGGTTGGTCGCCGGTTTGCCGAGGTTTTCCAGGATGCCGATGGTGCCGACCTGCGCGCCGATGCTGATATCCGGGTACAACTGACCAGTGGCCACGCCGATGGTCGCGGTGGCTGCTGCCAACTGGCGCTCGGCCCGCCGCACATCGGGGCGGCGCTTGAGCAACGCGGCGCCATCGCCCACCGGAATCAGTTGGGCGATGTGCGGCAGCTCGGCGCAGTCGGCGGTTCCGACAGGCAACTGGTCGACCGGTTTGGCCAGCAGCATCGACAAGGTGTACAGGCCAGCCTCGCGGGCTGCCTGGTAGCGCGGCAGCTCGGCGCGCAGGGATTTGAAGCGGGTTTCCGAGCGGGTCACCTGGGTTTCGTCGCCACGGCCGGCATCGCGCAGGCGCTGGGTCAGGCTGACGCCCTGCTCTTGCAGATCCAGCGACTCGCGGGCGATGTGCAGTTCCTCGTTGGCCGCGCACACCTGGGTGTAGGCGCGAACCACGTCGGCGACCACGGTGATGCGCGCGGTGTCCGCCGCGGCCTGGGCGGCGTCGGCATTGGCCTGGACCGCCTCGACACCACGCTTGAGGGTGCCCCATAGGTCGAATTGATAGGACGCGCTGAGAATCGCCTCGCCGATATTCGCCACCGGCACTTTCTCCGGCAGCAGGAACGCTTCCCCCGACTCCTGCAAGCGCTGCGCCCCCAGCTTCACGCCGCCATTGAAACCACCCTGGGCCTCGGCTTCCTCGACCTGAGCGCGAGCGCGGGCGATGTTGGCCGCGGCCACGCGCAGCTCGCTGTTGGCCGCCAGCGCCTGATTGACCAGCGTATCCAGCCGCCCGTCACGGTACAGCCGCCACCAGTCACCCGGCACCGGCGCCGACACCACGCTGTCGGCATCGGCGCGCAACGCACCTTGCAGGTCGCCACGGTTGACCGCCGCATTCTCCGGCAGGTGGTAATCCGGCCCGACCATCTGGCAGGCCGAGAGCATCAGGCTGACGCCCAGCACCGACAGCGTTTTCATTGATGCGCGTCCTCGATGATCGACACCGTGGCGGTCCGCCCGGCGATCAGGCGGAAGTCCGCTGGCACGTCGTCGAAGGCGATCCGCACCGGAATCCGCTGCGCCAGCCGCACCCAGCTGAACGCCGGGTTGACGTTGGGCAGCAGATTGGCGCCGCTGCTGCGATCGCGGTCTTCGATGCCGGCGGCGATGCTCTGCACATGGCCGCGCAGGCGGGTGCTGTCGCCCATCACGCGGATGTCCACGGACTGGCCGATCTGGATACCGGACAGCTTGGTTTCCTCGAAGTAGCCATCGACGTGGTACGACTCGCTGTCCACCACCGACAGCACCGGACGGCCAACACTGACAAACTCATGGGCCCGCGGCGCGCGGTCGTTGAGGTAGCCGTTGACCGGGCTGCGCACCACCGAACGGTCGAGGTTGAGCTGCGCCGCGTCCACCGCCACCTGGGCTTCATCCAGCGCCGACTGGGCGCGGGCCTGGCGTGACTGGCTCTCTTCCAGTTGCTCGGCCGCCACCAGGTTGCCGAGGCCCTTGTTGCGCTTGGTCTCGCGCTGCGCCTGGGCCAGGGTTTCCTTGCGCTCGGCGAGGGTCGCCTGTGCCTGGCGCAACGCCAGGTGGAAGCGGTCCTGGTCGATGGTGAACAGCACGTCGCCGCGCTTGATCAATTGGTTGTCACGGACCTCGACCTGCTGGATCAGGCCGGAGACGTCCGGGGCGATCTGGATCACGTCGGCGCGGATATGCCCGTCGCGGGTCCAGGGGGCGAACATGTAATACAGGACCATCTGCCAGACCAGCACGGTCGCCAGGGTCACTACCAGCAGCGTCAGGACCACGCGGCCCAGGGTCAACAAAGGTTTTTTCATGGCAGCATCAGGCTTCGGCAAAAGTGGTCCACCGTGCCGAGCAGCACGGCGTAGAGCGCAACGTTGAAGAGTGCCCGGTGCCAGACCAGGCGATAGAAATGCACGCGGTTGAGTACGGCATGCAGTGCGAGGAACAGCACATAGGTCAGCAGCATCATCACCAGCAGCGTGGGCAGGAACACCCCGCTGATATCCAGTTCACCGATCACAGGGGCGCTCCATCGATGCCATAAGGCAGTTGCGGTTGACGGTCGGCGGGCTCCAGCACCACTTCCACACCCGGCAGCAGCGCCAGGCGCAGACCACTGAGCGCGTGCAGCAAGTGCAGGCGGGCATCGCCGTGGCCGTCCATGGCCGCAATATTCAGGGCGCGGCGTGCCAGTTCCATGCTGCCCAGCAGCGCGGGCGGCGCGTGCAGGCGCTCGCGGGCGTCGAGGCAGGCCTGGAAGTGCGCACCGACTTCCGCGATGACCTTTTCCAGCGCCGCCCGAGGCTGCGCCGACGCCCGCGGCAGGTACGCCAGCAGGTCGAGCAGGTTGAGGCCGACGCGCAGGTCACGCAGGGCGCTGCCGCTGTCCTGGCCGGTCTGGTTCAGGCGCGGCAAGTGCTGCATCAGGCGGTCAAGCATCTGCACGCCGAGGCGGCGATGTTCGGCGAGGGTCGCTGGCCGGGTCATGCCGACGATGTCGTGCCAACTGAAGCGGGTCAGGCGCTTGGCCGCCAGCTCGACGCCAAACGGGCGCATCACCAGGGTCCAGAGGAAGGCGAACAGCAGCCCGACAGGCCCGGCGATGTTGGCGTTGACGAAGGCCAGGAAGTCGGCGTCGTAGGCGCCCTGAATGCTGATGAACGACGCGGTGTTGACGATGGTCAGCAGCGTGCCGAGGTAGAAACGCGGCTGCACGGTCAGGGTGCCGACGCAGATGAACGGGATGGCGAAGGCCAGTACCAGCATCGGGAAGTCATGCAGGTTCGGCAGCACCAGGAACAGGTAGAGGCTGGCGAACACCACCGACAGCGTGGTCCAGAAGAAGAACCGGTAAATCTGTGGCGCCGGGTCGTCCATCGCCGCGAAGAAGCTGCACGCCACCGCCGCGAGGATCACTGCGCTGGCGCCATCGGCCCAGCCCGTCAGGATCCACAGGGCGGTGGCGGCGAGGATCGCGGTGAAGGTGGAGAACACCGAATAGAGCATCAGGCCGCGGTCGAGGAACGGCGTCAGCCGACCCAGTCGCCAGTGCCGGTACACGGCACGCCAGGGCGAGAGGTCTTCGCGGGCGATGGCGTGTTTCAAGCTGCAACAGTCCTGCCACAGGTCGATCCACTCGCCGAGCCGATACAGCGCGTTGGACAGCAGCAAGCCGGGGCGGTCATCCAGTTCGGCGACGCTGGGTTGCAGGCGCTCGAGCTGTTCGCGCAGGGCCGACCAGCGTTCCACCGAGGCGTCATCGGCGCTGGCGCGCAGCCATTCGCGGGTGCTCGCCAGCAGCGGTTGCAACGCTTGCGCCTGCTGTGGTGCGCGGGCTTCGAGGGCGAGCAAGGCGTCGTCCAGCGCATCGATCACCGGCAGCAGGTGGATCATCCGCCCGCGCAATTCGCGGGCGTTCTTCACCGTCTGCGGACGAGCGCCTTCATGGGAAAGCTGGCCGATCATCATTTCCAGCGAGTTGAAGGTGGTGACCATCGAGGCGCGCAGGCTGCCGACCGTGTCGGCGGCGGTGTCGCGGGCAAGGAAGGTGTCGCTGTAGCGGATCGCCTCGGCGAACCAGTTGCCGGTGGCGCCGACGAACACCGGGGTCAGCCGGCGCGGCCAGAACACCGCGCCGACCACCGCCGCGCAGACGATGCCGAGGCAGATTTCCTGGGCCCGCGACGAAGCGATATCAAACACCGCCAGCGGGTTGTCGACCACCGGCAGCGCAATCATCGGCAAGGTGTAGCCGGCCAGCATCAGGGTGTAACTGTTGGCGGTGCGCAGGTGCAGCGAAAGGAACAACAGCGTGGCGGTCCACAGCGCGACAGCGATCGTCAGCAGCACCGGCGCCTGCACCAGCATCGGCACCAGGAACACCGCGCCGGCCGCGCCGATCAGCGTGCCGACGGCGCGGTACAAGGCTTTGGAACTGGTGGGTCCGACGAACGGGCTGGAGACGATGTACACCGTGGCCATCGCCCAGTAAGGCCGCGGCAGTTGCAGCAGCAGAGCGATGTACAGCGCGATCATCGACGCGGCGAAGGTGCGCACGCCGTAGAACCAGTCCCGCGCCGGAGGCATGGAGCTGAAGAAGTCTTTCACAGGGGCAGGCCCGGCGAGCGCTGGGCCGCCTCTTCGAAGGCCTTGATCACGCGCAGTGCGGCTTCGAGGTCGGCGGCGGGAATGTCTTTGAGCACGTCGCGGCGCAAACGCACCAGTTCGCCTTCAATGGCCTCGGCCAGTTCCCGGCCCTTGTCCGTCAGACTCAGAGCCTTGGCCCGGCGGTCGCCCGGGTCTTCGCTGCGGCAGACGAAACCGGCGCCGCACAACTGGTCCAACAGGCGCACCAGCGACGGGCTTTCCACCCCCACCGCCTGCGCCACCGCGACCTGATGCACGCCGTCGCCCAGACGCAGGATCATCAGCAGCGGCACCGCGCAGGCTTCGGAAATGCCAAAGCGCGCCAGCGTGGTCTGGCAGATGCGCCGCCAGTTGCGGCTGGCCGCGACCATGCCGCTGCTGGTGTTCATTTGCAGTGCGTCGAGTTTCATGGGAACGGTAGTGACCATATTCATAGTTTGCTAACTATCAATATTCTTCGATCACGCCCCCGAGCGTCAATAGCCTTTCGGCACGGCGCCGGTCGAGCGCCGCAGACCCCACATCAGATGCGCAACTGGGCCTCCAGTTTCATCGCCAGCGCCAGCGGGCTGCCGAGGCTGATGGCCTGGTCGCGCCAGAACAGATAACGTAGATCGTTGCCGCTGGTGTTGAAGTGCAACGCCAGCTCTTCCGCCGCCTGCGCGACCCCGGCCACCGCCGCCAGCTCCAGCCAATACACCCCGGCACGGCTGTCGGCGGCGACCTGCTGACCGTGCAGCAAGCGATAACCCGCCTCGAAACGGCAGCGCGCATCGCCACGCTGGGCGCCACGGAAAAACCATTCGTAGGCTTGTTGCAGATCTACCGACCAGAGATTGCCGCCGCCATCGCAGACCTCTTCTTCATACAAATCGCCCAATGCTGCGGCAGCCTCGGCCAGCCCGGCCTCGAAGGCATGCCGGTAATACTCGGCGGCGTTGAGATAGGAAATCTCCACGCCCTTGCCGAAGTAGTGCTGCTGGCCAAGGTTGAACCAGGCCACCGCACTGCCCTGTAACGCCGCCATGCGCAGCAGGTGTCCGGCGAGCGTCGGGTCGGCGCGCCAGTAGCGGCCGTTGAGCCAGATCCAGCCCAGGTCGTTGAGCGCCGTGATACTGCCTTCCAGCGCCTGCCGACGCAGATCGCCATAGACCGCCAGCAAGTCCGGAGCCTCATCCAGCAGGCTGACCAGGCTGAAGCGCTCCCCCAGCGCCGCCCGCTGCGCCGGCAGGCCGACGCCGGTGTACAGCCGCCTCACGCGCAGACGGCCAGGCGCGGGCACGACACGCTCGGGCAAGAGGCGCCCGAGCAGAGAGTAGATATTGCTGGCAGCAGACATGTTCATCCTCACTGAACCGCCCTCCCTGGTTTCTGCGCGGGCGTTGAGGCGTGATTCTGCTGGGCGTCACGACAAAACCTGTCGCGGACACGTTGGTCGGGGCAATTCAACGGTTCATCCCTGAATGGGTAAATTAATGGCAAACTGCCATGCCTTCTGCTGGACATCATGCTTTCGCCGCAAGCCTAGACAAGGACTGACCGTTTTGCCCTCCGCCACCACCCGCGCCACCCTCAGCCGTCAATGGGAATTGCTGCGCCAGCTCCCCAGCCGCTCCCCCGGCATCACCAGCGCGGAGCTGGTCCTGCGCCTCAAGGACGCGGGCTTCAGCATCAGCAAGCGCAGCATCGAACGCGACCTCAACGAGCTGTCGCTGATCTTCCCGCTGGAGCGCAACGACCGCAGTATTCCCTACGGTTGGTACTGGGCGGCGAACGCCTACGTGGACTTGCGCGGCCTCAGCGTGGGCGAGGCGCTGAGCCTGGCGCTGGTGGAAGACGCGGTGCGGCCCCTGCTCCCCGGCAGCATGCTCAAAGGGCTGGATGCGCGCTTCAGCCATGCCCGGCAAAAGCTGGAACACCTTTCGTCGGAGAACAAGGCAGCGCGCTGGCTCGACAAGGTCGCCAGCGTGCGGCCGGACATGAACATGCAGGCCCCGGAGGTCTCCGATGCCATTCTGGAAACGGTGCAAAAGGCCCTGCTTGAGGAATATCAGTTGCAGTGCCAGTACTACTCGGCGCACACCGACCGCACCGTCGAACTGACCCTCAACCCGCTGGCGCTGATCCAGCGCGGCCAGGTCGCCTACCTGATCGCCACCGCCCAACCGTTCACCGACACCCGTCAGTTCGCGGTGCACCGCTTCCGCCAGTTGAGCATGCTGGACAGTCCGGCCCAGGGCCTGGACGCCTTCGACCTGCAAAGCTACCTGCGCAGCGACGCCCTGCAGTTCGGCAGTGCCGAGAAGATTGAATTGCACGCCTGGGTTAGCAGCAACCTCGCGCGGCTGGTGCGCGAGACGCCGCTGTCAGCGGACATGACCCTGACTGACCTGGAACATGGCCACCGGCTCCAGGCCACGGTCAGCAACAGTTGGAGCCTGCGCTGGTGGCTGCTCAGCCAGGGCGATGAACTGATCGTCGAACAGCCAACGGCGCTGCGCCAGTTGATCGCCAAGACCCTGAGCAGCGCGGCGGCGCAATATCAGGACGAGTGATTCAGCGCTGCATCCCCCAGCGCCGCACCGTCACCCGCTCCAGCACATTGAACACCAGACTCTCCACCAGCAGACCGATCAGGATCACCACCGCAAGGCCAGCGAACACCTTGTCGGTGTACAGCTCGTTGCGATTCTGGAAGATGTACCAGCCCAGCCCGCCTTTGCCGCTGGTGGCGCCAAACACCAGTTCGGCGGCGATCAGTGTGCGCCAGGCGAAGGCCCAGCCAATCTTCAGGCCCGAGAGGATCGACGGCAGCGCCGCCGGCACCAGGATGTGCACCACCAGCCGCAAACCGCGCAGACCGTAGTTGCGCCCGGCCATGCGCAGGGTTTCGTTGACGCCGAGAAAACCCGCGTAGGTGTTCAGCGCCAGGGCCCAGAGCACCGAGTGCACCAGCACGAAAATCAGGCTGTTCTCGCCCAGTCCGAACCACAGCAGCGCCAGCGGCAACAGGGCGATGGCCGGCAACGGGTTGAACATCGAGGTCAGCGTGTCGAGCAGGTCGCGGCCGATCTGCGTGGACACCGCCAGGCTGGTCAGGCCGAACGCCAGGACGATGCCCAGCACATAGCCCTTGAGCAGCACCACCAGCGACACGCCGACTTTCTCCAGCAGCTCGCCGCTGATCAGGCCGTCGTACAGCGCATGGGCAGTTTGCAGGAAGGTTGGTAGCAAAAGGTCGTTGCCCTGATAACGGGCTGCGGCTTCCCAGAGGATCGCCAGCACGATCAGGATCACGCTCTTGCGCAGCCAACGGTGCTGCCACAGGCGCTGGGCCAGCGGCAGTTCGCGCTCCAGGGCGATGCCGTCCCAAGGCTGCAGGGCGATCTCGTATTCCTGACGCGGGGAAGATGAAGTAGTCATGAGAAAGCTCCCGGTCAGTAGGCGATACGAATGTCGTTGAAGCCCAGGTCAACCTCATCGGCCGGCGCCTGGCCGTCTTCGAACAACAGGTTGTGGATGCGCCGGGCGCTGGCCTGGAAGTCGGTGCCGCCGAGGCTGTGCAGGTCGTATTGATGGCTGTGAATCTCGGCACGCACCCGTCCCGGATGCGGCGACAACAGCAGAATACGGTTGCCCACCACCAGCGCTTCCTCGATGGAGTGAGTGACGAACAGCAGGGTGAACCGCACCTCCTCCCACAACGCCAGCAGCTCTTCCTGCATCTTGCGCCGGGTCAGCGCATCGAGCGCGGCGAAGGGTTCGTCCATGAGCAGGACCTTCGGCTGCATGGCCAATGCCCGGGCAATCGAAACCCGCGCTTTCATGCCGCCGGACAAGGTGTGCGGATAGGCGTCGGCGAACGCTGCCAGGCCGACTTTTTCCAGGTAGTGCAACGCCCGCTGCTCGGCCTCGGCGCGCTTGAGGGTGCCGGACACCAGCAGCGGGAACATCACGTTCTGCTTCACGGTTTTCCAGGGCGGCAACTGGTCGAACTCCTGGAACACCACGATGCGATCAGGGCCGGGGCCATGCACCGCCTGGCCTTGCAGGCGGATGCTGCCTTCGCTCGGTTCGATGAAGCCGGCCACGGCCTTGAGCAAGGTCGACTTGCCACAGCCAGACGGCCCGAGCAGGACGAAGCGGTCGCCCTTGTCCACGTCGAAACTGACCTGGTGGGTGGCCCGCACCACGCGCTGCGCGGTGCGGTATTCCAGGCTGAGAGAATCCACCTGCAACAACGGTGGGGTGTCTACGCGGCTCAGCTTGCTGGCCGTGTGGCCTTGCAATTGGGCGGTCATTAACTCAGCTCCCCTGCAACGGCTTGTCGTCCTGGAAGAAGTAGTCCTTCCACGATTCCGGCTTGTGCTTGATGGCGCCGACCCGGTACAGGAACTCGGCCAGCGGATAGGTGTTCTTCGGCGTGATGCTGAATTCGTACTTCGGGTTGTCGATGATTTTCAACAGTTCGTCGCGGCTGATCTTGGCCTTGGTCACGCGGATATAGGTGTCTGCCGCCGCAGCCTTGTCGTGTTGGGCGAAGTCCGCCGCTTCGGCGAGCGCGTCGACGAAGGCCTTGTAGGTCTTGGGGTTGTCCGCGCGGAATTTCTCGGTGGTGAACAGCACCGTCGGCGAGTTCGGGCCGAGCAGCTCGTAGGTGTCGAGCACGACGTGGACGTCCTTGTTGGCCAGCGCCTGGTCCTGGAACGGCGGATTGGAGAAGTGCGCGTTCAGCTCGGTGCCACCGGCCAGCAGTGCCGCAGTGGCGTCTGGATGCGGGACAGCCAGGCTGTACTTGTCGAGACGGTTGTATTCCTTGTCGCCCCACTGCTTGGCGGCGGCGTATTGCAGGAAGCGCGACTGCACCGAGACACCCACCGCCGGCAGGGCGATGCGGTCTTTTTCGGTGAAGTCGGCGATGGTCTTCACGTTCGGGTTGCTGCTCAGCAGGTAGTACGGGAAGTTGCCGAGCGACGCCACGGCCTTGACGTTCTGCCGGCCGTAGGTGCGGTCCCAGATGGTCAGCAGCGGACCGACGCCGGCACCGACGATGTCCACCGAGCCGGACAACAGCGCGTCGTTGGTCGCGGCGCCGCCGGACAGTTGGGTCCAGTCGACCTTGATGTCGAGGCCCTGCTCCTTGCCGTGCTTCTCGATGAGGCCCTGGTCGCGAACGACGTTGAGCAGCAGGTAAACGATGCCGAACTGTTCGGCGATGCGGATTTCGCCTTCGGCCTGGGCCACGCTCGGTGCGACAAGGCTGCCGGCGATCAGGCTGGCGCCCAGGCCGATACTGGCCGCGAGGCGGCTGAATGAGTTACGCATGGTGAATTCCTCGACAGGTCAGAACGGGGCGTCGCCCTGGATGGTGGTGCGGTACAGCTTGCGGCGCAGGTGCGCCGGGCAGCCGGCGGCCAGGTGGATCAACGAGCGGTTGTCCCAGAAAACAAGGTCGTGGGGGCGCCATTGATGGCGGTAGATGTTCTGCTCCAGCACGCTGTGGGCGTAGAGCTCGGCGAGGATCTGCCGGCTTTCGTCTTCGGGCAGGCCGACGATACGGGTGGTGAAGCCTTCGCTGACGAACAGCGCCTTGCGGCCGTTTTCCGGGTGGGTGCGGACGACCGGATGGATGACTTCCTGAACCTGCGCCAGTTGCTCGGCGGTCAGGGTCGGGCGCCAGTTGCCTTCGAATTTGGTTTCGCTGTAGCGCGCAGTGTAGGAGTGCGCCGCACTGCGGCCTTCGACCGCTTTGCGCAGGTGTTCCGGCAGGTTTTCCCAGGCTTTGTGCATGTCGGCGAACAGGGTGTCGCCGCCTTCGCTGGGCAGTTCCTGGGCGTGCAACATCGAGCCCAGGCTCGGCAGCTCCTTGTACGACAGGTCCGAATGCCAGAACTTGCCGGCATCGCCCAGGCCGACGTTCTGGCCGTTCTCGACAATGTTGGAGACGATGAGGATTTCCGGGTGATTGGCCAGCAGGAACTGCTTGAGCACATGGATCTGCAGCACGCCGAAACGACGGCTGAATGCGATCTGTTGTTCGGGGGTTATGCGCTGGTCGCGAAAGACCAGGACATGGTGGTCGAGGTGAGCCCGGTGGATGCGGGCGAAGTCTTCACCGTTGACCGGAAGGGACAGGTCGAGGCCGATGATCTCGGCGCCGACTGCGCCGTCGAAAGGCTGTATTACGAAGGTTTGTTGCTGCGCGCCGTCGATGGACGACAAGACGTTAGAGGCCGCTGACATGATTCACTCCCACACAGAGCGCGCCCAACAGGTGCGCGCATCGATCAAGAAACTCACGGGTTTGCCGTGTTGGTTCGTGTTCGTGCGGCGCGCCGATTGGTCGGCGGGTACGCAGGGGACTGACTATAAAGGCATAAGAAAAATTATTTAAATACCTTTAGTGAATAAGAATATTCGGGTTTTTGGGGCCCGCACCTACGGTGCTCTGTAGGAGCGAGCTTGCTCGCGATGAACCCCAAATGGGCCTGCTCTCACCCGGAAAAACTCCCGGCCGTCGCCTGCAACCCCGCCAACAACAACCGCTGATACACCTCCTCCTTCAACCCCTCCGGCTTCTCCAGCCCCATCCGCGCCAATTGCGCCGGATACGCCTCCGGCGCCGGTGCATCCAGTGCTGCCTTGCCCAGCTCCAGCGCCTCGCTCAGCTTGAACTTGCTCTTCAGCCAGTTCAGCGCCCGCAACAGATCCCGCTCCTCGGCAGTGAAATCACAGCCCAGCGGATACTCCGGGAACAGCCGCCCATGCCGCGCGCGCAGCGCTTCCAGGCGTTGCGGCGTGTTGTCGGTAAAGCGCGCATCGAGGACGAAATCCTCCGCCAGCTTGCCGGCCTTCTGCGCCTGGGCCTGCAACTGCGGCTGGAAGCGCGAGTCGCTGATCGCCAGCAGGCGGGCGATGACTTCGGCGTCGGTCTGACCACGCAGATCGGCGATGCCGTATTCGGTAATCACCACATCCCGTAGGTGCCGGGGAATGGTGCAGTGGCCGTACTCCCAGACGATATTGGAATTCACCTCACCGCCCGCCTCGCGCCAGGAGCGCAGCAGCAGGATCGAACGCGCGCCTTCCAGCGCATGGCCCTGGACCACGAAGTTGTATTGCCCGCCCACGCCGCTGAGCACGCGGCCGTCTTCCAGTTGGTCGGCAACACCGGCGCCCATCAGGGTCATGGTGAACACCGTGTTGATGAAGCGGGCATCGCGGCGCTGCAACCGCTTGAGCGCTTCCTGGCCGTACAGTTCGTTGATGAAGCTGATGGCACCCATGGCGATCCGGGCGCGCCTCTCCATCGGCAGCTCGCGTAGGCGCTGGTAGAACGCCCGCGGCCCGAGGAAAAAGCCGCCATGCACCAACACGCCGTCGCTGTCCGCCGCCGCGCCAGCGTTGGCCGCCTGCTGGCGCGTTTCATCGGCATACACCGGACGCCGGACGATGCCCGCTTCGAGCAATGCCAGCAAACCGTTGACGAACATTTCGCTGCAACCGTAGAGCCCGTGGACAAAGGGCATGACCCCGCCTTCCCGCTCGATCAGCCCTTGCCACGGCGACAGATCCAGCTCGCCCAGCAGCGCCTGATACCCCGGTGTGTCCGCCTGTCGCGCCAGCAGCGCTGCGGTCAGTGCATCGCCCATGGCGCCGATGCCGATCTGCAGCGTGCCGCCGTCGCGCACCAGGGTGCTGGCGTGCACGCCGATCAGATGGTCCTGGGTGCTGACCGGCATGTTCGGTGTGGAAAACAGCCGGCACTGCTCCGGGGCGTCGATCAGCAGGTCGAAGTCATCCCGCGCCAGCTCCGCCGTGCCGGGCATGTACGGCAGCTCGGCGTGCACCTGCCCGAGCAGCAGGATGGTTTCGCCGGCGGCGCGGCGGCGCGCGATCATCGGCAGCAGGTCGAGGGTGATGTCGGGGTTGCAGCTCAGGCTCAGGTGATCGGGGCGGGTGTCGTCCTCGGCCACCAGTTGCGCGATGAGGTTCAGGCCCTTGGCATTGATGTCACGGGCGGCATGGCTGTAGTTGCTGCTGACGTAGTCCTGCTGCGCCTGCGGGCTGTGCAGCAGGCTGCCGGGCTGGAGGAAGAACTGCTCGACGCGGATGTTCGCCGGCAACCGGCTGGCGCGCAGGTCGGTGAGGTAGTCCAGCTCCTGGTAATCGGCGAACACCCGCTCGACGAAGGGTTCGAGAAAGCGCCGCTGCAGGCCGTCGCCAAGATCGGGGCGGCCGAGGGTCAGCGCGGTGTAGATGGTCAAGCGCCGCTCCGGCAGTTCCCGCACCCGTGCATACAGCGCGTTGACGAACCGGTTGGGCTTGCCCAGCCCCAGCGGCAAGCCCATGTGAATATGCGCCGGCAATTGCGCCAGCACCTGCTCCACCGCGTTCTCGATCGAATACCTGTGCACTGTGCCGTCTCCCCGTGGCGCCCGTGAGTACAGCTTGGACCGGGCGGCTGTCCGAATTACTGCACGGTAGCCAGAAACGACGAAGCCCGCACAAGGCGGGCTTCGTTGCGGGGTTCGCGAGGCTTACAGGCCGGACATCTTCTTGATGGCGCCTTTCAGGTCGTCATCCGAGCAGTCGGCGCAGGTGCCTTTCGGCGGCATGGCGTTGATGCCGGTGATCGCCTTGGCGAGGATGCCATCGAGACCACCCTGGTGGTCGGCACGCTCTTTCCAGGCTGCGGTATCGCCAACTTTCGGCGCGCCCAGCAGACCGGTGCCATGGCAGGCATTGCAGTGCTTGGCGATGATTTCATCCGCGGTTTTGGCACCGCCGCCAGCAGCGGAGGCAGCCACTTCCATTCCCTTGCATTCCTGACCCTGGACGCAGACCTGGCCGACGGGTTCCAGTCGCTTGGCGATCTCGTCGTTGGTCGTAGCCTGAGCACTGACTGCCCAAAGGGCCACTACGGTAGCTGGTACGGCCAGCATTTTCTTGATTAGGTTCACACGTACACCCTCATGGTGGCTAGTCACGCCCGCGGCCACGGATTCGCAGGCGGCGCAAGTATAGCGGGAACCCCGCCGCACCGAAACAGCCCTACAGACTAAAGGGGTTTAGCCGCGACAATCAGCCGCGCCACGCTCTGTTCGCAAGCCTCTTTTCAGAAGTTCGCCGGGGTGGCTGCGCTGATCAGCCGTGCCGGCTCATCGTAGGGATTGCGGAAGCGGTGCGGCTTGGTGCTTTCGAAATAATAGCTGTCGCCCGCCTCGAGGATGAAGGTTTCCATGCCCACCACCAGTTCCAGCCGACCTTCGAGCAAAATGCCGGTCTCTTCGCCGTCATGGGTGAGCATTTCTTCGCCGGTGTCGGCGCCTGGCGGGTAGATCTCGTTGAGAAAGGCGATGGCGCGGCTTGGATGGCCCTTGCCGACCAGCTTCATGGTCACGGCGCCGTCCGAAATGTCGATCAGTTCGTGGGCCTTGTAGACGATCTGCTTCGGGTTTTCCGGCAGCAGGTCTTCGGAGAAAAACTCCATCATCGACATCGGAATACCGCCCAGCACCTTGCGCAGCGAGCTGATGGACGGGCTCACGCTGTTTTTCTCGATCATCGAGATGGTGCTGTTGGTCACGCCCGCGCGCTTGGCGAGTTCCCGCTGAGACAGGCCCTTGAGCTTGCGAATGGCTTGTAGTCGTTCACCGACGTCCAATGCTGGAGCCCTCCTGACGAACGTATGGGGTCGAAATGTGCGCCATCATCGCAACAGCGTTCAGTATTTACAACACTTCGACCCGCAGCTCGTCAGTGATGGCGCGTCACTCTCCGGTATAGATCAGCGGTACCCGGCGCAGGTTGCAAAAGATTTGATAGGGAATGGTATCGGCCTTCGCCGCCACCTCGCTGGCCAGTACCCGCTTGCCCCACAACTCCACCGGACTGCCGAGACCGGCTTGTGGCACGTCGGTGAGGTCGATGCACAACATGTCCATGGAAACCCGCCCAATCAGCTGGCTGCGCTGGCCGGCGACCACCACCGGCGTGCCGGTTGGGGCGTGACGCGGGTAGCCGTCGGCGTAGCCCATGGCGACCACACCAACCCGCGTAGGGCGCTGGCTGACAAAGCGCGCGCCGTAGCCCACCGGCTCACCGGCGGGCAATTCACGCACGCTGATGACGCGGGATTTGAGGGTCATCACCGGCTTTAAAAGGTCCGCTTGGGCGTGCGAGGTTTCGAACGGGGTGGCGCCATAGAGCATGATGCCCGGACGCACCCAGTCACTCGGAATCTGTGGCCAGCCAAGCACGCCCGGCGAGTTGCGCAGGCTGACTTCGGCATCCAGGCCCTGACGTGCGGCCTGGAACACGGCCACCTGGTCGTTGCTGGCCTGACTGTCCAGTTCGTCGGCGCGGGCGAAGTGGCTCATCAGCACGATCTTCGACACCTTGCCGCTGGCCTGCAGGCGCTGGTACGCAGGCTGATAGTCCTTCGGATGCAGACCCACCCGGTGCATGCCCGAGTCGAGCTTGAGCCAGACCTGAATCGGCTTGGCCAGCGCGGCCTTCTCGATCGCCTCCAGTTGCCACAGCGAATGCACCACACACCAGAAGTCGTGCTGGACGATCAACGGCAGTTCGTCGGCCTCGAAGAAGCCTTCCAGCAGCAGCACCGGTGCCTTGATCCCCGCCTCGCGCAGCGCCAGCGCCTCTTCGATGCAGGCCACGGCAAAACCATCGGCCTCGGCTTCCAGCGCCTGGGCGCAGCGCACCGCGCCATGCCCGTAGGCATCGGCCTTGATCACCGCCAGGGCGCGGGCCCCGGAGAGTTGACGGGCAATCTGGAAGTTGTGGCGGAGTGCTTGCAGGTCGATCAGGGCACGGGCGGGACGCATGACGGCAGCCTTCTGGCAGTCTGTTTGAGGAAAAAAGACCCGGCGCCTGAACGGCACCGGGTGAGGACGAGAGAGTCTTACGGAAGTGCGGCGACCACCGACATTTCAACCAGGATTTCCGGTTCGCAAAGCTTGGCTTCGACCGTGGCACGGGCCGGCGCGACGCCTTTGGGCAGCCACTTGTCCCACACCGCGTTCATGCCCTGGAAGTCGGCATCGATGTCTTTCAGGTAAATGGTCACCGAAAGCAGACGGTTCTTGTCGGTACCTGCCAGGTCCAGCAGGCGTTCGATATTGCCCAGCGTTTCACGGGTCTGTTGTTCGATCCCGGCGTTCATGTCGTTGCCCACCTGGCCCGCCAGATACAGGGTGCCGTTGTGGGTGACGATCTGACTCATACGCTCATTGGTGAGCTGGCGCTGGATTGCCATGCTTGGCGGTCTCCTGGTGTTGTCCGTAGCGTGAAATATCGAGGCCTTCGGCACTGATCTGCGGCTTTTTCCGTGCAATCAGGTCAGCCAGCAGGCGGCCGGAACCGCAAGCCATAGTCCAGCCGAGCGTGCCGTGACCGGTGTTGAGGAACAGGTTGCGGAACGGTGTGGCACCCACGATCGGCGTACCGTCCGGCGTGGTCGGGCGCAGACCGGTCCAGAATTCGGCCTCGCGCAGGTTGCCGCCAAGAGGATAGAGATCGTTGACGATCATCTCCAGCGTTTCGCGCCGACGCGGGTTCAGCGACAGGTCAAAACCGGCAATTTCAGCCATGCCGCCAACACGGATGCGGTTGTCGAAACGGGTGATCGCGACCTTGTAGGTCTCGTCGAGGATGGTGGAGGTCGGTGCCATGTCCGGGTTGGTGATCGGCACGGTCAGAGAGTAACCCTTGAGCGGATACACCGGCGCCTTGATGCCCAGCGGCTTGAGCAATTGCGGCGAGTAGCTGCCGAGCGCCAGCACGTAGCGGTCGGCGGTTTCCAGCTTGCCGTCGATCCACACGCCATTGATACGGTCGCCAGCGAAGTCCAGGCGCTGGATGTTCTGGCCGAAGCGGAACTCGACGCCCAGCTTGATCGCCATTTCCGCCAGGCGGGTGGTGAACAGTTGGCAGTCGCCGGTCTGGTCATTCGGCAGACGCAGGGCACCGGCGAGGATATCGGAAACATTGGCCAGGGCCGGCTCGACGCGAGCAATGCCTTCGCGGTCCAGCAGTTCGTAAGGCACGCCGGCCTGTTCGAGGACGGCGATGTCCTTGGCCGCGTTGTCCAGTTGCGCCTGGGTGCGGAACAGTTGGGTGGTGCCGAGGGAGCGGCCTTCGTAGGCGATGCCGGTTTCGGCGCGCAGTTCATCGAGGCAGTCGCGGCTGTACTCGGACAGACGCACCATGCGCTCCTTGTTCACCGCGTAGCGATTGGCGGTGCAGTTGCGCAGCATCTGGGCCATCCACAGGTACTGATCGACGTCGCCCGTAGCCTTGATGGCCAATGGCGCGTGGCGCTCCAGCAGCCACTTGATGGCTTTCAGCGGAACGCCCGGCGCGGCCCACGGCGAGGCATAACCTGGCGACACCTGACCGGCGTTGGCGAAACTGGTTTCCATGGCCACCGCCGGCTGGCGATCGACCACCACGACCTCGAAACCTTGCCGGGCCAGATAGTAGGCACTGGCGGTTCCGATCACACCGCTACCAAGTACCAGAACGCGCATGTTGTATCCCTCGAAGCGGCGCACCGCCGACATTTATTGTGAAAGGCATGAATGCGCGCAGTGTAAAAAACTCGAGGCAGTGCATTTCACTATATAAAAACCTATATTTGGCGAGAATTCTCGGCAAAGTCGGCTTTTACAAAGGGGCATCCACTATGAGAACCCAGCACCAAAGCAAGCGTGAACTGGACAAGATCGACCGGAATATCCTGCGCATCCTGCAGACCGACGGGCGTATTTCCTTCACCGAGCTGGGCGAAAAGGTCGGGCTTTCGACCACACCGTGCACCGAGCGGGTCCGCCGCCTGGAGCGCGAAGGCATCATCATGGGCTACAACGCCCGCCTCAATCCGCAGCACCTCAAGGGCAGCCTGCTGGTGTTCGTGGAGATCAGCCTGGACTACAAGTCCGGCGACACCTTCGAGGAATTCCGCCGCGCCGTGCTCAAGCTGCCGCACGTGCTGGAATGCCATCTGGTCTCGGGTGATTTCGACTATCTGGTGAAGGCGCGGATTTCCGAAATGGCTTCGTACCGCAAGCTGCTCGGCGACATCCTGCTGAAGCTGCCGCACGTGCGCGAGTCGAAGAGCTACATCGTCATGGAAGAAGTGAAGGAAAGCCTGAACCTGCCGATTCCTGACTGATTCCTACACCAGCACCTGACGGGTGCTGGCGATGAACTGATGAACCAGGTGCTCGGCTCCCGCATCGATCATCTCTTGCGGGCCGCGCCCCCGTGGGCACGGCAAACGCGGGGTGGTGCCAAACAGCCGGCAGATCAGCGGCCGTTCCTCGTACACCGTGCAGCCCTGGGGCCCGAGGTGCACGCAGTTGAGCTCGGCCAGTGCGGCTTCCTGCTCCTCGGCGCTCTTGCGCGGCAGGCGTGCCATCTCCTCGCTGGAGGTGGTCACCGGCCCACAGCAATCGTGGCAACCCGGGACGCAGTCGAAGGAAGGAATCTGGTCGCGCAGGAAGCGGATCTTGTGGCTGTTACAGGACATCGAAGGGGGCACCGGAAAGGACGGGCAAGGAAAAACCCGGCCATTTTGCCTGACGGTTGCCCGGCCACGAAAGCGCGGCATATGCTGCGTCGACTTTATATGAATCCAGACTCAGGATAACCCCCATGAACGCCCGCGTTCAGCAGCCAACCTCGCACACCGCTTCCTACTACGCCGCCAGCAGCGTCCCACGGCCGGATTACCCGCGCCTGACCGGCGAACTGCGCTGCGACGTCTGTGTGGTCGGCGGCGGTTACTCGGGGCTGAACACCGCCCTCGAGCTGGCCGACCGCGGTTTCAGCGTGATCCTGCTGGAAGCCCGCAAGGTCGGCTGGGGCGCCAGTGGGCGCAACGGCGGACAACTGATCCGTGGTGTCGGCCACGGCCTTGAACAGTTTCACTCGGTGATCGGCGAAGACGGCGTGCGCCAGATGAAGCTGATGGGCCTGGAAGCAGTGGAAATCGTCCGCCAGCGCGTCGAGCGCCACGCTATCCCCTGCGACCTGACCTGGGGCTACTGTGACCTCGCGAACAAGCCCGGCGAATTCGACGATTTCGCCGAAGAAGCCCAGGCCCTGCGCGACCTTGGCTATCGCCACGAACTGCGCCTGGTCCCGCCCGGGCAGATGCACAGCGTAATCGGCTCGGACCGCTACGCCGGCGGCCTGATCGACATGGGTTCCGGCCATCTGCACCCGCTGAATCTCGCCCTCGGCGAGGCGGCGGCGGCGACGCAACTGGGTGTACAGATTTTCGAAGAATCCGCGGTCACCCGCATCGACTACGGCCCGCAGGTAACGGTGCACACCGAGCACGGCAGCGTCCGCGCCAGCACCCTGGTGCTGTGCTGCAACGCCTACCTCAACGACCTCAACCGCGAACTGGGCGGCAAGGTTCTTCCCGCCGGTAGCTACATCATCGCCACCGAACCGCTGGGCGAAGAACGGGCGCGACAACTGCTGCCGCAGAACATGGCCGTGTGCGACCAACGGGTAACGGTGGATTACTTCCGCCTGTCCGCCGATAACCGGCTGCTGTTCGGCGGTGCCTGCCACTATTCCGGCCGTGACCCGAAGGACATCGGCGCCTACATGCGGCCGAAAATGCTCAAGGTATTCCCGCAACTGGCAGACGTGCGCATCGACTTCCAGTGGGGCGGCATGATCGGGATCGGCGCCAACCGCCTGCCACAGATCGGGCGACTGCGTGAGCAGCCCAATGTGTATTACGCGCAGGCGTATGCCGGGCATGGACTGAATGCCACGCACCTGGCCGGGCGGATACTTGGGGAAGCAATCAGCGGCCAGCAGAGCGGGCGCTTCGATCTGTTCGACCGGGTGCCACACATCACCTTCCCTGGCGGCAAACACCTGCGCTCGCCATTGCTGGCGCTGGGCATGCTCTGGCACCGGCTCAAGGCACTGGCCTGATCCGTATCAGGAGCGCCAGAACGGCTTGAGCCCTTCTTCCTGTGCAGCCTCGCGGCTCAGGCCGATGTCTTTCAACTGATCGGGCGTCAGGTCGAGCAACGCCCGGCGGGTGCGCCAGCGATGTAGCATCAGACCCAGGCGGCCCATGCCGGTCGGCGTCTTGATCAGTGATTTGCGCTGGCCTTGCTCCAGCTCGCAGCCATACAACTTCAATCGCACATCACTCAGGCCGTTCATCGCGTCACTCCGTTCAGGGTGGGAAACCGTAGAGAAAGGATGCGCGTCCGGGGAAAAGCATTACAGATCCAACCAACGACTATTATTCCCATACAGATTTCGCCAAATTCGCTCTGAATGCTGTATTTTTCCGACATCTGTACTGGTTATGTCCTACAGATCTGTCTGGAGTACGCTCATGACCCTCTACCTGAACCTCGCCGAACTGCTGGGCGCCCGCATTGAACAGGGCCTGTACCGCCCGGGTGATCGCCTGCCGTCAATACGCGCCCTGAGCCTTGAGCACGGGGTCAGCCTGAGCACCGTGCAGCAGGCCTATCGACTGCTGGAAGACAACGGCCTGGTGGCACCGCGGCCCAAGTCCGGCTACTTCGTGCCACAACATCGCAACCTCCCGGCACTGCCGGCGATCGGTCGCCCGGCGCAAAGGCCTGTGGATATCTCCCAGTGGGAACACGTGGTGGAGCTGGTGCGCAGCGTGCCGCGCAAGGATGTGGTGCAACTGGGGCGCGGCATGCCGGATGTCGACAGCCCGACCCTGAAACCGCTGCTGCGCAGCCTGGCCCAGCTCAGCCGTCGCCAGGACATGCCGGGCCTCTACTACGACACCATCAGCGGCAACCTGGCCCTGCGCGAGCAAGTGGCGCGGCTGATGCTCGACTCCGGCTGCACGGTGAACGCGGCTGATCTGGTGATCACCACCGGCTGCCACGAAGCGTTGTCGGCAAGCATCCGCGCCGTGTGTGAACCAGGCGACATCGTCGCGGTGGATTCACCGAGCTTCCACGGTGCCATGCAGACCCTGAAGGGCCTGGGCATGAAGGCCATGGAAATCCCCACCGACCCGCTCACCGGCATCAGCCTCGAAGCCCTCGAACTGGCGCTGGAACAATGGCCGATCAAGCTGATCCAGGTAACGCCAAGCTGCAACAACCCGCTCGGCTACATCATGCCCGAGGCCCGCAAGCGCGCCCTGTTGAGCCTGGCACAGCGCTTCGACGTGGCGATCCTCGAAGACGATGTGTATGGCGACCTGGCCTACACCTACCCACGACCGCGGACCATCAAGTCCTTCGACGATGACGGACGCGTGTTGCTGTGCAGTTCCTTCTCCAAGACCCTCGCCCCCGGCCTGCGCATCGGCTGGGTCGCGCCGGGGCGCTACTTCGAGCGGGTGCTGCACATGAAGTACATCAGCACCGGCAGCACCGCGCCGCAGCCGCAACTGGCGATCGCCGACTTCATCGAGGCCGGCCACTACCAGCCCCACTTGCGGCGCATGCGCAGCCAGTACCAGCGTGGCCGTGACCAGATGATCGACTGGGTCACCCGCTACTTCCCAAAAGGCACGCGGGTCAGCCGGCCACAGGGCAGCTTCCTGCTCTGGGTCGAATTGCCGGAGCACTTCGACACCCTGCGCCTGAATCGCGCTTTGCTCGGGCAAGGCGTACAGATCGCCATGGGCAGCATCTTTTCCGCCTCCGGCAAATACCGCAATTGCCTGCGCATGAACTACGCCGCCCGGCCGAGCCCGGCGATCGAAGCTGCGGTGCGCACCGTCGGCGAAACCGCCATTCGTCTACTGGCCGAGGAGGTAATCGCCGGGTAACGTTGCGCTGCTTCGCGCGGTCTACAGTTCAACTGCCCCGCGACCACGGAATCCTCATTTGACCAGTCATCGGCTCCTGCCCTTTCTGCTCACCCTGCTACTGGCCCTCAGTGGCTGCGCCAGCGTCAGCGTGCCGCGCGATGTCAGCCAGGCCCTGCCGGCCAGCGACTCGCCGTTCGGCCGTTCGGTGCAGCGCCAGGCCGCCGCCTATGACGGGCGCTCCGGCTTCCGCCTGCTGCCCAACAGCAACGAAGCCTTCCGCGCCCGCGCCGAGTTGGTCCGCAACGCGCAAAGCAGCATCGACCTGCAGTACTACATCGTCAACGACGGCCTCAGCACCCGCGCGCTGGTGCACGAACTGCTGGCCGCCGCCGATCGCGGCGTGCGGGTGCGCATCCTGCTCGACGACACCACCAGCGATGGCCAGGACACCCAGATGGGCGTACTGGCCGCCCATCCGAACATCCAGATCCGCGTGTTCAACCCGCTGCAACTGGGCCGCAGCACCGGCGTCACCCGCGCCATGGGCCGGCTGTTCAACCTCTCGCGCCAGCACCGGCGAATGCACAACAAGCTGTGGCTGGTGGACAACAGCATGGCCATCGTCGGCGGACGCAACCTGGGCGACGCCTATTTCGACGCCGAGCCGAACCTGAACTTCACCGACATCGACCTGCTGGGCGTCGGCCCGGTCGCCGAGCAACTGGGGCACAGCTTCGATCAATACTGGAACAGTGCCCTGAGCCAGCCCATTGGTGACTTCCTCTACCGCCAGCCGGACGCCGACGACCTGCGCGCCAGCCGCCAGCGCCTGGAACAGTCACTCGCCGAAGCGCGGCTGCAGCACAAACAACTCTACGACCGGCTGATGGCCTACCAGACCCAGCCGCGCCTCGACCTTTGGCGCAATGAACTGATCTGGGCCCACAGCAAGGCCCTGTGGGATGCGCCGAGCAAGGTGCTGGCCGACGACGAGCCGGACCCGCAGTTGCTGATGAGCCAGCAACTGGCGCCGGACCTCAACAACGTGCGCCATGAGCTGATCCTCATCTCGGCGTACTTCGTGCCCCGCGAGCCGGGCCTGCTGTACCTGACCGGCCGCGCCGACGCCGGCGTCTCGGTCAGCCTTCTGACCAACTCCCTGGAAGCCACCGATGTACCCGCCGTGCACGGTGGCTACGCGCCTTATCGCAAGGCGTTGCTGGAACATGGCGTGAAGCTCTTCGAACTGCGGCGCCAGCCCGGTGATCCTGGGCAACCGCGCTACAGCGTCAGGGGCGGCTCGGATTCGAGCCTGCACAGCAAAGCCATCGTCTTCGACCGCCAGAAGACCTTCATCGGCTCGTTCAACTTCGACCCGCGCTCGGTGCTGTGGAACACCGAAGTCGGCGTGCTGGTGGACAGCCCGGAGCTCGCGCAATACACCCGCGACCTGGCGATCCAGGGCACGGCGCCAGCGGTGGCGTATCAGGTGAAATTGCAGGACGGCAAGCTGGTGTGGGTCACCGAGGACAACGGCCAGCAGCGCGTGCTGACCACCGAACCCGGCGGCCTGTGGCGGCGATTCAATGCATGGATCACCAAGGCTGTCGGGTTGGAGAAGATGCTGTGAGGTGGGGTTGGGCGCGGCCGTGGTGAGAGCTGGAGCACGTTGCGGTTGTCATGGTGCCGTTCTTGATTCCAGATCCATATCGGCGGGCCAT
>NZ_QKVL01000230.1 GCF_003231275.1 Pseudomonas huaxiensis
CAACGAAGTCATCGATCGCTTCCCCCTGACCGCCATGGGCGCCGACGCACACGCATGGGCCTATGTCTGCACCTATATGCAACAAGGCCCCGATGCACTGCCGCCGCCGGGGCCGCCCTGGGACCATAACGATGTGCTGTGGTGCAACATCGCCATGCTGCTGGCGCCGAAGGTCGAGTGGCCTGCCGATATGGACCTGGAGTCGAGGACCGCGCCATGAGCAGTTT
>NZ_QKVL01000231.1 GCF_003231275.1 Pseudomonas huaxiensis
GCCGCGTTTGAGTGCCGCAAGCGGGGTCAGGGCTGCATCGGAAACCCGCGAGGTGTTGTTCAAACCGACCTCGCCGAAGCGGCCTTCCATCACCGCAATCTGCACCACGCCGCCATCGATTTCCTGGGCCGGAATATAAGCCCGGGCCAGCGGGTAGCCGCGCTCGCGGTACAGACGGGTGATGCGATTGGCGCCGGCCTGCAACTCGCCGAGGGAAACCGTGCGG
>NZ_QKVL01000232.1 GCF_003231275.1 Pseudomonas huaxiensis
ACCGCGCTTGAGCGCCGCGAGCGGGGTCAGGGCTGCGTCTGCAACCCGCGAGGTATTGTTCAACCCGACCTCGCCGAAGCGACCTTCCATCACGGCAATCTGCACCACGCCGCCATCGATTTCCTGAGCCGGAATGTAAGCCCGGGCCAGCGGGTAGCCGCGCTCGCGGTACAAACGGGTGATGCGGTTGGCACCGGCCTGCAATTCGCCGAGGGAAACCGTGCGC
>NZ_QKVL01000233.1 GCF_003231275.1 Pseudomonas huaxiensis
TGAGCACCTGGAAACCGCAGGTACTCCGACCACCGTCGTCACCGATGACCCAGCTCGTCTGGACACCACCGGTCTGACCCTCTCGGCCACCGGTTCCGTGCAGGAAGGCGGCAGCATCGTTTACACCGCCAAGCTGACCAACCCAGCCGGCACCGAGATGAAGATCACCTTGAGCAATGGTGAAACCATCACCATTGCCAAGGACGCCACCGAAGGTTC
>NZ_QKVL01000234.1 GCF_003231275.1 Pseudomonas huaxiensis
GTACCGGGTTTGACGATGGACAGCTCGACACCGAACTGGATGATGGCCCCGCCCTGGGCGGTGAAGTGGGTTCTTCTCCAGCGTTCGGCCCGTACCTGTGACCAGTCGTAGGCTACTGGTACCACCCGCCATTCCTCGAAGGGATTCCACCAGCGGTATTTGAAGTTGTAGGCGTAGAGGCGTTGGCGGGCGCGGTTGAAGCGGAGTGGCAA
>NZ_QKVL01000235.1 GCF_003231275.1 Pseudomonas huaxiensis
GTGTCGTCTGCACTTTCGTGCATGAAGAGCAGAAGCAAGATCAAGAGCAAGAAAGAGCGAGTTGGCGGCTTCATCAGATTTTGATTTCGAAGATCCGTCATCACAGGCGCTGCCCGTAACTTCGCGACTTCAGGAGGCCGAGCGGAGGTGCCTGTAGGGGCAGGTGCGCAGCACCCTTCGGCGTAGCCGAAGACGCGAGATGTAGACTTGC
>NZ_QKVL01000236.1 GCF_003231275.1 Pseudomonas huaxiensis
CCGGCAAGCAGCAGCGCAGTTCCGTTCCACACTGGCTTTCCGGAAGAGTTCATGCCGAGCGTTGCTTCAGCTACCCCGCTCCAGTGGAAAAGGATTCGTGGTGCGTAGGCATAGTCGGTCTTTGTCCCTGCTACGAGCTGAGCTTCCCGAATCATCAATGCGCCGCCGGTCCCAGCACCAGCTTCGCCGCCGATGGTGTTCGCGTAGAG
>NZ_QKVL01000237.1 GCF_003231275.1 Pseudomonas huaxiensis
AGCAGTGACGCTCGCGGTGTAAGTAACCACGCCGCCTTCAACGGCACTGGCAGTCGCAGTCAACGTGACAGTCGAAGTGTCGATGCTGTCGGTGATAGCAGTCACGGCGGCAGTTGGGCTGACTTCCAGGTGTTCGAAATCACCACCGGTGGTGCCAGTGATGGTCACGCTGACGCTACCCGCATCGACGTAAACAGTATCTTTCGGT
>NZ_QKVL01000238.1 GCF_003231275.1 Pseudomonas huaxiensis
CGCCACCCTTAATGGCAACAGCCGCGACAGCCTGCTGGGCGGCGGCGTGAACAGCTTCGCCGTGGCGTGGAGCCAGGGCAGCCTGAACATCGACGGTGCGCTGAATCAGACCATCGACGACCTGACGGCCGGCACCCAAGGCCGTTTCCACAAGATCAACCCGAGCCTGGTGCGCCTGCAACGCCTGACCGACCGTTTCAGCCTG
>NZ_QKVL01000239.1 GCF_003231275.1 Pseudomonas huaxiensis
TAGGCTGAAACGGTCGGTCAGGCGTTGCAGGCGCACCAGGCTCGGGTTGATCTTGTGGAAACGGCCTTGGGTGCCGGCAGTCAGGTCGTCGATAGCCTGATTCAGCGCACCGTCGATGTTCAGGCTGCCCTGGCTCCAAGCCACGGCGAAGCTGTTCACGCCGCCGCCGAGCAGGGTGTCGCGGCTGTTGCCATTAAGGGTGGCA
>NZ_QKVL01000024.1 GCF_003231275.1 Pseudomonas huaxiensis
GGCCTACGACTTGCAAGCAAGTCTACATCTCGCGTCTTCGGCTGCGCCGAAGGATGCTGCGCATCTGCCCCTTCAGACACCTCCACTCGGCCTCCTGACGTCGCAATTTGTGGCGTCTGGACTTTCGCGTACGAAGATCAAGAGCGCCTTGGGGTACGCCTGTTAGTTAGATTCTGATTTCGAAGATCCGTCAGCCCAGACGCCGCCCGTAACTTCGCGACTTCAGGAGGCCGAGCGGAGGTGCCTGTAGGGGCAGGTGCGAAGCACCCTTCGGCGTAGCCGAAGACGCGAGATGTAGACTTGCTTGCAAGTCGTAGGCCGCGTGGCCCCGAAAGGCGCCGTAGCGAGGGGACCCGAAGCGCAGCGTAGGGCCGGATGCGGGAGCGAGCGGTTTTGCCTACTTTTTCCAAGAAAAAAGTCGGCCGCCGTAAGGGCGGAAGGGGCCGGCAGCGGCGCCACATCCAACGGATAAGTTCACAGCCCCCAAGCCAAAGCCCATAAAAAAGCGGCAGGGAAACCCCCACCGCTTTTGCCTTTCACTTGAAACTTACCGCTTCAAGCTCGCAGCTTTACTTCACTTCTACCGCCAGGCTTTCGGCAATCTTGCTCTGCCAGATCGCAGGACCGGTGATGTGCACCGACTCACCTTTGCTGTCGACCGCGACAGTCACTGGCATGTCCTTGACCTCGAACTCGTAGATCGCTTCCATGCCCAGTTCGGCGAACGCCAGCACCTGGGATTTCTTGATCGCTTGAGCCACGAGGTACGCAGCGCCGCCGACGGCCATCAGGTAAACGGCCTTGTTGTCCTTGATCGCGTCGATCGCGGTCGGACCACGCTCGGACTTGCCGATCATGCCCAGCAGACCGGTCTGCTCGAGGATCTGGCGAGTGAACTTGTCCATGCGGGTTGCGGTGGTCGGACCGGCTGGGCCGACGACTTCTTCACGCACTGGATCGACCGGGCCGACGTAGTAGATGAAGCGACCTTTCAGATCGACCGGCAGCTCTTCGCCACGGTTGAGCATCTCGACCATGCGCTTGTGCGCAGCGTCGCGGCCGGTGAGCATCTTGCCGTTGAGCAGGACGGTCTCGCCCGGCTTCCAGCTCTGCACGTCTTCCGGGGTCAGGGTGTCGAGGTTGACGCGACGGGCCGACGGGCCGGCTTCCCAGACGATTTCCGGGTAGGCGTCCAGCGATGGCGCTTCCAGCTCGGCAGGGCCCGAACCGTCGAGGACGAAGTGGGCGTGACGGGTGGCGGCGCAGTTCGGGATCATGCAGACCGGCAGGGACGCTGCGTGGGTCGGGTAGTCCATGATCTTCACGTCGAGCACGGTGGTCAGGCCGCCGAGGCCCTGGGCACCGATGCCCAGCTGATTGACCTTGTCGAACAGCTCGAGGCGGATTTCCTCGATGCGGTTCTGCGGGCCACGGGCTTTCAGTTCGTGGATGTCGATGGACTCCATCAACACTTCCTTGGCCATGACCGCGGCTTTCTCGGCGGTGCCGCCGATGCCGATGCCGAGCATGCCAGGTGGGCACCAGCCGGCGCCCATGGTCGGAACGGTCTTCAGCACCCAGTCGACGATGGAGTCGGACGGGTTGAGCATGGCCATTTTCGACTTGTTCTCGGAACCGCCGCCTTTGGCCGCCACGTCCACTTCCACGGTGTTACCCGGGACGATGGAGTAGTGGATGACTGCCGGGGTGTTGTCCTTGGTGTTCTTGCGGGCACCGGCCGGGTCGGCCAGGATCGAGGCGCGCAGGACGTTTTCCGGCAGGTTGTAGGCGCGGCGCACGCCTTCGTTGATCATGTCGTCGACGCTCATGGTGGCGCCGTTCCAGCTCACATCCATGCCGACGCGGACGAACACGGTGACGATACCGGTGTCCTGGCAGATCGGGCGGTGGCCGGTGGCGCACATGCGCGAGTTGATCAGGATCTGGGCAATGGAATCGCGCGCGGCGGGCGACTCTTCACGCAGATAGGCTTCGTGCATCGCCTGGATGAAATCAACGGGGTGGTAGTACGAAATGAATTGCAGGGCATCGGCGACGCTCTGAATCAGGTCGTCTTGCTTGATCACGGTCATGCAGCGCGCTCCTCTTAAACACGGGAACATTCAATAAGGTATTCCGACGCGGACAGGCCGAGTTGTCGAAACGACCTTTCAGACGCGCCAGGACGGGGTGTCCGACGCAAAAAAGGCGCGGCAGTATAGCGCGGCTCGGCTTTTGGTACACGCGCCAGTGGTCCAACCATGGTCGGTTATCGCCCGGCATTGATCTTGCTGGTTTTGCTGCGAGCGCTGGCCTGTCTTGAGTAACAGGCTTAGGCTCTGTACGAAATGTATTCGAGCGAAGGCTAGGCAAGGCGAAAGCAGGCGAGGAAGCGGAGTTGACTGGTTGTCAATGAGCATTCCGAGCCTGTTTTCAACGCAGCATGGCCGAGTTCGGATGCGTTTCGTACAGAGCCTAGATTGGCCGAAGAATATTCCCAGGAGAAGAACAGCAATGCCCGAACTGCGTGTAGGCGAGCGCCACTGGTCGGTGGCGGCGGGCAGCAACCTGCTCGACGCCCTCAACGAGGCGGGTTGTGCCGTGCCTTATAGCTGCCGCGCCGGCAGTTGCCATGCCTGCCTGGTGCGCTGTCTCGACGGTGAACCCGCAGACGCCAGCCCGGAGGCGCTGAGCCTGGCGCAGCGGGATGCGGGCTGGCGGTTGTCCTGCCAATGCCGGGTCGAGATGGACCTGCGCGTGGCGTTGTTCGATCCGCACCGCGACGGTCAGCCGGCGCGGGTGCTGGCCGCCGACTGGCTGGGCGGCGAGGTGCTGCGCTTGCGCCTTCAACCGTTGAACGGCCTGCGCTATCAGGCGGGCCAGCACTTGCTGCTGTGGAATGCCGAGGGCGTGGCCCGGCCTTATTCGCTGGCCAGCGTGCCGGGCGAGGATCCGTATTTAGAGTTTCATATCGATTGCCGTCATCCCGGAGCGTTCTGTCGCTCGGCGCGGGCGTTTTCGGTGGGTATGGAACTGCGCCTGGGCGAACTGCGTGCCGGCGCGCTGCATTACGACCCGGACTGGCAGGAACGGCCGCTCTGGCTGCTGGCGGCGGGCACCGGGCTGGCGCCGTTGTGGGGCATTTTGCGCGAAGCGTTGCGTCAGGAGCACCGTGGGCCAATTCGTCTGTTGCACCTGGCGCGGGACCGGGACAGCCATTATTTGGCGTCGGCATTGCGGGAGAGGGCGGAGCAGCACCCGCAGGTGCAGGTTGAACTGGTGACGCCGGATGAGCTGCCGGCGGCCCTGGCCTCATTGAAGGTGCAGTCGCGGCAGACGGTGGCGCTGGTCTGCGGATCGCCGGGGAGTGTGGAGCAGTTTTCGCGGCGGTTGTTTCTGGCGGGTGTGCCGAGGAATCAGGTGTATTCGGATCTGTTTGTCGGGCATGCGTGATTTTCGGGGCCGCAAAGCGGCCCCAATACAGCCCCACTGGCCATAAACAAAAACGCCCGGCTCTAAGGCCGGGCGTTTTCATTTACAGCAGCCGGATCAAACCAGCGGGTCACCGACGTGCAGGATCTTCATGCCGTTGGTGCCACCGATGGTGTGGTAGCTGTCGCCCTTGGTCAGGATCACCCAGTCACCCTGCTTGACCACGCCGCGCTTCAGCAGCTCGTCCACCGCCGCTTGGCTGACCTGCTCCGGCGCCAGTGCGGCCGGGTCGAACGGCACGGTGTAGACGCCACGGAACATCGCCACGCGGGCCTGGGTCTCGCGGTGTGGAGAGAAGGCGAAGATCGGGATCGAGGAACGGATCCGCGACATGATCAGCGGGGTGTAGCCACTCTCGGTCAAGGCGATGATCGCCTTCACGCCCGGGAAGTGGTTGGCGGTGTACATGGCGGCCAGCGCGATGCTTTCGTCGCAGCGGCTGAACTGGGTGCCCATGCGGTGGCTGGAGGTCTTGCTGGTCGGGTGCTTTTCAGCGCCGAGGCAGATCCGCGCCATGGCCTGCACCGCTTCCAGCGGGTAGAGGCCGGCAGCACTTTCCGCGGAAAGCATGACGGCGTCGGTGTAGTCCAGCACGGCGTTGGAAACGTCGGACACTTCCGCGCGGGTCGGCATCGGGTTCTGGATCATCGACTCCATCATCTGGGTCGCAACGATCACAGCCTTGTTGTGGCGGCGCGAGTGCAGAATGATTTTCTTCTGGATGCCCACCAGCTCGGCGTCGCCGATTTCCACACCCAGGTCACCACGGGCAACCATCACCGCGTCACTGGCGCGGATCAGGCCGTCGAGGGTCTCGTCGTCGGCCACGGCTTCGGCACGTTCGATCTTGGCCACCAGCCAGGCGGTACCGCCGGACTCGTCACGCAGGCGACGGGCGTATTCCATGTCGGATGCATCGCGCGGGAAGGAAACGGCCAGGTAGTCCACGTCCATTTCCGCAGCCAGCTTGATGTCGGCTTTGTCTTTCTCGGTCAGGGCCGGCGCGGTCAGGCCGCCACCCTTGCGGTTGATGCCTTTGTGGTCCGACAGCGGGCCGCCGATCAGTACCACGCAGTGCAGCGAATCTTCGGTGGCGGTCTCGACGCGCATGACCACACGGCCGTCATCGAGCAGCAGTTCGTCGCCGACGCCGCAGTCCTTGACCAGATCCGGATAGTCGATGCCGACGATTTCCTGAGTACCGGCAGTCAGCGGGTGTGCGGTGGAGAAGGTGAAGCGGTCACCGACCTTCAGTTCGATACGCTTGTTGGCGAACTTGGCGATACGGATCTTCGGACCTTGCAGGTCGCCCAGCAGCGCCACATGGCGGCCGTGGCGAGCGGCGATTTCACGGATCAGCACGGCGCGAGCCTTGTGCTCGTCCGGGGTGCCGTGAGAGAAGTTCAGGCGGGCGACATCCAGGCCGGCAAGGATCAGTTGTTCGATCACTTCCGGTGAATTGCTGGCGGGGCCAAGGGTGGCGACGATTTTGGTACGGCGGATGGTCATGCACAGACTCCTGTAGTGAAGCGCAGCGAAAGGCTACTCCTGAAAAACGCTGTAGTCATTGTTCCTTTGCACTACCTTGGGAGGGGTGTGGGTGGCGTTTGAACGGCCATCACGGGCGTTGTCGGGCCACTGCAGTCAAACCTGACAGCGGCTATAGATTTGTAGGAAAACGCCGATATAGTGCTCAGCAAAGGAGAACCCCCATGCGAGCCCTGATCATCCTGGCGCTGGCGACCAGCGTCGTCGGTTGCACCCGCTGGTCCATGGACCATCATCTGAACAACGCCTACCGGGCTTACGACCGGGGCGATTGCGAGCGCGTCATGCTGGAGCTGTCGCAGGTCGACCGTACCAGCCGCGCGCGTCCGTTCATTCACCCGGAAGCCTCGATGCTGCGCGGCCAGTGCCTGGAGCGACAAAAGCTGTTCGTCGACGCGGCGCAGACCTACCAGTTCATCATTCAGCAGTACCCGCAGAACGAATACGCCTACCGCGCCCGCGCGCGTCTGGAGACCCTGGAGCAGTTGGGGCATTACCGCGCCGGTGAAGCAGCGGTGACCCATCCGGTGGGCGTGACGCCTCTTCGCTGATAAGCGCCGGGGCATTTTTGCGGTGGAACCTTTGTACCAGTCTGCGCTACTCTGATTGAAACAGACTGTGTACAAAGAGTTCACATCTGTACAAGAGCGGCACTAGCGCGACCCTGCTCAAAGGGTCATCCATTGCGATCCTCGCCATGCATACAGAGCGCCGAATAGAGCGTCACCTGCTCCCCTGTTTCCTCAAGGTATTCAACCGCTTCACGGATCAGCCCATTGGTTACCTGGGCAATGCTTCGGAAGACGGCCTGATGCTGATCAGCAACCTGCCACTGCTGGTCGGCCCTGACTTCGAACTTCAACTCAGGATCCCGAGCCGCACCGACGGGGTCCAGCGGGTCAACCTCACTGCCAGTTGTCTGTGGTGCCACGAGGACGAAAGTCCAGGCTTCTACGATTCCGGTTTCATGTTGTTGCAGGCGCCGCGGGAGTACGAACAGTTGGTGGAAGCCCTGCGCGGCTACTTCAGTTTCCGCCCGTTGAGCGCGTCGGCTTGAGTTAGACTTCGGCGATTTCCCCGTTCAGGACGAGGCCCGCCGTGAGCTCCATTTTCTGGCACGACTACGAAACCACCGGCATCAACCCACGCTGCGACCGGCCCTTGCAGGTCGCAGGCGTGCGTACCGATCTGGACCTCAACGAGATCGAGGCTCCGGTCAATCTCTTCTGCCAGCCCAGCGACGATATTCTGCCGCACCCGGCTGCGTGTCTGATCACCGGTATCAGTCCGGCGCAACTGGCCAGGGACGGCTTGGCCGAAGCCGATTTCATGACCCGGGTGCATGCCGAGCTGTCCCGGCCTGGTACCTGTGGCGCGGGCTACAACACGCTGCGCTTTGACGATGAAGTGACGCGCTACAGCCTTTATCGCAACTTCTTCGACCCGTACGCCCGTGAGTGGCAGGGCGGCAATACCCGCTGGGACCTCATCGACACGGTGCGCACTGCCTATGCCCTGCGCCCGGAAGGTTTTCAATGGCCGGAGGTGGACGGCAAGGTCAGCCTGCGTCTGGAACTGCTCAGCGCGGCCAACGGCATCGAGCATGGCCAGGCGCACGAAGCGCTCTCGGATGTGCGAGCCACCATCGCCCTGGCCCGTTTGATCCGGGAGAAACAACCGCGTCTCTACGACTGGTTGTTTGCCCTGCGCAGTAAACAGAAAGTCCTCGACCAGATTCGCCTGTTGCAGCCCCTGGTACATATTTCCGGACGCTTCTCGGCCGCGCGTAATTATCTGGGGGTGGTGCTACCGCTGGGCTGGCACCCGGCTAATCGCAACGCACTGATTGTTTGTGATCTTCATCAGAGCATTGAGCCGCTGTTGACAGAGGATTCCGAAGTATTGCGTCAGCGTTTATACACGCGACGTGAGGAAATGCCTGACGGACAACTGTCGGTTCCCCTCAAGTTGGTACACGTCAACCGTTGCCCGGTGCTGGCACCATTGGCGGTATTGCGCGCTGAAGATCAGCAGCGTTTAGGGCTGGATATGTCTGACTTGCTACGGCGCAGTGAACAGCTGATTGCCGCGAAAGCGCAGTGGGAGAATAAATTGGCGTCAATTTATTCTGCTGGTGAGTTCGCTGCGAGCGAAGACCCGGAACAACAGCTATATGACGGATTCTTTGGCGATCGTGATCGACGTTTGTGCGAGCAGGTGCGCAGTGTCGACCCACAACAATTGGCCGGTGAGCGCTGGATGTTCGATGACTCGCGGTTGTCCGAGTTGTTGTTCCGATATAGGGCCAGGAACTTTCCGGCGACCCTTAGTGAACAAGAGCAGTTGCAATGGCGTGAATTCTGCCGGCAGCGCCTGACCAATGAAGCGATGGGCGCACCGCATACGCTGGCGGCGTTCGAAACCGCTTTGGCGCAGGCGCTAGGGGATGTTGACGGCGCGAAACGAGTGTTGCTGGAGGAGTGGCGCAGCCACGCGCAAGCGTTGAAACAACGATTGGCGCTATAAGATGTGTAAAGGATAGGTAAATAAAAAAACGCCAGCGATGCTGGCGTTTTTCATGAATCCGCAAGGCAGGAAGCGGGAATTAACCCAGCAGGGTTGCCCAGCCTTCAACAACATCACCGCCCCACTTGGCTTTCCACTCTTTCAAGGTTTTGTGGTTGCCGCCTTTGGTTTCGATGACTTCGCCGTTGTGCGGGTTCTTGTATTGCTTGACCTTGCGCGCGCGCTTGGTGCCGGCTGGTTTAGCTGCGGTGCTACGAGGTGCCTTGTTCAGTTTGGCTTCCGGATCCAGCAGGGCAATGACGTCACGCAGGGATTTGCCGTAGGCCCCCATCAGCTCACGCAGCTTCTTTTCGAATTCCAGTTCGGTCTGCAGCTTGCCGTCTTCAGACAGATTCTTCAGGCGGGTTTGCAGTTCTTTGATGGCTTCTTCGGTCGCGCGATACTCGTTGATCAGGGACATGCGGCATTCCTTGGATTAGGTAGTTCGGGATAAACAGTGGGGCAATAATAGTCAGACAATGTGACCAAGTAAACATACAAGTGCGAGGGGATTTCAATGTTTGTTTGCTACGGCAGATTGTAGAGATAGAAATTTACAAATGTGTGCGGCGGAAAATACCCAACTTTTTAATCCATCGGTCGTTTCCGGGCGATGTTGTGCCCCGTCTTCGGGCATGCCGCGGATGAGGCCGGACGTCACATCAATACTGTTGTTTTGCCGGGCAATCGTTAGAATGTGCGCCTTTGCGAGTTTCTGGAGCCCCCTGCATGCGTACCTATCGGCTGGTGATCGCTTGTCCTGACCGTGTCGGCATTGTCGCCAAAGTCAGTAATTTCCTGGCGTCCCACAATGGCTGGATCAACGAAGCGAACCATCACTCCGATGACCAGAGCGGCTGGTTCTTCATGCGTCACGAAATCCGTGCCGATACCCTGCCATTCGATATCGAAGGCTTCCGCGAGGCGTTCGCGCCAATCGCCGAAGAATTCTCGATGACCTGGCGGATTACCGACACCGACCAGAAGAAACGTGTCGTGCTGATGGCCAGCCGCGAGTCCCACTGCCTGGCCGACCTGCTGCACCGCTGGCACAGCAATGAGCTGGATTACGATATTCCCTGCGTGATTTCCAACCACAACGACCTGCGCAGCATGGTCGAGTGGCACGGCATTCCGTTCTTCCACGTACCGGTCGATCCGAAAGACAAACAACCGGCTTTCGCCGAAGTGTCGCGCCTGGTCAAGGAACACCGTGCCGATGTCGTGGTGCTGGCGCGCTACATGCAGATCCTGCCGCCGCAGTTGTGCCAGGAATATGCCCAGCAGGTCATCAACATCCACCACAGCTTCCTGCCGTCCTTCGTTGGCGCCAAACCGTATCACCAGGCGTCCTTGCGCGGTGTGAAGCTGATCGGCGCGACGTGCCACTATGTCACCGAAGAGCTGGACGCCGGTCCGATCATCGAGCAGGACGTAGTGCGTGTCAGCCACAGCGACAGTATCGAAGACATGGTGCGTTTCGGCCGTGACGTCGAGAAGATGGTGCTGGCCCGCGGCCTGCGTTATCACCTGGAAGACCGCGTGCTGGTGCACGGCAACAAGACTGTGGTCTTCAACTGACAGCACGAGGGCGGTGCGATGCGTGATCCTCTGGATAAAGCCGCCGCCCATGCCCCGCCTACCCTGGGCGAGGGCTGCCTGAGTCGTTACGACCCTGACGCGCTGAGCAGCGAGGATGGCACCGAGTTTCCCGGTGCCGCCGAGCTGTGGCAGGCGCAGTTAGCGGGTGATGCGCTCGAGCAGCGGTCGACCGAGCAGCCAGAGGAACACTGGCCCGCCGGCGACCAGGTAGAAGTAGTAGGTCACCACCCGCCAGACCAGCACCGCCGCCGCCGCCGTTGATTTGCCCACCATGGGCGTCAGCAGCGTGGCCGAAGTCAGCTCTGCGGCGCCGGCTCCCCCGGGCAGCAGACTGACTTGCCCGGCGCTCAACGAGAGCACCTGCACCAGGAAGCTCGTTATCCACTGCAGATTTCCGCCCAGCCCGATCAATACCAGATACAGCACGCTGTAGCGCAGCGCCCAGTGCAGGCAGGTCAGGCCGAACACCAGCGCGAGGACGCGCCGTGGCAGGCGCAGGGTGGCCCGGAAGGCGCGGAAGAAATGCAGCAGGCGCCGCGCCCAGCGACGCCGGGTCAGGGGCGAAACCTTCACGCGCTTTAACAGCCAGCCGTTGAACCGCATCACCCCCCGTCGCCAGCGCACCAGCACCAGGCCCAGTCCCAAGGTGGCCAGCATCAATACCGCGCTGCTGATCAGCAGCCCTTCAAGACTGCGATTGAAGCTGTGGAACAGGGTGTAGACGACGATTCCCAGGACGGCGAAGAGGAAGAACAGCAAGTCGTTCAGCTGATCCATGGCGAACACCGCGCCGCTGTGGGCCGGGCGCACCCGGTCGCGGGACAGCAGCGCCATCAGGGTCAGCGGCCCGCCGCTGCCACCCGGCGTGGAGCAGATGGCGAACTCGGTAGCCATGATCACGCCGAGGCTGCGCAGCCGACTGATCTTCTCGCCCTGGCTGCCCAGTAACAGACGCAGGCGCATGGCGTTGAGGGTCCAGCACAGCACGATCATGCCGAATAGCGCCAACAGCAGACCGGGCGGGAAACTGCGCAGCCGCGGCAGCAGTTCGCTGCCGCCGAGCACGACTGGCACCAGCGCCGCCATGACCAGCGCCGCCAGCAACCAGCCGATGCGATTCACGGGCCGGGCCTGCTGGCCAGCCAGGCCATCTTGGTCATGGGCGTGCGCCCGTCCGCCAGCAGGCGTTGCAGTGCCTGCAGCCAATAGCGCCGGGAGAAACCGTGGCGCATGTCCACCGGGTGCAGGCCGAGGCGAAGGGTGTTGGCCTGTTGCTGGCGGCTTTCCTGATACGTGCAGACCATTTTCGACAGGCCCCGGCGCCAGGCACTGCGAGCGCTCCAGACCAGACCCGGGGCTTTCACCGTGCTGAAATCGGGAAGGCGATATAAATGCTGCGGATCGCTGGTGTAGTGCAGCGGCAGTTTGCGCAGCGCCTGCCGCGTGCCTTCGCTCATCAGCCAGGCGGGTGCGACGAAGCCGCTCAGGGGCCAGTCCATCCGCTCGAACACCTCGATCCCGGCGCTCAGCCGTTGTAAGGCCTGATCCTGATCGAGGCTGTGGAACTCGCCTTCCCAGGTATAGATACGGCGCATGAAGTACTCGCCGGGCGAACGCGGCGGCGGGCCGTCGTCGGCGTGGTAGTAGCCGTGCAGGGCCAGCTCGTCGCCACGGGCCAGGCGCTGATCCATGACGCGGCGAAAGTCGGGGGCGTTTTCCAGCGCGTTGCACTTATGGAAGTCGGGTACCACCAGCAAGGTCATGGGAATGTTGCCGAGGGCGTCCACCGCCTCGACAAAGGGCTGATAATCCGGCCAGGTCTGCGGCGCCACATCGTGCAGCACCAGCAACACACTGCGCTCGGGGGCGGAATTGGAATCAGGCATGGGCGCGTACCGGCAGGTTGCTGTAGCCGAGCACGGCCCGGTAATGCTCCAGCAGGCCGCTGACCACGCTATCCCAGCTGTAATGCTGTTCCACATGCAGGCGCGCCCGCTGGCCGAGGACGGTCACATTTCGCTCGAACACTTCGGTCACGGCGGTGGCCATCGCCTGCCCGTCGCCCGGGGCGCAGAGTTGGCCGCAGCCGGGATCGACAATCTCGCGAAACGCCCCGGCCGCCACCGCCACCACCGGAATGGCGCTGGCCATCGCTTCGAGGATCACCAGGCCAAAGGTCTCCTGATCGCCGGCGTGTACCAGCAGGTCGGCGCTGGCCAGCAGCCGCGCCACTTCGCTGGCCGGGCGGAAGTGATCGAAGACGGTGACGTTGTCCGGCACATGGGCGGGCATATGCGAACCCACCAGCAACAGGTGATACGGCTTGCCCAGGCGCTGGATGCAGTCCAGCAGCACCGGCAGGTTCTTCTCCCGCGAACCGCGCCCGGCGAACACCAGCAGGCGGGTGTCGTCCGGCACGCCCAATTCGGCGCGCAGGCCCGGATCGCGATGGTCTGGATGGAAGGTGACGAGATCGACCCCGAGGCGCTGCACATGGACATTGTCGATGCCAAGCCTGCGCAGCTTGCTGGCCATCACCTGGCTGGGCGCCAGGACCCGGTCGAAATTGCCGTAGAGCTTGCTGACATAGGCTTCGACGTTGGGGGTGAACCAGTTGCCCATGCGGTTGCTTACCAGCAGCGGCAGGTCGGAGTGGTAGAAGCCGATCACGGGCACATCCAGGCGCCGGCGCGCGCCGAGCGCGGCCCAGGCGGTGAGGTAGGGGTCACCGACCTCGATGAGGTCCGGTTGCAGTTCGTGCAACACGTTGCACCAGGGTGCAAGGCGCAGGGGAAAGCGATAACCGTTGCCGAAGGGCAGGGGAGGTGCGGGGACTTCGTGGATGCCGTTGTGCTGGCAGGCGCTGGCGCCGGGGATCAACAGGCTGTGGCGCACGTTCGGGGTCAGCCCAAGGCGTCGATGTTTGGCATCAAGATAGGTACGCACTCCGCCGCTGGCGGGGGCGTAGAACATGGTGATGTCCGCGATATGCACGATCAGCATCCCTCCGGGATCGTCTTCAGAGACTGTCATCCGGCGTACTGGCTGCCGCGATGACGCGCCCTAAGGTTGACCTTTCATAAGGATAGTTTGTTCGATCGGCGATCAAGGGCCCGGCGGCATTGCGCCGCCGGGTGGGGGGAGGGTCAGATGCGGAAGCTGCCGACCAGATGCTTCAGGCGACCGGCCTGTTCTTCCAGATCGGAACAGGCGCGCAGAGTCGATTGCAGGTTCTCGACGCCTTCCTGGTTGAGCATGTTGATTTCGTTGATGTCCATGTTGATCGAGTCGACCACGGCGGTCTGCTCTTCGGTCGCGGTGGCGACCGACTGGTTCATGCCGTCGATCTCGCCGATGCGCAGGGTCACGCTGTTCAGGCGCTCGCCGGCCTGGTTGGCGATGGACACGCTGTCGTGGCTGTGGCGTTGGCTCTGGCCCATGGTTTCCACCGACTCGCGGGCGCCGACCTGCAGTTCCTCGATCATGCCCTGCACTTGCTGCGCCGACTCCTGGGTGCGGTGAGCCAGGTTGCGCACCTCGTCGGCGACCACCGCGAAGCCGCGACCGGCTTCACCGGCACGCGCGGCCTCAATGGCGGCGTTCAGCGCCAGCAGGTTGGTCTGCTGGGAAATGCTGGTGATCACTTCGAGGATCTGACCGATGTTCACGGTCTTGCTGTTCAGCGTCTCGATGTGGCTGCTGGACGTGGAAATCATGTCCGACAGACGGTTCATCGCCTGAATGCTGCGGTCCACGACCTGTTGGCCTTCTTCCGCCAGGTGCCGCGCGGAGCTTGCCTGTTGCGACGCCTGGGCGGCGTTGTGGGCAATTTCCTGGGCGGCCGCACCGAGCTCGTTGATCGCCGCGGCGACACTGTTGGTGCGGTTGGTCTGCTCGTCGGAGTTGACCATCGACGAGTTCGAGGCACTGACCACGCGCAGGGCCACTTCGTTGACGTGCTCGGTGGCCGAGGCTACTTCGCGGATCGACTCGTGGATACGCCCGACGAAGTGGTTGAAGGCCTTGCCGAGCATGCCGAATTCGTCGTGGTTGTGGATGTTCAGGCGGCGGGTCAGATCGCCCTCGCCCTGGGCAATGCCTTCCATCGCTCGGATCATGGTGTGCAGCGGGCGCATCAGGGCACTGATCAGCAAGCCCAGCAGACCGATGATGAAGCCAACCGCAACAATGGTGGCAACGACCGCCGAGGTGCGGAACTTGCTCAGCATTGCGTAGGCTTTGTCCTTATCTACGGACAGACCGATGTACCAGTTCGCCGACGGCAAGCCCTTCACCGGGGTGAAGCTGAGGATACGGGTCTTGCCGTCGAGTTCGACTTCAACCGGATCCTTGCTCAGGCGCGGCGTGTTCTGCGGGAACACGTCGGTCATCGACTTCATCGTCAGGTCTTTGTTCGGGTGGACCAGAATCTTGCCTTGGTCGTTGACCAGGAAGGCGTAGCCCATGCCGCCGAAGTTCAGCGAGTTGATGATTTCCACCAGGCCATCCAGCGCCAGGTCGCCACCCACTACACCGACTTGCGGCGAGACCGGCGAAACGATGGAGATCACCATCTTGCCGGTACTCATGTCGATATAGGGTTCGGTCAGGATGGTCTTGCCGGCGGCCAGGCCGTCCTTGTACCAGGGACGGACGCGCGGGTCATAGCCGTCCGGCATTTTCATCAAGGGACGAATGGTGAAATCACCATTGGGGTGACCCAGGTAAATAGTGAGGAAACTTGAAGTCAGTGCTTTCTGGCCGAGCAGGTTGCCGGCATTCTGCGGGTCGGCGGCAATGTTCTGAACAGCACTTTCTACCAGGAGCATCCGGCCATCGAAGAGGTTCTTGATGTTGGTTGCCGTGGTATCGCCCATTTCCTGAAGATAGTTCTCCAGGTTTTCGCGAATCGCATTACGCTGCAAGTAATCGTTGTACAGCGTAAAGAGCGAGAACGCGATCATCACGATCAGCGAGGCGGCCAACAATATCTTGTGGCTGAAACGGAGGTTTTTGTTCATGGCGTGTTGGGTCCGCTAAGGTCTTGAAGTTCGGGTCGTTCGCACGAAAGAGCAGCTTTGAAGCCGCGTATGTCCCCTATCCGTGTCGGGTTTTTCCTCACTTTCAGGTAATCAATCACACTTCGGTATCGGCTGAGTCGTACCAAAGCTTTAAATGGAGGATGAAAAAACATGCCAGATTCTTCGCAATTCGTGATTGGTAGCGACCTGGGTGGAAAACCCGTGTCGCAGGCCATGCGTCTGGCCAACCGCCATGGCTTGGTGGCCGGTGCCACCGGTACTGGCAAGACCGTGACCCTGCAACATCTGGCCGAGGCGTTCAGCGATGCCGGGGTGGCGGTATTTGCCGCAGACGTCAAGGGCGACCTGTGTGGCCTCGGTGCGGTGGGCAAGCCCGAAGGCAAGATCGCCGAGCGCATCGCCGGGATGCCTTTCCTCGATTACCAGGCGCAGGCGTACCCGGTAACCCTGTGGGACATTCACGGTCAGTCCGGCCATCCATTGCGCACGACCCTGAGTGAAATGGGCCCACTGTTACTGGGCAACCTGCTGGAACTGAACGACAGCCAGCAGGCCGCGCTGTATGCGGCGTTCAAGGTGGCCGACCGAGAAGGGCTGTTGCTGCTGGACATCAAGGACCTCAAGGCGCTGCTCGGTCACTTGAAGGACAACCCGCAAGTGCTCGGCGAAGACAGCGCACTGATGACCAGCGGTTCTTCTCAAGCGCTGCTGCGTCGGCTGGCAACCTTGGAGCAGCAGGGCGCCGAGGCGCTGTTCGGCGAGCCGGCGCTGCAACTGGAAGACCTGTTGCACCCCGCCGCAGATGGGCGTGGGCGGATTCATCTGCTCGATGCCAGCCGTCTGGTTCACGAGGCGCCCAAGGTCTATGCGACGTTCCTGCTGTGGCTGCTGGCCGAGTTGTTCGAGCAACTGCCGGAGCGCGGCGATGCCGATAAACCGTTGCTGGCGCTGTTCTTCGACGAAGCGCACCTGCTGTTCAATGGCACGCCCAAGGCATTGCAGGATCGGCTGGAGCAGGTGGTGCGGCTGATCCGCTCCAAGGGCGTCGGGGTGTATTTCGTCACGCAGTCGCCCGGCGACCTGCCGGACGATGTGCTGGCGCAGTTGGGCCTGCGGGTTCAGCACGGGCTGCGGGCGTTCACGGCCAAGGAGCAGAAGTCGCTGCGCGCGGTGGCGGATGGTTTCCGCCCAAACCCGGCGTTCGACACCCTGGCAGTGCTGACCGAACTGGGCATTGGCGAGGCGCTGGTCGGCACCCTGCAGGACAAGGGCACACCGGCGATGGTCGAGCGGGTGTTGATCGCGCCGCCGCAATCGCGGATCGGTCCGTTGAGCGAGGCCGAACGCGCTGCGCTGATTGCCGCGTCGCCATTGGCCGGGCGTTATGACAAGCCGATTGATCGCGAGTCCGCCTACGAAATGCTCACGGCGCGCAAGGGCGAGGCCCCCGACACGCCGGTGGCGGCACAGAAAGAAGAAGAGAGCCTGGCCGACAAGGCGGGTGAGTTCTTGCAAAGTGCGGCGGGGCAGGCAATCAAGTCTGCGGTGCGCCAGGCGGCGAACCAGTTTGGCCGGCAGTTGGTGCGCGGTTTGATGGGGTCGCTGCTGGGCAGCAAGCGTAAATAGTGTTTTCGCAGGCATGAAAAAGGCGTCCTTCGACGCCTTTTTCAGTGCGGTGAGTTTTAGCTGATGAACTTGGTCGCCAGCCAGAACAGTCCCGCCGCCAGGCCCATCGTGGCTGGCAGGGTCAGGACCCACGCCAGCAGGATGGTCTTGACCGTGCCGCCTTGCAGGCCGCTCTTGTTGGCGACCATGGTGCCGGCAACACCCGAGGACAGCACGTGGGTCGTCGATACCGGCAGGCTGAAGATGTTGGCCATGCCGATCGCGCAGGCTGCGGTGATCTGCGCCGACATGCCCTGGGCATAGGTCATGCCCTGCTTGCCGATCTTCTCGCCGATGGTCAGTACCACGCGCTTCCAGCCAACCATGGTGCCCAGGCCCAGCGCCAGGGCGACGGCCAGGATCACCCAGAACGGTGCGTATTCGGTAGTGGCGGTCAGGTCTTTACGCAGCTTGTCGAGGTCGGCTTTTTCACGGGGTTGCAGGACCGGCAGCTTGCCGACCTTCTTCGCCGTGTCGTCCAGGCAGAGCAGGTAGCGGCGTACTTCGACACGTTGCTCGGAGCTCAGGGCGCGGTAGTCGGTCACGCCTGCCAGCGACTGCTGCAGCGCGGCAATGGTCGGCTCGGTCTGGTGCGGGTTGCAGCTGAACTGCTCAGGCAGATCGCCCTTGGCGGCCTTGCCCAGGGCCAGGAATTCGCCCAGGGTTTCGTGGTTGCGCTCGTAGAACTGGCTCAGGTGCAGGGTTGCGTCGCGGGTCCGCTCGATCTGGTAGGTCGTGCTGTTGAGGTCCAGAACGAACTGCGCCGGAACGATACCGATCAGCACCAGCATGATCAGGCCAATACCTTTCTGGCCGTCGTTGGAGCCGTGCACGAAGCTCACGCCCATCGCGGACATGATCAGTACCAGGCGGTTCCAGAAGGGTGGGTGCTTCTTGTCGTCGAGCATGCGGCGCTGTTCTGGCGTCTTGTGCATCTTCGACAGCGGACGCCACCATTTCAGGCCCAGCAGCACCAGCGCGGCAACGACAAAGCCGGCCATTGGCGAGAGCACCAGCGACATGCCGATATCGATCGCTTTCTGCCAGTTGACCCCGTCACCCAACGGAATGTCGTTGATCAGGGCGTTGGCCAGGCCGACACCGAGGATCGAACCGATCAGGGTGTGGGAACTGGACGCCGGGATACCGAAATACCAGGTGCCCAGGTTCCAGGCGATGGCTGCGGCCAGCAGCGAGAAGACCATGGCCAGGCCGTGCCCGGTGTTCACGTTGATCAGCAGCTCGACCGGCAGCAGGTGAACGATGGCGTAGGCGACGCCGACGCCGCCCAGCAGTACCCCGAGGAAGTTGAAGATCCCGGAGGCGAAGACCGCCAGTTGAGGAGGCATGGCTTTGGTGTAGATGACTGTCGCAACCGCGTTTGCGGTGTCATGAAAGCCATTGATGAACTCGAAGGCGAGGACGAAGGTCAAGGCGAGCAGGAGACTCACCAGTACCCACGCATCAAGTCCGCTGAATAATTCGATCATGAAGGTTTTCTGACCCGGTCATAAGGGGGCGCGATTATGCCAGAAATCCCCGGTAATCGATGCACTGGCTGCCGACCGGTTGATCGCTTCAGCGAAAGTTCCGTTCAGGTATCGAATGCGGCGGGTATCGGAAAACGTCGGCAAAAAGCCGGGAGAATGTGGCTTTCTGAAGGTAACAGGATGAACTTTTGATGTCGGAAAGGTTTCAAACAAACGTATGAAATTTGTGAGAATCCATTACGGTTTCATGTTCGCACGCGCAATGATAGACCCGGGTACCTGTTCGAACAGGTACCGGGAGGTCTTCGCGGCACGTTAATGAAGGGCGTGCATCAGGGCTCTTCGGGCTTGAGTTCCTCTTCAATCTTGCGAAGTTCCTCGGCAAACGCCTGGTCCATGACGGTGGCGCGTTTGCGCCAGGGTTTGCGTTCCGGGTCGGGTTGAGCGGCATAAGTCGTGACTTCTCCGCCATAAACATCCTTGTAACGTTGTTCCTGGCGCTCAAGTTCCGCGCGCAGTTCTTCTTTCGTCACAGTGCTACCTGTTGATCAAAGTTAACGCTGGCTTTTCGCGAGGGCGTTGTTGCGAGAGTGCGTAACGCGCACGCGGCTACGTTGCCAGTGTAGTAATGGCTGTCGCAGCTACAGACATTCTGTATGTGCCGACGCGCACTGGCGTCTGACACGCTGGATCCGGCAACTGACAACTTTACGTCAGTGTTGGATCCCTTCTCGATGGCGCCGGGTGGGCGGCATCAGGTTTTGAGTATAGCAATTGCAATCAGGAAGGATACCGTTCAAGTAAGCCTTGCAAGAATGGACAATAAAAGAAGGGTCTTTGTTTCAACCGTTGTGGCGTACACCACTACTTCCGGGAAACATCCGGGTCGGGTTGGTCGGTTGTGCTTTAAATGAAAAACGGCCTCGCTGGTGGGCGAGGCCGTGCCCGGGGACTTCTACGGTGGGTACCTGACCAGTCTCTCCAAGAAGCCACATTGTGGCTGGGGAAAGGTATAAGCAATTGTGGTCAGCGGTCAATTGCGATTATCGGTCGATGGTTCGATAATCGCCCTTGTGTGTGAGTGACCGAGGTGAGTCATGAGTGATGAAGCAACACCCAAAGGACCTGGTTTGAACGACAACGTGCGCAGTTCCTTTGCGTCCCTGGCCCCGCCCATCGTGGCTTCGCCGGCCAGGCGTATCCAGGCGTTCACCGGTGATCCGGATTTCATGACCTCTCTCGCGCGAGGTCTGGCAGTGGTGCAGGCGTTCCAGGAGCGCAAGCGGCACCTGACCATCGCCCAGATCAGCCACCGCACCGAGATTCCCCGGGCCGCAGTGCGCCGCTGTTTGCATACGCTGATCAAGCTTGGCTATGCCACCACCGACGGCCGCACTTATTCGCTGCTGCCCAAGGTGCTGACGCTGGGTCATGCCTATCTGTCTTCGACGCCGTTGGCGGTGTCGGCGCAGCCTTATCTGGACCGCATGAGCGACCAGCTCCACGAGGCCTGCAACATGGCCACCCTGGAAGGCGATGACATCCTTTATATCGCCCGCTCGGCCACGGTCCAGCGGCTGATCTCGGTAGACCTGTCGGTGGGCGGCAGACTGCCGGCCTATTGCACGTCCATGGGCCGGATCCTGCTGGCGGCGCTGGATGACGCGACCCTTCACGAATACCTCGAACACGCCGATCTGCAGGCCAAGACCAGCCGCACCATCCACGACCGGCAAGCGCTGCTGGAATGCCTGCAACAGGTGCGACAGCAAGGCTGGTGTGTCGTCGACCAGGAACTGGAGCAGGGCCTGCGTTCGATTGCCGTGCCGGTGTATGACGCTTCCGGCCAGGTGCTGGCCGCGCTCAACGTCAGCACCCACGCCGGGCGGGTCAGCCGTAGCGAGCTGGAGCAGCGGTTTCTGCCGATCATGCTGTCCGCCAGTCGCGACCTCAGCACCCAGTTGTTCGCCTGACGGCGGCGCGATCCTGTTCGATAAACGCACACTGTTGCGTTTATCGAATTGCACCGTCCGGTGCGCCTGATTAATGTCCCTCGCAACGGTTGGCCCGCCCCGACTGTCAATAATAATGAAGCGAGAGGCATAGCCCCATGACCCGCACCCTTTCCCCGAGCCGCCCGTCTCCCTGCCGACGATGCGGACGCTAGAAATTTCCGTCTGACTGAACTGATCCGCCTTCGCTTCGACGTGCGCGCCTTTCCGGTGCTCGCGCGCTTTCTTCTGGATAAAAAAACAATGAATAGTCCGCAAGCTCCTATTGGAACGCCACTGGATGTCCAGTCGTTCATCAACGCCCAGCCCCTGTCGCGCTACCAATGGCGGGTGGTGATTCTCTGTTTTCTGATTGTCTTCCTCGACGGCCTGGACACTGCCGCCATGGGCTTCATCGCCCCGGCGTTGTCGCAGGACTGGGGCATCGACCGCGCGAGCCTGGGCCCGGTGATGAGCGCCGCGCTGATCGGCATGGTCTTCGGCGCCCTGGGCTCCGGGCCGCTGGCCGACCGTTTCGGACGCAAAGTGGTATTGGTCGGTGCCGTACTGGTATTCGGTGCCTTCAGCCTGGCCTCGGCCTACAGCACCAACGTCGACCAGTTGCTGGTGCTGCGCTTCCTGACCGGCCTGGGTCTTGGCGCCGGCATGCCCAATGCCACCACGCTGCTGTCCGAGTACACCCCCGAGCGCCTCAAGTCGCTGCTGGTGACCAGCATGTTCTGCGGCTTCAACCTGGGCATGGCGGGTGGCGGTTTCATCTCGGCCAAGTTGATCCCGGCGTTCGGCTGGCACAGCCTGCTGCTGATCGGTGGTGTGCTGCCGCTGCTGCTGGCGCTGGTGTTGGTGGTGTGGCTGCCGGAGTCGGCGCGTTTCCTGGTGGTGCGTAACCGCAGCATCGAGAAGATCCGCAAGACCCTCGCGCCCATCGACCCGGCGACCGTGGCCCAGGCCAGCGCCTTCACTGTGCCGGAACAGAAGACCGTCAAGAGCCGCAACGTGCTGGCGGTGATCTTCTCCGGCACTTACAGCGTCGGCACCTTGCTGCTGTGGCTGACCTACTTCATGGGTCTGGTGATCGTTTACCTGCTGACCAGTTGGTTGCCGACCCTGATGCGCGACAGTGGCGCGAGCATGGAGCAGGCAGCGTTCATCGGCGCGTTGTTCCAGTTCGGCGGCGTGCTCAGCGCGGTGGGCGTGGGCTGGGCGATGGACCGTTTCAATCCGCACAAGGTTATCGGCACCTTCTACCTGCTCGCCGGGGTGTTTGCCTACGCGGTGGGGCAGAGCCTGGGCAACATCACCTTGCTGGCGACGCTGGTGCTGATTGCCGGGATGTGCGTCAACGGCGCGCAATCGGCCATGCCATCCCTGGCGGCGCGATTCTATCCGACCCAGGGCCGGGCGACCGGTGTGTCGTGGATGCTGGGTATCGGGCGCTTCGGCGCGATCCTCGGCGCCTGGATGGGCGCGACGCTGCTGGGGCTGGGCTGGAACTTCGAGCAAGTGCTGACGGCGCTGGTGATTCCAGCTGGTCTGGCGACCGTGGCGGTGGTGGTGAAGGGGATTGTCAGCCACGCGGACGCGACCTGATCGCTAATTGCTTAGGGCCTCATCGCTGCGGTTCGGCGCCCCGACAAGCCAGCTCCCACAGATTTGGTGCATGCAGGCCCTGTGGGAGCTGGCTTGCCAGCGATAGGGCCCTTGAAAACGCATCACAATCCAGACTCTTAGCTCAATAACAATCCGTTCGATAATCGAACGCTATGCCGATTATCGGATTGAACAGCCCCGCACCCCGCCTTAATCTGAATTCATACCGGCGCCGCTCAAGGCGCCTTGAAACTGACCTCGACTCAGCACATCCAGGAGTCTTCCATGGCTGCAATCCTCTCGCTCCACGACGCCGTGAAGCAGTTCGTCCACGACGGTGACAGCGTTGCCCTTGAAGGCTTCACGCACCTGATTCCGACCGCCGCCGGGCATGAAATCATTCGTCAGGGCAAAAAGGATCTGACGCTGGTGCGCATGACGCCCGACCTGATCTACGACCAGTTGATCGGCGCCGGCTGCGCGAAAAAACTGATCTTCTCCTGGGGCGGCAACCCGGGTGTCGGTTCCCTGCACCGTCTGCGTGATGCCGTCGAGAAGCAATGGCCGCACGACATCGAAATCGAAGAACACAGCCACGCCGACCTGGCCAACGCCTACGTCGCCGGCGCTTCCGGCCTGCCATTCGCGGTGCTGCGTGCCTACGCCGGTTCCGACCTGCCGAAGGTCAACCCGCTGATCAAGACCGTGACCTGCCCGTTCACCGGTGAAGTACTGGCCGCCGTGCCGTCGGTGCGTCCGGACGTCACCGTGATCCACGCGCAGAAAGCCGACCGTAAAGGCAACGTGCTGCTGTGGGGCATCCTCGGCGTGCAGAAAGAAGCGGCCCTGGCGGCCAAGCGCTGCATCGTCACCGTCGAAGAGATCGTCGACGACCTGCAGGCACCGATGAACGCCTGCGTCCTGCCGACCTGGGCGCTGTCTGCGGTCTGCCTGGTACCGGGCGGCGCGCATCCGTCCTACGCCCACGGTTACTACGAGCGCGACAACCGCTTCTACCAGGCCTGGGACCCGATCGCCCGCAACCGCGAAACCTTCACCGCCTGGATCGACCAGTACATCCGTGGCACCGCCGACTTCAACGAATTCAAGGCAAAACTGGCCAGCGCTTCGGAGGCTGCACAATGAGCTACTCCACCAATGAAATGATGACCGTCGCCGCCGCCCGCCGCCTGCAGAACGGCGCCGTATGCTTCGTTGGCATCGGCCTGCCGTCCAAGGCTGCCAACCTGGCCCGCCTGACGTCCTCGCCTGACGTGGTGCTGATCTACGAATCAGGTCCGATCGGCGCCAAGCCGACTGTACTGCCGCTGTCCATCGGTGACGGCGAACTGGCCGAAACCGCTGACACCGTGGTGCCTACCGGCGAAATCTTCCGCTACTGGCTGCAAGGCGGGCGCATTGACGTCGGCTTCCTCGGCGCCGCTCAGGTCGACCGCTTCGGCAACATCAACACCACCGTGGTCGGTGACTACCACGCGCCGAAAGTGCGCCTGCCGGGTGCCGGTGGCGCGCCGGAAATCGCCGGTTCCGCGAAGACCGTGCTGATCATCCTCAAGCAGTCCAACCGTGCGTTCGTGGACAAGCTGGACTTCATCACTTCCGTCGGTCACGGCGAAGGCGGCGACTCCCGCAAACGTCTGGGGCTGCCAGGCCAAGGGCCGGTGGGCATCATCACCGACCTGTGCATCATGGAGCCGGAAGCCGGCACCAACGAATTCGTGGTCACCGCGATCCACCCGGGCGTGACCCGTGAGCAGATTGTCGCCGCCACCGGCTGGGCCATTCGTTTCGCCGACAACGTTGAAACCACCGCAGAACCGACCGAAGTCGAGCTGACCGCCCTGCGTGACCTCGAAGCCCGTACCGCTGCGGCCCACGGCCAGGCGCCAGGAGAAGCGTGATGCGTGACGTATTTATCTGCGACGCGATTCGCACCCCGATTGGCCGCTTCGGCGGTGGCCTGGCCGGCGTTCGCGCCGACGACCTGGCTGCTGTGCCGCTGAAAGCGCTGATCGAGCGCAACCCGACCGTCCAGTGGGACCAGATCGACGAAGTATTCCTCGGCTGCGCCAACCAGGCCGGTGAAGACAACCGCAACGTGGCGCGCATGGCGCTGCTGCTGGCCGGTCTGCCGGAAAGCGTGCCGGGCGTGACCCTGAACCGCCTCTGCGCCTCGGGCATGGACGCGGTGGGCACTGCCTTCCGCGCCATCGCCAGCGGCGAGATGGAGCTGGCGATCGCCGGCGGCGTCGAGTCGATGTCCCGCGCGCCGTTCGTGATGGGCAAGGCCGACAGCGCCTACTCGCGCAACATGAAGCTGGAAGACACTACCATCGGCTGGCGCTTCATCAACCCGTTGATGAAAGCCCAGTACGGCGTCGACGCCATGCCGCAGACCGCCGACAACGTGGCGGACGACCATCAGGTGTCCCGCGCCGACCAGGACGCCTTCGCCCTGCGCAGCCAGCAGCGCACCGCTGCCGCCCAGGCTGCCGGCTTCTTCGCTGAAGAAATCGTGCCGGTGCGTATCGCCCACAAGAAGGGCGAGACCATCGTCGAGCAGGACGAGCATCCACGTGCTGAAACCACGCTGGAAGCGCTGACGAAACTGAAGCCGGTCAACGGCCCGGACAAGACCGTCACCGCTGGCAACGCCTCGGGCGTCAACGACGGTGCCGCGGCAATGATCCTTGCCTCCGCCGAAGCGGTGAAGAAACACGGCCTGACCCCGCGCGCCCGCGTGCTCGGCATGGCCAGCGCCGGTGTGGCGCCACGGGTGATGGGCATCGGCCCGGTCCCGGCAGTCCTCAAACTGACCGAGCGTCTTGGCGTGGCGGTCGCTGACTTCGACGTGATCGAACTCAACGAAGCCTTCGCCAGCCAGGGCCTGGCCGTGCTGCGCGGTCTCGGCCTGGCCGACGACGCACCGCAGGTCAACCCGAACGGCGGCGCCATCGCCCTCGGCCACCCGCTGGGCATGAGCGGCGCACGCTTGATCCTCACCGCCTTGCATCACCTGGAAAAAACCGGTGGCCGCAAAGGTCTGGCGACCATGTGTGTTGGCGTCGGACAGGGTCTCGCCCTGGCTATCGAGCGCGTGTAAAACCAATGACCCCGGACGGGCGGCCTCCACGCAAGGCCGGTTGTCCGGGGTGATTGTCTGGCGGAACGAGAGTGTTACTGAGTGTGTCTAGACTCAGTGATACCCTCCAGGAGTAAAGCAGTCATGACTTCAACCTATTACACCGGTGAAGAACGCAGCAAACGCATCTTTGCCATCGTTGGTGCGTCCTCGGGCAACCTGGTCGAATGGTTCGACTTTTACGTCTACGCCTTCTGCGCCATCTATTTCGCGCCGGCGTTCTTCCCGTCTGACGACCCCACGGTGCAACTGCTCAACACCGCCGGTGTATTTGCCGCGGGCTTCCTGATGCGCCCGATCGGTGGCTGGCTGTTCGGCCGTGTTGCCGACCGTCATGGCCGCAAGAATTCGATGATGATTTCCGTGCTGATGATGTGCGCGGGTTCGCTGGTGATTGCCTGCCTGCCGACCTACGCCAGCATCGGTGCCTGGGCGCCGGCGCTGCTGCTGGTTGCCCGACTGTTCCAGGGGTTGTCGGTAGGGGGCGAATACGGCACCACCGCCACCTACATGAGTGAAGTGGCGCTGCGCGGTCAGCGTGGATTTTTCGCCTCGTTCCAGTACGTCACGCTGATCGGCGGGCAACTGCTGGCGGTGTTGGTGGTGGTGATCCTCCAGCAACTGCTGAGCGAGGACGAACTGCGCGCCTGGGGCTGGCGGATTCCGTTCGTGGTCGGCGCCATCGCCGCCGTGATCTCGCTGTTCCTGCGCCGCTCGCTGGAAGAAACCAGCAGTGCCGAAACCCGCAACGACAAGGAAGCCGGCAGCATCGCCGGGCTGTTCCGCAACCACACCGCCGCCTTCATCACCGTGCTTGGCTACACCGCTGGCGGTTCGCTGATTTTCTACACTTTCACCACCTACATGCAGAAGTACCTGGTGAACACCGCCGGGATGAGTGCCAAGACCGCCAGCTTCATCATGACAGGCGCCCTGTTCCTGTACATGTGCATGCAGCCGCTGTTCGGCATGTTGTCCGACCGGATCGGCCGGCGTAATTCGATGCTGCTGTTCGGTGCGCTGGGCACGCTGTTCACCGTGCCGATCCTGCTGGCACTGAAGACCGTCACCAGCCCGTTCCTGGCGTTCGTGCTGATCACCCTGGCGCTGTGCATCGTCAGTTTCTACACCTCCATCAGTGGCCTGGTGAAGGCCGAAATGTTCCCGCCACAGGTGCGCGCGCTGGGCGTTGGCCTGGCCTACGCGGTGGCTAACGCAGTGTTCGGTGGCTCCGCTGAATACGTGGCCCTGGGCCTGAAATCCATGGGCATGGAAAACACTTTTTACTGGTACGTTACCGCGATGATGGCGATCGCCTTCCTGTTCAGCCTGCGCCTGCCGAAGCAGGCCGCGTACCTGCACAACGATCATTGACCCAGTGGCGCGCCCTGACCGGCGCGCCCCGTTGAAGGACCTGTCATGACTCCACGACCGGGCAACCAGTTGTTCGATGCCTACTTCACCGCGCCCGCCATGCGCGAGATCTTTTCCGACCGTGGCCGCATCCAGGGCATGCTCGATTTCGAAGCCGGACTGGCCCGTGCCGAAGCCGCCGTCGGGGTGATCCCGGCAGTGGTGGTGGCGCCGATCGAACTGGCCTGCAAGGCCGAACGCTACGATTTCGCCGCCCTGGCAGAAGCCATCGGCATCGCCGGCAACTCGGCGATTCCGCTGGTCAAGGCGCTGGGCAAGGTGATCGCCAGCGGCGTGGCCGAGGCCGAGCGCTACGTGCACCTCGGCGCTACCAGCCAGGACGCGATGGACACCGGCCTGGTCCTGCAATTGCGTGATGCCCTGGCCCTGATCGACGACGAACTGGCGCACTTGGCCGACGCCCTCGCCACCCAGGCCCGCGCCCACGCCGACACACCGCTGGCCGGGCGCACCTGGCTGCAGCACGCGACCCCGGTGACCCTGGGCATGAAGCTCGCCGGCACCCTCGGCGCCCTGGTCCGTCATCGCCAGCGCCTGCGCGAACTCAAACCGCGCCTGCTGACCCTGCAGTTCGGCGGCGCGTCCGGCACCCTCGCGGCGCTGGGTGACAAGGCGTTGCCGGTGGCCGAAGCGCTGGCCGACCAGTTGGGCCTGAACCTGCCGGAACAGCCTTGGCACACCCAACGCGACCGTCTGGTGGAATTCGCCTCGGTGCTCGGCCTGGTCGCCGGCACCCTGGGCAAGCTGGGCCGCGATATCAGCCTGCTGATGCAGACCGAAGCCGGAGAAGTCTTCGAGCCGTCGGCACCGGGCAAGGGCGGTTCCTCGACCATGCCGCACAAGCGCAACCCAGTGGGCGCCGCCGTGCTGATCGGCGCCGCGACCCGTGTCCCTGGCCTGCTCGCCACGCTGTTCGCCGCCATGCCCCAGGAGCACGAGCGCAGCCTCGGCCTGTGGCACGCCGAATGGGAAACCCTACCGGAAATCTGCTGCCTGGTGTCGGGCGCGCTGCGTCAGGCGCGGATCATCGCCGAGGGCCTGGAAGTGGACGCCGAGCGCATGCGCCGCAACCTCGACCTGACCCAGGGCCTGGTCCTGGCCGAAGCGGTGAGCATCGTTCTCGCCCAGCGCCTGGGCCGCGATGCCGCGCACCATCTGCTGGAGACCTGCTGCAAACGCGCGGTCGCCGAACAACGCCATCTGCGCGCCGTGCTCGGCGACGATCCGCAGGTGAGCGGCGAACTGTCGGCAGACGAACTCGACCGTCTGCTGGACCCGGCTCACTACCTCGGCCAGGCCCGCGCCTGGGTCGAGCGTGCGCTGGCCGAACATCAACGATTCAAAGCCTGAGGAGGCTGCTGTGGGAAGCGTACAACTCGCCGATGGCGTTCTGAACTACCAGCTCGATGGCCCTGAAGGCGCACCGGTGTTGGTGCTGTCCAACTCGCTGGGCACCAACCTGCACATGTGGGACACCCAGGTGCCGGCCTTCGCCACGCATTTCCGCGTGCTGCGCTACGACACCCGCGGCCACGGCGATTCGCTGGTCACCGATGGCCCGTACAGCATCGAGCAACTGGGCCGCGACGTGCTGGCGCTGCTGGATGCCTTGAAGCTGGACCGGGTGCATTTTTGCGGCCTGTCCATGGGCGGTCTGATCGGCCAGTGGCTGGGCATCAATGCGCCGGAGCGCCTGAATCGCCTGATCGTCTGCAATACCGCAGCCAAGATCGGCACGCCGGAGATCTGGAACCCGCGCATCGAGATGGTCCTGCGTGACCGCGAGGCGGCGATGGTCGGCCTGCGCGATGCGTCCATCGAGCGCTGGTTCACCCCGGCGTTTGCCGGTTCCAACCCGGATCAGGCCAAGCGCATCACCGACATGCTCGCGTCCACCTCGCCTGAAGGTTACGCGGCCAACTGCGGCGCCGTTCGCGATGCTGATTTCCGCGATCAACTGGGCGAAATCAAGGCGCCGCTGCTGGTCATCGCCGGCAGCGCCGACGCGGTGACCCCGCCGTCGGGCAGCCTGTTTATCCAGGAGCGGGTGGCCGGTGCCGAGTTCGCCGAGTTCCACGCTGCGCACCTGTCCAACGTTGAAGTGGGCGAGCCGTTCAGCCGCCGCGTCATCGATTTTCTGCTGGCCCGTTGAGGAGCTGTTTTCGTGGATGAGAAACAACGTTACGACGCTGGCATGCAAGTGCGTCGCGCGGTACTGGGCGATGCCCACGTGGACCGCAGCCTGACCAACCTGACCGAGTTCAACAGCGAGTTCCAGGAAATGATCACCCGCCACGCCTGGGGTGATATCTGGACCCGTCCGGGCTTGCCGCGGCACACCCGCAGCCTGATCACCATCGCCATGCTGATCGGTATGAACCGCAACGACGAACTGAAACTGCACCTGCGCGCCGCCGCCAACAACGGCGTGACCCGCGATGAGATCAAGGAAGTGCTGATGCAGAGCGCGATCTACTGCGGAATTCCGGCGGCCAATGCCACCTTCCACCTGGCGGAATCGGTGTGGGATGAGTTGGGGGTTGAGTCCAGGGCTTGATCTTCAGGGCCTCATCGCCGGCAAGCCGGCTCCCACAGGTTGGTGCACGCAGTACCTGTGGGAGCCGGCTTGCCGGCGATGAGGCCCTCGAATCAAACCACAGCCTTTTTCTGCCGAATCGCCACCGGCCCTGCATTGTGTTCCACCGCCGCCTTCAACTCCGGCCGCATCCCCAGCATGAACGCCAGCTCCGCCACCACGAACAACGGCCCGACGATCAGCCCGCTGATATCGTCGACGAACGCCGGCTTGCGCCCCTCGTAGTAATGCCCGACGAACTGGATTACCCAGCCGACGAAAAACAGCCCCAGCCCGGCCACCAGCCATACCGACGTGCTTTGCACCGCCAGCGCTTGCCCAGCCCACAGGCAGGCTCCGAGAAGGGCGCTCATCACCACACCGAAGCGCAGGTCCAGGCGCAGGTAGAACCACACCGACGCCAGCGCCGCGACGAAAGCCGGCGACAGCCACAGCCCGCCCACTTCAAGTCCCGGCCGTGACAGCAGCACGGTGACCGCCACCACGATCATGGGGATACCGACGAAGTGGGTCGCGATGTTGCGCGGGTCACGGTGGTAGCTGGCATATTGACTCAGGTGTTCCACGAGGTTTTTCATTGTTATTCCTCCTGTTGGGATGGCCCAGCATGGACTGCGGCCGGGCGCCAGTCTGTCGCCTGGCCGACAGAGTCACTTTTCGAGGCTTGGGATGAACGATCGTTGCGCCTGGCGCGAGCAACTCTTGCATGGTCACTGGTTCCGGCAACTCTCACCTGCGTTGCAGGATAGCCTGCTGGACGCCGCCCGCCCGCGCGCGCTGGCCGCCGGCGAGCGCCTGTTCCAGCGCGGCGATGCGCCCTGCGGGCTGTATGCGGTACTGGTGGGCGCGGTGCGGATCGGCGCGGTGAATGCCGGGGGCAAGGAGGCGCTGTTGACCCTGATCGAACCGCCGCACTGGTTTGGCGAAATCTGCCTGTTCGACGGCCAGCCGCGTACTCATGACGCCTTCGCCGAAGGCCCGACCACGCTGCTGCGAGTGCCACAGGCGACCTTGCTGAGCCTGCTTGACCAGCAACCGGCGTACTGGCGCGAGTTCGCCTTGTTGATGAGCCACAAGTTGCGTCTGGCGTTTGTCGCTCTGGAACAGCAAAGCCTGATGGGCGCCGCCCCGCGCTTGGCGTATCGGCTGTTGCAGATGGCGGCGGGGTACGGCGAGGTGGATGGTGAGCGGCGGGTGTTGCAGTTGTCCCAAGAGCAACTGGCGCTGATGCTGTCGCTGTCGCGGCAGACCACCAACCAGATTCTCAAGGCGCTGGAGCAGGACGGGGCGGTGCGCTTGAGTTATGGCGAGATCGAGATTCTTGATCCGGGGCGGTTGCAGCGGTTGGCTGGGAAGTGAGGGTGGTCTTGCGGACCTCATCGCTGGCAAGCCAGCTCCCACGGGGTGCGGTGTCGCCAGATACCTGTGGGAGCTGGCTTGCCAGCGATGAGGCCCTAAAGATCACATCAATCCGGCTGAAACGGCGACTGACTCAAAATCACCCCAGTCTCCTCCACATACTTCTGCCATTCCCCCAACAGTGCCTCCAGCTTCGCCGGCTGTTCCGCTGCCAGGTCATGAATTTCCCCCGGATCCCGACTCAAGTCATACAACTGCCAGGTCGCCGGCCCCACCGGTCCCGGGATATACACCGCTTTCCAGTGCCCCTGGCGAATCGCCCGGCGGCCGAACAGTTCCCAGCCGGTGACGGTGTGTTCGTCGTGCACCTGCTCGGTCTCGCCCGACAGATACCCCAGCCACGACTTGCCCCGCAGCGGCGCGACATCGCGGCCGCGCCAGCGCTTGCCGGGATGGCGTACCCCCGCCAGGTCGAGCAGGGTCGGGGTGATGTCCATCACGGTGCTGAATTCATGGCTGATCTGTTTCTGCCGCGATAGCGCCGGGTAGTGCAGCAGCGCCGGTACGCGGATGCCGCCTTCGGTGGTGAAGGCCTTGAACAGCCGCGACGGCGCGGTGGCCGCCTGCGCCCAATGTGGGCCGTACCAGACGTAGGAGTTGGCCCGGCCAATGTTTTCCAGGCTGTTGTCGTAATGCTGGTCGAGATAGCTGGCCAGGTGCGGACCGAATTTCGGGAAGGCTTCCAGCAGCGCGCCTTCGGCGCCGTTGTCGGACATGAACAGCACCAGGGTGTTGTCCAGCTGGCCCTGGTTGCGCAGGTAGTCCAGCACCCGGCCGATGTTCCAGTCCATGCGCTCGACCATCGCCGCGTAGACCTCCATCGACCGCGCCGAGCGCTGGCGTTGTTCGTCGCTCAGCGCCTGCCACTGGCCGTCCACCGGATGGGCCTCGGTGTCGGCGGCGATCAGGCCGAGGGCGCGGAGTTTTTCCAGGCGCTCCTGGCGCAGCACCTCGGGGCCGGCGTCGTAGCGGCCCTTGTAGCGCTCGACCACGTCGGCCGGCGCCTGCAGTGGCCAGTGCGGCGCGGAGAAGGGCAGGTAGGCGAAGAACGGCCGGCTCTGGTCGCGCTCCTTGAGGTACTGCAGCAGCTTGTCGCCGAAGGCGTCGGAGGAATAGAAATCCTTCGGCAACTCGTCGATGAACTGGTCGTCTTCGATGTACAGCGCCGGGGTGGATTTCAGCAGGCCCGGGGTGTCGTCGTCGTAGGTCGGCTCGAAGCCGTAGTGGTTGGCGGCGCCCGGCAGCAGGGCGAAGGAACGTTCGAAACCGCGGGCGTGAGGCGCCAGCTCGGCGGTCAGGCCCAGGTGCCATTTGCCGCTCATCAGCGTCTGGTAGCCGGCTTCGCGGAGCAGTTCCGGCAGGGCCACCACGCGGTCGTTGAGGTAGCCCTCGTAGCCGGGCTTGCCGATCAGTTCAGGTGTCAGCGCCTCGGCCATGGTGCCGATGCCGGCGATATGGTGGTCGGTGCCGGTGAGCAGCATTGAGCGGGTCGGCGAGCAGGTTGGCGCAGTATGAAAATCGGTCAGGCGCAGGCCGGCGCTGGCCAGGGCGTCAAGGTTCGGCGTGGCGATCTCGCCGCCGAACGCGCCGATGTCGGAGAAGCCCAGATCGTCGGCAACGATGACCAGGAAGTTGGGGCGATGGCTCATGAAGCGCTCCTCAGCAGGCCAGGTAAGTCAGGGGCAGGTCGTGGATCCGCGGTGCCGGTGTCGGCAGGTAGCGGTCGTCGCGGGTCAGTTCGTGCAGCAAGGTTTCCCGCAGCAGGTGAAAGTCCAGGCTGGCGCGCTGGCGCGGGTGCGGCAGGTCGATCTCGACCACGCGCTTGATCCGCCCTGGCCGGGGCTCCAGCACCACCACGCGGTCGGCGAGGAAGATCGCTTCCTCGACGTCATGGGTCACCAGCAACGTGGTGATGCGCGCCCGCTCGCGGATCGCCAGCAGTTCGTCCTGCATCTGCTGGCGGGTCAGGGCATCGAGGGCGCCGAAGGGTTCGTCCAGCAGCAGGATGCGCGGGCTGGCCACCAGGCCGCGGGCGATCGCCACGCGCTGGGCCATGCCACCGGAAAGCTGGTGCGGGTAGGCGGCGCTGAAGTCGTGCAGGCCGACCAGGGCGATGAAGTCTTTGACCCGCTGCTGTTTCGTCGCAGCGTCCAGTGCTTCGTTGACCAGGCCCAGCTCGATGTTCTCGGCCACCGTCAGCCAGGGGAACAGGCGGTGCTCCTGGAAGACGATGCCGCGCTCGCTGCCGATGCCGCTGACCCGCTTGCCGTCGATCAGGATCTGGCCCTGATAGTCGTTGTCGAGGCCGATCAGCAGGCGCAGCAGGGTGGACTTGCCGCAGCCGCTGGCGCCGACGATGGCGACGAATTCGCCTTCGCGGATATCAAGGTTGAAGTCGCGCAGCGCTTCGACATCGCCATCGCTGACGGCGAAGCGCTTGCTGACCTGTTGAAAGCTGACCAGAGGGGAAACCTGTGCATTCATGCGCGTCTCCAGCGCGTGGCACGCGCTTCGATATGTTGTCCGAGGGCGCCGAGCAGGGCGCCGGTGAAGCCGACCAGAAGCATCCCGGCCATGATCTGGTCCATACGCAGCAGTTGCTGGGCGGCGATCATCAGGCTGCCGATGCCACCGCCCGAGGGCATGAAGTATTCGGCGCCGATGGTACCGAGCCAGGAATAGATCAGGCCGATGCGCAGGCCGGCGAAGATCCCCGGCGCGGCGTTGGGCAGCACCAGCCGGCGCAGGCGCTGCCAGCGGCTCAGGCGCAGCACCCGGGCCGCTTCGTGCAGTTGCGGCGAGACGCTGGCGACGGCGCGCTGGGTGGCGATGAACAACGGGAAGAACGCCGCCAGGCCGACAAATACCCACTTGGCCAGTTCGCCCAGGCCAAACCAGGCGGTCAGCAGCGGCACCCAGGCGAACAGGGCAATCTGCCGCAACCCGGAGAGGCTCGGACCGAGCAACTGCTCGGCGCGTGACGACAGCCCCAGCAACAAGCCGAACAGCAGACCCAGCCCGCCACCCAGCAGCAGACCGCCGAGGGCGCGGCCGAGGCTGATCGCCAGCGAGCCGCTGAGGCTGCCGTCGATCACGCCGTTGCCAAGGGTGTCGAGCACCGCCAGCGGCGCCGCGAGAATATTGGCGTCGACCCACTCGGCCTGGCTCGCCACCTGCCAGAGGGCGAGCAGGGCCAGCGGCAGAATCAGCGCCTGCAACCGCTCGACGCCGCGCAGGCGCTGGATCCGCAGTTCGGCAGTCGCCGGATGTGGCCAGTGCAACAGGCGACGGTCGAGCCAGCCAAGGCCATGGTCCATCAGCAGGCCGATCACGCCGATCACCGCGATGCAGACGAAAACGATATCCAGCATGAACAGTTGCCGCGCCCAGACCATCAGGTAGCCGATGCCTTCGCTGGAGGCCAGCAGTTCCACCGCCAGCAGCGAGGTCCAGCCGGTGGCCAGCGCCAGGCGCAGGCCGGCGAAGAACGACGGCAGCGCGGCTGGCAGGATCAGCCGGGTGATCAACAGGTGCGGCGGCAGGCGCAGCACTGCGGCAGCTTCACGCAGACGGGGCTGGGCATCACGCACGCCGACCAGGGTGTGCAGGGTGATCGGCACGATGATCGCCTTGACCAGCACCACTAGCTTGAGGGTTTCGCCGATGCCGAACAGCGCCATGAACAGCGGCACCCAGGCCAGGGTCGGAATCTGCGCAAGCGTGTTGAAGGTCGGCAGCACCAGGCGCTCGCTGCGCCGACTGAAGCCCAGCCAGGCGCCGAGCACCGCGCCGGCACTGACCCCCAGCAGCAGGCCGACGAACAACCGCCAGAGGCTGATGCCCAGGTGCAGCCAGAGTTCGCCGTGGCCCAACTCGACGGCGCTGCTCCAGATCAGTGAAGGCGGTGGCAGGATCTGTTCGCTCATCCATTCATGACGGCTCGCCAGCCACCACAGCGCGGCTAGCGCCAGCGGCAGATACCAGGCGTTCAACCGCTGCCAGGGCAGGCGGTTGAAACCTTGCGCGGTGGGCGGGTCGGTCAGCGGCAAGGCTGAGCGGGAAGCGTGGGCCATGAAGACCTCCGGATTGGCTGCACAGGCGGTTCTTTACTTAGTTCTTATTGATCTATTTATTGATTGATAAATTCGATCGGGTAATAAGAAATGCATTTAAAGCGCACAGTCAAAGCAGCGGCCAATGCATTCGAAGCATATTTTTCGTGTGCTTCATGCATAGCCCATAAGGACGCCGGCTCCAGCGCTCATATGTAATAAAGTTATTAAAATGTAATTTCTTAGTATTTAACTTGCGCGACGGAATAGCGTTAGGTGGCGGCACCATTACAAGGAGCCGCGTGCCATGAACCTGTCGCTCAACCGTGTTTTCAGCCTGTTCGCCGTCCCCGCCCTGGCCGCTGTCGTCGGCTGGTTGCCTGCCGAAGCGCTAGGCGCCGAGGTGAAGCAGATCCGCATCGCTGTGCCTGACTTGAGCGCCGGCACTCAGCACTCGGGGGGCGGCATCACCGACGTGTTGCAGGAGCAGCAACTGCTGGAAAAAGCCTTCGCCGCCGACGGCATCAGCATCCAGTGGAACTACTTCAAGGGCGCCGGTCCGGTGATCAACGAGGCGTTCGCCAACGGCCAGGTCGACTTCGCCTACCTGGGCGATCTGGCGGCAATCATCGGCAAGGCCAATGGCGTCGATACCCGGCTGCTCGCGGCCACAGCGCGCGGGGTCAAGCACTACCTCGGCGTCGCCCCGGACAGCGGCATCAAGACGCTGCAGGACCTCAAGGGCAAGCGGGTGGCGATATTCCGTGGCACCGCCACGCAACTGTCATTCGATGCCGCGCTGGCCAGTCAGGGCCTGAGCGAGAAAGACCTGAAAGTCATCAACCTGGACTTCAACGCCGCCATTGCCGCGTTGGCCGCCAAACAGATCGACGCCACCTGGGGCTCGACCGGGATCACCGCGCTGAAAGAGCGCGGCCTCGCCGAACTGCCGCTGAGCACCCGCGACCTGGGCGGCGCCGGCAATGTCCAGGCGGTGCTGGTAGGGTCCGGTGCGTTTATCGATGCCCATCCCGAGATCGTGGCGAAGTTCCTCGCCGCGCAGCAGCCCGCGGTGCAGTGGCTGACCAGTGACGGCAACAAGGACGCCTATGTGCAGTTGGTCTCGTCCCGCGCCAGCTACCCGCCGGCGATCCTCACCCATGACCTGAAGGACGAGCACCTGAGCCAGATTTTCCCCGCTACCCTCGACGAGCAGTTCCTCACCCGCCTGCAGGCCTCGGTGGACCTGGCGGCCAAGGAACGGCTGATTCGCAAGCCGTTCCAGGTCAACCAGTGGCTGGCGCCCCAGGCTATCCGGCCAGTTCCTGTGGCACAGGCTGGCGGTCAAGAGTAACCAGGGTTTCGATCATCGCCCGGGCAGCCGGCGAGAGGCGGTAACCGCTGCGGCTGACAATGCCGCAGCGGGCGCTGAGGCTGTCGAGGTTGGTGGGCAGGTTGCGCCAGTGCAACTGGACTAACTCGCTGCGGCCGATGTACGCGGAAAAAGCCTCTTCGGTGCCGATGCCGATGGCGTTGCTGTCCTGCACCACGCGTAACAGGGTCGGCAGGTGTTCGGTTTGCACCTGAGGTGAGAAGTCGGTCTTGCCGCTCAGGTTGGCCAGCAGCTTGCGCACTCCTGGCGGGATCAGCGAGGTAGCCAGCGGGTAGTCGAACATGTCGTTGGTGGACAGGCTGTCCTTGGCCAGCAGCGGGTGGCCAGGGCGGCAGAAGAACAGGCCGCGGCGGGGCGTGAGGGCTTGGGTCTGGAAATTCGGGTCGGCCTCGAAATGGCGGATATCGGCGACGAAAAATTCGACTTCCTCACGGTTCAACGCGCGGCTGAGTTTTTCCCAGTTATCCACCTGCAGGCGGGTGCGCACTTTCGGGTGCGCGTTGACGAACTGCGCCAGCGCCCGCGGCACCAGTTCCGCTGCCGGCGCCGGACCGCAGCCGAAGCGCAGTTCGCCGGCATCGAGCTTGGTCATCTGCAGCACTTCGCTGCTCAGTTGCGCCGCGCCCTGCACCAGGCGCAAGGCGTGCTGCAGGACCACCTGGCCTTCGGGCGTGGGGCGCAGGTCCTTGTTGCCGCGGTCCACCAGCACACAGCCGAATTCCTGCTCCAGGCCTTGGATACTGCGGCTGAATGCCGGCTGGGTGATACCCATGGCCTCGGCCGCGCGAACGAAACTGCGGTGTTCAGTAAGGGCGATGAAGTAGCGCAGTTGACGAAGATCCATATGCATTTCCGGCATTTCAAAAATAGGGCGAAGGTATTTGCCGCCACGGGAGACTGGGGTTTTAAATGCAAGCTCTTATTCCGTCAATGAAGCAGTTATCTATCTGTTAGTACTTATTTGCATAACGATAGAGCACTGTTCCAAAGACAACTTCCGTGTCGTCAGCCAATGAGGGTTTGAACCATGAGCAATGCCGCACTCGCCGCAACCCCTGTCAGCCATGCGCTGGACATTCACCCGGTCGCCGGACGCATCGGCGCCGAAGTGCGTGGCGTGCAACTGAGCGCCGATCTGGAGCCGGCGTTGATCGAGGCCATCCAGGCCGCGCTGGTGGAACACAAGGTGCTGTTCTTCCGCGCCCAGCACCACCTCGACGACCAGGGCCAGGAAGCCTTCGCCCACCTGCTCGGCGAGCCGATCGCCCACCCCACGGTGCCAGTGCGTGACGGCACTCGCTACCTGCTGGAACTGGATGGCGGCGAAGGGCGCCGCGCCAACTCCTGGCACACCGACGTGACCTTTGTCGACGCTTACCCCAAGGCCTCGATCCTGCGCTCGGTGGTGGCGCCGGTGTCTGGCGGCGACACGGTCTGGGCCAACACCGCGACGGCCTACAACGACCTGTCGCCGGCGCTCAAGGCCCTCGCCGAAGAGCTGTGGGCAGTGCACAGCAACGAATACGACTACGCCGGGGCCAAGCCCAATGTCAGCGTCGAGCAACTGGAAAGTTATCGTCGGATCTTCACTTCGACCGTGTACGAGACCGAGCATCCGGTGGTGCGGGTGCACCCGGTCAGCGGTGAGAAGCACCTGCTGCTGGGACATTTCGTCAAACGCCTGAAGGGGTATTCGCAGAACGATTCACAGCATCTGTTCAGCTTGTTGCAGGGGTATGTGACGCGTCTGGAGAACACCGTGCGCTGGCGCTGGCAGGCGGGTGACGTGGCAATCTGGGACAACCGCGCGACCCAGCATTACGCGGTGGATGACTACGGCACCCAGGGGCGGGTGGTGCGCCGGGTGACGCTGCAGGGGGATGTGCCGGTGAGTGTGGCGGGGGAGCGGAGCCGGACGGTAAAAGGCGCCTGACCTTCAGAAGCATCGCCGGCAAGCCGGCTCCCACAGGTTTTGCATGCACCGCAAAACCTGTGGGAGCTGGCTTGCCAGCGATGAGGCCCTTGAAACCTCAGAGAATCCCGATCGGATAGCTGATGATCAGCCGGTTCTCATCAAACGAGTTGGTGCTGTAGTCCCGACGCATGGTCGAGTTACGCCATTTCATCGACAGGTTCTTCAGCGCACCGCTCTGAATCACGTAGGCCAGTTCCGATTCCCGTGCCCATTCTTCACCGTCGTCCACCGCGGCGGTGTGCACGTTGTCGCCCTTGATGTAGCGGTTCATCAGGGTCAGACCGGGTACGCCGAGGGCGGCGAAGTTGTAGTCGTGGCGCACTTGCCAGGAGCGTTCCTGAGCGTTGTCGAAGCTCGAGTTGTAGCTGTCGTTGGCCAGGGTGCCGCCGCTGGTGCCGTTGACGCGCATCCAGGCATCGTCGCCGCTGACTTTCTGCAGGCCGACGTAGAAGGTGCTGCCACCGTAGCGGGCCGAAAGCAGGGCCGAGGCGGTGCGGTTGTCGAGGTCGCCGGCACGGGCCGAGCCATCTTCCTTGCCGAGGAAGTAACCGAGGTTGGCACCCAGGGTCCAGTCGCCCAGCGGTTGGCTGTGCACCAGGTTGATGTACTGCTGCTGGTAGATGTCCTTCAGTTCCGCGTTCCACAGACCGATCAGGGTGCGCTTTTCGTTGAAGGTGAATTCACCACCGGCGAAGTTGAAGCGATCGGAGGTGATTCCTCCACGGCCGTTCATGAACATGTCTTCCATGCTCGCGTCGTTGCGCGGGCTGTTGCCGCGGAACTGACCGGCATAGAGGGTCAGGCCGTCGATTTCCTGCGAGGTGAGCTGGCCACCGCGGAAGGTTTGTGGCAGCGAGCGACCGTCGTCCGAGCGGAGAATCGGCAGCACCGGCATCCACTCGCCGACTTTCAGTTCGGTCTTCGACACTTTGGCTTTCAGCGCCACACCGAGACGACCGAAATCGTCGGCCGGGCGACCGTCGTCATGCACCGGCAGCAGGTGTGTGCCCGCAGTGCCTTTGCCGCCGTCGAGCTTGACCGAATACAGACCGAGGATATCGACACCGAAGCCGACAGTGCCTTGGGTGAAGCCGGACTTGGCGTCGAGGATGAAACTCTGAGTCCATTCCTCGCCTTTGCCCTGAGCGTTGGCCGGGTCGACGAAATTGCGGTTGATGTAGAAATTGCGCAGGTTCAGGGAGGCCTTGGCGTCCTCGACGAAGCCGCTTTCAGCAGCCAGGGCGGGGAGGGCGCAAGTCATGGCAATGAAGCCGGGAAGCAGGTGTCGTGCTGGGTGCGGAGTGTTCATCGTCAATGTGTCTCTTGTTTTTATGTAAGCGAAACCATCCGCCATGACTGAAAAGGGTCACAGGCCGGGTTGCGTCTTTGGGGTTTGCGTTGGGAAAAGCGGCAAGAGGATGGTGCTGTGACGGGCGGGGACGAATCAATTCGTTACAGGCGGTAATGGGCGATTATCGAACACTAACTGAATAGTTAGTTCAGAGGGGCAGCTTCAAGCTTGAAGCTTCAAGCAGAAAGAAAAAGCAGCCCAACGCGGACTGCTTCTTCTTGCGGCTTACGGCTTGCGGCTTGCAGCTTAAAGCTGCGTCCGCTCGTACCAGCCGCCACCGAGGGCCTTGTACAGGTTGACCTCGCTGACCACCTGCGACAGCCGGTCAGTGATCAGCGACTGCTGGGCACTGAACAGGTTGCGCTGAGCGTCGAGGAACACCAGGTTGCTGTCGACGCCGATACGGTAGCGACGCTCGGCCAGGCGGTAGTAATTCTGGTTGGCGGCGACCAGATCGCGCTGGGCCTGCAACTGCTGGTTGAAGGTCTGCCGCGCTGCCAGGCCATCGGAGACTTCCTGGAAGGCGGTCTGGATGGTTTTTTCGTACTTGGCGATGTTGATATCTTTCTGGATCTTCGAGTAATCGAGGCTGGCCTTGAGCGAACCGGCATTGAAGATCGGCAGATTGATCTGCGGCTGGAACAGCCACGTGCCGGAGCCGCCCTTGAACAGGCCGCTCATGTCGGAGCTCAGGGTCCCGGCATTGGCGGTCAGGCTGATGCTTGGGAAGAACGCCGCACGGGCAGCGCCGATATTGGCGTTGGCGCCCTTGAGCAGGTGCTCGGCTTCCATGATGTCCGGACGCCGGGTCAGCAGGTCCGATGGCAGGCCGGCCGGCATTTCCGCGAGCAGGTCGCCGTCCAGCGGCAGGGCCGCCGGCAGGTTGCCCGGCAGACCGGCGCCGACCAGCAGAGTCAGGCTGTTGAGGTCCTGGGCCACCAGGCGCTGGTACTGCGCCAGCTTGACCCGGGCGCCTTCGACCGCGGTACGCGCCTGGCTCAGGTCCAGGGCCGAGGCCACGCCGACGTCGCTGCTGCGCTTGGTCAGCTTGAAGCTTTCCTCGTAGGTCTTGAGCGTCTCGCCGGTCAGCTTGAGCAGGGCCTGGTCGGCCTGCCAGGTGTAGTAGGCGTTGGCGACGCTGGCCACCAGGGCGATCTGCGTCGAACGGCGCGCCTGTTCACTGGACAGGTAGGTTTCCAGGGCCTGTTGGCTCAGGCTGCGCACCCGGCCGAACAGGTCCAGCTCATAGGCGCTGACGCCGATGGTGGCCGAGTATTGGCTGCTGATGGTCGACTGACCGGTCTGCGACATGTCCGCCGGCGTGCGCTGGCGTTGGCCGCTGGCGTTGGCCGAGACTGCCGGGAACAGGTCGGCGCGCTGGATGCGGTACTGCGCGCGGTAGGCGTCGATGTTCAGCGCCGCGACCCGCAGGTCGCGGTTGTTTTCCAGCGAACCCTGGATCAGCTGCTGCAGCGCCGGGTCGTGGAAGAACTGGCGCCAGCCTTGCTCGGCGGCGGCCACCTGGGCCGACTCGGCCGGCGAGTAGGCCGGGCCTGCCGGCCACTCAGCCGCCACCGGTGCCTCAGGGGTCTTGTACTCGGGGATCAGCGAACATCCTCCCAGGATGAACGCGGTGACCGCCAGGGATATCAGGGACTTGGTCATTGCCCAGCCTCATAGCGTGGAGTTTCAGGTGTGGCGTCTTCTTCGGGCTTTTTGCTGCCGAACAGCGACGACACGCTAACGAAGAACAGTGGCACCCAGAAGATGGCCAGAACGGTGGCCGTGATCATACCGCCGATCACTCCGGTACCAATGGCGTGCTGGCTGCCCGAACCTGCACCGGTGGCGATGGTCAGCGGCACCACGCCGAGGATGAACGCCAGCGAGGTCATGATGATCGGGCGCAGACGCATGCGGCAGGCTTCGATGGCGGCGTCGGCGAGGCTGCGACCCTGTTCGTGCAGTTCCTTGGCGAACTCGACGATCAGGATCGCGTTCTTCGCCGCGAGACCGATGGTGGTCAGCAGCCCCACCAGGAAGTACACGTCGTTGGACAGCCCGCGCATGCTGGCCGCCATCAGTGCACCGATGATACCCAGCGGTACCACCAGCACGACCGCGATCGGAATCGACCAGCTTTCGTACAGTGCTGCCAGGCACAGGAACACCATCAGCAGCGACAGCGCGAACAGTGCTGGCATCTGCGAGCCCGACAGCTTCTCTTCATACGACATGCCGGTCCATGCGAAGCCGACACCGGCTGGCAGTTGAGCGGCCAGGCGTTCGACCTCGGCCATCGCCTCACCGGTACTGTAGCCAGGGGCTGGCGCACCGAGGACTTCCATTGCTTCGACACCGTTGTAACGCGACAGCTTCGGCGCACCGTAAATCCACTCGCCCTTGGCGAAGGAGGAGAACGGCACCATCTCGCCAGCGGCGTTGCGCACGTACCATTTCTGCAGGTCTTCCGGACTCATCCGCGACGAGGCTTCGCCCTGGAGGTAGACCTTCTTGACCCGGCCACGGTCGATGAAGTCGTTGACGTAGCTGGCACCGAGGGCGATCGACAGGGTGTTGTTGATATCGGAGATGGTGACGCCCAGTGCGCTGGCGCGTTCATCGTCGATGGTCAACTGGTACTGCGGTTCGTCGTTCAGGCCGTTCGGACGCACGGCGGACAGGATCTTGCTTTGCGCTGCCATGCCGAGGAACTGGTTGCGGGCTTCCATCAGCTTGGCGTGGCCGACACCGGCGCGGTCCTGCAGGAACACGTCGAAACCGGTGGCGTTACCCAGCTCCAGTACCGCAGGCGGGGCGAAGGCGAACACCATCGCGTCGCGGAAGGTGAAGAAGTGCTGCTGGGCGCGGGTTGCCAGGTTGAACACACTGTTTTCGGCAGAGCGCTCGCCCCACGGCTTGAGCATGATGAAGGCCATACCCGAGCTCTGGCCGCGGCCCGCGAAGTTGAAGCCGTTCACGGTGAACACCGAGGCGACCGTATCGGATTCCTTGTCCAGTAGGTAGGCGCGCATTTCATCGACCACCGCCTGGGTGCGCTCGGCACTGGAGCCGGCCGGGGTTTGCACCTGGGCGAACAGCACGCCCTGGTCTTCCTCGGGCAGGAACGCAGTCGGGATGCGCATGAACAGCCAGACCATGCCGACCACGATCAGGATGTAGGCGAGGAAATACGGGGCCTTGTGGCGCAGGATGTTACCCACGCCGCGCTCGTAGCTCTGCACGCTGCGGTCGAAGTTGCGGTTGAACCAGCCGAAGAAGCCGCGCTTGGCCGTGTGGTGCTCGCCTTTCTTGACCGGCTTGAGCATGGTGGCGCAAAGCGCCGGGGTGAAGATCAAGGCAACCAGCACCGACAGGCCCATGGCCGAAACGATGGTGATCGAGAACTGCCGGTAGATCACACCCGTGGAGCCGCCGAAGAAGGCCATCGGCAGCAGCACCGCCGAGAGTACCAAGGCGATACCGACCAGTGCGCCCTGGATCTGGCCCATGGACTTCTTGGTCGCTTCCTTGGGTGAAAGCCCCTCTTCGGACATCACCCGCTCGACGTTTTCCACCACGACGATGGCATCGTCCACCAGCAGGCCGATGGCCAGGACCATCGCGAACATGGTCAGGGTGTTGATGCTGAAACCCGAAGCGGCAAGGATGCCGAACGTGCCCAGCAATACCACCGGCACCGTCATGGTGGTGATGACCGTAGCGCGGAAGTTCTGCAGGAACAGGTACATCACCAGGAACACCAGCACGATCGCTTCGATCAGGGTGTGGATCACGCCGCTGATCGATTCGGTCACCACCGGGGTGGTGTCATACGGGAATACGGCCTTCATGCCTGGCGGGAAGAACGGTTCGAGGTCGGAGATGGTCTTGCGCAGCGCCTTGGCGGTATCCAGGGCGTTGGAGCCGGTTGCCAGTTTCACGGCCAGACCAGAGGCCGGCTTGCCGTTGAACTGGGCGCTGACCGCGTAGTTTTCACCACCCAGCGCGACCTTGGCGACATCGCCCAGGCGCACTTGCGAACCGTCGCGGTTGACCTTGAGCAGAATCTTTTCGAACTGCTCGGCGGTCTGCAGGCGGGTCTTGCCGATGATGGTCGCGTTCAGTTGCTGGCCGGGCAGGGCGGGCAGGCCGCCGAGCTGACCGGACGACACCTGGACGTTCTGCGCGGCAACGGCGGTTTTCACGTCTACCGGGGTCAACTGGAACTTGTTCAGCTTGGCCGGATCGAGCCAGATACGCATCGCGTACTGGGCACCGAAGACCTGGAAGTCACCGACACCGGCGGTCCGCGAGATCGGGTCCTGCATGTTGGAGACGATGTAGTTGGCCAGGTCGTCCTTGGTCATGCTGCCGTCTTCCGACACCAGACCGATCACCAACAGGAAGTTCTTCACCGCCTTGGTCACGCGGATACCCTGCTGCTGCACTTCTTGCGGCAGCAGCGGGGTGGCCAGGTTCAGCTTGTTCTGCACCTGGACCTGCGCGGTGTCAGGGTTGGTGCCCTGCTCGAAGGTCGCGGTGATGGTCATGCTGCCGTCGGAGTTACTTTCCGACGATACATAACGCAGGTTGTCGATACCGTTGAGCTGTTGCTCGATCACCTGGACCACGGTGTCCTGCACGGTCTGCGCGGAAGCGCCCGGGTAGGTCACGGCAATGGCGATCGCTGGCGGGGCGATGCTCGGGTACTGGTTGATCGGCAGCTTGAGGATCGACAGCGCCCCGACCAGCATGATCACGAGGGCGATCACCCAGGCGAAGATCGGGCGATCGATAAAGAATCTCGACATGGTTTATTCCCCTTTGGCCCCTGCGGTCGCGGCATTGGCCTGGGTTGGCTGGGCAGGCTTGATGTTGGTGGCTTCGCTCACCTTCACTTCGGCGCCCGGCTTGACGTATTGCAGGCCTTCGGTGATCAGGCGGTCGCCTGGGTTCAGGCCTTCTTCGATCAGCCAGTCACTGCCGACGGTACGGCTGGCCTTGAGCTGACGCAGCTCGACCTTGTTGTCCTGGTTGACCACCAGGGCGGTCGGCTGGCCTTTCAGGTCGCGGGTCACGCCTTGTTGCGGCGCGAGGATGGCGGCGGCGTTCACACCGTTGTTGAGGCGCGCGTGGACGAACATGCCAGGCAGCAGGTTGTGCTCCGGGTTGGGGAACACGGCGCGCAGGGTCACGGAACCTGTGGTCTGGTCGACCGAGACTTCGGAGAACTCCAGGCGGCCTTCCTGAGCGTAGGTGCTGCCGTCTTCCAGGTTGAGGGTGACCTTGGCGGCGTTCTCGCCGACCTTCTGCAGGCGGCCGCTTTCCAGCTCGCGACGCAGCTTGAGCAGCTCGGCCGAGGACTGGGTGACGTCGACGTAGATCGGGTCCAGTTGCTGGATCACGGCCATGGCGTCGGTCTGGCCGTTGCTGACCAGCGCGCCCTCGGTGAAGTTGGAGCGCCCGATACGGCCGCTCAGCGGCGCGAGGACCTTGGTGTAGCGCAGGTCGATCTCGGCGCTCTTCAGCGTCGCTTCAGCCTGCAAACGTTTGGCCTGGGCGTCGTCGAATTCCTGGCGGCTGACGGCTTGTTCGGCCACCAGCTGCTTGTAGCGCTCGGACAGCGAGCGGGTCGATTGCAGGTTGGCCTTGGCGCTGGCCAGGGTCGCCTCGTAGACCGCCGAGTCAATCTGGTAGAGCTGCTGGCCGTCTTTGACCTCGCTGCCTTCCTTGAACAGGCGCTTGAGGATGATGCCGTTTACCTGCGGACGCACTTCCGCCACCCGGTACGCAATGGTGCGACCTGGTAGATCGGAGACGAGGGTATAGGGTTGGGCCTGAAGGGTGACGACGCCGACCTGAGGAATCTGCGCCACGGGCGCCGCTTCTTCCTTTTTACAGCCGCTGAGCAGTGTTGCCAGGGCGACGGCGGAAACCAGAGCGGAAACAGCTGGCTTGAGTTGCATGAAGATCCTCGGGTCAGAAAGAGCTGAAGACGCTCAAGAGTAATAGAAAACGGGATGTAGGAAAAAACTCTATCCGGCTGGATAAGTAGCATGCTAATGAATATACTTACATTCATGCTTGTTTGTAAACACCCGTTACCTTGTCTTCTCATTGCGCAAGGCACGAAACTAGAACACCCGGAACGCGGCCCCACCCAGGTCGCACCGGATCAGAAATCGGTCGCCCGATGCAGGTGGCCGGCTCCTTGATGAGGTTGTACTGCCATGGTCCATCGAACCAAAGAGGAAGCTCAGGAAACCCGTAACCAGATCCTCGAAGCTGCGGAAAAAGCCTTTTACAAGCGCGGGATTGCGCGTACCACCCTTGCCGACATCGCGGAATTGGCTGGCGTGACCCGTGGTGCCATCTACTGGCATTTCGACAATAAAGCCGAACTGGTGCAGGCCCTGCTCGACAGCCTGCAAGAGCCGCTGGACGCCCTGGCCCAGGCCAGCGAAAGCGAGGACGAACTCGACCCGCTGGGCTGCATGCGCAAGCTGCTGGTGCAGTTGATGCACCAGATGGCCAGCGACCCGAAGACGCGGCGTATCAATGAAATCCTTCATCACAAATGTGAATTCACCGACGAGATGTGCGAGATCCGTCTCCAGCGCCAGAGCGCGACCGTCGAGTGTCACGAACGCATCACCCGCTCACTGGGCAACGCCATCAAGCGCGGGCAGTTGCCGACCGATGTCGACCCGGAGCGCGCGGCCGTGGCGTTGTTTGCCTACATCGACGGATTGATCCGACGCTGGCTGCTGTTGCCGGACAGTTTTGACCTGTTCAACGATGCGGAACGCTGGGTCGATACAGGGCTCGACATGCTGCGCGTGAGCCCGGCCCTGCGCAATTGAGGTTTTGTGAGCGTTTGTGAATCTTTGTATTTCCAATTGAGTTGAGTTGTTTCCGACGCCGGGCTGAGCAAGAATCCGCCTGGCGTCGTCATTATGGGTGCTGGGGTCCAGGTGGATACTTAGCTGGCTAATTAAATTTTCTTCATCGAGTCCGCACATGACCGCGCAGATTCCGTCCCTTCGAGGCGCCGAGCAACCGCTGCGGGGGATTGCCCTGATCTGCCTGGCGGTGCTGCTGTTCGCCAGCCACGACGCCCTGTCCAAATACCTGTCCGGTTTCTACGCCATCGTCATGGTGGTGTGGGCGCGCTATGTGGTGCACACCCTGTTGATGCTGGTGGTATTTGTGCCGCGCACCGGGCTGTCGGCGGTGGTGCGCACGCGGCGGCCGCTGCTGCAACTGGCCCGGGCGTTGTGCCTGATCGGCACCAGCCTGCTGTTCACCACCGGCTTGCGGTATATCCCGCTGGCTGAAGCCACGGCGGTCAACTTTCTCGCGCCGTTGCTGGTGACCGCATTGTCGGTGCCGCTGCTGGGTGAGCGGGTCAGTCGTGGGCAGTGGATCGCGGTGCTCGCCGGCTTTGTCGGCGTGCTGATCGTGATTCGCCCCGGTGGCGCGCTGTTTACCCCGGCGATCCTGCTGCCGCTGGGTTCGGCCTTCTGCTTTGGCTGCTATCAGTTGCTGACCCGCAAGCTCAGCGCCACCGACAGCCCGACCACCAGCAACTTCCTCACCGGGATCTTCAACAGCCTGATCATGACCGCGCTGGTGCCGTTCTTCTGGAGCGTGCCGACCTTCAGCCACGCCCTGTTCATGCTTTGCCTCGGCACCTGCGGAATGCTCGGTCACATGCTTCTGACCCAGGCCTTCCGCCATGCCGCGCCGGCGATGCTGGCGCCGTTCAGTTATGGCCAGATTATCTTCGCCGGGATGTTCGGCTACCTGATCTTCGACCACAGCCCGGACGTCTTTGGCGTAGTCGGCATCTCCATCATCTGCCTCAGCGGCCTGGCCGTGGCCTGGGTGCAGCGACGCGGTTGAACGTCGGTCAGTGACCGCGCAGCTCGCGATTGGGCAAGGCCAGCGCCGCCGCCAGGCCGAACAGCGAAATCGCCGCACTGCCCAGCAACAGGTTGCGGAACGTAACCGACAGCTCGGCCTGCACCGCCAGGCTCGCCTCACCGGTGCGCAGGCTACCAAGTAGCGCTTCGCCCGCAAGGGTGTAGCCGCCGTCTTGCAACATCGCCAGCAACAAGGCCGACATAAGGGCCACGCCTACTGCGCCGCCGAGCGAGCGAAACAGGTTGGTTGTGCTGGTGGCGACGCCGATGTCCTGCTGTTGCACCGCACTTTGGGTCGCCACCAGCGAGGTCGGGAACTGGGTGCCGGAAGCGATGCCGGTCAGCAGCATGAACAGCCCGCTGAGCAGGCCGGAGGAGGGTGGGCTCAGCGCCATGCCGACAATCGACAGCGGCATCAGCACGCTGCCGAAGAGAATCTGTGGCTTGAAGCGGCCGGTCATGTTGGTCAGGCGACCGGCGCAGTAAGCCCCGATCGGCAGGCCCATGGCCAGCGGCAGCAGGTGCAGCGCGGCGCTGTCGGCACCGGCGCCGGTGATGCTCTGGTAGCGCAGCGGCATCAGCATGGTCAGCGAAATGGCCTGGAAGCTGGTGAAGAAGATGGTGCACCAGCACAGCACCGCGACCCGGTTGCCAAACAGCTTCAGCGGCAGCAGCGGTTCCGGCGCGCGGCGTTCATAGAGCACGAACAGCGTCAGACCGAACAGCGCGGCCGCCAATAGCGCCAGCACCGCCTGGCTGTGCCACGGGTGGCCCTGGCCGATCAGGGTGATGGCGAGCAGCAGGCCAGTGAGGCCGAGGATCAACAGCAAGGCGCCGGGATAATCGACCTTGGCCTGACGCTGCGGAGTCGCCAGCCCGCGCAGGCTGTTGCGGGTCACCCACCAGGCGGTCAGGCCCAGCGGCAGGTTCAGCCAGAACACCCAGCGCCACGACAGGTACTCGGTCAGCAGGCCACCGAGCACCGGCCCGGCCACACTCGCCGCCGCGTACATGCTGCTGAAGTAGCCCTGATAGCGCCCGCGTTCCCGAGGCGGCACCAGATCGCCGAGGATCGCCTGACTGACCGAGACCATGCCGCCAGCGCCGATGCCTTGCAGTACCCGCGCCAGCACCAGTTGTTCCATGTTCTGGGCGGCGGCGCAGAACACCGAAGCGAGAGTAAAGATCGCCGTGCCGGACAGGATCATCCGTCGCCGCCCATACAAATCGCCGAGCTTGCCGTAGATCGGCGTGGCCACGGTCATCGCCACCATGTAGCCGGAGATCACCCAGGCCAGCAGGCCAACATCGTTGAATTGCGCGGAGATCGCCGGCATCGATACGGCGATGATGGTCTGGTCGAGGGCGCCGAGGAAGATGGCCAGCATCAGCGCGACGAGGACGGTCTTGATGGCGGGTTGGGGTGTGCTCAGTTGGGTCACGGCAGGCTCGTTACTTATTGGAGTCTTCAGGACCGCAGCGATGAGGCCCTGAAGATCGAAGCAAAGTATGTCCGAGTCTATCCGATAGCTTGCTAAGCGTCTGCAATGGCCTCGTAAGGCAGCCCGACGTAGTTTTCCGCCAGGGTCTTGCGCCCCGCCTCGGAGCTGACGAAGTAATCCAGTTCAGTCTGCTGGATGCGCTGGCTGAACGGGTCGCTGTCAGGGAAGCGGTGCAGGATCGAGGTCATCCACCACGAGAAGCGTTCGGCCTTCCAGATCCGCCGCAGGCAGATGGACGAGTATTGCTCCAGCAAGTCGGTGCGGCCTTCGGCGTAGACCCGGCGCAGGATGTTGAACAAGGTGCTGACGTCACTCGCGGCCAGGTTCAGGCCCTTGGCGCCGGTTGGCGGGACGATGTGCGCGGCGTCGCCGACGAGGAACATCCGTCCGTACTGCATCGGTTCGACCACGAAGCTGCGCAGCGGCGCGATGCTCTTTTCGATCGACGGCCCGGTCACCAGGCGTTCGGCGAGGTCGGCGGGCAGGCGGGTCTTGAGTTCGTCCCAGAAGCGCTCGTCGGACCAGTCCTCGACTTTCTCTTCGGCACCCACTTGAACGTAGTAACGGGTGCGGGTCGGCGAACGCATGCTGCACAGGGCGAAGCCGCGCTCGTGGCGGGCGTAGACCAGTTCGTCGTTGACCGGCGGGGTGTCGGCGAGGATGCCCAGCCAGCCGAACGGGTAGACCCGCTCGAACACCTTCAGCGCATCGGCCGGGATCGATTGCCGGGCGACGCCGTGGTAGCCATCGCAGCCGGCAATGTAGTCGCAGTCCAGGCGATGCACCTGGCCGTCTTTCTCGTAGGTCAGCCAGGGCTGCTCGGACTTCGGTTCATGAGGCTGTACGTTTGTCGCCTCATAGACAGTGACGGCGCCGCAGGCTTGGCGAGCGGCCATCAGGTCGCGGGTGACTTCGGTCTGGCCGTAAATCATCACGCCCTGGCCGCCGGTCAGGCCCTTGAGGTCGATGTGTTCGCGGCGACCGTCGAAGGCCAGTTCGAAACCATCATGGGGCAGGCCTTCGGCGTCCATGCGCTCGCCAACCCCGGCCTCGCGCAGCAGGTCGACCATGCCTTGTTCCAGCACGCCGGCACGGATGCGGCCGAGCACGTAGTCAGGGCTCTGGCGTTCGACGATGACGTTGGAAATCCCGGCGTTGTGCAGCAACTGGCCGAGCAGGAGACCGGACGGACCGGCACCGATGATTGCGACTTGAGTTTTCATTGTTATTGTCCCAGGCAGCTTCAGCTGAACGCCGAAGGCATCTTATAGTGGTGAGCGCCTGTATTTTTCGCCTGTAATAGCGGCGGAAGAAGGGATAAAGGCACAGCAAAACTGTACTTTTCGCCAATACGGGCGATTATCGGGCATTCACCCAAGGGGCGGACGATGGTGGCAAAAGCGGCGATTCCGGTGTTCAAGCTCTACGGCGAGTCCCTCGACTGGCCGACCCCCGATCTGCTCCACAGCGAGTCGATCCCGGCCCGCAGCCGCTTGCACCATTGGGAAATCGAGCCGCACCGGCACGCCGATCTGTGCCAGTTGCTGTTCCTTTACCGGGGCACCGCCGAGGTGGAACTGGAAGGCCAGGCGCGCACTCTGCGCGAGCCGGCGCTGCAAGTGGTGCCGCCGCTGTGCGTGCACGGTTTTCGTTTTTCCGAGGATGTCGACGGCTATGTGGTGACCCTCGCCGCGCCGCTGGTGGCCTTGCTCCACCAGCAATTGGGTAGCGCTCCGGCGCCGTTGACTCAGGCCGGCACCTGGCTGGCCGGCGCCGATGCCGACTATCTCTACAGCCTGTTCAGCACCTTGCAGGCCGAATACCAGACCGACCAGCCGGGCCGCGATCTGCAACTGCGTTCGATCATCAACCTGCTGGTGGTGTGGATCAGCCGCCGACACCTGCAACGCCAGGCTGGTGCGCAGGTGCCCGAGCGCGGCCGCGAGCAGTTGCGCCGTTTCAATCAATTGGTGGAACACAGCTTTCGCCAGCACCCCGCGGTGGAGGACCTGGCGCATCAGGTGGGGGTTTCGGTGACGTCGCTGAACACCCTCTGCCGCGAACTGGCCGGGCAGTCGGCGCTGCAGATCATTCACCAGCGGCTGTTGCTGGAGGCCAAGCGCGAGCTGATCTACACCACCCTGAGCATCAACCAGTTGGCGGACAGCCTGGGGTTCGCCGATCCGGCGTATTTCTCGCGGTTCTTCCGCCGTCTGACGGGCTTGTCACCCCGGGCCTTTCGCCAGCGCGAACCCAACGAGACCGGGCTTACCTCAGCGCACTGAGGGTGGCGGTGTGCGGCACGCAGTGGGCGAGGCCGCAACTGGCGGCGGACCACGGCTGGTTACGGGTCTGCTCGACCCGGTAGGCAGCAGTTGCATAAAGCCCCATGACGGCGACGATACCCAGGACGATGGCGCATTTTGCGGTTTTGACACCCATGATGCTGACCTCCGGCGACCAACACATGCTGTTACTCGCATGTTGCTACGAGGATAGTCCAGCACCGCGCAAGTTGCTCAGGCCAGCGCCTGGTCCCATTCCGGGATGTCGGTGAAACGCTCGGCGAGGAAGTCCAGCATGCTGCGCAGCGTCGCCGGCATGTGCTTGCGTGAGGTGTACACGGCGTAGAGGTTCAGCGGCATGGGTCTGGCGTCGGGCAGCAGGCGGATCAGTTCGCCGTTACGCAGTTTTCCGGCCGACAAGTAAGTCGGCAGCATGGCGATGCCGGCACCAGCGAGAGTTGCCTGTTGCAGGGTCAGTGCCTCGTTGGCGCTGATGTTGCCGTGCACCGGCACCGCGACGTTCTCGCCGGCCACCTCGAAGTGCCAGAGGCTGCGGCCGAAGTAGGAGTGGGTCAGGCAGTTGTGGTTGCTCAGTTCCTCCACCCGCGTTGGCACAGGGTGTCGCCGCAGGTACTCGGGCGAGGCGCAGATCACCGAATTACAGACGCTCAGGCGCCGGGCGATCAGGTTCGGGTCGATATCGTTGCTGGTGCGGATCGCCAGGTCGATGCGCTCATCCACCAGATTCACGGTGCGGTCGAGCATCTGCAGTTCGATCTTCACCAGCGGGTAGCGTTTGACGTACTCGGCCACCGCGTCCACCAGTTGCGCCTGGCCGAACGAGGTACTGACGCTGATCCGCAGCTCGCCGCGCGGTGCCTCGTCCGGGGTGCTGACGGCCGCCTGCAGGTCGCCGGCAAGGTCGAGCATCTGCCGGCAGCGCGGGAGAATTTCGTTACCGGCGGCGGTCAGGCTCAGCTTGCGCGTGGTGCGCTGCATCAGGCGTGCGCCGACCCAGTTCTCCAGGTCCGCCAGATAGCGTGAGATCACTGGGCGCGACATGTCCAGATGGTCGGCGGCGGCCGATTGGCTGCCCAGGTCGACGACGGTGACGAAGACCCGCATTGCGGTAAGACGGTCCATGATTTGCCCGATTCTTGAAACAAACTATGTCCAAGCATCGCATTTTTTGCGACGAATCGCGCAACTAAGCTGTGAGCCATTGCCCCTCACTGGAATTTCCCGATGCTTCGCCTCTTCTCGCCACGCCGGCTGTTGCTGGCCCTGTTTGCTCTTCTCTGGATCGCCCGCGCCAACGCGGCGGGTGCGCCGCTGGAACTGACGGTCTACAACCCGGGGACCGATGCGTTGTTCCCGGTCAGTTCGGTGATCGTTGCCGGCCAGCACGACGCCATTCTGGTAGACGCCCAATTCGGCAAGGCCCAGGCCGAGCAGGTGGTGGACAAGCTGCGCGCCAGCGGCAAACACCTGACCACCATCTACATCAGCCACGGCGACCCGGACTACTACTTCGGCCTCGACACCCTGGTCAGCGCCTTCCCTGACGCCCGCGTGGTCGCCAGCGCGCCGACCGTCGAGCACATCAAGAAGACCATGGACGCCAAGCTCGCCTACTGGGGCCCGCAAATGGGCAGCGACAAACCGCAGCGGCTGATCGTGCCGCAGGTGCTGGACGGTGATCGCTTGCTGCTGGAAGGCCAGGCGCTGCAAGTGATCGGCCTCGAAGGTCCGCAGCCGGATCGCAGCTTCGTCTGGATTCCGTCGATCAAGGCGGTGGTGGGCGGCATCCTCGTGGCGGAAAACCTGCACGTGTGGATGGCTGATACCCAGACCGCGCAATCCCACGCCGACTGGCTGACGGGCTTGCAGCGTATCGAAAACCTGCACCCGGTCACCGTGGTGCCGGGCCATTTCCTGGGTAAAAACAGCGGTTCGCTGGACGCGGTGCGCTTTACTGCGGGATACATTCGCGCCTTCGATGAAGAAAGCGCCCGCACCGCCAATGCCGCCGCTCTGACGGCGGCGATGAAGCAACGTTACCCGGGCCTGGCCGAGGAAAGCTCCCTGGAGCTGGGAGCCAAGGTCGCCAAGGGCGAAATGCAGTGGTAAGTCATTCAATCCTGATCGGAGGTGTTTCATGAGCAAGATCGCAATCATCGGCGCGACCGGCCGTGCTGGCAGCCAACTGCTGGAAGAGGCCCTGCGCCGTGGTCATAGCGTTACCGCCATCGCCCGTGATCCGGCGAAGTTGCAGGGCCGTGCCGGGGTAACCCCGGTGGCGCTGGACATCAAGGATGCTGCGGCGCTGGAAAAGGCGCTGGCCGGTCATGACGTGGTGCTGAGCGCCGCGCACTTTACCGGCATCCCTGCCGAGACGTTGCTGGCGCCCGCGAAAAAGGCTGGCGTGAAACGCGTACTGGTGGTCGGTGGGGCCGGCAGCCTGCTGCTGCCTGACGACTCGCGGGTTATCGACAGCCCGGACTTCCCGGAAGCCTACAAGGCCGAAGCCAGTGCTGGTGCGGTGTACCTCGATGCCCTGAAACAGGAGAAGGAACTGGACTGGACCTTCCTCTCGCCATCGGCGGAATTCGTTGAAGGCGAACGCACTGGCACCTTCCGTCTGGGCAAGGATCACCTGCTGATCGGCGCGGACGGCAAGAGCTGGATCACCTTTGCCGATTTCGCCATCGCGTTGCTGGATGAGGTCGAGAAACCAGCGCATTCGCGCCAGCGGTTTACTGTCGGGTACTGATCTAAAGGCCCCATCGTCGGCAAGCCAACTCCCACAAGGTACGGCGTGCACCGAACCTGTGGGAGTCGGCTTGCCGACGATGAGGCCCTCAGACCCACCGCCCTCTATCGGCTATTCGCCTGCTCCACCAACCACTCAAACAACCCCAGCAACCCCGGCGCCAGCGCTTTCTCCGGCCACACCAGGTAATACGCTTTCCCCGTCGCCACCCGCAGCCCGAACGGCGACACCAATCGCCCGCCCGCCAGATCCTCGCCGATCAACGACCAATCGCCGATCGCCACCCCGGTTCCCTGCACCGCCATCGCCATGGCCATGTCCAGCGTTTCGAAATGCTGGCGCTTGCCCTGTGCCGACAGGCTCGATCCCGCCGCTTCCAGCCAGGTCTGCCAATCGCGCTCGTCCCGCGCCGGGTGCAGCAGCATGTGTTTTTCCAGGTCCGCTACCTCGCGCAGCGGCAGTTTTCCCGCCAGCAACTGCGGCGAACACACCGGCGTCAGTTGTTCATCGAACAGCTTCAGCAGTGGCATCGCGGTCTCGGGCTCGGCGCCATAGACCACCGCAGCATCGAAGCCTTCACGACGAAAATCGCCGCCGTGCTGGAGCGTGGTGGTCAGTTCCACCGGGACGTCCGGGCGCAGCGCCTGCCATTCCATCAGCCGTGGCAGCAGCCAGCGCATCACGCAGGTCGGCGCCTTGAGCTGCAAGGTCGTGCCGGCGGCGCCGATCTGTTGCACGCCGTCCTCGATCAGCGCGAATACCTGCTGCACCCGTGGCAGCCATTCCTGGCCCTCGCGGGTCAGGCTCAGGCCACGGGCCTGGCGCACGAACAGCGGGTAGCCGAGCTGTTCTTCCAGCCCGGCGATCTGCCGGCTGACGGCACCTTGGGTCAGGTGCAACTGCTGCGCCGCATGGGTGAAGTTGCAGCACTGGGCCGTGACAAGGAAGGTGTGCAGGGCGGGGAGAGGCGGAAGTCGTTTCATTGGTCGGGAGCCATGATCTGGGCGCATGGCTAGTATGAGGAACTTTGCATTGTGCCGGTAGCCGCCCGGCGGTCCAATTAACGCCTGCTCCAAAAACCAACAACAGGCGAACGAACATGGCGACTTGCGGCGAAGTGCTGGTAAAACTCCTCGAAAACTACGGCGTGGACCATGTCTTCGGCATTCCCGGCGTGCACACCGTGGAGCTGTATCGCGGTCTGGCCGCATCGACCATTCGTCATATCACCCCGCGCCACGAGCAAGGCGCCGGCTTCATGGCCGACGGCTATTCGCGTACTCGCGGCAAGCCGGGCGTGTGCTTCATCATCACCGGCCCCGGCATGACCAACATCACCACCGCCATGGGCCAGGCCTACGCCGACTCGATCCCGATGCTGGTGATTTCCAGCGTGCAATCGCGCAATGCCCTCGGCGGCGGGCGCGGCAAGCTGCACGAACTGCCGGCGCAGAGCAACCTGGTAGCCGGTGTCGCCGCGTTCTCCCACACCCTGATGAGCGTCGACGACTTGCCGGCGGTGCTGGCCCGGGCCTTCGCCGTGTTCCAAGGCGCGCGGCCGCGGCCGGTGCATATCGAGATTCCGCTGGATGTGATTGTCGAAGAGGCCGATCACCTGCTGGCCAGCGAGCCGGTGCGGGTTGCCCGCGCCGGTGCGGCGCCTTCGACCGTGGCGAAGATGGCCGGGTTGCTGGCAGGCGCGCGACGCCCGCTGATCCTCGCTGGCGGCGGCGCCATCGACGCCAGCGCCTCGCTGACCCGCCTCGCCGAATACCTGCAGGCGCCGACCGCGCTGACCATCAATGCCAAGGGCATGCTGCCGTCGAGCCACCCGCTGCTGATCGGCTCGACCCAGTCGCTGGTGGCGACCCGCGAACTGGTGCGCGAGGCTGACGTGGTGCTGGCCATCGGCACCGAGCTGGGCGAGACCGACTACGACGTGACGTTCAAGGGCGGCTTCGAGATCCCCGGCACCTTGTTGCGCATCGATATCGACCCGGATCAGACCGTGCGCAACTACCCGCCGAAGCTCGCCCTGGTTGCCGACTCCCGCGAAGCCAGCGATGCGTTGCTGCTGGCCCTGGCCGAACAGCCGGCGCCGGTTCGTGCCGCCGAATGGGGCCCGGCCCGTGCTGCACGCCTGCGGGAAACCCTGGCCGGCCAGTGGGATGCGGCGGCGCAGGCGCAAACCTTGTTCCTGCGCACCATCCTCAGTGCGCTGCCGGATGCGGTGCTGGTGGGCGATTCGACCCAGCCGGTCTACACCGGCAACCTGACCCTGGACCTGGACCAGCCGCGCCGCTGGTTCAACGCCTCCACCGGTTACGGCACTCTTGGTTACGCCTTGCCGGCGGCGATGGGTGCCTGGCTGGGCAGCGCCGAAGATGCTCAGGCGCGCCTGCCTGCGGTGTGCCTGATCGGTGACGGCGGCATCCAGTTCACCTTGCCGGAACTGGCCAGTGCCGTGGAAGCCCAGGTGCCGCTGATCGTCCTGCTGTGGAACAACCAGGGCTATGAAGAGATCAAGCGCTACATGGTCAACCGCGACATCGAACCGGTGGGCGTGGACATCCACACCCCGGACTTCCTCACCATCGCCAAGGGCTTTGGCTGTGCGACCGAGGCGGTGAGCGATATCGAGCCTCTGCGTCAGGCCCTGCTCAAGGCCCGCGAGCGCAAAGGCCCGACGCTGATCGAAATCGATCAATGGCAGTGGACCGAGACCGTCCTGGCCTGAGGTTGCTGACGGCGCCTTACAGCGCGCTGCGCAACCGCGCCATATCGCGCAGCGGCGGCGCGCCGTAGGCCCGGCTGTATTCGCGGCTGAACTGCGACGGGCTTTCATACCCCACCCGATAGCCCGCCACCGCCGCCTCCAGCCCGTCGTTGAGCATCAACCGACGGGCTTCCTGCAAGCGCAACTGCTTCTGGTACTGCAACGGGCTCATCGAGGTCACCGCCTTGAACCGGTGGTGCAGGGCCGAGGCGCTGAGGTTCACTTCCCTGGCCAGGTCTTCGATGCGCAGCGGTTTGTTGTAATGATCGTTGAGCCACTGGATCGCCTGGCAGACGCGGTGGGTCTGGCTGTTGGACATGGCGATTTCGTACAGCCGGTGGCCTTGTTGCCCACGTAGCAGGCGGTAGAGGATCTCGCGGCGGATCAGCGGCGCGAGCACCGCGATGTCCTTCGGTGTTTCCAGCAGGCGGATCAGGCGCAGCAGCGCGTCCAGCAGCGGTACGTCGAGCCGTTCCACATACAGCCCGCGCGCCGACGCGGCCGGTACGCCCATTGGCCCGCCCTCGGCAATCAGCTTGTTGATTTCTGCCGGGTCGATGTCCAGGCGAATGCCCAGGCTCGGGTTCTCCGGACTGGCATCGAGGTAGACGCCACTGATCGGCATCGCCACCGACACCACCATGTAATGCAGCGGGTCGTACACATAGCGTTCGTCGCCCAGGTGCACTGCCTTGCTGCCCTGCGCCAGGATGCACAGCGCCGGCTGGGCGAGGGTCGGCATCGAGCGGATGTTTTCTTCGTGCCGCACCAGGTACAGGCCATTGATTGCCGAGCACTCTGGCGCGGCGTGGCGGCGGACGAGATCGGCCAGCGCCTGGCGCTGGGATTCGAGGGCGGAGTCGAGCAGTTCGGGGGATGACATGGAGAGGCTTCCTCGGCGGATCCTCGCAGCATAGGTTTGTGCAAGTGCGCACGCTAGCCGGATGCTGTCGTGTTCTTGCACGATCCTGCTGCCACCTTGGTGCCGTCACCAAATTGAAGCGATTGCCATTGCCTGATGCCCTCTCGGCGAAATCGCCGTGGGTGCTGGTTCGCCGCAATGAACTCAGTGAGGCATGCAGGATCAGGCAATCGTTCGACAGCTTTCGCCTAACGTGCTCGCGCGGCGGCCCGTACTCTTGGCAGCCTGGCAGTTTCCCTCTGGCCGTCTTCAGGAGCACCGCACATGACGTCATCTCAACCGGTCAGCCACCTTTCCTTCGTGCGCGCCAGCGCGGGCCGTTCTGCGGAACTGGGCGAACGTCTTCAGCAATTGCTCGAACCCAGCCGGCGCACCCCAGGTTGCCTGGCGTTCACCCTGCAACGGTCCACCTGCGATGCCGACTTGTGGCTGCTCAGCAGCCATTGGCGCGACCAGGCGGCGATGAACGGTTATTTCAACTCGCCCAGCCTGCAGGTGTTTGGCGAACTGGTGCAGGCGCGGGTGCTGGACAGCCTCGATCTGCACACATTCAGCGAGCCCGGCGCAGGTTAGAATGAGCGCCTTTTTTCGTCACTGATGGGGATCGAGCAACATGGCTCGCAGAGTATTCGTAGGTTTCGAAGCAGTATCGGCGGTGGTTCCCGGCGAAGGCGGCTACAGCGCCGCCATCGCGGTGAAAGGCCTGGGCGCCACCGGCGCGCCGCGTTTCCACAAGGTGCTGGCAGACCAGACCTTCAAGACCGCCGCAGACGCCGACGATGCGGCGTCCGCCGAGCTTGAGCGGCTCAGCGGCGTCAACGCGGACGCCGAGCTTGTCTGGTAAGCGCAAGGCTCAGACCTGTGGGCGCCTCATCTGGAACAGGTTGCCCAGCTCGAAATAATCCGCCGGACCGCCGCCACGCAAAATAGGCTCGGCGGCGGCGGTGTCGTAGATGCCGTCTTTCAGCAGGTGTTCGGCGATATGCACCGCCACCACTTCACCGAGAATCAGCCAACTCGGCACCAGCGCGTGGTCGGCACGCTGCAATTGCACGATCTGGCTGACCTTGCATTCGAACGACACCGGGCTTTCCTGCACTCGCGGCACGGCGATCACGCGTGAGGCGGCGGGCGTGAGCTGGCTCAGGGCAAACTCATCGACTTCCGGCGCAACGGCGGCGCAGCTCTGGTTCATCGCCTCGGCGAGCGGCCGGGTGGCCAGGTTCCAGGCAAATTCGCCGGTCTGCTCGATGTTGTTCAGGCTGTCTTTGCGCCCGACGCTGCAGAAACCGATGATCGGCGGGATGTAGTTGAAGGCGTTGAAGAAGCTGTAGGGCGCGAGGTTCAGGCGGCCTTGGGCGTCCTGGGTGGAAATCCAGCCGATGGGGCGTGGGCCGACGATGGCGTTGAACGGATCGTGGGGCAGGCCGTGGCCTTTTGCGGGTTCGTAGTAGTACATCGATCAAGCCTTGTGGCGAGTGCACGGACGCCTAGTGTGCCAAGTGCCGCGTTCCCTGAAAACGATTAAGCCCGGCCGAAGCCGGGCTGTGAAGACGTTGCGTCGGTGTTAGCTGATGCGGCCAGCCGGGGTGCGGTCGAAACCGTCGGCAGCGATTTTGCCGGCTGGAGTGCGGTCGAAGCCGTCAGCAGCGACTTTGCCGGCTGGAGTGCGGTCGAAACCGTCAGCGGCGACTTTGCCGGCTGGGGTGCGGTCGAAACCGTCAGCGGCGACTTTGCCGGCTGGGGTGCGGTTGAAGCCGTCAGCGGCGACTTTGCCAGCAGGAGTGCGGTCGAAGCCGTCAGCGGCGACTTTGCCGGCTGGGGTGCGATCGAAGCCGTCAGCCGCTACAGCCGCCGAGTGGGCTGGTGCATAGGCAAAGTTGTGGGCGTTGGTGCGGTCGAAACCATCGGCGGCGAAAGCGTTGGCGGTCAGGATCGAGAAGGCCAGGGTCAGGATCAGTTTGCTTTTCATGGTCGTTGCTCCGGGGTAGTGAGAGGTTGTTTGTTTCTATGGGTTTGATGCTACGCCGATTAATTCGATTAAAAAGCGCAAAAAATCGGCCATATAAATCGATTTAATCGATGTGACTGGGCGCGATCAGTCCGTTTCAACTGCGCGGATTGCTCTGGACTGCGTACCTACGGGCTACATCGCTGCCCATTTCACACAGCATGCGCGCCCAACGTTATTGGCGGATTAACGGGATTTTTCCGGCCAAACGCTTTTTTCATTTTGCGCTGACCTCTTTTTCATCGCCGCTTGCGCAGTCTCTGCCGCACTTGCCCTCTGGAGCTTCGAGCCGATGAATAAACTCCCGCAAATCACCCTGGCGTTCTGGATCATGAAGATCTGCGCCACCACGCTTGGAGAGACAGCGGGTGACCTGCTGTCCATGACGCTCAACGTGGGTTACGCGCTGAGCTCCGTGATCCTGATCAGCCTGTTCCTGGTCACGCTGGTGACGCAGTTGTTTTCCAGGCGTTATCACCCGGTGCTGTACTGGCTGGTAATCCTCTCCACCAGCACGGCCGGCACTACCATGTCGGACTTCATGGACCGCACCCTGGGCCTGGGTTATGCCACCGGCTCGGCGATTCTGATCGGCATTCTGGTGTTGACCTTCGCGCTGTGGCGCCTGAGTGGCGACCCGATCAACGTCAACAACATCAGCACCCGCCGCACGGAGCTGTTCTATTGGGTGGCGATCCTGTTTTCCAACACGCTGGGCACGGCCTTGGGCGACTACCTGGCCGACGACTCGGGTCTGGGCTTTGCCGGTGGCGCACTGGTGGTGGGTGCGGCGATCGGCCTGGTGGTGCTGGCGCGGTACTGGACGCGGATCTCGGGCGTGGTGCTGTTCTGGGTTGCCTTCGTCCTGACTCGGCCGTTCGGGGCGACCTTGGGCGACTTCCTGACCAAACCTCACGAAAAAGGCGGGCTGGATTTCGGCACGGTGGGATCGTCATTGGTGCTGGGCGGGATCCTGTTGGGCTTCATCCTCATGGCGCATCACTTCAACCGGCGCGAGCAGCCGGTGCGGGTGGGCGAGTTGTCCTGATTTCTGGGGCCGTCTTCAACGATCTGTTCCTGCGCGCATGAAAAAAGCCCCCGGCCAATTGGCCGGGGGCTTTGTCTTTATTGCGGGCAGAGTAGCGTGTGGATCAGTCCGTCGTGATTCGCGAATGTTTCTGGGTGTCCTTCATGAACACATACACCAGCAACGAGCAGGCGATACAGGCGGTGACGTACCAGTAGTAACCGGTTTCCATGTCGACGCTCTTGAACCACAGGGCCACGTATTCAGCGGTGCCGCCGAAGATCGAGACAGTCAGGGCGTAAGGCAGGCCGACGCCCAGCGCGCGGATTTCGGTGGGGAACAGTTCGGCTTTGACCACGGCGTTGATCGAGGTGTAGCCGCTGACGATGACCAGTGCCGCCATGATCAGGAAGAACGCGCCCCACCAGCTCTGGATGGTGTGCAGGGTAGTCAGGATCGGCACGGTGAAAATGGTACCGAGGACGCCGAAGGCGATCAGGATCGGACGTCGGCCGATCTTGTCGGAGAGGGCACCGATCACCGGTTGCAGGCACATGAACAGGAACAGGGTGGCTGCCGAGATCATGGTCGAGTCGGTGATGCTCATGCCGACGGTGTTGACCAGGTATTTCTGCATGTAGGTGGTGTAGGTGTAGAAGGCCAGGGTGCCGCCCATGGTCAGGCCGACCACGGTGGCGAGTTCCTTCGGATGGCGCATCAGGGTGCGCATCAGGCTCTCTTTGGCTTTGGTTTTTTCCTTCTTGGTGAAGGAAGCGGTTTCTTCCATGCCGCGACGCAGGTACAGCGCAACCACCGCGCACAGCGCGCCGATCACGAAGGGGACGCGCCAGCCCCAGGAGTAGAGCTGTTCGGTGGTCAGGGTCTGTTGCAGGACGATCAGCACGGCGAGGGCGATGAGCTGGCCGGAAATCAGCGTGACGTACTGGAAGCTGGAGAAGAACCCGCGGCGTTCCTTGGTGGCCATTTCGCTGAGGTAGGTCGCCGAGGTGCCGTATTCGCCACCTACCGACAGGCCCTGCATCAGGCGGGCGATGATCAGCAGGACCGGTGCGGCGACGCCGATAGTTTCATAGCTCGGGGTCAGGGCGATGACCAGGGAGCCGAAGCACATCAGCAATACCGAGGCCATCAGCGCGGCCTTGCGGCCTTTGCGGTCGGCGTAGATGCCCATCAGCCAGCCGCCGATCGGGCGCATCAGGAAGCCCACGGCGAAGATCGCGGCGGTGTTGAGCAGTTGCGCGGTGGTGTCGCCGGCAGGGAAGAAGGCCTTGGCGAAATACAGGGAAAATGCGGCGTAGACGTACCAGTCGTACCACTCGACCATGTTGCCGACCGATCCGCTGAAGATCGACTTGAGGCGACTGGAGGTGGTTTTTACCGGCGCGGGCGTGGCAATCGCCCCAGCAGGCACAGAGGTGGAGTTATCCATTGACGGGACCTTCATCGTTGTTTTTGTGGAGCGCGCCGAAACGCAGCCTGGCGGGGCTATAGCAGGAGCTGTGCCAGGGGACTTCATCACCGTCATCGCTGGCAGGCCAGCTCCCACCAAAGCATTGAAACAGAGGCCTGCGAGGCCTCTGTGGGAGCTGGCTTGCCAGCGATAGCGGTTCCACAAACAACAACAATGAAGAACAAATGAGCGGAAATCCGCTTATGCACAGACTGCACTGAGCGGGAATCCGCCCATGTTTAAGGGCGTTCGAGAAAGTCTTCGCGGACCAGTCCGTGGCGCTGCATTTTTTCGTTAAGAGTGCGCCGCGGCAGTTGCAGTTCTTCCATCACCGCCTTGATTTCGCCCTTGTGCCGACGCAAAGAGGCGCGCAGGCAGTTGGCCTCGAAAGCCTCTTGTTGCGCGGCCAGGGACTGTCCGGGCTCTTCGGGAGGCGATGTTGGTTCGGCCAGACCGAGGGCATGGCGCTCGGCGGCGTTGGCCAGTTCGCGAACGTTGCCTGGCCAGTCGTGGCCAAGCAACTGGCCCAGTTGCGCGATGCTCAACTGCACCGCGCTGCGGCCAGTGCGTTCGGCGGCGTGGCGGGCGAAGTGTTCGAACAGCAGCGGGATGTCCTCACGCCGCTCGCGCAGCGGTGCCAGACGCAACTCGGCAATATTCAGCCGATACACCAGGTCTTCACGGAAACGTCCGGCACGGGCTTCTTCGAGCAGGTCGGGTTTGGTGGCGGCGATGATGCGCAGGTCCACCGCAATGCTCTGGTTGGAGCCGAGGCGTTCCAGGCGCTGCTCCTGAATCACCCGCAGCAGCTTGGCCTGCTGGGCCAGCGGCAGGCTTTCGATCTCGTCGAGGAACACCGTGCCGCCGTCGGCGTACTCCAGCTTGCCGATACGTTTGCCCTGGGCACCGGTGAAGGCGCCGCTTTCATGGCCGAACAGTTCGGCTTCGAACAGGTGTTCGGGGATGGCCGCGCAGTTCAGCGCGACGAAGGGTTTGTCGGCGCGCGGGCCGAAGTCGTGCAGACAGCGGGCGACACGTTCCTTGCCGCTGCCGGTTTCGCCACGGATCAGCACGTTGACCGGCAGGTTCGCCAGTTCCAGCACCTGGCGCCGCAGTTGCTGCATGCCTTGGGTCATGCCCAGCAGGGTGGACTCCAGCCGGCTCTTGATATCGGCCTGTTCGTGCAGGTGACGGTTTTCCAGGACCAGCCGGCGTTTTTCCAGGGCGCGGCACAGGCTGCCCATCAGGGCGTCGGGGCTGAAGGGCTTTTCAAGAAAGTCGTAGGCGCCGTTGCGTATGGCTTCGACGGCCATGGGCACGTCGCCATGGCCGGTCAGCAGGATCACCGGCAGGTCGGCGTCGCGGCTACGCAGTTGATCCAGCAGTTGCAGGCCGTCCATGCCGGGCATGCGCACATCGCTGAGGATTACCCCGGGAAAGTGCGCCGGCAGGTTGGCCAGGCATTCGTCTGCACGGCTGAACAGCTTGACCTGGAAGCCCGATAGGCTCAGCCACTGCTCGACGGCGGTGCGGATGCTGGCTTCATCGTCGACGACAATCACCGAATTCAACATACGGGCTCCGGATCGCGGGGAAGGGTGAAGCTGAAGCGGGCGCCGCCGGGCTGATTGTCGACCTGCAGGCGGCCACCGGCTTCGTGGATGATGCCATAGGAAATCGCCAGGCCGAGCCCGAGGCCTTCGCCCACCGGCTTGGTGGTGAAGAACGGATCGAACACGCTGCCCAGGTGTTCCGGGGCGATGCCGCCGCCGCTGTCGAGCACGCTCAGGCGCCAGCCGTCGCCTTCGCAGTCGATGCGGATTTCCAGGCGGCGATAGCCTTTGCCGGCCATGGCATCCAGGGCGTTGTGCAGCAGGTTGATCAGCACTTGCTCCAGGCGAATCGCATCGCCGCGGACCCAGGCCGGGCGGGCCAGGTACAGCGCGGTGCTGACGCTTTCGGCGCGCAGGCGGGTATCGAGCAGTTGCAGGGCGTGATCGACCACCGTGGCCAGGTCGAGGCTTTCGCGCAGGCCGCTGGGGCTGTTGCGGGCGAAGGTTTTCAGGTGCCCGGTGAGCGCGGCCATGCGCGTGAGCATCTGCTCCAGTGGTTGCAGGGCCTGGCGGGCTTCCTCGACGCGGTCGTGGTCCAGCAGCAGGCGCAGCGACGCCAGTTGCATGCGCTGGGTGGTCAGCGGCTGGTTCAGTTCGTGGGCGAGGGCGGTGGACATCTGCCCGAGCGCCGCCAGCTTGGTCGATTGCACCAGGCCTTCCTGAGCGGTGCGCAGGTCGCGGGTGCGCTCTTCCACCAGGCGCTCCAGCTCTTCGCGGCTGCGTTGGCGCAGGCGGGCCAGACGCAGGCGCTGGTTGACGAAGAGTACGGCGAAGACCAGGGTCAGCCAGATCGCTGCGGCGGCCAGCGCGGCGTTGCGCCCGTCATTGCCTGTCTGTGGCGTGCGCAGCAGGTGCAGGGTCCAGCCTTCGGTTTCCAGCGGCAGGCTTTCCCATAAGTAGTCCTGTGTGCCTTCCGGGCCCTGCACGCGGACCAGATTGCTGTTGTCGTCGAAGTGGTTGAGCACCTGACGCTGCAAGGGCACCAGGGGCTGTTTGTCGTACTGGCGGGTCTGTTCCAGTTCGTTGAAGTCATGGGCCGAGAGGGTGTTGAGCTTGCGGTAGCGCCAGCCTTCCTGGTTGGCGATGAAGACGATGCCGCGCGAGTCGCTGACCAGCAGCACGTCGTTGCCCTGGCGCCATTCCCGTTCCAGCTCGGGGAATTCCAGCTTGACCACCATGGCGCCGAGGAAGCGCTGGTTGTCGTCCTTCACCGCGCTGGACAGAAAGTAACCGGGAATGCCACTGGTCACGCCCACGGCGTAGAAGCGTCCGGTGCCCTGGCTGAGGGTCTGCTTGAAATAGGGCCGGAAGCCATAGTTATGGCCAACGTAGGTATTGGGCAGGCGCCAGTTGCTGGCGGCCACGGCCAGGCCGGTGTGGTCGAGCAGTTCCAGGGTGGAGGAATTGGCCGCGTCGTTGATGCGCTCGAGCTTGCGGTTGAGCAGATCCTGGGTGACGGAATTCACCGGTCCGTCGAGGGCGGCGATCAATTCCGGGTCCAGCGCCAGCACGGCGGGCAAGGCGCGGTAGCGTTCAATCAGGGTGTGCAGTGAGGTGGCGTACAGGCCCAGTTGCTGGTTGGCCCGCGCCGCTTCCTCGACCATGGCCTGGCGTTGTGCGTGGTGCATGGCCCAGGCGGCGGCGAGCAAGGTGCCGGCGCTGATCAGCAGGAGGATCAGGCCGAGGCGCAGGGTGCGAAAGGAGAAAAGCATCGATAGACCATCCGCGGCGATGGGGAAGGCCGCGAGGCGCTTCCCCTTGGGCAGGGCGAGGTATTACAGCAGCTCGAAGCTCTGCTGTTGCACTGTCTCGGAGTCGAGGCCGACCTGCACGTTGAACTCACCCGGTTCGGCGGCGAGCTTCAATTGGCTGTTGTAGAACTTCAGGTCGTCTTCGCTGATGCGGAAGGTCACGACCCGTTCTTCACCCGCCTTGAGCAGGACTTTCTGGAAGTTTTTCAGTTCCTTGACCGGACGGCTCATGGACGCTGCGACATCCTGTACATAAAGCTGCACCACGGTTTCGCCGTCACGCTTGCCGGTGTTCTTCACCTTGACGCTGGCTTCCAGGCTGCCGCCCTGTTTCAGGGTTTTCGCCGAGAGCGTCAGCGGCGACACCGAGAACTCGGTGTAGCTCAGCCCGTAACCGAACGGATACAGCGGGCCGTTTGGTTCCTCGAAGTACTGCGAGGTGTAGTTGCCTGGCTTGCCTGGCGTGAACGGACGGCCGATGCGCATGTGGTTGTAGTACATCGGGATCTGGCCGACCGAACGCGGGAAGGTGATGGGCAGCTTGCCGGACGGGTTGTAGTCGCCGAACAGCACGTCGGCGATGGCGTTGCCGCCTTCGGTGCCGCTGAACCAGGTTTCCAGCAGGGCGTCGGCCTGTTCGCGTTCCCAGTTGATCGACAGTGGACGGCCGTTCATCAGCACCAGTACCAGCGGCTTGCCAGTGGCTTTCAGCGCCTTGATCAGGTCGCGCTGTACGGCCGGGACTTCCAGAGTGGTGCGGCTGGACGATTCGTGGGACATGCCACGGGATTCGCCGACCACGGCGACGATCACGTCGGACTGTTGGGCGGCCTTGACCGCTTCGTCGATCAACACCGCGGCGGGGCGTGGGTCGTTGACGATTTCCGGGGCGTCGAAGTTGAGGAAGTTCAGGTAGTCGAACATCGCTTTGTCGCCGGTGATGTTCGAGCCCTTGGCGTAGACCAGCTTGGCCTTGTCGCCGACCGCGCGGCGCAGGCCTTCGCGGACGGTGACCGAGTGCACCGGCTTACCGTCGGCTGCCCAGCTGCCCATCATGTCGATGGGCGCATCGGCCAGCGGGCCGACCAGGGCGATGGTGCCGTTCTTTTTCAGCGGCAGGGTCTGGTTGCGGTTTTCCAGCAGCACCAGGCTGCGGCGCGCCACGTCGCGGGCGGCGTCGCGGTGCAGGCGGGAGTCGGCGTAGTAGTCCGGCACATCGTTTTCCGCTTTGCCGATCCGTACGTACGGGTCTTTGAACAGGCCCATGTCGTACTTGGCGCCGAGCACCTCGCGTACTGCCTGGTCCAGTTCGGCCTGGCTGACTTCGCCGGACTTGAGCAGGCCCGGCAGTTCTTCGCCGTAGAGCGAGTCGTTCATGCTCATGTCGATGCCGGCCTTGATCGCCAGCTTGGCCGCTTCACGGCCGTCGCGGGCGACACCGTGACGGATCAGTTCCTGGATGGCGCCGTGGTCGCTGATGGTCACACCGTTGAAGCCCCACTCCTTGCGCAGCAGGTCGTTCATCAGCCAGGTGTTGGAGGTGGCGGGCACGCCGTTGATGGAGTTCAGCGCCACCATCACCCCGCCGGCACCGGCGTCGATGGCCGCGCGGTACGGCGGCAGGTAGTCGTTGTACATCTTCGGCAGGCTCATATCGACCGTGTTGTAGTCGCGCCCGCCTTCCACCGCGCCGTACAGGGCGAAGTGCTTGACGATGGCCATGATGCTGTCGTGCTCGGCCGGGCTCTTGCCCTGGAACGACTTGACCATCACTTCGCCGATTCGCGAGGTCAGCCAGGTGTCTTCACCGAAGCCTTCACTGGTGCGGCCCCAGCGCGGGTCGCGGGCGATGTCGACCATCGGCGCGAAGGTCATGTCGAGGGCGTCGGCGGAGGCTTCGATGGCCGAAGTGCGGCCGACGGTGGCGATGGCGTTCATGTCCCAGCTCGACGCCAGGCCCAGGCCGATCGGGAAAATGGTGCGGTTGCCGTGAATGGTGTCATAAGCGAAGAACATCGGGATCTTCAGCCGGCTGCGCATGGCGGCGTCCTGCATCGGCCGGTTTTCCGGGCCGGTGCGCGAGTTGAAGGTGCCGCCGATGCGGCCCGCGGCGATTTCCTCGCGGATCTTCTCCCGTGGCATCTCCGGGCCGATGCTGATCAGGCGCAACTGGCCGATCTTCTCGTCCTGGGTCATCTGCTCCAGTAGCTTGGCGACGAACACTTTTTTCTCTTGCAGGTGCGTGGCGGCGGCAGAGGTATCGGCCAGGGCCGTCTGACTGGCCAGGCTGACGAGCAGGCCCAGCAAACACAGCTTGTTCATGGATTCAGTTCTCGAGGCTAGCGCCGGCATTCACGGTAGATACCGGCCAGCCGAAATTGGGGGAGCGGCTATTGTTGTAGTTTGCTGGGGCATGTTTTTAGCCGATTGGGCCTGCAGTATCCAGCGGCGGCCACGGATTATGCCTCAAGTCCGGTGCTTTACGGATAATCAAGGAGCGTTGCGACGATGCGGGTATTGAAGGGTGCAAAGCCATGGTTGCTGGTGCTACTGGCCAGTCTGCTGGCCGGCTGCGGGATCAACAACATTCCGAACTATGACGAACAGGTGAAGGCGGCCTGGGGCCAGGTACAGAACCAGTACCAGCGCCGTACCGACCTGATTCCCAACCTGGTGGAAACGGTCAAGGGCTATGCCCGGCATGAACAGGAAACCCTGACCGCCGTGGTCGAGGCGCGGGCCAAGGCAACGTCGATTCAGGTCGATGCCAGCACCCTCGACGATCCGGAAAAACTGCGCCAGTTCCAGGCCGCGCAATCGCAGTTGAGCGGAGCGTTGAGCCGGCTGATGGTGGTCTCGGAGCGCTATCCGGACCTCAAGGCCAACCAGAATTTCCTTGCCCTGCAATCCCAGCTCGAAGGGACGGAAAATCGTATCGCCGTGGCGCGCAAGGATTTCATCGCCGCTGTGCAGCGCTACAACACCGAGATTCGCACCTTCCCCGGACGGATCTGGCACAGCGTGATGTACAGCGACTTGCCGCTGCGCGAGAGCTTCGAAGCGACCAGTGCCGATGCCGACAAAGCCCCTGAAGTGAAATTCTGATGCGCCTGTTCAAGGCCCTGGTGCTGCTGGCGCTGTTCGCCATGGCCTTGGCGGTGCGCGCCGAGCCGTCGTTCCCGGCGCTCAGCGGGCGGGTGGTGGACAACGCCAACCTGCTCGACGCCCATACCCGCAGCCAGCTCGGGCAAATGCTCGAAGCCCACGAGCAGGCCACCGGCGAGCAGGTCGTAGTGGTGACGCTGACCGACCTGCAAGGGCTGCCCATCGAGGATTACGGCTACCAGTTGGGCCGGCACTGGGGGATCGGCCAGAAGGGCAAGGACAATGGCGCGCTGCTGATCGTCGCGCCCGAGCAACGCAAGGTCCGCATCGAAGTGGGTTATGGACTGGAAGAGCGCCTCACCGACGCCCAGTCGTCGGTCATTATCAACCGCATCATCCTGCCTGCCTTCAAGCGCGGCGAACTCAGTCAGGGCATCGTCCAGGGCGCGGCCGCGATCCTTCAGGTACTCGGCGGAAATCCGCTGGCCCAGCCGTCCGCGCTCAGCGGCGGACAAAGTGAGGGTGAGTCGCCGTCCTTGTTGTCCATCGGGCTGTTCATTCTGATGGTGGTGGTTGTGCTGTATTTGCAGGGCCTTGGTGGCGGCGGTCGTCGTGGCGGGCCGGGCGGTGGTTTTGGCGGTGGCTTCGGCGGGCTGGGCGGCGTCGGTGGGTTTGGTCGCGGCGGTGGAGGTGGCGGCTTTGGCGGCGGTGGCGGCAGTTTTGGCGGCGGCGGATCGTCCGGTAGCTGGTGAGTTCTTTGGGGCGACGGACCCCCTGCAGGAGCGGCTTCAGCCGCGAACGGCGGCAGAGCCGTCGTAGAACCTGAGTCCCCGGCCAGCCTGATACACCGCGGGCTCAGGTTTATGGCCGCTGCGCGCCCATTCGCGGCTGAAGCCACTCCCACAGAGAACGCAGCGCCTCTTAATTGTGTTCAAGGAACAACCTGATGGCATTGCTCAACGAGTTGCAACAACGACAGGTCGCCGAGGCGATCACGGCGGTCGAAAAATACACCGATGCGGAACTGGTCACGGTGCTGGCCCGCAGCGCCGACGACTACGCCTATGTGCCGCTGGTCTGGGCCAGCCTGCTGGCGCTGCTGGTGCCGGGGCTGGTGTATTACGTCACGGGCTGGTTCAGCGCCCACGGTTTGCTGATCACTCAATGGGTGACGTTTATCGTGCTCTGCCTGGTGCTGGGTCTGCCGCTGTTCACCAGTCGCCTGGTGCCGAAGGCAGTGCGCCACTGGCGCGCGTCGAATCTGGCGCGGCGGCAGTTTCTCGAACAGAACCTGCACCACACCGAAGGCCGTACCGGTGTGCTGATTTTCGTCAGCGAGGCAGAGCGCTATGTGGAAATCCTGGTGGACGACGGCATCGCCTCACGCCTGGACAACCAGGCCTGGGATGCCATCGTCGCCGGCTTCACCGCCCAGGTCCGCGCGGGCCAGACCCTCGCGGGTTTCCTCACCTGCATCGAGGCCTGCGGCGAGTTGCTCAAGGCTCATGTGCCGGCGACCCAAAACCGCAACGAGCTGCCCAACCGCCTGGTGATCCTCGACTGATGCCGCGCTGATCGACAAAAGCTGTGCGCTGGCCGGGCATCAACGTAAAATGCCCGCCATTGCGCGCCGGCTGGCGCCCCCGCAACCCCCGAGGCACCCAATCCCCATGTCCGCTACCCCCACCGCCCAGGCCGCGCCGGATGCGCGTGCGCAGTTTCTCGCCCTGTTGGCCGAGAGCCTGCACCAGCAGTCCTTCGTCAAGCTGGTACTGGCCCGTCACGTCGGCGCCGAGGCCGACCTGCAACGCATCATCGCCAAGCCGCTGACGGTCAAGGGGCAGGCCTGCCTGTCATTCGTCCATCGCTACAAGACCCGCGATATCACCCGCAACCTGCCGCTGGACGAAGCGCTGGCGCAGATCGGCGAGTGGTTGCCGGGCGCGTTTCGCAATGCCCACTTGCTGAGCCTGGCCGATGACGCGCAACTGGAGTTCAGCAAGAAGGGCAAGCCGATGCTGCACCGCAACGCCGCGCAGCAAGAGCGCCAGGCCGCGGGCGGCGAGCATGACCGCGAGAAGAAACGCTACCTGGAGCTGAGCCGGCCGTTCCTCCAGGACCTCGGCGTGACCGACAAGCAGCAGGCGTTGATCCCGGCGATGTCGCGCAAGTGGAAGCAGATCAACAAGTTCATCGAAGTGTTTTCCCATGCCTTCGCCAGCGTTTCGCTGGCGGACGACAAACCCGTGCGGGTGGCGGATTTCGGCTCAGGCAAGGGTTACCTGACCTTTGCCATCCACGATTACCTGAGCAACACCCAGCAGCGTCAGGCGCAGGTGACGGGTGTCGAACTGCGTCCGGACATGGTCGAACTGTGCAATGCCGCGGCGGCTCATCTGGAGCATCCGGGGCTGGTGTTCGAACAGGGTGACGTGCGCACCGTGGTGCCGGCCGAGATCGATGTGATGATCGCCCTGCATGCCTGCGATATCGCCACCGACTATGCGATCCACACCGGCATCCGTTGTGGTGCGGCGATCATCATGTGCTCGCCGTGCTGTCACAAACAGATCCGCCCGCAACTGCACAGCCCGGGGTTGCTCAAGCCGATGCTGCAATACGGCCTGCACCTGGGACAGCAGGCGGAAATGCTGACCGACAGCCTGCGCGCGCTGTACCTGGAAGCTTGTGGTTACGACACCAAGGTGTTCGAGTTCATCTCGTTGGAGCACACCAACAAGAACAAGATGATCCTCGCGACCAAGCGCAAGGAGGCGGGGGATCCAGCGGCGTTGCTGGAGAAGATCGCGGAGTTGAAGGCGTTCTATGGGGTTTCTGAGCATTGTCTGGAGACATTGCTGCGGGCGGATCAACTGATTCCGGCGTGACTTGGTTACCGGCTCTGGTGTGGGCTTGAAACAGGGTTCGTAGATGCGGCCGAGAACCCCGTGGGAGCTGGCTTGCCAGCGATGAGGCCATCAGTGACAACGATGTTGTCTGGTCGGACGCCATCGCTGGCAAGCCAGCTCCCACAGGTTACTGATCGTCGTTCCGCGTTACTCAGAAGAACCGGGTAATGCTCACCTTGGCATTGCGCCCCGTGCTGTAGACGTTGTTGTCGCTGAGCATCGGCACGTAATCGCGGTTGAACATGTTGTCGAGGGTGAAGTTGACCTCGGTGCCCTTCAGGTATTGCTGCTTCGGTTTCCAGCTGGCGAACAGGCCCTGGACGTTGTAGGCGTCGTTGGCGCGATGGTCCCAGGCGCTGTCACCCAGTGCGCTGCCCATGAAACCCGGTGGGTATTTGTCGCTCGGCAGACGATCGGTCTGGCGTACCCACAGGCCTTTCCAGCCCACCACCACATCCCATTCGGGAATCTTCACACCCAGACGCGCCACCCATTTCGGTGCCGGTACATCACGCGCCCAGACATCCGGGCCCCACGGGTTGTTGTAGGCGCCTTCGTGTTTGCCGGTCATCCAGGTGTAGGAGAGGGTGCCGAACAGGTAGGTGGAGTCGTAGAAGCTTTCCACCTCGAAGCCCTTGTAGGTCACGCCGTCGAGATTGCGGTAGTTACTGATCAGGTAGTTGCCGCAACTCTGGCCAATGCTGCCGCCGGTCGCGACCTGCGCCTGGCACTCGATACCGAGGTTCTTGAAGATCTCGTCCTTGATCTTGTTGTGGAACAGGGTGGTGCGCACCTGCAGGTTGTCGTCGGCGAAGAGCAGGCCGGAGAAGTCGGTGACGTTACCGGCACGCAGGGCGGTGACGCGCTCTGGATCGAGGTCGCGGCTGGTGGCGCTGCGCGTGCTGGCCGCGCTCTGTACTTCGTACTGCTCGTCGATGACCGGCGCGCGCCAGGTCTTCGAATAGTCGGCGAAGAACGCGACGTCGTCGGTGGCACGCCAGAACACGGACAGGCGCGGCGACCAGCCGGTGTAGGTCTTGGCGCTGTAGTCGTGGCCGGCCGAGGCGACGTTGTAGAACGGCGCGTCGTTGTCTTCACCGCGGTTGCGCACATGGTCGTAGCGCAGCGACGGGGTAATGGTCACCTGGCCGAGGGTGATGGCGTCCTGCACGTAGGCGCTGTTGGTGTCCACTTTGCCGTGGGGCATGAAGTTCGGCTGGAAGTAGCCGTAGTTGTAGTTCCTGGTGTTGTAGGTGGCGCCCGGCAGCCACATCTCGGTTTCGCGGGCGTGGCGGTGCAGCTCGACGCCGGTGGTCAGCGAGTGTTCCAGCACGCCAGTGTTGAACTGGGCGGTGTTGCGTACTTCGAAGTTGCGGTCCTTGTACTCGGTATCCATGCGCCGACCGCCGGTGGCGAGCTGGAACACGGCGTTTGGCCCGCGCTCGTCGGTCTGGTCGACATCGGATTCGGAATAGCTGACTTCCAGATTGACCAGCGGATTGTCCACCGGCTGGAAGCGGTATTTGGCCGACCAGGTGGTGTCGATGGTTTCGCGGTGGGCCAGGAACCTGCGCATGGCGTCTTTGTAACCGTAGCGGTCGATATTGACCTGGGTCGGCGGCGTCGCGTAGTTGGTCGACTAGTAGCGGGTCATGCGTTGGTTGTTCGAGCGCGAGTAGGACAGGCCCAGCGACTGCTCATCGGTGAGCTGGACATTCAGCTTGAACAGGCCGCCTTCCAGGTCCTGGGCGCTGTCGGGCAGGCGCTTGGGGTTGATCGGGTACTGGTTGCGCGTGTCGGGCTGTGACGAGGCCAGCTTGAAGTCGTCGCCGTCGCGCTTGGTCAGGTAGACCAGACCGTCGATACGGCGGTCTTCAGTGCGCCCGAACAAGGCCGTGCTGTACACCTGCTGATGGTCGTTGCTGGAGTAGCCGTATTTGACCATCGCGCCGGTGTCGCGGCCTTCTTGCAGCAGGTCCGGGGCATTTTTGGTGGTCATGTGCACGCTGCCGGCAAGGCCGGTGTTGCCCACGAACGGCGAGTGCGGGCCTTTCTCTACCTCGATGCTCTTGATCAGTTCCGGCTCGACGAACATCGTGCCTTGCTGATAGCGCTCGAAGCCGGTCTTGGTGGCGCCGTCGACGGTCAGTTGCACGTCCTCGGCGTCGCCCATGCCCCAGATATTGATCTTCTGCCCACCGGGCATCATGGAACCGGCCATTTCCACGCCGGGCAGGGTGCTCAGCAGGGACGGCACGTTGTTCGCCTGTTCACGGTCGATATCGCGCTGGGTCAGGGTCGAGCGGCCGACGGTAGCCGGGGTGACTTGCTGGCCGTCCCCGACGATGCTCATGGCGCCGAGCTGGATGGACGTGTTGTCGTTGCCTGGAGGCGTGGTTTCGTCTTCCTTCGGGCGCACCACGTAGGTGGTGCCCACCTTGACCAGCGTGAAGCGGCTGCTGGCGAGCAGGCGGGCAATCGCTTCCTCGGCGCTGAAATTGCCGCGCAGGGCTGGCGCGGAAACGTTGCGCAGCAACGACTCGTCGAACAGCAGTTGCACTTTGGTCTGTTGCGCCACCTGGCTCAGCGAGGTGGCCAGTGGCTGGGCCGGCAACTGCAGCTCAACGGGTGCGGCCTGGGCCTGAAGGCTCAGGGCCAGGCACACGGCGAGCAGCGATGGACGGGCAGACAACGGCTTGGAAGGTCGAAACGCGCGAAACATGAAATCCCCCAGTGCGGCCAAAGGCCAGAAAAAGTCAGTGCGCAGGGCGCGGACGGGGAGGAAGACGCGGGGCGAGGAAAAACCCTCACATGCGAATGAAAAATATTCTCAGAATTTTTCAAGGTCTTGCAGGGAGGGCGCTTGGTGCTGGTGGCCTCATCGCCGGCAAGCCGGCTCCCACAAGGGCTCACCACTCTGGGCGCTGGCTTGTCGGGGCGCCGAACCGCAGCGATTAGGCCATCAGCCACACCTTGGCAGAACGGCCTTACTTCCCGGCCCGCTCGATCCGCATCCGCCCATCCGCCAGCACCGCCGTCTTCACCGGCAACAAAGCCGGCAAGGCATTGAGCAGGGCATCCGGGTCATTCACATCGAGGTTGCCGGAAACCCGGTACTTCGCCAGCGCCGGATCAGCCAGCAGCACCGCCGCCGGACGGTACAGCGACAGCTCATCCACCAGGCTCGCCAGCTCGCGGTTGCGGAACGAGACATGGCCGCTGCGCCAGTCGGCGACTTCGCCGTCGCTCAGGGTTTGCCGCACCAGGTCGCCGCGGGCCAGGTTGTACACCGCGCGCTCGCGGGCACCCAGCAGCATTGGTTCGCGGCGCTCACCCGGCGCGTCGAACGCTACCAGGCCGTGGTCCACGCTCAGCACCAGTTCCTGCTGGCCGCGGCGCAGGTCGAACGCGGTGCCCACCACCCGAACCCGGGCGGGGCCGGCATCGACGAACAACGGTCGTTCCTTGTCCGGGCTGACTTCCAGATAGAGCTGGCCCTGGTCCAGGTGCACCAGGCGTCGTTCGCCATCGAACTCGATCCGCACGCGGGAGTTGGCGTTGAGGTTGAGACGGCTGCCGTCGGGCAGGGTGATGTTGCGCGGCTGGCCATCCAGGCTGGCCAGTTGTTGGTCCACCGGCGCGGCCGGCTTGCCCAGGTTGCTCGCCAGCAATGCGCAGACCAGCGCTGCCGCCGTAGCCAGCGCCGGGCGCCAGTACGAGGTTTTGCGCGGGCGTAGCTGCACCGGCTTGTTCAGTTCCTTGAGGGCGGCAAGGTCGTCCCAGAGCTGTTCGAACTGGTGGTACGCGCGGGCGTTTCCGGGGTGTTCCAGCCACTGGGCGAAGGCTTTGCGCGAGGCCCGCGAGCGCTCATTGCGGTTACGGGTAAACCAGCTCGCCGCCTGGGCGTCGACCGAACGGCTGTCCATGTCAGGAAGGGTCATTCTGGTTGCTCCGCAACGTTGTCACTGTCCAGGCGCTGCTTGAGGTACAGCAGCGCGGCGGCGATGTGTTTCTCCACCATGCTGACTGAAATGCCCATGCGTTCACTGATCTGTGCCTGACTCAAACCTTCGAAGCGGTGCAGCATAAGGGCTTCGCGCCGTCGCGGCGAGAGTTCGGCAAGGACAATTTTCAAATGATCCAGACGTTGCAGGTGCTGCGCGCTGGCCATCGGGTCGCTGCCGGGGGCTTCGCTGGCCTGGGTTTCCTCCGCCGATTCGGCGTGTTCGTCGAGCACCGTGTGGCGCACTTTCTGCCGTCTCCAGTGATCGCGCAGCAGGTTGCGCGCCATCTGGAACAGGAACGCGCGAGGCTGCTCCACCCGGGCTTTGTCGCGGTAACCCAGCCATTGGGTGAAGACGTCCTGAGTCATGTCCGCGGCATCGCTGGCGTTGTCCATGCGCTTGCGCAGGAAATGCAGGATGTCGCTGTAAAACCCATGGCAGGTTTCTTGCGCGAAAGGATCGGGTTTGGGGCGGCGCATGCGAGCTTTCCAGGAAAGTGCCGGAGAGAAAGGTCGCAAATGTTATCGAGAATTATTGTTATTTACTATGGGTGTTTCAGCATGTTCCCGCCGCGGACGTCTTTTAGCGGCGCCGGCGGGTGATCGGCGCGGGTGCCGGCACGTTCAGTTCGGCACGGCCGAGCGGGTGACTGCTGGCATCGAAGAAGTGCAGCGTGATCTCCGGCGATTCACCGAAGATGCGCGCGTAATGCTGCTTCTGGCTGATGATCGAAGCGTCGTTCAACGGCAAGATCGAGATCGCCAGATGGGCCGGGCGGGCCTGCTGGATCGCTCGCAGCAAATGCCGGTCAGCACGGTCGAGGTGATGGCCAAAAATACACAGGCCGTCAGTGTGCCCGGCTAGCGCGGCGTAGCTCCAGGTCAGGTAATCCGAGGCGCGGATCGCTTGCAGCTTGTGTTCGCTGGTGTCTTCGTTGACGAACAGCGGTACGTCGCCGGGCGTGTTGATGGCAAAGCCGTCGAGCAACTGGCTGCCATCGGCCGCGCGCTGGCGCGTGCCGCCGTCCTGGGTCTTGAGCAGGTGCAGGCCGCCGTGCAGGTAGTGCATGCGGGTGCCTTCACCATGGGTGCGGCTGACGTCGAAGTGGCCTTCTTCATCGAACAACGGCTGGAAACCCTGCGGGTCATGGCTGACGGCCCAGTGGTTGAGCAGGTCGTAATTGCCGGAGAACACCGTGCGGTAGTTGCGCAGTTCGGCGTTGATCGCGGCCAGTGTGCTGGATGGCAGCAGCTTCCACGGAATGTGCACGCTGCGCACGGCGTGGATCAGCGCTTCCTTGATTGCGTAATAGCGGTTCAGTGGCGCCGACGAACTGATCGCCAGTGCGGCGTTGACCCGCACCGTGGTGTTGAGGGCGCTGAGCACCGGCTCGAACAGTTCGCTGCCGAGGGATTTGAACAATGCCTGGTCGCTCACCCCCAGCGGTTTGTTGCGCACGCGCTGGGCCAGTTCGAACAGCGAGAAATAGCTGAACGGTCGCCAGATCGCCCGGCTGGCGCCGTTGCCCAGCAGCAGGCCGCTGCACGGGTGACGGCTGTTGAGATCCGGCCAGGAGGCGAGGGTGGCGTCGACGTCGGCGAGGGGCATGCTTGTCTCGTAGGAATCTGTTGCAAATTGGCAGGGCGGGACTGTAGCACGTCGCGGGCTGTCCTCCGCGTCGGCGGCTATGCTCTGGGCCTGTTTTGATGAGGAGGGGTCGATGTCATTCAAGGGAATCTTTCTGGGGCTGAGCATCGCGCTGCTGGGGTTGAGCGCGCCGGTCATGGCCCGCGCCGGCGCGGCGCTGGCCAAGACACAGGGCATTGTCCACCCGGCGGTGATCGCCCACCGCGGGGCGTCGTTCGACGCACCGGAGTCCACGGCACCGGCCTATGAACTGGCCCGCGACCTGGGCGCCGATTACCTGGAACTGGACCTGCAACGCACGAGCGATGGCGTGCTGGTGGTGGTGCACGACAATGACCTGCAACGCACCAGCGATGTGGCCGAGCGCTTTCCCGAGCGCAAGGACAGCCCGGTCAGCGCCTTCACCCTCGCCGAATTGAAATCGCTGGATGCGGGAAGCTGGTTCAACGAGGCCTATCCCCAGCGCGCCCGCGCAGCGTTCGCCGGCCTCAAGGTGCTGACGCTCGAGGACGTGATGGACATCGCAGAAGCCAATCCTGCCCTGCGGCCCGGGCTGTACATCGAAACCAAGGTGCCGAACCTGTTTCCCGGTATCGAGCAGGACCTGCAGCGCGCCTTGCAGGCTCGCGGCTGGCTGGATGTGCCGGGGCGGGTGGTGCTGCAGAGTTTTGACCGCGACAGCCTCGCGCTGCTGCACACAGCCATGCCGCAGGTGCCCAAGGTGCTGCTGTTGTGGCTGGGCAAGGGGCACATCGAACCGACGCCGGGCCCGACCTTTGCCGAGTCGGGCGAGCGCGACAAAGCCGCCTTCCTCGCCCGCCAGCAACCCCGGGACCGCACCGAATTCGAACGCTGGCTCGATCATGCCAAGGCGGCGGGCGCCGTCGGCGTCGGCCCGTCCGCTGCGCTGGCAGCGGGAGGCGAGCAGAGTTACGCCGACCTGGTGCAGCCATGGATGAACCGCATGGCTCACGACAAGGGTCTGCTGGTGCACGTCTACACCGTTGATGAGGCGGTGGATTTCCAGCGCGTCAGCGACGCCGGGGTCGATGGCATCTTCACGAATCGCACGGGTGCGCTGTTGCGCTTTTATGGACGAGGGGTGCCGCAGGACGAGGCGGTGTTGTTGAAGTCCGGCGGCTATTGAGCCACTGGTCGATTGCCCTGGAGGCGGCGTAGACTCTGGCGTCTACCTGATACGGACTTCCTCCCCATGACGCTATCGCTGCTGTTCGCCGTGCTTGCTTCCGGCTTCATCTATGGCATCACACCGGGCCCTGGCGTGCTGGCTGTGCTGGGGATCGGCGCCACCCGGGGCCGTCGCGCCGGCGCCGGGTTTCTTTGCGGTCACTTATTGGGAGATGTGCTTTGGTGCAGCACTGCGTTGGTGGCGATCGTCGGCGCGCGGCAGATCGGCAGTTCGGTGTTCGACATCCTCGGCCTGATCAGCGGCCTGTACCTGTTCTGGCTCGGCCTGCGTGCATTGCGCAGCCGACCGGGCGCAGCAGGTAGCGAGCAGGGCGCGGTACGCCAGCCGTTCTGGCACGGTGTGGTTTTCGGTCTGACCAACCCCAAGGCGTACCCCGTGGCGGTGGCGACCTTTACCGCGCTGCTCTCCAGTCGCGCCGAGGCGCTGGACTGGTCGATGCTGCCGGCGCTGATCGCGCTGAGCTTCCTTGGCGGCTTGCTGGCCTACCTGATCCTGATCGTGGTGGTCGGCGCACGGCAGGTGCGCACGTTGTACACCCGCTACGAGCTGTGGATCACCCGGGCGTGCGGGCTGATGTTCATCGGCTTTGCCGTGAATGCCTTGCTGCATGCGCTGCCGGGACTGATTCCGCGGCGCGGCTGATGCAGGCGCGAGCCAGCTCGCTCCTGCCGGGCCATCCTCAAGGCAGATCAGGCACCGGCGCTGCCCGCCCGGCATCCTGCTCATCCCGTCTGACCTTGTTGCGCCACAACCGGTACGCGCGGATCCCGGCGCGTACCGAGCCATACAGCAGATGGTTGTCCATCTCCCGCGCCAGGCCCGAGCGCACCAGCATCCTGAGGAAATTCCCGCGCGCCCGGGCGATGCCCATCTCGATACCCTGGGCCTTCAGCGTATCCCGCACTTCGCGCAGCGCCGCGATGCCGCTGACATCGATGGAACTTACCGCCTCGGCATCGAACAGCACGGCCTTCGGCTCAGGCTCGCGCTGCACGGCGTCGAGCAGGCGCATCTTGAAGTAGTCGGCGTTGAAGAACAGGATCGCGTCGTCGAAGCGGTACACCACCAGGCCCGGCACGGTGCGAGCGTCCTTGTGGCGACTGATGTCCACCTGGCCTTCGATGCCGGGTGCCCAGCCGAGCACCGCGTCGGTGGGTTGGTAGATGCTGTAGAGCAGGCGCAGGATCGCCAGGGTCACGGCGATGATGATCCCCGGCAACACGCCAACCCCGAGCACGCCGATGGTGGTGAACACACACAGGAAGAATTCGAAGCGGCTCAGCGCCCAGATCTTGCGCAGCGACTGCACGTCGATCAGGCCCCAGCCAGCCATCAACAGCACCGCGCCCAGCGCCGCCTGCGGAATCCAGGCCATGGGCGTGGTGAAGAACATCAGGATCACGGCGATCACCAGCGCGGCGATGATGCCCACCAACTGGCTCTTGCCGCCGACCATGTCGTTGACTGCGGTACGCGAGTCGGCGCCGCTGATGGCGAAGCCCTGCGACACCCCGGCGGCCAGGTTCGAGACGCCCAGCGCAACGAATTCATGGTTGGCGTTGATCGCGTAGCCGTGCCGCGCGGCGAAACTGCGGGCGGTGAGCATGGCGCTACAGAAACTCACGGTGGCGATACCCAGGGCGTCGCGCAGCAGGCTTTTCATTTCTTCCAGCGAGGTCTGCGGCCAGGCCAGCTCCGGCATACCGCCGGGTACATGGCCGAGCACCGCGACGCCGTACTGGTCGAGGCCGAACACACCGGCGATCAGGGTGAACACCGCCACCGTCACCAGCGCCGAGGGCAGTTTGGGGTAGCGTCGTGGCAACCAGATCAGCATCGCCAGACCCGAGAGGCCGATGCTCAAGGTCAGCCATTGAATCTCGCCGACCCGCTCGAAGAAGTTGATCAGGCTGAGGATGAAGCCGTTGCCCTCGATCTTGAAGCCCACCACCTTGCCCAGTTGCCCGGCGAGCAGGCTCAGGCCGATACCGTTGAGGTAGCCGATCAGAATGGGGCGCGAGAAGAAGCTGGCGATGAACCCGGCCCGCGCCACCCCCGCGGCGATCAGCATCAGCCCCACCAGCACCGTGACCACCACCGACAACTGCATCAGCCGTTGCGGATCGCCCATGGCCAGTGGCGCGATCGCCCCGGCGACCATGGCGCAGGTGGCCGCATCCGGGCCGACCATCAACTGCCGCGAACTGCCCACCAGCGCGTAAACGATCATCGGCAGGATGCACGCATACAGGCCCACCTGCGGCGGCAGGCCGGCGATCTGCGCGTAGGCGATGGCGATGGGAATCTGGATGGCGGCAACCGAAAGGCCAGCCTGCACGTCCGGGCGGAACCACTCGCGACGGTAATGCAGCAGGTTGGCCAGGCCCGGAAGCCAGCGGGAAAGAAACATGATCAGGTCCTTTTGATGTATCGGGCAGACACAAGCGCAATACCTTGACGCCCGGCGCGTCCTTGGGGGACGGTCGGGGTCGTGGTCGGCATTTGGCCAGCATCCTATACCCTGAACAGTTGTGAGGCCAATCTGAAGCGGTTGTTGTGGTCTCTCTGGCCTCATCGCTGCGGTTCGGCGCCCCGACAAGCCAGCTCCCACAGTTTCAGAACCTTGTGGGAGCTGGCTTGTCGGGGCGCCGAACCGCAGCGATGAGGCCCTAAAAATCACCCCATCACTCCGCCCACTCCGGATCCCCGGTGAACACCACCGTCAACCACCGATCCGGTCCTTCTCCGCCAATGGCATTGCCGATCTCATCCCGCCACGCGTCCCACTCGGCAATGTTCCGGGCGGGCATGGTCCGGGGGACAATGAAGTACAGCTCGATTTCCCGCGACCGCCCGACCTTCGCCACATAAGCCCGATACGACAGCATGCTGTGCCGCTCGACAAAGGCCTGGGCGACTTCATCGACGTGCTGCTTCAAATCGGCCGGGGTCACCAGGAACATGTCCGCCAGCGCCTGGCGCACCACCGATATCGGCATCGGGATGATCACCACGCAGACCAGCGCCAACACCGCCGGGTCGATATACGGCGACAGCCATTCCCAGCGCGTGCCCTGGACCGCAAGGCCAAAGCAGAAGGCGATCAGCAACGCCGCGGTGATGCTTGCCGACATCACCCAGCCTTTCACGTCCATCGCCACGAAGTCCGAGCGGATCTTGCGGTTGGCGCGGGCTTCGAGGATGGCGATGGCCAGGCAGGCACTCACGGTGACCACGGCGTAGATCAGCGCCACGCCGAACTCCAGGTCTCGCCCGCCTTCGAGCAGGCTGCTCACGGCGTTGATCAGCGCATACAGCGCCACGCCGGTCAGGAGGATGCCGTTGAGCGCCAGGACCATTGGTTCCAGGTGCCAAAAGCCCATGGTGAAACGCTCGCGCAACTTGCGTGACATGCGTTCGGTGCGGGTGTGGGCAGTGATCAGCTTGACCACCACAAGGGACAAGCCGCTCATGCTGGCATCGACCATCGAATAGACGCCATCGAAGACGATGGAGAACGAGCCTGAGGCGAGGCCGAAGCCAATGCCGATTGCGGCGATGAATAAAGTGACGACGATGGACGTGCGCAGCACGCCCTGTTCGCTCGTCAGGTCAAAAAAGCGCGTACCCATCTAATGGGGCTCCCATGATTGCCGGGCGTCCACCACGGCACGCCCGTTTTTTGCTGGTCATATCCTAGACCCGGAATTGCTCCATCAAAGCTTGTTGTTGATTGGCCAGGCGATTCAAGGCTTGGCTGATGCGCGCCGACTCATCGGCCTGACCGGACAGCGACTCGGTCACGTCGCGAATTCCGGCGACGTTGCGGTTGACCTCTTCGGCCACCGCGCTCTGTTCTTCGGCGGCCGAGGCGATCTGCAGGTTCATGTCGCTGATCACCGTCACCGCGTCGCCGACCCGTTGCAGCGCGGGTACCGCCTGCTCCATCCGGGTGGCGCTGTCCTTGGCCTGGCGCTGGCCTTCGTGCATGGCGTCGACCACGTCCTGGGTGCCGAGCTGCAACGCCTCGATCACATGGCGAATCTCCTCCACCGAGACCTGGGTGCGCTGGGCGAGGTTGCGTACTTCGTCGGCGACCACGGCAAAGCCACGACCCGCTTCACCAGCGCGGGCGGCCTCAATGGCGGCATTGAGCGCCAGCAGGTTGGTCTGTTCGGCGATGGCGCGGATCACGTCGAGTACGGAGCCGATTTCTTCACTGCGTCCGGCCAGGGCGCGGACCCGGTCCATGGCCAGGTCCATGTCGGTGGCCAGCCGGTCGATCGACTCGCGGGTGATCGCCACCAGTTCCAGGCCCTCGCGGGTTGCCTGGTCGGCGCCGCGCGCGGCATGGGCTGCTTGCGAGGCGTTGTGGGCGACGTCATGGGCAGTGGCGCTCATTTCGTTGGCGGCGGTGGCGACCTGTTCGATTTCCCGTTGTTGTAGCTGCATGCCACCGCTGGTCTGGCTGGCGATGGCGGCGGACTGGTCGGCGGTGCCGCGGGCCTCGTGCAGTGATGCTTTGACCTGGATGATCACCGGCTGGAGTTTGTCGAGAAAACGGTTGAACCAGCCGCTCAACTGGCCCAGTTCGTCTTCACGGGTGTAGTTCAGGCGCTGGGTCAGGTCGCCTTCGCCGCTGGCAATGTCGCGCAGTCGCTCAGACACCGCGAGGATCGGCCGGGTGACGCTGCGGGCGGTCAGCCAGACCAGCAGCAGGCCGACCACGGCGGCGGCGATGGCGATCAACAGGCTAGTGAGGTTGGCCGCCTGGTTGTGCGCGTCGAGGCGTTCATTGAGAGCGATGGCGGGTGCTTGCAGTACCGCTTCCGGTACCTCCAGCAGCACCTGCCATGGCGCCGCGCCGGGAATGGGCGCGAAGGGGCGGGTGATGTGCATGTCGCCACCTTCCAGACGCTCGACTGCCTTGCCGGAGCGGATCGCCGTTACCAGTTCGCCTGCCTGCGTGCCGAAGGCCTGTTCCAGGGTCTTGCTCAATTGCGTGGCGTCGCGGCTGTACCCGGCCAGCAGGCCGGCGGGGCTGACGATGCTGACCTGGCCCTGGCCGTCGAACAGCTCCTTGCGGCTGTCCTGGCTCAGTTGCTGCAGATTGTCGAGGCCGATATCCAGGCCGATCACGCCGATGACCTTGCCGTCTTCCAGCAGGGGCAGGGCGATGCTGGTCATCAATACCTGACGGCCGTTGACCTCGTCGAAATAGGGATCGAGCACGCAGGCCCGCGCGGTATCCAGCGGGCAGGTAAGCCAGCGGTTGTAGGGCGAACCGTTGGCGGCGGTGCTGGTGTCGGCCAGCATTGATTCGGGCATCGCTTCCGATTCCAGGTTGCCGGGATTGGGCTGCGACCAATACAGCGAGAAGCGCCCGCTGTCGTTGCTGCCCAGGCTGTCCTGGCCGACGAAGCGGGCATCCTGATGGTCCAGCGCGCCGGGCTGGAACACCAGATACAGGCCGATCAGGTCGGAGTTGCCGGCCAGGGCGGTGCGCGTCTGGCTGACCAGCTCACTGCGCAGGTCGGCATCGCCGCGGGCCTTGAGGACCTGGACCAGGCGGGCGAAACCATTGCCGTACTGCCAGGCATCCATGAAGTAACGCTGGATCCGCAGTGCCTGGGTTTCGCCGTGGGCTTGCAGGCGCAGGCGGGCGTTATGGTCGAGCAGCTCGGTGTTGGCCGCGAACACCTGCTCCGCGCTGCGCCGGGCCTGGGTCAGCGAGGTGAGCATCAGGAACACGATGATGGCCGAAACGCACAGGCCGGTAAGGAGAATGATCTTCCACTGAATGGAGAAGCGGCGCAGGAGCATGGGGGTGATTTCCTTCTCGATCATGAGCAACGCCCGCTCAGTGGCGGGCGTTGTCGACGGGCTGGCTCATTCGGCGATGTAGGTGGGCGGCGCAACCCGGAAAGACTTGGTCAGCCAGGTCAGGTAGAACACCCCGAACAATGCCCAGGCGCCGCCGAACAGCAGCGAGTGTTCGTCGAGGTCAAGCCAGAGCATGGCGATGATGCAAAAGCCGATGGTGGGCAGGACCAGGTACTTGAGCTTGTTGGCCAACCCCTGATTGCGCCCTTCGCGCAGGTAGCAGTGGTTGATCACCGAGAGGTTGACGAAGCTGAAGGCCACCAGCGCGCCGAAGTTGATCACCGAAGTGGCGGTCACCAGGTCGAAGAAGATCGCCGACAGGGCAATGAAACCAACGATGGCGATGTTCAGCACCGGTGTCTTGAAACGTGGGTGCAGGCGCGCGAAGACGTTGTGCGGGATGACTTTGTCGCGGCCCATGACGAACAGCAGGCGCGACACGCTGGCCTGGGAGGCCAGCCCCGAGGCGATGGTGTTGATCACCGTGCAGGCGATGAAGATCGACTGGAACAGCTTGCCGCCGACATAGAGGGCGATTTCCGGCAGGGCGGCTTCGTGGTCATGGAAGCGGTCCATGGTCGGGAAGTAGGACTGGATGAAGAACGACATGAGGATGAACACCACCCCGCCGATCAGGGCGATCAGGAAGATCGCGCGCGGGATGACTTTCTCCGGCTGGTGGGTTTCTTCCGAGAGCGTGGTGACCGCATCGAAGCCCAGAAACGAGAAACAGAGAATGGTCGCCCCGGCCATCAGCGCGCTGAACTGGGTTTTCTCGTCGGCGAACGGGGTCAGCGACCAGGCTGTGCCCAGGCCTTCGCCCTGGTGCAGGCCGCGCAGGCAGAGGTAAACGAACACCGCCATGATCAGAATCTGCACGGCGACGAACAGCGTGTTGAAGTTCGCCACCAGATTGATGCTGCGCATGTTGACCAGGCTGATCAGCGTGACGAAGCCCGCCACCCAGATCCACTCCGGCACTTCCGGGAACATCGCCGACAAGTAGAGCTTGGCGAGGAGCGCGTTGACCATCGGCAGCAGCAGGTAATCCAGCAGCGACGACCAGCCGACGAGGAAGCCGACATAGGGGTTGATTGCCCGTTGAGTGTAGGTGTACGCCGAGCCGGACTGCGGGAAACGTCGCACCAGCGTGCCGTAGCTCACCGCCGTGAAAAGGATGCCGAGCAGGGCCAGGACATAGGCGCTGGGAACGTGGCCGGCAGTGATACCGGACACGATGCCGAAGGTATCGAACACCGTCATCGGCGCGATATACGCAAGGCCGATGACCACCACCTGCCAGAGGCGAAGGGACTTGCGCAGTTGGACGTTGCCGGCACTGCTGTGTTCAGGCTGCATGGGGGCGATGCTCCTGAAGCAGGACGACGGGTACGGTGCGCGACGGGCACGGCAAGGTTGGGCGGATCAGCTCCATGTTGTTTACCTTTTATGGCGGAGCGGAAATGGGCGCGGACAAGGCGCCGGTGTCAGGTTTTGCAGGGCCGGAACGACGAAGGCGGTGCGTGTGGGCAAGGGCGGACGGGCGTCATGATGGCGGCGGCGCTGTTCTTCTTCGTTTATCGGGCGCAGGGCAAGGTGTGAAAAATAAGAAACGAAGGGGCGGTAGCGTGTCAAGTAAAACGCTACATTATTTTTATTTCATGAATATTTATCGAGATTTTTTGTATTTTTTCGGTGTTGATCCGGCTTTTACGCCTGATTGTCGATTTTGATGTTCGTAAAAATTTACGTAGTTGGCAGGGTTTTTTAATCAGAGAGCGTAGAACAGGTCGACGCGAATGCGTCTGGAGTTCGGGTGGTTCGCGAGGATTTGAATCAGGAGGAGTGCAGCGCAGGAAGGGCGGAACGTGGGGCGGGTGTTGGGGAATCTGGAGCGGGTGAAGGGAATCGAACCCTCGTTATCAGCTTGGGAAGCTGGAGTAATGCCATTATACGACACCCGCGCAGGCCGACTTTTTACCAGAACCGTGAAACGATTTGAAGCTTTATCCGTGAATCGTGCGTGCGACCTGTAGCGACAGGGCGATGATCTTCAGTTTGCCTGGCAGGGCAATCGATACCGCTGGCTGTGCTACAGGTGCCCGTTTCCCTCAGATGGCCAGTGCATGCTGGCCCTGTACAGGCTGGTAACGCAGGCGTTGTTCGCGTTGCGTCGGCTTGAGGAAGTTCAGCAGCACGTCGCGGGTGTCGCGGCAGGCCGACTTGTTTTCCATGTCGAGGAAGTGCCCGGCACTGCGGATCTCGCTGAAGTGCGAGTTGCGCACGTGGCGGCCAAACTGCCGTGCATCGTCGGTGGTGGTGTACTCATCCCATTCGCCATTGACGAACAGCACCGGAATATCGATGGCCCGGGCCGAACTCAGCGCTTTCTCCAGGTCGTGGTCGAGCACCTGGTGGATGTGGAAGTGCATCTGCGCGTATTCGTGGTTGTCCAGGCTGCTGACGTGCCGGTAGTTGAAACGCTTGAACAGCGGCGGCAGGTACTTGCCGATGGTGTCGTTGACCAGATTGCCGACCTGATAGCGGTCGCAGTCCTTGAGGAACCGTGACCCGCGTTGCAGGTAGTCGCGCATCGGTTCGTTGATTACCGGCGAGAACGAACTGACCACTGCCCGCTCGATGCGCCGTGGCTTGTGCGCCAGGGCCATGAGGGTGCAGGCGCCGCCCCACGAGAAGGACATGACCTGGTCGGCGCCGAAGTGGTCGATCAGTTCCAGCAGGATCTGCCCTTCGGTTTCCTTGGTCAGCAGCCTTTCGTGGCGGTTGTGCGGCTTGGACTTGCCGGCATACGGCTGGTCGTAGAGCACAACGTTGAATTGCGGGTGCAGATTGCGCACGGTCTGCGAGAAAGAAGCCGTGGTAGCCAGCGAGCCGTTGATCAGGATGATCGTTTTCTCGGCTTCTTGCGAACGATAGAACTCCGTGTAAACCCGGTACTGCCCCTGTATATCCAGCACAGCAATTTCTGGCCTCATGTCATGGACTCCTGGCGCAAAAAAAGGGTATCCGTCCAAGCAAGCTTGCACGTTCTTTATGACAGGTAGGCATACGCCTGGAAGTGAAGCGAGGGGCCCTTGTCGATCCGATACCGGCTTGGTCGACGGGTGTTGTTCTTGGTGGGCAATTTGCAGGTCTCCTGCGCATCGAGGCACGGGTAGCCAGCAAAAAGGTGTCTTGGACTATGGATGTGACTGGTAAGTCACATGAAGACCGACGATTCGATTCAAGCAGCCCGTGGGCGATGCTGCAAGTGCCGTTCGGGCAATTAATGAATTTTTTCTGTCGGACGCGGGGCGGTTCAGATTGCCAGGATTTCGTCCGCCCGCAGTGGCCGGTATTGCCCGGGGGCGAGTGCAGGGTCCAGTTCCAGCGGGCCCATGCGCTCGCGATGCAGGCGCACGACCTTGTTGTCGTAGTGGCCGAACATGCGTTTCACCTGATGGTAGCGGCCCTCGATGATGCTCAGGCGCGCGCTGTGGCTGCTGAGCGGCACAAGTTCGGCGGGCTGGGTGGTGAGGTCTTCAAAGGCGAAGTAGAACCCCTCGCGAAAGCGCGCGACGTAGTGCTCCTCGATCGGCTGCTCGGTCTCCACGTAATAGACCTTGGGCAGTTTGGTCTGCGGCTGGGTCAGGCGTCGCGACCACTGCCCGTCGTTGGTCAGCAGCATCAGGCCGGTGGTGTTGAAGTCCAGCCGCCCGGCAATGTGCAGGTCGTCCTTGTGCGGCTCATCGAGCAGGTCCAGCACCGTGGAGTGAACCGGGTCCGTGGTGGCGCTGACGCAGCCGGCGGGTTTGTGCAGCATGAAGTAACGCGCCGGATACCCTGCCTGCAACACCTGCTCGTCAACTTCGACGCGGCTGAACACCCGCACTTCGTGCCGCGGATCACTCACCACCTGGCCATCGACCCGAACGCGGCGCTCCACCAGCAGCAAACGCACTTGCTGGCGATTGAAGCAGGGCAGATTGGTGAGAAAGCGATCAAGGCGCATGGGCGAGGGCGTGCTGTAAAAGGGCGCGCAGTTTAGCCGTTTGGTGAAGCGTCGGCAGCTTTCAGTTGGGCATCGACCTGCGCGCAGGACGGGCACAGGCAGGCGACGTTGCGCAGTTCGGCGGGCAGCGCCTCGATCAGCGCCGGATCAATTTGCACGCTGTAGCACCAGCAGGCCCGGTCCGCGGTGCGCGGATCGGCGAGGCTGCACTGATTGCGGGCGCCGCAGGCGGGGCAGCGGTCGGGATCAGCCATGGTCGGGCGCCGAGGGTTCGCAGCAGACGCGATTGCGCCCGCTCTGTTTGGCCCGGTACAGCGCCAGGTCGGCACGGGCGATAAGGCTGTGCAGGGTGTCGTTGGCGTGGAGGCTGCTCAAACCGATGCTGGTGGTCAGCTCGATGGCGGTTTCACCGAACATGAACGTCCGCTCTTCGGTGCGCTGGCGGATTTTCTCGGCCACGGCGAGCCCTTTCGTCGCATCGGTGTCCTTGAGCAGGACGACAAACTCCTCGCCGCCCCAGCGGCAGAGGATATCGGCCTGGCGCAGGCTGCCTTCAAGCACCCGGGCGAACTGGCGCAACACTTCGTCGCCCGCCAGGTGGCCGTAGGTGTCGTTGAGTTCCTTGAAGTGGTCGAGGTCGAGCAGCAAGGCGGTCAGCGGCGCTGGCGTGCGTTCTGCTTCCAGCAATGCCTGGGCCGCCAGCAGGTCGAAGGCACGGCGGTTGTGCAGGTGGGTCAGGCTGTCGAGGGTCGCCAGTTCCTGGATACCGTCCTGATGCCGGCGGATCATGCCGTTGATCATCGCCAGGACAATCAGCGAGATGACCCCGCAGATCGCCAGGTTGAGGTACAGCGACTGCTTCGCGCTGTCGAGGCTGTCGCCGATGGGTTTGTCGACGAACAGGTACCAGTCCAGTTCGGGAATGAAGCGCACATTGAGGTAGTGGCTCTGGCCGTTGCGCTCGTAGTCGCGGCTGCCGGTGGTCGGCGTCGGCATGCGCGCCAGCAGCGGGCTCAGCGCCGGGATGCTGTCCAGCGAAATACCGGCGCGGGCGCTTTCCGGGCCGCCGGAAGAGCCGGTGAGGACAATCTTGCCGCGGACATCGACGAAGTACACCGCCCGCTGGTAACGCAACTGGTAGGCATCGATCAGCTTGACCACTGCATCGACCGTCAGCCCGACGCCCGCCGCGCCGATGAAGTTGTGGTTGTAGTCGAACACCTTGTAGTTGATGAATACCGTCATCCTGTCCTGATTGGCCATGTCCAGGTCGACGTTGATCTCGTAGGGCGCCGTCATCTGCTTGACCCGCGCGTACCAGCGGTCGCGCTCGGTGCTCGGGTCGATTTTCTTGAGGATGCCCTTGGCCTGGTAGTAGGTGCCACTCGCCTCGGACACGAAGAACGCTGTGTAGGCGCGCTGCTGGCGCTCGACCTCGCTGAGGTAGCGGGTGACCTGCTCCGGATTGGTTTCGCCAGCGAGGGTCCAGTCCCGCAGGAAGGTGTCCTGCGCCATCATCGAGGACACCACGATGGGCCTGATCAGGTCTTTCTGGATTTCCGAATAGACCGTGTCGGAGGTCAGCGGCAGTTCGGTATTGACGATGTTGTCGCGGATCGAACTGCGCGAGGCGTAGTAGCTGACCAGCGAAGTCGAGATGAAGCCGCAGCCAAGTAACAGCAGTAATGCCAGCAGCAGGGACCGTTGCGAAAACAGGGCGGAACGAAGGGGCATGGGAATCCCGGGAGCAGCTACCAATGCCTCCTATTCTAGAGGTGTAGCGAAAAAATAACTGGAGGATTTTTGCGGGTATCAACCTATTTCAAATTATTGCTGAAATCGCACGGCACGGACTTTTCGCGGTCTGATTCAATGTCGATGAACGTTTGCCGATCGACGCCGACCAGCGCCGCTGGGATGGGCAGTTCCGCGGTCCAGGAGGCCGCCATGTATCGCCAACTCTCTCTGCTTGCCGTATTGGGTTTGTTGCTCACCGCTTGCGTGCCTTATGGGGGCGGTGGCTATTATCGAACCGATGTCTATTCGGTCGATCGCTATGACTATCCGGGCTACTACCGGCCGGCTTATCCCTACAACCGCGGTTACTACGTAGTACCCCAGCAACCGCGTTACTACGCTCCGGCGCCGCGCTACTACCAACCGGCGCCAGGTCCGTCCCACCGGCCGTACCCTGGCCCTGGCCGCTTTGACGGTCATGGTCCGGGCCGTCCAGACGGCCGTTGGAATCGCGGGCCTGACCGCAATGATCATGGCTGGAACCGTGGTCCTGATCGCAACGACCGTAACTGGAGCCGCGGACCAGGTCGTGACGACCGGGGTGGCGGTTGGCGTGGCAATCGCGGTGACGGCCGCGGCGATGGACGCAACGGCGACCGCAACGGTGACCGTGGCCGCGACCACTGATGTCGCTAAATCCGACACCCTCTGACGCCTGGCCTCACGCCAGATCCGCCAGGGGGTGTCGTCCTTCCCAGGCCTTGTTGAAATGCGCTTCGACCACCGCCTCCGGCACCTGGGCAATGTCCGGCCAGTGCCAGTGGGGCGTGTTGTCCTTGTCCAGCAAACGCGCCCGCACGCCCTCGCTGAATTCCGGGTGCCGGCAGCAATTCAGGCTCATGGCGTATTCCATCTGGAACACCTGCGCCAGCGACAGATAACGCGCCCGGTTGATCTGCTCCCAGACCAGATGCGCGGTCAATGGACAGCCCTTGAGCAGCGTCCGCGCGGCATTGGCCAACACCACGTCGTCCTGCTGCGCCAGTTGACCGATGCCCTTCCAGGCGCAGGCCGGATCACTGACATCCAGCACCTTGTCGATCTTCTCCCGACGCGGCAGCCATTGCGCCGCGGGCAGCGCTTCGTGCGCTTCCTGCTCCAGCGCTTCGTGCGCCTCCTGCTCCAGCGCCTTGAGCAGGCTGGTGAGTTGCATCGCGGTCTGTTCTTGCCAGTTAAGTTGCAGCAGGCCCTCGATCAGTTGTTCCTGTTGTTCGTCTTTCATGAAGCGGTCGGCCAGGCCCAGGTCGATGGCGTCGCGGCCATTGATCGGTGCACCGGTCAGGCCAAGAAACAGGCCGAGACGGCCGGGCAGGCGGGCGAGAAACCAACTGGCGCCGACGTCCGGGTAAAGCCCGATGCTGATCTCCGGCATAGCCAGGCGACTGGACGGCGTGACGATGCGTACCCCGGCGCCCTGCAGCAGCCCCATGCCACCACCGAGCACATGGCCGTGGCCCCAGCACAGCAGCGGTTTGGGATAGTGGTGCAGCGAATGGTCGAGGCGGTATTCGGCGGCGAAAAAGTGCGCGGCCAGCGGCGGCACTTCGCCAGGGTGGGCGCGACAGGCTTCCACCAGGCTGCGCACGTCGCCGCCGGCGCAGAAGGCCTTGGCGCCGTTGCCGCGCAGCAGCACGCAGACGATCGCCGGATCCTGGGCCCAGGCACGCAGGTGCAGGCTCAACTGCTCGATCATCGGCAGCGACAGGGCGTTGAGGCTCGACGGCGCATCGAGGGTGGCAATGCCAAGGCGCGCGCCGTCGACACCGGTGAGTACTTCGAACTGCACAGCCATGGGCGACCTCACTCAAGTAGACCCGACAAGTATGGTCGCTGAGGCTGATCGTGCAGGTCGCCGGTCGGATCGATTGACAAGCGCGGACAGCTTTCCTAGTGTCCGCCCCATTGTTCAACGGATACCCCCATGACCGACGACGATCGTATCAAGCTCGAACCCAGTTGGAAGGAGGCCCTGCGCGCCGAATTCGAACAGCCTTACATGCACGAACTGCGCGAATTCCTGCGCCAGGAAAAGGCCGCCGGCAAAGAGGTCTACCCGCCCGGCCCGCTGATTTTCAACGCCCTCAACTCCACGCCGCTGGACCAGGTGAAAGTGGTGATCCTCGGCCAGGACCCGTACCACGGCCCGGGCCAGGCCCACGGCCTGTGCTTCTCGGTGCAGCCGGGGGTAGCCACGCCGCCATCGCTGGTGAATATCTATAAAGAGCTGCACCGCGACCTGAACATCGAGATTCCCCGCCACGGCTGCCTGCAATCCTGGGCCGATCAGGGCGTGCTGCTGCTCAACACCACCATGACGGTCGAACGCGCCAACGCCGCATCGCATGCCAACAAGGGTTGGCAGTTCTTTACCGATCGCATCATCCAGGTGGTCAGCGAGCAACGTAGCGATGTGGTGTTCCTGTTGTGGGGCTCTCACGCTCAGAGCAAGAGCAAGCTGATCGATGGCACCCGCCACCTGATCCTCAAGTCGGTGCACCCTTCACCGCTGTCCGCGTACCGAGGCTTCCTCGGCTGCGGACATTTCAGTCGGACCAACAAGTTCCTCGAAGAGCGTGGATTAGCGCCGATCGTCTGGCAGGTTCCGGCGAACTGAAGAAATCCTCATGAAAATTAAGCGCCCGGTTCCGACCGGGCGTTTTCGTGGGTACCTAGTATTTTTGTCAGTTTCGCGATTTTGATTTTGGGCTTTGAATAGTTCCCAGGTTGCATGACGCGATTTGGGAGTTTTCTAATGTCTGAAACTATCGTTTGCATCGGCTGCTCAGCGGGCAAGACGCTCTATGAGGCCCCGGTGGTGCCGGATGCCTTGGCACCTTTGCCTGGCGAAAGTGCCTGGGTGCTCCCCGTGGAGTTTCAGTATCAGCCGTTGAAAGTTGCGGTGCTGAATGGTTGGCCGACCTATGACACATACCCGGGTTTTTACTTGGACTTCCGGTTCTTCTGGGGCGACGAGATGGTTGGATTTGTCCGCCGGGCGCGACCCTTTGACTCCACTCAGGATTTTCCGGTGGAGTACTCGATTGACCCTAGTCACTTCAACGCTGACGGTATCCGCACGCTTCGCTACACGGTGGCCACGGAAAGTGGCAACTCTAACGAGTCGGAATCGATTTTGGTCGATGTGGATCGCCGGGCGCCCAACACCGACAATCCTGGCAAGCCATTGATCTTTCCTCCCGACGTGGTTACCAAGGGGGTCACGAAGGAGTGGTTGGCTGCCAATGGGGATGAGTTGGGTGACGTCGAGGTACCACCTTGGCTGGAAATGAAGCTTGGGGATCAGGTCCTGTTTTATTGGGGCGGGCGTTTCGAGGCTGAGCCGGTCGGGCGTCTGTTGATCACCGAAGAGCACTTGCTGCCAGCTGCAAAAATCACGATCAGCTATTCGGGAGATGTCCTGCGCGAGGCAGGCAACGGGACGCGCTACGGCTACTACGTACTGATGGATCGGGCGGGAAATCGCAACGACCAGTCACCGCCCGTGCGCATCGAGGTCATCGACCTGCCGGCCATTCCTCGCGAGTTTCCGCCGCCGGTCGTTCCCTTGGCGACCTCCGATCGATTGATTGATCTGGAAGATGCTCGAACCGGTGTCAGGGTGGAAATAGGGCCCATCGCCGACACATTGGCCGGCGACACCCTTCAGGCCTGGTGGAACGGTCGGCCGCTGTCGCTGATAACCCTGGGCAGCAACCCGCAATGGCCTCAATCGGTTCCGGTCGACTGGGTGACGCTTTCTGCCGATGGCTTCGCCGGAGCAGTGCCTTGCGAGGTCATCTATCAGTGGAAGCGGGGGGCTGGCGCAGGCAGGAACTCCTTGCCCACGAATTTCACTGTCGACCTTTCGGTCGCAGGGCCTGATCCGGTCGGCCCTGACCCGATAAACCCGGCGTTGGAAAGGGTGGTGGTGAAGGGGCTTACCGGCGACAACCAGTTGGTGGGGCCCGATAGGGGCAAAAATGCAACGGTGCAAGTCCGGCTGTACAGCAACCCGGACGTCGGTGACCTGCTGGAACTGCATTGGGGCAACCATCCCGTGGCGGTGGACAGCTACCGTGTGCAGGCGGGTGACCTGCCCGGCCAACTGATCTCGTTCACCGTGCCGTGGCCAATCATCGAGGCTGTCGGGAACAATGCGGCGCTGCCGGTCTGGTACTGGGTGTCCAATGGCGTTAATCGCCAGCGCAGCGATGACACGCAGGTGAGAGTGGCCGTCATACCGCTGGAAGGTCTGGAACGGGTGTCGTTCCCCGATGCCAACCTGTATGGCTTCATCAGCTGCATAAACGAACCCTGGAAAGGGATCTGGATAAAGATACCCGGCAATCCCCAGTTGCTCGAAGCAGGCGACAAGATTCAGCTCAGTTGGCAGTTGTCGAGGGGCATCGTTGGCGATCGACCTATGTTCGGCCATGTATTGTTCCCGGCTGTAACGCTGACGCAGGATCAAGCACAAAACGGGCTGAACGTGTTGATGGATAGATTCGTCGATCTGGTTTTGCCCCTGCCACTCGAAGATGGCTCGGCGAATGTCACTTATCACTTGAGCAAAGTCGACGGTACGCCGGGAATCGCGCCCAACCGAGTGCTCAAGATTTCGCTTGTCGTCCCCGGCTCTGATAAGCCCTGTGATGGAACCTAGTTAGAAGTTGATTGTATGAGCGCTGTCCGCGGAGGCCGTGACGATTGTTCGGCCTGATACATGGCTGGAACTTTTTCGGGTTCTTGTATTGAGTCAGATCTGTGTGGGAAGCGCTGTTGTAAAACGTACCTGTTATTTCTGTCAGGTGCGCGATTTTTAAAACCGGAGTCTACTGAAGTCAAGTGGTGAAGCCACGTCAATAGCTGCGTCGATAAAACGGGAGACACTGACATGAATGATATGGATAAACTTTCCCCTGAGCTGGTACAACTGAAAGTGCTGAAGGCCAGGACCGAAGCGGATAAGCGGGCGCAGAAAGCCAGGTTCGAAGCGAGTCAAAGGTCTGGAGTTTTTAATCTTGTCAATAACGAGGTGCCGACGCTCGATCCTCCGACCCTGCTGAATGCACTGCCAGATGAAGACGACGACCAGCCCAATACCATTCCTATCGATCAGGCGGTCAAGGTCGAGGTGCTGGAATGGGACGGCATGCCTAACAGGCCTCACGAGATCGCGTTCCGGTTCAACGATGGCGATTATGGCGAGCCGCAAGATATTCTGCCAGGCTTTGGCAAGGTAGAACTCGAGGTTCCAGTCAGCGCGCTTTCCCATGGGGCTTACCAGCTCTCCTACAGGACCCGGGACAAGCCATTCCTTAACCCGACCTACAGTTTTTCTGTGCCGTTCTTCATTGATAAAGTTGACCCGAACGAAGGCAGTCAGCCCGCTGCTGCAGAACTCCCGGACGATCTGCCTGCCGGCAACAGGATCACGCCAGAGTATCTGACGACCCATGGTGGCGTCACCGTCAAGATTCCAACGCTGCGTGCGCACAAACCGGGAGACAGGTATGACTTCTACATCAATACTGATTTGATCATTGCGGATGTTCTGTTGGAGGATCCGTTTGAAGTAACGATTGCACGATCATTCTTCGATGCTCTCCCCGGAGGGGAGCTGCAGTTCACCTACAATGTGGTCGACCGGGCGGGGAACCGCACGAACCTGTCGATTCCAGATGATGTCTATCTTGTTAAAAACCCCGCACCGACCCTGGTGAACGCCCCTGAGATTCCGGAAGGGCCAACTATATCCTTGGCGCAGGCCCGGGATGGTGTCGATCTGTACCATGACTATGTCACGCCCATCAGTGGAGACTTCGTAAACTTCTACTGGAATAGCGTTAATCTGGAGTCTATTTCGCACCCGGAAGAGTACAAAACTATCAGCTTCAAGGAAATAAGCGACCTTGGTCGGGAATATGATGCAGAGGTCACTTATGACGTGACTCGCGGTGGTGTGACGTACCCGTCCCCGCCGACGACTGTTCGGGTTGATCTGACGCAAGTTGGCCCGCCAAATCCGGATGAGCCGGATATCATCAACCCTGATCTGGAGGAACTGACGCTGGAAAGTTTCACCGGCGAGAGCGATGCAATCGTACCGGAGGACAAAGGGCAGGATGCGACTATCACAGTGCAGGTTTATGACCAGGCTCAGGCTGGCGAATTCATCAAAGTCTATTACGGTGGAACTGTCGTGGGTGTGCGCGAACTGAGCGCTGCGGACATTACCACCGGCTCAATTACGATGCCCTTGCCGTGGGCGATGATTGAAGCGAATGGTAATGGCAACATTCCAGCTCATTATTCGATCTACGCCGATGGCCTGGAGTCAAATGCACAGGAGTCTCCTCCAACCAACATTGTGGTAACGGTCAATCTTATCGAGGACCTGCCACTCGTAGTCTTCTCCAATCGAGACCCCGTCAGTGACACTATCAACTGCAGTGTCGAGCCCTGGATCAAGGGTGTCGATATCCAGATGAGCTATCCCGGATTCGAGCCCGATGACGCGCTGGAAATTCATTGGGTCATGGACACTGACCTTATCATGCCGGGTGATCCAGGGTTCCCCGCTAACCCGGTGGAGGCTACCCGCCGCGTATTCGAGCACACAGTCACAGTGGCCGAAGCGGCTGTCAGAGTGGTGACATTCAATGTGCCATGGGGGGATGGCGAGCACATCGACCCCGTACCCATAGGGTCGATCGTTGTGTTCTGGAAGCTCACCCGCGATGGTGGGGCGACCTCGGGAACCTCGAGTCCTCACTACGTACTCATCGGCCGCTTCTACTCGGATGGGACTGTCTGCCCGCGGCCTTGATAAACCGCCCCGTTTCGATGGGGTCTGGATTTCTACATTCCAGACCCCACCGAAAGTTTCGTTACGTGTTGCCATGCCCTACATTGGGAGTGGAAAAATCCTACATACCGTCCGTAGGACGCTAAGTATCCTGCGGCTCCGGAAAATCGCTGATATTCGAAATAACTTTTCATATTCGAGATGAATTTCAGATAAACAACGTAGGTGAGAATATTATGGTCACCAGAACTTCCAAGCCTGAGCGAAGCATTGTTCGGGTCGCGCCGCTTGTTCTTTTAATGCCGTTGTTCTTGTTGCCGGGTCGAATGGTACAAGCTGTCGAGATCATCGACGGCACGACGCGTAATATCGATTCCAGCACTGCTCCCGATAACTACATTTTAAGGAATGACGCGGCTCTCAATGGCCAGGATGCAACGCTCAATTCGGTCGCTCTTGAAAAGCGTTCCTCACTGAACTTGACGGGAGGCTCCGTCATCAACAGCGGCCCGGCTTTCAGTGCTATCGACGCGGCCGGGTCTTCTGTCAACCTGACTGGCGTCAATGTCACCAGTACTAGCCAGGGACTTTCGCTGTCGACCGACCTGAATGAGGCCAGGGGCTCCACCGCTCTTGTGACCGGCAGTGTAATCACCGGAGGTGCTGGTGCCGCTTCGGTCTCGGGCGAAAGCACCCTCACCTTGCTTGACACCGATCTCATTTCCACGGGGGCTGGCAGCGTCGCGCTTTTCCTCGCCGGCAAAACCAGTGCGCAGGGCGGCAGCATCATTGGCGCGGGGACGGGTATCTCCATTCTTGTCGATCCAAGTGACCCGACGCCGGGAGCGACGCTGGTGCTGGCTGGCACGCGCGTGGTCGGCCAGACCGGTTCCGCTATCGATCTGTCTGGCGGCGCCAGCGCCGACATCGATATCCTCAACGGCACCACGCTCGAAGGCGGCAACGGCACCATCATCGATGTGCTGGACGGCTCCACGGCCAACGTGCGCGTCTCCCAGAGCGACCTCATCGGCAATATCAATATCTCGGACACCAGCACCGGTAATTTCACCTTCGACAATGGCGGCCTGACCGGCGATTTCATCATCGAGCAGGGCGGTACCGGCACCCTCGCGCTGAACAACGGCTCGCTGTTCACCGGCCGCATGGAAAACGTGCAGGAGGCCAGCATCGACGCCACCTCGCAGTGGATGATGACCGGCGACAGTAGCGTCACCAAGCTGAACATGAATGGTGGCCGCATCACCATGGGCGACACCGATTCCTTCTACACCCTCAATCTCGAAACGCTGTCCGGCAACGGCACGTTCGTCATGGGTTCGAACTTCGCCACCAACGAAACCGACTTCATCAACATCACCGGCCAGGCCACTGGCAACCATGATCTGCTGATCAGCGCCAGTGGCACTGATCCGGCGGCCGGCGTGCCGTTGCAGGTGGTGCATACCGGCGGCGGCGGTGCCCAGTTCAGCCTGCTGGGTGGTGCAGTGGACCTCGGTGCCTACTCCTACAGCCTCAAGCAGGAAGGCGACGACTGGTTCCTCGATCCGGAAACCCGCACTATCAGCCCCGGCACCAGAACGGTAATGGCCCTCTCAGGTACCGCACCGACAGTGTTCTACGGCGAACTGACCACCCTGCGTACCCGAATGGGCGAGTTGCGCTACAGCGAAGGCCGTAGCGCCGGTGTCTGGATGCGTGCCCATAGCAACCAGTACAACGTCGCCGATGCTTCGTCCGGCGTGGGTTACACCCAGAACCAACAAGGCATGTCCTTCGGTGCGGACGCACCGCTGCCTTGGGGTGACGGCCAATGGCTGATCGGTGCCCTGGCTGGTTACAGCAAGTCTGACCTGAACTTGAGCCACGGATCCAGCGGCACTATCGATAGCTACTACCTCGGTGGTTATGCCACCTGGCTGGACGCCAAGAGCGGCTACTACGTCGACACCGTGATCAAGTACAACCGCTATCAGAACGATGCCAAGGTCGGCCTGAGCGATGGCACCCGGGCCAAGGGTGATTACGACAACCACGGTATCGGCGGTTCGGTGGAAGTGGGGCGGCATATCAAGCTCAAGGACAACTACTTCGTCGAGCCTTTCGCGCAGGTTGCGGGGACCGTGATCCAGTCGAAGGACTATAGCTTCAGCAACGACATGGAAGCCGACACCGGTGCGACCCGTTCCCTGCTCGGCAAGGTCGGTGCCACCGTGGGCAAGACCATCCACCTGGACGAGGGGCGCATCCTGCAGCCGTACCTGAAGGCTGCGCTGGCCCATGAGTTCGCCAGCAACAACAAGGTCAAGGTCAACGACAACAGCTTCAACAACGACCTGTCCGGTTCCCGTGGAGAGCTGGGTGCCGGTGTCGCACTGTCGCTGTCGAGGGACTTCCAGGTACATGCCGATTTTGAATACAGCAACGGCAAGAACATCGAAATGCCGTACAGCATGAACGTAGGACTTCGCTACCTCTGGTAAGCGAAGCGGATGGGGGGCAGCATGGAGCTGCGTTTTGTGGCCCGGGTCGGTGATCCGGGCTTTTTTTATTGTGGATACTTCATTGAGTACCGGGGCCGTGATCTTTGGGGCTTGGGCTTGGCTGCTGGGAGCTTATCCATTCGATGTGGCGAGGCTGCCGGCCCCTTCCACCTTTCGGCGGCGCCTGTGATGGCGGATCTTCGAAAACAGAATCTGATGAAGCCGCCGACTCGCTCTTTCTTGCTCTTTCTTGCTCTTTCTTGATCTTGCTCTTGATCTTGCTTCTGCTCTTCATGCACGCAAGTCCAGACGCCACAAGGTGCGACGTCAGGAGGCCGAGTGGAGGTGTCTGAAGGGGCAGGTGCGAAGCACCCTTCGGCGTTAGCCGAAGACGCGAGATGTAGACTTGCGAAGCGAGTCGTAGGCCGCGTGGCCCCGCAAGGCACCGGAGGGAGGGGACCCGG
>NZ_QKVL01000240.1 GCF_003231275.1 Pseudomonas huaxiensis
TTGCTCAAGGTGATCTTCATCTCAGTGCCGGCTGGGTTGGTCAGTTTGGCGGTGTAGACGATGTTGCCGCCTTCTTGTACCGAGCCAGTGGCGCTGAGGGTCAGACCGGTGGTGTCCAGGCGCGCTGGGTCATCGGTGACGACGGTGGTCGGCGTGCCCGCGGTTTCCAGGTGCTCGTAGTTGCCGCCGGTGACGCCAGTGA
>NZ_QKVL01000241.1 GCF_003231275.1 Pseudomonas huaxiensis
AGGAATCTGCACCGTGGCGCCGCGGATAGCATCGGATGGATTCAGCACATCGTCCTTGGCTTCCAGCACCACCGGCAGAGGCAGGCTGCCTTGCTGTTCGCCAATAATGAACGTGGTAGGCGCGGAAACACGGGTCGGCTCGCTGTCGCTGTCGACACGATACGAAACCGTCACCTCGGCCCCGAGATTCTTCTCAACCTC
>NZ_QKVL01000025.1 GCF_003231275.1 Pseudomonas huaxiensis
TTCGCTTCACTCTGCGGCATTTGCTCGCTTCGTGGGGGCGCATTCTACAGAACTACAAAACCCCGTCAAGAGAATATTTCGAGAATTTTCAGAAATTTACGCCATCCCTGCCACAGGGGTTTTCCTGCCCAATCCCCTTCCTTATATAGAGAGAACAATCCCCTGTTTTGGCTGCGGATTAACAGGTTGCCGCCAGCAACCTTTAAATGGCTCGCAAGGCCATTCTTGAGCGGTGCGTGAATGTTCAACAATATTCAGGCGAATTATGCGATAAACGGCGCCCCCGGAAAAAACGAACACCATGACGGACAATAAACGAGGCAAGGGACTTTCATTTGTCAGGAGGATCTATGCACCGCGCACCATCGGCATGGGCATCGGCCTGCTCGGTGTGTACGCCGGCATGCTGCCTCTCGACCCACCACCATGGGTATGGGCAGTCATGTTCTTCAACGGACTGCTCTGGCCGCATCTGGCCTATCAGATAGGCCTTCGCTCGCGCACACCCTACCAGGCAGAGCAACGCAACCTGCTGATCGACTCCCTGACCGGCGGCTTCTGGACCGCCAGCATGCATTTCAATCCACTGCCAAGCATCACCATCCTGTCCATGATGACCATGAACAACGTGGCCGCAGGCGGCCAGCGCCTGTTCGTGCGCGGGATGCTTGCGCAGATCGCTGGCATGCTGCTCGCGATCGCCCTGTTCGGCCCCGGCCTGCAACTGGTGAGCAGCAACCTGCAGGTCTATGCCTGCCTGCCAATGCTCACTCTTTACCCGCTGGCACTTGGCTGGGTGTGCTATCGCTTGGCGATCCAGCTTTCCGAGCACAAACGTAGCCTCAGCGCATTGAGCCGTACCGACAGCCTCACCGGCCTGCTCAATCACGGCTCATGGAAGGACCTGCTGCAACTCAAGTTCCAGACCTGCCAGCAACAACTCAGCAGTGCCGTGATCGCGATCATCGACATCGACCACTTCAAGTCCATCAATGACACCTACGGCCATGTGGTCGGCGATGCCGTGCTACGCCACCTGAGCGCCGAGCTGAAAATCGGCCTGCGAGAGGATGACCTGGCCGGACGCTACGGCGGCGACGAGTTTTGCGTGATCCTTCCCGACACCAGCCTGGAGCAGGCCGCAAGAATCATGGAGCGCCTGCGCCAACAGGTTGCCAGCTACCGCGACCCCGCCCTTCCCGAGCTGCGTATCAGTCTGAGTATCGGCCTGGCCATCTGCCGCACCGACTTCGACGACCCGGTGGCCTGGCTCAACGAGGCCGACAAGGCGCTGTACACGGCCAAGAACAGTGGTCGCGACCGGGTCAATTTTGTCGGTGGGGAAAACGTGCCGTCCAGAGTCGCCTATCCTGAGTGAAGTTTGCCCGCGCCGCACGAGCCCGTGCGGTGCGCGCCCACAGGATTCGGCATCACCATGGAAAGGAATACCACCGCTCGTCAGCGCTGGGCTCAGCCCAGGCTGCAAACGCGAAAACTGATTACCGGCGCCGTCCTGCTGTTTTCACTGGCCTGCCTGATAGCCCTCGGTGCCCTGTTCAACATCGCTCATCAGTTGAACCAGAACGAAAGCCGACGAAGCATCTTTCACACCGACCGGGCCCTGCACCAGCGACTCGACGCGTCTCGCCAGTTTCTTTCCAGCTACGCCGTGTGGGATGCCGCCTACCAACACTTCAAAGGCGATCCGGACACACACTGGGCTTATATAGAGAAGAACATCGGCGAATCTCTCTACACCGCCAGCGGTTATGAAGGTGTATTCGTCATTGATGACCAGCGCACCAAGTACGCGTTGTTCAAGGGCCAGCCCAGCGACTCCCCGATAACCGCCTACCTCGACACCCCGCTGCAAGCCCTTGTTGACGAAGCCCGGAGGCTTGCGGCGAGCCGCCGTCAACTGAGCCGCTACGTGCTGTTCAACGGTTGGCCGGCGCTACTCAGCGCCGCAGCGATTCGCCCGGACGACGATGTACTGAGCATCGATCCGCAAACCGCCCCGGTCCTGATCTTCGTTGACCAGTTGACCCAACCCAAGCTCGACAAACTCGCCAGCGATATCGGCCTGGATACTATGCACATCGTCAAAGCCGGCGACGAATCCGCCAACTCTGTGCGCTTGCCGCTGGACACTATCGGCTACAGCCTGCAATGGAACCCGCCGCGTCCCGGCGACCACCTGCTCTGGGCCGTACTGCCGCCACTGCTCGGCGCAATCCTGGTGCTGAGCCTGTTGATGGCGTACTTCTTTCGTTACGCGTTGCACGCTTCACGGGAAATCGACAACAACCTGAATGCCCTGCAAGACAGCAACCAGGCCCTCGAAGCCAGCGAGCAGCGCTTTCGCGCCGTGGCCGAGGCCGCATCGGACTGGATCTGGGAGGTCGACCGTCATCAACGGTTGACCTACCTGTCGCAACGTTTCGTCGATGTCACGGGCTACCGTACCGAAGACTGGCTGGGCCAGCCGCTGAACCTGCTGCTCACCTGCGAAACCACGCCGCTGGGTGCCTGGCTCGACACCCTGGACGAACCAACCGGCCAGCAGGCCTCGCATCTGCGCTGCGCTTACCGCGACCAATACAACCTGCTGCGTTTCTGCCGGGTTTCGGCGCGACCGATCTACCTGAAGGGTCAGCCTGCGGGCTTCCGCGGCACCGCCAGCGACATCACCGACGAAGTGGCGGCCCATGCGCGCATCCAGCACCTGTCGATGCACGACGCTCTGACCGGTCTGGCCAATCGCAACAAGCTCTCGCGGTTTCTTGAGCAGGCGCTGCTCAAGGGCCCGGATGCTCCGCCGCTCACGCTGATCCTGCTGGATCTGGACAGCTTCAAGCCGATCAACGACTCCCTCGGCCACGCTGCCGGCGACGCGGTGTTACTGGAGGTGGCCGCACGGCTACGCGATTCGACCCGGGACGGCGATCTGGTGGCTCGGCTTGGCGGTGACGAATTCGTGCTGGTGATCGCCAAGCTGGACAACCGCAGCGAAATCGACCGTTTCTGCGCCCGCCTGATCGAAAACCTGCACACCCCAATCCTTTATGAAGATCACAGCCTGCATATCGGCGCCAGCCTGGGCATCGCCCAGACCCGCCTGCAAGGCACCGATGCCGGCGAACTGATCCGCTGCGCCGATATCGCGCTGTACCAGGCCAAGGCCGAGGGCAAGAACACCTGGCGTTACTTCTCGGCGGAGATGAACCAGCAGATCCAATACCGCCGGCAATTGGAAAACGATTTGCGCCGCGCCGTGAAGAACCACGAATTCGTCCTGCACTTCCAGCCGCGCTACCGCCTGCAGACACTGGAAATCGTCTCCGTCGAAACCTTGGTGCGCTGGCAACACCCGGTCGAGGGTTTGCTTGGCCCAGACACGTTCATCCCGCTTGCGGAACAGACTGACCTGATCGTCCCGCTGGGCCTGTGGGTGTTGCGCAGCGCGTGCGAGATAGCCCGCGGCTGGCCGGGGGCGTTACTGGTGTCGGTAAACCTGTCGCCGGCGCAGTTCTCCCGCAGCGATGTGGTCGCCGATGTCCGGCAGATCCTCATGGAGACAGGCTTCCCGGCCCAGCGCCTGGAGCTGGAGATCACCGAGAACGTCATGCTCAACGATATAGAAGGCGCGCTCGGCACCATGAATGCGCTGAAGGAACTCGGCGTGCGCCTGAACATGGACGACTTCGGAACCGGCTATTCATCGCTGGGTTACCTGCGCACGTACCCCTTCGACAGCATCAAGATCGACAAGCGCTTTGTCGCCGGGCTCAGCAGTGACAGCAATGACCGCGCGGTCGTCCAGGCGATCATCAACCTCGGCAAGGCCCTGGGCCTGACCGTCACCGCCGAAGGCGTGGAAACCGAGCAGCAGCTCAAGGCGCTGAGCATGGAAAACTGCCATGAGGTCCAGGGCTTCTATTTAAGCCACCCGCTGGAGCGCGGGGCATTCGAACAACTGCTCGAACGCCATCGCGAAGAAAGAAGTGAACGCGGGCAAGCCGGTTAAAGCGGCAACGCCCGCCCGACGCGCTCAGCTCACCCGACGCCGCTGCGCCATGATTTCCGGCAGGTCACGCCGCCGCTGGTAAACCCGCAGCGGTTCGCTGACGTTGAGCCGATCATCGACGTTCTGTGCCAGCAACACATCGATCAGTTCGCGACTGAGGGTCATGGCCTCGCCATCGCTACCCTGCCAGACGAATTCGCTGCTGGGCGTGATGCTGTCATCGGCCACATCCATACCGAACGAGTCTTCGCTGAAACGCACGATGTGCTTGCCGAGTTTGCGGTGGAAACCGACGAAGCCCTTGAGCTGGTCGGCGGCGGAGCAGATGTCCTGGGACGTGATGTGCATGTCAAACCTCGCTGAAAACACCCAAAAGGATGCAGGTCAAAAAGAGTTGGCACGCAAGTAGATGGGCATTCCTCTGACGTGAATGCTCGGGTCGGACAAGAGTAATGGAAATCACCTACCGCTTGTTCCGATTTTTCTATCTCATGCCGGATGCTCGCTACACTTGCAGCCGACACTCGATTTTCTGCAGCCGATGTTCCATGAAGACTTCAATATTTCCAGACAGCGCTACCATCAGCCGTATCCAGGTAGTGCCCGCCATTCTCCAGGTCATCAGCGAAACCACTGGACTGCGCTTTGCCGCCATCGCACGGGTGACGGAAACCCGCTGGACCGCCCTCGCCGTTCTCGACACCCTGGGCTTCGGCATGAAGGTCGGCGACGAGCTGGATGCCCACAGCACGTTGTGCGGTGAAATCCGTCGCACCCACCAGACCCTCGTCATCGACAAGGCCAGTGAAGATGCCACCTGCCTCACCCACCCCGCTCCGCGCACCTATGGCTTCGAAAGCTATATCGCCGTGCCGGTGTTTCGCAGCGAAGGCAGTTTTTTCGGCACCATCTGCGCGTTTGATCCACTGCCGCGATCACTGAAAGGCAGCGCCATCCAGCCGATGATGGAAGCCTTCGCCCGACTGCTGACCATCCAGATCGAAAGCGAAGAGAGCGCCCAGCGCACCGAAATCGCCCTGGAGAAAGAACGAGAAATCGCCGCGCTTCGTGAGAAGTTCATCGCGGTGCTCGGCCATGACCTGCGCAACCCGTTGTTCGCCATCACCGCCGGCGCCGAACTGCTTGTCAAGCGCCTGAGTGACGAACGTTCGCGCAATATCGCCGGACATATCCTCACCTCCGGTCGCCGGGCGACCCAACTGGTGCGCGATGTTCTGGATTTCGCCCGCGGGCGACTGGGCGATGGCATTCCACTGAGCATCCTGCCCTGCCCGGACCTGGGCGAGGCGCTGCAACATGTCGCCTCCGAGCTGCACCGGGTGCATCCGCAACGCCAGATACGACTGAACATCGCCGACCTGTCGAGCATCTATTGCGACCGCGAACGCATCTGCCAACTGCTCTCCAACCTGATCGCCAACGCCGTGCAACATGGCGACGAAAGCAGCCCGATCACCGTCTCGGCGACGATGGAGGACAACCTGTTCATCCTCGGCGTGCACAACTTCGGTCCGCCCATCGCACCAGACGTGGTGACGCAACTCTTCGAACCGTTTTCCCAGCTTCCATCGGAAACGCCCCAGGTTGGCCTCGGACTTGGCTTGTATATCGCCAAGCAAATCGCCCTGGCCCATGGCGGGCACATGGAGGTGCGCTCGTCCGCCGAGGCCGGGACATTGTTCAGCCTGTACCTGCCTGTGGATCGAGTTGAGTCGCCAGCACTCCCGCCAGCCAATCCATGAACACCCGCACCCGCGGCGGCAAGTAGCGCTGGCCGGCATAGAGCAGCGATACCGGCATGGCAGCCGGAACATGATCGGGCAGCAGTGCCACCAGTTGCCCGCGCGCCAGGTAGTCGCGCACGCCGATCCAGGGCGACTGGATGATGCCCAGTCCGGCCAGCCCGGCGCTTTCGTACGCATCCGTGTTGTTGGCGGTGATGGACCCGCCCATGCTCAGGAAACGGGAAACGCCCTGCTCCTGGTACTCGAAGCCCGGGCTGCGCGAACCGAGAGCCTGCACGTAGTGCACCAGATGATGGCACGCCAGATCCGCCAGCGACGTGGGCGTACCGAAGCGCGCGAGATAAGCCGGGCTGGCACAGTTGACCATGGCCAACTGGCCCAATGGCCGCGCCACTACCGCCAGGTCGCTCAAGGCACCAATTCGCATCACGCAGTCGAAACCTTCGCGCAGCAGATCGACCTGGCGATCGGTGCAGCTCAGTTCAACGCTCAAACCCGGATGCGCCGCCATGAATTGCGGTAGTTGCGGCAGGATGATGCGCCGGGCCATGCGGGTCGGCAGATCGACCCGCAGGCAGCCACTCAGCTCGGCGGGGTCGGCGCGAAACAGTCCCTCGATTTCCTCCATCCGCGACAGCAGCTCTTTACTACGCTCGTAGAGCAGCAAGCCGTCCTGGGTCGGCTGCACACGGCGCGTGGAGCGGTTGAACAAGCGCGCGCCGAGTTGGCGCTCCAGCGTCCGGATCTGCTCGGACACGGTCGAACGCGGCAGACCAAGCTGCTCGGCGGCCAAGGTGAAACTGGCCAATTCATTGACCCGGATAAAGGTGCGCAGCAGTTCCGGCTTGAGCATGGGCAGCGCCTGATTGTTCGATTGACCCGAACAGTATTTCCGAATATTGCGGATTTATCAGCAAATACGCGACCAATAGACTGCGCCCATCACGACCATCCCCTCCAGAGGTACAGCGCATGTCTCGCAAAATCGCACTCATCACCGGCGCCAGCCGTGGCCTGGGCAAGAACGCCGCACTGCACCTCGCGGCGCAGGGTTTCGACATCATCGGTACCTATCACAGCAAGGCCGGCGAAGCGCAAACGCTGGTGACCACGCTTGAACAGAGCGGCACCCGTGCCGCCATGCTGCAACTGGACGTCGGCAACAGCGCCAGCTTCGAAACCTTCGCCGGGGCCTTGAGCGAAACACTGAAACGCGACTTCGGCCGCGATCAGATTGATGTGCTGGTGAACAACGCCGGCATCGGCATCAACGCGCCCTTCGCCGAAACCAGCGAAGCGCAGTTCGACCAGTTGCTCAACATCCAGCTCAAGGGCCCGTTCTTCCTCACCCAGCGCCTGCTGCCGCTGATCGCCGATCAAGGCCGGATCATCAACGTGTCCACCGGACTGACCCGCTTCGCCCTGCCCGGCTATGCCGCCTACGCCGCGATGAAAGGTGCCATGGAAGTGCTGACCCGCTATCAGGCCAAGGAGCTGGGCCAGCGCGGCATCCGCGTGAACATCCTCGCGCCGGGGGCCATCGAGACCGACTTCGGCGGTGGCGCGGTGCGCGACAACTCGGACGTCAACGCCTTTGTGGCCAGCAACACAGCGCTGGGCCGGGTCGGCCTGCCGGACGATATCGGCGCCGCGATTGCGCTGCTGGCCAGTGACGCTGCCGGCTGGGTTACCGGCCAGCGCCTGGAAGTCTCGGGCGGAATGTTCCTTTAATCCGCCGAAGCGCCCAATGCCACCCGCAACTGCGCCAGCGCCGGCAGTTGCAGAGCCTGCGCGGCGTAGCACAAGCCGACCCGGCGACTCAGGGCCGCGCCCTGACACGGTCGCCAGTGCACGCCCGGATGATGTTCAACCAACGATTGCGGCAGCAGCGCCTGCCCCAGCCCCGCCGCTACCATATGCACCACCTGCTGCAGGCTGGCGGCGGTGCCGGCGCAATCCTGCGCGGCATCACCGTAAAAGCCGAGCAGGCGTTGGTGCGACGGCTGCTGCGGGCACGTGATCCAGCGCAACGCCGCGCCACTGCTCGGCAGCGCCAGCACGAACGGCTCGTCCCACAGCGGCAGGAACAGTTCATCCTCGCAGCACAATGATTCGACGCCGAGCCGCGCATCGCCCACGCACCCGTCCAGCAGCGTCAGTTGCAACGACGGCAGCGCCGCGCTGGCCATACGGAGGAAGGATTCCACCTGGCTGCCGGCAATATCCGCCTCGATCCCCAGTTGCAGCACCAGTTGCTGACGGCCTTCGCGAAAACTCAGGCTCAACGCCTCGGCCTCGGCCACCATGCGCTGCGCCTGCGGATACAGCACCCGCGCCTGCTCGCTGACGTCGACGCCACGGGCCTGCCGCAGGAACAAGGCGACGCCGAGCTCTTCCTCCAGTTGCCGGATGGTCACCGACAGCGACGGCTGGGCCACGCACAGGCGCTGCGCGGCCGAGGTGATGTTGCGTTCTTCGAAGACCGCGATGAAGGCCTTCAGGTGTCGAATATCCATAGTCATTTCCGATGCCAGCCAGCGGAATAAGCCGTTTCTCAAGACTTTCCGGGCTCAATAGAATTCAGCCATTCAAATTGATTATGCCTTGGAGGTCATCATGCTCAAGCCCCTGATTATCATCACCGGTGCCAGTTCCGGTATCGGCGAAGCCTGCGCGCGGCTGTTTTCGCAGGCCGGCCATCCGCTGTTGCTGCTGGCCCGCCGCCTGGAACGGATGCAGGCACTGGCGTTGCCCAACACCCTTTGTCGCGCCGTCGATATCCTCGATCGCGAGGCCTTCGCCGCTGCGGTGAACGAGGCCGAGGCGACCTACGGCCCGGCCGATGCGCTGATCAACAATGCCGGCGTCATGCTGCTCGGGCAGATGCACAACCAGGACCCGGCGCAGTGGGAGCGCATGCTCGACGTCAACGTCAAAGGCCTGCTCAACGGTATTCACCTGCTCGCCGCCGGGATGATCGAACGCCGCCACGGTACGCTGATCAACGTCAGTTCGGTGGCCGGGCGCAAGACCTTCCCCAACCATGTCGCCTACGTCGGCACCAAGTTCGCCGTGCACGGGATTTCCGAAAATCTGCGCGAAGAGCTGTCGCCGCACAACGTGCGGGTGGTGACCATCGCCCCCGGCGCGGTGGAGACCGAACTGCTCGGCCACACCACCGACGAGGCGATCAAGCGCGGTTACGAAGACTGGAAACAGCAGGACATGGGCGGCCAGGTGCTCAGTGCCGAGGACGTTGCCGGTTCCATCCTGTGGGCCTGCCAGCAGCCGCAGCACGTGTGTATCCGCGAGATCGTCCTGGCCGCAACCCGCCAACAGCCCTGATCAGTGCTCCTCGACCTGGACGCTGGCGGTCATCCCGGCGCTCAGGGCGAACCCTTCCGGCACCTCGTCGAGGCTGATCCGCACTGGAATGCGCTGGGCCAGACGCACCCAGTTGAAGGTCGGCTCGACTTCGGCCAGCAACTGGCTGTCAGGTGTGGCGTTGCGGTCGGTGATGCCGCGGCTGATGCTCTGTACATGGCCTTTCATCGGCTCGCCGGCACTCATCAGCCAGATTTTCACCGGCGCACCGACCTTGATTCGTGGCAGTTTGGTTTCTTCGAAATAGGCCTGCACGTAGAACGTCGAGTCGTCCACCAGGGCCATCACCGGCTGCCCGGCGTTGACGTAGTTGCCCTCGGCCAGGCGCAAGTTGGTGATGTGCCCGTCGCGGGGCGCCTGGACCTTGCTGCGGGCCAGGTTGATGGCGGCGAGTTTGGCATCGGCCTGGGCCTGACGCAGTTCGCCGCGGGCCACGGCGGCGTTGATCTGGGCGTTCTCGCGCAGCTCGGCACTGATCGCCTGTGGCCCCAGCGCGGCCCGGCGCGAAGCCTCGTGTTCACGCAGGCGCAACTGTTGCTGACGGGTTTCGGCCACGGCGTTGGCCTTGTCCAGCGCCGCCTCGAAACGGTCGCTGTCGATCGACATCAGCAACTCGCCGGCTTTCACCTGCTGGTTGTCCTTCACCTTCAATTCACGCACCCAGCCGGAAACATCCGGGGCGACGATCACCACATCGGCGCGAATCTTCGCGTCGCGGGTCCAGGGGGTAAGCATGTAGTACTGCCACAAGTGGGTGCCGGCGAACACGGCCACAGCCACCAGGCACAGGGTCAGGGCGATACGCACGGTGGTACGCATGGACAAACTCCTCAGACAGTTCCCAGGTACAGCGTTACCAGGGTCAGGATGCAAACGAACAAGGCGCAATCGAACAGGGCTTCGTGCCAGATCCAGCGCCCCACCGGGGTCAGGCGCAGGAGCAGACGCACAAGGCCGGTGAGCAGCAGCGCCAGCAATACATAAATCAGAAACGGACTGAGCAGGACCCCGCCCAGCGCCCATTCACGCAAGCCCATGGATTTCCTCCAGCCGGCGGCACCAGCGGCCCCAGCTCTTTTGCAGTTGCAGAACGGCGCCCACTGCCAGGCGCAGGGCGTCGCTGGTTGGCTGAGCCTGCAACGCGGCGATAAAGGTGGTGCTGGCCTCGTCCAGGCGGTGTTCGCGCCCGGGGCCAGGACCTTGCGCCAGCACCGCCTGCAGGTGTTGCAGGTATTCGCGCTGAGCCGACTCCACCGGCGCCCGGGCTACCGCCAGGCACATGCGCAGGTGCAACAACTCGTCGCCCATGTCCAGGCCATGCAATCCGTCATCCCAACGTCCGCGCTCCTGCTCGGGCAGTGCCGCGAAGTGCCGCGCCAGTTGCAGCAGGCGGTCGGCCATGCGTCCGCCAAACCAGGTTTCGGCCCCGCGCAGCTCACGGCGGGTCAGGCGCACCAGATCGCTCTGGGTCGCGGCGCGCAGGCGCCGGCCGTGCCAGGCGGGATTGCGCAGCACCAGCAGTTTGAACGCCAGAACCGCCACCCCGACGCCGATCATCATCGCCTGGCCATTGTTGAGAAAAGCCTCGACGCTGAAACTCATGTTGTTCAAGGGCGACACCAGCACGATGAAATGCAGGCAGTAAGAAGTGGCTGTGGCGCCGATTCGCGGATTGGCCATGCCCAACGCGCCGAAAAACAGCGGAACACCCATCCCCAGGCAGAGCATGGCGAAACTGCTCCACTGCGGCAGCAGAATCTGCCCGACGAAAAACGCCACCGGCAGCGCCAGCAGAATGCCGCGCAGAAAACTCATACCGATCTGCGCGCCATTTTCGCGGCTGGCGAACAGGCTGCAGACCACGCAGGTCAACACCAGCCCGCCCGGCGCCGAAGTCCAGGCGGTGGCCATCCAGAAGCTGGCCATGGCCAGGAATGCCAGGGCGCTGCGCGAGCCGAACAACAGGCCCAACGGAAAATCGCGGTGCACGGCAAGACTGTCCGGCAGGTCCGCCGGCGCCTTGCCCTCTTCTACTGCGTGCAGCGCGTGGGTCGCGGCGGCGGCGTTATCCAGCAGCAGGGTCAGGCGCGCCAGGCAATAGTGTTCGGCGGCGCTGTCACGCAGGTCCTGCGCGCCCTGCGAGACTCGCTGCCGCAGCGCCATCAGTTGCTCGGCGTCAGGCGCAGCCAGCGCCGCATGTACTTCGTCGAGCCAGGGCCGCAAGTGCTCTGCTTCGCCTTCGTCCAGTTGTCGCCACTGCCGGCGCACCGAACGGGCGATACGCAGCAGGATCAGCAATTTCTGGCTCAAGCCACGAATGGCCCGGGCGCGCTCACGGCCCAGGCGGCCTTCGAACCAGGCGTGTTCGCGCTGCGAATCGACTGCGACGATCCGCCCGAGGATTTCCACCAGGCTTTTGCGCCCTTCTTCATCGCCGGCAAGCGTCGCACTGGCCGCCTGCAATCCGCTTTGCCAGGCCTGGCGCGCCTGCCCGGCCAATTGCTGCTCGACCCGCATCGGCCAGAGCAAGGCACTGCTCAAGGTGGCGCAGATAATGCCCAGGCTGATTTCAGTGCAACGCGCCACCGCCTGATCGAACACCAGCAACGGATGATTGACCGTGGGCAAGGCGATGATCGCCACGGTGTAGCCGGCCAGTACGAAAGCGTAGGCCCAGGCGCTGCGCAGCAGGGTCGAACACGCGGTACACAGGCCCAGCCACAGCGCCAGGCAGATCAGGAACAACCAGGGCGTCTGGGCGAACACGGCGATGAACACCACCGACATCACCGTCCCCACCAGCGTCCCGACCAGGCGCGCCAAACCCTTCTGCAACACCATGCCGGACAACGGCTGGGCAACGATGAACGCGGTCATCAAGGCCCAGGCCGGTTGCTCCAGCCCCCAGCGCAACGCCAGCCACAACGCCAGCCCGCCACCCAGCAAGGTCTTGATGGCGAACTGCACGGCAAGGGTGTTGGGCGCGAAAAGCGCCTGCAAAGTGATTGGCACGGAGCGAACCTGAGGACGGTGGGGTTAACGATAGACAGAGGTGACAGGAAAAGATCTGAAACAAATTATTAGCTAGCTAACTATCAGAGTCCAGTGTCTTTTTCGACGTTCTCTTTCTACCCGCCTCGTCCTGCAAAAATCGCAGACAAAAAAAGGGGCGACCGAAGTCGCCCTAAATGCCTTGCGTGCTCGTTGTATCGGGAAGGAATCAGCGATCTTTGCGCTTCTGCGAGTCCTTCCAGATGAAAAGTCCGAAGCCGGCGAAGAAAACAAACATCAATCCGACTGTGACTACCCCTGCGACAACCACATTATCGAAGAACATGTTGGCCTCCATTTGCCTGTGCCTGTCCGATGAGTGAACAGTAGCGAATGTGCCGGGAGGGAAAATTGATCGAGGTCAATAGCGCCCTGAGCGGGCGCCGAAGGCGGGAGCAGGCTTGACCTGCATCAAGATTTTCAGCGCTTGGCGGGTTTGCCCTTGGGCTTTTTCTTGCCTTTCTTGGCGGCGCCCAAAGGCATGGCCTGCTCGAAAGCGTTGCGCACTTCGTTCAGGCGTTTCTCTTTAAGGTCGTGGACACGACGGGCGCGCTCGGCGCCGAAATCAATCAGGTTGTCGTCTTGGCTCATGGTCAGGCTCTGAGGCAGCGAAGGCTCCATGATGAAGGCTGATGCCGGTGCTGAACAGCCCGACGGTCAGACTTCGATGTCCACCAGCAGCCCTTGACGGCCTTCACCGCCCATCAACGGGGCCACCGGCACGGTGTTGTCGGCGTTGAGTTCGTCGCCGGGCATCGGCTGATAAGGGTCGTCGTCCTGTTCCTGGGACGCTTGCTGGCCCTGGCGCCTGCGCTGTTCTTCGCGCAGGAGCACGGCGGCCTGCTCGGGGTGGCGATGCTTGAGGTCGATCGTACCGTCGCTGGAACTGGGCTGGGTGGGCACCACGGGCTTGATGTCCGGGGTCGGTTTGACCGGGTCCAGTTGCGACGTGACGGGCACGGCGCTCAGCGGAATCATCGGTGGCAGCATGGTGAAGGGTCTCCTGTTGCCTCTGTGTCGGCACGTTTGACCACGGCTTGAGCAAGGAGTGCCGGCAACTGTGAGCGGCGTCACGGCGTGGAACCGACGCCCGGTCACCCGCTCATGGGCCAGAACCTTTGGTCAATACGCCGCTATCCGTTAAGATAGCCAGCTTTTTCATGGCGGGAGTCAGGCAGTATGGTGCAGCAGTATCAACCGGGGCAACGCTGGATCAGCGACAGCGAAGCCGAGCTGGGTCTGGGTACCGTCCTCGCACAGGATGGTCGCTTGTTGACCGTGCTCTACCCGGCCACTGGCGACACTCGCCAGTACTCACTGCGCAACGCCCCCCTGACCCGGGTGCGTTTCTCTCCAGGCGACCAGATCACTCACTTCGAAGGTTGGAAACTGACCGTCCGCGAAGTCGAAGTGATCGACGGGCTGCTGGTCTATCACGGCCTCAACGCACAGAACGAGGCGTGCACCCTGCCGGAAACCCAACTGTCGAACTTCATCCAGTTCCGCCTGGCCAGCGACCGCCTGTTCGCCGGGCAGATCGACCCGCTGTCGTGGTTCTCCCTGCGCTACAACACCCTCGAGCACACCAGCCGCCAGTTGCAGTCGTCGCTCTGGGGCCTGGGTGGCGTGCGCGCCCAACCGATCGCGCACCAGCTGCACATTGCCCGTGAAGTGGCCGACCGTATCGCCCCGCGGGTACTGCTGGCGGACGAAGTGGGCCTGGGCAAGACCATCGAAGCCGGCCTGGTGATCCACCGCCAACTGCTTTCCGGCCGTGCCAACCGCGTGCTGATCCTCGTCCCGGAAAACCTCCAGCACCAGTGGCTGGTGGAAATGCGTCGACGCTTCAACCTGGAAGTCGCGCTGTTCGATGCCGAGCGCTTCATTGAAAGCGACGCCAGCAACCCGTTCGAAGACGCCCAACTGGCGCTGGTCGCACTGGAATGGCTGGTCGAAGACGAGAAGGCCCAGGACGCACTGTTCGCCGCCGGCTGGGACTTGCTGGTGGTCGACGAAGCCCACCACCTGGTCTGGCACGAAGAGAACGCCAGCCCGGAATACGCGCTGGTCGAGCAACTGGCCGAGGTCATCCCCGGCGTGCTGCTGCTCACCGCGACCCCGGAACAGCTCGGTCAGGACAGCCACTTCGCGCGTCTGCGCCTGCTCGATCCGAACCGTTTCCACGACCTGGCCGCGTTCCGCGCCGAGAGCGAGCACTATCGCCCGGTCGCCGAGGCGGTACAGGAACTGCTCGACGAAGGCCGCCTGTCGCCCAAGGCCCACGCCACCATCCAGGGTTTCCTCGGTGCCGAAGGCGAAGCCCTGCTGGCAGCGGTCAACGATGGCGACACCGAGGCCAGCGCCCGCCTGATCCGCGAACTGCTCGACCGCCATGGCACCGGCCGCGTGCTGTTCCGCAACACCCGCGCCGCCGTCCAGGGTTTCCCGCAGCGCCAGTTGCACGCCTATCCGCTGCCGTGCCCCGACCAGTACATGGAACTGCCGGTTGGCGAGCACGCCGACCTCTACCCGGAAGTCAGCTTCCAGGCCCAGGGCGACAGTGATGAAGAAAACCGCTGGTGGCGTTTCGACCCGCGGGTCGACTGGTTGATCGACACCCTGAAGATGCTCAAGCGGGTCAAGGTGCTGGTCATCTGCGCCCACGCCGAAACCGCCATGGACCTGGAAGACGCCCTGCGCGTGCGCTCCGGCATTCCGGCCACGGTATTCCACGAAGGCATGAGCATCCTCGAGCGCGACCGTGCCGCAGCCTACTTCGCCGACGAAGAGTTCGGCGCCCAGGTGCTGATCTGTTCGGAAATCGGCAGTGAAGGCCGCAACTTCCAGTTCTCCCACCATCTGGTGCTGTTCGACCTGCCGGCCCACCCGGACCTGCTGGAACAGCGCATCGGTCGTCTGGACCGCATCGGCCAGAAACACACCATCGAACTGCACGTTCCGCACCTGCAGAACAGCCCGCAGGAACGCCTGTTCCAGTGGTACGACCAGGCCCTGAACGCCTTCCTCGCCACTTGCCCGACCGGCAACGCCCTGCAGCACCAGTTCGGCCCGCGCCTGCTGCCGCTGCTGGAAGATAGCGACGAAGACCAGTGGAAAGCCCTGATCGACGAAGCCCGCGCCGAGCGTGAACGCCTGGAAACGGAACTGCACGGCGGCCGCGACCGCCTGCTGGAGCTGAATTCCGGCGGTGCCGGCGAAGGCCAGGACCTGGTGGAAGCGATTCTCGAACAGGACGACCAGTTCACCCTGCCGATCTACATGGAAACCCTGTTCGACGCCTTCGGCATCGATAGCGAGGACCATTCGGAAAACGCCCTGATCCTCAAGCCGAGTGAAAAAATGCTCGACGCCAGCTTCCCGCTGGGCGACGACGAAGGCGTGACCATCACCTACGACCGTGACCAGGCGCTGTCCCGTGAGGACATGCAGTTCATCACCTGGGAACACCCGATGGTGCAAGGCGGTATGGACCTGGTCCTGAGCGGCTCGATGGGCAACACCGCCGTCGCGCTGATCAAGAACAAGGCGCTCAAGCCCGGCACCGTGCTGCTGGAACTGCTCTATGTCAGTGAAGTGGTCGCCCCACGCGCGCTGCAACTGGGCCGTTACCTGCCGCCGGCGGCGCTGCGCTGCCTGCTCGATGCCAACGGCAACGACCTGGCTTCGCGGGTGTCGTTCGAAACCCTCAACGACCAGCTCGAAAGCGTGCCGAAGGCCAGCGCCAACAAGTTCATCCAGGCTCAGCGCGATGTGCTGACGCCACGGATCAACGCCGGTGAAACCAAGATCCAGCCGCGACATAACGAGCGCGTAGCGGAAGCGCAACGCCGCCTGGCTGCGGAAACCGAAGAAGAGCTGGCACGCCTGACCGCGTTGCAAGCGGTCAACCCGACCGTGCGCGACAGCGAAATCGACGCGCTGCGCAAGCAGCGGGAAGATGGCCTGGCGATGCTGGACAAGGCAGCGCTGCGGCTTGAAGCGATCCGGGTTCTCGTCGCCGGTTGAAAGCATTGGGGCCGCAATGCGGCCCCAACATCACACAGCTTCGGCGGCCTTGCCGCCCAGGCCTTCTGCCTCCTCCAGCATCCCCGCCTTCATCTTCTGCGCATCGCGACTGAAACTCCGTGCCGCAAACAGTAAAAACACCAGAGTCAACAGCAAGGCCACCGGGATCAGCCCCATGGCGTCATGCAAGCCCACGGCCTTGAACACCTCACTCATCTCCTGCGCCCCCGCCTCCAGCATCGCCACCTTGGCGTAATGGTCCGACAACGACCCCACCACCACCGGCCCCAAGCCGCCACCCAACAAGTACAGTCCGGCGAAGAACAGCGCCATGGCCGTCGCCCGCAAGCGCGGCTGGACCACATCCTGAATCGCCGTGTACACGCAGGTGTAGAAGTTGTAGGCGAACAGCCAGCCCACACCGAACAGTGCGACGAACACGCCGATCTCGACACGCCCGGCATACAGCGCCCAACCTGTCCCCACCGTAGCCACCAGCATGCTGAATGCCCCGAACAGAAGACGCCCGGCTGGCATACGCTGGTGGATCTTGTCGGCGACCCAGCCGCCGAAGGTCAGGCCGATCAACCCTGTCACCCCGACGATCACACCAGTTGCCACCGCCGCCTGGTGCAGCGACAACACGAAGTAGCGCTGCAACATCGGCACCATGAACGAGTTGCAGGCATAGCTGGCGAAGTTGTAGCTCAGGCCCGCCAGCACCAGCCAACCGAAAGTCGGAATGCTCAGGACCCGGCGCAGCGGCCGGTCCAGTGGTGCCTGGGACGAGGCAATGACCTCCGCCGCGCCACGCGCCGGCTCGCGAATCATGAACATGAACAGCGCAAGGATCAGCCCCGGCACTGCGGCGATGAAGAACGGTGCACGCCAGCTGTCGAAGGCCTGGACCATCGCCCCGATCGTGAAGAACGCGAGCAACAGGCCCAGCGGCAGCCCGAGCATGAAGATGCCCATGGCCCGTGCACGACGCTCGGCGGGAAACAGGTCACCGATCAGCGAGTTGGCCGCGGGTGCATAGCTGGCCTCACCGACGCCGACACCCATCCGCACCAGCAGAAATGTCCAGAAGCTGCCGACCATACCGTTGACCGCAGTCAGACCGCTCCACACGGCCAGGCCCCAACCCATGACTTTGCGGCGCGACCCGGTGTCGGCCAGGCGTCCCAGCGGCAGGCCGGCAATCGCATACACCAGGGTGAACGCGGTCCCTATCAGGCCAATCTGCAAATCACTCAGGTGCCATTCCAGCCGAATAGGCTCGATGACGATGGCCGGAATCGCGCGATCGAAAAAATTGAACAGGTTCGCCAGGAACAACAGAAACAGAATGCGCCAGGCATTTGCCGCTTGGGTGGGGGTATGCATCAGTCAGATCCCTCTTGTTTTTGTCAGTACGCGCCAGTACGCCGGACAAAATCTAGAAGGCAATTTCAAGCCTGTCTGCCATCATCCATGTGCTTGATAGCAGGTAATTGTAACCATTTGCGCCGTTAGAACTGTTGGCTATTGGGGTCATTACCAATTCATTGAAGTCAATCTGCCATTAATCCCGATGCCTCAGCGCGGTCTTTCTATACTCAGCAAAAGAAAAGAGTCTCCAGGCGGTGTGGGGACGAGTGCGAACTCGGCTGAACTGGGAGGCACGCTATGGAATGGCTGCACATGCTGCTTGCCGATCATCCGGCGGGCCATTTTGCTCTGGCTGTACGCCATAACCCCTACCTGATACTGCTCGCCTATCTGGTGATGTGCGCAGGCAGCTTCGCCACCCTCGACATCATCGAACGCATCGGCGACAGCGAACACGGCGCCGCCCGCCGCCGCTGGAAAGTGCTGGGGGCCTGTTGCCTGGCCTGCAGCGTGTGGGCGATGCACTACATCGGCATGCTGGCCTTCGAAACGACGCTGGAAGTCCACTACGACATGTTCCTGACCGGCGTCTCGCTGCTGATCATGCTGTCCGCCGCCCTCTGCGCCATGAACATCCTCGGCCAGCCCCTGCCGCGCACCCGCCATTACGGCCTCGCCGCGCTGTGCGTCGCGGCCGGGGTGGCGATCATGCACTACACCGGCATGGCCGCCATGCGTTCCAACGCCTTGCAGCACTACAACCCCACACTGGTGCTGGTGTCGGTGATCGTCGCCCTGGTCGCCGCGCTTCTGCCGCTGTTGATGGCTCGCTACCTGCGTGGCGGCAACGGCTCCCGCCCGCAACTGTTCAAGTACAGCGCTGCAGTGGTCATGGCCGGGGGCATCATCGCCACCCATTACACCGGCATGTGCGCCCTGAGCCTGATCCTGCCCGACGGCACCAGCACGCAAATGGCCCTGAGCGACAACAGCCTGCAACTGAGCCTCACCATCGCCGTGATCACCCTGCTGATCAGCGGCAGTTGCATCAGTGCGGCGCTGTCGGACAAGAAACTGCAAAGCAAGGAGCAGGACCTGCGTCGGGTCAACACCCTGCTGAGCCAGCTCGACCAGGCCAGAGTTTCGCTGCAACAGGCCGCGCACTACGACGCCCTGACCAACCTGATCAACCGTCGCGGTTTCAACCAGATTTTCGCCGAGCGCCTGGCCGAGCAAAGCCAGATCGGCGGCATGCTCGGGGTGATGTTCCTCGACATCGACCATTTCAAGCGCATCAACGACAGCCTCGGCCACGACGCCGGCGACCAGTTGCTCAAGGCCATCGCCAACCTGATCAAAGCCGCGACCCGTAACCAGGACGTGGTGTCGCGGCTTGGCGGCGACGAGTTCTGCATCCTCTTCAACCTGAAAAGTCCGGATGAGGCCCGCGGCCTTGCGCAGCGCATCCTGCAGAAAGTCCGCGAGCCAATCGACCTGGCCGGGCGGCGCATGGTCATGACCACCAGCATCGGCATCAGCCTGTTCCCGGACGACGGCGGCAGTTGCGACGAACTGCTCAAGCACGCCGACCTGGCGCTCTATCAATCCAAAGGCAGCGGGCGCAACAAACTCAATTTCTTCAGCGACAACCTCAAGACCCGCGCCACCCTGGAGCTACAACTGGAGGAAGAACTGCGCATCGCGCTGCTGGAAGAGCGCGGCCTGCGTATTCACTACCAGCCGATCTACGAACTTGCCAGTGGTCGGGTGACCAAGCTCGAAGCGCTGATTCGCTGGCAACATCCGCAACATGGCCTGCTCAGCCCCGACCGTTTCATCGGCATCGCTGAAACCAATGGCTTGATTGCCGACCTGGACCTGTGGGTCATGCGGCGGGCCTGCCTGGACCTCGCCGAACTGAGCCAGCACGGCTTCGGTGATCTGAAAGTAACGGTCAACTGCTCCGCCCTCACCCTGGGCCGCGATGAGCTGGCCAACGAAGTCCAGGAAGCCCTGCTGGGGGCCGGCCTGCCGGCCTGGCGCCTGGAGCTGGAAGTGACCGAAAACGCCTTGATGGCCAATATCCACAGCACCATCGCCCTGCTGCGGCGGATCCGCGAGCAGGGTGTGTCGCTGTCCATCGATGACTTCGGCACCGGCTATTCATCCCTGGCCTATCTCAAGCGCCTGCCGCTGGACACCCTGAAGATCGACCGCTCGTTCATCCAGGACGTGCCGCGCTCACGGGCGGACAAGGACATCGTCCAGGCGATCATGGTCATGGCCCACACCCTGCACCTCAAGGTGATCACCGAGGGTGTGGAGACCGAGGAACAGTACGAATTCCTCCAGCAACTGGAGTGCGACGCCATTCAGGGCTACCTGCTCAGCCGGCCGGTGCCGCTGGAAGCGCTGCGCGACGTGCTCAACGAGCTCAACCATCGCGAAGAACGGCTTATGGCTTGCTGCGATACAGATCAATCAGCGTCGCGGGATCTTTTTCCAGATAGCCCTGACTGCCATGCAGGCGCATCAACTGCGCGGCCAGTCCGCTGACCGGGGTTGCCGAGCCCTGCTCGCGGGAGAACTTGACGGCGGTATCGAGGTCCTTGAGCAAGGTCCGCACATGCCACTTCACTGGCTCGAAACGGCTTTCGGCCATTTGCGGCGCAAGGATCTGCAAGGGTTTCGAGTCGGCGAAACCACCGGCCAGGGCTTCGGCGATCAGGCTGGCATCGACCCCGGACTGCTCGGCCAGGGCCACCACTTCGGCAATCACCAGCGCATTGCAGGCCACGATCATCTGGTTGCAGGCCTTGGTCACCTGCCCCGCCCCGACCCCGCCCATATGCGTCACCCGCTGACCCAGTGACAGCAACGCCGGGCGCACCCGCGCCAGATCATTCGCCTCACCGCCAACCATGATCGCCAGGGTGCCAGCCTCAGCGCCCGGGGTGCCGCCGGACACCGGCGTATCCAGCCAGCTCATGCCGCTGGCGGCCTTGAGCCGCGCGGCCATTGCGCGGGTGGCGGTCGGTTCCAGGCTGGAAAAGTCCACCAGCAACTGCCCGGCCTTAGCCGTACTGGCGATACCCTCGGCACCGAACACCACGTCGTGGACCACCGAGGTGTCCGCCAGACAGAGCATCACCACATCCGCCGCCTCGCACAGCTCGGCCGGCGTTGCCACTTGTCGCGCTCCGGCAGCCACCAATGGTGCGCATTTATCCGGCGAGCGGTTCCACACTGTCAGCGAAAAACCCGCCGCCAGCAGGCGCCGACACATGGGCAAGCCCATCAGACCGATACCGGCAAAGCCCAGGGACAACGGCATTGGATTGCTCATCTACAGCTCCAGATAATTAAAGAAGTTGACGACTTGGACGATTCAGAAGAGGTACGAGGGGAAAACCCCTAGGGTTTATAGGGTAAAACCTGATCGCGTACGCCAGAGACGCGCTGATACAGTCGCGAAACTTATCCAGGGATGGCTGAATGATATCGACTGTTTCAATGCCACCCTCCCAGGCAAATGGCGCAAAATGACCTCCAAGAATACTCCAGCCAACGTGATTTCCGAGCTGCTTGCAGCCACCGCGCCCTCCAGCTACGGGGCCCGCGGCTATTACAACCAGCCCACCCTGACGCCACAGCAATACCTGTACTTCACCGAACCAGACACCCAGCGCATCCTCGACAACCTCGACGGCCTGCGCGATCTGGTGTTCCCGCCGAGCCTGCATGTCGAAGACGACAGCCAGTTGCGGCTGGACCAGCAATTCCCCTCGGTCTGCCTTATTGGCCTGGGCCGCTGCGGCTCGAACATCGCCCTGGATGTCGCCGAGTTGGTCTACAACGCCCGGACGTTCTACCTCAACGAATTCAATAACGACGAGCGCACCGGGACCGACCCGAGCTACAACCCGGCGCGCTGGATCCGCAACAACCTGCGCCTGGTCCAGGCCAAGAGCGCCAAGCCGGTGTTCCTGGTCGAACCGCTGGTCATGCTCGGCGACCTGGACAAGGACATCGCCGGACGCATCCGTTTCTCGCGCAAAGGCGAGAAAAGCGGCTTCCTGCGCGACTACAGCAAAATGAAGATCATGGACCTCTCCGAAGTCCATGCCGGCGGCGCCGGTAACGCGCCGATCCTCGGCCAGTACCTGGCGAAGATCATCCTCAACAAGGAAACCCACCGTTTCTCCAGCGCCGACTGGAAGCTGATCCACTCGTACCTGATCGATTCCTGCGGGATCAAGGCCAACCAGTCGCGATTGTACTTCTACATTTTCAGCGCCGGCGGCGGTACCGGCTCGGGCATGGCCTCGGAGTTCGGCCTGGCCCAGCAGTTCTCGTACATGAACAAGACGTTCGACACCAAGCCTGCCGACGAGCAAGACGGCGAGTCCGGGCATTCGTTCGTCTTCGAGCCGATCTTCACCAGCGGCATCTGCGTGCTGCCGAACATTTCCGACCATCGCAGTGAAATGTCCGAGGCGTTGCACATCAACGCCGGCCGACTGCTGTGCAAATACCTGTCGGAAGAATGGGACTTCTCGTACAACTTCGACAACGAAGACAGCAGCGAAGCCAGTGTCATGGGCCGCATTCGCCCATGGAACGCGATGATGCTGATCTCCAACGACATCATGCGCTATGCCGAAGAAAGCGATGACGGCAACATCCAGAACATCGACGTCAACGCAATGGAGAAGCACGCCAACCAGTACATCTCCCAGCAGATATTCAACATCCTTACCGCCCAGGCGGTGACCACCGACTACGACCAGAACTACTTCCGTCGCGCCGGCATCGACATCGGCGAAACCATCCGCCTCGACGCCAACGACCTGTTTATGAGCCTGGCCGGCCCGGTGGCCATCGCCTACGCCGAATCGGTCGTGCCGGAAACCCCGACCCAGAGTTCCGAGAAGGGCTTCAAGGTGTTCGAGAAGGAACAGCCGCGACTGGACATCGACGACCTGTTCTTCCGCTCCATCGACCTGCCGCACTTCAACAAGGACACCCAGGCCATCGAGGGCATCAGCCTGCTGCCGATCGAGTCCAAGCGCTATCGCGCGGCCCTGGAGCAATACCGCACGTCCGGCTGCGACGCCGCGGCGCTGCATGACCTGCACTTCTTCAAGAACTGCTCGTCGGTGGTGTCGATCGTTTCGCTGCCCAAGGACTACAAGCTGTCCTATATGGACCTGAACCGGCTCAAGACCCACCTCAACAGCCTGTTCCCCAACACCACCCTCAAGCGTTACGCGCTGGTGATCGGCGCTTCGGCCAACCTGTCGCTGACCACACTGATCGCCAAGAGCCCGTGCCTGTCGGACGATTTCCTGACGCTGATCGTGGCATTCATCAAACGCTGCTTCGCTCGGGCGCCTTATCGCTTCGACGAAACCCTGGACAACGCGATCCTCGACTTCATCACCCAGGAGGAATTCGAGGAGGAGCGCATCGATGAGTTGCTCAACGAATTCGAGAACCCGGCGAAGATCCTCGATACCAACTGGTACGCAATCAAACCGATGTACGAGAAGAAGTATCGCGAGTTGATCAACGACAAGAGCAAGTTTGTCTCGATCAACGATATTCGCCTGTCACGGGAATGCGTGAAGAAAGCCGTGAAGTATCTGCGCGAGATTTATCGCCACCGGATTGGCAAGACCAAAGTCATTTCGCTCAATTACCACACCGGTAAAGTCGACTACTGAGTCTGCCAAGAAACAAAAACGGGGCGCCCATAAGAGCGCCCCGTTTTGTATTTGCCCTGTTTCAAGGCTGGTGACTGTTACCGCCCGCCCGTGATGCGGCAGGACTGTTACCAACGGTCACCTTGCCTGAACAGGCTCGCGCACCAAAATGGACTCGCTGTGCGTTTTCACGCACCAAATCAGATCGCGATCAGGCGGATTTGCGTTCCTGAATCAGGATGAACGGCGAAACCACCACCGCCCATATCTCTGGATCGCGGCTCTGAAGGTCAAGGGCCTGCTCGGCAGTGACCGCGCCGACAGTGCCAGCATTGCGCCACAAGGCCACGCTTTCGGCACGATTCTCGGCCATTGCCTGTGCGACTTCGATCAGGTCGACGGTAGGCTCGACCCAAATCAGGTCACCCTTCGCCCAAAAACGCTCCAAGGCTTTCCACTCGATTACCGCCGTCTCACCGAGCAATTTGGCATAGAGGGTGCTTGGTTCATCTGTCATGGGTTCCACCAAAAATAATCCGGCTTGAGTAAAGCCCGGTATTTTTGCAGAAAAACCCAGTTTCAAATAAGTAATTGATCGACGGATACAGCAAAGCCGAGTCTTTCCGGGCAATACCGGAACACTAGAAGACGCTTTTTTGTAACTTTATGTCGATCAGGCGACACCCTCGGTTTTTGCCTCGGCGCACCTGCTTTTCAAGCGAGGAAGCAGCGCTCTACACTGTACCGGTACAGTTGCCAGGGCATTCACCGGGGGCGATTCCGGAAGATCAGCCTCGCGGTACGGCGTAGCCGCACCGGATCTGGTCAGGTCCTCTGCCTTGGCGCTTAGGACTATAAAAATTACAACAGAATGAGTGGAGCACTATGAGTAAGGCTACCAAGCAAATTTCCAAGCTGTTTGCCGCAATGGTTCTGGCCGGCGTCGCCAGCCATTCGTTTGCAGCCGATACCATCAAGATCGGCATCGCCGGCCCGAAAACCGGTCCGGTCACTCAATACGGTGACATGCAGTTCCTCGGTGCAAAACAGGCAATCAAAGACATCAACGCCAAGGGCGGCGTCGATGGCAAGATGCTCGAAGCCAAGGAGTACGACGACGCTTGCGACCCTAAACAAGCCGTGGCCGTTGCCAACAAAGTGGTCAACGATGGCGTCAAGTACGTGATCGGTCACCTCTGCTCCAGCTCCACCCAGCCAGCGTCCGACATCTATGAAGACGAAGGCGTGATCATGATTACCCCGGCCGCTACCAGCCCGGAAATCACCGCTCGTGGCTACAAGCTGATCTTCCGCACCATCGGTCTGGACAGCGCTCAGGGCCCGGCCGCCGGCAACTACATCGCCGATCACGTCAAGCCGAAAGTCGTCGCGGTCCTGCACGACAAGCAGCAGTACGGTGAAGGCATCGCCACCGCGGTCAAGGAAACCCTGGAGAAGAAAGGCACCAAGGTTGCCGTCTTCGAAGGCCTGAACGCCGGTGACAAGGACTTCTCCTCGATCATCCAGAAGCTCAAGCAAAACAACGTCGACTTCGTTTACTACGGCGGCTACCACCCAGAGCTGGGCCTGATCCTGCGCCAGGCCCAGGAAAAAGGCCTGAAAGCCAAGTTCATGGGTCCGGAAGGCGTCGGCAACGACTCCATCTCGCAAATCGCCCAGAACGCCTCCGAAGGCCTGCTGGTCACCCTGCCGAAGTCGTTCGACACCGACCCTGCGAACAAGGCCATCTCCGACGCCATCAAGGCTGACGGCAAGGATCCAAGCGGTCCGTTCGTGTTCCCGGCCTACTCCGCAGTCGAGCTGATCGCTGAAGGTATCAAGGCAGCCAAGAGCGAAGACACCGACAAGGTGGCAGCCGCCATCCACGCCGGCACCTTCAAGACTCCGACCGGCGATCTGTCGTACGACGCCAAGGGCGACCTGAAGGACTTCAAATTCGTGGTCTACGAATGGCATTTCGGCAAACCGAAAACCGAAGTTTCCCCTCAGTAACACTGTTTGATACATGACCGAAAAGCCCACTGTGCGAGCAGTGGGCTTTGTTTTACGAGGTTCATGGACCTGTTTCCCGCGATCCGGGATCGGGTTCACCTGAAAATCTTAAAACCGTCACCAGCGGTTCCCTGGCAGTTGCGCGCGTCGAAGTGGCTATAGACCACAAGGCCGTGCCGGGTACAAACCCACCAGAGAAATGCGTATCAGGTTTTTAGGAGCGCTGTAATGCCTGAGATCTATCACTTCTTCCAACAGCTGGTTAATGGCCTGACCATTGGCAGCACCTATGCCTTGATAGCCATTGGCTACACAATGGTTTACGGCATCATTGGAATGATCAACTTCGCCCATGGCGAGGTGTACATGATTGGTTCCTACGTGGCCTTCATCGTCCTTGCCGGACTGGCCATGATGGGCATCCACTCACTGCCGTTGCTGATGACCGCCGCGTTTGTCGCGACGATCCTCGTTACCAGTGCTTATGGCTACAGTATCGAACGGGTCGCCTACCGGCCGTTGCGTAACAGCAACCGCCTGATCCCGCTGATTTCCGCCATCGGCATGTCGATTTTCCTGCAGAACACCGTACTGCTTTCCCAGGATTCCAAGGACAAGTCCATTCCCAACCTGATCCCGGGGAGCATCTCCTTCGGCCCGGGCGGCGCGGAAGAAGTCCTGATTTCCTACATGCAAATCCTGGTCTTCGTGGTCACCCTGATCGCCATGACCGGCCTGACCCTGTTCATCTCCCGCTCCCGTCTGGGCCGGGCCTGCCGGGCCTGCGCCGAAGACATCAAGATGGCCAACCTGCTGGGTATCAACACCAACAACATCATCGCCCTGACCTTCGTCATCGGCGCCGCACTGGCGGCCGTCGCGGCCGTATTGCTGAGCATGCAGTACGGCGTGATCAACCCCAACGCCGGCTTCCTGGTGGGCCTGAAAGCCTTCACCGCGGCAGTCCTCGGCGGCATCGGCAGCATTCCGGGCGCCATGCTCGGTGGCCTGGTGCTGGGTGTGGCCGAAGCCTTCGGCGCTGACATCTTCGGCGACCAGTACAAGGACGTCGTGGCGTTCGGCCTGCTGGTTCTCGTTCTGTTGTTCCGGCCGACTGGCATCCTGGGCCGTCCGGAGGTTGAGAAAGTATGAACAGACACCTCAAATCGGCGTTTTTCAGCGCCTTGCTGGTCTGGGCCGTGGCATTCCCGGTACTGGGCCTGAAGCTCAGCATTGCCGGCATCAACCTCGAAGTGCATGGCCAGGGTCCCTTCACCCTCGGCGTCATCGCCTTGTGCTCGGTGCTGATGTTCCTGCGCGTGCTGTTCGACAAGCAATGGAGCGCGGCGATGAAGTCCCGTCGCGACGGTCCGTTGATCCCCGCCAATGTCAGCAACTACCTGACCCTGCCGAAGACCCAGCGCTACATCATCCTCGGCCTGATCGTGGTCGCCCTGGTCTGGCCGTTCTTCGGCTCGCGCGGCGCGGTCGACATCGCCACCCTGATCCTGATCTACGTCATGCTCGGCCTCGGCCTGAACATCGTGGTCGGTCTGGCGGGCCTGCTCGATCTGGGTTACGTCGGCTTCTACGCCGTCGGCGCCTACAGCTACGCGATGCTGTCGCACTACTTCGGCCTGAGCTTCTGGGTCTGCCTGCCGATCGCCGGCCTGATGGCTGCCACCTTCGGCTTCCTGCTGGGCTTCCCGGTGTTGCGCCTGCGCGGTGACTACCTGGCCATCGTGACCCTCGGCTTCGGTGAGATCATCCGCCTGTTCCTGCGTAACCTCACCGAGTGGACCGGCGGCCCCAACGGCATCAGCAACATCGAGAAACCGACCTTCTTCGGCCTGACGTTCGAACGCAAGGCCGCCGAAGGCATGCAGACCTTCCACGAGTTCTTCGGGCTGGAATACAACTCGATCAACAAGGTGATCTTCCTCTACCTGGTTGCGCTGTTGCTGGCCCTGGTGGCGCTGTTCGTCATCAACCGCCTGCTGCGCATGCCGATCGGCCGCGCTTGGGAAGCGCTGCGTGAAGACGAAATCGCCTGCCGTGCGCTGGGCCTGAATCCGACCGTGATCAAGCTGTCGGCCTTCACCCTGGGTGCGTGCTTCGCCGGCTTCGCGGGTAGCTTCTTCGCCGCTCGCCAAGGGCTGGTGACACCGGAATCCTTCACCTTCATCGAATCGGCGATCATCCTCGCCATCGTCGTGCTCGGTGGCATGGGCTCGCAACTGGGCGTGATCCTCGCGGCCATTGTGATGATCCTGCTGCCTGAGCTGATGCGTGACTTCAGCGAGTACCGCATGCTGATGTTCGGCGCCCTGATGGTATTGATGATGATCTGGCGTCCGCAGGGCCTGCTGCCTATGCAACGTCCTCATATGGAGCTGCGTCGATGAGCCGCGAAATTCTGAAAGTCAGCGGCCTGAGCATGCGCTTCGGCGGCTTGTTGGCGGTCAACGGCGTCGCCCTCACCGTCAAGGAAAAACAGGTGGTTGCCCTGATCGGCCCGAACGGCGCCGGCAAGACCACCGTGTTCAACTGCCTGACCGGCTTCTACAAGCCAAGCGGCGGCACCATCCTGCTCGATGGCCAGCCGATCCAGGGCCTGGCCGGCCACCAGATCGCCCGCAAGGGCGTGGTGCGGACCTTCCAGAACGTGCGGCTGTTCAAGGAAATGACCGCGCTGGAAAACCTGCTGATTGCCCAGCACCGCCACCTCAACACCAACTTCTTCGCGGGCCTGTTCAAGACCCCGGCGTTCCGCCGCAGCGAGAAGGAAGCAATGGAGCGGGCCCAGTACTGGCTGGAAAAGGTCAACCTGACCGAGTTCGCCAACCGCACCGCCGGCACACTGGCCTATGGTCAGCAACGCCGCCTGGAAATCGCCCGCTGCATGATGACCCAACCGCGGATCATCATGCTCGACGAGCCTGCGGCCGGCCTGAACCCGAAGGAAACCGACGACCTCAAGGCACTGATCGGCTACCTGCGCGAGTCCCACAACGTCACCGTGCTGCTGATCGAGCACGACATGAAACTGGTCATGAGCATTTCCGACCATATCGTCGTGATCAACCAGGGCACTCCGCTGGCCGACGGCACGCCGGAGCAAATCCGTGACAACCCTGATGTGATCAAAGCCTACCTGGGGGAAGCGTAAATGCTGCAGTTCGAAAACGTTTCCACCTTCTACGGCAAGATCCAGGCGCTGCACGACGTCAACGTGGAAATCCGCCAGGGCGAGATCGTCACCCTGATCGGAGCCAACGGCGCCGGCAAGTCGACCCTGCTGATGACCCTTTGCGGTTCGCCGCAAGCCCATAGCGGCAGCATCCGCTACCTGGGTGAAGAACTGGTCGGCCAGAGTTCCTCGCACATCATGCGCAAGAGCATTGCCGTAGTGCCGGAAGGCCGTCGGGTGTTCTCGCGACTGACCGTCGAGGAAAACCTGGCGATGGGTGGTTTCTTCACCGACAAGGGCGATTACCAGGCGCAGATGGACAAGGTCCTGCAACTGTTCCCGCGCCTCAAGGAACGCTTCAGCCAGCGTGGCGGCACCATGTCCGGCGGCGAGCAGCAGATGCTGGCCATCGGTCGTGCCCTGATGAGCAAGCCCAAGCTGCTGTTGCTCGACGAACCGTCGCTGGGTCTGGCGCCGATCATCATCCAGCAGATCTTCGACATCATCGAACAACTGCGCCGTGATGGCGTGACGGTGTTCCTGGTGGAGCAAAACGCCAACCAGGCGCTGAAGATCGCTGACCGCGCCTATGTGCTGGAAAACGGCCGGGTGGTGATGCAGGGCACGGGTGAAGCGCTGTTGACCGATCCGAAGGTGCGGGACGCCTACCTCGGCGGTTGATCCTTCAGCGTTTTGGGGCTGCTTTGCAGTCCTTCGCGACGGTTCGGCGCCCCGCCGAGCTCGCGAAGGGCCGCAACGCGGCCCCAAGCATTTTCTGAAGCAACTTCACTTGTGATCCCACGCCTCCCTGCGTACCGTTGAAAACTTTTCTGGTCGAGATCCCGGAGTTTTCCTCGATGCGTATCGCTCATTCCCTGTTGGTCGCCGCCCTGCTGCCGCTGTTCGCCGGTTGCCAGTTGCTGGCCGACCAGCCGGAACCCGTCTCCACCGCCGGCATGACCCGCCTGCAAGGTGAACTCAGCGCCGCCAATGGCCAGTTGCTGTTCAAGCCCTGCACCGAAAGCCGCCGCTTCGTCATCAAGGACACCGGCAACACCAGCCTGTTGCAGGAGGCCGTAGCCCTCGCCAACACGCCCGGAGCACTGTTCGCCGACATCCGCGGTACCCTCGCCGGTAGCCAAAGCACCGGCGCCGACGGCCAGTTCAACGTGCACCAGGTCTACCGTGTCGAACACGCCGCCAACGCCTGCAGCGACCCGAACTTCAAACGCCTGACCCTGCGCGCCTTCGGCCACGAGCCGGACTGGAACCTGAACATCAGCGGCAAGGGCATGGTCCTCGACCGTCCAGGCCAGCCGCCCTTGGCGCTGCCGTACCTGGAAGAGCAACTGCCGGAAGGCCGCATCAACCTGAGCACCGAGGCCAACGGCCAGAAGATCGACCTGTGGCTCGCCCCGCAACGTTGCGTCGACAGCGCCACCGGCGGCATCAGCCACCTCAGCGCGCAATTGCGCCTGGACGGCAAGACCCTGAACGGCTGCGCCTACTACGGAGGCTCGCGCAACGACTGACAGCCGGCGCGCATTCAACCTGAGTGCTCGCACGGCGAAACCTTTATACTCGGCGGTTTGTGTAAAGCCGCCGGCCCCTCCATGGCCGGGATACTGGACCCTGTCATGCTACGAATTACCGAACTGAAGCTGCCGCTGGATCACCCCGACGAAGCCCTGCGCGACGCTATCGTGCAACGCCTGGGCATCAGCGACGACCAGTTGCTGGACTTCACCATCTTCAAGCGCAGCTACGATGCGCGCAAAAAGAACACCGAACTGCTGTTCATCTACGCCATCGACCTGAATGTCCGTGATGAAGCGGCCGTACTGAGCAAGTTCGCCGACGATCACAACATCGGCGTCGCCCCCGACGTGACCTACAAACCCGTGGGACCAGCACCCGAGGGTGGCCTTGCCGAACGTCCGATCGTGGTCGGTTTCGGCCCCTGCGGTATTTTCGCCGGCCTGATCCTGGCCCAGGCCGGGCTGCGCCCGATCATCCTCGAGCGCGGCAAGGAAGTTCGTCAGCGCACCAAGGACACCTGGGGTTTGTGGCGTAAAAGCGAGCTCAACCCGGAGTCCAACGTCCAGTTTGGCGAGGGCGGCGCCGGTACATTCTCCGACGGCAAGCTGTACAGCCAGATCAAGGACCCGAACCACTACGGCCGCAAGGTCCTGCACGAGTTCGTCAAGGCCGGCGCGCCGGACGAGATTCTCTACGTCAACAAGCCGCACATCGGTACCTTCCGCCTGACCGGCATGGTCGAGAACATCCGCGAGGAAATCGGTGCGCTGGGCGGCGAAGTGCGCTTCGAACACAAGGTCACCGACCTGGTGATGGACGACGGTCAACTGACCGGCGTGGTCCTGCAGAACGGCGAAACGCTGCATTCGCGCCATGTGGTCCTGGCCCTCGGCCACAGCGCCCGCGACACCTTCCGCATGCTGCACAGCCGCGGCGTGTACATGGAAGCCAAGCCGTTCTCCATCGGTTTCCGCATCGAGCACCCGCAATCGCTGATTGACCAGGCTCGCCTGGGCAAATACGCCGGTCACCCGAAACTCGGCGCCGCTGATTACAAACTGGTGTACCACGCCAAGAACGGCCGCTCGGTCTACAGCTTCTGCATGTGCCCAGGCGGCACCGTGGTCGCCGCCACCAGCGAACCAGGCCGGGTGGTCACCAACGGCATGAGCCAGTACTCGCGCAACGAGCGTAACGCCAACTCGGGCATCGTCGTCGGCATCACCCCCGAGCAGGATTACCCGGGTGGCCCGCTGGCAGGCATCGAGTTGCAGGAACGCCTGGAATCCCTCGCCTACGTGCTGGGCGGCAGCAACTACCAGGCGCCGGCGCAACTGGTCGGCGATTTCGTCGCCGGTCGTCCGTCCAAGGCCTTGGGCAGCGTCGAACCTTCCTACAAGCCGGGCATCAACCTTGGCGACCTGGCTCCGAGCCTGCCGGACTTCGCCATCGAAGCCATCCGTGAAGCCCTGCCGGCCTTCGACCGTCAGATCAAAGGCTACAACCTGCCAGATGCAGTGCTGACCGGCATCGAGACGCGCACCTCGTCGCCGCTGCGAATTACCCGCGACGAGACGCTGCAGAGCCTGAACCTGAAAGGGCTGTTCCCGGCCGGTGAAGGCGCAGGTTACGCCGGCGGGATTCTCTCGGCCGGTGTCGACGGGATCCGCATCGCCGAAGCCGTGACCCGCAGCATGCTGGGCCTGACCAAGTAATCACGCCTGTCGCGACGGTTGCGGGTACCGAACCGTCGCGACAAGCGAGTCAAATCCCTTCGCGCAAGACCGTCTCGGGCAGCGCTTCGCCCCGCTCGACACATCCCGCCACCACCTCGATCAACGCCTCCAGTTGATACCCCTGCGCCTTCAACCACTGCTCGTCGTAGTAGGTCGTCGCGTAGCGTTCGCCGCTGTCGCAGAGAATCGCCACGATCGATCCCGCCTCGCCTGCCGACTTCATCTGCAATGCTGCCTGCAACGCCCCGATCAGGTTGGTCCCGCTGGAAGCACCGACCCGCCGCCCCAGACGGCGCGCCAGGTAATGCATGGCCGCCAGCGACAAAGCGTCCGGCACTTTGACCATCGCATCGATCACCGCCGGCAAGAACGAAGCCTCGACCCTCGGCCGGCCAATGCCTTCGATCCGCGACCCGCAGTCCAGTCGCAGGTCGCGGTCACCGGTGCGGTAGCAATCGAAAAACACCGACCGCTCGGCATCCGCACACAACACTTGGGTGGCATGGCGCCGATAGCGCACATAGCGCCCCAGTGTCGCGGTGGTGCCACCCGTACCGGGGCTGGAAATCAGCCAGCTTGGCTCGGCATGCCGCTCGAAACGCAATTGACTGAAGATCGATTCAGCGATGTTGTTGTTCGCCCGCCAGTCGGTGGCGCGTTCGGCATAGGTGAATTGGTCCATGAAGTGCCCGCCGCTTTCCCGGGCCAGGCGTTCGGACTCGGCGTAGATCTGCGTCGGATCTTTCACCAAATGCGGCTGCCCACCGTAGAACTCGATCTGAGCGATCTTCTCCCGCGACGTGGTGGCCGGCATCACTGCAATGAAGGGCAGGCCCAGCAAGCGGGCGAAGTAGGCTTCGGAAATCGCCGTCGAACCGCTGGAAGCCTCGATTACCGGGGCTCCGGGCCGCAACCAGCCGTTGCACAGCGCATACAGAAACAGCGATCGCGCCAGCCGATGCTTGAGGCTGCCGGTGGGATGGCTGGATTCGTCCTTGAAATACAGGTCGACCTCGGGAAAGCCAACCATCGGCAACGGAATCAAGTGCGTGTCGGCGCTGCGCTGGAAATCGGCCTCGATGATGCGGATGGCTTCGCGGGCCCAAGTGCGGTCATGGGTCATGGGGGGTTCTCAAGCGAAAGGACTACAGCACGCTAACACAGGATGTGTAGCGCTTTAAAAATCACAAGCGCGCCTCAAATTACAAATCCTGTCTAACCAACTACTGTCCAGATAAGCCAATTCCTACATTCCATTCGGAAAACATGGACGAAACTGAAACAGTCGAAATTACTTATAACAAAAAAGAATATAGTTTTTATTTTAATGAATAACACAAAGGGTTAGGGTGGCCGGCCTTTTGCACATTTGATAGGAGGAAGCGACCTTGCCTCTTCGTAGCACATTCAATCGTTTCTTTCAGTTGGAAGCCGCCAGTGGCCTGTTGTTGATCGCTGCCGCGGTCCTGGCCCTGATCATCAACAATTCCCCTCTTTCCTGGTTATACAGCGGGCTGTTGGAAGTCCCGGTGGCCGTCCAGATTGGCGCACTGAATATCGCCAAGCCGCTGCTGCTGTGGATCAACGACGGCCTGATGGCGCTGTTCTTCCTGCTGATCGGCCTGGAGGTCAAGCGCGAGGTATTGGAGGGACAACTGTCCAAACCTTCACAGGTGGTACTGCCCGCCGCTGCCGCAGTTGGCGGCATGGTGGTACCGGCGCTGATCTACTGGTTCCTCAACCGGGACAACCCCGCCGCTGTCGCGGGCTGGGCGATTCCTACCGCGACCGACATCGCCTTCGCGCTTGGCGTGCTGGCCCTGCTGGGCAAGCGGGTACCGGCCTCGCTCAAGCTGTTCCTGATGACCCTGGCGATCATTGACGACCTCGGTGCCATCATCATCATCGCGCTGTTCTATTCCGGCTCGCTGTCCAGCCTTTCGCTGATGCTGGCCGCCGCCTGCCTGCTGGTGCTGATTGCGATGAACCGGCTAGGGGTGGTCAAGCTCGGTCCGTACATGGTGGTCGGCCTGATCCTCTGGGTCTGTGTGCTGAAAAGCGGTGTCCACGCGACCCTGGCCGGGGTCACCCTGGCGCTGTGCATTCCACTGCGCACCCGCAATGCCGAGACCTCGCCGCTGCGCAGCCTCGAACATGCCCTGCACCCTTGGGTCGCATACGGCATCCTGCCATTGTTCGCCTTTGCCAATGCCGGTGTGTCGCTGACCGGCGTGACCCTGGAAAGCTTCACCCACACCGTGCCCATGGGCATCGCCCTCGGCCTGCTGGCAGGCAAGACCATCGGCGTGTTCGGCCTGACCTGGATCGCCATCAAGCTCGGCATGGCCGCCCTGCCCAGCGGCGCCAACTGGGGACAGGTCCTCGGCGTGGCGATTCTCTGTGGCATCGGCTTCACCATGAGCCTGTTTGTCGGTTCGCTGGCCTTCATGCCCGGTAGCAGCGAATACGCTGGCATGGACCGGATGGGTATCCTCACCGGTTCACTGTTTGCCGCGCTGATCGGCTACGGCATCACCGCCCTGTCCAGCCGCAAGGCCCAGGCAAACTGATTCACGGCCTTTTCAGGCAGCAATAAAAAACCCCGAACGGCGCGAGCCGTGTCGGGGTTTTGTCTTTCAGGCGTTGCCGATCAGTGGGTGACGCGGCTGGTGCCATCGACGGTCACGATACGCACGCGCTCGCCGACCCGGAAAATCTCGTTTTCCTGAACCTGCTGTACATAGGCGCGCATGCTGCCATCATCCTCGCGAACGGTGACTTCCACACCTTGGGTACGGGTCAGCCCTTCCTCGGCGGCAGAACCGGCCAAGCCGCCGGCTACCGCACCGATCACCGCCGCGACGATGCTGCCGCGACCGCCACCGATGGCGCTACCCGCTACACCACCGACCACCGCACCGGCGCCACCACCAATCGGGGTTTTGGTGCCTTCAATTTTCACAGGGCGCAGGGATTCGATGGTACCCATGCGCACGGTCTGGACGCGGCGTGCCTCGTCCCGAGAGTAGGAGTCGCCGGACAGGTTGGAGGCACATCCTCCCAGCAGCAGCGACATCGTGGTGAACGATGCAACCAGCAGAACAGACTTACGCATAGGATCATCTCCTTAAGACAGGTGCTCATTAGACTCCGCACATTGACGACTGTCACGACACGCACCGGATAAAATTGCTTCCATTCAGCTTGGGTACAGGCAGCACACCTGGAACTGTCAGAAGGCTTGGTTAACAAGGATAGACATGGATTACTTCATCATCGCCGTCACCACCGTGGCCGGCCTGTATTTTCACGGTTGGCTGTACGTGCGGATCAGGCGCTGGACCGACCGGGACCTGGCCCTGTCGTTTGCGGGGAAGGATGAGCAGAAACGCGAATTCATGCTTCAGCGGCTGGACGCCGCGAAGGCGCAGAAGGTCAAGCGCAAGGAGTTGGCGGCCTGGCTGGAGCGCGAGGCCGCCGGATACAGCGCGGGTTAAGGCGCCAGCCGCTCACGCAGCCAGGCGCCCTGCTCCAGACGGTAGTTGAGGCGATCGTGCAAACGGCTCGGACGGCCCTGCCAGAACTCGATGCGCTCCGGCAACAGGCGGTAGCCACCCCAGTGCTCGGGGCACTGCGGCTGGCTGTCGCTGAAACGCTGCTCGGTCGCCTTGAGCAGCGCTTCAAGCTCGCCACGATCGGCGATCACCCGGCTCTGCGGTGAAGCCCAGGCACCCAGGCGGCTACCCAACGGACGCACCTGATAATAGGCATCAGACTCTTGCGGCGACACCTTCACCACCTTCCCTTCGATACGCACCTGGCGCTCCAGGGTCGGCCAGAAGAAGGTCATGGCCGCGTACGGATTGGCCAGCAAATGCTGCCCCTTGGCGCTCTCGTAGTTGGTGAAGAAGGTAAAGCCCTGCTCGTCCAGGCCCTTGAGCAGGAGAATGCGGCAATGCGGACGGCCGTGCTCGTCCACGGTTGCCACGGTCATGGCATTGGCTTCCACCGGAGCCTGTTCGGTTTTCACCGCGTCGGCGAACCATTGGTGAAACAGCGCAAAGGGCTCGCTCGGGGCCTGGGCTTCGGCCAGGCCGTCGCGGGTGTAGTCACGGCGCATATCTGCCAGCGTCTGAGTCATCTACAGCGTTCCTTGAGGATCAGTTGGTCTTCGCAGGGCTGTTGGCCGCAACCTTCTTGGCTGCGGGCTCGGCTTTTTTCGCAGCCGGTTTGGCTGGTGCCGCTTTCTTCTTGGCCGCGGTATCTTTCACCGGGGCAGCTTTCTTCGCAGTCGCCGCTTTGGCCGGGGCTTTGGCAGCAGCCTTGGCGGCTGGTTTGGCCGCAGGTGCCTTGACCGCAGGTTTGGCATCCTGGACAGCGACCAACTCAGCCGGGGTCGGGGTTGGCTGCTGGTACTTGGCAAGCAGCGCCACCATGGTAGCTTGCGGGGTCAGGATCATTTCCACACGACGGTTCAGCGAACGGCCCTGCTGGCTGTCGTTGGCTGCCCGTGGCGCCACCGAACCCAGGCCGCGCAGGCCCAGGCGATCACGTTGCAGGCCGCTGAGGCGGAAGATCGCTGCCACCGACTGGGCGCGCTCCTGGCTCAGCTTCTGGTTGGCCACGGCGGCGCCGCTGCTGTCGGCATGGCCGAGGACCAGGACGGCAGTCTTGGTGTCGGTTTCGACGATCTTGGCGATCCGGGTGATCGGGCCGAGGGTAACCGGCAGCAACATGGCCGGACGATCCGGGTTGTAACCGCTGTCCACCGGTAAGATCACCACCAGAACGTCTTCACGGCGTTCCAGTTCCAGCTTGCTGTCCTTGACTGCCTCGCGCAGGCGCGGCTCGTAAGTGTCCAGCCAGGCCTGGGTGGCCTTCACGTCAATCTTCGGTACCGCCGCCGCTGCGACCTCCTTGTCGTCACTACCACCAAAAGGCCACCACCAACTACCGCCTTCGGACTTGGCTTCGGACTTGACGACTTTCTCGGTTACGGCTGCCTTCACTTCCTGATCGGCGACCTTGTCCGAGCCAAACGGCCACCAGCTGTGACCGCTGTCGGCGGCGTCTTTCTGGGGGTTCTGGGCGCAGCCGGTGATGGCCAGGCACAGGGCAAGAGCTAAGGTTTTATGTGAAGACATCAGCGATACACCATGAAAATGAAAGAAAAAATACGTGGAATGCAGAATAGCCAACCGGCCCCCTGAGTGCAGGGCCAACCGATCAAAGGCACGCTTTCAGGACCCGCACCAGCTTTTGCGCACGGGGGTCCATGAGGATGTAGGGGCCCAGGGTATTGGTGACGAAGCCGAAGGCAACGTCATGCTCAGGGTCAGCGAAACCGACCGAGCCACCCGCGCCAGGATGCCCGAACGCACGGGCGCCTAGGCCAAACGTCGCGTTGGCCACCGCCGGCTGGTCAAGCATGCAGCCCAGGCCGAAACGGGTGCGGGTGAGCAGGGTCTTGTCTTCGCCGAGGCTGTGTTCGCGGGTCAGTTCGTCGAGCAGTTCGGATTCCAGCAGGCTGCCATCGAGCAGCCCGGCGTAGAAGCCGGCCAGACTGCGAGCGTTGCCGTGGCCATTCGCCGCCGGCTGCTGCATGCGCCGCCACTCGGGCTTGTTGGTGCTGGTCAGGATGGCCGGCGGGTTGGTGAAGGCCCGGGTCGACAAGGCCTGCGGCTCGCGCATGGTGACCTGAAGCAGGCGCTGCGCCGCTTCGTCGCCGAGGTTGCCCTTGCCACGAGCGATATGGGCGACACGGTGGAACTCCTCGTCGGCCAGGCCGATATGAAAATCCAGTCCCAAGGGTTTTGCCGTACGGGCAACGATCGACTCCCCTGGTCCCCGGCCATCGGCGCGGCGAATCAGCTCACCCACCAGCCAGCCATAGGTGATCGCGGCGTAGCCATGCGCACTGCCCGGCGTCCACCATGGCGCTTCAGCGGCCAGGGTGTCGACCATGGTTTGCCAGTTATAGAGAGCTTCGGCGGGGAGCAGTTCGCGGATCGCCGGCAGGCCGGCCTGATGGCAAAGCAGGTGACGCAGGGTCACCGACTCCTTGCCGGCCTGGGCGAACTCGGGCCAGTAGCGCGCAACCGGCGCATCGAGTTGCAGCTTGCCCTCGCCCACCAGTTGCAACGCGGTGACTGCGGCAAATGTCTTGGTGCACGAGAACAGATTGGCGATGGTGTCGCTGTGCCAGGCCTCCTGGCCGTCCTTGTCGGCGCTGCCGGCCCACAGGTCGAGGACGGTCTCGCCACCAACCTGGATGCACAACGCCGCACCGCGCTCCTGGGGATCGTCGAAGAGGGCCGCGAAGGCCTCGCGTACCGCTTCGAACTTCAGTTCGAAATGACCCTGAATCTGCACCCGACGACTCCTGCACAACCTGCCTGAAAAGTGGCGTGCATTGTTTCAGCACGGAGCGGATTTGGGAACAGACACGGGTCAGACGGCGACATCATTCATTTAAGGCTCAGGGTTTGCCTGGCTCGCTCGCCGGTTGCCGGGCCGGTGCACTGCCGACGATCTCTTTCTCCACCTGCAGGTTGGCCTTGCGCACCTGTTCGACGAAGCCCTGGAACGGCACGTCGGTGATGCCGACCAAACCGAAGTGGCCGTTTTCGCCATCGAGCAGACGTCCGCTGGCCGGCTGATCAGCGAACTGGAACCAGTGCGCGCCGACAATGCTCGGCTCTGACAGCGCCGCCTTGAGGAACGCCGTGTAGGCCGGGCCGCGATCTTCTTCACGGGCGACTTCCATCGGCCCCGGCCAGAACGGTCCGCGGTCGCGGGAACCGAAGTGGAACTCGGAGACCAGCACTGGTTTGTCCAGCGTCCGCAACTGGGCGAAGTCGTAGCCGTCCTGAGGTTTCAGGGTGTAGAAATTGAAGCTCAGCACATCACAGTATTGGGCGCAGGCCGCCACGGCCTCCGGGGTGGTAACCGCGAAGCGGCCGCCCAGCAGCAGTTGGTTCGGCGCATGCCACTTCAGTGCATCGGAGATGGTCTTGAAGTAGGCGTCGGCGAAGGTGCGCTGGAAATGCTTGAAGTCGGCTTCGATTTCCGGGTGCTCGGCGCTTGGCAGCGGCGGCTCGAAGCCCGGGTCTTCCATCAGCTCCCAGGCGCTCAGCTCGATGCCCCAGGCCTTGGACAGACCTTCCTGGTTGCGGTACTTGTCGCGCAGTTGCTTGAGGAAGGCACGCTTGGCCGGCACGTCGGTGGTCAGGCGCAAGGTGCCGTAGGCCAGGCCATAGCGCGACTTGGGGTCGTCTCCCGGCGCAGCCCAGGCCAGTTCGTTGTCGGCGAAGTAGCCGATCAGCCACGGATCATCGCGGTGATCCCGGGCAGCAATGGCGACCGCACGTTCGGTGGCCATGGCGAAACGCGGGTCGAACGGGTCGGGCATCGCGCCCCACCAGTCCATGCCGGTGCTGATGCTGGCGTAATCGCCGACGATCGCCAGCGGCAAGGTGTAAGGCAGACGCTGGGCATGGCCCAGGTCGGGGTCGCTCCAGTTGCCGAGGGTGTTGAAGCCCCAGGCCTGCAAACGGTCGAGGGCCTGGGCCTGCCAGCGCCCGGCATCGAAGGCGACTGGCGGGCACGGCGCGGCCGGAGCGCTCCCGGTTGCTGCGACGGGTGTGCAAGGTTTGCCGTAGCTGCGTTCGAGGTTGGCCGCATAGAAGTCGAACCAGCGGCCCTGGTTGAAGTTGCGGCCCTTGGACGAGGCATTGCCGTCGTTGTTGTTGCCTTCACCGTAGAAGACCGCCAATGGCGAATCCGCCGCCGGCAACCCGCTGAACATCGCTTCACGTCCGGCGACATAAGTGCGCCCGGGTTCAGCGTTCACCGCGTTGACGCCCAGCGAATAGAACGGATGCCCCTCCGGCGTAACCAGGTACCAGCGACCATCACGCTTGACCGTGCGGAAGAAGCCCTTGGCATCGAAGGTCTGCCCGCCGGTCCAACCGCCGAAGCGGTCCAGCGGCTGCTTCTGGCGTTCAGCCAGCCAGGTCTTGAGTTGTTGCTGCTCTTTGGCGGCGGCGCTGCGCAGTTGCTCGTCGCTGCTGACCTTTTCCGGCCAGCGACCCCGGCTGAACTGGCCATAGCCATCGATCAACTGGCTGTAGGCCGCCTGCTGCAGGCGGTCGTCGTCCTGCACGTTGATGCATTCGATCAGCACGCTCTGGGCGACATTCGGCTGGTTCATCGACAGGGTGACGGAGGTGACCTGGCTCAGGTCCAGCTCACCAGCACTGCCGGTCAGGATCAGACGCTGACCTTCGAAGGTCCAGGGCATCGGCGGGCCGGCGCGCATGCCCTGGCTCAGCGGCGAACTGGCCTGGAGCGGGATCAGCACAGTCTGTGCCGGGCCGGCTGGCAGGTCGATGCGGCTGGTGAGGGTTTTGCCGTCGGCACTCTGGATGGTCACGTTGACCGTCAGGGCCCAGTCCATACCGCTTTGCAGGCGCAGGGTCAGGGCCTTTTGCGCGGACCAGTCCCAGACGCCGGTTTGCGGGCTCATTCGCAGATTGGGACGCTGCACCGGATTGAACACCACTCGGCGCAGTACTTCGCCTTCGGCCGTCTGCTCAGCGTTGTACTGCGGCAGGCTGGCCTCCTCGGTCGCCACATTGACCACCGAAGTGGGGCGCACAAAGTTGAACAGCGTCTGCTGCGCGGCCAGCAGTGGCGGGCAGAACATCAGCGCGAAAACGGCGGGAAGGGTACGGCGCAACATGGGGCTCGAGTTCTCCTTGAAGGACCCTTGCGGGTCTTGGGTCCGGTGAATAGACAGCGAGAAATGCAAAAGATTTTCAGGACCTGATCGCTGCGGCTTGGCGGGACGCCGAAGCGCAGCGATTGGGCTCAGGAAATTTCCCGGCGAAACGGCGGCAGCGCGTTAAGAATAGCCTTGCCGTAGCGTTGGGTGACCACGCGGCGGTCAAGCAGGGTGATGATTCCACGGTCCTCTTCGGTCCGCAGCAGGCGACCGCAGGCCTGGATCAGTTTCAGCGACGCATCCGGCACGGCGATTTCCATGAACGGGTTGCCGCCGCGCGCCTCGATCCATTCGGCCAACGCCGCTTCCACCGGGTCATCCGGCACGGCGAAGGGGATCTTGGCGATCACCACGTGCTCGCAATAGGCACCCGGCAAGTCCACCCCTTCGGCGAAACTGGCGAGGCCGAACAGCACGCTGGAATCACCACCATCGACCCGCGCCTTGTGCTTGTTCAAGGTTTCCTGCTTGGACAGATTGCCCTGGATAAACACCTGCTTGCGCCAGTCGCGGTCCAGGCCGTCGAACACGTCCTGCATCTGTTTGCGTGAGGAGAACAACACCAGCGAACCCCGCGAACCTTCCACCAGTTCCGGTAGATCGCGAATGATCGCCGCAGTGTGGGCGGCCGCGTCTCGCGGATCGGCCCGCAGGTCCGGCACGCGCAGAACGCCAGCATCGGTGTGATGGAACGGGCTTGGCACCACCGTGGTGACCGCCGCCCGCGGCAAACCGGAGCGCATGCGGAAACGGTCGAAGGTGCCTAGCGCGGTGAGTGTCGCCGAGGTCACCAGGGCGCCGTGGGCGACGCTCCACAGATTGCGGCGGAGCATCTCGGCGGCCAGGATCGGGCTCGCGTTGACTTCGATATCGAACAGCGCGCCGCTCTCGGCCAGGGTCAGCCAGCGCGCCATTGGCGGGCTGTCTTCCGGGTCTTCGGCGGTGAAGGCGGTCCACAGTTCCCAGTTGCCCTGGGCGCGGGTCAGCAAGGTGCCGAACAGCGGGTACCACTCCTCGGCCTGGTGGCTGGCGATGCCGATATTGACCTCGCCGTCCATGCCTTCCTTGAGCAGGTCGGTGAGACGGGAGAACAAGTCGTTGAGACGTGAAAAGCCCTTCTTCAGTTCGATACCGATCTCGCGGATATGCTCCGGAATCACACCACCAACGAAGCGATGCCGAGGCCGCTCGCGGCCTTCGATGTCTTCGCTGGGACGGAAGTCGGCAACCTGCTCGCAGGCGCTGAACATGAACTGCTGCTGGTTCTTGATCTCCCGGGCCAGCTCCGGCACCTGCTCGATGAACTTGCCGAGGTCGCCCGGCAGCGGGTTCTGGGCCAGCAACTTGGTCAGGTTCTTCGCGGTCTGTTCCAGCCAGTCGGCGGTGGAACGCAGGCGGCTGTAATGGGCGAAGTGGCCGATGGCCTTGTCCGGCAGGTGATGGCCTTCGTCGAAGACGTAGATGGTGTCGCGCGGATCGGGCAACACCGCGCCGCCGCCCAGGGCCAGGTCGGCGAGGACCATGTCGTGGTTAGTGACGATCACATCGACCTTGCCCATGCCCTCGCGCGCCTTGTAGAAGGTGCACTGGCCGAAGTTGGGGCAGTGGCGGCCGGTACACTGGCTGTGGTCGGTGGTGACCCGCATCCAGTCCTTGTCTTCCAGGGCCATGGGCCAACTATCGCGGTCACCGTCCCAGCGGTTGCCGGCGAGCTTCTCGATCATGCTGTTGAACAGCTTCTGGCTGACTTCATCCACCTCGATCTTGAAGCCTTCTTCCTCGAACAACTGCGCCGTGGCGCTCTGCGCGTGGCCTTCCTGCAACAGCAGGTCAAGCTTGGACAGGCACAGGTAGCGGCCGCGCCCTTTGGCCAGGGCGAAGCTGAAATTCAGGCCGCTGTTGCGCATCAGGTCGGGCAGGTCCTTGAAGACGATCTGCTCCTGCAGGGCGACGGTTGCCGTGGCGATGACCAGGCGCTTGCCGGCGGCTTTGGCCGCGGGGATCGACGCCAGGCTGTAGGCCACGGTCTTGCCGGTACCGGTGCCAGCCTCGACCGCCACCACGGCAGGGTCGCCAGAACGCCGACCTTCGTCGTCGCAGTCGATGTCGCCGAGCACCTTCGCCACTTCGGCGATCATCAGGCGCTGGCCATAACGCGGTTTGAGGCTCTTGGCTTCGAGAAAACGGGAATAGGCGCCCTGAATCTGGGACTTGAGTTCGGTACTGATCATGGTCTCGGGGCGCCCAAAAGGCTGGATAAATTTTCAGTGTTTCGAGTGGGCCGGCTATCATACCCCGCTATTGCCCTTTGCGCCGAATGGAGTGCCCGATGACTGCCTACGCCCTTCCCTACAGCCTGCATGTCCTGGCCGCCATGGTCTGGGTCGGCGGCATGTTCTTCGCCTGGATGATCCTGCGCCCGGCGGCCGCCACGGTCCTCGAAGGCCCGCCCCGGCTCCAGTTGTGGCTGGAAGTGTTTCCGCGTTTTTTCAGTTGGGTGTGGATCGCCGTGCTGGTGCTGGCGGTCAGTGGCGTGGGCATGCTGCACATGCACTATTCCGGTTTCGACCATGCGCCGCGCCATGTGCAGGTGATGATGGGCGGTGCCATCGCCATGTTCGCCCTGTTCATGCGGGTTCAGAGCCTGTTGCTGCCTGAGCTGCGCAAGGCCGTCGAGGCGGGCGACTGGGCAGCAGGCGCCGGTGTGATGGGGCGCATCCGGCGCATGGTGGGGATCAATCTGTTGCTGGGAATTGCCGTGATCGTGGTGGCGGCGTCGCGATTGTCGTTCTGAGGGCCGCGGCAGCGCCGCCGACCCTCGCGCCACAGGTTACAGCCGCTGCACGCTCAACTCGCCCGGCGACCCGGCCAGCCCAGGCTGGCCAGCGGCACCGGGACGACCATCGGCACCGCCATCGGTGCGATAGACCAGGCACCCTTTGCTCGCCCCGCCCTGACCCGGCTTGCCGGCGACGCCCGGCGCACCGGGCGCCCCGCCGTCCAGACGCACCTTGATCTGCTCTGCCGGATAATCCGCCGGCAGGCTCAGGCGCACCCGGCCACCGGGAGCACCGTCATGACCATTGCCGCCGTTGTCACCATTGGCGCCACGGCTGGCCTGGCCCCAGGTGCAGCCACCGGCCTTGCCGTTGGCGCCATCGAGCCCCACGTAACCCGGCGCCCCGGCACCGCCACGTGCATCGATGAACAGCAGCGGCGCCTGCAAACGGTTCAGCCGCAGGTCCAGATTACGGCCTGACTGCGCCGGTTTTTCATAAGTCCCCGGCGCACCATGGGCGGCGATCTGGCTGCCTTCGGCCAGTTGCGCGCTGCCGGCTTCGATACGCAAGGTGTCCTGGGCCGGCACCACGGCAATTCGTGCATCGCGGCCGAGTGTCAGTTGATCGACTTTCAGCTCCACCAGACTGGACGGCAGCAGCAAGGTGGCGGAATCCGCCACATCGAGGCGCTCCAGGTGAACGACACTGGCCTTGTTTGCCAGACGCAGCACCGAATGCGGTGCAACGCTCAGGACATCGGCCATGCTCAGCGGGCTGAACAACGCGGTCAACAGCATCAGCTTACGCATGCTTGGCTTCCTTGGGAGGTGCGGGAATGGAGAGGATATGGAAGATGCCCACCAGCAGAATCTGCAAGCGGTCGAACCAACGGTGGCTGCGCTGGCGCAGGCGACCGTTGAAGAACAGGATTTCGAGCAGATGAAGCCCCAGCAGTGAGGCGCCGGCCAGGTTGATCAGTTGGTGGAACGGCGGTTGCGCGGGAATCAGCAGATTCACCAGCACCACCCACCAAAACACCACTGTCAGCGCCTTGAACAAGCCGAGAAAGCCTTTCATAGCCTTGCCTCCTGAAGGGTTCGCGTCAGCCGTGGCGGTCCGCCAGGAGACAGACTGCCACCATAACGGCTGACGCCGCGCCGATCAATTGAGGTGCAGCTCTACCCGGCGATTCTGGGCACGGCCAGCGTCAGTTTCATTGTCCGCGACCGGCTGGCTTTCGCCGCGTCCCTCGCTGGTGACTTTCTGCGGTGACACGCCCTGGCTGATGAGGTACTCGGCGGCAGCGCTGGCGCGGCGCTCGGAGAGGCTCTGGTTATAGGCATCGGTGCCCTTGCTGTCGGTGTGCCCGACCACGCGGATGCGGGTCACCGCCGGGTTACCCAGGCGCTCGACCAGCGCTTGCAGTTGCTGCTGCGCGGCCGGCGTCAGTTCGGCCGAGTCGAAGGCGAACAGCACGTTGCCCTGGTCACTGAGGGTGATGACTTCCTGCACAGGCTCAGGCTCGGCGACTTTTTCCGATACCGGGTACTGCGGCAGCGGGCAGCCGTTGTGGCTGACCGGGGTATTGGCCGGGGTGTCCGGGCAGCGGTCGCGGCGGTCGAACACGCCGTCGCCGTCTTCATCGCCATCATGGGCATAGCAGATCAATCCGCCGGCAATGACACCGGCAGCACCACCGCCCGCCGCCCAGGCCGAGCTTTCGATGGCGCCGAGTCCACCGCCCACCAGGCCGCCGAGCAGGCTACACAGTGGCCAGGTCCGTTGATTGAGTGGTGCGCTTCCATCGCTGTGGGTCGCGCAACCGGGGAGCAAGCCGGCCGCCAACAACACGGGAAGCGCGGCTCTGGTAAGTGCGGTCATGGGGAAATGCCTCCTGTGTTACTGGCTATTACCAGCACACAGGAGTAAAGACCGGCCCGCGACACTTCACAAGCCACGGGCCGCGAGGCTTCAGCGCTCGATGCGGATTTCCGTACGGCGGTTCTGTGCCCGTCCGTCCGCAGTGCGGTTGTCGGCTTCAGGCTGGCTTTCACCGGCACCGCGCACCGAGACGAAGCTGGCGCGTGGCACGCCGCTTTCGATCAGGTACTCGGTCACCGAATGCGCGCGGCGCTCGGAGAGTTTCTGGTTGTAGGCGTCGGAACCGACGCTGTCGGTGTGCCCGGTCACGCTCAGTCTGGCGCTTGGCGCTTCCTGTTTCAGGCGAGTGGCGATGGTGTTCAGGCGGGACTTGTCAGCCGCCGTCAGCTTGGCCGAGTCAAACTCGAAGTGGATGTCACGGATCACGATGGTCTCTTCCTTCACGACCACCACTTCTTCGACCACCGCGACCGGCGCAGGCTCTGGTGGGCAACCGTTGGCATCTACCTGGACGCCACGCGGCGTGCCCGGGCACTTGTCGCGGCTGTCCGGCACGCCATCGCCGTCTTCATCACCATCGCCATGCACCCAGCAATACGCTGCGGCCAGAGTACCGCCGGCCAGCGCGCCCCAACCGGCCCAAGCGCTGCTCTCGATCGCGCCCAGCGCGGCGCCACCGACGCCTCCGACGGCTGCACATTTCGGCCAGTCGGTTTTTTGCAAACCTGCACAACCAGTCAATACGCTGGCTAGCAGAACCAGAGGTAAAGCTGTGCGAACTATGCTCATTTGTTGCATCTCCCAGGAGGATTCGGTGCAAAACCGATGCTCTGGGAGTAAAGACCGCAGCGTCCATCTCCGCCAGCAATAAGCCATGACGCAACCACCGCGCCCCTTTGCCTTGGCGCCGTGGCCCGCTAGTCTTGGCGGATCAGATGAGGACCTTCGATGACTGAGAGCTTTTCTTCGCGCACGCCGCAACAGGCCCTGGCCGCGCTATTGGAACACCATGCCCCGCAACGCCTGTTGCTGGTGGGCACACGCTTCCCCGCCCTGGAAGCTTTCGCCGCCGCGCATCCGCAGGCCAGCATCGATGTCGCCGCACCCGGCCCGCTGCCGGCGGAACTGGCGGGCAAGCGCTACGACCTGGCGCTGCTGGTGGACTGCCTGGAACACCTGCCCAAGCGCAACGGCCTGGAATTGGTGGGCGGCATCCGCAACCTCAATTCCAACCGCATCGCCGTGCTGGCCGACCTCGCCGCCAGCGGCTGGGAAGACACTGACTTCTACTCGCTGGCGCTGCAGGCCAACGAGCGTTTCCAGCGTGATGACCAGGTCCTCGGCCTGTTCAGCTACGATCTGCGTGACTATAAACAGGTACCCGACTGGCTCAACGCCAAGTTCTGGGCCAATCCGCAAAACTTCGGCAAGTACTGGTGGTGACGCGATGAGTGTTTCGGTTTGTCCCTGCGGCAGCGGCAACCTGGTGGATACCTGCTGCGGGCACTATCACGCCGGGCACCCGGCTCCGGACGCCCAGACGCTGATGCGTTCGCGCTACAGCGCCTACGTGCTGGGCCTGGTGGACTATCTGGTGAAAACCACCCTGCCGGTGCAGCAGGTCGGCCTCGACCGCCCGGCCATCGCCGCCTGGAGCGCGCAAAGCACCTGGCTCGGGCTGGACGTGGAATCGGCGGAGGTCTTCGGCGGTCAGCCCGAGCACGCCTTCGTCACCTTCACCGCGCGCTGGCATGACGCTGATGGCGAACACAGCCACCGCGAGCGTTCGGCCTTCGTGCAGAACCAGGGCCACTGGTACTTCATCGACCCGACCGTCGGCCTCAAGGCCGGCCGCAACGACGCCTGCCCCTGCGCCAGCGGGCAGAAATTCAAGAAGTGCTGCTCCAGTTATGTAGGCGGATAGCGACCATGCGCCGTCTGGCCCGTCTGTCAGTGCTCATGCTCCTGCTGAGTCTGACAGGCTGCGCCAGTTGGCTGGACAGCGACTTCCGCGATCCCGAGGTGCACCTGATCAAGGTGGAAACGGTCAGGGCGCGGCTGATGCAACAGCGCTTCATCCTTCACTTTCGTATCAACAACCCCAACGACAGCGCCTTGCAGGTCCGCGGCCTGAGCTACGCGGTACGACTCAACGAGCTGTTGCTGGCCCAGGGCGACGACGGCCAATGGCTGCGGATCGATGCCCACGGCCGGCGCACCGTCCAGGTCGAGGTGCGGACCAACCTCTGGCAGCACCTGAAACCGCTGGCGAAGATGCTGCGCGCCGGTACGCCGCTGCACTATCGCCTCGAAGGCACGCTGCGCACCGGATTATTCTTCACCCGCAACCTGCACTTGTCCCGCAGTGGTGAGATAATTCCCGGCGATTTTGTCCCGGAGTAACCCAGATGACCCAGCAACCTCACGTTCACGGCCCTGATTGCAATCACGATCATGACCATCACCACGATCACGACCACGGCCATGTGCACGGTCCGCACTGCAACCACGCGCCCCAGGAGCCGGTGCGCAACACGTTGAAAGATGTCGGCCGCAACGACCCTTGCCCCTGCGGCAGCGAGAAAAAATTCAAGAAGTGCCACGGCGCCTGAGTGTGACTTCCTGTAACAGCGGTCGCGCTTTGTGATATCCATAACGCCGACCGCTGCGCCCTGGCGCGGCAGAACGACGGCAGCATGCGCCATGCTGCCGTTTCCTGATGGAGCGCCTCATGATCGATCTGTACTACTGGACCACCCCCAACGGCCACAAGATCAGCCTGTTTCTTGAGGAGACCGGCCTTCCGTACCGGATCCACCCGATCAACATCGGCAAAGGCGAGCAATTCGCCGCCGACTTTCTGAAAATTGCCCCCAACAACCGCATTCCGGCCATCGTCGACAACGACACCGCCGACGGCCAGCCACTGTCGCTGTTCGAATCCGGGGCCATCCTGCTTTACCTCGCCGAAAAAACCGGCCAATTCATTCCGCAAGACCTTCGCGGTCGCCAGGAAGCCCTGCAATGGCTGTTCTGGCAAATGGGCGGCCTCGGCCCGATGGCCGGGCAGAATCACCATTTCAATCGCTTTGCACCGGAAAAGATCCCGTACGCCATCAAACGCTACGTCGACGAGACCAAACGCCTCTACGGGGTGCTGAACAAGCGCCTGGAAGACCGACCGTTCGTCGCCGGCGAGGCGTACAGCATTGCCGACATGGCGATCTACCCGTGGATCGTTCCGCACAAATGGCAGGAGCAGAATATCGACGACTTCCCGGCCCTTAAAGGCTGGTTCGAGCGCATTCAGGCCCGTCCCGCCACCCAGCGCGCCTATGCCCTGGTGGAAAAGATCAACCCGCCGCAGCCATAAGCCCGCGTCACCGGCGCGGCGCTTTGCAAATAAAGCCCGCGCCCCCGCTTGCATGGGGCCATCGCGCTCACTAACGTAGCGCCTTTCAGCCGCCACCCCCTTGCAGGAGCTTTGCCATGGCCTCGCCAGCCTTTCCCCTTTCACGTCTTCGGTTCGGCGTCGCCGCGGCCGCACTCGGGCTGCTCAGCCTGGGTGGTTGCCAGATGGGCAACGTTCGCGACAGCGTGCCACCGACCGTCGGGGTCGAGCCGCTCAAGGGCCTGGCGCAGAACGTTTCGGTACGGCGCAATGCCCAGGGCATGCCGCTGATCGAAAGCAGCTCCTTCCATGACGCCCTGTTCAGCCTCGGCTACGTGCACGCCTCCGACCGCATCGGCCAGATGCTCGGCATGCGCCTGCTGGCCCAGGGTCGGCTGTCGGAGATGGCTGGCGCCGAGGCGCTGGACGTCGACCGCTTCATGCGCGCCACCAACCTGCGCCAGAGCGCGACCCAGCTCTATGCCGACGCCTCGCCGCGTCTCAAGCGCTTCTTCGAGGTCTATGCCCGCGGCGTCAACGCCTACCTGTTCCGCTACCGCGAAAAACTGCCGTCGCCGCTGGCGGGCTACCGTCCGGAGTACTGGAAAGCCGAGGACTCGGCGCTGGTCTTCGCCCTCTATAGCTTCAGCCAATCGGTGAACCTGCAGGAAGAGCTCGCTGCCCTGACTCTGGCGCAGAAAGTCGGCGCCGACAAACTGGCCTGGCTGCTGCCCAACTACCCGGACGAACCGCTGCCGGAAGCCGAGGCCGACAAGCTCAAGGGTCTGAACCTCGCCAGCCAGTTGACCGGCCTGGCGCCGGTGGCGGCGGTCAGCGCGCAACTCGCCGCGTTCAACGTGCTCGGCAATGCCAACTCGGCCAACTGGGCCCTCGGCCCGCAGCGCAGCCGCAGCGGCCGCAGCCTGCTCGCCAGCGACAGCCAGGGCGGCTGGGTGCTGAGCCCGGTGCAGATCCGCACCAGCAAATACCAGGCCGCCGGCTTCACCCTGCCCGGTCTGCCTTTCGTGCTCGCCGGTTTCAACGGCAAGCTGGCCTGGAGCGGCAGCGCGGCCATGGGCGACAACCAGGACCTGTACCTGGAAAAACTGCGGCGCCAGGGCAGCCAGTTGCTCTACGAAGTGGACGGGCGCTGGCAACCGGCGCGGGCGCGCAACGAAACCTTCTTCGTCAAGGGCCAGCGCCCGCAGCGCGAAGTCATCTACGAAACTGGCCACGGCGCCCTGCTCACCGGCGACAAGGGCGGCCTCGGCCTGGCGCTGCGCATGCCCGACCTCAAGGGTGACAAGAGCCTCGACGCGTTCTTCGACCTGTCGCGGGCCCAGAATGTCGAGCGCGCCTTCGACGCCAGCCGCGAGATTGGTGCGGCAGCGCTGAACATGGTCTTCGCCGATGCCAGCAACATTGGCTGGCAAGTCACCGGCCGCTACCCCAACCGCCGCGAAGGCCAGGGCCTGCTGCCCTCGCCGGGCTGGGACAGCCGCTACGACTGGGACGGCTACGCCGACGCCATGCTCCATCCCTACGACCAGGACCCGCCGCAAGGCTGGCTCGGCAACGCCAACCAGCGCAGCGCACCGCGCGGCTACGGCATGCAGTTGTCCAACAGTTGGTCGTACCCGGAGCGTGCCGAACGCCTTGCGCAACTGGCCGGCAACGGCAAGCACGACAGCCGCAGCCTGATCGCCATGCAGAACGACCAGACCACCCTGTTCGCCAACAAACTCAAGGCCATGTTTGAAGCGCCGGGCATGGCCCAGCCGCTGAAAAAGGCCATCGACAGCCTGCCGGCCGAGCAGAAGGCCCGTGCCCGCGAGGCCTACACCCGTCTGATGGCCTTCGACGGCCGCCTGAGCCAGACCTCCGCCGATGCCGCGGTGTACGAACTGTTCCTCCAGGAAAGCACGCGGCTGACCTTCCTCGATGAACTGGGTCCGGAGTCGAGCCCGGCGTGGCAGGCGTTCGTCGCCAATGCGCGGCTGTCCTACTCGGCCCAGGCCGACCACCTGCTGGGTCGCGACGACAGCCCGTTCTGGGATGACCGCACGACCCCGGCGAAAGAAGACAAACCGACCATTCTCGCCCGCAGCCTGGCTGCGGCGATCAGTGCCGGTGAACAGCAACTCGGCGCCGACCGCAAGACCTGGCAGTGGGGCAAGCTGCACCAGTACCAATGGCCGACGGCCAACCTGCATGGCCTGGGCGACAACCTCAGCCGACGTGCGCAAGCGGTGGGCGGCGACCACAGCACCCTGAACCCGTCGACCTATGCCTGGGGCCAGGACTTCAAGGCCAGCCTCGGCCCGGCAGTGCGCATGGTGGTGGACTTTGGCCAGGTCGAGCCACTGCAGTTGCTCACCAGCAGCGGCCAGTCCGGCAACCCGGCCAGCCCGCAGTTCGCCAATGGCCTGGATGCGTGGTTCCGCGGGCAGTACCAGAGCGTGCCGCTGCAAACGCAGAACTATGAGCGGGCGTATGGCAGCAAGCGCCTGACCTTGGTGCCGGGGAAGTAATTTAGCGATCTTTAGGGCCTCACATCGCTGGCAAGCCAGCTCCCACAGGGTTCACACACATCTCAAGATTTGTGCAAAACCTGTGGGAGCCGGCTTGCCGGCGATGAGGCCCTCAAAAACACCGAACTTCCCCAACCCGTAACCGCTCTACCGATACAAGCCCTCCACCAGCAGCCCTGCCATGGACCTTGTCATCGCCCGCCCCGAAGGCCTCTACTGCCCGCCCGGTGATTTCTATATCGATCCCTGGCGCCCGGTGGAACGGGCGGTCATCACCCATGGCCACGGCGACCATGCCCGCACCGGCAATCGCCATTACCTGTGCGCAGCCCCCGGCGCCGGGATCCTGCGCGCCCGCCTCGGCGCCGACATCAATCTGCAAACCCTGCCCTACCACGAACGCCTGTCGCACCACGGCGTCACCCTGAGTTTCCATCCCGCCGGCCATGTGCTCGGCTCGGCCCAGGTGCGCCTGGAATACCAGGGCGAAATCTGGGTCGCCTCGGGGGACTACAAGGTCGAGGCCGATGGCACCTGCGCGCCCTTCGAGCCAGTGCGCTGCCACACCTTCATCACCGAATCCACCTTCGGCCTGCCGATCTACCGCTGGCAGCCGCAAGCCGAGGTGTTCAGTGAAATCAACGACTGGTGGCGCGCCAACCAGACCCGCGGCAAAGCCAGTGTTTTGTTCTGCTACGCCTTCGGCAAGGCCCAGCGCATCCTCCACGGTATCGACGCCAGCCTCGGGCCGATCCTCGCCCACGGTTCGGTCGAACCGCTCAACCGGGTCTACCGCGAGGCCGGCATCGCGCTGCCATTGACGCAATACGCTGGCGACATTCCACGCAACGATCCCCTCCTGCGCCAGGCCCTGATCATCGCCCCGCCCTCGGCCGGCGGCAGCACCTGGATGCGCCGTTTCGGCGATTACAGCGATGCCTTCGCCAGCGGCTGGATGCGCCTGCGCGGCACGCGGCGGCGGCGTGGGGTCGATCGCGGCTTCGTGCTGTCCGACCACGCCGACTGGCCGGGCCTGCTCTGGGCCATCGCCGAAACGGGCGCGCAACGGGTAATGGTCACCCACGGCTCGGTCAATGTGCTGGTGCGCTATCTCACCGAGCAGGGACTCGACGCCCGTCCCTTCGTCACCGAATACGGCGACGAAGACGACGCACCGACCGCAGCGCAGGCCGAGGGATGAAAGCCTTCGCCGAGCTGTACCTGCGTCTGGACGCCACCACCTCCAGCAACGCCAAGCTGCAAGCCCTGCAGGACTACTTCAGCCAGGCGCCAGCGCGGGACGCCGCCTGGGCGGTGTACTTTCTCTCCGGCGGTCGTCCCCGACAATTGGTGCCCACTCGCCTTTTGCGCGACATCGCTACCCGCCTGGCGGCGCTGCCGGAATGGCTGTTCGAGGAAAGCTATCAGGCGGTGGGCGATCTGGCCGAAACCTTCTCCCTGCTGTTGCCGGAGGCTGAACACAGCAGCGACGCGGGCCTGGCGCACTGGGTCGAAAACGAGCTGCTGCCGCTGCGCGGCCTGCCAGCCGAAACCCTGGCGCAGCGCCTGCCGCAACTCTGGGCGCAACTGGACCGCAACAGCCTGCTGGTCTGCCTGAAACTGATCACCGGCAGTTTCCGTGTCGGGGTGTCGAAGCTGCTGGTCACCCGCGCCCTCGCGCAACTGGCCGGCCTTGACGCCAAGCAGGTAGCCCAGCGCCTGGTCGGCTACACCGACCTCAGCCACCGGCCTACCGCGGACAGCTACCATGCGCTGGTCGCCGAGGCGTCCGCCGACGAGCACGCCCAACGCGGCGGCCAGCCTTATCCCTTCTTCCTCGCCCACGCCCTGCAACAGCCGGTCGAGCAGTTCGACGCATTGCTCGGCCCCGTCAGCGACTGGCAGGCGGAGTGGAAATGGGACGGCATCCGCGCGCAACTGGTTAAACGCGACGGCCAGTTGTGGATCTGGTCGCGGGGCGAAGACCTGGTCACCGAGCGTTTTCCCGAGCTGCACGCGTTGACCGTGAGCCTGCCCGACGGCACGGTGCTCGACGGCGAAATCGTGGTCTGGAAACCCGATCCCGAGACAGACGCCATCGCCGTCCAGCCCTTCGCCCTGTTGCAGCAACGGATCGGCCGCAAGACCCTCGGCAAGAAGCTTTTGGCCGATGCCCCGGTGGCCCTGCTCGCCTACGACCTGCTGGAATGGCAGGGCGAAGACTGGCGCAGCCGTCCGCAGCACGAACGCAGGCGGCAACTGGAAAGCGTGGTCGGCCAGTGCCAGGACGCGGTGCTGCAACTGTCGCCCGTGCTCGCCGCCAGCGACTGGGCCGACCTCGCCCGCCAGCGCGAGAACTCCCGCAGCCTTGGCGTCGAAGGGCTGATGCTCAAGGCCCGCGACGCCCTCTACGGCGTGGGCCGGACCAAGGACATGGGCGTGTGGTGGAAATGGAAGATCGACCCCTTCACCGTCGACGCCGTGCTGATCTATGCCCAGCGCGGCCACGGCCGCCGCGCCAGTCTCTACAGCGACTACACCTTCGCCGTCTGGGACGCCCCGCCCGGCACGCCGGAACGCACTCTGGTGCCGTTCGCCAAAGCCTATTCCGGGCTCAGCGACGCCGAGATGCGCAGCGTCGACGCCATCATTCGCAAGACCACGATCGAGACCTTCGGCCCGGTACGTAGCGTCACCCCGACCCAGGTCTTCGAACTGGCCTTCGAAGGCATCGCCCTGTCCCGCCGCCACAAAAGCGGCATCGCCGTGCGCTTCCCGCGCATGTCCCGCTGGCGCCAGGACAAACCGGTGGAAGAAGCGGATGACCTGGCGACGTTGCAGGCGTTGCTCAGCTAGCGCTGACCCCGCGAAGCCCGCGCAGCGCTACCCATGCGAATAGCGCCGCAACAACCGCCACCACTGCGCTGGTCTGCTCCACGCCTGCGCGAAACGCCAGATCCACCGCGTGCAGCAATGCCGAGGCCCCGTCGAACGTCCCCGCATGGCCAACGGCATGGGCGCCACCCAGTGTGTCGGCGGCCTTGCTCGCATCCTCCGACAGCCCGGGCGGCAGCACCAGCGACAAGCGATACAGCGCCGCCACCGCGCCACCGATCAGGGTGGTGCCCAGCACCACGCCGACTTCGTAGGCGGTCTCGCTGACCGATGACGCACTCCCGGCGCTCGCCGCTGGCACCGTGGACAGCACCAGGTCGTTGGACACGGTGGTAATCGCCGCCACGCTGACATTGAGCAAAACAAAAGCGACACAAACGCTGACAACGCTGGCGTGCAGCAGCGCCATCACGGCGAACGCCGCCGCACCCAGCAGCAGGCAGCCCGCGATCACCCGATTAGGGGCGACCTTGCGCGCCACCGGAACGATGGACAGACCAGCCGCGATGCCGAGCACCTGCCCCGGCACCAGAATGAGGCTGGCGAGCAAGGGCGACAGGCCGAAGACCAGTTGCAGCAACTGAGTGGCGAAGAAAATGAAGCCAATCAGCAAGCCGAGGCTGACCAGGTTGACCGCGATCGAAACGCTGAACGCCGGCAAGCGAAACAGGCGCAAATCCAGCAACGGCTGCGCGACCCGCAACTGGCGGCGAACGAACAGCACACCAACAGCGACACCGGCGCACAGGAACAACAACGCCTGACTGTCCAGCCCGGTGGTAGCGCCATGCTTGAGTCCGAGCATGACGCCGGTCATGGCGCCAAGGCTCAGGACGATGCTCGGAATATCGGCGCGCTGCCCCGGTTGCAGTGCCGTTTCGCGGAGGGAAGGCGCCAGCACCAACACCGGCAGCAGGAACGGCAGCGCGACCAGAAACACCACGGGCCAGTCGAAAAACTCCAACAGCACGCCGCCAAACAGCGGCCCCAGTGCCGAGCCAAAGGTCAGGCAGGTCGCCCACACGGCCACTGCCACACGCCGTTCTTCACGGTCTTCGAACGCGCTGCGGATCAGCGCCAGGGTCGAGGGCAGGATCATCGTGCCGAACACACCCAGCAAGGCCCGGCCGCCGATCAGTTGCCAGGCCTCTTGCGACAGCGCGACCAGCAGCGACACGGCAGCGAACCCCGCGCACCCCAGCAGCAACATGCGTCGATGGCCCAGGCGGTCACCGGTACTGCCCATGGTCACCAGCAGGCCCGCAAGCACCAGAGAATAGGCGTCGATCATCCATAGCTGTTCGGCAGCCGAAGGGCTCAATCCCGCAGCGATATGCGGCAAGGCAAAGTTGAGGATGGTGTTATCGATAGTCACCAACAGGACGGGCAGCATGATCACCAGCAGGGCGAGCCCTTTCGAACGATCCCTGATGATCGCGGACAGCGGGCTGACGGCATCTTGCATCCGGCGTTTCTCCTTGAAACGGGTTCGGCAACTTGAAAAGACTGACGCTACTGCTGGCTTGATTCCCACAAACACGCGCCAAGCGAGCGAACCTAGCAGACTCGCAACCACTGGCAATGAATGCGCCGATATCGAAATGTTTCAGTTCTTGAGCCAAACAGCCCGCACACGCACCGGCACAGGGCGCGCTGCAACGCAGCATGCACTCCTGCGAGGCGGCCCACCATCGCTGAAGAGGGCCTGAACACGGGACAAAACCGCGTCACCTTTACAGTGGTGCGGAACTTGCTATCACTGTGATGTCGGGCCGCGACCGGTAACGGTGCACGGCCACCCCAATATTTCGCCGCTTCTCAAGGACTACACGATGAAAAAAGCATGGCTGACGCTTTCCGCTGTTGCTCTGTGTCTGGCTGCCGGCAACGCCCTGGCCAAGGAGTACAAGGAGCTGCGTTTTGGCGTCGATCCTTCTTATGCGCCGTTCGAGTCCAAAGCCGCCGATGGTTCGCTGGTGGGCTTCGATATCGACCTGGGCAACGCGATCTGCAAGGAGCTGAAAGTCACCTGCAAGTGGGTGGAAAGCGATTTCGACGGGATGATCCCGGGCCTCAAGGCCAACAAGTTCGATGGTGTGATTTCGTCCATGACCGTGACGCCAGCGCGACAGAAGGTCATCGACTTCTCCGAGGAGCTGTTTTCCGGCCCTACCTCCTTCGTCTTCAAGAAAGGCGCGGGCCTGAGTGCCGATATCGCTTCGCTCAAGGGCAAGACCGTCGGCTACGAGCAAGGCACCATTCAGGAAGCCTACGCCAAGGCCGTGCTGGACAAGGCCGGGGTCAAGACCCAGGCCTACCAGAACCAGGACCAGGTCTATGCCGACCTGATTTCGGGCCGTCTGGATGCGTCTATCCAGGACATGCTGCAAGCCGAACTGGGCTTCCTGAAGTCGCCGCAAGGGGCCAACTATGAGGTGAGCCAGCCGGTGGACAGCGAACTGCTGCCATCGAAAACCGCAGTCGGTATCCGCAAAGGTAACAAAGACCTGCAGGACCTCTTGAACAAAGGTATCAAAGCGTTACACGCCGACGGCACCTACGCCGAGATCCAGAAGAAGCACTTCGGTGAACTGAACCTCTACAGCGGCAAATAACCGCCAACCGGTGCCCATCCCACGGATGGGCATCTTTTTTTCACCCCAAGGGTTCGCTTCATGTTCGACGATCTGCTTGCGCTGCTCGGGCTTTCGGCGTTCAGCCTGAAGGGCTTCGGCCCACTGTTGTGGCAGGGCACCTGGATGACCCTGAAACTGTCTTTCATGTCGCTGCTGGTCGCCGTCGGCCTGGGATTGCTGGGCGCCAGCGCCAAGCTCTCGGCACTGCGCATGCTGCGCCTCCCCGCCCAGCTCTACACCACGCTGATCCGCGGCGTGCCTGACCTGGTGCTGATGCTGCTGATTTTCTACAGCCTGCAAACCTGGCTCACCAGCCTCACCGACTACCTGGAATGGGAATACATCGAGATCGACCCGTTCGCTGCCGGGGTCATCACCCTGGGCTTCATCTACGGCGCCTATTTCACCGAGACCTTCCGTGGCGCGATCCTCGCCGTGCCCCGCGGCCAGGTCGAAGCGGCCACGGCCTACGGGCTCAAGCGCATGCAACGCTTTCGCTTCGTGGTCTTCCCGCAAATGATGCGCTTCGCCCTGCCGGGCATCGGCAACAACTGGATGGTGATGCTCAAGGCCACCGCGCTGGTGTCGATCATCGGCCTCGCCGACCTGGTCAAGGCCGCCCAGGACGCCGGCAAAAGCACCTATCAACTGTTCTTTTTCCTGATCGTGGCGGCGCTCATCTACCTGTTGATCACCAGTGCCTCGAACATCGCCCTGCGCTGGCTGGAACGGCGCTATAACGTCGGCACCCGGGAGGCACTGCGATGATCGAACTGCTACAGGAATACTGGCGCGCCTTCCTCTACACCGACGGCACCCACATCACCGGCCTGGCCATGACCATGTGGCTGCTGAGCGCCTCGCTGGCTATCGGCTTCCTCGTTTCCATCCCACTGTCGATCGCCCGGGTTTCGCGGCGTTTCTGGGTACGCTGGCCGGTGCAGTTCTACACTTATCTGTTCCGTGGCACGCCGCTGTATATCCAGTTGCTGATTTGCTACACCGGCATCTACAGCCTCGCTGCGGTGCGCGAACAGCCGCTGCTGGATGCGTTTTTCCGCGACGCGATGAACTGCACCATCCTCGCCTTCGCCCTCAACACCTGCGCCTACACCACGGAAATCTTCGCCGGGGCGATCCGCGGGATGAACCACGGCGAAATCGAGGCCGCCCGCGCCTACGGCCTGCAAGGCTGGAAACTCTATGCTTACATCATCATGCCGTCCGCATTGCGGCGCTCGCTGCCGTTCTACAGCAATGAGGTGATCCTGATGCTGCACTCGACCACCGTGGCCTTTACCGCCACCGTGCCCGATATCCTCAAGGTGGCCCGGGATGCCAACTCGGCCACCTTCCTGACGTTCCAGTCGTTCGGCACCGCGGCAATCATCTATCTGTGCGTCACCTTCGCCCTGGTCGGTCTGTTCCGCCTCGCCGAACGGCGTTGGCTGGCCTTCCTCGGCCCCGCTCACTAGGACTTTTCATGCACCACAAGACCCACGACCTTCTGGCCCCGGTCCCCGGCATTTCCCGCCAGATCCACAGTTTCCACTTCGGCCCGCGGGCCGGCGGCAAGATCTATATCCAGGCCTCGCTGCACGCCGACGAACTGCCCGGCATGCTGGTGGCCTGGCACCTCAAGCAACGCCTCGCCGAACTGGAAAGCCAGGGACGCCTGCGCCAGGAAGTCGTTCTGGTGCCGGTGGCCAACCCGGTGGGCCTTGAGCAGGTGTTGATGGACGTGCCGCTGGGCCGCTACGAGTTGCAGAGCGGCGAGAACTTCAACCGGCGCTTCGTCGACCTGTCCGACCTGGTCGGCGACCAGATCGAAGGCCACCTGAACCAGGACCCGCAGCACAACGTCGAGCTGATCCGCGAGAGCCTGCGCCGCGCCCTGGCCGGGCACCCGGCGCACACGCCGCTGCAGTCCCAGCGCCTGACCCTGCAACGGCTGGCCTGCGATGCCGACATGGTGCTGGACCTGCATTGCGACTTCGAAGCCGTGAAACACCTCTACACCACGCCGGAAGCCTGGGCGCAGGTCGAGCCGCTGTCGCGCTACCTCGGGGTGCAGGCCAGCCTGCTGGCCACCGACTCCGGCGGGCAGTCGTTCGACGAGTGCTTCACCCTGGTCTGGTGGCAATTGCAGCAGCGGTTCGGCAAGCATTTCCCGATTCCGATGGGCAGCTTCTCGGTCACCGTCGAGCTGCGCGGCCAGGGTGACGTCAGCCATCCGCTGGCCCAGGCCGACTGCCAGGCCATTCTCGATTACCTGACCCACTTCGGCGCCATCGACGGCGAACCCGCGCCGTTGCCGCCGCTGCTGTATCCGGCCACGCCGCTGGCCGGCGTCGAGCCGGTCGCCACGCCGCTGGGCGGGCTGCTGGTGTTTCATGTCAGCCCCGGTCAGTACCTGGAAGCCGGGCAACTGGTGGCCGAGGTCATCGACCCGCTCAGCGACCGCGTGACCCCGGTGCATAACGTCCAGCCGGGCCTGGTCTACGCCCGTTCGCTGCGGCGCATGGCCACCGCCGGGATGGTCATCGCCCACGTCGCCGGCCGCGAGGCCTACCGAAGCGGTTATCTGCTGTCGCCATGAGGGCTTGTGCGTGTACAAACTGACCATCGAAGACCTTCACAAGAGCTACGGCGATCACAAGGTGCTCAAGGGTGTCTCGCTCAAGGCGAACACTGGCGACGTCATCAGCCTGATCGGCGCCAGCGGCTCGGGCAAAAGCACCTTCCTGCGCTGCATCAACTTCCTCGAACAACCCGATGACGGGCGCATGACCCTGGACGGCAAGGATATCCGCATGGTCCATGACCGCCATGGCCTGCATGTCGCCGACGCCGATGAGCTGCAGCGTCTGCGCACGCGGCTGGCCATGGTTTTCCAGCACTTCAACCTGTGGAGCCACCTCAGCGTGCTGGAGAACATCTGCATGGCGCCACGCCGCGTGCTGGGGGTGAGCAAGCACGAGGCCGAAGAACGCGCGCGCCGCTACCTGGACAAGGTCGGCCTGGCGCCACGGGTCGCCAACCAGTACCCGGCGTTTCTCTCCGGTGGCCAGCAGCAACGGGTAGCCATCGCCCGCGCGTTGGCGATGGAACCAGAGGTGCTGCTGTTCGACGAACCGACCTCGGCCCTCGACCCGGAACTGGTGGGCGAAGTGCTGCGGGTGATCCAGGGCCTGGCCGAAGAAGGCCGGACCATGATCATGGTCACCCACGAAATGGCCTTCGCCCGCCAGGTCTCCAGCCAGGTGATGTTCCTCCACCAGGGACTGGTGGAAGAACAGGGCACGCCGGCCGACGTGCTCGGCCAGCCGAAGAGCGAGCGGCTGCAGCAATTCCTGCGGGGCAATCTGAAATAAAACCAATGCGTCCGGCCGATGGTCTGTGAAGACACAGCCCTCATCGAGCCGGACGCGCCCATGCCAGTCAGCCCCAACCTCGCCGATGCCTGGTTCGCCGCCCGCGGCTGGACGCCGTTCGCCTTTCAGCGGCAGGTCTGGGCGGCGGTAGGCCGCGGCGAATCCGGCTTGCTGCACGCCAGCACCGGCGCGGGCAAGACCTACGCGGTGTGGCTGGCCGCCTTGCGCGCCTTCGCTGGCAAACCCGTCATCAACGCCAAGCGTCCCCAGCCTGCGCCCTTGCAGGTACTGTGGATCACGCCGATGCGCGCCCTCGCCGCCGATACCGCCCGCGCCCTGCAGGCACCACTGGACGAGCTGGAACTGCCGTGGAGCGTCGGCGTGCGCAGCGGCGACACCAGCAGCGCCGAACGCGCCCGCCAGGCCCGACGCCTGCCCAGCGCGCTGATCACCACCCCGGAAAGCCTGACCCTGTTGCTGACCCGCGCCCAGGCCGAAGACGACTTCGCCAGCCTGCGCATGGTGGTGGTCGACGAGTGGCACGAATTGCTCGGCAACAAGCGCGGCGTGCAACTGCAACTGGCCCTCGCGCGCCTGCGCCGCTGGCATCCGCAGTTGGTGGTGTGGGGGTTGTCGGCGACCCTCGGTAATCTTCCCCACGCCCTTGACGTGCTGGTGCCGGAAAATGGCCGGCTGATCGAAGGTCGCCAGGACAAACGCCTGCTGGTGGACAGTCTGCTGCCCGCCACCATCGAGCGCTTTCCCTGGGCCGGGCATATGGGCCTGAATCTGGTCGAGCCGGTCTGTCGGGAGATCGACGACTGCCACAGTTGCCTGGTCTTCACCAACACCCGCGCCCAGGCCGAACGCTGGTATCAGGCGCTGCTGGAAGCCCGTCCGCAGTGGGCCGGACTGATCGCCCTGCACCACGCCTCACTGGCCCGCGGCACCCGCGAATGGGTCGAGCGCAATCTCAAGGAAGGCGGGTTGAAGGCGGTGGTGTGCACCTCGAGCCTGGACCTCGGCGTGGATTTCCTGCCGGTGGAGCGGGTCCTGCAGATTGGCTCGGCCAAAGGCGTGGCGCGGCTGATGCAGCGCGCCGGTCGCTCGGGGCACGCGCCGGGGCGGGCGTCGCGCATCACCCTGGTGCCGACCCACAGCCTGGAACTGGTGGAAGCCGCCGCCGCGCGCCAGGCCCTGGCGGCCGGGCATATCGAGGCGCGGCAATCACCTCGACTGTGCCTGGACGTGCTGGTACAGCATCTGGTGAGCATGGCGCTGGGCGCGGGCTTCAGGCCGCTGGAACTGCTCAAGGAGGTTCGCACCACCTTCGCCTTTCGCGACCTGCGCGACTGCCAGTGGCAATGGGCGCTGGATTTCGTCCGGCATGGCGGCAACTCCCTCAGCGCCTATCCGGATTACCAGCGGGTCGAGGCCCATGCCGACGGTATCTGGCGGGTCGCCAGCGAGCGCTTGGCGCGACGGCATCGCATGGGCATCGGCACCATCGTCAGCGACGCAAGCATCCAGTTAAAGTTCTGGAGCAAGGGCGGCGGCGGCACGAACCTCGGCAGCGTCGAAGAAGCCTTTATCGCCCGTCTGCGGCCCAACGACGCCTTCGTCTTCGCCGGGCGGGTGCTGGAGCTGGTGCGGGTCGAGAACATGACCGCCTATGTGCGGCGCAGCACCGCGCGCAAGGCCGCACTGGCGCGCTGGAATGGCGGACGCATGCCGCTTTCCAGCGAACTGGCCGACGCCGTGGTGGAGCAGTTCGATGCCGCTGCCAAGGGGCTATTCAGCGGCGCGGAAATGCAGGCCGTGCGCCCGCTGCTGGAGTTGCAGGCCGCTTGGTCGGCGCTGCCGACGCAACACAGCCTACTCGCGGAAACCTGGCTCTCGCGGCAGGGCTGGCACCTGTTTCTCTACCCCTTCGCCGGGCGCATGGCCAACCTCGGGCTGGCCAGCCTGATCGCCTGGCGGGCGAGTCGCGAGCAGCCGCTGAGTGTGTCCATCGCGGTCAACGACTATGGCTTCGAACTGCTGAGCCCGACCGCCGTGGACTGGGCCAGTGTCCTGCCGGCAGCGTTGAGCGCCGACAACCTGCTCGAAGATGTGCTCGCCAGCCTCAACGCCGGGGAAATGGCCCAGCGGCGATTTCGCGAGATCGCGCAGATTTCCGGGCTGGTGTTCGGCGGCTACCCTGCCGCGCAGAAAAGCACCCGGCAGATCCAGGCCTCCAGCGGGCTGTTTTTCGAAGTTTTCCGGCGCCACGACGCCGACAACCTGCTGCTGGGCCAGGCACGGGATGAAGTGTTGCGCGAGGAACTGGAAATCGAGCGGCTGCATCGCCAGTTGCTGAAGATGAGCAGCCAGCGCCTGGACCTTCACGAACTGCATCGGCCGGGGCCGTTGGCCTTCGCGCTGGTGGTCGAGGGCATGCGCGAAACCATGAGCACGGAAAAGCTCGCCGACCGTATCGCACGGATGGTCGCCGACCTGGAAAAAGCTGCAGACGGGGGGCGCCGGAATGCACGAGCACTGTGAAATCGAGCTGTGCGGCGAGCGCCTGTGGCTGCTCGCCGATCGCGCGCTGTATTGGCCTGCACGCAAGGCGCTGCTGCTGGCCGACGTGCATATCGGCAAGGCCGCCAGCTACCGCGCCCAGCATCAGCCAGTGCCGCGTGGCACCACCGCCGCAACCTTGCAGCGGCTGGACGCCCTGCTGGAAAGCTATCCGAGCGAGCAACTGGTGGTGCTGGGGGATTTCATCCATGCCCGCCAAGGGCGCGCGCCAGCCACCCTGGCGCTATTGCAGGCCTGGCGTGAACGCCACCCGGCATTGCAGATCCGCCTGATTCGCGGCAATCACGACCGGCATGCCGGAGATCCGCCCCACAGTCTGGGCATCGAGATGCTGGACGAACCCTGGTTGCTGGAGCCCTTCGCCTTGCAGCACGACCCCGTGGCTCACCCGACCCACCCGGTGCTGTGCGGGCATGTGCACCCGGTCTGCGTGTTGCACGGCAAGGCACGCCAACGTCTGCGCCTACCGTGCTTCGTGATCGACGAGCACGTCAGCCTGCTGCCGGCGTTCGGCGAATTTACCGGCGGTTGGCGAGTGACCCCGGCCGCACCGGCCAGGATATTCCTGGCGGGCGCCGGCAGGGTCTGGCCGCTGGCGCGCTGAATCAGGCTACCGGAGCGGGCGGCGGTTCATCGGGAAGGGTGGGTTCGCCGGGTTCCATCGGTGGATTTTCACCGGGTTGCGGCGGTTGCGGGGTATCCGGGTCGGGCTGGCCGGGGACACCGCCAGCGTGCATCGCCGGATGCGGATGGGCCAGCAGCGACCATACCGGCAGCCCGATGTGGTTGGGCTGCAGCACGGCCAGCTTGGCGCTGATTGCGGGATCGAGTTTCATTGGCTGCTCCTGACGAGGTCCGGCGCACGTCGTGCGCGCCGGGACGGTTCATCTTCTTGGAGTGCCACAAGGCGGGGGAATTCCCACCAGTTCGTCGGTTCAGGTACGCGGCAGGGTGACGCCGCGCTGGCCTTGGTATTTGCCGCCACGGTCCTTGTAGGAGACTTCACATTCCTCGTCGGACTCCAGGAACAGCATTTGCGCCACGCCTTCGTTGGCGTAAATCTTCGCCGGCAGCGTGGTGGTGTTGGAGAATTCCAGGGTCACATGGCCTTCCCATTCCGGTTCCAGCGGCGTGACGTTGACGATGATGCCGCAACGGGCGTAGGTGCTCTTGCCCAGGCAGATGGTCAGCACGTTGCGCGGAATGCGGAAGTACTCGACGGTGCGGGCCAGCGCGAAAGAGTTCGGCGGGATGATGCAGACGTCGCTCTTGACGTCGACGAAGCTGCCGGCGTCGAAGTTCTTCGGATCGACGGTGGCCGAATTGATGTTGGTGAACACCTTGAATTCATCGGCGCAGCGCACGTCGTAGCCGTAGCTGGAGACACCGAAGGAGATCAGCTTGTCGTTGCCGTCATTACGCACCTGGCGCTCGACGAACGGCTCGATCATGCCGTGTTCCTGCGCCATGCGGCGAATCCACTTGTCCGATTTGATGCTCATGGCGGGGTGTCCTGAAGTAGCGTGGTGAAAAAGGTGAGCGGCATCTTACCGGGACGAGCGCCCGCTTCAAAGAATTAGCCTGCATCCGGCCGTCGATCCATTAGTGGCGAATGGCTACAGCCCGCAAACGGCGCCGTCAGTCATGAATTGTGCAAAAGCCGCGTAAGACCATTGGCACCTCGAAGAAAAACCGGTAAGGTGCCGACACTGTGCTGCACGCTGTCACTGAGAATCTCTACTCGATGCAAGATCTCGATCAACCATCCATGAATTTTCTGTCTTTTTGCACTCAGTCTCGGCCAGGGCGTTCCTGAGCCGGAAAACTTTTGTCCAAGGAGACAGACCATGTCCAATCGCCAAACCGGTACCGTTAAGTGGTTCAACGATGAAAAAGGCTTCGGCTTCATCACCCCACAATCCGGTGACGACCTGTTCGTACACTTCAAAGCCATCAAGGCTGACGGCTTCAAGAGCCTGAAAGAAGGCCAACAGGTCTCTTTCATCGCTACCCGCGGTCAGAAAGGCATGCAAGCTGAAGAAGTTGAAGTTATCTAACTTCTGCTTCATCGCTTGAAAAAACCCCGCTCTCGAGCGGGGTTTTTTTATGGGCGATAGGTTCTTGCAGGCCCGCCGCGCAACAGCGCAGCAGGCCGGGCTCACACTCAGTCGTCGCTGACAGTGATATTCGGCATCGCCGGGGCCGCCGCTTCCTGCAATACCAGGCGCGCACCCACCGAGCGGGCCAGTTCCTGATAGACCATGGCAATCTGGCTTTCCGGCTCGGCGATCGCGGTAGGCTTGCCGTTATCGGCCTGCTCGCGGATCAGCATCGACAGCGGCAGCGAAGCCAGCAGTTCAACACCGTACTGCGCCGCCAGCTTCTCGCCACCACCTTCGCCAAACAGGTGCTCGGCGTGACCACAGTTCGAGCAGATGTGCACGGCCATGTTTTCCACCACACCCAGCACTGGAATGTTGACCTTGCGGAACATTTCCACGCCTTTCTTCGCATCGAGCAAGGCCAGGTCCTGCGGCGTGGTGACAATCACGGAACCAGCGACCGGCACCTTCTGCGCCAGGGTCAACTGGATGTCGCCAGTGCCCGGCGGCATGTCGATCACCAGGTAGTCGAGGTTATCCCAGGCGGTCTGGGTCACCAATTGCAGCAGCGCTCCGGACACCATCGGACCGCGCCACACCATCGGCGTGTTGTCGTCGGTCAGGAAGGCCATCGACATGACCTCGACACCATGGGCCTGCAACGGCACGAACCACTTCTGGTCCTTGACCTGCGGCCGCGTGCCTTCGGCAATGCCGAACATCACACCCTGGCTCGGGCCATAGATGTCCGCGTCGAGAATGCCCACCCGGGCGCCTTCACGGGCCAGTGCCAGCGCAAGGTTGGCGGCGGTGGTGGACTTGCCGACACCGCCCTTGCCCGAGGCCACGGCGATGATGTTCTTGACGTTGGCCAGCCCCGGAATCTGTGCCTGGGCCTTGTGCGGCTCGATCACGCAATCGATGCTCACCTTCGCCGCGCTCACACCGTCCAGGCCTTCGAGCGCGGTCTGCAGCACCTGGGCCCAGCCGTTCTTGAACAGGCCAGCGGCATAGCCCAGTTGCATCTGCACGTTGACGCGGCCGTCCTGAATCTCGATGGCGCGGACGCTGCCGGCGCTGACGGGATCCTGGTTCAGGTAAGGGTCGGTGTATTGACGAAGGACGGCTTCAACCGCTGCGCGAGTGACGGCGCTCATGGAGACTCCCGATAAAAAGGCTGAGTAAAACAGGCCGCTATGCTAACCCGCGAGCCACCGTCGGGACGTCCACAGGGTGAAATAAATTTCCCGGCGCTTTATAGTGGCCGATCACGTTTTCCTCCTGTTTAGCCGAATAAAGTAGCCGAGCCCCCATGTCCGAGCCACGCCAGATCCTTGTCACCAGTGCCCTGCCCTATGCCAACGGTTCCATCCACCTTGGCCACATGCTTGAGTACGTCCAGACCGACATGTGGGTGCGCTTCCAGAAACACCGTGGCAACCAGTGCATCTATGTATGCGCCGACGACGCTCACGGCTCGGCGATCATGCTGCGCGCGGAAAAAGAAGGCATTACCCCGGAACAGTTGATCGACGGCGTCCAGAAGGAACATGCCGGCGACTTCGCCGACTTCCTCGTCGACTTCGACAACTTCCACTCCACCCACGCCGAAGAGAACCGTGAGCTGTCCAGCCACATCTACCTGGCACTGCGCGACGCTGGCCATATCGCCACCCGTTCGGTGACCCAGTACTTCGACCCGGACAAGAAAATGTTCCTGGCCGACCGCTTCATCAAGGGCACCTGCCCGAAATGCGCGGCGGAAGACCAGTACGGCGACAACTGCGAGAAGTGCGGCGCCACCTACGCGCCCACCGAGCTGAAGAACCCCAAGTCGGCCATCTCCGGCGCCACTCCGGTGCTCAAGGACTCCCAGCACTTCTTCTTCAAGCTGCCGGACTTCCAGGCCATGCTCCAGGAGTGGACCCGCAGCGGCACCCTGCAGGACGCCGTGGCCAACAAGCTGGCCGAATGGCTGGATTCCGGCCTGCAGGAGTGGGATATCTCCCGTGACGCGCCGTACTTCGGCTTCGAGATTCCGGACGAGCCGGGCAAATACTTCTACGTCTGGCTGGACGCGCCGATCGGCTACATGGCCAGCTTCAAGAACCTCTGCGCCCGCCGCCCCGAACTGGACTTCGACGCCTTCTGGAACAAGGATTCCAAGGCCGAGCTGTACCACTTCATCGGCAAGGACATCGTCAACTTCCACGCCCTGTTCTGGCCCGCCATGCTGCAGGGCGCCGGCTACCGCAAGCCGACCGCGATCAACGTGCACGGCTACCTGACCGTCAACGGCCAGAAGATGTCCAAATCCCGTGGCACCTTCATCAAGGCCCGCACCTACCTGGATCACCTGTCGCCGGAATACCTGCGCTACTACTATGCGTCCAAGCTGGGCCGCGGCGTCGATGACCTGGACCTGAACCTCGAAGACTTCGTGCAGAAGGTCAACTCCGACCTGGTGGGCAAGGTGGTCAACATCGCCAGCCGCTGCGCCGGCTTCATCCACAAAGGCAACGACGGCGTGATGGTCGCGGGCGATGCCGCCCCGGAACTGACCGAAGCCTTCCTCACCGCCGCGCCGAGCATCGCCGAAGCCTATGAGGCACGCGATTTCTCCCGTGCCATGCGCGAAATCATGGGTCTCGCGGACCGCGCCAACGCCTGGATCGCCGACAAGGCGCCATGGGCCCTGGCCAAGCAGGAAGGCAAGCAGGATGAAGTCCAGGCGGTCTGCGCCCAGGGCATCAACCTGTTCCGCCAACTGGTGATCTTCCTCAAGCCGGTGCTGCCGGTACTGACCGCCGAGGCCGAAGCCTTCCTGAACGTCACGCCGCTGACCTGGAACGACCACCTGACCCGCCTGGAAAACCACAAGCTGAACCCGTTCAAGGCGCTCATGACCCGGATCGACCCGGTCAAGGTCGAAGCCATGGTTGAAGCCTCCAAGGAAGACCTGGCCGCCAGCCAGGCCACGTCGGCACCTGTCGGCAACGGTGAGCTGGCCAAGGACCCACTCTCTCCCGAGATCGAGTTCGATGCCTTTGCCGCGGTAGACCTGCGCGTTGCTCTGATCCTCAAGGCCGAAGCCGTCGAGGGTGCCGACAAGCTGCTGCGCCTGACCCTGGATATCGGTGACGAGCAACGCAACGTGTTCTCCGGCATCAAGTCGGCGTACCCGGACCCGGCCAAGCTCGAAGGTCGCCTGACCATGATGATCGCCAACCTGAAGCCGCGGAAAATGCGCTTCGGCGTTTCCGAGGGCATGGTCATGGCCGCCGGTCCTGGCGGCGAAGAAATCTACCTGCTCAGCCCTGACAGCGGCGCCAAGCCGGGTCAGCGCATCAAGTAAAACCAGCGCCCCGGCCTCACCCGCCGGGGCGTTCTCATTGAACCGTCATTGCCGGATAATGGCGTCCTGCACCCTGCCGCTGGCACCGCCATGACCGAACTGATCCTCGCCCTGATCGGCGCAGCGCTGATCAACAACATCGTCCTGCAACAGACGCTGGCGCTGGATCCCTTGCTGCGCCCGGACGACCAGACGAGCCGCCCACGCGTCCACGCCCTGGGGCTGGCAACGCTGGTGGCGATGATCCTGATCAGCACCCTCGGGCAACTGCTCCACCATTACCTCCTGCTGCCGCTGCAACTCGGCTACCTGCGCCTGTTCGTCTTCCTGCCGCTCTGTGTGCTGAGCGCCGGGCCGATTCTTCATGGCTTGCAGCGCTGGCGGAAAAACGCGGTGTTCGACGGGCTCAAGCCGATGTTGATGGGCAACGCCGCGGTGCTTGGCCTGTGCCTGCAACTGGCCGAGGAACAGCCCAGCGTGCTCTACAGCCTGGCGGTTGGCCTGGGCAGCGGGCTAGGCTTCTGGCTGGTGCTGGCGCTGTTCGACGACCTGCGCCAGCGCAGCCAGCATGACGATGTTCCACTGGACTTTCGTGGTCTGCCCATCGAGTTGATGGGCGCCGGGATCATGGCCATGGCTTTTCTCGGTTTCAGCGGATTGTTCACATCATGAGCGCCGTTCCTGATACCGACCTTCGTCTGCGCAGCGCCATGCAGCAGGTGCTGCTGGCCTGTGCCCCGGGTTTGTTGGCGCTGTTCTGGGCCTACGGTTGGGGGGTGTTGTTCAATCTGCTGCTGGCTGGCAGCGCCGCCCTGCTCACGGAAGCGTTGTTGCTGCGCCTGCGTCAGCGCCCGGTGCTCCCAGCATTGAACGATGGCAGCGCGCTGGTCAGCGCCACCCTGCTGGCTGCCGCCCTGCCCGCTCATGGCCCTTGGTGGCTACCGGTGATCGCCGCCGCTAGCGCCATCGCCCTCGGCAAGCAGCTTTATGGCGGCGTTGGGCGCAACCCGTTCAATCCAGCCATGCTCGGCTACGTCGTCGTACTGCTCTCGTTCCCTGTGCAAATGACCCATTGGCCGGCGCCCCAGCCGCTAGACCTGGGTCACAGCCTGAATGCGTTGTTCGGCCTCGGCGAGCGTCCCGACGCCTGGGCGCAGGCCACGGTGCTGGACGGTTTGCGACAGAACAAGAGCCTGACCATCGATGAGCTGTTCGCCAGCCACCCGGGCTTTGGCCACTTCGCTGGCCGCGGTAGCGAATGGGCCAGCCTGGGCTTCCTGCTCGGCGGCCTGTTCCTGCTGCAACGCAAGGTAATCGCCTGGCAGGCACCGGTCGCCATGCTGGGCGCACTGTTCGTGATCAGCCTGCTTTGCTGGAACGGTTCGGGGTCAGACTCCAACGGCTCGCCGCTGCTGCACCTGTTGGCCGGCTCGACCATGCTGGGCGCGTTCTTCATCGTTACCGAACCGGTCAGCGGCCCGAAAACCCCTTGGGGAAGGCTGCTGTTCGGTGCGGCGGTGGGCGTACTGGCCTACCTGATTCGCACCTGGGGCAATTACCCGGACGGCACCGCCTTTGCCGTATTGCTGATGAACCTCTGCGTGCCAGCGCTGGACCGCTGGGCGGAACGTCGACAAACGGAGGCGGCATGAACGGGCGCAGCGTTGTGCTGACCGTCGCCCTGGCGCTGCTGGGCGTGGGCGCCAGTGTCACCTGGCAACAGTTTTGTGCCCCACGAATCAGTACAGCCGAAGAACAACTCAAGGCACGTACCTGGCTCAGCGTGCTGCCCGCGGGCAGCTACGACAACGAGCCGCTGCGACAGCCACTCGCCCTCCCCGAGCCGGAGCTGGCCCATAGCAGCCTGCTTGGCGGCTATCTCGCCACCCTGGCCGGCAAAACCACTGCGGTGGTGCTGCACAGCCGTGTGCAAGGCTATGCCGGCCCCATTCAACTGTTGATCGCCATCGGCCCTGATGGCCGGGTGATCTCCAGCCATGTCCTGCAACATCAGGAAACGCCGGGGCTCGGCGCTCGCCTGATTGAACCTGGCAACCGCTGGCTGCAGGGTTTCGCCGGCCGCAGCCAGGCCAACACGCCAGAGTCGGCCTGGGCCCTGAGGCGCGACAACGGCCAGTTCGACCAACTGGCCGGCGCCAGCGTGACCTCCCGGGCGGTGATCCACGCCATCCAGGACGCCCTGCGCTACTTCGACGAACACGCCCAAGGCTGGATGACGGAGGGCACCGCCCATGAATAAGTCGTGGCTGGCGGCCCTCAGTCTGGCGCCACTGCTCGGCGCGACCCAGACACTGCTCCAGGCCAGTGTCATGGCCGGGCTTACCCTGTCGGCGGTGCTGGCTCATCTCGCCTGCATGACACCCCTGCGGCGCTGGCTAGATGAGGCCGCGAGCGAGGTCTCCAGCATTCTGCTCGCCGCTACCCTGGTCACTTGCCAGACCCTGGCCCTGCACGCCTGGGGCCTGGAAGCGCGCAATGCGCTCGGCATCTACCCAGAACTGATCGCCCTGCAATGCCTGCTCTTCGAACAGAGCCTCGGCAAGACCGAGCAATGGCGCCGTGCTTGCGCATTGCTGGGTGGATTCTGTGGGTTGTACCTGCTGCTCGGCACGACCCGAGAACTGCTGGCGAGCGGCACCTTGCACCTGACATCCATCAGCGGGCCGGACATTACCGGCCTGCGCCTGGCCAGCCTCGCACCCGGCGCCCTGCTGCTGCTCGGCGTGCTGCTGGCCCTGATCAAACGAGCCTGTCCGAAACAGGCCACACCAGACCGTGAAGGAAATAGCTGATCCATGAATGCCGCCAAACGCCTGGAGATCTTTCGCCGGCTACACGAAGACAACCCCGAACCGAAAACCGAGCTGGCCTACAGTTCGCCCTTCGAGCTGCTGATCGCCGTGATTCTCTCCGCTCAGTCCACCGACGTGGGCGTCAACAAGGCCACCGCCAAGCTGTACCCGGTCGCCAACACGCCCGCCGCGATTCATGCGCTCGGTGTGGAAGGCTTGTCCGAGTACATCAAGACCATCGGTCTGTACAACAGCAAGGCGAAGAATGTCATCGAGACCTGCCGGATTCTGGTGGAGCAGCACGGCGGTGAAGTCCCGGAAACCCGCGAAGCGCTGGAGGCCTTGCCGGGCGTGGGCCGCAAGACTGCCAACGTGGTACTCAACACCGCGTTCCGGCAACTGACCATGGCGGTGGATACGCATATTTTCCGGGTGAGCAATCGCACCAACATCGCACCTGGAAAGAATGTCGTTGAGGTAGAAAAGGCGCTGCTGAAGTTCGTTCCCAAGGACTATCTGCTGGACGCGCATCACTGGCTGATCCTGCTTGGCCGCTATGTGTGCCAGGCGCGCAAACCCCGTTGCGGAAGTTGCCGGATCGAAGACTTGTGCGAGTACAAGCACAAGACCTCCGACGATTGAGAACATAGTGAAAACCCTCACCGGGTGATTGAAAAAATCTTTTTTACCCGCTTCAGGAATATCGTTATAAGGAGCGCGAATGGCCCTCTTGTAACGGAGTGACTCATGAGCACTGAAAAAGAAGACCTTGATGTTGATGACGAATCCCCGGCGTCCGACGAGTTTGTCAACGACACCCCGGTTGAAGCTGCAAAAACCAATCTGAGCAAACGCCGCACCATCGACAACCTGCTGGAAGAACGCCGTTTGCAAAAGCGACTGGCTGATTACGACTTCGATCTTTGAGACGTTACGGGCCTGGAAAAACAAAAGCCTCCATTACGGAGGCTTTTTGCGTTTTGGGGGGAGCGGTCAGACCAGGCCGTTGCGCTGCGCCAACTCGATCAGATCGACCAATGAACGAGCATTGAGCTTGAGTAGAAGACGGGTCTTGTAGGTACTTACCGTCTTGTTGCTGAGGAACATGCCATCGGCGATCTCCTTGTTGGACTTGCCCCGGGCCAGTTGCTGCAGCACCATCATTTCCCGCCCTGACAGGCGCCCCACCATGTCCGCCTCGCTGGAACCGCCGAGATTGGCGCGTACCGAGTGCAGCGCCTGGTTGGGAAAGTAGCTGTAGCCCGAGAGCACGGCCTTGATTGCACTGAGCAACTCCGTAAGGTCCTGCTGCTTGCACACATAGCCGGCAGCGCCCGCCTGCATGCAACGCATCGAAAAATGTCCCGGCGCCTGGGAAGTCAGTACGAGAACCTTGATGACGATTCCATTGGCCGTGAGGCGGCCAATCACTTCAAGCCCATCAAGCTTTGGAATCCCGATATCCAGAATCACGATATCCGGCAAATGCTCCCTGGCCAGTTGCAGCGCATCCACCCCGTTATCCGTTTCCCCAATCACTTCATAACCATGCCGGTCCATCAGCATGCGCACGGCCAAGCGAATGACCGGATGGTCATCGACGATCAGCACTTTATTCATGGGCAAGATCCATTCTTTACTATTCGACTTGTTAGAAGCCCGCACAATAGCCCAGTCCGCTTGTTCAGTGCAGGGCGTATGTTCTGAACACCCGCACACTCAGACGTGGACTACAAAAACAAAAGAAGCTTCTTACAGAAGATTCCTACAGGCAGCTTATTTGACCGTTACTGCGAACCTTGTTTTGAAGATCAAAAAAGGCATCTCCGGATGCTAGCCTCGCCAGCAGAAAATATCGCTACGAATAACGGAAAAAGACATGAAGGAAATATCCTTAATATTCGCCACATAAGTCCTAGCAAGAGACGGCAAACCGCGTAAGGATAAAATTACCCGCTGAAATACTTCTCCAATAAGACTCATCACCCTGTGATGACTGGATCCCTTTTGCTGCACACTGCGCTCATCCCCCCCTGTATTCCCTGCCCAAAGCAGGGATAGAAACACGCACCGTACGCAGAGATCACAGCCATGAGCAGTTCGGAACCGAAAAGCCCGCTGACCATAATCGCTATCTTCGCAGGCATTATCGAGGCGTCGGCACTCGCATCTTTACCCTTCCTCGGGGAAAGTAGCCAAAGCGTTTACACCTGGTTCCTGGTGGGTTTTCCGCCATTCCTGACGTTATTGTTCTTTCTTACACTCAACTTCAATACCAAAAGCCTATACGGCCCTGATGAGTATTCGAACACAACGGACGCTGCTGAAACTAACCCGCCAATACAACAGCCCCCTTCGGTGACGGATAATCCAGCAACTCCACGGCTACTTCCCTCTCCTGCTTCACAAGTACCGGAAGTAACCAGTTCGACTGTGATCATCTCCGGGCCCAATGCCCAGGTTTTACTCGCACTACTCGCTCAACATGCCGTAACGAGGCCGGATGCCAACAATCTGATCCTGCAAGATCTGGATTCCGGCACGCGCACGACCATCATTACGGAGCTACCCAAAAATCACTCGCCACCTTTGGACGAACAAAAAAAAACCCGGCACTAATGCCGGGTTTTTTTCAACGAGGCGCGATTACACCAACGAACGACCTTTGTTCGCAGCGATCCGCATACGCAGGGCGTTGAGCTTGATGAAGCCCGCCGCGTCCGCCTGGTTGTAGGCACCGCCGTCTTCTTCGAAGGTGGCGATGTTGGCGTCGAACAGCGAGTCGTCGGACTTGCGACCGGTGACGATGACGTTGCCCTTGTACAGTTTCAGGCGAACGACGCCGTTCACGTTGACCTGGGAAGCGTCGATCATCTTTTGCAGCATCAGACGCTCAGGGCTCCACCAGTAGCCGGTGTAGATCAGGCTGGCGTACTTCGGCATCAGCTCATCTTTCAGGTGAGCGACTTCGCGGTCCAGGGTGATCGACTCGATGGCGCGGTGGGCGCGCAGCATGATGGTGCCGCCCGGGGTTTCGTAGCAGCCACGGGACTTCATGCCGACATAACGGTTCTCGACGATGTCCAGACGGCCGATGCCGTTGGCGCCGCCGATACGGTTCAGTTCAGCCAGAACGGTAGCCGGGGACATCTCGACGCCGTCGAGGGCGACGATGTCACCGTTACGGTAGGTCAGCTCGAGGTAGGTCGCCTGGTCAGGGGCGTTCTCAGGCGAGACGCTCCAACGCCACATGTCTTCCTCGTGCTCGGTCCAGGTATCTTCCAGGACACCGCCTTCGTAGGAAATGTGCAGCAGGTTGGCATCCATCGAGTATGGCGACTTCTTCTTGCCATGACGCTCGATCGGGATGGCGTGCTTCTCGGCGTAGTCCATCAGCTTCTCGCGGGACAGCAGGTCCCACTCGCGCCATGGAGCAATAACCTTGACGCCCGGCTTCAGCGCATAGGCGCCCAACTCGAAACGAACCTGGTCGTTACCCTTGCCGGTAGCGCCATGGGAAATGGCGTCAGCGCCGGTTTCGTTGGCGATTTCGATCAGACGCTTGGCGATCAGCGGACGGGCGATGGAAGTACCCAGCAGGTACTCGCCTTCGTAGACGGTGTTGGCGCGGAACATCGGGAACACGAAGTCTCGGACGAACTCTTCGCGCAGGTCATCGATGTAGATCTCTTTGACGCCCATGGCCTGAGCCTTGGCGCGGGCCGGCTCGACCTCTTCGCCCTGACCCAGATCGGCGGTGAAAGTCACCACTTCACAGTCGTAGGTATCTTGCAGCCACTTGAGAATCACCGAAGTATCAAGGCCGCCGGAATACGCCAGTACGACCTTTTTTACGTCCGCCATGCCATCACTCCACGGGGTTGTACGGAAAACCCCGGATTCTACCGCTCTTGGTGCGGAATTTACAGTGGGGCGACAGCTTGTGACGACAAAGCGACAGGAACTGTCGTGAGCGCGACGGACGGTCGCACTCAGGACTTCAACGACGTTTTGCCCGGCGTCAGCTGCGTGGCGGGAACATTCGACTTCGCCGGCGCCACCGGGGTTGCCGCAGGCGCCGCGGCCGCCGGTGCGGCGGGAGTGGCAGCTGGCGCCGGTGCTGGCGCTGCGGGTTTCTCCGCTGCTGGCGTCTCGACCGGCGTCACGCGGTCCAGCTCGATATTCACCCGCCGGTTGCGTGCACGGTTGCCCGCCGAATTGTTGGCCGCCAGCGGATAACGCTCGCCATGGAAACGCACGACGATGTTGCTTTCAGGCACGCCATGGGCCTTGAGGTACTCCATCACCGCCAACGCACGACGACGGGACAGGTCACGGTTGGTCAGACGGTTACCGCTGTTGTCGGAGTGGCCGTCCAGCTCGATATGGTTGACGGTAGGGTCAGCCTTGAGGAAGTCGAGGATCACGTCCAGGCGGGCGCGGGCATCGGCGTCCAGGTCGATTCCATTGCCGGGGAATCCGATCCGCGCCTGGCGGATCTGGTCGAAGTTCATCGGCAGCAGCTTGGCGGTGCAGGCCTGATAGTCCGCAAAGGCCTTGTTGAACTTAACCGGCAGCAGTCGGACTTCCATGGCCCGCCCGGCTTCCCCGGCGTAGTTGCGGACCACGGTGCTGCGGCCATCCATCAGCCCGTTGATCAGGCGACTGGCCTGGCCTTGCGAGCTATTGAACAGCACGCCGCTACCGGACATGCGGATCGATCCCAGGTTGATGTCGCCACGCCCCGGCTGCCACGGCGCGGCGGCAGCCAGCAGGGTCGCCGACCCCGCGCCGAGCATGTTGCTGGACGAGCGCAGGCGGAACGTCGCCTGCTCGCCGGCGCGACGCACGAACTCACCGCTGCCGAAATCGGCGATCGGCTGGATCAGGCGACACTCGAACTGATCGCCTTCGACCTTCCACTCGATATTTTCCACGCGCGTCTGAAACGTGAGCGCGGCGGCCGGAAGGCTGACGAAGATGCTGAACAGGGCTAGATAACGCTGGCGCACGGGCGGCTCCACAAAATTCTTTCGACTTACCAGCAGGCTATCGGACGGCTTTGGCAAAACTTGATAGCGAGTGCTCGGCCCAGGCTTTTCCGGTAGCATTCGCCCAGAGTTCGAACCGCCTGGAATCCCCAATGTCCGACCGCCTGACCCTCCTGCGTCCCGACGACTGGCACATCCATCTTCGCGATGGAGCCGTCCTGCCTCACACCGTCGCTGACGTGGCGCGCACCTTTGCCCGCGCCATCATCATGCCTAACCTGGTCCCGCCGGTACGCAATGCCGACGAAGCCGGCGCCTATCGCCAGCGCATCCTTGACGCCCGTCCGGCCGGCAGCCGCTTCGAGCCACTGATGGTGCTGTACCTCACCGACCGCACGCAGCCGGAAGAAATCCGCGCCGCCAAGGCCAGCGGCTTCGTCCATGCTGCCAAGATGTACCCGGCCGGTGCCACCACCAACTCGGACTCCGGCGTTACCAGCATCGACAAGATCTCTCCGGTGCTCGAAGCCATGGCCGAAGTCGGCATGCTGCTGCTGGTGCACGGTGAAGTGACCCGCAGCGAGGTCGACGTGTTCGACCGCGAGAAGCTGTTCATCGACGAGCATCTGCGTCGCGTGGTCGAGCGTTTCCCGACGCTGAAAGTGGTCTTCGAACACATCACCACCGCCGATGCCGCGCAGTTTGTCAGCGAAGCCCCGGCCAACGTCGGCGCAACCATCACCGCCCAGCATCTGCTGTACAACCGCAACCACATGCTGGTCGGCGGTATTCGCCCGCACTTCTATTGCCTGCCGATCCTCAAGCGCAATACCCACCAGGTCGCCCTGCTCGACGCCGCCACCAGCGGCAACAGCAAGTTCTTCCTCGGCACCGACTCGGCACCGCACGCCCGTCACGCCAAGGAAGCTGCCTGTGGCTGCGCAGGCTGCTACACCGCCTATGCGGCGATCGAGATGTACGCCGAGGCCTTCGAACAGCGCAATGCCCTGGACAAACTCGAAGGCTTCGCCAGCTTGCACGGCCCGGCGTTCTACGGCCTGCCGGCGAACACCGACACCATTACCCTGGTCCGCGAGAGCTGGACCGCACCCGACAGCCTGCCCTTCGGTGAGCAGACTGTCGTCCCGCTGCGCGCCGGTGAGCAACTGCGCTGGCGCCTGCTGGAGGAAAACGCGTGAGTGACGATCAGTTCGACGACCAGGAAGGTCTTGGCGGTGGTTCGCGCCACCCGATGGCAGAACGTTTCCGTGGCTATCTGCCCGTTGTGGTGGATGTCGAGACCGGCGGCTTCAACAGCGCCACCGACGCGCTGCTGGAAATCGCCGCGGTTACCATCGGCATGGATGAAAAGGGCTTCCTGTTCCCGGAACACACCTATTTCTTCCGGGTCGAGCCCTTCGAAGGCGCCAATATCGAACAGGCTGCCCTGGAGTTCACCGGGATCAAGCTCGATCACCCGCTGCGCATGGCAGTGAGTGAAGAAGCGGCGCTGACCGATATCTTCCGCGGCGTGCGCAAGGCACTGAAGGCCAATGGCTGCAAGCGGGCGATTCTGGTCGGCCACAACAGCAGCTTCGACCTCGGCTTCCTCAACGCCGCCGTGGCGCGCACCGACATGAAACGCAACCCGTTTCATCCGTTCTCCAGCTTCGACACCGCCACCCTCGCCGGCCTCGCCTATGGCCAGACCGTCCTGGCGCGGGCCTGCCAGAGCGCCGATATCGACTTCGATGGTCGCGAGGCGCATTCCGCCCGCTACGACACCGAGAAGACCGCCGAGCTGTTCTGCGGCATCGTCAACCGCTGGAAGGAAATGGGCGGCTGGCACGATTTCGACGAGTGACGCAGCTCCGAGCCTCAAGCCGCAAGCTACGAGAAAAAGCGCAGCGCATGCGTTCCCGCTTTATCTTGTAGCTTGAAATTTGCAGCTTGAAACTTGAAATGCAGCCATAAAAAAACCGGCCTGAAGAAGGCCGGTTTTTTTATGCGTGGCGGATTACAGCTTGCCAGCGTTCTCGCTCAGGTAAGCAGCAACGCCTTCTGGCGAAGCGGTCATGCCCTTGTCGCCTTTTTTCCAGTTGGCAGGGCAGACTTCGCCGTGCTCTTCGTGGAATTGCAGGGCGTCGACCAGACGCAGCAGCTCGTCCATGTTACGGCCCAGTGGCAGGTCGTTGACGATCTGCGAACGGACGACACCGTTGGTGTCGATCAGGAACGCGCCACGGAAGGCTACGCCGCCTTCGGACTCAACGTCGTAGGCTTTGCAGATTTCGTGGGAGATGTCGGCTGCCAGGGTGTATTTGACCTGGCCGATACCGCCGTTGTTGACCGGGGTGTTACGCCAGGCGTTGTGGGTGAAGTGCGAGTCGATCGAGACGCCGATGACTTCGACGTTGCGCGCCTGGAAGTCAGGGATGCGGTGGTCCAGCGCGATCAGCTCGGACGGGCAGACGAAAGTGAAGTCCAGCGGGTAGAAGAACACCAGGCCGTACTTGCCCTTGATAGCCGAAGCCAGGTTGAAGCTGTCGACGATTTCGCCATTGCCCAGTACTGCGGCGACGGTGAAGTCCGGGGCTTTTTTGCCAACGAGCACGCTCATTCGATTTCTCCTGATGGTGTGAAACTAACTACGCAGGCGATCGAAGTCGCCTGACACGAGTTGGGCATCATACACCGCGCTGCGCGGGACGCCGAGTAATGGCGATCAGACAGTTTTGCCTACCGGCGGTCGCTCTATCTCGCGGCTCACGAGAAGAGTTTTGACAAGCATTCTCATTAACATTAAGCTTCGTTCCATTGAGCCCGCCACCCTGATGGTCTTCTTCTATGTATGTGTGTCTTTGTGTTGGTGTAACCGACGGACAGATCCGCGATGCGATCTATGAAGGATGCTGTAGCTACAAGGAAGTCCGCGCCGCCACCAACGTTGCCAGCCAGTGTGGCAAGTGTGCGTGTCTTGCCAAGCAGGTCGTCCGCGAGACCCTGACTGAAATCCAGGCCAGCCAGGCTTCTGCCCTGCCTTACCCTGTGGAATTCTCCGCCGCCTGAAAAAATCTTTTCCCCATTTATAAAGAACCGGACCTAGTGTCCGGTTTTTTTATGCCCATAATTCAACTAGTTAGGTGTAAAACGCGGAACACAAACATTCTTATTCCGATTAATTTTCACTTATTATTCAATAACTTAGGTTTGACAGAGAAAGTTGCCAGGCTCAAACTCCTGCTTATTGGCACACTTGAAGAGCAGGACCTCAATCATGAAAGGCGACGTAAGCGTCATCCAGCATCTCAACAAGATCCTCGGAAACGAGCTGGTCGCGATCAACCAATACTTCCTGCATGCACGCATGTACGAAGACTGGGGTCTGGAAAAACTCGGCAAGCACGAATACAAAGAATCCATCGACGAGATGAAACACGCTGACAAACTGATCAAGCGTATTCTCTTCCTCGAAGGCATCCCCAACGTCCAGGACCTGGGCAAGCTGCTGATCGGCGAGCACACCCGCGAAATGCTGGAATGCGACCTGAAGATCGAGCAGAAAGGCCTGATCGACCTGAAAGCCGCCATCGCTCACTGCGAAACCGCTGGCGATTTCGGCAGCCGCGAACTGCTGGAAGACATCCTCGAGGCCGAGGAAGAGCATATCGACTGGCTGGAAACCCAACTGAGCCTGATCGACAAAGTGGGCCTGGAAAACTACCTGCAATCGCAGATGGGTGAGTAACGCAGCCGCGAGCTTCAAGCTTTAAGCGACAAGAAAGAGCGGTCAACACCCACCTCTTTCTCGCTTGATCACTCAGCTTTGAAATGAAAACGCCGCGCTCCGGAAGGAGCGCGGCGTTTTCATTTCAACAATCAGCGGCGTGAATCAGAAACCTGCCTCACCACCACTTGCCTTACTGCTTGAAGCTTGAAGCTCAAAGCTTGAAGCTAAAAAGGAGTGATCAGGCTTCGGAAGCCTTGGCCTTGGCAGCAGCTTCTTTGATCAGGGTCTGCAGCTCACCATTGGCGGCCATCTCGATCATGATGTCGCTACCGCCGACCAGCTCACCAGCTACCCACAGTTGTGGGAAGGTTGGCCAGTTGGCGTACTTCGGCAGGTTGGCGCGAATTTCCGGGTTCTGCAGGATGTCCACGTAAGCGAACTTCTCGCCGCAGCCCATTACGGCTTGCGCCGCTTTTGCCGAAAAGCCGCACTGCGGGGCATTCGGCGAGCCTTTCATGTAAAGCAGAACGGTGTTGTTGGCGATCTGCTCTTTGATTGTTTCGATGATATCCATGAAGCACCTCGGCTGAACTTTCCGACCTGGTTGTCGGCACGGTGGCGAATTGTATCGGAAAGCCGAGCATGACGCTCGGCCTTGCCGACAATCATGCAGCAACCACCTCCACGGGCACACCGTTGAGCACTGCATTGCCGGACAGTGCGTCGAGCAGACGCTCATCGGTCAGGTCGTTGGCACTGGCCCCGGACTGTGCTCGCGCGATGTCCAGCAATACACCGGGCCGGGCGTGGCCGAAACCATGGGGCAGGCTGACCACGCCACGCATCATGTCGGTGCTGGCCTGCACATCCACCTCGATGCTGCCAACCCGCGAAGTCACCTTCACCCGCTGCCCATCCTGCAACTGGCGCCCGGCCAGGTCTTCCGGGTGCATCAGCAACTGATGGCGGGGCTTGCCTTTGACCAGCCGATGGAAATTGTGCATCCAGGAGTTGTTGCTGCGCACATGGCGTCGGCCAATCAGCAGCAACTGCGCGGCGCTGGGTGGCTGTTGCGCGGCGAAGCGCTGCAGGTCGGCGAGGATCTCCGCCGGGGCCGCTTCAATGCTGGCGCTCGCGGTTTTCAGACGCCCGGCCAGATTGGGCTGCAAAGGCCCCAGATCGATGCCGTGCGGGTACTGGTCAAGCGTTTCCACCGACAGGCCGAACGCCGAACCTTCACCATAGCGTCCACCGCGCAGGCCCAGGTCGATCATCTGTGCAGGCGGCAAGGTCGGCTTCAGTGGTTTGTCGCTGATCGCCGCGAAGGCCCGCGCCAGGCCGACGAAGATTTCCCAATCGTGCAGCGCGCCTTGAGGCTTGGGCAGGATCGCCCGGTTGAAGCGGGAAATGTTGCGTACCGCGAACAGGTTGAATGTGGTGTCGTAGTGATCGTTTTCCAGTGCGGAGGTCGATGGCAGGATGAGGTCGGCGTAGCGCGTGGTCTCGTTGATATAGAGATCGATGCTCAGCATGAACTCCAGGCCGTCCAGCGCTTGCTCGAGCTGTCGGCCATTAGGCGTGGACAACGCCGGGTTGCCGGCCACGGTCACCAATGCGCGCACCTGTCCTTCGCCATCGGTGAGCATTTCTTCAGCCAGGGCTGACACCGGCAGCTCGCCGCCATACTCCGGCAGCCCGGATACCCGGCTCTGCCACTGATTGAAATGCCCGCCGCTGGTGGTCGCCACCAGGTCCACCGCAGGTTCGGTGCAGAGTGCGCCGCCGACGCGGTCGAGGTTGCCACTGACCAGATTGATCAACTGCACCAACCAGTGACAGAGGGTACCGAACGCCTGGGTCGACACCCCCATGCGCCCATAGCACACCGCCTTGTCCGCCGCCGCGAAGTCCCGCGCCAACTGCCGGATCAGCCCCGCGTCGATACCGCACAGCAAGCTCATGATCTCCGGCGTGAACGACTGCAGGGCCTCGCGAACCTGATCCAGGCCGTTGACCGGCAAATGCGTCACCCGGGTGAGGTTTTCCTCGAACAGGGTGTTGAGCACGCCACAGAGCAGCGCCGCGTCGCCTCCCGGACGGACGAACAGATGCTGGTCCGCCATCGCCGCGGTTTCGCTGCGCCGCGGATCGACCACCACCAGCTTGCCGCCGCGCGCCTGGAGCGCCTTCAGCCGCTTCTCGACATCCGGCACCGTCATGATGCTGCCGTTCGAGGCCAGCGGGTTGCCGCCAAGGATCAACATGAAATCGGTGTGGTCGATGTCCGGGATCGGCAGCAACAGGCCATGCCCGTACATCAGGTAGCTGGTCAGGTGATGCGGCAATTGGTCGACCGACGTCGCGGAAAAGCGGTTGCGGGTCTTGAGCAGGCCGAGGAAGTAGTTGCTGTGGGTCATCAGCCCATAGTTGTGCACGCTCGGGTTGCCCTGATAGACCGCGACGGCATTCTGGCCGTGGCGCTGCTGAATGTCGTACAGCTTGCGGGCGGCCAGTTCGAAGGCTTCTTCCCACGGAATCGGCAGCCATTGGTCGCCCACGCGCACTACCGGCCCGCGCAGGCGATTGGGGTCGTTCTGGATGTCCTGCAGCGCCACCGCCTTGGGGCAGATGTGGCCGCGGCTGAAACTATCGTGGGCATCGCCCTTGATCGAGGTAATACGCGGGAGGCCGCCCTCGTCGGTATCGAGCTCGAAGGTCAGGCCGCAGATGGCCTCGCACAGGTGACAGGCTCGGTGGTGCACGGTCTTGGTCATGGCCGCCTCTTGTTCTCGGATCGGGGGGGAGTGCCGTCCCCGACTATGGCCCCGGCAAGCGCGGGCTGCCAGCGACCTTCGCGGCGTGAATCCCCGGCCATCAGGAGGAACGATGGTTCCAGATGGCCGACAAACCCTTGTCGCTTCATTGCCAAGCGCGTCTGGGGCAGTGTAAAAAGCTCTCTTGCTCTGGAAAAAGAAGCAGACCAACGGCTCGCTCAAATCCCCGGCCCACGCCATGGATGCAGCCCCACTTGGTAAGACGCGACATTTAATTATAGTATTGCGCCTTCCCCTATTTCGTCGCCCCGTGCGGCTTTCGCCGCAGGTCTCATCCGTGTTTCCGAAAAACCGGTTTTTGCTGATCTGCGGTCTGTTGCAAAAAGGTAGTCAATGATGAGCGCTAGGCACTTTCTCTCCCTGATGGATTTCACCGCCGAAGAACTGGTCAGTGTGATCCGCCGAGGGATCGAGCTGAAAGACCTGCGTAACCGCGGCGTACTCTTTGAGCCCCTGAAAAACCGCGTGCTGGGCATGATTTTCGAGAAATCCTCGACCCGTACCCGGCTGTCCTTCGAAGCCGGCATGATCCAGCTCGGCGGCCAGGCAATCTTCCTGTCCCCGCGCGATACCCAACTGGGCCGCGGCGAGCCGATCGGCGACTGTGCCATCGTCATGTCGCGCATGCTCGATGCGGTAATGATCCGTACCTTTGCCCACAGCATCCTGACCGAATTCGCCGCCAATTCGCGGGTTCCGGTGATCAACGGCCTGTCCGACGACCTGCACCCGTGCCAGTTGCTGGCCGACATGCAGACCTTCCTCGAGCACCGCGGCTCGATCCAGGGCAAGACCGTGGCCTGGATCGGCGACGGCAACAACATGTGCAACAGCTATATAGAAGCGGCCATCCAGTTCGACTTCCAGTTGCGCATCGCCTGCCCGGAAGGCTACGAGCCAAACCCGAAATTCGTCGCCCAGGCCGGTGACCGCGTGCAGATCGTCCGCGATCCGAAGGAAGCGGTACGTGATGCCCACCTGGTCAGCACCGATGTCTGGACTTCCATGGGCCAGGAAGAGGAAACTGCACGGCGCCTGGAGCGGTTCGCGCCTTATCAGGTCAACCGCGCACTGCTCGACCTGGCAGCCCCCGATGCCCTGTTCATGCACTGCCTGCCTGCCCACCGTGGCGAGGAAATCAGTGTGGACCTGCTCGACGACCCTCGTTCGGTCGCATGGGACCAGGCGGAAAACCGTCTGCATGCACAGAAGGCGCTTCTCGAATTCCTTGTTGAACCGGCCTACCACCACGCATGAGTCGTCCCCTATTGCTCAACCTGCGCAACCTCGCCTGCGGCTATGGCGAGGCGCGCATCGTCCAGAACCTCAACCTGCACCTGAACGCCGGTGACATCGGCTGCCTGCTTGGCTCCTCGGGGTGCGGCAAGACCACCACCCTGCGCGCCATCGCCGGCTTCGAGCCTATCCACGATGGCGACATCCAGCTGGCCGGCGAGACCATCTCCAAGGCCGGGTTCACCCTGGCACCGGAGAAACGCCGGATCGGCATGGTGTTCCAGGACTACGCGCTGTTCCCCCACCTGACGGTGGCGGACAACGTCGCGTTCGGCATCGGCAAACACCCGCACAAGCAGCAGGTGGTCAAGGAGATGCTCGAGCTGGTCAAACTCGACGGCCTCGGCGGGCGCTACCCGCATGAGCTTTCCGGTGGCCAGCAGCAACGGGTCGCCCTGGCCCGCGCCCTGGCGCCAGAGCCGCAGTTGCTGCTGCTGGACGAACCCTTCTCCAACCTCGACGTGGAACTTCGCCGGCGTCTGAGCCACGAAGTCCGCGACATCCTCAAGAGCCGCGGCACCAGTGCGATCCTGGTGACACACGACCAGGAAGAGGCCTTCGCCGTCAGCGACAATGTCGGCGTCTTCAAGGAAGGCCGGCTGGAGCAGTGGGATACGCCCTACAACCTCTACCACGAGCCGGCGACCCCGTTCGTGGCCAGCTTCATCGGTCAGGGCTATTTCATTCGTGGCCAGTTGCTCGACCCGGAGACGGTACACACTGAACTCGGCACGTTGCGCGGCAACCGCGCCTACACGCTGCCGGTCGGCGGCGCGGTGGATGTGCTGCTGCGACCCGACGACATCATCCATGCCCCGGACAGCGCCCTGAGCGCGCGGATCAACGGCAAGAGCTTCCAGGGCGCCTCGACGCTGTACCGCCTGCAACTGGGCACCGGCACCCAGCTCGAAGCGATTTTCCCAAGCCATATCGATTACCAGATCGGCCAGGACGTCGGGATTGCCGTTGCGGCGGATCACCTGGTGCTGTTCGCTGCTTCAGGCAGTGTCGAAGCGAGGTTGCCGGCTGCCGAGAGCGGCGTACGCCGATACGGCTCGGTTAGCTGATACGGATACAAAAAAGGCCGCCACAATCGTGGCGGCCTTCTCGTTTGGGCATCCCCGTTTTCTATTCGCGACCAATATCCGCGAACTTGCCCTGGGTATGCTCGGCAAGCACCGCGGCCGCCAGTTCCACCTCCAGCCCGCGCCGTCCGGCGCTGACATGAATCGTCTCGTGAGCCTCGGCCGATTGGTCGATAAAGGTGCGCAGACGTTTCTTCTGACCCAGCGGGCTGATTCCGCCCAACAAGTAGCCCGTTGAACGCTGCGCTGCGGCGGGGTCAGCCATTTCGCACTTCTTCACACCCGCCGCCTGGGCCAGTGCCTTCAGATCGAGGCTGCCGCCCACCGGCACCACCGCCACCAGCAACTCGCCTTTTTCACTGCTGGCCAGCAGGGTCTTGAACACCCGCTTGGGGTCCAGACCCAGTTTTTCAGCGGCCTCCAGGCCGTAGGACGCGGCCTTGGGGTCGTGTTCATAACTGTGAATGCGGTGTTCGGCGCGAACTTTCTTCAACAGGTCCAGAGCAGGGGTCATGCGGGGCTCCAACATTCGTTCTGTATTCGGCGGCTACTGTAGGACAAATCGTGTGCCACAACCATTGGCCTGTAGGACACGAATATGACAACTCGTAGGCCGACAGTCAGATTATGAATGGCAGTTCACTTTCGACCTTTGACATCAGCGTTTCTTGTCTATATTTTTTCGAATCTGAATATTGGTGATGCCCTTATAAGGTGCATTTCTATCGTCTGCCTGACCGAAATGGGGATTTCGCTCGGGTTTCTGTCGAGCGCTCACTGCGCCTCACAACAACAAAAACCGAGGTAACGAATGACGACTGCTCTACAACAACCGACGTTGTCCAGCCAATGCATGGCCGAATTCTTCGGCACTGCACTGTTGATCTTCTTCGGTACTGGCTGTGTTGCCGCGCTCAAGGTGGCGGGTGCCAGCTTCGGCCTGTGGGAAATCAGCATCATCTGGGGGGTGGGCGTCAGCATGGCGATCTACCTCACCGCCGGGATTTCCGGCGCGCACCTGAACCCCGCCGTGAGTATCGCGCTGTGCCTGTTCGCCGGTTTCGAGAAGGGCAAACTGCCGTTCTACATCGTCGCCCAGATCGCCGGCGCCTTTTGCGGCGCGGCGCTGGTCTACACGCTCTACAGCAGCCTGTTCTTCGATTACGAACAAACCCACCAGATGATTCGCGGCAGCCAGGCCAGCCTCGAACTGGCCTCGGTGTTCTCCACCTACCCGCACCCGGCGCTGTCCACCGGCCAGGCGTTCCTCGTTGAAGTCATCATCACCGCGATTCTCATGGCCGTGATCATGGCCCTCACCGATGACAACAACGGCCTGCCGCGCGGCGCCCTCGCCCCACTGCTGATCGGCCTGCTGATCGCCGTGATCGGCAGCGCCATGGGCCCGCTGACCGGCTTCGCGATGAACCCGGCGCGTGATTTCGGCCCCAAACTGATGACATTCCTGGCTGGCTGGGGCGAAGTAGCCTTCACCGGCGGCCGTGATATTCCGTACTTCCTCGTTCCGGTTTTCGCGCCGATCATGGGAGCGAGCCTTGGCGCCGCCCTGTACCGCGGCGTGTTCGCCCGCAGCCTGCCCAGCGCCGCTGCCAGCACACCGACCGACGACAAGACCCAGGGCAAGACCCAGACGTCCTGATCCGCACGCGGATAGAGCTGCCCTGACTCCAACCTATTTCACTGCAAGGCCAACGACATGACAGACAGTCAGAACAAGAACTACATCATTGCCCTCGACCAGGGCACGACCAGTTCGCGGGCCATCATTTTCGACCGCGATGCCAACGTGGTCGGCACCTCCCAGCGCGAGTTCGCCCAGCACTACCCGCAGGCCGGCTGGGTCGAGCACGACCCGATGGAAATCTTCGCCACCCAGAGCGCGACCATGGTCGAAGCCCTGGCCCAGGCGGGTATCAGCCACGACCAGGTCGCCGCCATCGGTATCACCAACCAGCGTGAAACCACGGTGGTCTGGGACAAGGAAACCGGTCGCCCGGTGTACAACGCCATCGTCTGGCAGTGCCGACGCAGCACCGAGATCTGCGAACAGCTCAAGCGCGACGGCCTGCAGGACTACATCCGCGAAACCACCGGCCTGGTCACCGACCCCTACTTCTCCGGCACCAAGCTCAAGTGGATCCTCGACAACGTCGAAGGCGCCCGCGAGCGCGCCGAGCGCGGCGAACTGCTGTTCGGCACCGTCGATAGCTGGCTGATCTGGAAATTCTCCGGCGGCAAGGTTCACGTCACCGACTACACCAACGCCTCGCGCACCCTGCTCTTCAACATCCACACGCTGCAGTGGGATGACAAGATGCTGGAAGTCCTGGGCATCCCGCGGCAAATGCTGCCCGAGGTGCGTTCGTCCTCGGAAATCTACGGCAAGACCAAGAGCGGCATCGACATCGCCGGTATCGCCGGCGACCAGCAAGCCGCGCTGTTCGGCCAGATGTGCGTGGAGCCGGGCCAGGCCAAGAACACCTATGGCACCGGCTGCTTCCTGCTGATGAACACCGGCGACAAAGCCGTGCAGTCCTCCCACGGCCTGCTCACCACCATCGCCTGCGGCCCGCGCGGCGAAGTGGCCTACGCGCTGGAAGGCGCGGTGTTCAACGGTGGCTCAACCGTGCAGTGGCTGCGTGACGAACTGAAGATCGTCAACGACGCCCACGACACCGAGTACTTCGCCAGCAAGGTCAAGGACAGCAACGGCGTGTACCTGGTGCCGGCCTTCACCGGCCTCGGCGCGCCCTACTGGGACCCGTACGCACGTGGCGCCCTGTTCGGCCTGACCCGCGGGGTCAAGGTGGACCACATCATCCGCGCCGCACTGGAGTCGATTGCCTACCAGACCCGCGACGTCCTCGACGCCATGCAGCAGGATTGCGGCCAGCGCCTCAGCGCCCTGCGCGTGGACGGCGGCGCGGTCGCCAACAACTTCCTGATGCAGTTCCAGGCCGACATCCTCGGCACCTGTGTCGAGCGTCCGCAGATGCGCGAAACCACCGCCCTCGGCGCCGCCTACCTGGCAGGCCTGGCCTGTGGTTTCTGGAGCGGCCTGGATGAATTGCGCGGCAAGGCGCTGATCGAGCGGGAATTCACACCGCAACTGGCTGAAGCGGAGAAGGAAAAACTCTACAGCGGCTGGCTCAAGGCCGTTGATCGCACCCGCGACTGGGAACCCCACGAAGAGTAAGCAGTGCATACAGGGCACATCCGCAATGGATGCGCCCTGTGCTACGCGGCTGCCGCACTCAGGCTGGTCCCCGGCTACTTCCTACGGCATCATTGCAGCATTTTTCGGCCGCCCCTGAAGGACGCCAATGAATCTGCCTCCCCGCCAACAACAAATTCTCGAACTGGTCCGCGAACGCGGCTACGTCAGTATCGAAGAAATGGCGCAATTGTTCGTTGTCACCCCGCAAACCATCCGCCGCGATATCAACCAACTGGCGGAGGTCAATCTGCTGCGGCGCTATCACGGTGGCGCGGCCTACGACTCCAGCATTGAAAACACCGCCTACGCCATGCGCGCCGACCAGATGCGCGATGAGAAACAGCGCATCGCCGAAGCCGTGGCCCAGCAAATCCCCGATAACGCCTCGCTGTTCATCAATATCGGCACCACCACCGAGTCCATCGCCCGCGCCCTGCTCAACCACAATCACCTGAAAATCATCACCAACAACCTGCATGTCGCCTCGATCCTCAGTGCCAAGGACGACTTCGAAGTGCTGCTGGCCGGCGGCAATGTGCGCCGCGACGGCGGTGTGGTGGGCCAGGCCAGCGTCGACTTCATCAACCAGTTCAAGGTCGATTTCGCACTGGTGGGCATCAGCGGCATCGACGAAGACGGTAGCCTGCTGGACTTCGACTATCAGGAAGTGCGCGTTTCCCAGGCGATCATCGCCAATGCCCGCCAAGTGATCCTCGCCGCCGACTCCAGCAAGTTCGGCCGTAACGCCATGGTCCGCCTCGGCCCGATCAGCCTGATCGATTGCCTGGTAACCGATCAGGCCCCCGTCGCAGCCCTGAGCCAGTTGCTCAACCAGAACAAGATCCGCCTCGAAGTGGTGTGACGGCCCCGCAACCGCCATCGCAAGGTTGGCGGTTTCAATGTTCGGTTTTTTTCACTTATTTGTAACCAGATCAGTATTTTCTATGGAAAGTCACTGGTCGGCGGCTTTCCGTTCGGCTAACATTTTCGAATACGAACATTAATGTTCAGAAAAGATACCAGAACGACTTTACAAGAGGCCGCGCCGTGTCCAATTCCAGCTCCCCCATCCTTGCCGAAATCTATGACGTTGCCGTCATCGGTGGTGGCATCAATGGTGTCGGCATCGCCGCCGACGCTGCCGGACGCGGCCTTTCGGTGTTCCTCTGCGAAAAGGACGACCTCGCCAGCCACACCTCGTCGGCCAGCAGCAAGCTGATCCACGGCGGCCTGCGCTATCTCGAACATTACGAATTCCGCCTGGTGCGCGAAGCCCTCGCCGAACGCGAAGTGCTGCTGGCCAAAGCCCCGCACATCGTCAAACCGATGCGTTTCGTTCTGCCGCACCGCCCTCACCTGCGTCCGGGCTGGATGATCCGTGCCGGCCTGTTCCTCTACGACAACCTGGGCAAGCGCAAGCAACTCGGCGCCTCGCGCAGCCTGCGCTTCGGTCCGGGCAGCCCGCTCAAGCCGGCCATCACCCGTGGTTTCGAATACGCCGACTGCGCAGTGGACGATGCCCGTCTGGTGGTGCTCAACGCCATGGCCGCCCGTGAACGCGGCGCGCACATCCTCACCCGCACCCGCTGCCTGAGCGCGCGTCGCAGCGGCAAGCTGTGGAACGTGCAGGTCGAGCGCGCCGACGGCAGCCAGCAGACTATCCAGGCCCGCTCGCTGGTCAACGCCGCCGGACCGTGGGTGGCCAGGTTCATCAAGGATGACCTGAAACTCGACGCGCCCTACGGCATCCGCCTGATCCAGGGCAGCCACCTGATCGTGCCGAAGCTGTATGAAGGCGAACATGCCTACATCCTGCAGAACGAAGACCAGCGCATCGTGTTCTGCATTCCTTATCTGGAACGTTTCACCCTGATCGGCACCACCGACCGCGAATACAGCGGCGATCCGGCCCAGGTGGCAATCACCGAAGCCGAAACCGACTACCTGCTCAACGTGGTCAACCAGCACTTCAATCATCAACTCAGTCGGAGCGACATCCTCCACACCTACTCCGGTGTACGTCCGCTGTGCAACGACGAGTCGGACAACCCGTCGGCGGTGACCCGCGACTACACCCTGGCGTTGTCCTCGGAAAACGGCCAGGCACCGCTGCTGTCGGTGTTCGGCGGCAAGCTGACCACCTATCGCAAGCTGGCCGAATCGGCCATGGGCGAACTGGCTCCCTGGTTTACCCAGATGACCGGAAGCTGGACCGCAAGCGCGCCGCTACCCGGCGGTGAAGGCATGAGCACGCCGCAAGCCCTTTGCGACGAAATCCTCGCCCGCCACGGCTGGCTGCCTGCGGCCCTGGCCAAACGCTGGGCGCTGACCTACGGCAGCCGCACCAAGGCGCTGCTGGAAGGCGTGCAAGGCCCGGAAGATCTGGGCGAAGCCATCGGCGGTGGCCTGTTCAGCCGTGAAGTGGATTACCTGTGCCGCGAAGAATGGGCGCTGAACGCCGACGACATCCTGTGGCGGCGCAGCAAACTGGGGCTGTTCCTGAGCGCTTCGGAACAACAGGCGCTGCGTGAATATCTGCAGCGGGTCGAGCTGAAGCGTGGTCGGGTGCAGGCTGCCTGAATCGCGACGGTTGACACGCAACCCGTGGGAGCGGCCCATCGCGGCTAACAGCCACTCCCACACGTTCCGCGTCAACCCCATCGCCGCCGTCGTTCGGCTTTCCGAACGCCAATCCTCCCAGGATTCGGCCTACCGTACACAGCCTCCTGTCAAACGCCCGTCAAATAACCCTGCTATCCAGTAAAACCGGGCGTTGATGACCGAAGTCAGCGCCTGGCACGACTCATGCTCTACACTCAGTACCCGAATGCGCAAACGCTTTATTGCAGTGTTCGCTGAACGAAACGGCCGACAACGGCCTCATAAAAAAAACAACGTCGAGGAAAATTAGATGCGTATCGTTCGTCATCTGTTGGGCGCCGCTATCGCGGCCGCTGTGATCGCTTCGCCCGTCATGGCCGAAGAACTGACCGGCACCCTGAAGAAGATCAAGGACTCGGGCACCGTTACGCTGGGGCATCGGGACGCTTCCATTCCGTTTTCTTACATCGCCGACGCTTCGGGTAAACCGGTCGGTTACTCCCACGACATCCAGTTGGCCATCGTCGAGACCCTGAAAAAGGATCTGGACCTTCCCAACCTGAACGTCAAATACAACCTGGTCACCTCCCAGACCCGCATCCCGCTGGTACAGAACGGCACCGTTGACGTCGAGTGTGGCTCCACCACCAACAACGTCGAGCGCCAACAACAGGTCGCCTTCTCGGTCGGCATCTTCGAAGTCGGTACCCGCCTGCTGACCAAGGTCAAGGACGGTCAACCCGCCTACAAGGACTTCCCGGACCTGGCCGGCAAGAACGTAGTGACCACCGCTGGCACCACCTCCGAGCGCATCCTCAAGGCCATGAACGCCGACAAGCAGATGAAGATGAACGTCATCTCGGCCAAGGACCACGGCGAGTCGTTCCAGATGCTCGAATCCGGTCGCGCCGTCGCCTTCATGATGGACGATGCCCTGCTCGCAGGCGAAATGGCCAAGGCCAAGAAGCCAACCGACTGGGTCGTTACCGGTACGCCGCAATCCTATGAAATCTACGGCTGCATGGTCCGCAAGGACGACGCACCGTTCAAGGCTGCAGTCGACAAGGCCATCGTCGCGCTCTACAAATCGGGCGAGATCAACAAGATCTACGACAAGTGGTTCCAGCAGCCAGTCCCACCAAAAGGCCTGAACCTCGGCTTCCCGATGAGTGAAGAACTCAAGGCGCTGATCGCCAACCCTACCGATAAAGCCGCGGACGACAAGAAGTCCTGAATCCCGTCTAGTTAGTGTCTAACCTTTCATCCGAGGGCGTGCGCGCCCCCGGATGCTCGAAGGTGCCCGTGAAACAACTGATCTGAGGGGAGACCCCGATGAATTACAACTGGGACTGGGGCGTATTCTTCAAGTCCACCGGCGTGGGCGACGAGACCTACCTCGACTGGTACATCACCGGTCTGGGCTGGACCATCGCCATTGCGATCGCCGCCTGGATCATCGCGTTGCTGCTGGGCTCGGTCCTCGGCGTCATGCGCACCGTACCGAACCGCGTGGTATCGGGTATCGCCACCTGCTACGTGGAACTCTTCCGCAACGTGCCGCTGCTGGTGCAACTGTTCATCTGGTACTTCCTGGTGCCCGACCTGTTGCCCGAAGGCCTGCAGGAATGGTTCAAGCAGGACCTCAACCCGACGACCTCGGCACTGATCAGCGTGGTCATCTGCCTCGGCCTGTTCACCGCCGCACGGGTCTGCGAACAGGTCCGCACCGGCATCCAGGCCCTGCCCCGCGGTCAGGAAGCCGCCGCCCGCGCCATGGGTTTCAGCCTCTCGCAGATCTACAGCAACGTGCTGCTGCCCCAGGCCTACCGGATCATCATTCCGCCGCTCACCTCGGAGTTCCTCAACGTCTTCAAGAACTCGTCGGTCGCCTCGCTGATCGGCCTGATGGAGCTGCTGGCGCAGACCAAGCAGACCGCCGAATTCTCCGCCAACCTGTTCGAAGCCTTCACCCTCGCCACGCTGATCTACTTCACCCTGAACATGGGCCTGATGCTGCTCATGCGCATGGTCGAGAAGAAAGTCTCGGTACCGGGCCTGATTTCCGTGGGAGGTAAATGATGGAACTGGACTTCAGCGGGATCATTCCCGCCCTGCCGGGCCTCTGGAACGGCATGCGCATGACCCTGCAACTGATGGTCATGGGCATCGTCGGCGGTATCGTGCTGGGTACCCTCCTGGCGCTGATGCGGCTGTCATCGAACAAGCTGATGTCGAACCTGGCCGGTGCCTACGTCAACTATTTCCGCTCCATCCCGCTGCTGCTGGTGATCACCTGGTTCTACCTGGCGGTGCCGTTCGTGCTGCGCTGGATCACCGGCGAAGACACCCCGATCGGTGCGTTCACCTCTTGCGTCGTGGCCTTCATGATGTTCGAGGCGGCGTACTTCTGCGAAATCGTCCGTGCGGGCGTGCAGTCGATCGCCAAGGGCCAGATGGGCGCGGCACAAGCGCTGGGCATGACCTACGGCCAGACCATGCGCCTGATCATCCTGCCCCAGGCGTTCCGCAAGATGACCCCGTTGCTGCTGCAGCAGAGCATCATCCTGTTCCAAGACACCTCGCTGGTTTACACCGTCGGCCTGGTGGACTTCCTCAACTCGGCACGGGCCAGTGGCGACATCATCGGACGCTCGAATGAGTTCCTGATCTTCGCCGGCGTCGTGTACTTCGTCATCAGCTTCTCCGCTTCCTTCCTGGTCAAGCGTCTGCAGAAAAGGATAACCGTATGATTTCCATCAAGAACGTCAACAAGTGGTACGGCGACTTCCAGGTGCTGACCGACTGCAATACCGAGGTCAAGAAAGGTGAAGTGGTGGTGGTCTGCGGGCCGTCCGGCTCAGGCAAATCGACCCTGATCAAGTGCGTCAACGCGCTGGAACCGTTCCAGAAAGGCGACATCATCGTCGACGGTACCTCCATCGCCGACCCGAAGACCAACCTGCCGAAGCTCCGCTCGCGAGTGGGCATGGTGTTCCAGCACTTCGAGCTGTTCCCGCACCTGACCATCACCGAGAACCTGACCATCGCCCAGCGCAAGGTGCTCGGTCGCAGCGAAGCCGAAGCCAGCAAGAAAGGCCTGGCCCTGCTCGACCGCGTCGGCCTGAGCGCCCACGCCAAGAAGCACCCCGGTCAGCTTTCCGGCGGTCAGCAGCAGCGCGTTGCGATTGCCCGCGCACTGGCCATGGACCCGATCGTCATGCTGTTCGACGAACCGACCTCGGCCCTGGACCCGGAAATGGTCAGCGAAGTACTGGACGTCATGGTCCAGCTGGCCAATGAAGGCATGACCATGATGTGCGTGACCCACGAAATGGGCTTCGCCCGCAAGGTCGCCAACCGGGTCATCTTCATGGACAAAGGCAACATCATCGAGGACTGCACCAAGGAAGAATTCTTTGGTGACCAGAGCGTGCGCGACCAGCGTACCCAACACTTCCTCAGCAAGATCCTGCAGCACTAAGCAGACCGCAGCCCGCTGTCCGGTGTTCGCCGGGCAGCGGGCGCTGGTCGTCATAAGGCCACTGTGATGAAATGCGATCCCACGCTCTTTCGCCCAGCCAAGCCTGCCCTTGCCGTGAAACCCCGCCTGATTCGCCAGCTCATCATTCCGCCACTGATCCTCATGCTGACGATCGGCCTGGGCGTCGCCGGCTTCATGGTCAGCGAGCACAACGGCATCCGCACCTTGAGCGACAACGGCGAGCGCCAGCTCGAGCTGCACGCGCGCACCGTTGAAAGCGAAATCAGCAAGTACACCTACCTGCCCAGCCTGCTGGAGCTGGAAGACAGCGTCTCGAAACTGCTGACCGAACCAGATGGCGAACACCGCCAGGTGGTCAACGACTACCTCGAAGGCCTGAACCGGCGCAGCCGCAGCCGGGCGATCTTTGTCCTCGACACCAGCGGCCGGGTCCAGGCCTCCAGCAACTGGCGCGATGTCGACAGTTTCCTCGGTGAAGACCTGTCGTTCCGCGCCTATTTCCAGGACGCCGTACGCGGCCAGCCGGGACGTTTCTACGGGATCGGCAGCACCACCGGCGAGCCGGGCTACTACCTGGCCCACGGTCTTGAAGAACACGGCAAGATCATTGGCGTGGCGGTGATCAAGGTTCGCCTCGAACCCCTCGAAGAACGCTGGCAACGCGCCCGCCTGGAAGCCTTCGTCAGCGACGAGAACGGCATCATCATCCTTTCCAGCGACCCGGCCCGGCGTCTGAAGTCGGTGCGCCCGCTGAACCCGGAACTCAAGGAGCGCCTGGCCCGCAGCCTGCAGTACTACTGGTTCTCGCTCAACGAGCTGCAGCCGCTGGGGCGGGAAAAGCTCGGCGACGACCTGGAGAAACTGACCTTCCCGGCCAACGCCCGGCTCGACGACGGCACCCATGAAGTCGCCTACCTGGCGCAGACTCGTCGCCTGGTCGACACACCCTGGCACTTCACCCTGCTGACGCCGCTGCAAGACCTGCGTCGCGAATCGATCATCCAGGGTGTTCTGGTGGCCGTGGCCTTCGCCCTGCTGGCCATCCTCGCCATCGCCTGGAACGAACGGCGCAAGGTGATCGCCACCCGCCTGGCTGCTCGCGAAGCGCTGGAAGAAGCCAACAACCAGCTCGAACGCAAGATCGCCGAACGCACCGCCGACCTGCGCGCCAGCAACGATCGCCTCAAGGCGCAGATCCGCGAACGGCGGCAGGCCGAGCAGACCCTGCGCCACGCCCAGGACGAACTGGTGCAGGCCGGCAAGCTGGCGGCCATCGGCCAGATGTCCACCAGCATCGCCCACGAACTGAACCAGCCGCTGGCCGCGCTGCGCACCTTGTCCGGCAACACCGTGCGCTTCCTCGAACGCGGCTCGCTGGAAATCGCCAGCGCCAACCTGCTGACCATAAACGACCTGATCGACCGCATGGGCCGCATCACTGCCAGCCTGCGCTCCTTCGCCCGACGCGGCGACGACCGTGGCCAGGCGTCGCTGAGCAAGGCGGTCGAGGCCACCCTGCAAGTACTCAACGCGCGTATCGAAGGCTGCCACCTGAAGCTGCACAGCAACTACAGCGATCAGCAACTGGCCATCGACCAGACCCGCCTCGAGCAGATTCTCGTCAACCTCATCGGCAACGCCCTGGACGCCATGGCCACGGTGCCGTTGCCGCAACTCTGGCTGGAGGGCGAGCGCCACGACGACAAGTACCGCCTGCGAGTCCGCGACAATGGCCACGGCATTGACGACGACGCCCGCAAGCACTTGTTCGAACCGTTCTTCACCACCAAACCGGGCGAGCATGGCCTCGGCCTGGGCCTGACCCTGTCCGCCAGCCTTGCGGCTGCGGCCGGCGGCAACCTGAGCGTCGAACACCCTGCCAACGGCGGCACCGCGTTCGTCATCAGCCTGCCGCTGGTCAAAACCGCCCCTGAACCCGCCGAGTCCTTATGAATTCATCGCCCCTTACCGTCCTGATCGTCGAAGACGACCCGCATGTGTTGCTCGGCTGCCAACAGGCGTTGGCGCTGGAAGACATCGCCAGCGAAGGCGTGAGCAGCGCCGAACAGGCCCTGGAGCGGATCGGCGACGACTTCGCCGGGATCGTCGTCAGCGACATCCGCCTGCCTGGCATCGATGGCCTGGAACTGCTCAGCCGCCTCAAGGCCCGCGACAGCAGCCTGCCAGTGGTGTTGATCACCGGCCACGGCGATATCGACATGGCTGTTGGCGCGATGCGCAACGGCGCCTACGATTTCATGGAAAAACCCTTCTCGCCGGAGCGCCTGGTCGACGTGGTACGCCGCGCCCTCGAACAGCGCGGGCTGGCCCGGGAAGTCTTCGCCCTGCGCCGTCAACTGGCCGAGCGCAGTACCCTGGAAGGCCGCATCATCGGCCGCTCGCCGGCGATGCAGAACCTGCGCGAACTGATCGCCAACGTCGCCGACACCTCGGCTAACGTGCTGATCGAAGGCGAGACCGGTACCGGCAAGGAACTGGTCGCCCGCTGCCTGCATGATTTCAGTCGACGTCAGTCCCAGCCGTTCGTTGCGCTGAACTGCGGCGGTCTCCCGGAAAACCTGTTCGAAAGCGAAATCTTCGGCCACGAGGCCAACGCCTTCACCGGTGCCGGCAAGCGGCGGATCGGCAAGATCGAACACGCCAATGGCGGCACGCTGTTCCTCGATGAGGTCGAGAGCATGCCGATCAACCTGCAGATCAAACTGCTGCGGGTATTGCAGGAGCGGACCCTGGAACGCCTCGGCTCGAACCAGAGCATCGCCGTGGATTGCCGGGTGATCGCCGCGACCAAATCCGACCTGGACGCCCTCGGCCAGAGCGGCCAATTCCGCAGCGACCTGTATTACCGCCTCAATGTCGTGACCCTGGAACTGCCGCCGCTGCGCGAACGCCGAGAAGACATCCTGCAATTGTTCGAACACTTCCTCCAACTGTCGTCCCTGCGTTTCGACCGCGAGGCGCCGCAACTGGACAGCCAGACCCTGTCGCGCCTCATGAGCCATGACTGGCCGGGCAACGTGCGCGAACTGCGCAACGTTGCCGAGCGCTTCGCCCTGGGCTTGCCGGCGTTCAAGAAGAGCGGCACCAGCCCGTCCCAAGGCGTTGGTTTTGCCGAGGCGGTGGAAGCCTTCGAACGCAACCTGCTCAGCGACGCGCTGCAACGTACCGGGGGCAATCTCAGCCAGGCCAGCCAGGAACTGGGCATGGCCAAGACCACCCTGTTCGACAAAGTGAAAAAGTACGGCCTCGGCTGACAAGGCGGAAACCACATGGACCTGATACTCAAAGCCTGTCTTGGCGCCGCCGTGGTGGTGATCCTCGCGATGCTGGCCAAGACCCGCAATTACTACATCGCCGGGCTGGTGCCGCTGTTCCCCACCTTCGCTCTGATCGCCCACTACATCGTCGGCAAGGGCCGCTCGCTGGACGATCTGAAGACCACCATCGTGTTCGGCATGTGGTCGATCATTCCGTACTTCGTCTACCTCACGGCGTTGTATTTCCTCGTCGACCGCCTGCGTCTGGAGGCCTCACTGGCCTTGGCCGCACTGGCGTGGCTGGTGGCGGCGGCGATTCTGGTCAGTGTCTGGCTACGTTTTCACTAGGG
>NZ_QKVL01000026.1 GCF_003231275.1 Pseudomonas huaxiensis
TTACAACCCGTAAACGTCGAGCGCGACCCCGGCCGTTCCTCTGCTGTTTTCGCCTTGCCTGACCTTCGTCTCAAGGCTTTTCATACAGATCCTAATACATCAGTTATGCAGCACCTCGCATTAAAGCATGCGAGGCGCTACCGATAGACTTTACATTTCATTGATGGCGCATGATGAAATCAGAGAAGATTAAATTTATTTAAAACTTCTCTAATTTCGATTTTCAGACCATTTTCGTCTACTTCGCCTTCAGTTCGATCGGCGTCTGGATTGAAACAGTCTGCCAAAATAAATATCGTCGACGCACACTCAGATACGCCAGGAGCATCATCCTTCAAGATATTGGCATTACGCTCGCGACGCCAAGAAGCAATATACGTATCAGAAAAGGCCTGCGCGCTTAGCCCTTCATTCAAAAAGCTTTTAGCAAGCTCTATTAAATTCATACTCATTGCAGGACTCCTTTTTCTATGTAATTCTTAAACTGTGGCGAGGTCGGATCAAGCTGCCATGCCGACAAAAACTGACCTTCCCTGCTTATTATAACAACATTGTTAGTTTTTAAGTTATAAAAAACTCTAGAGCCTATGCTCCTGATATACGTCCCACCCTCAATAGTATCTATATCTGCCAAATGCGCCTCTATCGCATCTCTAAATTTTGTCAACGTCTGCTGATTTTTTTGACTGTCTGCGACCCCAAAATCTTCAGCATGTTTATATTTTTTATCAAGTTGCTTGCGAGTGTACTTTCCAGAATCCAGGGGCTCGCTGAAGACTACATAAATGGGTGGCAAACCCGAATCTGCTGGATAAACGTAAATCGCATCCTGAATACTTAGTTGGTCTACCGCAGGTAAGGGTACAGCTTTTACTTCAATAGGCGTTAACGTGATACCCGTATACACAGGCGTTGGCACTGGTTGTGCCGGGCTCGACGTTGAACTATTGCCCGTCACAGCAATCGGAAAGGTCAGCGTTGTAGGCCATGCGTCTGAAGCCACATATACATAGGCATTGGCGACGGAATCGAACGACAATACCCTCACCGGCACTTGAGAAGGCAACCCACCTAGGGCCTGCGTTGCTATTACTGAATACTTTAAGTTATCACCATAAATCCGATAAGGCATACTTACGGTGCCATGAGCGATAGCAATGTCGTGTAGATTGTCGGGCAAATCCGGCGCCAAACTTTTGGCCGGCAAATTTAGCATTGTTGAGGGCCGCTCTCCGTTGCCTAGAGATGCAGAGTAAGCCAGAAGGCCAATACCTACGGCTGAAGCGGAGCCAAGGACCGTTCCTAGCACGGCTTTCACTCCCTGGATAGCAGCCTGAATCATAGCCTCCAACGTAATGTTGGACCCAGCAGAAATAGCGATGGAGCCAGCAACTGTGCTTAGCTGGGTAGCACCTGCTCCAGCGAGCTTAAACGTATGATCAACCCTTCCAACGTCACTTTGCACCTTGAATAAAGATTGTGACCTCTCGGTCAGGTAACTGATTTCGCTTGTCAGATACTTTGCTACGTAAGCAGAATCATATGATGTGGCCCAATCGTCATAACCATCATCCTTAATATCTCTAGTCAACCGCTGCATAAAGGCACGATTAAGCTCAGAATCAGTTTTATTGAGCGGGTCACTGCCAAAAAAGGAGTTTGCTCGCTGCTGCATTTCTTTTAGCTGGCGAGCTTTGGACCGAATCAATGAATCGACTCGATTTCTTTCATTTGTTATTTTTTCGTAAGGCGTTAAAAATTCGCTTGGCGATGTGTTTTCTCGTAGAGACCTCAACTCAATCTCTATTTGAGTCGTGACCTCTGAGTTTTTTGAAGTAAAATTAAACTCGATGATCGCCTTCAATTTTTTACTTAACTCGACTAATGAGCGAGAGACTTTCTGTCTATAGAAAGCTGGCTCACCGCCCAACTGATCTAGCTCGTTAAGAATACGTTGAAGATCTCCTGCCTGATACCCCCTGGTATTATCAATAGCTGGCCCAAAAGATGGAGGCGTCCATGGTATCCCACGATTTACAATTATATTTTTTTCTACCGGTTCAAAAGCCATAAAAGTCCTTTTAATTTTAAAAGCAATTTGCTAACAAGACATCCAGACATTTTCTGGATGAGGGCCTAGCGTTTTGATCTAACCTGCCCTTCAGTTCTTAGGGAGCAAAGACAAAACGCATAAAAACTGTACATGCAAACAGTATTTATGCATAGGAGAATATGCACAAATGCATATTTACTTACAAAGTGCTCTACCTTTCATTGGTCTTGATGCGAATTTAGGCAAATCCGTCCCTTCTGTCTGGGTCACGAAATGCTGAAGATTTCGGGCACTGGATGGCGGGGGTAGGGTTACGGGAGAGTGGATTCTGAATAGCCTATCTGTCATCGCCATGGAGCAGCTCGCAGGATTGCTGCGTCTGTCGTGGGACAACAATTTCCAGTCCTGCGAAACAGCGGAAAACGACAGCGGAATGAGCGAATTGCTCTGGTCCAACCAACATGTCCTTGAGATGTCACAGGCGCTGGTGGACTCATTGCGGGCGGGCGTGGCGAGGCAGCAGGCTGCGCGCTGAATCGGCTGGGGCCTTGGGGGTCAGGACCAGGTTATGAGGGTTTTGAGCGTCAGGGCCTTTTCTGGGTATCTGCCTTGTAGTGGCCGCCAGGTGCTCGCCTGAATGTCTTTAGCGGCCTTGAGATCGAGCGCCGCCCGCGCGGCGCATCGCGACGGTTCGGCGCCCCGACAAGCTCGCTCCCACATTTGTTGCAACGCGCCATGGCCTGTGGGATTGGTGTTTCCAGCCTTGGTGCATGGCTAGAGAGTGCGGGGCGGCTGAAGCGCCAACCCCTGAATCGAGTCGAACAAACAAGGCGGTCAACCATGGCCTGACAGACATAGGCGCGTTGCAACAAATGTGGGAGCCGGCGTTGCCGGCGATGCGCCGCGCGGGCGGCGCTCGATCTTGAGAGCGCTGAAAAACTATCGGCTAGCACCTGGCCGCCATTACCCGATCCCCTGCCTAGCGCCCTCATGGCCTTCAAGCGCCAAAAAACGCCCCATCAATCACGGCAAATACATCCTGAACAACCCACCCCCAAGCGCCCCGCCGTTGGCAATTTCGATCCGGCCCTGCACGCCATTACGCTCATGCAGCGCGGCGATGCGGGCGGCGAAGTACAGGCCGAGGCCAGTGCTCGCGGTGCTGTGTTCGATGCCCTGCACGTACTGGTCCTGCTGCTCGATCATCTTCGCGGGGAAGCCGGTGCCGTCGTCGTTGATGCTGATGACCAGCATCTCGCCCTCTTCCCGCACGGTCACCAGCAAGGCGTGACCGGCATAGCGCGTGGCGTTGTTGATGATGTTGGACACCACCGACCCCACCAGTTCCCGGTCAAAGAACCCCAGCGGCGCGGCTTGATCAATCTCGAAGCGGGCAACGATGTCGCGACTGACGAGAATGCCCTCGTAGCCAGCGAGCAACCCGCCGATAAAGTCATCGAGGTCGTGGTAATCGGGGAGCATCGGCAACTGGTTGATGCCCAGTTTGTACAGGCCAAGCAACTGCACGAGCATGCCGTTGAGGTGGGCGAACTCATGTTCGATCACCACCTGTTCCGGCGCGTGATGCTGTTGGTCCTGCAGACGTGCCTGCCACTGGCTATGGGCCTGCATGAGCATGGCGAGGGAGTTCTTCATGTCGTGCACGGTGGAGGCGATCACCGTGGAAAAATCCAGCCCCGATTGCTTAGACATCATGTCCCCACGGCGCGGATGCGCAGTTTGCGGTAGCGCTCATAGCGCGGATCGGTATCGGGAATGCCGGCCACCTTGGCCAGGCAATCACGACATTCCTGCAGCACCGCCGCCGCCGGTTGCTCACCGCCAAGACGCAGCAGCGCCTGGGCGGTGTTGAGGGCGATGCTGATGTTCTTCGGTTGCAGTTTCAGCGCCTTGCGGAACAGCTCCAGGGCTTCGTTCATCTGCCCGGCCTGGTAGCTGCGCACGCCTTGGCGGTTGAGGTCGACCGCTTCGTTGCCGGCACCAAGGATGGCCGGGTCGTCGGTGAGCTTGGCGATGTTTTTCATCACCGCGTTGTCGTCGCCGTAGACCTCGACGCAGTTTTTCAGGATCGATTTGCCGGCGTCTTCCTGGCCCAGTTGCTTGAGCTGCGCGGCCACGGCGAGGGCGGCTTCGGCGGAGAAGAACTGGTCCATGGTGTCGAGGCGGGCCATGGCGGCCTCGGTGAGTTTGGCGGCGGTCTCGGCGTCGCCGGCCTGCTGCAGGCCGGTGGCCTTGATCAGGCGGGCACGCACTTGCAGACCCTGGTCTTCGCCGTATTCCTTGGCAACATCGCCGAGCACCTGGTTGATCTCGACCCGGGTGCGGGCATCAAGGCCGTTGCCGGCGTTCTTGTTGATCAGCGCCTGGGCCAGGCCAAGGTTGCTTTCCGGGTCTTTGAAGCGCGAGTTCTGACCCTGGCTGACCGCCTGGCGATACGCCCGCGAGGCGCCGTCGAAGTCGGCGTTGCCCAGGGCCAGTTTGCCCAGCAGCATCTGCCGCTTCACTGCCAGTGGCGACAGCCGCACCGCGTCTTCCAGCACGTGCTGGGCGCGACGGTTGTCGCCGCTGGCAGTGAGCACTTCGGCGAGGCCGTCGTACAGGCCGGGCATCATCGAGAAGCTTTTGATCGCCTGCTCGTAGACGTCCTGGGCCTGGGCGATCTGGCCGCGCTTGAACATCAGTTTGCCCAGCGCCGCGTAGGCCCAGGGCGTCGGTCGGTTTGCCAAAATAGCCTTGAGGAAGCGCTCCAGTTCTTCATGGCGATTCAGCGCGGCCATGGCGTCGGCGCGGTAACGCAGGCACAGCGGGGCGAAACGCGGGTCCTGGCGGCAGAGCTGCTCGCAGGCCACCAGCACTTCGGCCGGGCGGCCACGGTCCAGCGCCTGGAGAATCGGCTTGAGCAGGGTCTTGCGCTGTACCAGTTTGTCCAGCCGCTGGGTCAGGCCGAGCCGGTTGAAGGGTTTGGTCAGGTAGGCGTCGGGTTCGTATTCGAGGGCGCTGAGCACCACCGCCTGGCTGCTCTCGGCGGTGATCATGACGAAGATCGATTCGTGGCTGATCAGTTTGTCCAGCATCAGGTCTTCGAGCACTTGCTGGCCGTTCTTCTTGCCGTCGCCCATGTGGAAGTCGTGCAGGACGAAGTCGTAGCGCTTCTGCGCGCACATGCGGATGGCGGTTTCACCGCTTTCGGCGGTGTCGACGTCCTTGATGCCCATTTCGCGCAGCATCGATCGCAACGACGTCCGGAAATCGGTGAAGTCGTCGACGATCAGAAAACTCTTTTGGCTGTAAACCAGCATCCACAAAACCTGTCATTGAAATAATTGAGACGCCCGCACACGCAAGGACAGGCCCGGCTTCGCCGCAAGGGACGGACCGGCACGATCACCCGCCACCCTCGCTACGCTATCGGCAGCGCGCAACCATTGCTTGAGCCGGGGAAACACGCGGTTGCGCTGATCGCGCCAGACGGTAAAACGAAGGGAGTCGGAACGACGATAGCCAAGTGCCATTATCGCCGTCCGACGTGTGCCTTACAACGCGCATGCGTCACAGACGAGAGCTGTCTCTCAATTGGCAGGGGTTGCGACGACCGCGGCGCTGCGTTGTCGGCTGTAGCTCAGCACCCAGTGGGCGACCAGGCCGAAGATCAAGCCCCAGAACGCCGCAGCCAGGCCGAGAAAGCTCATGCCCGAGGCGGTCACCAGAAAGGTGATCAGCGCCGCTTCACGCTGCTTTTCATCGGCCATGGCGCCCGCCAGCCCCGTCATGATCGCGCCAAACAGCGCCAGCCCGGCCAGGGCGGCGATCAGCTCTTTGGGCAAGGCGGAAAATACCGAGGCCAGGGTTGCGCCGAAGGTACCCATGAGGATGTAGAACACCCCGCAGGCGATCCCCGCGATGTAGCGCTTGCTCGGCTGTTCGTGGGCTTCGCGGCCGGTGCAGATGGCCGCGGTGATCGCCGCCAGGTTGAAGCCGTGGGAGCCGAACGGCGCCAGCAGTACCGAGCCGATGGCGGTCACCGCAAGGATCGGCCGCGCCGGAGTGGTGTAGCCGGCGCTGCGCATCACCGCCATGCCGGGCACGTACTGCCCGGTGAGGCTGACCAATGCCAGCGGCAGACCGATGTTGATGATCGCGTGCCAGCTCCATTGCGGCGTGATGAAGGCCGGTTCAGCCAAGGCCAGGGTCAGCGCCGAGCCGTTCAACTGGCCGAGCAGGCCGGCCACCACGCAACCGACGATCAGCACCGAGAGAATCGCGTAGCGCGGCGACAGGCGCTTGAACACCAGGTAACTGGCAAACATCGACAGCACCAGCCACGGCTGCACCTTGATCGAGGTGAACAGCTCGGCGCCAAAGCGGAACAGGATGCCGGCCAGCATCGCCGCGGCAATGGCCTTGGGCAGGCGGCTCATCAGTTTGTCGAAGGCTCCGCTCAAGCCGACCAAGGCAATGATCAGCGCAGCGACGATATACGCCCCCACCGCTTCGGCCAGCGACACCTGCGGCAGCATCGACACCAGCAACGCTGCGCCGGGCGTTGACCAGGCGGTGATCACCGGCGCACGCAGGCGCCAGCTCAGCAACAGGCCGGTGATACCGCTGCCGATGGAGATCGCCCAGATCCACGACGACACCTCGGCGGGCGACAACTGCGCCTCGCGGGCAGCCTGGAAAACGATGATCAGCGGGCCGGCGTAGGAAATGATCACAGCGATCAACCCGGCGACAATCGCCGACAGCGAACAGTCTTTTCTCAGCGTTTCCATACAGTCTCCAGTGAAGGGCGGGGAGCAAATTGATTCGACTCATTTCAAATCTAGTCGATTCAATTGAATCAATTCAATAGACTCAATTAAACATTTTGAAGTATCTTCTCCCCTAACCCTGTCGCAGGCAGCGCTGTATTGATCGCCCCATCGGGCCGATTGCTGCGATGTGATAGGCTCGACGCCATTGTTTTCATCGGTAGCAATGTCCATGTGGGTCCCCCTGCTCAACGCCTTCAACCAGCCCGTTTACCTGTCGATTGCCGACGCCCTGGCGCGGGATATCGCCAGCGGCCTGCTCAGCCCCGGCGAGCGCCTGCCGACCTTGCGCGAGCTGGCGCAGGCGCTGCAGGTCACGCCGGGCACGGTCAGTCGCGCCTACAGCGAGGCGCAGCGGCGCGGGTTGTTGCAGGGTGAAGTCGGCCGCGGCACCTACGTCCTCGCCACGCCTGCCGCCGAGATCAGCCCGGCGCCAGCCGTCGCGGCTGTGCCGTTGCAGGGCAGCAGCCAAGTGCTCGACCTGTCCATCATCAAGCCCGCCAGCGACACCGCTACGTCGTGGTTGCGCAGCGCGCTGGTGGAACTGGCCAACAGCACCGACTTCGCCCAGACCCTCGACTACGCCCCCGACGGCGGCCACCCCGCGCACCGCGAAGCCGGCGCGCAATGGCTGCGTCACTCGCTGCCGGACGCCGTGTGGCAACAGGTGGTGATCACCGCCGGCGCCCAGCACGGACTGCTGGTGGCGATCAGCGCGCTGACTGAATGCAACGACCTGATCCTCTGCGAATCGCTGTGCTACCCAGGGATCATCTCCCTGGCCCACAGCCTGCAACGGCGCCTGCGCGGCGTGGAGATGGATGAGCAAGGCATCATTCCCGCGTCACTGCGCGAGCTGTGCCAGCGCGAGCGGCCGACCATGCTGGTGTGTGTCGCCACCTGCCAGAACCCCACCACCGCCACCATGTCGCACCAGCGGCGGGCAGAAATTGCGGCGATTGCCGAAGAGTTCGACTTCCTGATCCTGGACGACGACATCTACGGTTTCCTCGCCAGCGACACCACGCTGCGGCCGCTGGCCAGCTATGCGCCGGAGCGGTCGGTGTACCTCACCAGCTTGTCCAAGTCGGTGCTGCCGGCGCTGCGCATCGGCTACCTGTACAGCCCGCCGCGGTTGCTGTCGCGGCTGACGGCGATGGTCCGCAGCAGCGTCTGGATGCCCTCGCCACTGACTGCGCAACTGGCGAGCAACATCCTGGCGGAGGGGCTGGAATTGAAACTGGTGCGGCTCCAGCGCGAAGAAGCGGCACGCCGCCAGGCGCTGGCGCGCGAGTTGCTGCCGGGATTGCGGATCAGGGCCGAGGCCCACAGCTATCACCTCTGGCTGGAGTTGCCGGAGCCGTGGAGCGCGGACGAATTCACCACCCTGGCGCGGGCGCAGGGGGTGAAGGTGCTTAGCGGATCGCAGTTCCAGCCCGAGCGCAACGGCGAGACGCGCGGCGTGCGAGTGGTGCTGATGTCACCGACCCGCGAGGATGAATTGAGGTTTGCACTGACCCAGTTGGCGAGCCTGGCGGGGGCTTCGGATCCGCGGCGGTTTTACTGAGCGAGTTCGGTTTGAACAAAGGGCTGCCAGATCCGGCCCCATCGCTGTGTGGATATCTACACATCTCGGAATTGTGTGACGGCCACGAGTTGCCTGTCAGAGGATCTGGTCATGGCCACCAAGTGCTAGGCGATAGTTCTTCAACACTCTCAAGATCGAGCGCCGCCCGCGCGGCGCATCGCGAGCAAGCTCGCTCCTACATAGGTTGCAACGTGCCGTGGTCTGTGAGAGTTGGGTTGCCCACTCTTGGCGTTTGACGATGAATCGCGGGGTGGCTTGTTGAAGTCCACTCGATACCGCGTTGTACAAACAAGGCTGCCAACCATGGCCTGACAGACATAGGTACGTTGCAACCGATGTAGGAGCGAGCTTGCTCGCGATGCGCCGCGCGGGCGGCGCTCGATCTTGAGATCGCTAGAAAACTCCCGACATGCGTCCAGTGGACATTACTCGGTTTTTTGACAACCGCCTTTCAACCACCACATGGCCGAAAGATGTGTAGATACCCATGCCCATCGCTGGCATGAGCGCCACTACTTACCGCACAAACACCTGCGCCGTAGTAATCGCCATATCCCCCCCAGGCAACTGGATCTTGCCCTTCGGCTCCAGACTGTCGGCATCAAAAATAGCGATGTCGTTGTAAGTGCCCGCAAGGTAGATCCGCGTCCCCGCCTTGTTCATCGAGACGCAGTAATACGAGTGATCCAGCGTCGCGGCCTTGATCAGCTTTTTCTCCTTGATGTCGTACTTGGCCAGGCGATTGAGCACGCCGTAAACCACATTCGGGTCGGTCGGCGAGCGCATGCCGCTGAAGTAGATTTCGGTCAGCGGGCCGAAGTCGACGGTCTGGCTCTTGCCGGTAGCCAGGTCGATGTTGAAGAAGCCATAAACGTACTCGGCCGTCGCCGGGTCCTGCTTCTCGTCCTTGAATTTCGACGCGGTGTAGAGCAGCGAGAAATCATGCCGGTAGGTCTGCTGATTCCACACGTAGAGCACGTCCGGGGCGCTGTAGTTGGGGCGTTTCCAGTTGCGGCTAGGGACGATGACGTCGAATTTTCCCGTCTTCACATCGACCTTGTAGATGTCCGGCCCGGCCACGTACAGGCTGCCGTCGTCAGCGCCCTGCATGATGGTCAGTTGCCGCGGTGCCGGGAAGCTGCGCAGCGGCTTGGCGTCGAGCCCGCCATCGGTGCCGTACACGTCGAGCCGCGGCGCCTGCACTTCGTAGTGGTCACTGAACATCTTGGTCGGGTTGGCGACGGTGTAGATTTCCTTGCCGTCCTGGCTGATGGTGAAGGAGAACATCGAACGCGCCTTCTCGCCCGGCAACTGGGTGATGCTGGCGTGGAACACCTGTTTGCAACTGTCCAGCTCAACGCCGTAGATGTCGGCGTAGTGGTTGTTCAGCACGTAGGCGGTGCGTTTGTCCGGCGACATCTGCACCGAGCCCGGTCCGAAGGCGTCGGGCATCTGGCAGGTCTTGTAGAGCTTTTCGCTGGCTAGGTCGATGACGTGCAGGTTGTTCGGGTAGTTGGTGGTGACCATGTATTCGTGGCCGGCATTGAGCGCCTTGCCTTCGTCGGCGGCCATCGCCGAACCGGCGCCGAGCACCACCAGGGCGGCCAGGCCGCGGGTTGCAATCTGAAGCATGCGGATATCCCTCTTCTTGTCTGCCTGGGGGCTCATTTGTCGTCCGGGAACACGGTCCCGAGGTTGCGCCAGTTGTCACCGGAGGCCTGGGCATCCTTGTTCCAGTCGGGGTAGGTGCTCATCATGTCCGGCACCTGCGCGGGCCACCAGCATGGGTCGGAGCAACCGTACAGGTCCGATTCCATCGGCTGGCACAGCGACGAGACACCACCGAAGGCGTCGATTTCCCAGCCAGGGTCAGTGGTCGAGGCGCAGCCGGCGACCGAGTTCATCGCCAGCACTTCTTCGATGCGGTTTTCCTCGGCAGCCTGTTCCAGCTTCAGTGCTTTGTTGTTGATCGGCTTGAGATGCTTCATGTCAGTGGACCTTGCGCGCAGTGATGTAGCGGCTGATGAAGGCCGGGTTCTCGGCCATGATCCGGCTGTAGACTTCGATGCCGAAGTCCACCCAGTCACGCATCAGTTCGCAATAGTGGTAGGTCGGGTGGGCCGGATCGCCGTAGCGGGCGTAGCTCTCGTGGTAGCAGCCGCCGGAGCACAGGTTGCGGATGCGGCAGGTGTCGCAACCGGTGTTGGTGCGGTCCAGGCGCTGCGAGAGGAACTCGTTGAGTTCGACCTGCTTCACGCCGCTGTGCACGTTGCCGAAGGTCGGCAGGCTGGAGCCGGTGAAGCGGTGGCAGAGGTTCAACTCGCCCTTGTGGTCCACCGCCAGCATCTTCAGGCCGGCACCACACGGCAGCGCTTTCTTGTGGCCTTCGTGGATGTCGGTGAGCAACTGGTGCAAGTTGGAGAAACCGATGTTGCGGTGCTCCAGCGCCGCCTCCAGGTACTTGCGGCCGAGGGCCTTCATGTTGGCGAAGACGTCGATCAGTTCCTCGCCCGAGAGGTTGTAGTCGCTGATGTCGCCCGAGGTCACCGGGGCGAAACCGACTTCGGCAAAACCCATCTCGTTGAACAGGTGGTTCCAGATGGTCTCGATATCGGTCACGCCCTTGGTCAGGGTGACCCGCGCGCCCACCGGGCGGCTGTCGTAGCGCGACAGCAGCATGTCGGCCTTGCGCCGCACCACGTCATAGGTGCCCTGCCCGCCCACGGTGATGCGGTTGCGGTCGTGCACGGTCTTCGGCCCGTCGATACTCACCGACAACCCGAAGCGGTGGGCATTGAGGTAGTCGACGATCTCTTCGGTGAGCAAGGTGGCGTTGGTGGTCATGACGAAGTCCACCCGCTTGCCCACCTCGCTGAAACGCCGCTCGCAGTAATCGACCATGTACTCGATCAGCTTGCGGTTGCTCAGCGGCTCGCCGCCGAAGAACACCACGGTGTAGAACGGCTCGTCGGGCGACTCCTTGAGCAGCATTTCCACCGAGGCCACTGCGGTCTCGACCTCCATGCGCTTGCCGGCCGACGGCTTGTCCAGGTCTTCCTTGTAGCAGTAGGTGCAGCTCAGGTTGCAGCCGGTGTTGACGTTGAGCACCACGGTATTGAGCGCGGTGCGCTCGACTTTTTTCAGCGCCGTTTCCGGGCTCAGCGGCGAGCCGTCGCTGACCAGTTCCAGCGCGATCAGCTCGCGCAGGGTCTCGTTGACTTCGACGCCATCGAAACGCGCCGCCAGGCGTTGCACCAGAGCATCGCTGGAGCAGCTTTCGTGGCGCAGTGCGTCGATGATTTCCCCGGTCAGGGCATCGCTGGCGAACAGCGAGCTACTGGGGATGTGGAACAGCATGCGGGCGTCATCGACCCGCACTTCATGCAAATTGCGTTCTACCAGATTCAGAATCGCGCCCATCGCAACCTCCTAGAGCATTCGGATGTGGCCAGGTCAAACCGCCGTGTCACGGGATGGGCGGGTTGTTCCAGCGCTGGATGGTCACGATCAGTTGACCTTCACCGGTACGCGCCTTGCCGGCGTCGTCCACGGCGGCAATGACCTTGAGGTTGCCGGCGTTGTTGGTGGACATCTTGCGCGCCGGGTTCGGGCCGGCATCGCCGGGGGTGAACACGCCGCTGTCGGCCTGCATGATGCCGGCGAACTTGACGTCCTCGTCCTCGCGGGCACGCTCGTCGAACGGCTCGACTTTCCATTGCGCCGGGAGCACGCCAATGCGGTAGGCCTTGCCATCGGCGCCCTGGCCCCAGGCCTCGGCATCGAAACGGCCCTGCACCTTCGGCGTGGAACCGCCGTTGTCACCGACCCGCGCCACGGAGAACGCCGGGACCACTTTCACCTCGGCAATCTCGCGGTACACCGCCAGTTGCGGACCGCCGAGCTTGCCGACGCTGACCGCCTGCAAGCCCTGCGGTGCATCCGCGGCGGCCTTGACCTTGACCCGCACGCGCTGCGGCGTGTTCTCCAGCACGTCGAGCACTTGCACGCCCTTGCCGAACGACGGCGTGCCGCTCAGGCCGCTGCCGACCAGGGTCAGCTCGGCTTCGCTGCCGGCCTTCACATAACCCGGCTGCACCGCCAACAGACGCGGCGATCCTTGCTGCGCGGCAACAAAGTCCAGGCCGCGTTCATCGTGGGCTTTTTCGAACATGCGGCCGGTGAGCTGGCCGTTATTGGCGGCGAGCACCTGCCGCATGCTCACACCATCCACGTCCACGGTGCCGCGCCATTCATAGCCGCTGTAGAGCATCGCCGTGCCCTGGCCCTTGAACGGCGTGCCGTCGGCGTACTGGCCGTCGAGGCTGACCTTGAAGCGGTCACCGGCTTCGGGGCTGACGGTCATCACACCGTTGAGTTCGCCCTTGCCCGGCAGGTGGCCGCTGAAGCTCCAGGTCCCAGCCAGGGTCGCGGCCTTGGGCATCGACTTCTGCCAGTCGCTCCAGGCCTTGCTGTCGAACGGGTACTTCTGCGCCAGCAGCGGCACCATGTCCTTCTTCGCCAGCTCGAACCAGTCGCGATCACGGGACAGCGCCTGGTATTCCAGCGACGGCCACTGGCCAAGGTGGAAGTTGACCAGGTGCTCCCACTCCTTGGCCGGACGCCGCTGCAGGGCGATCCGTGCGCCGGAGTGGCAGCGGGCGCACATTTGCTGGGTGGGTTCACCGATCTGCTCGACGGTGTTCAGGCGACGTTCGAGGGCGTAGCGCACGCCGTCGGTTTCGCTGGGCGCCAGGCCCTGGGTGTCGGCGAGGTACTTGACCAGCGTGCGGCGGTCTTCGTCGCTGATCTGCAACTGGTGCATGGTCTGCATGCGGCCGATGGTCATCAGCCAGCCTTCCGGGGTTTTGCGTTGGTGGCTGATGCGGCTCAAGGCGTTGTCACCTTCGGGCAGGTGACAGCCCTGGCAGGTTTCCTTGAGGATCGCCTGGGCTTCGCGGGCCTGACTGACCTGGGGCTGCAAGGCAAGGCTGACGGCCACTGCCAGCATCCCTCCAGCGCTGGCGAACCTGAGTGTTCTCTTCATCGATGACTGACCTCCACGGGGGTTCTTCTTATTGTTCGTACACTTCTTATAGGTCTCTTCCGTCGGCCGTACAGCGGCAGAGCACGGACCGAAGAGCCGCTTGCAAGGGTCGATACATATTGTGTGCCAAGAGCCCGAAGCGCTGTATTCCGGGCTCGACGGGCCATATGACACGGGCCTCGCGGCTTGATTCGCGACACTTGAGACAACGTGAGACGGCTGTCGCAGGCCGCTGAGAACGTCTCATCGCCTGTCGCAATTTGCGACGACCGGTGTGCGACACCCGGCCGGCGCGGCAACGTTTCACCCCTTGGATTCACAGCCCTGCAAGGCGACACCCGGCACTTGGCACAGCGGTTGCGATCCGCCTCGGCATCTACTCACAAGAACGAGGTTTGCCATGTCCACCACTGCCCCCCTGCACCCTGCCGTCGAGGCGTTTATCCGACGTGCGCCGACCATGCTGATCGGCGCCGACTGGGTCGAGTCCAGTGACGGCGAACGCCTGACCCTGCGCAACCCGGCCAGCGGCGAGGTGCTGTGCCAGGTGCCGGCAGCCACGCCCGCCGATGTCGACCGCGCGGTGACCGCCGCGCGCCAGGCCTTCGATGATTCGGCCTGGAGCCGGACCCGCCCGCGCGAGCGGCAGAACCTGCTGTGGAAACTGGCCGACCTGATGGAGCGCGACGGCGAAATCCTCGCCCAGCTCGAATGCCTGAACAACGGCAAGAGCGCGGTGGTGGCGCGGGTGATGGATGTGCAACTGGCCATCGACTTCCTGCGCTACATGGCCGGCTGGGCGACCAAGATCGAGGGTCAGACTGTCGAGGTGTCGCTGCCGTTGATGCCCAACGACGAGTTCCATGGTTTCGTCCGGCGTGAAGCGGTGGGTGTGGTCGGCGCCATCGTCGCCTGGAACTTCCCGCTGCTGCTGGCCTGCTGGAAACTCGGCCCGGCCCTGGCCACCGGTTGCAGCGTGGTACTCAAGCCCGCCGACGAAACCCCGCTGAGCGCCCTGAAGCTGGCCGAACTGGTGCTGGAAGTCGGTTACCCCGCGGGCGTGTTCAACGTGGTCACCGGCACCGGCGTGGTCGCCGGCGATGCCCTCACCCGCCACCCCGGCGTGGACAAACTGACCTTCACCGGTTCCACCGCCGTCGGCCAGCAGATCGGCAAAGTGGCAATGGACAACATGACCCGCGTCACCCTGGAACTGGGCGGTAAATCGCCGACTATCGTCATGGCCGATGCCGACCTGTCCATCGCCGCCGCCGGCGCCGCCCAGGCGATCTTCTTCAACCAGGGCCAGGTCTGCTGCGCAGGCTCCAGGCTGTATGTGCACCGCAAGCACTTCGACAACGTCGTGGCCGATATCGCCGGCATCGCCAACAGCATGAAACTCGGCAACGGCCTCGACCCTAGCGTGCAGATGGGCCCGCTGATCTCTGCGCGCCAGCAGAAACGCGTGTTCGACTACATCGAACAAGGCCGCAACAGCGGCGCCACCATCGCCTGCGGCGGCGAGCAGTTCGGCCCCGGCTATTTCGTCAAGCCCACGGTGATCGTCGATGTCGATCAGAAGCACCCGCTGGTGCAGGAAGAGATCTTCGGCCCGGTGCTGGTGGCCATGCCCTTCGACGACGAAGCCGAGGCCCTGCGCCTGGCCAATGACAGCCCGTACGGTTTGGGCGCGAGCATCTGGTCCAACAACCTCGGCGCCGTGCACCGGATGATTCCGAAGATTCGCTCGGGCTCGGTGTGGGTCAACTGCCACAGCGCGCTGGACCCGGCGCTGCCGTTCGGCGGCTACAAGATGTCCGGCGTCGGCCGGGAGATGGGCGCGGCGGCGATTGAGCATTACACCGAGTTGAAGTCGGTGTTGATCAAGCTTTAAGGGCGATAGCCCAACCTGTTTAGGCACCAGACGCCCAGACGCTGATCGGGGCCGATCATCACTTGCGCGAGGGCGAGACTGCCGTCGCGGGGCGCTGGTGCCTGATCCATGACTCGCTTCGCAGGTCTTCGGCGCTGCAACACCAACCCTGTGGGAGCTGGCTTGCCAGCGATTGCAGTGGTGAAGTCACCGACGCTATCGCTGGCAAGCCAGCTCCCACAGGGGCGGTGGCATTCGCTGCGGTTCGGCGTCTATCAGGGACGGTAGCCTTGGCTCAGCAGCCAGCCACGGATGTGGCGCTGCTGTTCGGGGCTCAGCGGCGCCAGCACTTGATCGGCCGGTTCAGTGCGCAACCGGCTGACCAGCGGCGCCAGTTCCACACCATTCAGGTGCCAGATGCCCAATGGCTGATCGGGGCTGATCACCACGTGCGCGAGGTCCACAAGACCGTCACGCAGCACTGGCGCCTGTTCTATCCGCAGGCTGGCGAAATCCACGTCGGCGTGGAGCGGTTCGGCGTCCGGCCATTGCCGCCGCGCCTGCCAGAACGGCTGCTCGGCCCAGCGTTGTTCCTCGATGTAGAAATCCCGCCCGAGCCGGGCGAAACGCCAGAACAGGTGCTCCACCCGCTGTTGATGAAACCGCAGCGCCAGGTCACGGCGCTCCGGGCGTGTCAGCAGGGTATTGATCACCGCCGGCGCCTGCAGGGCCGAGGACAGTGACTGGAAGATGCCGTTGCCCGACAACGGGTCCACCGCCATCGCCGCATCGCCCACCCGCAGCCAGTTGTCGCCGCCACAGACCGGCGTGAGGATCGCCGTGCTGCTGCGCGCGTGCAGTTGCAGGTCGCGCTCGTCCTGCGAGGCAAAAAACGCCCGCGCCAGCGGCGATTGCCAGCGGCGTTCGCGGCAGAAATCGAGCAGCGCGGATTTGTCCGGTAAAGCGGTACCGGCGACGTCCAGGGTCCATTGCCAGTAGCAACGACCATCGGCCTGCCGGGCCATCCACATCCAGCCATCGGCCTGGCTTTCCACGGCGCTGGCACTACTGCCGGACTCACCCTGCCAGCGGTTCAGCAGGCTCAAGGTCTCCGGCCCGCGCCAGGCACGACCCACGGAACGGTCATGTTGCGGGGCCTGGCGCCCGCGGGCTTCGACGTAGAAGTCAGCGGACAACGCGGGCGCGCCGTCCAGTTCGACGATCACCCCGTTCGCCTCGCTCCGCACGCCAAGCACCCGCGCTTCGATCAGGCGAACACCAGCGTGGTGCAAGTCGTCGCGCAGGCCCTGGTCGAAACGCGGACGGTCGAGCAGGAACTCGACATTACGGTCATGGGCTTCGCCGTTCCAGCGTGCGTGGCGCCGCGACGGCTCGCTCGCCACCGCCAATGCGTGGTTCAGCCCGGCACCGCGCAGTGCGTCCAGTACCCGTTGCGACACGCCTTCGAGTGCCGCGAAGCGCCGCCATTCGCTGACCACGCACACCTGGAAACCGAGCCGGCGCAAACCCAAGGCAACGGCAGTACCCGCAGGCCCGGCACCGAGCACGGCGATGGATTTCATGCCTGGCCCTTATATTCGCGTCCACGGTATTGAGCGTTGTACAGCAGCCACGCCATCACCTGGGGGTTGCTGGCGTGGGGCTGGTCGCGCAGGAAGGCGGCGATGTGCCCGGTCAGTGCCGCGCAGCCAAAACTGGCGCCAGACAGCGGACTCTCGCGGGCCCGCACACAGGCGCCGAAATCGGCCTGGGGCGTGTCCAGCCAGCTCCATTCATCGGGCTGGCAACGCGCATCGCCGGTGATGCGCAGCACCCCGGGATACGCGGCGGGATACACCGGCATGCCCTGCGCCGGGGTCGAGGCGCAGATCAGTACGCCGGCCTTGATCGCCGCCGCGCAGGCGTCGCGCAGCGCCGGGCGGTCCTCACGCAAACCAAGGCTGAGGTTGATCAAGCGCACGCCGCAGCTCACCAGCCAGTCAATCCCGGCGGCGACTTGCAAGGCAGTGGTGACACCCCTCTGGTCGAAGACCTGGGCGACATGGATCGGCACGTCTCCGGCACCCGCAGCGATCAGTTGCACCACGGCGCTGCCGTGGCCGAGGGCATCTTCCAGCGGCGGCTGCTGGCTGATCCCGACCGAGGCCAGCTGGAAGCGCCGCGCCTCGCCCATGCGCGCCAGGGGCGTGCCGCTGTCGACCACACCCACCCGCAAATCACGCATGGCCGGCCTCCGTCAGAACGTGCAGGCGACCCTCACGCAGGACCAGATGCAGGCTGGCGTCGGCCAGGGTCGAGGGACGATGGCTGACCAGGATCCGGGTACGGTCAGCAAAGAGTTGGTCAATCGCGGCAATCACTTCACGCTCCGTGTGTTCGTCAACTTGCGAGGTGGCTTCGTCCAGCACCAGCAGCAGCGGGTCCTGCAGCAGTGCGCGGGCGATAGCAATACGCTGTTTCTGACCGCCCGACAACTGCTGGCCGCGCTCGCCCAGCGGGCTGTCGAGGCCTTCCGGCAGGCTGGCGATCAGGCTGTCCAGTTGCGCCAGCCGGGCGACTTCGGCAATGGCTTCGCGGCTGGCATCCGGCACGCTGTAGGCCAGGTTGTCGGCGAGGCTGCCACGAAACAGCACGATGTCCTGGCTGACCACCGCCACCCGCCGCCGCAAAGCGTGCAAATCGAGTTCGCGCAGGTCGACGCCGCCCAGCAGGATCTGCCCGGACTGCGGATCGTAGAAGCGTTGCAGCAGGTCGATCAAGGTGGATTTGCCGGCACCGGAGATACCGCGCAGGGCGACCTTGCTGCCGTGGGGAATACTCGCCTCGACATCCTGCAACAACGGCGGCCGCCCCGGATGGGCGAAGCACACCCCACGCAAATGCAGGTCGCCACGTTCCGGCATCGGCCAGGTGTGGACCGGGCTGTCGACTTCCGGGGCAACGCCGCGCAACTCCATCACCCGGCCAAGGCTGACGCTCATGCGCTGCATCGCCACATACAAGCCCAGCAGGCTTTGCACCGGGCCGACGGCCATGCCGAGGTAGGTGGAAAACGCGATCAGCGCGCCCAGTTGCCAGCTGCCCTGCACCACCCAGTAACCGCCCACCAGAAACGCGCAGGCGCGGGACAGCGACGTCAGGGTGCCAGGCACCGCCTGGGTGAAGAACTCGGTGACCTGCACCCGCAGCAACTGGCCCATGTAGCCCTGCCCCAGGCCATCGAGACGGCGAGCCTCGCGTTGCTGCTGGCCGGCAGACTGAATGAATTTCATCGCCGGCAGGGTCTCCACCAGGAACGACGAAACGTCCGCCGAACGCTCGCGCAACTGCCGCACCTCACGCTCGACCTTGCGCCTCATCCAGCGCAGCCAGAGCACGTCCAGCGGGATCAGTACCAGCGCCAGCAGTGCCAGCTTCCACGACAACACCAACAGCATGGCCAACGCGCAGACCAGGCCGATCACGCTGGACACGGCGGAGAACAGCGAATCCACGGCGAAGCGCTGGATTTCGGCGACGTCGCCGTCCAGCCGCGACATCAGGTCACCCAGCCGGCGCTGGCCGTAGAAGGTCGGCGAGAGACGTTGCAGGTGCCGGTACAGTTCGTCGCGCAGGGCAAACAGAATGCGCCCCGAAAGGCGGGTGTGCAGGTAGCGATTGAGCCCGGACAACAGCGTGCCGACGATCCCGGCCAGCACCATCAGGCCGGCGATCAGCGCCAGCTTCGGGAAGTCCTTGGCCAGCAGGCCATCGTCGATCAGCAGCTTGGTCAGCCACGGCTGCACCAGCACCAGCGCCGTGGCGCACATCGACAGCCCGAGCAGGCCGGCGATGGCCAGCCGCTGCGGTCGGACGAAGCTGTACAGCCAACCCAGCGCGTCGTGCAGGGCGGGACGGTCCTGATGCTCGATCAGGCGCGAGAGCAGACGCTGCATCACCGCGGCATCTGCTTGAGCTTGCGGTACAGCGTGGCACGGCTGATGCCCAGCGCATCGGCAGCCGCCGAGACGTTGCCGTGATGACGGTCGAGGGCCTGGCGAATCAGGTCGTGCTGGTTGTGGCGAAGGTTGTCGCGGTTGACCGGTGGTTCGCCGGCGCGCAGTTCGTCCAGCAGGTTGTCTGGCAGATGGTCGAGGCCCAGCTCCTTTTCGCCGTCTTCGCGCATCGCCAGCAGCAGGCGAAGGCTCATTTCCAGTTGGCGGATGTTGCCCGGCCAATGATAGCCGGCGAACAACCGCGACACTTCGGTAGACAGCCGCACGCCTTGGCCGCCGAGGCGGACCAGCAGACTGTCGATCAGCGCGGGCAGGTCTTCGCGCTCGCGCAGGGCCGGCAACTGCACGCTGATGCCGTTGAGGCGGTAGTAGAGGTCTTCGCGGAACTGCTGCTCTTGTACCTGGCGCTTGAGGTCACGGTGGGTGGCGCAGACCAGCGCGATGTCCAGTTCCTGCTCCTGGGCCGCGCCCAGCGGCGCCACCTTGCGCTCCTGCAACACCCGCAACAACCGGGCTTGCAAGGCCAGCGGCATGTCGCCGACTTCATCGAGAAACAGCGTGCCGCCATGGGCCTGCTGCAAGCGCCCGACCATGCCGCCGCGCCGCGAGCCGGTGAAGGCGCCTTCGCGGTAGCCGAACAGCTCCGATTCGATCAGCCCTTCAGGGATCGCCGCGCAGTTCACTGCGATGAAGGGTTTGCCGGCGCGTGCGCTTTCCTGATGCAACGCACGGGCGACCACTTCCTTGCCGCTGCCGGTTTCGCCCAGCAGAACCACCGGCAAGTCATTGGCCAGCCCCTGGCGGGCCATACGCAACGCCCGGGCAAAACGGCTGTTGCCGGCGCCGAGGGTTTCCAGCGACGGCGTTGAGGATACAACCGGTGCCGCGCGGGCGACCAGCGCCGGAACCGACACCGCGAGCGGACGCTGCGGCACTTGCAGGGTCTTGTAGTAAAACGCGCCTTTGGCGGTCTCGACGCTGTCGACCTGGCCCTGTTGCAGACGCGCCAGCCACTGTTCCAGGCGCATGCCCAGCAGGCCGTCGCAGCGCTGGCCGATCAGGCTGGCGCGGTCGCTGCGCAGCAACTGACAGGCCTGGTTGCTGGCAGCGAGGATATGCCCGTCCAGGCTCACCGCCAGCAGGCCCTGCCAGCAGGACTCCAGGTACTGCCGACGGCTGTGGAAGGCCAGCACGATCTGTTCGGGGAAGCTGCTCTTGAACAGCCGGCTTTCGATCTGGCTGACCGCCAGCGCCAGCAGCGCGGTGCGGTCATGCAGACGGCCCAGCGGGCCTTGGCGGGTCAGGTCGAGGACACCAAGCAGCTCACCTTGCGGGCAGTGGATCGGCACCGAGGTGCAGGAAAAATCGCTGAGCCGTTCGAGAAAGTGTTCGCCGCAATCGATCTGCACCGTGCGCGCTTCCACCAGCGCGGTGCCGAGGGCGTTGGTGCCGCGGACGGCTTCGCTCCAGCAGGTGCCGGGGGAAATATCGCCCAGGCCACGGCGCTTGAGCACGGCGGATTCACCCTGGATGGTGAGGATGGTGGCGTCGGCGTTGGCGAGAATGATCAGGCTGTCCTGGCCCTGGCGCGCACCGAGGTAGTCGAGTTCGGCGGTCGCAGCATCCAGCAGCGGACGGTTGTTGGCCAGCAGCAGATCGAGGCTGGCGGCGGAAGTCAGGGCGACTTCCTGCCCGGCGTTACCGGGAACCCCATGGTCGAGGCTACGGCGCCACGAAGCGTCGATTTCGGCACGCAAAAAGCCATCGGGCAGTTGGCCTTCGACGGACAAGCGTTCCCGGGCAAGGCGGGGGTTAGAGGTCGCGGTGGCGGGTGCTGTTTTTATTGTGCTCATCGGCGGCTCCGGATCGGTTAATCCGTTACAAGCAAGTCCTGCGCCATTGGGGGCAGGGCTTTTCGGGGGCCGCTGCGCGGCCCTTCGCGACGGTTCGGCGACCCGACAAGCTCGCTCCCACAGTTCACATGGGTATGGCTCTGTGGGAGCGAGCTTGTCGGGTCGCCGAACCGTCGCGAAGGGGTGCGAAGCAGCCCCGACAATCTCGAATATACCCTGTTACAAAAGCCCGAGCGACTTGGCCCGCGCCACCGCCTGGGTCCGGCGCTCGACGCCGAGTTTGCTGTTGATGTGACTCGCGTGAGTCTTGACGGTATGCAGCGAGATAAACAGTTGCTCGCTGATTTCCTGATTGGAGCAGCCTTGGGCGATCAGCTTGAGCACCGCGTGTTCGCGGGCGCTGAGGGTTTCGCCGCTGCCGTTGACTTCCTGGTTGGGCAAAAGCCCCAGCAGGCTGGCCTGGACCGGGCTGGTCGATTGCGCCTGAAGTTGTTCACGCAGCCAGTCGGGGTGTTCGTTGAGCAGACGCTGATAGGGTTGCAACGCCCCACCCCGCGCAGATTCGAGGCTCGATACCAAGCGCTCGCGCGCGCCGGCCTGGTCACCCTGGGCCAACAGCAAACCCACTTGCTGACACAACGCGATAACGCAGAGCAGTTGCCCGCCACTGGCCTGACCACGGCCGACCAGCGTCTGCAATCGCTGCCCGGACTGGGCCAACCGCCCCTGAGCCTGCTCCAGCAGGGCCTGTTGCAATTCGATGTGCAACGGCAGCAGCGGATGGAACTCCGGCGCCGCCGCGGCCTGTTGCCCGCCATAGGTCTGGCTCAGACGCAGCAACCAGGATTCGGCCAGGTCGTTGCGCCCCTGGGCCAGCCAGAGTTCGCATTTGACCAGGGTAATCATTGCCAGATAGAAGATCGGCGGCACGTCCCAGATGTGCATCAAGCGCTCGGCCTCGGCCAGCTCGGCGAAGGCTTCGGCGAAGCGTCCTTCGCGGCCGTCCAGGGTCGCCAGGGCGCAATGGCCGATCAGCACGCTGATATCGCGACAAGCGCGCGCTTCGATCAGCCCGGCACGCAAACGACTGCGCCCGGCATCGGGCTGCAGGCGGCTGACCAGCAAGTAACCCTCGTACAACATCAACCGCGCGCGCACCGCATACAGCCGCTGCGCCGACAGACCGTGCAGGCGTTGCAGGCCTTGACGCACCTCGTCCATCGCCCGCAGCACCTCGCCGCGGGCATGCAGCACCCGCGCCCGGTCGTAATGGGCCAGGGCCTCGAACAACGGGTTGCCGACCCGCTGCGCCAACTCCAGAGCTTCGCGGTTCCAGCCCCGCGCACGCCAGAAATCGGCATCGGCGATGGCCAGATTGGACAGCGTCGACAGGCACATGAGGCGCTGCCCATAGCGTTTGTTCGGCAGGCTTTGCAGGGCCTGCTCACAGTAGGAACGGGTGCGTTCGCGATCACCCCGGCCGCGGGCGATGATCCCGCTCAAGGCCAGCCACTGCGCCAGCATGGACTTCTGCGCGGTGGCCGACGGTGCCGGCAGGAAGCGGCTGAGGTGGCTGGCCAGTTCCTCGGCGGCATCCAGTTGACAGGCCAGCCCCAGCGCCCAGCTATACAGCACGATCAGCCGCGGTGTGCTGATCAGCAAGCTGTCGGGCAGGTCCATCTTCCAGCGCAGCAGCATGCCGACGTTCTGTTCGGCCAGCAGTTGTTCTTCGGAGAGGTTCTGCACCAGGTTGGCGGCCACATCCAGGTGCCCGGCCCGCAGCGCCTGCTCCACCGCCTCGTCCAGCAGACCCTGGCCGTGGAACCAGCGACAGGCGCGCAGGTGCAGGCTCGACAGCGGCAGGCTGGCCTGGCGGGTGCGCAGCAGGTCGGAGAACAGGTGGTGATAGCGGAACCAGTAGCCGTGCTCGTCCAGCGGTACGAGGAAGACTTGATGGGATTGCAGGTAACGCAGGATTTCGTCGCTGTCGTGGCTTTCCCGCAGGGCGTCGCACAGGTCGGCGCAGAAACGCTCCTGGCAGGCGGTGTCGTTGAGAAAGCTCTGGACCTCGGCCGGCAGGCAGTCGATGACTTCCTCCAGCAGGTAATCGCGGATCAGCCCTTCGCCACCGTGCAAGGCCTGGGGCAGCGCGCTGTCGGCGCCGGATTCGGTGGCCGCCAGCAGCCAGAAGCGCAGCCCGGCAACCCAGCCGTCACTGCGCTGTATCAGGTTGTCCAGCGCCTGACCGCGCACCGACGGGTGCTGGCCGAGCACGGCCAGGGATTCGTCTGGGGTCAGGCGCAGGTCTTGTTCGTTGAGTTCGATCAATTGCCGCGACAGCCGCAGCCGCGCGAGGTGCCAGTCAGGACGCTGGCGGCTGGTGACCAGCAACACAAGGCCAGGCGGCAGGTGATTGAGGAAGAATTGCAGGCAACGGTCCAGCACGGGCCCTTGGGCCAGGTGGTAGTCGTCCAGCACCAGCAGCACGGGAGATGTGCTCAGCAAATGCTCGGCCAGTTCATCGAGCAAGCCGTCGAGCCATTCCTCGAAGGCGAACGGCTGATGGCGCTGGCGCATTTTCAGCAGGCCCAGTGCCTGGCCGCCGAGGCTCGGGCAGTACTGTTGCAGTCCTTCGAGCAGGCGCTCGAGAAAACGCCCGGGATCATTGTCGCGCCGGCTCAGCCCCAGCCACAGGCTGCGCCAATGGGACGGCAGGCCCTGACAGAACTCCACCGCCAGCGAACTCTTGCCGAATCCCGCGGGCGCATTGACCAGCAACAGACGCCCACCCAGCCCGGCCTGCAAACGCTGGCAAAGGCGTGCCCGCGGCACATGCCCGTCGGGCAGCGGTGGCCGGTAGAAACGCCCTTCCAGAACCGACACGGTCTGTTGGGTGAACCCTTGCGTGCTGGACAGATCGGTCATGGCCGGCTCGTTTTAATTGAAATCTTCGGCAACAGGGATTGGCGCAGACTAGCGGTTTAACCGACACATTTGAAGGCGATTGCCGCAAGTACGGAAAAAAGACTACAACAAGAAGCAACAGAGACAACATTGACTGGGCGCAACGGGCTACCGGTTTAGCGATAAAAACGGCGGGGCCAGCGGAATTAGTCGATGGTGGCGGCGGAAATCAAAACGCCCCGGCAAGCCGGGGCGTTCTGGGGATCACACGGAGGGTTTGAAGCGTTAACGCACGCCCGACTGATTCAGGGCCGCTGGGGTGAAGTCAGCCTGGCTGGCAGTGAAGCCGAAGTCGTAGGCCTTCTTCTCTTCGTTCTTCATGCCCAGCGCCAGGTAACGGCCCGATTGCAGGTCGTAGATGGCTTCCAGGGTGTACCACGGCACTTCCACGTTGTAGTAGTCCTGGGAATGGGCCTCGGATACGCGCCACAGTTGGTCACGACCGTCGTACTGGTCGATCACCGCCGCTTGCCAGGTGTCTTCGTCGATGTAGAAGTCACGTTTGGCGTAGATGTGGCGCTGGCCTGGTTTCAGGGTCGCGACCACATGCCAGACGCGGCGCAGCTCGTAGCGGGTCAGGTCCTGGTTGATATGGCCCGCCTTGAGGATGTCGGCGTACTTCAGGGTTGGCGAGTCCAGCTTGTAGCTGTTGGAGGCGATGAACATCTCCTTCTTGCCTTCCAGCTTCCAGTCGTAGCGGTCTGGCGCACCGTTGAACATGTCCAGGTTGTCGGAAGTCCGCAGACCGTCGGCAGCAGTACCCGGACCGTCATAGGACACCTGCGGCGCCTGACGCACACGGCGCTGCCCGGCGTTGTAGACCCATGCCTTGCGCGGTTCCTTGACCTGGTCGAGGGTCTCGTGGACCAGCAGTACGGTACCGGCCAGTCGCGCCGGAGCGGTCACTGCCTGTTTGAAGTAGAACAGCACGTTGCCTGGATTTTTCGGGTCATAGTCCTTCATCTTGTCGCGGAAGACGAATTGGTCCTTGAAGTACACCAGGCTATAGCTGCCGTTGGGCTGCGGCGTGGCCTGGGTCACCAGGCGAGTCACGCTGCCGCCACGGTAGCGGGTGATGTGGTTCCAAATCACCTCAATGCCGCTTTTCGGAATCGGGAACGGAACCGCGACCTGGAAGTTGTTCAGGCCGTTGCCGCCCTCGACCAGGGTAGTGGCCGTCGCGTTCTGCTTGATGGCGGCGAACACGTCATCCGGCACGGTGGAACCGCGGTGGGTCGGGTATACCGGGAGCTTGTAGGTCTCGGGGTAGCGCTTGAACATCGCGACCTGGCCAGGCGAGAGCTTGTCCTTGTACTGGTCGACGTTCTGCGCGGTGATGGTGAACTTGGGTTGTTCACTGCCGTACGGGTCGGACAGGAAACCCTTGGCGTCGACGCTACCGGCAGTCTTCGTCAGCGGCTGCCAGGCAGTGATGGAACCGTCGGCGTTACCGGCCTTTTCCGCCCCCATCGGGGTCAGCGTTGAGCCCAATTTGGCCGCTTCATCGGCGGAAACGGCAGCCATTACACTGGTCGCCAGCAGGGACAGGCCCAGCACACCGGCTTTCAGCAGAGTCTTGGTGGTTTTCATTGTCATGTTCTTCTTCCTGAATCAATGCGCTTAGAAGTTCACGCCGAAGCTGAGGGCGACGAAGTCGCGGTCATCCACGGTGGTGTACTTACCGTCGAAGAAGTTGGTGTACGACAGGTTGGCGGTGTAGGTGTTCTGGTATTCGGCCTCCAGACCGAGGCTGACGGCCTTGCGACCTTCCTCGAAGTTGCCGCCAGGACCAGGCGAGTAGCCTTCCACGTCGTGGGACCAGGCCACGCTAGGCTTGAGGTTCACACCGGCGAATACGTCCGGGTAGTCCCAGATGGCGCGTGCACGGTAGCCCCAGGAGTTGGCGGTGGTGAAGCCGTCGTTCTCGCAGTAGCGGGTCAGGTTGTTCTTGTCCGCAGCGGCCAGGGTGCTGGCGTTCAGCGATGCGCAGCGACCATTCGGCAGCGGGCCAGGGCCGTACACCGGGTCACGGCCATAACGCGCCTTGGAATTGCTTTCCAGACCACCGACGTGGGTCCAGCCGACTTCACCTACCAGTGTCAGGCGGCTGGCGCCCATGACCTGATCGAAGAAGTGGGTGAAGGTGGTTTGCAGTTGGGTGATTTCCTTGCGGCGATACCCTGGCTGGTCTGCGCCCGGGCTGCCCTTGAGTACCGACGCGGTCGGATCCAACGGAGTGAGGCCGGAATAGAGAATATCGGTAGTGTTGAGCTGCACCGGCGCATTCGGACGGTAGCTGACCTCACCACTCCACGCGGTACCGGTAGGCAACGTGGTGGAGAAGCTCAGGCCATACAGGCGAATGTCTTCAGGGTATTCGACGTAGTAACTGGAGTTACCCGCGACCACCAGCGGCAGCAACGTCGGTGCCGCTGCCACGGCCTGGGCCTGGCTCAGGCCGTTGGCCATCAGCCGGGCGACCAGGTTGTTCGCGCTATAGGCGCTGGCTGGACCGCCCTTGCCGCTGAAGATCGGCGCACGGCTGTGGTAGTTCATGAAGTAACCACCGAACTCGGTGTTCAGCGGCTCGAACATGTATTTCAAGGCTACACCGAACTGGCCACCGTCACGGGCATCGCGGTCGCCGTCACGGCGCACGATCACACCCTCGTCAGGTGAGCCGTAATTCACGCCCAACTGGGACAGCGCGTTACGCACGGCCGGAGAAGCGATGCTGGATTGTTTCGCCAATATGGCCAGGTTGCGGTCACAACCGTCGGCGATAACGTCAGGCTGCGAGAAAAACGTCCCGCAGTTATCCACCACGGTCTGGTCCCACTCGAGCTGGTAGAAGGCCTGAGCCGACAAGTTGTCGGTCAGACTCTGGGAAATGTAGAACATGTTGACCGGGATCAGGCCTTCCTTGATCTCGGCACCCGGACGACGAAACGCAGACACGTCGATCGGGTTGACGGAGTTGATACCGCTGCCGATGAAGGTACTTTCACCCCAGTTCACCACCTGCTTGCCGAGACGAACGGTGCCCGGCAGATCGGCAATGGCGTAGTTGTGGTACACGAAGGCGTCGAGAATCTGCCCACCGGAGGACTGTGCGCCTTCCTTGCGGTTCGAGTCGCTGATGTCCTTGAACTCGCGGTGTTCGTCCTTCAGCTCGAAGTCATACCAGTACTTGCCCCGGACGAAGACGCCGGTGTCGCCGTACTTGAGCTCCAGGTCATGGATGCCCTTGAAGATCTTCGAGAAGGTTTCACCGCGTTTGAAGTTCAGGTGACCGTCGTCGGAGGTCTGCGAGAGGCCGCGACCACCGTTGTTGGCACCGATCAGGTTCTTGTTGGCGTTCTCGGTGGACCAGCTCGCACCGACCGACAGCGACGAGTCGAAACTCCCCTCGATCTCACCGATATTGAAACTGACGGCGAATGCTGGACTTGCAAGCGTAGAAGCGAGGCTGACGGCCAGGGGCAGTTTCGCCCGGCGCCAGAACAGATTTACTGATGTCATCGACGCTACTCCATGTACTTTATTTTTATGGCAGTGAGTCCTTCAATGAAACGGAGGCCGATCGGTCGCCAGACTGGCAGGGCGTATGTCGGTGCGCTGCATGCGCATTCCCCATTCCTCAAAATCCCCTGACCCGACTATAGCCAGCAGGTAGTAGTGCTTGATCCCTCTAAAGTGTGATTTGCACATCACCCTCGCTCATGGCAGGGCCAGAGCAGGTGGTCTACAAGCTGGCTGGGCAAGAATGGCTGATATTTTCCATTTCACAAGGCCGCGGGGCCTCTGGAATGCGGCCCGCGTCAGTCAAGACGCGGGCCGGTGCGGCTTACAGGGTGGAAAGAAAAGCGCTGTTGCTGGCCTGCCACTCGACGATGTCGATGCGGATACGCTTCTTGTCGAGCTTGCCGACACTGGTCTTGGGAATTTCGGTAACAAGGGCGATCTGACTGGGGATTGCCCACTTGTTGATGTGCCCCAGCTCGACGAACGGCTTCAAGTGTTCCTTCAATACCCGCGCATCGATGCTCGCCCCTTCCCGCACCACCAGCAGCGCGAACGGGCGCTCGCCCCACTGCGGATCGGCGATGCCCACCACGGCCACCTCGCGGACGGCCGAGTGGCGGCTGATGAGGTCTTCCAGGTCGAGTGACGACACCCACTCGCCGCCGGTCTTGATCACGTCCTTGATGCGGTCGCGGATGTCGATCACGCCCATGCTGTCGAGGGTCGCCACATCGCCGGTGTGCAGCCAGCCGCCGGCCCACAGTTCCTCGCTCTTGGCCTCTTCACGGTAGTAACCCATGGTCAGCCACGGCGCACGCAGGACCAGTTCGCCTTGAGCTTCGCCATCGGCCGGGAGGAATTTGCCGTCGCCATCGACGATCGCCGCTTCCACCAGGGGCACCGGCACGCCGGCCTTGATCCGATAGGTGACGCATTCGTCCTCGCTGCCGGCCAGCAGCTCTTCATTGAGGTGCGCACAAGCCACCAGCGGGCAGGTCTCGGACATGCCGTAGGCGGCGGTCAACTGGATGCCGCGGGCCTTGGCCGCCTCGTACAGCGCGCGGTTCAGCGCACTGCCGCCGATGATGATCTTCCAGCCGCCGAAGTCCTCTTGCTGCGCGCCCTTGGCGTTGAGCAGCATCTGCAGGATGGTCGGTACGCAGTGGGAGAAACTGACTTTCTCGTCACGCCACAACTTGACCAACAGTTCCGGATCGTAACGCCCCGGGTACACCTGCTTGAGGCCGAGCATGGTCGCGACGTAAGGAATGCCCCAGGCGTGAACGTGGAACATCGGCGTGATGGGCATGTAGACGTCGTCGGTGCCGAGCAGGCGGATGCTGTCGATGCTACCGGTAACAGTGGCCACCCCCATGGTGTGCAGCACCAATTGGCGGTGGGTGAAGTAGACGCCCTTGGGATTACCGGTGGTGCCGGTGGTGTAGAAGGTGGTGGCGACGGAGTTTTCGTCGAAGTCCGGGAAGTCGTAGTGCGGGCTGGCGGCGGCCAGCAGTTGCTCGTACTCGCCGACCAGGCCAGGCAACTCGGCGGTTTTCTCGGGGCCATCGGTGAGCAGGATGGTTTTTTCCACCGTGGTCAATTGCCCGGCAATCGCCTGGTAGAGCCCGACGAACTCGCTGTTGACCAGCACGAAGCGGTCGTCGGCGTGGTTCATGGTGTAGAGGATCTGCTCCGGCGACAGGCGCACGTTGATGGTGTGCACCACCGCGCCGATCATCGGAATGGCAAACATGCACTCCAGGTAGCGATGGCTGTCCCAGTCCATCACTGCCACGGTATCGCCGGCCTTGACCCCGGCTTCGGTGAGCACGTTGGCCAGGCGGGCAATGCGCTCGTTGAGGGTCAGGTAGCTGTAGCGCAACTGGTCGCGGTAGACGATCTCGCGGGTTTTCTCGTAGCGGCTGCCAGACATGAGCAGGCGCTTGATCAACAGCGGAAACTGATACGCACCCTCGGCGGGGGCGATGATACGGGTCTGCAACATGGGAGTCCCTTTTCTGGAGTTGCACGGGGCATGGACAAAGCTGTCCTTACTCTAGAACGGGCCAGCGGAGGTCAAATCAGCCAAAGGAATGATTTGGCCGCCATTCGACCGAACGGTCATACCGTCCGGCCGCCTCTTTTCAGCGTATTTCGCTGAACGCGATCTTGATCCCGAGGGCGATCAGCACGGCGCCCATGGTGCGGTCGAACCAGTGCCCCATGCGGGCAAAGCCGGCGCGCACGCGGGCCTGGCTGAACAGCATCGCCACCAGGCAGAACCACAGGCCGGTGGCCAGCGCCAGGTACACGCCGTAACCGGCCTGGACCAACAACGGCGTATGCGGGTTGATGACCACGGTGAACAACGACAGGAAAAACAGCGTGGCCTTGGGGTTCAGGCCATTGGTCATGAAACCGGCGACGAAGGCCGCGCGCGGCGTGCGCTCGACGGTGGAAACCTGAATCGCCTCGCCGCCCGCGCCTGCCGGCTTGGCGCGCAGAGCCTTGAAGCCGATGTACACGAGGTAGGCGGCAGCGGCCCATTTCAGCGCATTGAACAGCATGATCGACTGCGACACGATCAGGCCGATGCCCAGCAGCGAGTAGCCCACATGCAGGAAAATCGCCGTGCCCACGCCGAAGGCGGTCCAGGTCCCGGCGCGGCGACCGTGGGTCACGCTTTCGCGCACGACCACGGCGAAATCCGGGCCGGGGCTGGCGACGGCCAGCAGGTGAATCAGCGCGACCGTGAGAAATTCTGCCCAATACATGAAAAGCGGCTCCTGGTAAAAATGAGGGGAGTACCTTAACGATTCATAACTTGTTACAACAGATACAGTTGATCACTGGCAAGCCAGCTCCCACAGGCACTTGAGCCCAACCCTGTGGGAGCTGGCTTGCCAGCGATTAGGTTTGACCCTCCCCCAAGGGTCAACCCCTACTCTGCGCCCTTTCCCCAAGGGCCCCGCCACACATGACCCAACGCATCCTGATCATCCTCGGCCACCCAGCGCCCGACAGTTTCTGCGCCACCCTCAGCCAGCACTACGCCGACGCCGCCCGCGAGGCAGGCCATGACGTGCGTCTCCTCAGCCTTGGCGACCTCGCTTTCGACCCCATCCTGCGCCAGGGCTACCGCCAGGAGCAGCCGCTGGAACCCGACCTGCTCAAAGCCCAACAGCACATCACCTGGGCCCAACGCCTGGTGCTGGTCTACCCGGTCTGGTGGGGCGGCGTGCCAGCGCTGCTCAAGGGTTTTCTCGACCGGATATTGCTGCCGGGCTTCGCCTTTCGCTACAAGAGCGGCTCGCCCTTCCCGGAAAAACTCCTGGCCGGCCGCACCGCCCACCTGCTGGTGACCCTCGACACCCCGCCCTGGTACTTCCGCTGGATCTACGGCGCGCCCGCCCTGCACCAGATGCGCCGGACCACCCTGGCCTTCTGTGGTATCCGTCCGGAAAAAACGCTAACGTTCGGCCCGGTTCTCCACTCCACGCCGCGGCGCCGCCAGTCCTGGCTACAGCAGGCCCGCGCCCTGGCCCTGCATTGAAAGGATGTTCGATGTACATCGGCGAAGCCGCCCGCCTCTCCGGCACCACCATCAAGTGCATCCGCCACTACGAAAGCATCGGCCTGCTGCCACCGGCGAAACGCCTGGGCAAGTACCGCATCTATGACCCGCACGACGTCGAGCTGCTGGGGCTGATCAAATGCGCGCAGCGGCTCGGCTTTACCCTCCGCGAGATGCAGGCTCTAATGGCCGACGGACAGATTTCCCTGGAGCGTGCCCGCCAGGCCATCGCCGGCAAGAGCACGCAACTGCGACAGCGGATCGACGACCTGCAACGGCAATTCGATGAGTTGCAGGCGTTCGACGCCGGTCTGCAGCAGCTTGCGGACAGCTGCTTCCCCCTTCTTTAATCCGTCACCGATCCAGGAGCCTTTCATGACCCATGCCGTCTTTCTCGACCACAGCTCGCTGGACCTCGGAGATCTTGACCTGAGCGGTCTGCGCGGCTGCTTCGAGCGTTTCGACGTCCACCCCGCCACCGCTCCCGAGCAGGTCGCCGAGCGACTGCGCGGCGCCAGCGTGGTAATCAGCAACAAGGTCATGCTCGACGCCGCCACCCTCAAGGCCAGCCCGGACCTGAAACTGATCCTGGTGGCCGCCACCGGCACCAATAACGTCGACCTGCAGGCTGCCCGCGCCCAGGGTATCGTGGTCAGCAACTGCCAGGGCTACGGCACGCCGTCGGTTGCCCAGCACACCCTGACACTGCTGCTGGCACTGGCCACTCGCCTGCCGGACTACCAACAGGCTGTCGCCGCCGGCAAATGGGGCCAGGCCAAGCAGTTCTGCCTGCTGGATTTCCCTATCGTCGAGCTGGAAGGCAAGACCCTTGGCCTGCTCGGTCACGGTGAACTGGGCAGCGCGGTCGGGCGCCTGGCCGAGGCCTTCGGCATGCGCGTCCTGCTCGGCCAACTGCCGGGCCGGCCGCCGCGTGAAGACCGCCTGAGCCTGGACGAATTGCTACCCCAGGTCGACGCCCTGACCCTGCACTGCCCGCTCAACGACAGCACCCGCCATATGATCGGCGCGGCGCAACTGGCGCTGCTCAAGCCCGGCGCCTTTATCGTCAACACCGCACGCGGCGGGCTGATCGACGAACAGGCATTGGCCGACACCCTGCGCGCGGGTCATCTGGGCGGTGCGGCGACCGACGTGCTTTCGGTCGAGCCGCCCGTCAACGGCAACCCACTGCTGGCGCCCGATATCCCGCGCCTGATCGTCACTCCGCACAGCGCCTGGGGCGCGGTGGAAGCGCGGCAGCGCATCGTCGAGCAGTTGAGCGAAAACGCTCGCGCGTTCCTTGGGGGCAGCCCACGGCGGGTGGTCAGCTAAGCCAAGGCGGGTTCTGTTAGACTTCGCCACTTTTTTCAGGAGCCGCCGTCCATGGACCCGCGCAGTGAAGTGTTGCTTCGTCAGGCCGATCTGTTCACAGGCCCGCTGTTGCTCGCCGGGTTACCGGCCGACAGCCTGCTGGGCACCTTCAGCCAGGCGCTGGGCTGGTCCTGGCACGCCGGCGACCAGGCAACGCTGGACGCCCGTTACAGCGGACGCAGCCACTACGGCGTCGACGTACCAGAGGTGCCGTTCGACGGCGCCGTGCTGTTCCTGCCCAAGTCCCGCGACCTGGCCAACTACCTGCTCAACGCCCTCGCCTCGCGCCTGGGCGGCCGCGAGCTGTTTCTGGTCGGGGAAAAACGCGGCGGCATAGAGGCGGCGGCCAAGCAACTTCACGCCTTCGGCAAACCGCGCAAGCTCGACAGCGCTCGCCACTGCCAGTTGTGGCAGGTGACCGTGGAACACCCGCCCGTCGCGCAGCCGCTGGAAAGCCTCGCGGAACGATTCGAACTGCCGCTGGCCGACGGCCCGTTGCAGATCGTCAGCCTGCCCGGCGTGTTCAGCCATGGCCGGCTGGACCGTGGCACCGCGCTGTTGCTGGAGCATCTGGACGGTCTGCCCTCCGGTCATGTGCTGGACTTCGGCTGCGGCGCCGGGGTGCTGGGCGCGACGATCAAACGACGTTATCCACAGAGCCGGGTCACCCTGCTCGACGTCGACGCCTTCGCCGTAGCCAGCAGCCGCCTGACCCTGGCGGCTAACGGTCTGGAAGGCGAGGTGATCAGCGGCGACGGGATCGACGCCGCACCTCGCGGACTGGACGTCATTCTGAGTAATCCGCCGTTCCACACCGGGGTTCACACCAATTACCAGGCCTCGGAAAACCTGCTGAAAAAATCCGCCGAACATCTGCAAAAATGCGGCGAAATTCGGCTTGTTGCCAACAGTTTCCTGCGCTATCAGCCGCTGATCGAAGGCGCGCTGGGCAACTGCGAAGTGCGTGCCCAAGGCCAGGGATTCAAAATCTACCGGGCACTGCGGTCGTAAAAACTTCGCTTGCCGAAACGGTTTTGCGAAGGCAGAATCCGCTCCGTCCTAGGGGAGTAGTCTCCCGCGAGCGCCCTGCTCGCCTGGTGCGACGTCAACATACTTGGTCCTCAGACCATGGCGCGCACGACCCACGGTCCGCACAGACGGATCCAGGGTTTGACAAGACCTATGACACGCACACCTTACCCGGGGCGGGAAGGCTGTACGTGTCATAGCCGTGTCGACCCGCCCCCGTAGGAATCCTGATGTTGGAATCGTTGCTCGTCCCCACCGCAATCGTTGCGCTCGCTGAAATCGGCGACAAGACGCAATTGCTGGCCCTCATTCTCGCCGCTCGCTTTCGCAAGCCCTGGCCAATCATTGCCGGCATCGTCGCCGCTACCCTGGCCAACCACGCCGCTGCGGGTGCCGTCGGGGCCTGGTTCGGCAGCTTCTTCAGCGACGCCACCCTGCACTGGATTCTGGCCGCAAGCTTCCTCGCTACAGCCTTGTGGACGCTGGTTCCGGACAAGATGGACGATGACGAAGCCGGTGCCGCGCGGCGCTTCGGGCCGTTCCTGACGACACTGATCGCGTTCTTCATCGCGGAAATCGGTGACAAGACCCAGGTCGCCACGGTGATGCTGGCGGCGCAATATCCGCACCTGATCCTGGTGATCATCGGCACCACCCTGGGCATGCTGATTGCCAACGTGCCGGTGGTACTGGCGGGCAACTTTGCCGCCGACAAACTGCCACTGACCCTGATTCGTCGCCTGGCAGCGAGCGCCTTCGTGGTGCTGGCGTTGGTCGCGGTGTACTCGGCGATGAAGGTGAGCGGCTGGATAGGCTGAGCCTGATCGGGTATTGCTATGGCCTCATCGCTGCAGCCAGCTCCCACAGTGGCGACACCGAACCTGTGGGAGCCGGCTTGCCGGCGATGAAACTTACAACCTCTTACTTCTTCGCCTGCTCATACAACGGCATCACCTTCGGAATCGCCGCCTGCAGCGAAGCGATGCGGCTGTCCGAAGCCGGGTGAGTGCTCATGAACTCCGGCGGCGAGTTGCCACCCGAAGCCTGGGCCATCTTGTTCCACAAGGTGATCGCGGCATTCGGGTTGTAGCCGGCACGGGCCGACAGTTCGAGGCCGATCAGGTCGGCTTCGTTCTCGTTGCCACGGCTGTTGGGCAAGGTCAGGCTGTACTGCACAACGGTGTCGGCCAGGGCCAGGCTGTCTTCACCCAGACCCAGCAAGGCGCCGGCGCCCTGGCGGGCAATCTGGATGCCATAGGCCTTGGACATCGCTTCACGACCGTGTTCGCGCAAGGCGTGGGCAATTTCATGGCCCATCACCGCGGCGATTTCATCGTCGGTCAGCTTCAGTTTGTCGATCAGGCCGGTGTAGAAAATGATCTTGCCGCCAGGACCGCAGTTGGCGTTGAGCTCGTCGCTCTTGATCAGGTTGACCTCCCACTTCCACTGCGCAGCATCCGGGCGGAACTGCGGCGCCTGGGCAATCAGCCGGTCAGCGATGGCCTGAACACGTTTGGCCGCAGCGCTGGTCTTGTCCAGTTGGCCCTTGGTGGACGCTTCGCCCAGGGTCTGCTGATAAGACTGGGCGTACATCTGGTTGACCTCGTCGGTCGACAGCATGCTGAACATATATTGCTTGCGTTCAACACCCACCGCTCCGCCGCTGGTGGTGTTCACCGCCTGGCAACCCGCCAGCAGCATCGAGGCGCTCAAGGCGCCAATAACAACCGATCTACGCATCAATAAAACTCCCTTCTAACGTGGGCCGTATCCTAGGCCGGCACGATTCATCGCGCCACAACCGTTAGCAAAGATTTCTGCCCGGCAGTCTCATGATTTAGCGGCGGCACGCCGATAACACCGGGGCAAGGCGACTTTTCCCTGCGCTCGGAGCCTCTATGAAGTTCAAGTCGATCCAGTTTTCCGTTGCGGCCCTGGCGGGCGCCATCGTGTTGAGTATCGTCGCAGCCCTGGTGCTGTATGCGGTGTATTCCGGTGCAAAAACCCAGGAACTGGTGCAGAACCGCACGCAACAGCAGTTCGATACGTTGATAGAGCAGCGCCTGACCGCCCTGGCCCAGACCCAGGTCAGCCAGATTCTGCGTCGCCTTGAAGCTCCCCTCCTGATCGCTCGCGGCCTGGCCACCACCAACGCCCAGATCGGTCAGAAAAACGAAGCCGGCACCCCGCGCCTGCAGGTCCAGCGCGAAGAGCTGATCACCCTGCTGAAGCAGACGGTTGTGGATAACCCGCTGGTGCTGGGCGGTTACATCGCCTGGGAGCCGAACGCACTGGACCACGCCGACGCCAGCTTCGTCGGCACCTCGATCAAGGGCATCGACCCCAGCAACGGTCGCTTTCAGCCCTGGTGGTACCGTAATACCGACGGCACCCTGGCCGTTGAAGCGCTGGTTGACCTGAGCAACAACACCCTGCTGTCCACCGGCGTGCGCGCCAGCGAGTACTACCTGTGCTCGCAGGAGAGCAAGCACGCCTGCGTGATCGACCCCGCGCCTTATAAAGTGGGCGACAAGATGGTCATGCTCGCCTCCTTTATCGAACCGATCCTGGTAGACGGCAAGTTCCAGGGCATTGTCGGCGCCGACCTGTCGGTGAACTTCATCCAGGACCTGCTCAAAGCCGCCGACAGCCAGCTCTATAACGGCGCCGGCGAACTGGCGCTGATCTCCAACAACGGCCGCCTGGTTGCCTACACCAAGGACGAAAACAAGTTCGGCGAGAAAGCCAGCGACGTGCTCGACGCCGTCGACGCCGCCGGCCTGTCCAAACTCAGCGGCGACACGCTGCGCTATGAAGTCGACCACGAAAACGGCCAGATCCGCCTGTTCCTGCCGTTCAAGATCGCCGACACCGACACCCGCTGGACCCTGCTGCTGCAACTGCCGACCAGCGCGGTCATGGCCGACTCGGAAAAACTGCAGAACGAACTCAGCGAACAACGCCGCACCGACATTACCGGCATGACCCTGGTCGGCCTGACCATCGCGGCCCTCGGCCTGCTGGTGATCTGGCTGCTGGCCCACGGTATCGCTCGCCCGCTGCGGCAGATGGTGGCCATGCTCGATGACATCGCCCAGGGCGAAGGCGACCTCACCCGCCGCCTGCACAGCGACCGCGCCGACGAGCTGGGCTCGATCGCCAGGGGCTTCAATACCTTCCTGGGCAAGCTGCAATCGATGATCAGCCAGGTGGTCAGCTCGGTGCAGAAGGTCAGCGACTCGTCGGAGCACACCGCCGATATCGCCATTCGCACCAACCAGGGCGTGCACAAGCAGATGGCGGAGATCGACCTGGTCGCCACCGCGGTGCACGAGATGACCGCCACCGCCCAGGACGTGGCGCGCAACGCCACCCACGCCGCCCAGGCCGCGAGCAATGCCGACCAGGCCGCCAACCAGGGCCTGTCGATCGTCCGCGACACCTCGCAATCGATCACCGCCCTGGCCGAAGAGATCGGTCGCGCGGTTGGCGTAGTGCAGGCTCTGGCCCGCGACAGCGAAAACATCAACGCCATCCTCGTGGCGATCCGCGCCATTGCCGAGCAGACCAACCTGCTGGCGCTCAACGCCGCCATCGAGGCTGCACGGGCGGGTGAACAGGGCCGCGGCTTCGCCGTGGTCGCCGACGAGGTCCGCAACCTGGCGCAGAAAACCCAGCAGGCCACCGAAGAAATCCAGCAGATGATCCAGCAACTGCAGCAAGGCACCCGCGATGTGGTGCGGGTCATGGAAGACAGCCAGGGCAAGACCGACGTCAGCGTGCAGCAGGCGGCGCGGGCGGCCGAGGCGCTGGAAAGCATCACTCGCGCGGTGTCGGTGATCAACGACATGAACACCCAGATCGCCAGTGCCGCCGAGGAGCAGAGCGCGGTGGCCGAGGACATCAACCGCAACGTGATCAACATTGGCCAGGTGGCCAACGAAGTGGCCGGTGGCGCCGACGAGTCCAGCACCGCCAGCGCCGAGCTGACCAAGCTGGCCGAGCAGCAGCGTCGGCTCATCAACCAATTTAGAGTTTGAGCTGCAAGCTACAAGTTAAAGCAGGGTGTCAGTCAGTTAGCGTTTTGACGCCTATGTTGGGGCTGCTCAGCCGGGGGTCAAGCATTCCGGGGCATTGAGTTTCGGATCGTTGACGAAGTTGGCCAGCACCCGCTCGCGCAAGGCAGCGGGCTGACTGGCCAGCAGGCCCTGGAGTTCACCGACCGGGGTGTCCGGGTTGAGCCACGCGGCCTGCCCGGCGGCATCGAGGATCAGCGGACGACGCTGGTTCATCGCCGCCTGGGTCACCACCGCGGTGCTCAGCCAGATCTGCTCCTGCACCGGATACGCTTCCCAGATCGCCGCGAAGAACAACGACGAACCCTCCCCCGGCGTCAGCCAGTACGGGCGCTTGCGCACCGCGCCGCGCCATTCGTAGAAACCGTTGGCCGGCAGCAGGCAGCGACGCTTGGCGAAGGCTTCACGGAACATCGGTTGTTCGGCGAGGGTTTCGGCGCGAGCATGGGCGGGGGTGCGGGTGAGATCGGTCAGCCAGGGCGGGGTCAGGCCCCAGCGGGCGCGGGCCAGGGTCATCTGGCCGTCGTCCAGGCGCTGGATCAGTACCTGGGCGCCGGGAGAAATGTTCCATTGGGCCTGCTGGCCCTCAGGAAAGCCGGGCAACGCGGCAAAAGCCGGCGACCAGCGAAACAGCGCATAACGTCCACACATTCAGGCGAAACCTAGCAAATCAGAATTCCCGGAAGGTGATCCGGCTCGTCGCCAGGAAGTGGCTGGGCCGCATTGTACGCGGCGATCAGTTGCCGTGCGTACTCGGCCTGCTCGTCGGACACCGCGAGGCCGAGCAGGCCGTGCACCGGCAACTCGCCGATGCCGCCCATCAGATCGCGCCCGGCCAGGTACGCCTCGATGCCTTCGCTACCGAGCATGCCGATCAGCACTTCGGCTTCCAGCAGGTTTTCCGGTTCGTAGATTCGCTGCATCAGTCGTCCTCACGCTTAACGTCCAGCATCCATTCGTCACCATGGACCTGCAAAATGAACACGATCGGACGGCAGCACACCGCGCAGTCCTCGATGTAGTGCTGATCACCGCCGGAAAGATCGACGGTGGTTTCCACGGCTTCGCCGCAATAAGGGCAATCGTAGATCGCAGTTTCCAGCATCGCGGCCTCCGCAGTGATTGTGCGTATAATTGCCGGTCTTGCGCCCCCCTCAAGCCGGTATTTCTGGGCGCAGCCCTACCCTTTACCCTAGCCGTTTCACAACAAGAGAGCATGATGGGCGAATTCGATGCCATCCGACCCTACGACGACGCTGAGGTCCCTGCCGTTCTGGCACGCCTGCTCAGCGACCCGGCATTCCTGGATATCCTCACCCGCTTCCGCTTCCCGCGCATGGCCACGGGTTTCGGCTGGCTGCTCAAGCCGCTGATCGCTCGCCGCCTGCGCAAGGAATTCGCCGGCGTGACCTGCGTCTCGACCCTGCAGGACAAGGTCGAGTTCTACGTCGACCACACCATCGAGCGCGCCACCGACGGCGTCACCTATACCGGTGTGGAGCAATTCAAGTCGGGTACCGCCTACCTGTTCCTGGCCAACCACCGTGACATCGTGATGGACCCGGCGTTCGTCAACTACGCGGTCTACCACGCCGGCCTGCCGACCCCGCGCATCGCCATCGGCGACAACCTGCTGCAGAAGCCCTTCGTCAGCGACATGATGCGCCTGAACAAGAGCTTCATCGTGCACCGCTCCATCAGCGGCCGGCGCGAGAAGCTGGCGGCCTATCAACTGCTCTCGGCCTACATCAACCATTCGATTCGCAACGATGGCGCCTCGATCTGGATCGCCCAGGCCGAAGGCCGCGCCAAGGACGGCGACGATCGCACCGATTCGGCAATCCTCAAGATGTTCCACATGAGCCGCAAGGGCGAGCCGTTCGGCGAGGTGATCCAGTCGCTGAACCTGAGCCCGGTGTCGATCAGCTACGAATACGACCCGTGCGACCAGGCCAAGGCCCGCGAGCTGTACATCCGCGCCACCACCGGTAGCTACAGCAAGGCGCCGGGCGAGGATGACCTGAGCATCGCCCAGGGCATCACCGGCTACAAAGGGCGAGTGCACATCAACTTCGCAGCGCCAGTGACCGAGCTCTTCGACGATACCAAGCAATTGGCGGCGGAGATCGACCGGCAGATTCTCGCCGGCTACCGACTGTTCCCGGCGCATTACCTGGCGTACGCGCAGTGGGCGGATGCCGACCCGCAGTTGCAGGTGCCGAAGGCGGCTGAACTGTTTGGCGCCGAAGAGCTGGCCAAGGCTCAGGCGCAATGGCAGAGCCGGCTGGAGGCGTGCCCGCAAGAGCATCGTCCGTACCTGGTGTTGCAGTACGCGATGCCGGTGCGTAATCAGTATCGGGTCAAGGCCGGGTTGCCGCTGTAACGCTTCAGGGCCTCATGGCGAGCGCGCGATGAGGCCCTCAAGAGGTCAGATCCAGGTGCTGACCCAGGACAACAGCAACGCCAGCGCCAGGAAAGCAAACCCCAGGCTGTAATAGAACCGGTTGACCCGCTGGGTCAGCAGGTCGATGGCCGCCTCGCCTGCAGGCAGGCTGGCCATGGCCCGCGAAGCGCGGCGCCGGGCGTTGTGCAGGAGCACGCCGCCAGGACAGGTCAGCAGCAGGGCCAGCAGATTGATCAGTTTGGTCGGGTGGGCAGCGAACAGGCCCCAGAACATTTGCAGCGACATCGCCTTACCTCGAAAGAACCACGATTGCTTCGAAACGCGCGCATTCTACCCAAGCTGCCCGTCCCTGCCCGTCCTTTACGACCAATGACGATAAATTGCGCCGTCATACAGTCGTCATCCAGACAAGCCACCCTGTTGCCCTCCCAACGAACCGGAGCTTGTCATGCTGCACGCCGAAAACCAGGATCGCCTCTATCTGATTGCCCAGAGCGAGGAGCAGGAAGCGCTGATCGACGGTTTGGCCTTCAACGTCCAGGACCGCCAATGGCTGGTCTACTGTGCCCTGGGCGGCCATCCCCACGATCATTTGCCGGAGGTCGACAGCCAGACCGGTATCAGCGTGCTCGACTTCTACGTCGACGCGGCCTGAGCCGCGCGAAGCTACAAGCTGTCAGTTTCAAGCCACAAGAAAAAGCCCGATACCTGTCGCCAGATACCGGGCTTTTTCTTGTCGCTTAAAACTTGAAACTTGCAGCTCAAGGGACGGTTTATTCGCCCAGTACCTGACCGATGGTCGGATCCTTGAACAGGCGGGTCAGAGCGTCGCTGAGCACGTCGCTGACCAGCTTGGTGTTGGTTTCCTGGTTCGGCGCCATGCCGAAACGCTGGTCCAGCGAAGCACCGTAGCGGCCGCTGTAACGACGGTTGGCGTTGTTCACGTCAGCCTTGAAGGTCGCGCCGATGGTGGCTTCGGTCACGTACAGGCCTTCTTTCGGCGACTGGTACTTGAGTTCAGCCAGGGTCACGGTCAACTGCGGGGCGTTGTAGGCGTTCGGCGTCGGGGTGAAGCCCAACAGGCGGACAGCAGCTTCAGCCTGGGCCTGCAGCTTGGGCAGGATATCGTTGCCGGTGACGCTGATGGCGCTGGTTTCCGGGTACAGACCGCCACGGGTGCCGAGGGTCTGGGTGCCGCGTCCGTCTACCACTCGCACCACCACCGGCTGGCCATGGCCAACGGGGGCGAGCTGGGCGGTGAGTTTCGGTTGCGGGCTGAGTTGTTGCGGGCTGTGGGCACAACCCACCAGGGTCAGGCTGGTCACAGCGATCAAACCGAACAACAAACGTTGCAACATGCTCATCTCTCCTGGAATAGCGGCAAAGGCCGCCAGTATACCCAGCCCGTCATGCACCAGTCATCGGGCCTCTGCGGTTAGGACAGCGCTTTCATGCTTCCAATTCCCTGTCATACGGACTTCATCATTGCCGACGTATGCTGGCGCCAGTTTCCTACCGGTACATCGCCATGCACAGCCTCTGGTCCCTGCTCTTCAAACGCCAGCCGCAACGCCACTTCGCGCGCCTCGACGCGCAGGGGCTGTGCCAGGCATTCAAATGTTGCGAACAGCTACCTGCCGGGTCCGGCTGGGTGGAAGTCAGCGAATCGCGTCTGCAATGGCTGAACCGTCCGCTCCCCGGTAACGCCCGGGTCGTACAGCGTCCGCGCGGCAATCGACTGCAGCGCATGCTCGCCGCCTGACGGCCGAGCAAGAAAAGTCGTTAATAAAGGTCGTTTCTCCCAGCGACCTCGTTATAATCTGCCCCCGATTATAAGGACGTCTCCTGATCGGGCCCCGCAGTACCGCCAATGCCACGCATCGGCTTCCCCGCATCCGCCCACAGAGAGCCGCCCACACAGGTCTTGCGAAGCCGGTGTGCCCGCTTTTTTCTCGGCCCCCATGCTCTGCCTGAACCTGACGGACCTGCCCTGCACGGTCCATTTTTGAGGTTCACGACTCCAAAAGAGCGTGAAAAAACGGGTTTTCACAACTTCACAAGAGTGTGGCGAGCAATGAACAGTCTGGTATGTGCAAAAGCATCATCAGTGTCCCGAACAGCCCCAAGCAGCTGGCTACGGCCTTCATCCGTCATGGGTGACTGAGGCCGGTTTCATAGCGCACGACGGGCGCCTCGACCATAAGTCGAATTGCCGCACCGGCCGCGAAATGCGTTCATACGCATCTAACGAGCCTGGTTGGCAGTGTCCGTGAACGTTGGAAAGCTGCGAAGTATCGGATAGGGCAGTCTCGGAGTTCCGGGGTCCTATGCTGTCAATTAGGTGCTGAAGATTTTGGAGATGCGTTAAATGGCGCAGAACGAAACAGTCGATGTGGTACTGGTAGGGGCAGGCATCATGAGTGCCACCCTGGCCGTGCTGCTCAAGGAACTCGACCCGGCAATCAAGCTGGAAGTCGTCGAGTTGATGGATTCGGGTGCCGCGGAAAGTTCCAATCCGTGGAACAACGCAGGTACGGGCCATGCCGGGCTGTGTGAACTGAACTACACGCCTCAGGCCGCTGACGGCAGCATCGACATCAAGAAAGCGGTGCTCATCAACACCCAGTTCGAGGTTTCCCGGCAGTTCTGGGCGTACCTGAGCAAAAAAGGCGCGTTCAACTCGCCACGGGCGTTCATCAACCCGGTGCCACACCTGAGCTACGTCGAGGGTGACAAAGGCGTCGCGTTCCTGAAGAAGCGCTTCGATCTGCTCAAGCAGCATCACGCCTTCAGCGAGATGGAATACACCGAAGACCAGACGGTGATGAAGGAGTGGATGCCACTGATGATGCCGGGTCGCCCGGCTGACCAGAAGATCGCCGCTACCCGCGTGATCAAGGGCACAGACGTCAACTTCGGCGCGCTGACCAACAAGCTGCTCAAGCACCTGGCCAGCGCGCCGGATGCGCAGGTCAAGTACAGCAAGAAGGTCACTGGCCTGCGCCGTAACGGCAGCGGCTGGACCGTCAGCGTCAAGGACGTCAACAGCGGCAGCAGCCGTGATGTCGACGCCCGCTTCGTGTTCCTCGGCGCCGGTGGCGCGGCCCTGCCGCTGCTGCAAGCGTCCGGCATCCCGGAAAGCAAAGGCTTCGGCGGCTTCCCGGTCAGTGGCCAGTGGCTGCGCTGCGACAACCCGGAAATCGTCAAGCAACACCAGGCCAAGGTCTACAGCCAGGCCGCGGTCGGTGCTCCGCCGATGTCGGTTCCGCACCTCGACACCCGTGTGGTGGACGGCAAGAAATCCCTGCTGTTCGGCCCATACGCCGGCTTTACCACCAAGTTCCTCAAGTACGGTTCGTTCCTTGACCTGCCGCTGTCGGTGCGCATGGGCAACATCGGCCCGATGCTGGCCGTGGCCCGCGACAACATGGACCTGACCAAGTACCTGGTCAGCGAAGTGATGCAGTCGATGGAGCAGCGCCTGGACTCCCTGCGCCGCTTCTATCCGGAGGCGAAAGCCGAGGACTGGCGCCTGGAAGTGGCTGGCCAGCGCGTGCAGATCATCAAGAAAGACCCGAAAAAAGGCGGCGTTCTGCAGTTCGGTACCGAACTGGTGGCCGCACAGGACGGCACCCTCGCCGCCCTGCTGGGTGCCTCGCCAGGCGCTTCGGTGACGGTGTCGATCATGCTGGATCTGATCGAACGCTGCTTCGCCGACAAGGCCAAGGGCGAGTGGGCCGAGAAGCTCAAGGAAATCTTCCCCGCGCGGGAGAAAGTCCTGGCAGCCGACGCAGCCCTGTACCACAAGGTCAGTGCCTACAACGACGAGGCCCTGGGCCTGGTCGAAAGCAGCCCGGCGCCAAGCTACGCTTGAGTCGCGCTCATAAAAAAACGCCCTTCGGGGCGTTTTTTTTGCGCAGAAGATCGATCAGCCGCGGGCTTTCTCGATGATCTCGACGTATTCCGGCGCGTTGCGCTGGTCGGCGATCGCCTCGACGAAGGTCTTGCCGTGCTCGTCCTTGCCGTCCAGGTCGTAACCGGCTTCAACGAAGAAACCGACATAACGCTCGAAGTCGTCGATGCGCAGGCCACGGTAGCCCTTGATCAGCTTGTGGTGCGAAGGCGAGGTCACGCCATCGGCTGGCTCGTAAATGAGGAACGATTTGACGTAGTCATCGCTGATTTCGTCGCCAATCACCTGCTTCTTGTCTTTACGCATTACCGACTCCAACTGAACCATCAAGGACATTTTCCACGGGGCGGGCAGTTTACCCCCCGGCGGGCCCGGCGCTCAACGCGCGCGAAGGGTTCCGGTGTGCAGATCGGCCCAGATGTGGCCGTTGGGGTAGCTGAGGAATTGCACGTAGACGGTGTCGTTGCGCAGCAGGTCGAGGATCACCTGGTACTGCGCAGGCGCGTAATTCAGGGTCAGGGTGCGGGTGGCACTGTCGAAGGCCGGCTTTTTCAGGCTTTTGCCCTCGCCGTCGAAGCTGATCACCACCTGGGTGATGGTCGCACCCTGGCTGAGCGGCTTGCCTTTCAGGCGCATGGTCAGTGACGAAGTGATCGGCAGCGGTTGCTGGTTGGACTGGCGCTGGTTACCGACGACCACCGAATAGCTGGTCACTTGCAGCAGTTGCTGGCTTTCGGGGTTTTCCCCACGCACCGACTGCTCGTCCGGCGGCAGGAACTGGCCATGCATCGGCGCCGCAACGGCAGGCAGGCTCAGGAACAGGAGAAGCGGGAGAATCGTCGCACGCATGACAGGCTCCTTGGAGGGCCTGGCACTCTACCATGATGTGTCCGGTTGTCGCGGGGCGCAGGCGTTGCGCCAGGCCCCGCGGGCAATCAGTCGAACTGCGCGCGCATCCACGCTTGGTAGGCCACGACTTCCGGCTCGCCTTCGCGCGGCGCCCAAGGGGCCATGTCGCCGTCACTGACCGGGCGGTACGGGCCCGCCTTGCATTCGAACATCAGAGTGTCGGGCTCCATGACCACCAGGCCATGGAAAATGCCGGGCGCCAGATCAACCCCCAGACACTCGCCGCCCGCCTGCAGGATCCGCTTGTCCAGCACGTTGCCGGCCTCATCGAAAATCAGCACGCCCAGCTTGCCCTTGAGGACGATCAGGTTCTCGGCCTTGTCGGCCGCCTGGTGGCGATGGGGCGGAACGTAGGTTTCCGGCTGCAGGCCGACCAGCATGCGGTGGCAAGAGTCTTCCATCTCGTGGAAGTTGTGATGCGCGCGGCCACGCGGGCTTTGCGCGGCCTTTTGTGCCACCTCGGCGAACAGCGATTGATCCAGGTAGGAAGGCTTGGCCATGGTGTCAGAGCCCCTTGACGGCGTAGATGCCATTGGCGTTGCGCCAGTAGCCCTTGTAGTCCATGCCGTAACCGAAGACATAGCGGTCGACGCAGCTCAGGCCAACGAAGTCGGCCTTAAGGTCCGGGCTGGCCTTGCGGTCGTGGTCCTTGTCGATCAGCACGGCGGTGTAGACGTTGCGAGCACCGGCATGGCGGCAGAAATCCATGATGGCGCTGAGGGTGTGACCTTCATCGAGGATGTCGTCGATGATCAGCACGTCGCGGTCGATGAACGAGACTTCCGGCTTGGCCTTCCAGAACAGGTCACCGCCGCTGGTCTGGTTGCGGTAGCGAGTGGCGTGCAGGTAGGAGGATTCCAGCGGGAACGGCAGGTGGGTCAACAGTTTGCCGGCGAAGATCAGCCCGCCGTTCATGACGCAGAACACCACCGGGTTGCTGTCGGCCAGGCGCTCGGTAATCTGCGCGCCGACTCGGGCGATGGCCGCCTCGACTGCGGCTTCATCGTGCAGGCAGTCGGCCTCGCGCATGACTTGACGGATGTGCTCGAGATCAGCGGACATGAAACTCTCCAGGGAGTCAGGATTTGGAAAAGCGGGCAAAGGTACGCATCCACACGCATCAGATCAAGCATTTCTGGACTAACGTCCAGTGTGGCTATAGGACACACACGGTCGAATAGATTAATCTAGCGCGGTTTTTTTGCCCGCATTCCGGAGCCCTTCCCCATGCCCATCCGTGAGATCCGCCATCCGCTGATCCGCCACAAGCTCGGCCTTATGCGCCGCGCCGATATCAGTACCAAGAACTTTCGCGAACTCGCCCAGGAAGTCGGCGCGCTCCTGACCTATGAAGCCACCAAGGACCTGCCACTGGAAACCTATTCCATCGATGGCTGGTGCGGCGCCGTCGAAGTCGAGAAGATCGCCGGCAAGAAAATCACTGTAGTCCCGATCCTGCGCGCCGGCATCGGCATGCTCGAAGGCGTGCTCAGCCTGATCCCAGGCGCCAAAGTCAGCGCCGTGGGCGTGGCCCGCAACGAGGAAACCCTCGAAGCCCACACCTACCTGGAAAAGCTCGCGCCGGAAATCGACCAGCGCCTGGCCCTGATCATCGACCCGATGCTGGCCACCGGCGGTTCCATGGTCGCGACCATCGAGCTGCTCAAGCGTGCCGGTTGCAAGGATATCCGCGCCATGGTCCTGGTGGCCGCGCCGGAAGGCATCGCCGTGGTGGAAAAAGCCCACCCTGACGTGCAGCTCTTCACCGCTTCGATCGACCAGCGCCTGAACGAAGACGGCTACATCATTCCCGGCCTGGGCGATGCCGGTGACAAGATCTTCGGCACCAAGCAGAAGGACGCCTGAGCATGCAGGACGAGTTCAACGAACCGCTCTGGCGCCAGGTAGTCTCCGGCGCGCAAATGCTCTTCGTGGCCTTCGGCGCCCTGGTGCTGATGCCACTGATCACTGGCCTTGATCCCAACGTCGCACTGTTTACCGCAGGCCTCGGCACGCTGCTGTTCCAGATCGTCACCGGGCGTCAGGTGCCGGTGTTCCTGGCCTCCAGCTTCGCCTTCATCACCCCGATCATCCTTGCCAAGGGCCAGTTCGGTCTGGCCGAAACCATGGGCGGCGTCATGGCCGCAGGCTTCGTCTACACCTTCCTGGGCCTGGCGGTGAAGATCAAGGGCACCGGGTTCATCGACCGCTTGCTGCCACCGGTGGTGATCGGTCCGGTGATCATCTCCATCGGCCTGGCCATGGCGCCGATCGCGGCCAACATGGCCATGGGCAAGGCCGGCGACGGCACCGCCCTGATGCCGTACAGCACGGCGATGATGATCTCGATGCCAGCACTGCTGACTACCCTGATCGTCGCGGTCTTCGGCAAAGGCATCTTCCGCCTGGTGCCGATCATTGCCGGCGTGCTGGTGGGCTTTGGCCTGTCGTTCGCCTTCGGTGTCGTCGATGTCGCCAAGATCGCTGCCGCGCCGTGGCTGGAGCTGCCGAAGTTCACTGCGCCGGCGTTCAACTGGCAGGCCATCCTGTTCATCGTGCCGGTCGCCCTGGCTCCGGCTATCGAACATATCGGCGGCGTGATCGCGGTGGGTAGCGTGACCGGTCGCGATTACCTGAAGACCCCGGGCCTGCACCGCACCCTGCTGGGTGACGGCATTGCCACCACCACTGCCGGCCTGTTCGGCGGCCCGCCCAACACCACCTACGCCGAGGTGACTGGCGCGGTGATGCTGACCAAGAACTACAACCCGAAGATCATGACCTGGGCGGCGGTGTTCGCCATTACCCTGGCCTTCATCGGCAAGTTCGGCGCGCTGTTGCAGAGCATTCCGGTGCCGGTGATGGGCGGTATTCTCTGCCTGCTGTTCGGCTCGATCGCTGCGGTCGGCATGAACACCATGATCCGCCACAAGATCGACCTGAGCGAAGCACGCAACCTGGTGATCGTTTCGGTGACACTGGTCTTCGGTATCGGCGGTGTGCTGGTCGGTAGCGGTGACGGCCCGGATGACTGGGGCCTGAAAGGCATCGCGCTGTGCGCGGTGGTGGCTATCGCCCTGAACCTGCTGTTGCCGGGCAATGACGGCTGGAAGAACAAGGTGATGGATGATCATCTGCCCTGAGCGGAGTGATCTTCACCTGTAGAAAAGGGGCTGCGTTGGCAGCCCCTTTTTTTGTTCACGGAGGAACCACAACTGATGTGAGCACCGCAACCCTTGTGGACACATCTTTAGGTCATGTGGTGGCTGGAAGGCGCCTGTCAAAAGACCGAGTAATGGCCACCAAGCGCATGCCGGAAATTTTCTAGCGCTCTCAAGACCGAGCGCCGCCCGCGCGGCGCATCGCGAGCAAGCTCGCTCCTACATTGGTTGCAACGTACCTATGTCTGTCAGGCCATGGTTGATCGCCTTGTTTTTACATCGCGGTATCGAGTCGAATTCAACAGCCTCCCCGCGATTCATCGCCAAACGCCAAGAGCGGGCAATACCTTTCTAACAGGCCATTGCGCGTTGCAACCAATGTAGGAGCGAGCTTGCTCGCGATGCGCCGCGCGGGCGGCGCTCGATCTTGAGAACGCTGAAAAACTGTCGGCTAGCGAATGCTCGCCGCTACCCGGCCTCCTGACTGGCGCCTCATGGGCTTCATACAGTCATGAGATGGTAGATACCTATGGCCATCGCTGGCAAGCCAGCGCCCACAAGGATCAGGCCCGCTCGCACAGCGTAACCAGTGCCTGCACCCATTGCGGGTGATCGTTCAGACAAGGCACCAACTTCAACTCCTCCCCACCCGCCTCGATGAATTGCTCGCGACCGCGGTCGCCAATTTCTTCGAGGGTCTCGATACAGTCGGCAACGAACGCCGGGCACATCACCAGCAGCTTCTTCGCCCCGGCCTTGGCCAGTTCATCCAGCCGCGCTTCGGTGTAGGGCTCGATCCACTTCGCCTTGCCCAGCCGCGACTGGAAGGACACCGACCATTTGCCATCCGGCAGCCCCATCTTGCGCGCGAAAGCCTGGGCCGTCCGCAAGCACTGGCCGCGATAACAGACGGCGAGCATTTCCGCAGAAGCCTCACGGCAGCAGTCGGCGTCCTGGAAGTTATGCGTTCCGGTCGGGTCGAGCTTCTTCAGGTGCCGCTCCGGCAGCCCGTGGAAACTCAGCAGCAGGTGATCGAAATCCTGCTCCAGATAAGGCTTGGCGCTCGCCACCAGCGCATCGATGTACTCGGGCTGGTCATAGAACGGCTTCAACACCGTCATCTGCAACGGCAGTCTCTGCTCGGCGATCACCTCATTCGCCTGGGCGATCACGGTGGTCACGGTACTGTCGGCGAACTGCGGATACAGGGGCGCGAGGGTTACCTTGCGCACACCTTGGGCGGCCAGTTTCTTCAACACCGAGGGCAGCGACGGCTCGCCATAGCGCATGGCGATTTCCACCGGTCCGTGGGTCCAGTGCGGCGCCACGGCCTGTTGCAGGCGACGGGTCAGCACCACCAGCGGCGAGCCCTCGTCCCACCAGATCGACGCGTAGGCATGGGCGGACTGTTCCGGGCGCTTGATCAGGATCAGCGACACCAGCAAACGCCGCACCGGCCACGGCAAGTCGATGACGTAAGGGTCCATCAGGAACTGATTGAGGTAACGGCGCACATCAGCGACGGAGGTGGACGCCGGCGAACCCAGGTTGACCAGCAGCAAAGCATGATCGGTCATGCAACATCCTTTTCAGAGGCGGGGGGACAACTCGTCCAGCGCCGATTGCACATCGTTGAAACGGAAGGTGAAGCCGGCCGCCAGCGCACGCACCGGGCGCGCGCGCTGACCACCGAGGAGCAACGTCGACAACTCGCCAAGCCCCGCCTTCAACACCAGCGCGGGTAACGGCATGAACGCCGGCCGGTGCAGCGTGCGACCCAGGCGCCGGGCGAACTCGCGGTTGCGGACAGGCTCCGGAGCGCAGGCATTATAAGGACCGCTGGCATCGTTGCGCTGCAAGAGAAAATCAATCAGGGCGATTTCGTCCTGGATATGAATCCACGGCATCCACTGCCGGCCATCGCCGATCGGCCCGCCCAGCCCGAGTTTGAAGGGCAGCCGCAGGCGCGACAAAAAGCCGCCCTCGCTGGCCAGGACCAACCCGGTGCGAAGCAGCACGACACGGATGCCGAGGGCTTCGGCGCGCTGCGCGGTTTCTTCCCAGGCGATACACAACTGGCTGGCGAAGTCTTCCTTGACCGGGCGCGAAGACTCGGTCAATTCACGTTCGCCGCCGTCGCCATACCAGCCCACCGCGGAGCCGGAGATCATCACGGCCGGGCGCTGTTCACGACGCTCGAGCCAGGCCAGCAGGTGTTCGGTCAGGGTGATCCGGCTGCCCCATAACTGCGCCCGCCGCGACACGGTCCAGGGTCGATCGGCAATCGGCGCACCGGCCAGGTTGATGACCGCATCCAGCGGCCCGTCGCCGTAAGCCTCCAGCTCGCTGATGCCGCGAACGCCGGCACCGCAAAGCTGGCCAACCTGATCGGCACGGCGGCTCCAGACCGTCAGTCGATGACCCTGGTCGAGCCAGTGGCGACACAGTTGCTGTCCAATCAGGCCGGTACCACCGGTCAGCAATATATTCATGGCCGTGTCCTCATGATGGCGCTCGCTGGTCTACTTTTAAAAGCAAGGCACTTTTTTGACCGTTCACTCTGGGATAAACATAGGCCAACCTGTTGCAACGAGCCGATCGATCTTATACAAAACCCTGGAGTTGTACAGGTTTGTCCGACAGCGTGGCTGTCTGTACCTACTAGAAGGTTCAAAGAGGCCCATCATGACCGTACCTATCGCCATCATCGGTGCCGGCATTGCCGGACTCTCTGCCGCCCAGGCCTTGCAGAAGGAAGGACTCACCGTCCACCTGTTCGACAAGGGGCACGGCAGCGGTGGACGTATGGCCAGCAAGCGCAGCGAAGCCGGGGCTCTGGACCTCGGTGCGCAATATTTCACCGCCCGCGACCGCCGCTTCGTCGAGCAGATCCAGCACTGGCAGGCCAAGGGCTGGGTCGCGGAGTGGAAGCCGCAACTCTATAACTACCGCGACGGCCAGTTGAGCCCTTCGCCGGACGAACAGATCCGCTGGGTCGGCACGCCACGCATGAGCGCCATCACCCGCGGCCTGCTCAAGGACGTCACGGTGAACTTCAGTTGCCGCATCAGTGAAGTCTTCCGCGGCAAACAGTACTGGCACCTGCAGGACACCGAAGGCTGCAGCCACGGCCCGTTCAGCAAGGTCATCGTCGCCGTGCCGGCACCGCAGGCCGCGGCCTTGCTGGCCGCCACGCCGAAACTCGCTGCAGCCGCGGCCGGCGTGCAGATGGAGCCGACCTGGGCCATCGCCCTGGGCTTCGACACCCCGCTGGCCACGCCCATGCAGGGCTGCTTCGTGCAGGACTGCGCCCTCGACTGGCTGGCCCGCAACCGCAGCAAGCCGGGGCGCGAGGAGCGCCTGGACACCTGGGTCCTGCACGCCACCTCGGCCTGGAGCAAACAGCACATCGACCTGCAAAAAGAAGCAGTGATCGAACAGTTGCTGGGCGATTTCGCCGAGCTGGTCGGCTGTGCAGTACCGGCGCCGAGCTTCACCCTGGCGCACCGCTGGCTCTACGCACGCCCCGCCAGCAACCATGAGTGGGGCGCACTCGCCGACGCCGACCTGGGCCTGTATGCCTGCGGTGACTGGTGCCTGTCGGGCCGGGTCGAAGGCGCCTGGCTCAGTGGCCAGGAAGCTGCCCGCCGCCTGATCGAACACCTGGAATAATCCCAGCGGGCAAGGCGTCCTCTACAGAAATATTGACTTGTACAACTTCCGGCTTATGCTGAGCAAAGTTGTACAGGTTTTTATCTTTGTACAAGAAAGGTTGCCCAACATGCTCGCTACCAAGCCCAAAATCGCCCTCAGCGCCTGCCTCGCCGGTGAAGAAGTCCGCTTCAATGGCGGTCACAAGGAATCGCGCCTGTGCACTGAAGCACTGGCGGAGCATTTCGAGCTGGTGCCCGTCTGTCCCGAAGTGGCGATCGGCCTGGGCACGCCTCGTGCCGCGATCCACCTTGCCGGCGATCCCGCCCAGCCTCGCGCCGTCAACAGCCGCGACGACACCATCGATGTTTCCGATGCGCTGATCCAGTACGCCGACCAGATGGCCGTCGAGCTGGACGATATCTGCGGCTACATCTTCATGCAGAAATCGCCGTCCTGCGGACTGGAGCGCATCAAGGTCTACCAGGCCAACGGCTACCCCGCACGCGAGCGCGCCAGCGGCCTGTACGCCGCGCGCTTCCGCGAGTTGCGCCCGGACCTGCCGCTGGAAGAAGAAGGCCGGCTGTGCGACCCGGTGCTGCGGGAAAACTTCATCATCCGCGTGCTGGCCTATGCCGACTGGCAGCGCCTGTGCGCCGAGGGCCTGAGCCGCCACGCGCTGATCGCCTTCCACTCCCGCTACAAGTACCAACTGATGGCGCACAACCCCGAGCAATACAAAGTGCTCGGCAAACTGCTGGGCAGCATGAGCCGCCAGGACGACCCGCAGCAGATCGGCCCGGCGTATTTCAGCCAGTTGATCGCCGCGTTGCGCCGCTGCGCCAACCGCGGCACCCACGGCAATGTGCTGATGCACCTGAGCGGTTACCTGCGGCGCTTCCTTGACGCCGGGGACAAGCAGGAAATCCGCCGCGTGATCGAGCAATACATGGCCGGAATCGTCCCGCTGGTGGTGCCGCTGACGCTGCTCAAGCATCACCTCAACCATCATCCCGACGCGTACTTGCTGAGCCAGGTCTACCTGCAGCCACACCCGGAAAACCTGAGCCTGCGCAATGCCATCTGAACCGCTATTGCCCATTCGCGAAATCTCACGGCTGACCGGGGTCAACCCGGTCACCTTGCGCGCCTGGGAGCGGCGTTATGGCCTGGTGGTGCCGCAGCGCACCAGCAAGGGCCACCGGCTGTACAGCAGCGATCAGGTGGAACGGATTCGCAGCATTCTGTTCTGGCTCAACCGTGGTGTTGCAGTCAGTCAGGTGCTGCCGTTGCTCGACAGCGACAAGTCGCCCGAGCAGAGCATTCCCGGCGACGACTGGCAGGCGCTGCGCACCCACCTCACCGAGTGCATCGCCCACCTCGCCGAGCGCCAGCTCGACCAACAGTTCAACCAGGCCATGGCGCTCTACCCCGCCACCACCCTGTGCGAGCAACTGCTGCTGCCGTTGCTCGGTCATCTTGAAGCACGTTGGCAGACACACCCCACCGCTCGCCTCGAACAGGGCTTTTTCCACAGTTGGCTGCGCAGCAAGCTGGGGCTTCGGGTGTACCACAACAACCGCCAGTGCAACGGTGCGCCGGCGATGCTGGTCAATGGCGGCGGCCTGCCGTTCGATCCGCAGTTGTGGCTGTGCGCCTGGCTGGTGAGTGACGCCGGCTGCCCGGTGGAAGTGTTCGACAGCACCCTGCCCGCCCGCGACCTGGCACTGGGCGTCGAGCAACTGGGGGCGAAGGCGGTGCTGGTCAGCATCAATACCGCCCAGGACAGTGACCGACTGCAACGCACCCTCTCGCCGCTGAGCGTACCGAAACTCCTGTTCGGCGCTGCGGTCACTTTACACAAGCATGCGTTGCCGACAGATCCCGATTGGCACTTGCTCGACTCGCCTCTGGCGGCGTGCCGGTGCCTGCAAGACCTCAAGCCGCTTGTCACGGAAAAAAACGGACCCGAATAATGCAATTGATCTGGCTGCGCAGCGACCTGCGCGTACATGACAACACCGCCCTGGCCACCGCTTGCGAGCGCGGCCCGTGCCTGGCGCTCTGGCTGGTCAGCCCGGCACAGTGGAAGCACCACGATGATGCCGCCTGCAAGGTGGACTTCTGGCTGCGCAATCTGGACGCACTGAAACAGGCGCTCGGCGAACTGAACATCCCGCTGCTGATTCGTGTTGCCGATGACTGGAAGGACGCACCCCGGGTGTTGCACGAGGTATGCCGGGAGTACGGCGCGCAGGATGTCCATGTCAACGAGGAATATGGGATCAACGAACAGCAGCGTGATCGCGACGTAGGCGAATACCTGCTGCAGCACGGCATCGGCCTGCACAGTCACCTGGATCAGTTGCTGTTCAAACCGGGCACGGTGCTCACTCGCCAGGGCGGTTACTTCAAGGTTTTCACCCAGTTCCGCAAGCTCTGTTATCAGCGCCTGCACCATGGCCTGCCCGCATTGCAGCCATTGCCGCGCAAGCAGGCGAAGACTAACGTCGCCAGTGACGATATCCCACGGCACATCGATGGTTTTCCCACCCCCGCAGCGTCGCTGCGCGAGCAGTGGCCGGCGGGTGAAGACCACGCCCGCGAGCGGCTGGCCCGCTTCGTTGAAGACGACATGGCGGACTACACCGAACAACGCGACCTGCCCGCCGTCGACGGCACCAGCCAACTGTCGCCGTACCTCGCTGCCGGAGTAATTTCCGTGCGCCAGTGCCTGCACACCGCGCTGGCCAACAACTACGGCGAATTCGAAAGCGGTAATCCCGGCGCCGTCACCTGGATCAACGAGTTGCTCTGGCGCGAGTTCTACAAGCATGTGCTCGTCGGCTATCCGCGTGTCTCTCGCCACCGCGCCTTCCGCCCGGCGACCGAAGCGGTGAAATGGCGCGACGCCCCCGAGGACCTCGCCGCCTGGCAGGAAGGCCGTACCGGCATCCCGATCGTCGATGCCGCCATGCGCCAATTGCTCGCCACCGGCTGGATGCACAACCGTCTGCGCATGGTGGTAGCGATGTTCCTGAGCAAGAACCTGCTGATCGACTGGCGCAAGGGTGAAGAATTCTTCATGCGCCATCTGATAGACGGTGACCTGGCCGCAAACAACGGTGGTTGGCAGTGGAGTGCGTCCACCGGCACCGATGCCGCGCCGTATTTCCGGGTGTTCAACCCCGTCAGCCAATCCGAGCGCTTCGACAGCAAGGGCCGCTTCCTGCGACACTGGTTGCCGGAGTTGAAGGCGCTGGACGATAAAGATATCCACAGCCCCGGCGGGTTGTTCGGCGTTCAAGGTTATCCACAGCCGATTGTCGATCTTGGCCCGAGTCGCCAGCGCGCCATCGACGCTTTCCGACAACTCCCCAACGACCACAGCAAAGAGCACGCCCTTGAATACTGAGACACCAAAACGTATCTGGGTAACCGGCGCCAGCAACGGCCTGGGTCACGCATTGGCGACACAGTTGCTCATGCTCGGTCATCACGTGGCAATCAGCGGTCGTGCTCCGTTCGACCCACTTCCCGAGAACCTCGCCCGGCACTGCCTGGTGCTCGACGGTGACTTGAGCGATGCCGCGCAGGCTGAGTGCATGAGTCGGCGTATCCAGGATCGTTGGGGCGCGCTCGACACGCTGATCCTCAATGCCGGGACATGCGACTACCTCGACGCGAAATCCAGCGGCACAGAGATGTTCGAAGCACTGATCCAGAGCAACCTGTCCGCCAGCACTCACGGCCTGCAAAGCGCTCTGCCGCTGTTGCAGGCGGGGCAGTCGGCGCACGTCGTGGCCATCCTGAGCAGCATCACGGCACTCCAGCAACATGAAAGCAGCCAGTGGCCCTCGGCGCAGAACAGCCTGGGGCAATGGTTCAGCGAGGTTCGCAGCGTGCTTTCGCCCAAGGAAATCGACCTCACACTGGTCGCGCCGCAGAACCTGAAAAAGCCCGTCACCCTGGCCGTGGCACTGCCGCAGAACTGGGACGCGCAAAGCGCCGCGCAAGCGATTATCCAGCGCTTGTCCCTGCGGATGCCTGAAATGGTTATGGAAGCGTTGTCGGTCAGCAGTCTGTGGCCGTTGCGGCGTTGACCGAAAATGAAACCGGGGCCGCACTGCGGCCCCGGTGTCGTGTAGCGGTCAGAGCGACATGCGGTAATGCAGGGCGAAACTCTCGGCGCCATCGTTCGGCTGGCTGAGGCCCGCGTTGGAATAGTGGATCGCCCGAATCCCCACTTCATGCCCCCCGGCGAAGCGCAGGCCGAAGCCGATGCGGTCTTCGAACTGGAAGGACGACCCGAGGTCGTTGCTTTCCAGCTCAGTGTGAGCAAACGCCGCCACCCCGATCCCGGCCTCGATATACGGTTTGACCGACTCGCCGGCGAACTCGTAAACAAATACCGGCGCGAACGACAGGCTGTGGTTGCTCGACGTCTTGTCGCCGTCCCAGTAGGTGTAGCCGCCGTCCCAGTAGCCGGTCAGGCGTCCGACGCTGGTCTGCCACCAACTGGTATCCCAGTTGGATTGCACGCCGATGCGGTAAGTCATGGTGGAGTCGCTGGTCTGGCCGACGGCGAACGTGACATCTGCGGCCTGTGCGGTGAAGGTATGCCCCAGGGTTGCGGCTGCAACCACAGCCAAGCAAAGCAGTTTCTTCATGAGAAACGTCCTTTTAAATCCCGTTTATTGGTTTTTTTGTCTCATCAGACAACGTAGTAGAAATCGGCGCATGCAAAGGAGTTCAGTGAATTTCGACGTTTTTTTTCCTACGTCGATTACCTGTTGAAGCTTTGCACACAGTCAGATTTATTCCACAACAAAGGCAGGATACTTTGCAGGTGTATGGGGTCGGCGCTGGTCCAGAATTGTGTAGGACGCGCGGGACCGGCCGCCAGAAGATGGCGCTCGGCCAGCAAGCGCTGGAGCTGCCGGGCCACGGCGGCGCCGGTGTCAATGATTGCCACCGATGCCGGGACCATCTCGCCCAGCAGAGGCTTGAGGAAGGGGTAATGGGTGCAACCAAGAATGATGGTGTCGCATCCAGCCGCCAGCAACGGATCGACATAACCCTGCAAGAGCTGGCGCAGGGCCGGGCTGTCGAGGTCGCCCGACTCGATCAGTTCCACCAGCCCCGGACAGGGCTGGGTTACCACCCGCACATCCGTGGCGAAGCGGTCGAGCAAGGCCGCGAACTTGGCGCTTTGCAGGGTGCCGGTGGTGGCCAACACCCCGACCACGCCACTGCGGGTCGCCGCGGCGGCCGGTTTCACGGCCGGCTCCATGCCCACCAAAGGCCATTGCGGGAAACGCTCGCGAAGATCGGCGGCTGCGGCGACGGTAGCGGTATTACAGGCCAGGACCACGGCTTTGACGCCCTGCTCCTGAAAGAATTCGGCCACCTTGCGACAGCGCTGGCGAATAAACTCCGGGGACTTCTCGCCGTAGGGGATATTGCCGCAGTCGGCTACGTACAGCAGCGATTCATTGGGCAGCAGCCGGCTGATTTCCGCCAGCACCGACAGGCCGCCGACACCGGAGTCGAACACGCCGACCGGCGCTGCAGAGGCCTCAGCCATGGGTTGTCCCACAGACGGCGCAACCCGGATCGCGCTTGACCCGCAACTCGCGGAACCGAGTGCCCAGCGCATCGATCAACAGCAGGCGTCCCACCAGAGGCTCGCCGAAGCCGGCGAGTAGCTTCAGCGCTTCGAGCGCCTGAAGACTGCCGACCAGCCCCACCAGCGGCCCGACCACGCCGGCTTCGCTGCAGGTCAGTTCAGCATCGCTGCCGTGACCATACAGGCAGTGGTAGCACGGACTTTCAGGGCGGCGTGGATCGAACACCGACAACTGTCCTTCCAGGCGAATCGCCGCGCCGCTGACCAGCGGCTTGCCGGCCTTGACGCATGCAGCGTTGACCGCTTCGCGGGTAGCGAAATTGTCCGAGCAGTCCAGCACCAGGTCCACAGCGTCCACCGCAGCGGCCAGGGAATCTTCATCGAGCGCCTGGCGATGCGGCACCAGATTGATATCCGGGTTGATCGCGCGCAGCCGCGTCAGCGCCGAGTCCACCTTGGGCAGACCGACCGAAGCGCTGTCATGGATGATCTGGCGTTGCAGGTTGGTCAGGTCGACCGTATCGAAATCAGCCAGGTGCAGGGTGCCGACACCTGCGGCCGCCAGATACAAGGCCACCGGCGAGCCAAGGCCGCCGAGCCCGATAATCAATGCGCGGCTGCCCTTGAGGCGCAACTGGCCGTCGATATCGATCTGCGCCAGGAGGATCTGGCGGCTGTAACGCAGCAGTTCCTCGTCGGTCAGCACGGCAGGCGTCCCAGGGTGATGCGTTCGTGGCCACCCAGGTCGAGGCGGCTTTCGATCTGTTCAAAGCCGTGCCGGGCCAGCAACTCACGGACCGAGGCAGCCTGGTCGTAGCCGTGCTCCAGCAGCAACCAGCCACCCGCCAGCAGGTGAGCCGGCGCCTCGGCAACGATCTGGCGCAGGTCGTCCAGGCCATCATCGCCCGCCACCAGCGCACTGCTGGGCTCGAAACGCACATCGCCGGCGACCAGATGCGGATCTTCGGCGGCAATGTAGGGCGGGTTGCTGATGATCAACTGGAAACGCTGCTCGCCCAGGGCACTGAACCAGTGGCTGGTGAGCACGGTGACGTTGTCCAGTTGCAGACGCTGGCGATTGCGCTCGGCAAGGGCCACGGCTTCCAGCACCCGGTCGACCGCGGTCACCTGCCATTGCCGGCGCTCACTGGCCAGGGCCAGGGCGATGGCGCCGGTGCCGGTGCCGAGGTCGAGCACCTGCGCCGGCTCGGCGGGCAGCAATGCCAGGGCAGTTTCCACCAGCAGCTCGGTTTCCGGACGCGGGATCAGGGTATGCGGGGCGACTTCAAGGTCCAGGTTCCAGAACCCTTGCTGGCCAAGAATATAAGCCACCGGCTCACCGGCGCGACGGCGCTGCAGGTAGCTGGCGAAGGTCTGCGCCGCCTCGCTGCTGACGATGCGCTCCGGCCAGGTATGCAGGTAGCTGCGGGATTTGCCGATGGCGGCAGCCAGGAGCAGTTCGATATCCAGACGCGCGGTCGGCGAATCGGGAAGCTCCGCGCCGCGAAGCAGGCTGGCAATGATGGTCATTTAGTCACCCAGTGCGGCCAGTTGATCGGCCTGGTATTCGGCCAGCAGCGGCTCGATGATCGCATCCACACCACCCGCGAGCACTTCGTCCAGCGAGTAGAGCGTCAGGTTGATGCGGTGATCGGTGACCCGACCCTGTGGATAGTTGTAAGTGCGGATGCGCTCGGAGCGGTCGCCGGAACCGACCAGCAGCTTGCGCTCGCTGGCGATGGCGTTCTGTGCGGCGCTGGTCTGCATGTCGTTGAGCCGCGCCGACAGCCAGGACATGGCCCGCGCGCGGTTCTTGTGCTGCGAACGCTCTTCCTGGCATTCGACCACCGTGCCGGTGGGCAAGTGGGTGATGCGGATCGCCGAATCGGTCTTGTTCACGTGCTGACCACCGGCGCCCGAGGCGCGGTAGGTATCGACGCGCAGGTCGGCCGGGTTGATCTCGATCGCCGCTTGCTCATCAGGCTCGGGCAGCACCGCCACGGTGCAGGCCGAAGTGTGGATACGGCCCTGGGATTCGGTTTCCGGAACCCGCTGCACGCGGTGCGCGCCGGACTCGAACTTGAGCTTGCCGTAGACACTGTCGCCCTCGACGCGGGCGATGATTTCCTTGTAGCCGCCGTGCTCACCCTCGTTTTCCGAGAGGATTTCCAGGCGCCAGCCACGCCGCTCGGCGTAGCGCGAATACATGCGGAACAGGTCGCCGGAGAAGATCGCCGCCTCGTCGCCGCCGGTCCCTGCGCGGATTTCCAGGAACACGTTGCGGCCGTCGTTGGGGTCCTTGGGCAGCAGCAGGCGTTGCAACTGGGCCTCCAGTTCCTGCAGTTGCTCCTTGGCTTCGCGAACTTCGTCGACGGCCATTTCCCGCATGTCGGGGTCGCTGTCCTTGAGCAGCGCCTGGGCCTGCTCGAGGTCGTCCTGCAACTTGCACCACTGGGCATACCCGGCAGCCACCGGTTCGACCTCGGCATACTCGCGGGAGTAGGCGCGGAAACGGGTCTGGTCGGAAATGACCTCGGCATCGCCCAGCAGGGCGGTCAGTTCCTCGAAGCGGTCCTGGAGGATTTCCAGTTTTCTGAGCAGCGACGCTTTCATTGCGGGGTTTTATCCGTGGAGCCCTCGTTGAGGGCAAAGAGTTCCTGGGCCATGGCCAGCGCATCGTGGCGGCCTTCGGCGGAGAGCTTTTTCAGCTGCACGCTGGGTGCATGCAGCAATTTGTTGGTCAGGCCGCGGGCCAGTTGCACCAGGACCTCCTCGGCGCTGGAACCATTGGCCAGCAGACGCTGGGCCTTTTGCAGTTCCTCGTCGCGCAGACGCTCGCTCTGCTGACGGTACGCCTTGAGCACATCCACCGCCGCCAGCGCGCGAAGGCGCGACATGAAGTCTTCGGCACCCACCGTCACCAGTTCTTCGGCGGCCTGGGCGGCACCTTGACGGCTCTTGAGGTTTTCCGCGACCACATCGTGGAGGTCGTCGACCGTATAAAGGTAGACGTCATCCAGTTCGCCCACTTGCGGCTCGATATCCCGCGGCACGGCGATGTCGACCATGAAGATCGGCTTGTGCCGGCGCAGTTTCAGCGCGCTTTCGACCGCACCTTTGCCAAGGATCGGCAACTGGCTCGCGGTGGAACTGATGACGATGTCGCTGTTGACCAGTTCTTGCGGGATGTCCGCCAGCAGCACCGCGTGGGCGCCGAACTGCTCGGCCAGGATGCTGGCGCGCTCCAGCGTGCGGTTGGCCACGACAATCCGCCGTACGCCCTGCTCATGCAGGTGCCGCGCGACCAGGGTGATGGTCTCGCCGGCGCCGATCAGCAGCGCCTGGCTGCGGCCCAGGTCACTGAAGATCTGCTTGGCCAGGCTGACCGCGGCGAAAGCCACCGACACCGGGTTCTCGCCGATGGCGGTATCGGTGCGCACCTGCTTGGCGGCGCTGAACGTGGCCTGGAACAGCCGGCCCAACAGCGGACCGATGGTGCCGGCCTCGCGGGCCACGGCGTAGGCGGACTTCATCTGGCCGAGGATCTGCGGCTCGCCGAGCACCAGCGAGTCGAGCCCGGAAGCCACGCGCATCATGTGCCGAACGGCGGCATGATCCTCGTGGATATAGGCACTGGCGCGCAGTTCATCGACGCTCAACTGGTGATAGTCGGCCAGCCAGCGCAGCACCGCATCGGCCGCCAGGTGGTCCTGCTCGATGTACAGTTCGCTGCGATTGCAGGTCGAAAGGATTGCGGCTTCCCGGCTGGCAGTCAGTCGGCAGAGCTGCTGCAAGGCTTCCACCAGCTGCTCGGGGGTAAACGCCACGCGCTCGCGTACGTCTACCGAGGCAGTCTTATGGTTGATACCGAGGGCAAGAAAGGCCATTCAAGGTCGCTGATTGTGACGTGAAGCCGATAATTGTCCTACTTCGCTGGATTGAGAACAACCACCGCTCGCGATTGTCTCTAATACACTGTATCCACACACCCCATCGCGAGTGGGTTTGCCATGACGCTTGTGTCATGATGGCCCGACCGCAGGTTAGTCGCCCAAAATCTCCTTATGAATAGATCTTCCGCGTTGCTCCTTGCCCTTGCCCTGCTCCAGGGTTGCCAGGCTTTGCCAGGTGCCCGGGACGCCACACCGCCCGCCGGGCAGCAGGTCGCGCCGACCGCCGCGCCCGAGCCGACGGTCTACGGCTCGTTCACCCAGGACACCCTCTATAGCCTGTTGGTCGCCGAACTGGCGGGGCAGCGCAATCGCTTCGATATCGCCCTGGACAACTACGTGATCCAGGCCGAAAAGACCCAGGATCCGGCCATTTCCGAGCGCGCCTTCCGCATCGCTGAATACCTCGGTGCCGACCAATCCGCGCTGGATACCTCGTTGATCTGGGCGAAAAACGACCCTGAAAACATCGATGCGCAGCGCGCCGCCGCGATCCAGCTGGCCCGCGCCGGGCGCTACGACGACTCCATGGTATTCATGGAAAAGGTGCTGCAAGGCCAGGGCGACACGCATTTCGATTTCCTTGCCCTGTCCGCTGCCGAAACCGACCAGGACACCCGCGACGGCCTGCAAAAGAGTTTCGACCGACTGCTGCAGAAATACCCGGACAACAGCCAGCTGGTATTCGGCAAGGCCTTGCTGCTGCAACAGGATGGCAAGTCCCAGGCGGCGCTGAGCCTGCTTGAAGAACATCCGCCGCAGGACGACGAAATCGCCCCGGTGCTGCTGCGCGCCCGCCTGCTGCAGACCCTGGACCGCGGCCCAGAAGCCCTGCCGCTGCTGCGCAAGACCATCGCCCGCCACCCCGACGACAAGCGCCTGCGCCTGACCTACGCGCGGATGCTGGTTGAGCAGGACCGGGTCGACGACGCCAAGGTCGAGTTTGCCAGCCTGCTGCAGCAATACCCGGACGACGATGAACTGCGCTACTCCCTGGCGCTGGTCAGCCTCGAAGCCAAGGCGTACGACGAAGCGGCCACCTACCTGGAAGACCTGATTACCCGCGAAAGCCATGTCGATGCCGCGCACCTGAACCTGGGCCGCATCCGCGAGGAGCGCAACGATCTGGAAGGTGCGCTGGCCGAATACGCTCAGGTCGGCCCCGGCAACGATTACCTGGCGGCACAATTGCGCCAGGCCGACATTCTCATCGCCAACGGCCGCGCCGACGAAGCCACCCGCCGCCTCGACGCCGCCCGCGAAGCCCAGCCCGACTACGCGATCCAGCTTTATCTGATCGAAGCCGAGACCCTGGGCAACAACGAAAAGGATGCGCAGGCGCTGCGGGTGCTGGAAAAAGCCATCAAGCAGTACCCGGACGACCTCAACCTGCTTTACACCCGCGCCATGCTCGCCGAGAAACGCGACGATTTGACGCAGATGGAAAAGGACCTGCGCAGCATCATCACCCGCGAGCCGGAAAACGCCATGGCGCTCAACGCCCTCGGCTACACCCTCGCCGACCGCACCACGCGCTACGGCGAAGCCAAGGACCTGATCGAAAAAGCCCACCTGATCAACCCGGACGACCCGGCCGTACTCGACAGCCTCGGCTGGGTGAACTACCGCCTGGGCAATCTCGACGAAGCCGAGCGCCTGCTGCGCCGGGCCCTCGAACGCTTCCCCGATCATGAAGTCGCGGCACACCTGGGCGAAGTGCTCTGGGCCAACGGCAAGCGTCGCGAGGCTCGCCAGGTCTGGGCCAAGGCCTTCGAAGCACAACCCGACAGCCCCATCCTGCGCAAGACCGTCCTGCGCCTGACCGGATCCGAGACTCTCTAAGCCATGTTCTTGCGCCATCTCATCACTTTCAGCCTGATTGCCCTGCTCGCCGGTTGCACCGGCTTCGGATCCCGCGAAGCCGTCGAAGGCCAGGGCAGCCCGCAACTCTGGCGTGAACATAAACAGCAGTTGAGCACCCTCGACGGCTGGCAGATCAACGGCAAAGTCGGCATTCGCGCACCGAAGGACTCCGGCAGCGGCACCCTGTTCTGGTTGCAGCGCCAGGATTACTACGACATCCGCCTGTCCGGCCCGCTGGGTCGCGGCGCCGCCCGCCTGACCGGTCGCCCGGGCCAGGTGGTGCTGGAAGTCGCCAACCAGGGCCGCTTCGAAGCGCAATCGCCGGAAACCCTGCTGGCCGAACAACTGGGCTGGGAGTTGCCGGTATCGCACCTGGTCTGGTGGGTCCGTGGCCTGCCCGCCCCTGACAGCAAAAGCCGCCTGACCCTCGACGGCAACAGTCGCCTGGCGAGCCTCGAGCAGGATGGCTGGCAGGTTGAATACAGCAACTACACCCTGCAAAACGGTTACTGGCTGCCGGAACGCCTGAAGATGCATGGCCAGAACCTGGACGTGACGGTGGTGCTCAAGGAATGGCAACCGCGCCAACTGGGGCACTGACATGACCACCCTGACCCTGCCCGCCCCGGCCAAGCTCAACCTGATGCTGCACATTCTTGGCCGTCGCCCCGACGGTTATCACGAGCTGCAAACGCTTTTCCAGTTTCTCGAGCACGGTGACGAACTGCGTTTCGCCGTGCGCGAAGACGGTGAAATCCGCCTGCACACCCAGATCGACAACGTCCCCCACGACAGCAACCTGATCGTCCGGGCTGCGCGCAAATTGCAGCAACTGACCGGCACTACATTGGGCGCCGACATCTGGCTGACCAAGGTGTTGCCCATGGGCGGCGGCATCGGCGGTGGCAGTTCGGATGCGGCCACCACGCTGCTCGGGCTGGATCACTTGTGGAAAACCGGCTGCAGCGAAGATCAACTGGCTGAGCTGGGCCTGGGACTGGGTGCCGACGTACCGGTTTTCGTCCGCGGCCACGCAGCGTTCGCCGAGGGCGTGGGCGAAAAACTCACGCCGGTTGACCCTGAAGAGCCGTGGTATGTCGTGCTGGTCCCACAAGTGTCTGTAAGTACAGCAGAAATTTTTTCACACCCTTTGTTGACACGTGATTCAAAGCCCATTAAAGTGCGCCCCGTTCCCAAGGGAAACAGTCGTAATGACTGCCAAGCGGTAGTTGAGCAAAGTTACCCAGATGTACGTAACGCCTTGAATTTGCTAAACAAATTCACTGATGCAAGACTCACCGGAACTGGAAGTTGTGTGTTTGGGGCCTTCCCAGACAAAGCTGAAGCTGATAAAGTTTTGGCCCTTCTTGCAGAGACCCAAACAGGGTTCGTGGCAAAAGGAAGCAACATTTCAATGTTGCATCGAACGTTACGAAGTCTGCTCTAGGAATCGAGTACAAGGTACTCGCAGCAACAGATACAGGGGCGTCGCCAAGCGGTAAGGCAGCAGGTTTTGATCCTGCCATGCGTTGGTTCGAATCCAGCCGCCCCTGCCATTTTCCTATACTCATCCAGGTATACCCTCAGCCTTCAGGTACTGCGCGTGTCCAAGATGATGGTCTTTACGGGGAACGCCAACCCCGATCTTGCTCGGCGCGTCGTGCGTCAGCTGCATATCCCACTGGGTGATGTTTCTGTCGGTAAGTTCTCCGACGGCGAAATCAGCACTGAGATTAATGAAAACGTCCGCGGTAAAGACGTCTTTATCATTCAGCCGACTTGCGCGCCAACCAACGATAATCTGATGGAACTGGTAGTGATGGCTGATGCCTTCCGCCGCTCCTCAGCGTCTCGAATCACTGCCGTGATTCCTTACTTCGGATATGCCCGCCAGGATCGCCGTCCGCGTTCGGCGCGTGTAGCTATCAGCGCCAAAGTTGTCGCTGACATGCTCACCGTCGTAGGTATCGACCGTGTTCTCACCGTCGACCTGCACGCTGACCAGATCCAGGGTTTCTTCGATATTCCGGTAGATAACATCTACGGCTCCCCCGTTCTGGTGGATGACATCGAAGACCAGCGTTTCGAAAATCTCATGATCGTTTCCCCGGACATCGGTGGTGTCGTGCGTGCACGTGCCGTCGCCAAGTCCTTGGGTGTCGATCTGGGTATCATCGACAAACGCCGCGAGAAGGCCAATCACTCCGAAGTGATGCATATCATCGGCGATGTCGAAGGACGCACCTGTATTCTCGTCGACGACATGGTCGATACCGCCGGCACGCTGTGCCATGCGGCCAAGGCCCTGAAAGAACACGGCGCTGCCAAGGTTTACGCCTATTGCACGCACCCTGTCCTCTCCGGTCGCGCGATCGAGAATATCGAGAACTCTGTGCTCGACGAGCTGGTGGTGACCAACACCATCCCGCTGTCCGCCGCTGCACAAGCCTGTGACCGTATCCGTCAACTGGATATCGCACCGGTAGTCGCTGAAGCGGTTCGCCGTATCAGCAACGAAGAATCGATCAGCGCGATGTTCCGCTGAGGGCTTGCCCTCGCGAACACCCCGTTGACGAAAAGCGCCCCGCCCCAACACCTGTTGTTGGGGCGGGGCTTTTTTGCCCACCCCGCTTTGGCGCTGGTCGCAAACGCCACTCGGGGGATGGCTACTCTGGAGATACAAAATGACTGATTTCACTCTGAACGCCCAAGCGCGTACCGACCTGGGGAAAGGTGCGAGCCGCCGCCTGCGTCGTCTCGCCGCCCAAGTTCCTGCCGTTGTCTACGGTGGCGACAAAGAGCCTGCATCGATCGTAATGCTGGCTAAAGAAGTGGCCAAGCTGTTCGAAAACGAAGCTGCCTACAGCCACGTTATCGAGCTGAACATCGACGGCGTTAAAGAAAACGTCGTGGTTAAAGCCATGCAACGTCACCCAGCCAAGCAGTTCATCCTGCACGCCGACTTCGTTCGCGTTGTTGCTGGCCAGAAACTGACCGCCAAAGTACCGGTTCACTTCGTCAACGAAGAAGCCCCGGTCAAGAAAGGCGGCGAAATCTCCCACGTAGTGGCCGAGATCGAAGTTTCCTGCGAAGCCAAAGACCTGCCTGAGTTCATCGAAGTCGACCTGGCCAACGCCGAAGTCGGCACCATCATCCACCTGTCGGACCTGAAAGCTCCGAAAGGCGTTGAGTTCGTAGCTCTGGCCCACGGTGATGACAAGGCTGTTGCCAACGTTCACGCTCCGCGCGTTGCACCTGAAGCAGAAGGCGCTGCCGAGTAATTCACTCGGTACGCCGGTGTTGACCGGGTTGCGGTGCTGACACCGCAACCCACAACTCCAAGGAAGAGCCCCTGACGTGACCGCCATCCAGTTGATCGTCGGCCTGGGAAACCCGGGCCCCGAATACGAACAGACCCGGCATAACGCAGGGGCTCTTTTCGTTGAACGCATTGCCAGCGCCCAGCGTGTCAATCTGACTGCTGACCGCAAGTATTTCGGCCTGACGGCAAAATTCAGCCATCAGGGCAACGACGTTCGTCTGTTGATCCCCACCACCTACATGAACCGCAGCGGCCAGTCCGTTGCCGCACTGGCCAATTTTTTCCGTATCGAGCCAGATGCCATCCTGGTGGCCCACGACGAACTCGACCTGCCTCCCGGCGTCGCCAAACTCAAGAAAGGCGGCGGCCACGGCGGGCACAACGGACTGCGCGACATCATCGCGCAGCTCGGCAACAAGAATGACTTTCACCGTCTGCGGCTTGGCATTGGCCACCCGGGTGATGCCAAGCTGGTGTCCAACTTCGTCCTGGGCAAGGCGCCGCGCGCCGAGCAGGAAAAGCTGGACGCCAGTATCGACTTTGCCCTCGGCGTGCTGCCGGACATCCTCGCCGGTGACTGGACGCGTGCGATGAGAGAGCTGCACAGCCAGAAGGCCTGACTTCACGAAGAGGGATTCACCATGGGATTCAATTGCGGCATCGTCGGCCTGCCCAACGTCGGCAAGTCCACCCTGTTCAACGCCTTGACCAAATCCGGTATCGCGGCGGAGAACTTCCCCTTCTGCACCATCGAGCCGAACAGCGGCATCGTGCCAATGCCCGATGCGCGTCTGGACGCCCTGGCTGCCATCGTCAAACCGCAGCGCATCCTGCCGACCACCATGGAGTTCGTCGACATCGCCGGCCTGGTGGCAGGCGCGTCGAAAGGTGAAGGCCTGGGCAACAAGTTCCTCGCCAACATTCGCGAAACCGATGCCATCGCCCACGTCGTGCGCTGCTTCGAAGACGAGAACGTGATCCACGTTTCCAACAGCGTCGACCCCAAGCGCGACATCGAGATCATCGACCTCGAACTGATCTTCGCCGACCTCGACAGCTGCGAGAAGCAACTGCAGAAAGTCACCCGCAACGCCAAAGGCGGTGACAAGGAAGCGCTGGCTCAGAAAGCCATCCTGGAAAAACTCATCCCCCACTTCACCGAAGGCAAGCCTGCGCGCAGCCTGATGAAGACCATGGGCGAAGACGAGAAAGCCGTGATCCGTGGCTTCCACCTGCTGACCAGCAAGCCGGTGATGTACATCGCCAACGTTGCTGAAGACGGCTTCGAGAACAACCCGCACCTGGACGTGGTCCGTGCCATCGCCGAAGAAGAAGGCGCGGTCGTGGTGCCGGTGTGCAACAAGATCGAAGCCGAAATCGCCGAGCTGGACGAAGGCGAAGAGAAGGACATGTTCCTCGAGGCCCTGGGCCTGGAAGAGCCTGGTCTGAACCGCGTGATCCGCGCCGGTTACGGCCTGCTCAACCTGCAGACCTACTTCACCGCTGGCGTACAGGAAGTCCGTGCCTGGACCGTGCGCATCGGCGCCACCGCCCCGCAAGCGGCCGGCGTGATCCACACCGACTTCGAGAAAGGCTTCATCCGCGCCGAAGTGGTCGCCTACGACGATTTCATCCAGTACAAGGGTGAAAGTGGCGCGAAAGAAGCCGGCAAATGGCGTCTGGAAGGCAAGGACTACATCGTCAAAGACGGTGACGTGATGCACTTCCGCTTCAACGTCTAAGCGCTCCGCCCGCATCATCCAAAACCCCTTGAGGCCAACCGCCTCAAGGGGTTTTTCATTTCCAGTGCGCCGTCACCACGGCACCGGCAACGGCTGCGGGCCCGGCAACGACGGGAAATGCGGCAACACCTCCTCAGCCAGTTCCTGAATCACCTCCGCCGCGGGCCGCTGCGAGAACTGGATGCCCAGCGCGGCATGGTTCACCCCCGCCGCCTGCCAGCGCTCCAGCAGCGCGATCAAGCCATTGCGCCCGGTCCGCAGGACGAATCCACCGCGCAGTGGGGTCGGCGGATGGTCGGGGTCGTCCATCAGGTCCAGCCATTCATTGGTCATGTGAGGACGAAACCCTCCGTCCGCTATCCGCTCGCGCCACGCGCGGATCTTCTCGGCCAGGTGCTGCGGCCCGCGCACGGTGTGGGTCGCATCCGGGTAGGTCAGCCAACCGTCCGCCTGTTCGGCGATCCAGTCCAGCGACTGGCCGGACGAGCTGGTGACGATCAGCGGCACCGCGCCGGTGGCCGGTTTAGGCAGCAACTGTGCGTCGCGGACGTGCCCCAGCGGCGAGTCCACGTCGAGCGATCCCGCCGCCATAAGCTGGCGGAAGTAGCGCACCGATTGGGCGAAACGCTCGCCACGCCGGGCATGCTCCAGACCATAGGCGGGAAATTCGATGGGCCGGTCACCCGAGGCGATACCCAACACCAGGCGCCCGCCCGACAACTGATCGATGGTCGCGCTAGCCTTGGCCAGGTCGATTGGATGACGCAGCGAGAAGATGATGCTGCCGGTGGCCAGCGCGACATGCCGCGTTCGGGCGGCGAGAAAGGCCAGGTAGGTGAACGGATCGAACACCTGCCCGGCATCGCCGAACTGCGGATCGAACAGGGGGATATCGCGGACCCACACCGCGGCGAATCCGAGCCGGTCGATCGTCGTCACCAGTTCCGCCTGGCCAGCAAGGACGCTCATGTCGCCTTCGTAGAAACGCAGCGGCAGGAAGATCCCGAGGGTCAGGCGGTCCGGGGCGAACATGCGCCGATAGCCAGGATGAGCGTGGAACGCGGAATACGGCGCGCCTTTGAAAGCCTTCATGCCCTCTTCCCCGCTCATGCGCCGGTCGCCGCGACAGGCAGCGTCACGCCTTTCTGTACCGCCGGCCGCGCCGCGACGCGCTCATGCCAGGCGCTCAGGTGACGGTACTGGCTGAAGTCGAAATCGATGATCCGGGCGATATGACTCCAGCCGAATTGGGCGATATCGGCGATGGAATAACTGCTGCCCGCGAGCCAGGGTTGCTCGGCCACGCGCTGGTCGAGAACGGCGAAGGCATCGTCGGTCAGGCGCCGAAAACGCTCGATCGCTACGGGTACCGGCTGCTTGGCAAACACTTCGAAATGAACCCGCTGGCCAATGATCGGCCCCACGCTGGAGGCATGAAACTGCAGCCACTTGATCGCTTCCCAGCGTCCTTGCAGGTCCGTCGGCAGCAGTTGCCCGGTCTTCTCGGCGAGGTACAGCAGAATGGCGGCGGACTCGAACAGGGTCACGCCCGTTTCGTCGTCGACCAGCACCGGAATGCGCCCATGGGGATTGAGCGCGAGGAATTCCGGCAGACGATGCTCCCCGGCATCGATGCGGACGTGATTCAGGCGATACGGCAGGCCCAGTTCTTCCAGGACGATGCTGGCCTTGAAACCATTGGGTGAGCTGTCGGAGTAGAGGTGGATCATCAACGGGCTCCTTGCGGGTGATGCCGACTTTCTCCTTGAGAAAGCCTGGCTAAACCAGAACAATCCGGCTCAGCCCATGGTCACCTCGTCTGTGCTCAGACAGAAACGATTTGATCTTCACCCACTCTTTAGGTCAGCTAAACCTTGAATCCTGTCTTCCCACTGCTCGCACTGCGCGCGTTCGCCGAAGTCGGTCGCCACGGCAGCATCAAGCATGCCGCCGCCGCGCTGGGGGTCACCTCGGGTGCGGTGAGCCAGCAGATCCGTCATCTGGAGGCGCGTGTCGGCCTGCCGCTGTTCGTGCGCAGCCGCTTGCGCATGGAACTGACCGAAGCCGGCGCACGGGTCTATCCGACGCTGTTGATGGCCTTCGACCAGATCGAACAGGCCCTGCACCTGCTCGAAGCCAGCCGCGCACGCCGCACCCTGACGATCAGCACGGTGCCCTCCTTTGCCGCCTCCTGGCTGGTGCCGCGACTGGGGCGCTTCAATGCTCGCCATGCGGATATCGAAGTCCGCGTCGAAGCGTCGGCGGGGTTGGTGGATCTTCAGCGTGACCGGGTCGATGTCGCCATCCGCCACGGTCTGGGCGACTACCCCGGACTGCTTTCGGAGCACCTGATGGCCCCGGTGCTGTTGCCGGTCGCCAGCCCCGCGTTGCTCGCGTCGGGCCCGCCATTGCGGGAGCCGGCCGACTGCCTCGGCTATCCGCTGCTACAGGATTCCGACCGCGCGGACTGGGCCCTGTGGCTCGCCGCCCATGGCGCGGCCGAAGACCCGCGTGCCGAGCGCGGCACGGCGTTTGACGATGATTATTTGCTGATTCGCGCCGCAGTCGCCGGACAGGGGCTGGCGCTGGTGCCGCAGGAATATGCGCGGGAAGAAATCGCCGAAGGGCGCCTGGCGCTGGCCCTGGATAAGCCCTGGCCGGCGCGCTTCGCGTATTACCTGGTGATGCTGCCCGAGGCCGGGCAGCGGGAGGAAGTGGCCGCGTTCGTGGCGTGGATCAGGGAAGAAGCCGGCTTCAGCCCTGATCCTGCGAGCCCGTGAACCTTAGAAATCCACCGTCGCCGACAACGCCAGCGTCCGCGGTGCTCCCAGCCCCAGGCTGGCGGTGAGCGGCACGCCCCAGTAGGCCTTGTTGGTGACGTTGGTCACCTCGCCCCGCAGGGTCACCGGCCGGCTGGCGACCTTGGTGACATAGCGCGCGCCCACGTCATAGACGGTGTAACCGGGAATCGACAGGCTGTTGTCGGCGCTGATGTATTGCTTGGAGACGGCGGTGGCATTCCCCGTCAGGGTCAGGCCGTCCAGCACCGGGGTGTCCCATTCCGCACCCAGCTTGCCTTGCAGTTCGGGATAGCCGGTGGCTTTCTTGCCTTCGTTGACGCCGCCGGAGGTTTTGGTGAGTTTCGGGTCGACGTGGGCGATGCCGCCCATCAGGCGCACATCCTCCAGCGGTGAGCCGAAGAAGCCCCACTCCACGCCACGGTTACGCTGCTCGCCGCCAAAGGAGAAGATGTTGGTGACCGGGTCGGTGTAGCTGCCGGGTTTCTTGATTTCATACACCGCGAGGGTGTGGCTGAAGGTGCCCAGGTCGAGCTTGAGGCCGATTTCCTTCTGCTTGGTTTTCGCCGGTGCGAACACATCGCCGTAGTTGTTGGCAGTGATCGGTGCAGCAGCACCCTTGCTCAGGCCCTCGATGTAGTTGGCGTAGAGCGACAGGCTGTCGGTGACCTTGAACAGCACCGCCCCTGCCGGCGTGTTGGCGCTCTCGTCATAGCGCGAGCTGCGCGCGCCGGTGTTGACGCTGAAGGTATCGGTGAGCACTTCCTGACGGCGCACCCCGAGGGTCAGTTGCAGGCGATCATCGAACACCGACAAGGTATCGGCCAGCCCGATGCTGCGCAGGCGGTTTTCGGTGTGGGCGATCAGCGGGAAGCTTTCCGCTGCCTTCGGCCCCCAAACCGGGTTGTGGATATTGGTGGTCCAGTTGGCGCCCGGCACCGAGCGGCGGCCGTAGTCCTTTTGCTCGTCTTCGTAGTGGGTGACGTTAAGCGACCACTGATGATTGATGTCGAGATTCTGGAAATGACCTCTGAGCCCGACTTCGCCGGAAGTCTTTTCCAGCTCGAACTTCAGTTGCCCCATGGTGGTGGTGAAGTCGCCGGCGTTGTTGATCAACTGTGCGGTCATGGCGCCGCTGTACTGGTAATCGGTCTTGCTGGTGCCCAAGGCGGCATAGGCCATCAACTGATCGTTCAGTGCGTACTCGCCGCGCAGGATCACGCCCTTGTCCTTGTTCTCGACATAGGCCCAGTTCGGATTGAGCAGCGTGTCGGCCTTCGGCGCGCTCGGCACCGACACATTCGCAGCCAGGCCCAGGCCGCGGTTCTGGCCCTTGGTGTAGTCATCGCTGTCGTACAGATCGACGGAGACCTTCGCTCGTTCACCACGCCAGTCCAGAGCAAGCGACGTCAGGCCGGTGCGCTTTTGCTGATGCTCGGTGGCGGTGTCGCCATCGCGGTAGACCCCATTGAAACGCACGCCGAACTGGTTGCCTTCACCGAAGCGCCGACCGAGATCGAGATGGCCGCCGTATTGGGAATCAGACAGGTAGCTGCCGGTAACACGGGTCAGCGGTTCATCCCCTGCGCGCTTGGGTATCAGGTTGACCGTGCCGCCCACCGAACCGCCAGGTGGCATGCCGTTGAGCAGCGCCGACGGGCCTTTCAGCACCTCGATGCGCTCGTACATTTCCGGCGAGATCCGATAGAACGGCGCCATGCCAAACAGGCCATCGACGGTGGCATCGCTGATGCTCGAGGCGAACCCACGGATGGAGTAGTTCTCGCTGTAGGTGCCGCTCAGGCCGTTGGCGAATACCGACGGATCGGTGGCGGCGATCACGTCGGTGACTTCCCGGGCTTGCAGGTCAGCGATGTACTGCTCGGTGTAGCTGATGCTGCTGAACGGCGTTTCCATGAAGTCTTTGTTGCCCAGCAGCCCCACCCGGCCGCCATAGGCCACCTGCCCGCCGGCATAGCTGGGCGGCAAGGCGTCGTCGACGATGCGCTGGCCGTCGATGTTAGTGGCGGGCAGTTCCGCGGCCGAGTTGTCTTTAACCACTGGCGTGGCGGTGGCCTCGGCCTGTTCGGTGTCTTGGGCCATCGCCGGTGTCGTGACCAGGGCCAGGGAACCCAGGGCCAGCCCCACGGCGATAGCGGTGGTGTTCAGGGGAAAGCGGTGAAGGATGCGGTTGCTCACGCGGTTGCTCCGTTGCGTTAAGTGGACACTGTTTATGGTTATTTTTTGAATCTGAATGCAGGAAAGATGGCTAATGCGAATCACTTGTTAACGTGGTTTTTGCCTGGACAAATCTCCCCCGTAGATCAGCGCTGATAGCCCTTGAGGACGTCGTCGATCACCAACTTGATCGAGGTCGGGCTGGCGGCGGTGACGTACCAGGCCTCGGCATCGACGAACACCACCCGGCCGTTCTTCCAGGCGTTGGTCTGGCGCAGCAACGGGTTGCCCATGCTCTCGGCATCCATCGGCGGGCGGCCTTCCATCACCGCAGTGCGGTCCACCACGTAGAGGATGTCGGGGTTGGCCTGCTGGATGAATTCACTGGAAATCGGCTGGCCATGCAGGCCAGTCTCGGCGCTCGGGCCTGCCGGTTTCACACCCAGGTCCTTGAACACGAAGCCGTAGCGGGACTGCACGCCGAAGGAGCTGAACGCGCCGTTGTTGTGCAGCACCACCAGCGCGCGCTCGGGGCGGTCTTGCGTTACACGGCGGACGCTGTCCACCTGCGCATCCAGCGCCATGGCCTTTTCCTGGGCCAGCGCCTGCTTGCCGAAGACCTGCCCGAGCGCCAGCAGATGATTGCGCACGACGTTGATATGCCCGGCCTCGCTGTCGCGGTAATCCACGTCGAAATGGATCGTCGGCGCCATCTCGCTCAGTTCCTGGTAGTGGTTGGCCTGTAGCGAGGTGATCAGGATCAGGTCAGGCCTGGCGGCGTGGACCAGCTCCAGGTTCGGCTGGACGATCGAACCGAGGTCCGCGACCTGCGGGTCGTCCTTGTAGCGGGCGAGAAACTGCGGGACGAAATCCTTCGGCATGCCGGCGACCGGAACGCCCAGTTGATCGAGGAAATCCACTTCATTCATGTCGAGGGCGACGGTGCGTTGCACGGCGTGCTCGATCACCGTCGTGCCCAGCTTGTGCTGCACCGTGACCGGCACGAAAGCAGCTTGCTCGGGCTGGCCCTGAACGGCGGCCTGTGGCGGTTGCGCGGACGTGTCATCGCAGCCCGGCAGCGCGACGGCGGCAGCCATCAGCAGCGCCAGCGCCCACTGTCTGTTCCCATGAGGTGCGGTCATTTCAGTTTTCCTGAGGGTTGAAGTAATTGCACAGGCAGCCGCGTTCGCCGTGGCTGATCTCGAAATCCAGGCCATACAGGTCGCTCAGCGTCGCCTCGGTCACCACCTCGGCAACGCTGCCGGCGCTATGCACCGCGCCCTGCTTCATGGCGACGATGTGGTCGGAATAGTTGGCGGCGAAATTGATGTCGTGGACCACCAGGATCACCGTGCGCCCGTACTCGTCGCACAGCCGGCGAAGCGCGCGCATGATCTGCACGGCGTGCTTGATGTCGAGGTTGTTCAGCGGCTCGTCCAGCAACAGGTAGTCGGTCTGCTGGGCGATGGTCATGGCCAGGAACGCCATCTGCCGCTGGCCGCCGCTAAGTTCGTCGAGGTAGGCCCGGCGCAGCGGCTCCAGCGACAGGAAGGCGATGGCTTCATCGATCGCCCGCTGGTCCTCGCGGGTCAACGCGCCACGGCTGTAGGGAAAGCGGCCGAAGGCGACCAGCTCATCGACCGTCAGGCGCAGGTTGAAATCCGGGGACTGGCGCAAGGTCGCGACACGCTTGGCGTACTCGCCGATGGCAATGCCGGAGACGCTGCGCCCTTCGATGCGGATATCACCGCGACCGGGCGCCAGCAGCCGCGCGATCATCATCAGCAAGGTGGTCTTGCCCGCGCCATTGGGGCCGATCAGCGACGTCAGCCGCTGCGCCGGGAACGCTGTGCTCACGCCGGACAGCACCGTCCTGGCGCCGTACTGTTTGTGAAGGTCGTGGACGGTAATCATGGGGACCCTCGAGTGCGCACCATCAGTGCGAGGAAGTACGCGCCACACACCAGATTGACCAGAATGCTGACGGTGGTTTTGTAGTTGAAGACGTGCTCGACCAGGAGCTGGGCGACGATCAGGATGCCCACCGCAATCGCGCTGCCCATCGGCAAGGTGACGCGGTGCCTGAAGGTCCCGGCGAGTGCGTAGGTGATGTTGGCGACGAACACGCCCATGAACGCCGTCGGCCCGAGCAGGCTGGTAGAAATCGCCACCAGCGCGGCGATCAGTGCAAGCTGCAGGCGCACGCTGCGGCGGTAATCGACGCCCAGGGAAATGGCCTGGTCGCGGCCCAGCGCCAGCACATCGAGGGTGGCCAGCGTCCTCAGGCCCAGCAGACACACCGCCGCGACGAGCAGCCCCGCATACAGCAACTGCTGCGGCTGCACCCGGCTGAACGAGGTCTGGCTGAAACCCAGCAGCACCGAGAACTCGCCGGGGCTGACCTTGAGCTGTACGAACTGGGTGAAGGTGTTGATCACCAGGGTCAGCACCAGCCCCAGCAACAGCAGGAAATAGACATTGCTGCGGCCATCTCGGAACAGCCAGCGATGGATGGCCCAGGAGTAGGCGAGCAGGATCACCACCGACAGCGCGAAGTTGCCGTTGGCGCCCAGCAGCACCACGCTGTGGGCGCCCATAAACAGCACCAGCAGCGCCTGCAGCAACAGGTAGACCGCTTCGTAGCCCATGATCGCCGGCGTCAGTACGCGGTTGCCGGTAATGGTCTGGAACGCGATCGCGGACCAGGCGATGCACACGCCACCGATCAGCATGGCCGCCAGCCGGGCGAGCCGCTTGGGGATCACATAATCGAAATCCAGGCCCGAGCGCACGAACACGAAGGCCAGCCCCAGCGCGACGACCAGCACCCAGACCGCATGACGACGAGCCAGACGCATCACCGGTGCCTCCAGACGATCAAGGCGAAGAACAACACACCGCCGACGCACCCTGCGGTCAGGCCGATCGGCACCTCGAACGGGTAGATCAGCAGGCGCCCGAGGATGTCGCAGACCAGCAACAAGGACGCGCCGCCCAGCGCCACGATGGGCAGTGTCCGGCTCAGGTTGTCGCCGTAGCGCAACGCGACCAGGTTGGGAATCACCAGCCCGACGAAGGGAATCGCGCCAACGGTAATCACCGTGGCCGACACCGTGACCGCCACCAGCATCAGCCCCACCGCCGCCGTGGCCCGGTAGTTGAGGCCGAGGCTGCTGGTCATGCCCTCGCCCATGCCGAGCACGGTGAAACGCTGCGCGTACAGGTAGGTCAGCGCGACGATCGGCAGGATCAGGTAAATGATTTCGTAGCTGCCCTGCACCACCCGGGAAAAATCCCCCAGCAGCCAGCCCTGCATGCTTTGCAGAATGTTGTTGCGGTAGGCGTAGAACTCGGCGAGAGCACTCAGCACGCCGCCGTACATCAGGCCGATGACCGGCACCAGCAGCGCGCTCTTGAAGCGGATACGGCGAATGATCGCGACAAAAACCAGGCTCGCGACAAAGCAGAACGCCAACGCGAACAGCATCCGCCCGGTCGTACCGGCGGCGGGTGCGACCACCAGCGACATCAGGATGCCGAGCTTGGCCGCATCCAGCCCGCCCGCAGTGCCCGGCTCGACAAACTTGTTGCGCACGATGTGCTGGAGGATCACCCCGCACACCGACAGGCCGACGCCGGTCAGCACCAGCGCCGCCAGGCGCGGCAGGCGACTGGCCGTCAGCGTCAGCCAGGCATCGCCCGACAATGACCACACCTGCGACCACGCCATCTGCCGCGCGCCGATCAACAGTGAAGCGCCGCAGAGGAGCACGAACAGGCCGAGCCAGGAGGCGCGCATCAGCATGGGTCGTCACCCGCAGCCGGTGCGATACGCCAGCCGCTGGCCGCCCGGCGCTGCTCGAGAAACTGCGCGTAACGCCCCTGGCGGGCGTGCAACTCTGCGGGTGCGCCCTGCTCCACCACCTGACCGTTTTCCAGCACGATGATCTGGTCCGCCATCGCCACCGTGGAAAGCTGATGGGCGATCACCACCACCGTGCGCCGGCCACGCAGGTTGGCGAGCACCTGGGCGATGGCCGCCTGGTTTTCCGCGTCCAGCGCCGCCGTGGCTTCGTCCACCAGCAGGATTGGTGCGTCCTTGATCAGCGCGCGGGCGATGGCGATGCGTTGGCGCTCGCCGCCCGACAGCCGCGTGCCGCCCTCGCCCACCGGCGTGTCGATGCCCTGCGGCAAGCGCGCAATGATCTCGGCCACACCGGCCTGCTGCGCGGCGTCCATGATCTCGGCGAGGCTGGCGTCAGGTTTGCCGAGGCGGATGTTGTCGGCGATGCTGCCCTGGAACAGGTAACTGTCCTGGAAGATCTGGCTGAGCTGCCCGGCCAGTTGCGGGCCGGACATCTGCCGCACGTCCACGCCACCCACCAGCAGGCTGCCCTGGCTCACGTCGAAGAAGCGCGCGATCAGCCGCAGCAACGTGCTTTTGCCCGACCCGGACTCACCGATCAGCGCGGTCATGCTCCCCGGCGCGATACGCAGGCTTACGTCACGCAGCACGTCGAGCGGATCAGCCCCATAGCGGAAACTCACCTCGCGCAACTCGATCGAACCATCCGCCGGCGCTTGCGGCTGCTGCGCCCCTGGCAATGGCTGCACCGCGAGAATCTCGTATGCCGCATCGAGCTGGCCGTGCGCACCGCGCAGGATCTCGGCATAGCTGGCGACGTCCAGCAACGGGTCGATGTAACGGCTGGCCAGCAGCAACGCGACGATCACCGCCACCACCGCGCCCGGCTCCAGCGCAACGCCGAGCTGGCCGTTGAGCCACAGCACGGCGGCGACCAGCAAGGCGGCGAACACCGCCTGCACGGCCCAGGCGTTGAGCACCGTCGACAGCGAAGACTGATAGATCAGGCGCATGCTCGACTGCCGTTGCTGGTCGATGGCCTGCTCCAGCAAGCGTGTGCCGCCGCCATTGAAGGCACGGAGCACCGACTGCGCCTGAGCGAACTCGACCATGCGCTGGCTGGTGGCGGCGAAGTGGTGGTGAAAGGCGTGGTCCGCGCGCCGCCCGAGGCGCGCCGTGAGCAACAGCACCGCCAGCAGAACCGGCAACGCCAGCAGCGCGATCAGACCCATCGGCCAATGCAGCGCGAACAGCGCAGCCACCATCACCAGCGGCGTCACCGCGCCACTGATCAGCGGCGTGAACACATGCGCGGGAAGCTGGGCCACGGCCATCATGCCCTGGGTGATGACATGCCCGAGCCGGGCCGTGTTCGGCGCCGAGAACCAGCCCAGCGGCAGGCGCGCGACATGGTCGCCGAGCCGATGCCGCGCCCCGCGCAACACCGCCACGCCCACCGCCACGCCGGCCTTTTCCACGCGGCGGCGCCACGCCCAGCACGCCAGCATCCCCACCAGCAACAGCAGCAGCCACTGCGCCGCGCCGTGCACATCGCCCAGCAACAGGCGACCGAGCACCGGCACCAGCGTGGTGATGGTCAGGCCGCTGAGCAGGCCGTTGAACACAGCCATCCACAGGTAGCGGCGGAACACGGGCGCATCGTCGCCCAGCAGATGCATGAAGGTCTTCAGCATGTCGGCACCGCCACGTTCTGGTTTTGGTCATGGCCGCCCAGCGCCCACAACCGTGCATAGAGCCCCTTGCGCGCAATCAGCTCGGCATGGCGGCCCTGTTCGTGAATGACGCCGTTGGCGATCACGATGATCTGGTCGGCGTGCTTCACCGTGTCCAGCCGGTGGGCGATCACCAGCAGCGTGCGCCCCTTGGCAAAGCGCGACAGCGCGTCCTGGATCGCCACTTCGTTGCCGGCGTCAGCCGCCGCCGTGGCTTCGTCGAGGACCAGCACCGGCGGATCGAGCAACACCGCGCGGGCGATGCTCAGCCGCTGCAACTCACCGCCGGAGAACTGCGCGTCCTCACCGATCACCGCGTCGTAGCCGCGTGGCAGGTCGAGAATCCGTTCGTGGATGTTTGCCGTGCGGGCAGCGTCTTCGATCTCCTGCTGGCTGGCCGTGGGCCGGCCCAGCGCGATGTTGTCGCGCACGCTGGCATGGATCAGCCGCACCTCCTGCAGCACGAAGCCGATACGCCGGTACAGCTCCGGCGTCTCGATATGCCGCAGGTCCACACCACCCAGGGTGATGCGCCCCTCAGTGGGGTCGAAGAAGCGCAACAGCAGGCGGGCCAGGGTCGATTTGCCGGCGCCGGAGGGGCCGACGATGGCGGTCGTGGTGCCGGGGGCGAGGGTCAGGTTGATCGCCGAAAGCACCGGGCTCGATGCCTCGTAGCCATAGCTGACCTGCTCCAGGCGGATCTCGCTACCGACGGGCAATTGCCGCACGCCGGGCGCCGGCTGCTCCAGCGTCGGCGTCTCCAGCAACGCCTGCACGCGCTGGGCCGCGCCGACCGCGTGGTTCAGGTCGTGAGTGATGTAGTGCAGCAACAGCAACGGCGCGCACAGGCCGGGCGCTACAAGGGCGAACGGCAGAACGTCGAGCGGTGCGATCCAGCCCAGGCCGACGAACAACGTTCCGCACAGCAGCACCACGCCCAGCACCGCCACGGATGCGATCATCGCGTTGGCGTTGGCCATCGAGGCCACCAGCGGGCGGGTGAAGTCGACAAAGACCCGGGCAAAATCATCGATCGCCTCACGGTAACTGGCGTGCGCCTTGCCGCTGGCGCCGAACGCCTTCACCACCGGAATGCCGTTGACGAACTCGACCACCGCGTTGTCGATGCGGCCCATACCGCTGACGAAGGCGTCCATGTTCGCCCCGCCGGCCTTGAGTGCCCGACCGAAGAACAGGAAGAAGCCCGGAAACGGCAGCAGCGAGACGATCGCCATGCGCCAGTCCATCGCGAACAGGTAGACAAGCGAAATCAGCAAGGCCCCAACGGCCCGGCCCAGCGTCGTGTAGAAATGCGCGGTGAGGCTGTGCAGGGTGCCGATGTCGTCCTGCATCGCCCGCTTCACCTCGCTCGATGCACGGCTGCTGAACCAGCCCAGCGGCACCCGGCTCAGGCGCTGCGCAATGGCCAGGCGCAAGTGATGGGTGATGCGGTTGTCGGCAAGGTGAGCAAGCAGTTCGCCGACGGTAATCAGCGCCATGCCGGCAAACAGGCTGAGGATGCTGACAATGACCGTCGACCAGATCTCGCCCTGCACCACGCTCGCGGCGGCAGCCTTCTCGCCGAGAACCAGCCGGGCGATATGCTCGACGCCCGCCAGCGGCACCAGCGTCAACATCGCGCCCACGCCGGCCAGAACCGCGGCGACAATCAAGCGCCCACGAACGGGTCGCAGGATCCGGCTGATCGGGCCGGCTTTTCCGGGGTCGGCCGAAGCCGCGTCATGGGTGCTCATGAAAGGAAACGTCCAGAAATTTGAAAAAAGAGGATGAGTTGCAGCCGGTCAGGCCCGAAGCGCTTGACCACCTGCCTGGCGCACGCGAACGTGGCGCCTGACCCGTCCCGAGGGATATCGCAGGCGTGACGCTGCCGTCTTCCAGAGCCCGTGACAGAGAGGCGAAGGCACACTCATGGAGCAACCTCGGGAATAAAAAAGAATCATAACCAGAATTAGTTGCATGACTATAAACTAATAGCCGTCAGGCAGACAAGACGGCCACACGACCGTCGTTTTCCATTGAGGAGAAAGCATGAAAAACCCGGATCAACCTCCGGCTCGCGGGCGACCGCGAACCATCACGCCAGAGCGGATCGCCGAAGTGGGCATCGAGATCGGCCTGCCGAACATCACGTTCGTCGGCGTCGCCGCCGCGCTCGGGGTCAGCCATATGGCGCTGTACAAACATGTGGCCAACCTGGAAGCGCTCAAGCGCCTGGTGGCTGAAGCGATCTTCACCCGCTGGCAGATTCCGCGGGCGGGCGACGGTGAACAGGTCAGCCTGCGGAACTACCTGACCCTGTTCACCACCTCGGTGCGCGAGTTCGTCAAAGCCCATCCCGGTCTGACGCCCTACGTGATCCGTCGCTCGGCGGCGACACAACCCATGATCGACAAGATCGGCGGGCATCAGCTCCACATCGCCGAGGCGTACGGCATCGCCCAAGACCAGGCGCGCTGGCTGCTCGCGACCCTGGCGTTCCACGGCATCGCCGTGGCCGACACGGTGTATTCGGTCGCGGGCCAGGGCCTTTCCGACGACGCCGAACGCGCAGCCGAAGAGGCGGAGATGGAAGCGGAACTGATCCAGGGCATGCGCGCGCTGATCGTCGGCGCATTGGCCCTTCTGGAAGAAGACGCACCTGGTGATGCGGCAGCGCTCCCGGCCAGTTGAACCCTCACCTGCGCATGCGCCGTTTGTTCAAGCGCCACCAAGCGCACCTGGCCGAGACTCGCCGCTCCATTCTTCAAGGAGCAGCGAGATGCGCAGCCTGTACGGTCCAGTGTTTTTCTTCGGTTTCATCGGTGCCGGGGTGTTTCTCATCACCCACGACGCGAGCCCCGGCTGGCTGCTGTTATTGCTACTGACGGCGATAGGCGTGAGCGCGCTGTGCGAGCACCTGTGGCCGTATCGGCCGCACTGGAACACGCCGCAAAACGACAGCCGCCGGGACACCCTTCACGCCGCCGTCAACGAAAGCCTCAACGTGCTGAGCGTGGCCGCCATCCCCCTGATCGCCGTGGTGCTGCCCGATATCGGTATCTGGCCGAGCCACTGGCCGGTTGGCGCGCAATTGCTGCTGGCACTGCCCATCGCGGATCTGGGCATCACCCTCGTGCACTACGCCAGCCACCGTTGCGCACCGTTGTGGCGGTTGCATGCGGTGCACCACAGCGTCACCCGGCTCTATGGTTTCAACGGGCTGATGAAGCACCCGCTGCACCAGTTGCTCGAAGCCCTGGGCGGGACGTTGCCGTTACTGCTGTGCGGGTTGCCGCAAGAGGTCACGGCACTGTTGGCCTTCAGCATTTCCATCCAGTTGCTGCTGCAGCACAGCAACGTCGACATGCGCCTCGGCGCGCTGCGCCATGTGTTCGCCTGGGCGCCGGTGCATCGCCTGCATCACTTGAAGTACGGGACCAACGGCGATGTGAATTTCGCACTGTTCTTCAGCGTGTGGGATCGCCTGCTGGGCACAGCGCTGCATTTGCCGGATTACGCGCTGGCCAACGATGACCTGGGGATCGGCGACCACCCCGACTACCCGGTGGCCTACTGGGCACAACTGCGCCAGCCGTTTACCGGCGCCCAGGCGACGCACCCGCCCGCCCCCTTGCCCGCCGGCCTGCGCGATGCGCTAGCCGATCACGTGCAGGCGTAGATGGCGCACGCTGTGGTCGGCGCGAATGCCGAAGTGGCGGCGGATACAGCGCGACAAATGCGCGGAGTCGGCGAAACCGGCAGTCGCCGCCGCGGTGGTCAGGCTGTTGCCCGACAAAGCGAGTTGCAAGGCAAACCGCAGACGCTGCCACAGCACCAACCGGCGCACAGATGCGCCCAGTTGTCCGCTGAACAAGCGCTCCAGTTGGCTAATGGAAAGTGCCGCCTCGTTGGCCAGCACGGAGGCCGGCAGCGTGTCGGCGTCGAGCAGGCGAATACGCTGCAGCGCCTTGGATAACCTAGGCTGCAAGGCACGACGGGGAAGGCTGTTCAGCGTTTCGATCAACTGCTGAGGGTCGCCCCCGGCCTGCTCGCAGGCGTGCCGCAATGCCGGCAATTCGAACGCCAGCGGCTCGGCGAACAGGCTGATCAGCGGTTGCTCGGTGAGGATCGCATGCTGTCGCCCCGACTCGATCGGCACCACGGCGCCGCGCTCGAGCGTGCCGTCGACCAGCGCCTCGACGCTGCCTTCAGCGGCGATCAGCACCTGATGGGGATAGTGCGCGTGGTCGTCGGTGTGGCCTGCCCGCCCGGCGATCAGGCAGTAGTCGGTTGCCAGCCAGAGGTCACCTTGCCAGCGCGGGTCCGGTTGCTGCTGTTGCACGGGTTCCTCCGAGTTTTTTAGCCAAAGTCGCCAAACAGCTTTGCGCGCTTCTTATTCAAAAACGGCATTTACTTCGCCGTTTTTATTCTTTCACCACTCAGTACCATTCGTTCATAGTCCGCCCACTGTCTGTTGCAAATGGACAGGGCGCACCGTCACGAAAGGACGCCAAGATCGAATCGCTGGCTGAACACCTTACACAGGGGCAAGGCAGCAGCTTTTTTTGCGTGAAAGACATGACTGCTTCAAGCGCGGAAAATCGGGAACGAATCGGGCAGCTTTTCAAACTCAATTACCAGTGGCTCTGCGCGCGCGTCCGCTCGCGCATGGACTGTCCACACAATGCAGAAGACATCGCCGCAGAAACCTTCGCCCGCGTGCTGACGATGCCCGATCCGGCCGCGTTTCGCGAGCCCCGGGCCTTGTTGAGCACCATCGCCCAGCGGCTGATCTATGAAGGCTGGCGACGGCGCGACCTGTCGCGCGCCTATCTGCAAGCCATGCAAAACATCCCCGAAGTTTTTCATCCCTCACCTGAAGAACAGATGATGCTGATTGAAAGCCTGATGGCGATCGACCAACTGCTGGACGGTCTCAATCGCCAGGCCAAAGCGGTGTTTATCCTCAACCAGATCGAGGGCCTGCCCTATTCGAAGATCTGTGAACGGCTGGGGATTTCCCTCGGCACCGTCCACGGCTACATGGCCCAGGCACTGCGTTGCTGTTATCAGGTATTCGATTCATGAAGCATGCACCTGACCGGGCCTTCAAAGACCCGATCGCCGAAGAAGCCATCCTGTGGATGGTGCGCTTGCAGTCCGGCGAAGTCAGCCCCGGCGAGCACCAGGCGTTCGAAACGTGGCGCGCCACCGACAGCCGCCACGCCGACGCTTTCAGGCGTATTCAGATCGGCCTCGATACCGCGCAAGGTTCGCCGCTGCGCGGACGCCCGAGCGCCCCGATACTCCACGCCATCAATGCGCCGTCCGGGCGCCGCACATTCTTGCGCAACAGCCTGGCACTCGGTGGCCTGGCCTTGTCGATCGGCCTGCTGGGCCGCGCGGTGCAGTGGCCCTCGCCCAATGAGCTGCAAACCGGCACGGCCGAGCGCCGCAACTGGCAGTTGGTCGATGGCAGTCGCCTGCAACTCAATGCCCGCAGCCGGGTGTCCACTGCCTTCGTCGACAATCAGCGCCAGTTGCAACTGCATCAGGGCGAACTGGTGCTGGACGTGGCCAAGGACGCCCATGTGCCGTTTGTCCTGCGCACGGCCCAAGGTGTGATCAGGAGCAACGGCGGGCGCCTGATGGTGCGTCAGAACCCCGAGGCGACACGCATTGCCACGCTGGACGGACCGCTGCGACTGATACCCGAGCACGGCGCCGTGGTCACCATCGAGTCGCGCCGCAGCGTGCTGTTCGACAACAAGGCCATCGTCCATCAACAACCGCTGATGAGGGGCGAAGCGGCCTGGCTGGATGGTTGGCTGGAAGCGCGCAACCAGCCACTGGCCGAGGTTGTCGAGACGATCCGCAGCTACCGCCCGGGCATCGTCAGGCTCGACAGCAGCCTTGCCGACCTGACCGTCAGCGGCTTGTACCCGCTGGACAACAGTGACCAGTCGCTGGAAATGCTCGAACAGCAACTGCCCATCAAGGTGCGGCGCTTCAGCGCGTACTGGATCAGCATCGATCGCGCCTGAGCCGGTTCTATCGATAAGCCAAAACGATCTAGGGCAAAACTGAAAATTCACTGAAGCAGTTGCTCATGGAGGGAACATCTCCGTGAATAGTGAAATTCGAAATGCCGACACCGTCCCGAACCTTCGCCCTTGCCCCACTCGCCTATGCCCTGCTGCTGAGCCTCGCCGCGGTGCCGGAAATCGCCGCGGCGGATGACAACGCCAAAGCCGATCAGCACCGCGAGTACTTCGCCATCGACGCCGGCCCGCTCGCCGACACCCTGCTGACGATTTCTCACCAGACCCGCACGCCGATCTCCTTCGACCAGGCCTCGCTGGAAGGTTTGAACAGCCCAGCCATTCGTGGCGATCTCAGCCGCGACCAGGCCATCGACCGCGCGCTGCGCGACACCGGCCTGCAGGCCAACTACACGCCCAGCGGCGCCATCGTGATCAGCCTCGCCGGCGCCAAGCGTTCAGCGGCGCAACCGGTCAAAGCCAGCCGCGCGCACACTTCGTCCCCGGCGGCGCAATCCGATACGACGCTGGCCACCGTGGTCACGCTCGGCACCCGGCGGCAGGATGTCACGGCGCTGAAAAGCCTGGCGCCCGTCGAGCTGATCAGCCCCGAGCAGATCCAGAACACCGGTGCCGTCACGCTCAACCAGGCGCTGACCCAACTGGTGCCATCGTTCAACTTCCCGCAGGGCCAGAACGCCTCCAAAGGCACCAGCGCGGTTCGTGCCGCCTCCCTGCGCGGGCTGAGCCCCGCCTACACGCTGATCCTGGTCAACGGCAAACGCCGTAACCCCACCGGGCGCCTGTCAGGCGTCGATCCGTGGGGCGCCGATCAACTGGTGGAGCTGAACAACATCCCCATCAGCGCCATCGAGCGGGTGGAAGTCCTGCGTGATGGTGCCTCGGCGCAGTACGGCTCGGATGCCATCGCCGGCGTCCTCAATATCGTGCTCAAGGAGCGCGACAGCGGCGGTGGCCTGCAGACCCGTTACGGCCAGTACAAAAAGGGCGACGGCGAAACCCGCAACGCCAGCGGCTGGTGGGGCACCAGCCTGCCAGGCGACGGCTTCCTCACCCTCAGCGCCGATGGCTTGAGCAACAACCCGGTGGACCGCAGCGGCGTCGACCACCAGTACGTCAACGCAGGCCCCGCCGGCGACCTGAGGACGGGGCGCTGGGGCCAGGGCGGACGCGAACAGGGCTCGCTGCTGGCCAACGCCGAGCTGGGGCTGAACGACCAGGCCAGGCTCTACACCACGCTCAACTACGGCTACTCGAACAACATCAACGATGTGAACCCCAACTACGCCAGCTCGCGGGACAACATCAAGGCGATCTACCCCAACGGCTTTCAGCCACGGGTCTCGGAAAAACGCTATGACCAGTCAGCGGTCGCCGGCCTGAAATACGCCGACGATCTGCTCGGCAACTTCGACCTGTCGGTGTCCTACGGCAAGAACGAGGTCAAGGGTTACCTGGAAAACAGCCTCAGCCCGAGTTATGGCCTGGCCACCGCAACGCACTTCTACCGCGGCGCCAGCGAGAGCAAGACCACCAACCTCGCGCTCGACTGGGACCACGAGCTGAACTTCAGTTGGGCACCCTCGCCCTGGACCCTGTCGGGCGGCGCCGCCTACCGGCATGAAAACTTCGCCATCAACGAGATCGGCGACGAGCAATCCTGGGACTACGGCGGCGGGCTGATCCCCGCAGGCCAACTGGGTGCCGGCCAGCGCGCGCGGTTTGGCGCCGTGGACATCGCCGGCATCAACCCGGACGACCTTGGCAGCCTGTCGCGCAACGTCTACGGCTTGTACGCGGGCCTCGAAGGTCACCTGACCGAGAACCTCGAACTGGGCACCGCCTTGCGTGCGGAGAACTATTCGGACTTCGGCGACACGGTCAACGGCAAGCTGTCGGCGCGCTACACCTTCACCCCGGAGTTCGCCGTGCGCTCCACCTTCAGCACCGGCTACCGCGCACCGAGCCTGGGCCAACTGTCGACCCAGACCACCACCTACACCGGCAACTGGAGCTTCGACGGCGGCGCCGCCGCGCCAGGCCGCACCCGTCTGTTTCGCCCTGGCGACAGCGCCGTGGCAGCCTTCGGTGCCAAGGACCTGGACGCGGTAAAAGCCCGCAACCTGTCGCTCGGTTTCGTGTGGACACCTACCGACCGCACGTCGTTGACCATCGATGCCTACCGCATCGATATCGACGGCAACATCCTCGCCACCTCCACCCTGCAAGACCCCGCCAACAACAGCTCCACGGCCGTGCGCGACATCCTCGCCCAGGCCGGCCTCAGCGCATTTACCGGCGCCTCGTTCTACACCAACGGTTATGACACCAAGACCCGTGGCATCGACGCCCAGCTCAAACATCGGCTGGACCTTCAAGCATTCGGCCGGCTGGATCTCGGCGCTGGTTTCAGCGTTACCGACACCAAGGTCAGCAACGTGAAACAGGGCAGCGTGCCGACCCGCACGGGGACCACCCTGTTCACCCGCGACGTGCTGCTCAACCCGGAAAACGGCACGCCGGAAAACAAGCTGATCCTGTCCAGCGACTACACCCTGGGCAAGTGGGGCGTGAACGTCCAGGCCACCCGGTTTGGCGAATACACCTACAACCATCCCACCCTCGCCAACCAGGACCAGACCTTCAGCGCGCAATGGGTCGTGGACCTCGATGTGCGCTACCAGTTGACCCGCGAGCTGGGCCTGAACGTGGGCGCCAACAACCTGTTCGATACCTATCCCGAGAAGTACAAGTCGTTCAACCAGGTCAACGGCATCAACCGCTACGGCTTCATCGCCCCGGCCGGTGCGTCCGGCGGTTTCTATTACGTCGGTTTGAACTACCAGTTCTAAACGGGGAACAGCAGCATGAATCGAGACATTCACAGCGCCCCGCCGCCGCAGCGGTTGTTCATCCAGCTCGCCCGGTTGAGCGGACACCGGGCCAGCCCACGGGCACTGGTGAAGACTGCGTGGTTCATTCCCTTTCTCGGCCTGATCGCGGTGTTGTTCGTCTGGCCGCTGATCATGCTGGTAGTGGGCGCGTTCCGCAGCAAGGCGCCGTTTCTGCCGGGCGAGTGGACGCTTGCCGCGTGGCGCGTGGCGTTCCACAACCCCGGCATGCTCGCGGCTGTCTGGGCCTCGGTGAAGATCGCGCTGGTCAGCACCAGCGCCTCGCTGCTGCTGGCCATCGCCCTGGCGTTTATCAGCGAGCGCACCGACTTGCGGGTACGCCGCTGGATCATGCCGAGCATGCTGCTGGTGTTCGTCACGCCCGGGATCTTCTACGCCATCGCGTTCACCCAACTGGCCAACCCGTGGACCGGCCTGCTCAACGATGCCCTGCGCCACGGGCTGGGTATCGAGACGCCGTGGCTGAACATTCAGGGCTGGTGGGGCATTTACACCGTGCTGATCCTGAAGAAAGTGGCGCTGACCTACCTGTTCATCGCCGGCGCATTCCGGGCGCTGGACAGCTCCCATGACGAGGCATCCTTTTTGTCGGGCGCCGGACCGTTACGCACCTTCCTCAGCATCAATCTGCCCAGCCTTGCCCCGGCGCTGACCAGCGTCGCCCTGCTTGGAATCATTGCCGGGCTGCAGGTGTTCGAGCCGATCCTGATCCTGGGCGGCCCAGACAACATCGTGGTGATCGCCACCTTGCTGCTGAACCTGCTAGGCGGTGGCGCCGGGCCCGCCGACTATGCCCAGGCGAGCATCCTGTCGAGCCTGTTCGTGGCCTTCGTTGCCTTGATCTACCTGGGGCAACTGCGGGTGCTGGGCCGCAAGGGCTTCGTGTCGGTCAGCGGCAAGTTTTCCAGGGCCCGGCTGTTGCGACTGCGCGGCCTGCGCTCATTGGTTTCCGCGCTGGTGGTGCTGTTTCTGCTGGTGTCATTCGTCTTGCCGCTGGGGGCTCTGGCGTTCTCCTCCATCCAGCCTTACCCCGGGGTCTACAGCGGCTTGTCGCTGGCCCGCTACGTCAGCGTTCTGGAGCAGCCACGGGTAATAGAAGCAATCCGGGTAACGCTGGTGCTCGGGGTGATTGTCGGCGCGGTGGTCATGACCCTGGCCTTCAGCGTCGCCACCCTCGCCCGGCAACTGGGCCGTCGCAGCCAGGCGGCGCTGCGCTTCGCCACCCTGATTCCGCTGGCCATGCCCGGCGTGGTCACCACCGTGGCGATCTCATGGGCGTGGCTGAGCATCCCGGCGTTCGCCCAGTTGTACGGTTCCATCTGGCTGGTGGCCCTGGCGCTGATCGTCACCGCCATGCCATTCGCCAGCCAGATCGCGCTGTCGGCCACCGCGCAGATTGCCCCGTCGCTGTCGGAGGCTGCGCGCATGAGTGGCGCAGGGCCCGTGCAGACCTTCTTCGAGATCGTCCTGGCGCTCGCCGCGCCCAGCTTCATTGCCGGCTGGTTCATGAGCGCACTGATGGTCTCCGGCAACCTGGAAGTGCCGTTGCTGCTCAAGTCCCCCGGCGTGAACACGCTGGCGGTCATCACCTACAACCTGCAAAGCGCCGGCGACTACAGCATGGCCGCCGCCCTGCTGATGGTGCTGATGGCGTTTTCGGTCTTTCTCTGGGGCGCGAGCCTTTTGACCCTGTGGGCCTTTCGCCGCGCGCGTCACCTCAACAATCACCGCAACAAGCAACGTGCCCTCGGTCTCACCGCCGGCACGTCGGGAGGCTTTTGACCATGAGCAGTGTGACCCTCAACCATGTACGCAAAGCCTTCGACGGGCGCGTCAATGCCATAGAACACCTCGACCTGAAGATCGAACACGGCGAATTCTTCGTGCTGCTCGGCCCCAGCGGCTGCGGCAAAACCACCACGCTGCGCTGCATCGCCGGTCTGGAAGAACCGGACGCCGGGCAGATCCTGCTGGGCGAGCGCACGGTGGCCGATACGCAACAGGGCCTGTTCGTCGCGCCGGAAAAACGCAACATCGGCATGGTGTTCCAGAACTACGCGCTGTGGCCGCACATGACGGTGAGGCAGAACGTCGCCTACCCGCTCAAGACCCGCACCCGCCTTGGCGATGAGCAACACCGCCAGGTCATCCAAGCGCTGCAACTGGTGGGCCTCGAAGGCTACGCCGACCGTTACCCGGCCGAGTTGTCGGGCGGCCAGCAGCAACGCGTGGCCCTGGCGCGGGCGCTGGTGGCCCGCCCGGCGCTGATGCTGTTCGACGAGCCGCTGTCGAACATGGACGCGCAACTGCGCATTCGCCTGCGCCAGGATTTGCGCCGCATCCATGACGAACTGGGCTACACCGCGGTGTACGTAACCCACGACCATGCCGAGGCGCTGGCACTGGCGGACCGCATCGCGGTGATGAACGCCGGCAGGCTGGAGCAGATCGGCACGCCCAGCGAAATATTCCTCACGCCGCGCACCCGTTTCGTCGCCGAGTTCGTCGGCTTCGAAAACCTGCTGCGCGGCCAGATCAGCAAGACCTCGGGCGAACTGGCCCACGTTGCCCTCGCCGGCAGCGACTTGCAGCTTGTCTCCGGCAATCCCATCGGTCTCGCCGCTGAAACGCCGGTGTGGCTGGCGTTGCGCGCCGCGCAGATTGTCGCGGTGCCGCTGGATCATCCGGTGCCCGACAACGCCACCCTGCTGACCGGCATCCTGTCCCAGGTGACCTATGCCGGGGACCGCTACCTCGCCCAGGTGGTGGTCGAGGACCGCACGCTCGCCGTAACCCTGGCGCTGGATGTCTGGGGCACTTCAGCGCATACCCGCGAGTCGGTGTCCGGGCGCTCGGTGCATGTGCTGATCCAGCCCGGCGCCGCCGTGGTGATGCCGCGGGACGAACAGCCCGCACAGGACACCGCCGCCGCCACTCCCTCCCAGCGGGAGGCGGCATGAAGCGCCTGCCCTACAGCCTGCGCCTGACACTGGTGGTGGCCGCCCTGGCCGGCGTGTTCGCGCTGGGCACCCGCCAGGGCGCGTTCAGCGACGAGGAAGCGACCCAGCGCACCCGCGACCTGACCGGCAGCGCCGCGCAGCAGGCGGCGATGGAGTCGCTGTACCGCGAAGCGCTCAAGGCCGGCGAGCATCAGGTGGTGGTCTATCAGGCGGCCATGGACTACGAATGGCAGCCGCTGTGGTCGCGGTTCGCCCAGGCCTTTCCCGGTATCCGCGTGACCTACATGCACCTGTCGCCGACCGCCGTGACCGACCGGCTCGACGTGGAGAAAGTCACCGGCGCGCACTACGGCGACCTGATCAGCCAACCGGTGAACGTGGTCATGGACATCGCCGACCGCGGCTACCTGGAAGGCTGGCGCCCGCCGACTGCGGAAGACCTGGACACGCGCTGGCACTACAAGGACCAGGTCTGGTTCACCTTCAACAAGGTCTACGGCCTGGGCTACAACACCCAGCGCGTTGGCGAGGCGGCGCTGCCGAGCAACCTTGAACAACTGCTCGCCGATAAATGGCGCAACAGCTTCGAATACGGCGCGCCGGGCGGCGGCGCCGGCACCACCGACGTGGCCTTGCTGCAACTGCTGGTGCAGCAGCGCATTGGCGTCGAGCAACTGACCGCGCTGCGTGATCGCGGCGGCGCCGGCGGTGCGCAGGAAGCCGGCGTGATCAGCCTGGCGCAGGGGCGCCGGGCCTTGAACCCCTGGGCCTACCTGCCGCCGCTGATGCGACAACAACAACTCGGCGTGCCCATCGCCATCGACTACCCGGCGGACTTCACCTTGCTGGTGCCGTTCGGCCAGGGGCTGGTACGCCAGCCCGCCCATCCCCATGCCGCACGCCTGCTGCTGACCTGGCTGATGAGCCCCGACGCCCAGGCATTGCTGGCGAGCGAGGCGTTCTCGCTCGGCAACATGCCGGACGCCCCGCTGCCACCGGGGCTGCCCGCCCCGGCAGCGGAGCAGGCCCGGCACAACATGCTCAGCCCGCAAGACACCGCACGCGGCCTCAAAGAGTGGGTGCCCAAGCTGCGGGCGCTCTGGCAACAAACCCTGTGAGCAACGATCAAGGAATTGCACATGCCTGAACCGAAGATTGACCTGCACAGCCACTGGTTCTCCCCCACCGTCACCCGCCTGCTGAGCGAGCGCCGCCAGGGTGTGCGTATCGAACGTGCGCAAGCGGGACCGGTGGCGCTGGTGCGCGGCGTCGACGATGCCCTGCCGGCACGCTTTGACCTGGGCCCGCAATGGTTCGACCTCGACCTGCGACTCGAACACCTGGCTTCGGTGGGCATCGTTCACCAGCTTATTTCGTGGCCCACCACACTGGGCGTGGATCCGCTTTCTGCACCCGGCGAAGCGCTTGAACTGTGGCAGGCCTACAACAAGGATCTGGGCCAGTTGGTGCGCGAGCATCCTGCCCGCTTCTCCGCCGTTGCCGCGCTGTCCACCTCGGACATCGGCTGGTCCGTCGATGAGCTGGCCCGCGCCCATGAGCAGTGGGGCCTGATCGGCGCGGTGCTGCCGGTGAATGTGTTCGCCTCCAGCGAAGCGGCGGCGCACATCCGGCCCTTGCTGGTCGAAGCGCAAAAGCACCGTTCACACCTCTACCTGCACACCGGCAATGGCCACGCCAGCATCAGCGGCCAGCCGCCCGCGCCTGAAGCACGGGATATCGCGGCGGTCCGCTCGGCGGTCGCCACGGCCAGCGGATTTGCCAACGCGGTGTTCACGCTGCTGTTCACCGACCTGCTCGACGAGTTCCCGGACATCACCGTGCAGTTCGCCATGCTGGGCGGTTCCGGCACCTTCGCCAACCTGCTGGAGCAGTTCCTCGCCGCGCCGGAGCGCTACGGCGCCACCGACATCCGCAAGCGCCTGGCCCGCCTGACGTTCGACACCGGCGCCGCCGGCCGGGGCACCGAGGCCATTACCCATGTCGCCCGGGTGCTGGGCCACGAACATGTGGTGTTCGGCACCGACTACGCGCCGTTCGCCGACACCCGCGAGGTGATCGAAAACATCCGCCGCACCCCGCTGGATGCCGCTGCGCAACGCGACATCTTTTTCCACAACCCCGCCCGGCTGCTGCGCAGCAAAGGCGTGCCCCTGACTGACCTGATCTGACCTGATAGAGAGACCCGCCATGACCGTGACCACCCAACGCGTTGCCGTACCCGATGTGCCTGCCGAAATCGACGAAATCGTCGCCTGGCACAGCCACATCTACTTCTCCGAAGAAACCCGCCACATAGCCGAGCGCCTCAACGAAGAACTGCAGGACCGCTTCAAGATCTGGGACTACCGCTGGCTGGACCAATCCAACGGCCTGCACCCGACGCCGATGTTCCGCTTCGCCCTGCTCAAGGAAGACTTCGAGCGTTATGTGTACTGGATTCTCGAAGCGCGCCAGGGCCTGAGCGTGTTGCTGCATGCGATCACCGAGAACGTCTACATCGACCACTCCTACCTGACACTGTGGTTCGGCAAACAGCTCGACCTCGGGCTGGACGGCATGCGCGAAAAAGAAGCGCAACGCCTCGCCGGCGAACCGACCGAAGTGAACAGCGTGCTGCTGGTCGGCCAGCAACAGCACCTTGCCGGGACGGTGCGCTACCGCCCGGGTGACGACACCTACAAGACCCGCGACTGGCCGGCGCCGAAACTGGCCTGACCCCCACTGATAGCGCCAGCCCTCCCGGCGAGGGCTGCGCTGCCTGCCAGAACCGGTCATCCGGCCTGTTTGAATCCAAGGACTTCCATGACGTCGACCACGGTTCCCGACTCGCATATCCCCACACTGGCTTCGAGTCCGTTTCGCTTCACCCTGCAATTCGCCCGGCATTTCCTCGGTTGGTACTTGCTGATCGTGACCTTGCAAATCCTCTCCTCGGCCTGCGGCGTCACCGTGTCGCTGGCACTGGGTCAGGTGGTCGGGGCACTCAGCCACGACTTTTCCGGTCCGCGCGACCTCAACGCCGTCTGGCCGCCGCTGATCCTGTTCGTCGCACTCAATCTGGGCGAGCTGGTGTTTGGCCGCGTCGCCGGTTTTTGCCGGGTGCATGTGGCGCCGCTGCAACGCACCCGCGTTACCGCACACCTGTTCGCCTACCTGCAACACCACTCCCAGCGCTACATCGGCAGCAACTTCGCCGGCTCCCTGGCCAACCGCATTTCCGAGACGTCGATGGGCGTCAACATGACCCTGTGGGCGCTGATCTTCGACGTGATGCCGGTGCTGGTAACCATGGCCGTTGCGGTGATCATTCTGGCCGGCGCCAGCCCGTTGCTGGCCGGCTTCACCTTCGTCTGGTCCGTCGCCTTCGTGCTGCTGTCCTACGTGCTGGCGCGGCGCTGCCAGCCGTATTCCCGGCTGTTTTCCGCGGCCCGCAGCGAAACCACCGGGCGCGTGGTCGACGCCGTGAGCAACCTGACCGCGGTGCGTCTGTTCGCCCGCATCGGATTCGAACGAGCGCACCTGCAGCAATTCCTCTCCCGCGAAGTGGACGCCGCCCGACGTGCCTGGGGGTTCAACGAAAAGATCGTACTGTTCCAGACCAGTGCGTCACTGGTACTGAAAATCGGCCTGCTGGGTTTCGCCCTGTGGCAATGGCGCGAGGGCGTGATCGGCGTGCCCGAGTTCGTCATGAGCACCACGCTGTCGTTCGTGGTGATCGCCGAAGCACGCAACATCAGCCGGCGCTTTCTCGACCTGTTCGAATACTTCGGCAACATCGAGAACGGCGTGCGGACCATCGTCGTGCCCCATGAGATTGTCGACAGCGAACAGGCCCGCGACATCCGCATCGCCAAGGGCAGCATTGAAATCCGCAACCTCAGCTTCGGTTACCAGCCGGGCCAGGTCCTGTTTCACAACCTCAACCTGGTGATCCCGGCCGGACAGCGAGTCGGTCTGGTGGGCTATTCGGGTTCTGGCAAATCGTCGCTGCTCAACCTGCTGCTGCGTCAGTACGATCCACAGCAAGGCGTGATCAGCATCGACGGCAAGGACATCCGCCAGTTCACCCAGCATTCCCTGCATTCGCAGATCGGCCTGATTCCTCAAGAGCCGGGCCTGTTCCACCGCAGCCTGCTGGACAACATCCGCTATGGCGATCCCGATGCCAGCGAGTCGGATGTCGAGTCCGCCGCACGGCAAGCCCACGCCCATGACTTCATCGAAAAAATGGACAAGCGCTACCACTCGCTGGTGGGCGAGCGTGGCGTGCGGCTGTCGGGCGGCCAGCGGCAACGCATCGCGATCGCACGGATCATCATCAAGAACGCGCCGATCCTGATCATGGACGAAGCCACCGCCAGCCTCGACTCCATCACCGAGCAAGCCATCCAGGACACCCTGACCGAAGTGATGCGCGACAAGACCGTACTCGTCGTCGCCCACCGCCTGTCGACGGTGGCGCAACTGGACCGGATTCTGTTTTTCGACAACGGCCAGATCATCGAGGACGGCTCGCACGATGAACTGCTGTTGCGACCCGATGGCGCGTATCGCCGGCTGTGGGAGCGTCAGGTGGGGGGTGTGCTGCCGTTGCATGCGGTGGGGTGAGCGGCTTGGGCTTGGGCTTGAGTGCTGGGAGCTTATCCATTCGGTGTGGCGAGGCTGCCGGCCCCTTCCGCCTTTACGGCGGCCGACTTTTGTCTTGGCAAAAGTCGGCAAAACCGCTCGCTCCCGCATCCGGCCCTACGCTGCGCTCC
>NZ_QKVL01000027.1 GCF_003231275.1 Pseudomonas huaxiensis
CATCGCCCATGCTCTCTACGACCCGGTCAGCATGACCCGTCGCACCTGGCAGGAAGGCACCGACGGCAAGCGCGGCAACGTCGATCGGGTGGTCTACAACCTGTTCGAAAAACCGCTGAAAAGCGAAGTGCTCGACAGCCAGGACAAGGTCGTCAGCACCGCCGAAATGCGCTACGACGGCCTCGGCCATTGCCGACAGGAAATCAGCGTCCTGGGCAAGAGCACCTTCTACCGCTACGACCCGTGGGACCGTGTCAGCCTGACCGTGCTGCCGGACGAAACCCAGATCGTCCGCGCCTACGCCGAGCACAGCAGCGCCGAACTGGCGATCAGCATCGATGTGACGCCGGGCGGTGGCAACCGCACCACCCTGCGCCTGGGCAAACAGCAGTTCGATGGCCTCGAGCGCCTGACCCGCGCCGATGTCGGTCCACGCAGTCAGCAGTACCGGTACACGAGCGGCCAGTTGCAGCCCGATGAACGGATTACCGCTGGCGGCCAGAGCATCCACTACGAATACACCCCGAACCTCACCCAGCAGCCGGTCGCCCTGATCGCCCTGGACGAAGACGCCAGCTACACCTACGACCCTGACAACGCGCAGTTGATCGCGACCAAAAACAACCAGGGCCGTCGCGAGTTCGACTACGACAGCGCCAGCTACCTCAGCCATGAACGCTGGGTCGTCGACGGCACGACCTGGGAAGCGCTGTCCACGTACTCGCTGGCCGGCCGCCTGATTCAGCACACGGACGTGAACGGCCAGCAAAGCGTTTATGGGTACGACCAACAAGGCCGCGTCGAGACCATCACCCAGGGCCGCCTGCACGCCAGCTTCGCCTACGACAGCCTGGGCCGGGCGTGGCGCACCACCACCCGCGACCTGGACGCCGAAACCGAACTGGTCACCTCGCTGACCTTCGACGACCATGGCCGGGAAATCGAGCGCGCCCTGGCCCTGAGCGGTCAGCCTACGCAGACCCTCACCCAGACCTGGCGCCTCGACAACCGCCTGCAGAGCCGGCACCAGCAAAGCGCCGGCTCCTCGCTGCTGAAGGAAGTGTTCGATTACGACGTGCGCGGCCGGTTGATCAGCCACGTCTGCTCGGGGCAAACCCTGCCGACGGATCGCTACGGCAACGCTATCGCCTCGCAAAGCTTCAAATACGACGGCCTGGACAACCTGCTGCAGGTGAGCACCCGCTTCGCCGATGGCAGCAACGATGAGTCGACGCGCAGCTTCGCCGACGACGATCCGTGCCAACTGGTGCGTATCACCCACACCCACGCCGACCACCCGACCAGCCAGGACCTGAGCTACGACGCCGACGGCCACCTGCTCGCCGACGAAAACGGCAACGGCCTGCACTACGACAGCCAGGGCCGCCTGCTACGGGTCACCGGCAAGAGCGGTCAAAACATCAGCCAGTACCACTACGACGGGCACAACCAGTTGACCGGCGTCACCCACGACGGGGAGGCACAGACCCGGCGCTTCTACCAGGGCAATCAGTTGGGCAGCACGGTGCAAGGCAACACCCGCATCAGCTACCTGTACGACGGTGATCGGCCGCTGGGCCAGCAAAAGATGAATGCGCCCGCCGAAACCCTGCTGCTGCTGACGGATGCCAACCGCAGCGTGCGCGGCGAAAGCCAGCAACAGACACTGCGCGAAACCGCCTACGGTGCCTATGGTGAACGCGGCAATGACGGCATGAAAACCGTGCTGGGCTTCAACGGTGAAGTGCGCGACAGCCTGTCCGGCTGGTACCTGCTGGGCAAAGGCCACCGTGCCTACAACCCGGAACTGAAGTGCTTCCACAGCCCCGACTGGCTGAGCCCGTTCGGCGCCGGGGGCCTTAATCCGTATATGTACTGCGGAGGCGATTCGGTAAACCGCAGCGACCCTACCGGGCAATTCTGGCAAGGTGCGGGTTGGGTAGGCCTTGGCCTGGGTGTCCTCGGGGCGGGGCTGACCTTACTGTCGTTCGGCGGCCTGGCGCCCGCCTATACACTGATGATGAGCGGCGGCCTCGCGGCAGCGGCACAGGGTGGCGCAGCGTTGACCGCCATTGCTGCCGGCGCGGGCGCGTTGGGCACGGGGGTGGCGCAGTCACTGGTCAGTGACAAGCAGACAAAGAAGGTCCTGGGCCAGCTGAGTTTCGGGTTGGGGATCGTTTCGATGGCCGCGGGATTGGGTTCGTTGAAGTTCAATGGGTTGAAAAAGGGCTCATCGTCAGGCGATGACCTGGCGACCGGTACTCGCGAGCAACTGCCCTTCAATCACGAATACAGACCTCATCGCTTTGGCCGTCCAGTGCCTAAGGCGCCAACTGAAATACTTACGACCAACCCTCCTCCAGTTACGTCACCGTCACCGCCACCGTCACCGCCACCGTCACCGCCACCACCCAAGGCAACAGGGCCGTTGCCCGATGCATCTGTTCCTAAAATCTCCGTTCCCAAGAGCAAGGGAGCCCGTCCTGGCGGACCACACCCTGAAGATCTATATAGTTCGGAACTGAAAAGCGCTACGGAGGCTATGAGCAAGACCAATAAGGTAGGTAAGACTGTTGCCGAAGTGCGGAGCAAGCATCAGTTTAAATCCGCCTTCAAAGTTAACTGAAAATCCAGAGAGCCTGACGCCCCAGTCGTCAGGCTCTCTGGCCCGGGGACTTCTGGCAACGGCTAGCTACTTGCATCACTCGCGATTAGCACCCCGGCATATTCACAAACCGAATCACGATCGCAGTGGAAGCGACTTGCCCTTCATCACGGACAACAACTCAGCCAGGGTGCTCATCACCTGCCTCCTTAGCTCACCAGGTTGAGATCGAGGGACCGGAAATCCAGGTAAGTCTCCCCGTCATCGAAACTGACGGCGGCACGTATGGCGAAGACCTTGTCAAGTTGCAACTTCAGCAGGTCGGCCCTGGGCAATAACGCCGTCACCGGAGAGGAGTCCCTGGGCACATCCTTACCGTCCATCAGGGGGAGACTGATCGCCCCGCCCTGATGATCCAGCCCGGAGACCCAGAGGTTGATGCGCATGCCGTCCGCCAGCGGTTTGTACGGCCAGGGGTCCATCCACAGGTTGGCGCCCTGCGGCACGCTGGCGAGACTGAGCTTGCTGCCCACCGCCTGAGAGCAACGGAGCAACATCATGTTGATAGTCGCCAGCTTCTGGACGGTGAGGAGATAGATCGCCGAGATTTCCGGCTCGCCGGTCGGCCATTTCACGCTGTAATAGACCTCGACCTTGCGCCCCATATTGGCGGGAATTGCGCTCGCGGGGATCTTGAAGTCCATGCCATCCGGCGAGCTGGGCGTGGCGGTCTGGAACGAGCCGAGGTCGCCGAAACCACGCCAGTGCAGGGTCAGGGTTGCGCCGCTGATATCGTCCTGCTGCGCGGGGACCCGGGCGGTGACGCCGCCGGTGGTGTTCGCCGGATTGATGTGGCCTTCGCCCGGGTTACCGGGCGTGGCCAGCAACACCGTTGCCAGCGGTCGTGGTTCAGGAGGACGGATGTTCACCCTCAGTATTTGGGATTTGGACAACATGGACTCGTTGCCGGCACGGTCCTGCAGCACGTAAGTGATTGCCCGGTCGCCATTGCCCTCGCGCTTGATCATCTCGCCATCAAAGAACACGGACAGGTCCGGGGTCAGCTCGACATCGATGACCTCGTTCTTGCCATCCGCTGACTTCTTCCAGAACCCTTTGAGACGGTCGCCGGGCTTGAACGCATAGGAGGTCTCGGGCACGGTGGCCTCGACTCTGTTGTTGTTGTCCTCCAGGTAGCGGTTGGTGATCCCGCCAATAACGACCTCCGCAGGAAAGATCAACTTGTCGGGATTCAAGGGGTACGCTGGCGGTATGGTGTCGATGGTGATCGTCAGCGGCAAGGAGCGATGGCTGTTGCCCGCCCAGTCAACCACCTCGTAAAGCAGTTGATGAGGACCATCCGGCGCCAGGTTTTCCTTGGGAAGCATGATGAACAGGTCATTGTCGGGAATGGGCGCCGTCCAGCGTTTGCTGGCCGCCACCCGACCGTCCCACAGCAGGTCAAGGCGCTCCTCACCCAGCCCGGGGCTGGACGTCGGCCACTTGTCGAAATCGACTCTCAAGGGTGCAATGAGTGCAGCCCTCGGCAACAGATTTTCGTCACCGCCGGGAATGGGGTCCAATACCGCCGCCACTCTTGGCGCCGGTAGTTCGAGGAGGTCGGACACGGACGTCGAGGCAGAATCGGATGGAGGATGGAAATCATTCATGGCAGCTCACTCGTCAGGGTTTGGAGCCCCATTGAACAATAGGGTGGAGAAGTGCCGAAACTGACAGAAATATCAGGTGGTCGCCCTTTTACAGCGCATTACTCCAGGACGAAAAAAGCCGGAGGCCGATGCCGTCGATGGCACCGGGCTCCGGCTTTCAAGGTTACTTACCAGCTATAGCGAACGCCGAAGTTGGCACCCCAGGGTTGGTCGATCTTGTCGCCGTTGCTGTAGTCAAAGTCCGCATGCACGGCGATGCGATCGGTCAGCGACAACGCGATCCCCGCGCCCAGTTCGCCACGCGATCCCGACAGGTCGTTGTCGAAGCGGTTGTCGTTGACCTGGGCTTCGTTGTTGTTGATGAACTCATGGGCCAGCGCCGCACGGACATAGGGCTGAACCCGCATCTGGTTGTTCATGAGAATGTCACGGCCAACCGTCACACCGACTTTGCCGAGCAACGAACGACTGCGGTCGCCATCGACCTGCATGCCGTTGTTCAGGTCGTAGCTCTGCCCCTGGATGACCGCCCCGATCAACTGGCCATAGGGCTCGACGAACCAGCCGTGGTTCAGCTTGATATGCCGACCGGCTTCCAGTGAGGCAGTGACCGCGCCATTGTCGAAATCCCCCTTGGCCTTGGTGCCGTCGCTCAAGTGCACATCGGCCTTGTTCTGGAAGCGGTTGAATTTCAGCACGCCATCGACGTAGTAGCCGGACTCCGGTTGCAGCCAGGTGCTGTACACGCCTGCGTAGTAACTGTCGATCTTGCCGGAGGTGCCGCGCCCCATGTCCAGGTCGGAGGTGCTGTAGCCGCCGAGCAGACCGATCAGCCACTGGCCGTCGCCGTAAGGCAGCGGCGCATCAGCACCGAACGCAAGTCCTTGCTGCACCTGGTTGTAGCTGCTGCCCTGGGCGGTCACGTTGAACTTGTTGCCGTAGGTGCGCATCCAGCCGCCGGCCTTGCTGTCGTTCAGGCGGATCTCGCCCATGCGGCTGCGCAGGGTGCTCAGTTCGCCGTAGAGCACAGTCGGACCGGCCTCGAAAATCGCCAGCGCAGTGCGGGCGCCGGGGCTGATCTTGCGAGTGCTGGCATCGAGGTACCATTTGTTGCCGTCCTGGGCCAGGCCGTAAGACCAGGTGCCCAGGTCCACTTCGCCGCCCAACAGGGCGAACTGCGCATTGCCGCCGGCGATTTCCACCAGTAACAGGCGGGCGTCGGAGAGTGGATCGGCGCCGCTGCTGTGTACGAGGATTTCATGATTGCCGTCGGCGACACCGGTCACTTCGAGTTTGTCGGACAGGCCTTGGGAAAAGTCAGCCTCCATTTCGAAAATGCCGTTGCCCGAAAGGTTTTCCACCGACAGGGTGTAGAAGTCGCCGGGGTTGCCGAACTTGATGCTGCCACCGCTGCCCATTTCCAGGTTCTGCACGGTCGAGTCCTCGACCATCACCCATTGCGCCGCGCTGTCGACGCTCAGTGCCTCGACGTTCTCGAGCCGCCCGGTCAGTACCGAACCATTGCGCAGATTCACTGCGCCACTGCTGCCAGCCTCGATGATCACATCGCCGGTGAGTAGGCTGCTGGACACATTGAACGTCGCACTGCCGCTATCGACCACCTGCAGCAGCACGCCGTCGGCGCCTTGCAGTTGCGAGCCATTGTTGACGTTGATGGTGGCTTCAGGATCGCCCACCAGACCGTTGACCAGAATGGCCGGGCCGCTTCCGCCGAACACCGTGCTGTTGTCCAGCGTCAGCACGCCGACGCCATCGCCACTCGAATCCGCAAATATCTGCACGCCACTCTTCGCGCCCCGGATAACCGTGCCATTGCCTGCCACGACCGTACCGCTGACCAGGCGCAGGCCCTCCTCGGTGGTGCCGGTCACTTGCGCGCTGTTCAACTGCAGGACGCTGTGCTTCGAAACCGAAGCGCCGATCGTCCCGGTAATGACTGTGCCTGTCACCGTGGCCTTGGATCCGGTGCCCGTACCGGCGACTCGTGCCAACGCCAGGCCGGTCGCGTCAGCGGAGGTAATAGACCCGCCAATGATCGTGGCAAAGCTGTCGACCAGCCAGACTCCGCTTTGCCCCGACCTGGCCACGATCTTCGTACCATTGAGGTTGACCGTGGAGCCACTTCGCGCACTGATATTGAACGCACTGCCACGGGTCATGTTCAGTTCCGACTGGTTTTTCATGTTGATCGAGTCGGCGATATCACGGTCGGGGGTCGGGTTGAATATCTGGCGATCCAGTTCGAGCGCCATCGCCTGCTGTCCGGCGAACAGCAACGGCGCGAGGTACATGAACTTACGGGCAAAGGGAAAACGGCGCGAAACAATTAGTGACGAGCTAGCCATGAATTTATCCTTGACTGGTTTAACGTCCGACTGGCAGGCGCACTGATGAATAACCAACGCCACTTTCGGAAAGGCCCGAAAGAATAAGCACCCATCACTTATGTATATGTAGGGCTTTTCAACAAGAGCCATAGCCAAACTCAGCAGGCATCATCTCGAATAATGAAAAAACGGCACGATCAGGTCTTGTCTGTAGGACCTGATCGCGCCGTAATCATTGCCTCTTCAACGGCCGCTGGCCGGGCCTGTCAGGGCATAGGACACTGAGGGTTGACCCCGATGTACTCGGCTGCCGTCGCCGACGAAACAAGTTCGCCCCCCGCGATCACACGGAAATGAGCATTGGAAAGCCCGACGCCATTGGTTGTCTCCGTATAAGCGGGCAGGATGCACGTTGCGTAAGGCTGAACGAAGAACTCGATACCATTGGCCTCATGGTTGGTATCGAGGGTGAGCCGGCCAGTGAACTCGGTGCCGGGAACTTTTCCACCGCCACCGTCGACCAGCCATTCATCCACCCACCAGTCCAGGGTCACTTCCACGCCGGCCTTGAGGTATTTACCATCAGGCGCGATACGAACGACGAAGCCGTGCTCCCCATCGCGGCTCCGAATCGAAGTGCAGTTCAGGACTTTGCCCCCATCTGGGCGTACATAAATATCCGGGAAGGTGGGAGCAGGGAAGGTGATGATTTCGACCTGCACATCAACGTCCGTCACTTTCGATTTCTGGTAGTTGACTCCAGCCAGGTCAGTAATCAGGTAATGCACGGGCAGGTCCGTACGGTTGCCGGTCTGCTCGATCAACGCCCACGGGATGGTCATTTCCACAATGTCTCCAGGGACGTCGCCTGGATTGACCTCGTAATACTCGGGAATACGCATCCCATTCCAGTAAAGCCAGATCATGTCACCCTCTTTGGCCGACTCATAAAGAGGAATGAAGGCCGTGGCGTCTTTTCCGTTGTCGGCCTGGACCAGCTTGTTGTCCTGCCCCGACTCGCCCTGGACCACAAACACCGGCAGATTAGGATTGACGGGGTCGGGAGCACCTGGGTTCTCTGGCCCGACCACCTCGAAGTTGACACTGACGTCCGTGGTCAGCGGTGCTTCGGGGAATGACAGGCTCCCCCGCTTCACCTCATAGCTCACCACAACTGACTGAGCGCCGCCCGTGTCGAAGTCGTAGACATCTCTCATGATTGCCCAGGGCACTTGCACTTCCAGCGGGAAGCTAGGTGAAGGGCCCAGTGGATAGGCCGCCAGTTCCGTCGCGCCCCACTTCACATGGATCAGGTCGCCGTTCTTTCCGCCATCGAATGCCGGAATCTCCACTACTACGCCAAGTAAAGCGTCATCGCGATCGATGCCGTCACCCAGAGCCAGCGGCACTACCGGATCCTTGAGATTTTCCGGCAGCGCCCCCAGAGCCACCGACACCCTGGTCGGGTAGGAGAGCCTGCTAAGGTTTCCAGCCCGGTCCTGGAGCACGTGCAGGGCATACCAGTCACCATCACCAGCAGTGGTCAGAAATTCCCGGGTGAGTGTGAATGCCATGGTCGCATCCAGATCGATCATGCCATCGAAAGAGATACCATCTATGACGTCCGGTACGTACTTGAGCCAAAATAGATAGGCAGTTTCACCTGCTTCTTTATCAGGATACGCCGCGACAGTTGCGAGTAAATTTCCCCCGTGTTCATCAAGCCAGGCGTCTGTGATCACCGTAGACTCGATTGCCAGCGCAGGAGGAGATTGAAGGTCGTAAGGTGGTGTAGTGTCCAGTCTCAAGCGAAGGTCTTGCGAATTAATGGGGTCCCCAGTCCAAAGCACCACCTCATAACCCAACAACCTGCGCCCTTCAATGAAGTCCTCGACCGGGATTGACAGCTCCAAGGGAAAGGTCACGCCGGCAGGTACCGACATGTTAAGAATTGTCAGGTACTGATCACTTCCCTGCTGCGCCCAGTACAGCGTCAACGTCTCCGGGAACGGGAAATCCGGGCCTGAGCGCCAGTTCGGGATCGTGACTCTCAGCGGTTTGGCGAGCACAGAGGCCCGAACCAGACCGTCGGGATCGCCGGGGATGATATCCGGAACAGTGGGTGCCGCCATTTCGTTCCGGCTTTCCCTCAGTTTGCGCCGGTAATCGGCACGTACCTGCTGCGCGATGGTCAGCGGATTGAATGTGTTCATGGTCCTTCTCCTTTGGGTTTCGCCGTCTGCACCTGCATCGCATTCCTGCTGGGGTGACTGGAGGCACTAATGGACGCCGACACTGGCGAGTAGCGTGGCCGGCGACTGCATGACGACGAGTAAACGCCAAACACCGAAGGCCCGAAACTGACAGAAATGCTAGGTAGCGCGCGCACGCGACGCCGTGAAACACGGCATCGGTGTGCTGCAGCGGAGAAAGGAGAAAGACAATCAGGCGTGGTGCAGGTGACGCAGTTTCATCAGCCCAGCCAGCGGGAAGTCACCTTCCAGTTCTGCCAGGCTCGCGGTACTCATCGGAGCGCTCTCCTGGCGCGAGCCCTTGGTCAGCAGACCAATCAGTTGCCCCACCAGCGGTTGATGGCTGACCAGCAGAACGTGGTCGAGACCGAGCCCCTCAAGCTCGTCGATGACCCGCGCCGGGGCGCTTTCCGGAGTGAGCCAGGACACGGTGACCAGCGGCTTTGCGAACCCCAGCGCCTCATGTACCAATCCCGCTGTCTGCTGGGCGCGGACATAAGGGCTGACCAGGATCGCGTCAAGCGGCTGGCCCAGCAGGTGCGCGGCACTGCGCAGCACCTGCTGACGACCGTGGGCGGTCAGGTTGCGCTGGTCGTCGCTGCGGGCGTGCGGCTCGGCTTCGCCGTGGCGCAATACCCAGACCTTCACAGCTTCGGCTCTTCGTCACGCACCGGATGGGCCGCAGGTGGCACGCTGTGCGGCGCTTCGCCCTCGGCCGGACGCGGGGTCGGCCAGTCGGCGAACGGCCACGGTTTCTGCTCGGTGTGGAAGCTGCCGAAGCGACCGATCTGGGCGAGGAACTGGCTCAGGCTGTCACCAAAATTCATCAGGCTGCCGTTCGGCGCGCCGTAGACCAGGCGGTAGATCAACTGCAACAGCACCAACACGCCGAGCAGGGTCTGGGCAACCTGCCAGACCAGCAGGAACAGCAGCATCCAGAGAACGCGCAAAACGATCGACTCACGTTGCGCCTGGTTGGGGGACTCACTCATGTCGTGCTCCTGTATCGCTTAATTGAAACCGCTGGTGGAAATGAAATCGACGTCAGTCTTGGGCTCGCCGCGCATCAGCAACTCGATCACCTGGGCGAGGGTCCGCCCTTCGAACAGGATCGCGTGCAACCCGGCCACCAGCGGCATGTAGATCTGCGCCTGCTGGGCCTTGGCCTTGAGCACCTTGAGGGTGTTGACACCCTCGGCCACCTCGCCCAGGCGGTTGACCGCCTCGTCCAGGCTCAAGCCCTGGCCGAGAGCGTAGCCCACCTGATAGTTGCGGCTCTTGGGCGAGGAACAGGTGACGATCAGGTCACCAACGCCGGCAAGGCCGAGGAAGGTCATCGGGTTGGCGCCCTGGCTGACGGCGAACCGGGTCATTTCCGCCAGGGCCCGGGTGATCAGCATGCTCTTGGTGTTTTCGCCCATGCCCAGGGCGACCGCCATGCCGGCGATGATGGCGTAGACGTTCTTCAGCGCGCCGCCCAGCTCGACACCAAAACGGTCGGCGCTGGCATAGACGCGGAACGTGCGGCCGTGCAGCACGGCCTGGACCCGCTGGCACAGCGCTTCGTCTTCACTGGCGACGACGGTGGCGGTCAGCGCGTGCTCGGCCACTTCTCGCGCAAGGTTCGGCCCGGAAAGCACGCCGATGCGTGCCTTGGGGGCGATCTCTTCGAGGATCTGGCTCATCAGCTTGAAGGTCTGCGCTTCGATGCCCTTGGTCAGGCTGACCAACATCTTGCCGCCGAGCAATTCGGCATGCGGCGCCAACACGCTGCGCAGAGCGCTGGACGGCAGGGCGACGAAGATCAGTTCGCTGCCCTGCAGGGTGCCGAGCAGGTCACTGACCGGCTCAACCGCCGGATGGATCTTGATGCCTTTGAGGTAACGCGGGTTTTCCCGGGTGGTGCGCATGGCCTCGGCCTGTTCGGGATCGCGCATCCATTGCCGTACCCCGATACCGTTTTCGGCCAGCAGGTTCGCCACGGCAGTGCCGAAACTTCCGCCTCCCAGAACCGCAACAGGCTGCTGTTCAGTCATATCCAATCCGTTAAAACCATAAAAAGTGGCGAAGCCAGCATTATACGGAGCGCCGCGACCAGCGCCAGATCACTGGAAAATGCCGGGCGGTCGGTTAACATGCCCGCTTGTCCTTCCGATCAAGGCCGCCTTGTGTCCTCTGGCCCTCGCCCTTCACACCCTTATCTGCTGCTGGCCGCCCTGCTCGGCGGCCCCGCCGTGGCCGACGACCTGTTCATCGACAGCCAGGCCGTACCGGAAGTTCTGACCGCCACCCGCCTCAAACAATCCCCGGCCGCAGTGCCGGGCAGCATGACCGTGCTCGACAGCGAGCTGATCAAGGCCAGCGGCGCTCGCGACATCCCCGAACTGCTGCGCCTGGTGCCGGGCATGATGATCGGCTACGGCGCCGGCAACCAGCCGACGGTCAACTACCACGGCAGCAACGTCAACGACGCCCGCCGCATGCAGGTGCTGATCGATGGCCGCTCGGTGTACCGCGCGGGCCTGGCGACCGTGGACTGGAGCGACATCCCGTTGGCCATGGAAGACATTGAGCGGATCGAGGTGTTCCGTGGCCCCAACACCGTCAGCTACGGCGCCAACGCGCTGATGGCGGTGGTCAACATCCTCACCCGTAGCCCGGCCGACAGCCATGGCACGCGCCTCAAGATTACCCGTGGTCAACGCGGCATCGACGATTTCTACGCCAGCCAGGGCATCGGCTGGGACGGCGGCGACCTGCGCCTCTCGCTGTCCGGCATGCAGGACGACGGCTTCGACAACAATCTGTTTGGCGCGGACTACCGCGACAGCCGCCGCCTGACCCGCTTCAATATCAGCGCCAGCCACACCCTGGACGCGAGCCAGAGCCTGGACTGGCAGCTCTCGGCCAAGGAAGGCAGCGACCAACGCCCCTACACCTACAAGCCGGTGTTCTATGGCATCACCGACAACGGTGACAACTCCGACGTCAACGCCAAGGACTACGCCGGGTCGCTGCGCTGGAACATCGATTTCAGCCCGCAACACAGCCTGTATGTCCAGGGCTCAGCCCAACACTGGGACCGCCAGCAGGTCTGGCGTGCCTGCGACGCGGCGATTTCCTTCAGCCAGGAACTCACCCAGCTCTGGCAGTTGAACCCCAACTACACCGAGCAACTGGCGCGCAACATCACCGCCCCGATTCCGCAAGGCACCGGCGAAGAACAGCGCCTGGCCGGCATCGTCAAGCAACAGTGGGAAAACGGCGGCAAACAGCCGGTCTGCGGCGACATCGATCAAAGCACCCGCGAGACCCGCTACGACCTGGAAATCCAGGACACCCTGAGCCTCACCGACAACCTGCGACTGCTCAGCGGGGTCAACTACCGCTATGACCGCGCCAACTCGCAGACCTACTTCAACGGCAGCCTTGATGACCAGACCTGGCGCCTGTTCGGCCAGCTCGAATGGCGGGCCGACGACCACTGGATAGTCCAGGGCGGCGCGATGTACGAGTCATCGCAACTGGCGGGCGATTCGCTGACCCCGCGCATGGCGGTCAACTACCTGATTACTCCGCGCCACGGCCTGCGCGCGGTGTACTCCGAAGCCGTGCGCTCGGCGGACATGTTCGAGAACAACGTCAACTGGAGTTACCGGGTCACCAACCTGAATCCTCCTGCCCTTGGCCAGGGCACCGGCGAGTACTTCGTCAAGACCCGCGGCCCCGGCAACCTCGACCAGGAACGCATGCGCTCGCGGGAGCTGGGCTACAACGGCTATTTCGCCGAGGTGGACCTGAGCGTCGACTTCAAGCTGTTCCACGACGAAATCAGCGGGATGATCAGCGAACCGCTGCGCAACAACCAGTACATCGCCAGCAACAGCAACAACGCCCGCTTCACCGGTAGCGAAACCCAATTGGACTGGCGGCTGGGCAGCGACGACCGCGTGCGCCTCACCTACGCTTACGTCGACGCCGAGGCCAGCAACCCCGACGACCAGCGCCTGACCGCCAGCAACAGCGGCTCGGCCGGCTGGATGCACGACTGGGGACGGGGCTGGTCGAGCGCCCTCTTCTATTACGGGGACGACGCACTGAACCAGTACCGTTTCGAGCGGGTCGATCTGCGCGTGGCCAAGCGTTTCGCCCTGCCCCGCGCCAGCCTGGAGCTGGCCGGAACCTTGCAACAGCGCCTTGACGATGAGCCCCTCACCAAAGCCGACAACCGCTACGACAGCCGGCACCTGCTGTATTTCAGCGCGGAGCTGGAATTCTGATGCGCAGGTTGCGGCGCTGCCTGTTGCTGGTCCTGCTGTGGCCCCTGGCATCGCTCGCTGGCGGCGAGATTCTGCTCACCGGCGCTCAAGACAACGACAGCGTGCACGACTTTGTCGAGGCACTGGCCGCGCGGCGCCCGGCGGATACCGTGCGCTTTATCCCGATCGAACAACTGCCCGCCCCCGGCCAGGTCAAAGCCGGTACCCGGCTGATCCTGCTCGACCTGCCCGCACTGGACTGGCGCCTGCGCGAGCCGGCCGGCCCGCCGGCGCTGGTCCTGCGTATCAGCCGGGTCCAGGCCTACCAACGCCTGGGCGATCTGCGCCCGCCTTACCTCAGCCTGCTGTGGAGCGATCCACCGCTACCTCGGCAATTGCAGTTGATCCGCTACCTGCTGCCGCAGGCGCGGCGGGTGGGCGTGCTCTACAGCGAACACAGCCGGTTTCTGCTCGATGAACTGCGCCATGCCGCCCAGCCACTGGGCCTGGAAATCGACGCACAACCGTGGCCCGACCTGAAGGACAACCGGCCCTTGCAGGCCCTGCTGCGGGACACCGATGTCCTGCTGGGCCTGGACGATCCACAGCTCTACAACCCGAAAACCGCGAAGAACCTGCTGCTCAGCAGCTACGCCCGGCAGATGGCGCTGATCGGCCCCAACGCCGGCTTCGTCCGCGCCGGCGCCCTGGCCAGTACCTTCAGCGACCAGAACAATTGGCTCGCGGTGCTCGACCGCCTGCTCGACAAGCCTGCGGACCAGTGGCCGCGCATGCATTACCCGGAATATTTCAGCGTTTCCGGCAACCAGCAGGTCGCCCGGGCCCTGGGCGTCGAGGCAATCGACCCTGATGCCGCCAGTCAGGCCGTGGCCGCAGGAGAATCCACCCGATGAAAGCCGTGAGTTGGGACATCAGCACCCGCACCCAGATCATCAGCCTTGGCCCGGCCCTGGTGCTGACGCTGCTGCTGATCAGTTTTTTCACCTTTGTACGTATTCAGGACCTGCGTCAGGAGTTGAACCACACCGGTCAGTTGATCGCCAACCAGTTGGCACCGGCTTCGGAATACGGGGTGATCGCCGGTAACGACGAAGTGCTGGAAAGCCTGATGCGCGCCACCCTGACCATCCCCCATGTGCGTTTTCTGGAGGTGCAGGACAACGCCAATCACATCCTGGTGTACGTCGAACAGCCCGATGAGCACGTCAACCGCGCCCAGCAGGTCGAAGTATTCCAGGCACCAATCCGCCTGCAACGGATCAACCTCGACGCCGATTTCCTGCAAGAGGGGGAAGAACCACCGAGCATCATCGCGGACGACTACCTGGGCCGGGTGATCGTCGGTATGTCCAACGACGCCTTCAGCCAGCGCCAGCAGGAGATCGTGATCAAGGCCGGGATCCTCGCCCTGTTCGCCCTGCTCTTCACCTTCCTTCTGGCCCGGCGCCTGGCGCGCAGCCTCTCGGAGCCGATCCGCGACATGGGTCATGCGGTCAAGGCGATCCAGAAAGGCGACTTCAACACCCCGCTGCCGGAGGTCGATGACAGTGAGCTGGGGCACTTGGCCCGGCACATCAACAACCTCGCCAGCGGCCTGGCCCAAGCTTCCCGCGAGCAGGCAGAAGCCATGGCGCAAATGACCCAGGCGCGGGAAGAAGCTGAGCAGGCGAACAAGGCCAAGTCGGAATTCCTGGCGATGATGAGCCATGAGCTGCGCACACCGATGAACGGCGTGCTGGGCATGCTGCAATTGCTGCAGACCACCGAGCTGAGTGACGAACAGGTCGACTACACCAACGTTGCCAGCGAATCCACCGGACACCTGCTCAAGGTCATCAACGACATCCTCGACTTCTCCCGCATCGAGCGCACCACGCTGGAGCTGGAGCAGATCGACTTCAACCTCGCCGAACTCATCGGCAACAGCGTGCAATCGTTCCTGCACACCGCCCAGCAACGCAACCTGACGCTGGAGCTGGAAATGCCCGAGAGCATGGAACAGCTCCAGGTGTGCGGTGATCCGACCCGCATCCGTCAGGTACTGGTCAACCTGATCGGTAACGCCCTCAAATTCACCGAAGCGGGCCGGGTGCAGGTCCTTCCGCGCTGGCAGATACTCGACCGGCAACTGATCTGGTTCACCTGCGCCGTGCGCGACACCGGCATCGGCATCGACAATTCGCGCCTGGAAACCATGTTCGTTGCCTTCCAGCAGGCCGACAGTTCGATTTCCCGCCGCTACGGCGGCACCGGCTTGGGTCTTTCAATCGCCCGAAACCTGGCCGAACGCATGGGTGGCAGCCTGCGCGCCGAGAGCCGCGTGGGCGTCGGCTCGACGTTCACCCTGGAAATGCCGCTGACGCTCCAGATGCGCCCGGCGCTGCTGACCATCGCGGGCAACACGACACCGAGCGATGCCGCGGGAAAACCGGTTCTGCTGGTGGAAGACAACCCGGTGAACCAGACGGTGATCCAGGCCATGTTGCGTAGCCTGGGCTTTGACGTGTGTGTCGCGGGGGACGGCGCCCAGGCCATCAGCCTGATCGCCCGCCAGCCGATCGCCGCCGTACTGATGGATTGCCGGCTGCCGATCGTCGATGGCTACGAAGCCACCCGGCGGATCCGCCAGATGCCGCAGGGTCGTGACCTGCCGATCATCGCCCTTACCGCCAATGCCTTGCAGGGTGATCGGGAGCGCTGCCTGGAGGCGGGAATGAACGACTACCTGACAAAGCCGTTCAAACGTAATGATCTACAGCAGATTCTGCAGCGTTGGTTGCCCGGTCAAGCAGTCGTGACTGGCGATAAATGCTAAATTGCGGCAGTCTTAGAGGCCGGAACTGACCTAAGAAAGGTCTGTCGGAAAAATTTCAGTGCACAAGTGTACATCTTCGTCCCCTGTGCTGTGACTTTCACTACAACGCAATAGTCTATGGGTAGGCTACCGCCCAAGGCCGAAGGGTCTGGGTCGGTCGGGAAGATTCGCCCCTTGCCGCACGGGGACTATTGAGGAGCTCGCATGACCAAACAAAACGCCTTTACTCGGGAAGACCTGCTGCGCTGCAGTCGCGGTGAGCTGTTCGGCCCAGGTAACGCGCAACTGCCCGCCCCCAACATGCTGATGGTGGATCGCATCACCCACATCAGCGAAGAGGGTGGCAAGTACGGCAAAGGTGAGTTGGTCGCCGAGCTGGATATCACTCCAGACCTGTGGTTCTTCGCCTGCCACTTCGAAGGCGATCCGGTGATGCCGGGCTGCCTGGGCCTTGATGCCATGTGGCAACTGGTCGGCTTCTTCCTCGGCTGGCAAGGTCTGCCAGGCCGTGGCCGTGCGCTGGGCTCGGGCGAAGTGAAGTTCTTCGGCCAGGTACTTCCGACGGCGAAGAAGGTTACCTACAACATCCATATCAAGCGCGTCCTGAAGGGCAAGCTGAACATGGCCATCGCCGATGGTTCGGTCAGCGTTGACGGTCGCGAGATCTACACCGCAGAAGGCCTTCGCGTCGGTGTATTCACTTCCACTGAAAATTTCTAAGGGTTATTCGCATGCGCCGCGTCGTAATCACAGGTCTGGGCATCGTTTCTTGCCTGGGCAATGACAAAGAGACCGTCTCCGAAAACCTGCGTAAAAGCCGTCCGGGCATCCGTTTCAACCCGGAATACAAGGAAATGGGACTGCGCAGCCAGGTTTCCGGCTCCATCGACCTGAACCTCGAAGAACTGATCGACCGCAAGGTCTACCGCTTCGTCGGCCACGCGGCTGCCTACGCCTACCTGGCGATGCAGGACGCAATCAAGGACTCCGGCCTGACCGAAGAGCAGGTTTCCAACCCGCGCACCGGCCTGGTTGCCGGCTCCGGCGGCGCTTCGACCCTGAACCAGATGGAAGCGCTGGACACCCTGCGCGAGAAAGGCGTCAAGCGCGTCGGCCCGTACCGCGTCACCCGCACCATGGGTAGCACCGTTTCGGCGTGCCTGGCCACTCCGTTCAAGATCAAGGGCATCAACTACTCGATCTCCTCGGCCTGCGCGACGTCCGCACACTGCATCGGCACCGCCATGGAGCAGATCCAGTGGGGCAAGCAGGACATCGTCTTCGCCGGCGGCGGTGAAGAAGAGCATTGGAGCCAGTCGTTCCTGTTCGACGCGATGGGCGCCCTGTCCACCAAGCGCAACGAAACCCCTGAACTGGCCTCCCGCGCCTACGACGCCGACCGTGACGGTTTCGTCATCGCTGGCGGTGGCGGCATGGTCGTCGTGGAAGAGCTGGAACACGCTCTGGCCCGCGGCGCCAAGATCTACGCGGAAATCGTCGGCTACGGCGCCACTTCCGATGGCTACGACATGGTCGCCCCGAGCGGCGAAGGCGCAATCCGCTGCATGGAACAGGCGCTGTCCACCGTCGACACCCCGATCGACTACCTGAACACCCACGGCACTTCGACCCCGGTCGGCGACGTCGCGGAAATGAAAGGTGTGCGTCACGTGTTCGGCGACAAGGCTCCGGCCATCAGCTCCACCAAGAGCCTGTCGGGTCACTCCCTGGGCGCCGCTGGCGTTCACGAAGCGATCTACTGCCTGCTGATGATGGAAGGCAAGTTCATTGCCGGCTCCGCCAACATCGACGAGCTGGACCCGGAAGTCGCCGACCTGCCGGTCCTGCGCGAAACCCGCGAAAACGCCAAGATCGATACCGTGATGAGCAACAGCTTCGGTTTTGGCGGCACCAACGCCACCCTCGTGCTCAAGCGCTGGGAAGGCAAGTAAGGGCTGAGGCTCTTGCATGAAAAACGCCCCGACTGGTTCGGGGCGTTTTGCATTTTCAGGACTGGTTTTTTTGGCCTCATCGCTGCATGGGTATCTACACATCTCGGGATTGTGTGAAGGTCATGAGTAGCCTGTCAGAGGATCCGTTCAGGGCCACCATGTGCTAGCCGATAGTTTTTCAGAGCTTTCAAGATCGGGCGGCGCTCGATCTTGAGAGCTCTGAAAAACTGTCGGCTAGCGGATGGTCGTCATTACCCGGTTTCCTGACTGGCGCTTCATGGTCCTCAGGCAGTCCCGAGATATGTAGATACCCCATGCAGCGATGAGGCTCTCCCCTACACCGAAAACCTCCCCACCAACGCATTCAACTCCACCGCCAACTGCGACAACGCCTGACTCGCCTCCACCGTCTGGCTGGCCCCCGCCGAACTCTGCAATGCCAGATCACGAATATTGGTCAGGTTGCGATCCACCTCCCGCGCCACCGCCGCCTGCTGCTCGGACGCACTGGCGATCACCAGGTTGCGTTCATTGATCCGGCTGATCGCCTGGGCAATTTCCTCCAGCGCCTCTCCGGCGGCATGCGCGCCATCCAGCGTGTGGCGCGCCCGTTCGCGCGTCTGCTGCATGCCGCCCACCGCACGGTCACTGCCCTGCTGAATGCCGTCGATCATCTGTTCGATTTCCCGGGTCGATTGCTGGGTGCGATGGGCCAGCGCCCGCACCTCGTCGGCCACCACGGCGAAACCGCGCCCGGCATCGCCCGCCCGCGCAGCCTCGATCGCAGCATTGAGCGCCAGCAGATTGGTCTGCTCGGCAATCGAGCCAATCACGTCAAGCACCTTGGAAATGCCGTGCACCCGCTCCGCCAATTGCCCGACTTCATCGGCGTTGGTGCTGACACCCGCCGCCAGTTCTTCGATGGACACCACGGTCAGGCGCACCTGCTCGCGCCCCTGACGGGCGATGCGATCGGACTCCTGCGAAGCCTGTGAAGTCGCCACGGCGTTACTGGCCACCTCCTCCACCGCCGCGGTCATCTGGTTGACCGCGGTCGCCGCCTGCTCGATTTCCTGGGTCTGCTGCTGCAGGCCGCGGGTCGCATCCTCGGTCACCGCGCTGAGTTCCTCGGAGGCCGAAGCCAATTGGTTGGATGAGTCGGAGATACGCCCGATGGTGTCACGCAGGCTTTGCTGCATGGTCTTGAGCGCCACCAGCAAGCGCGCCGGTTCATCCTTGCCGTTAATGGTGATTTGCGGGGTCAGGTCGCCGGTGGCAACCACCTCGGCGACCTGCAGCGACTGCGCGAGCGGATGGACGATGCTGCGGGTCAGCACCAGGGCCAGCACGACGGTCAGCACCAGCGCACCGAGCAACAGGACAATCACCCAGAAGCGCGCCCCGACGTACACCGTCTGTGCCAGATCGGTAGCGAGGTTGGCGTGCTGGTTATTGAGATCGATCAGTTCATTGAGAGTCGCGGTCAGGCGGTCGGCCAACTGGTTCATCTCACCATTGACCACCTCTACCGCCGCCTCGACCCGCCCCTGGGACGCCTCGCTCATGACCTGCGCCTGCAAGACGAAGTACTGTTTCTGCAGCTCCAGGTAACGGTCGAACAGCGTGCGTTCCTCTGGCAGCACGATCAGTGCGTCGTAGGTCTTTTGCGCACTGGCCAGGTTTTCTTTGAGGGTTTCGATGCGGGAAATGTTCTGCTGCTGCGCCGTCGGGTCACGATTCACCAGTAGCCGCAGGGTCAAGGCGCGCACCCGCAGCATGTCCTGGCTCATCTGCCCGACGTTGATCACGCTGGGCAACCAGTTGTTTTCCACCTGGTCGGACTGCTCGCGCATGCTCGCCATCTGCGACAGCGCGAATGTCCCCAGGGCAATCACCAACAGCGCCAACAGGCCGAACCCCAAGCCGGCCCGGGGCGCTATGTTCAAGCTTCTCAGACTCATCGAACGGTTCCTTCCGCAAGCGCTGCTCAAGTCTGCAGCCGACATGCTTAGACGGTATCGGACCGTTGGAGTTTTGCGTAAGAAGAATTGGTGATATCAAAACGCCTAATGATTGCCGGAACAGCAGCGAGCGGAACTCAGCGAACAGTAAATTGCTTCTCCGCGAGCAGGCGGTCGCCCTGGAAAACCATGAAATGCCAGGTGCCCGGAACTGCTTCGTGGTGCTCGGTAAACTCATAGGCCATCACGTCCATCGCCGCGCCTGGCACCAGTTTCTGCACCACTTCGAACTTGTCGTGACGCTTGCCATCCGGGGTAACGATACCGGGGGTGAGATACAGCAGTGTCAGCGGGGTGTCCTCTGCAGTTTTGCCTTCCAGCCGGTAGCGGATGCCAAATTTGCTGCCCAATTTGGCCGGAACCTCATCTGTCGACTGGATGGTCTGGCTGTTCATGGTCAACACCCGCTCACCGGGTTGGGCATTTTGCAGCTTGGTTTCGAACACACCATATTCAACCGGTCCCTGCACCCGCACCTCGGCGCTGGCAACGCCTGCGATGCACATCAGCCCAACCAGGGCGCTCAAACGGCTAGTCAACATACTGCGCTTCCTCTGTAGTGGATCGCGGCAGACTATGACTCGGGCATGACAGGCTGATGACAATCCCGCTCAGCGCGGTTTCGGCAACACCGAGAGGAAGTTGTCCCGGGCAACTTTGCGCGCGATGCCTTCGGGGAGCGCATCGAGAAACGGGTCGAAACCGTGCAATTGCTCCCCCAGGCTGCCGAAACGCCCGACCACATCGGAGCCGAGCATGAAGCGCTCGGGAAAGCGCTCCACCAGCGCCAGCCACTGGCGGTCAGGCGTGCCCTGGTCATCCAGCAGATAAGGTTGCAGGACGCTCCAGGACAGATCGACATAAAGGTTCGGATAGGTCTCCAGCAAGCGTTCCAGGGTCGGCAGAAGAAAATCCATCCGCGTCTGGTGGCGATGGATCTCCAGGCTGCTGCCGGCATGTGCCCAGATGAAGCGCGTGTGCGGATGATTGCGCAGCGGCTCCTCAAGCTCGGCCAGGTACAACGGATTGCGCTCGCGCTTGGAGGTGATATTGGAGTGGATCAACACCGGCATGTCCTGCTCGGCGGCCAGATGATAGATCCGCGTCATCGCCTCGTTGTTGGCCCGAGGGGTATCGCCGCTGGTCAGCGCGGTAAGGTCATCGTGCCGGGTGAACACCTCGCCGATGCCCTGCCAGAGGCCAGGGTGCAGCTCCAGCATGCGCTCGATATGGGCCACGGCATTCTTGTCCACCGGATTGAAGCCGGACAGGAACGGGTGAAAACGCGTGCGTTGCTCAGGGCTGAGTTTTTGCAACGCCGCCGCCACGTAGATATCCGTGGCGCTGTACCAATAGGCATCGGCGTCGTCGCCCGCGTAATAGCGCGGACGCTTGGGCTCGTCTTCGTGCCATTTCTTGGCCACCGGGATACCGCTGATCATCGCCTGGTCGATTCGTGCCTTGTCCATCGCTTCCAGCAGCGCTGGCATGCCCTCGCTTTCCTGGAAGAAATCGACGTAATGCAGGTGCGCATCACTGTAGTGGTACTCGCGCGCCTCGGCCCCCGCGATCAGCAGCCCGGTCAGCACGAATCCACTCAGGTGTCTTGCGAGCATTCCCACGCTCCTTTGTCATTCTTCGGACAGGGTAGACAGCAGGCATCTCCCCGGGGTTCGGCGACCGGGCTATGCTAGGCCCTTCCGTTTCGGCCTGGAGCCCCGCATGACCTCGCCCCTGGTAATCCGTCCCCGCGCTGAGTCGGTGGAAGGCCAGCCCATCCTGCGCCCGCTGCCGTCGGCAAAATGCCGTAGCGTCGGCCCCTTCGTGTTCTTCGACCACATGCTGCAAACCACCTACGCCCCGGGCCACGGCATGGATATCCGCCAGCACCCGCATATCGGCCTGTCGACCCTGACTTACCTGTTCGAAGGCGAACTGTTGCACAAAGACAGCCTCGGTTCGCATCAGCGGGTCAGGCCCGGCGAGGTGAGCTGGATGACCGCCGGCGCCGCCATCGCCCACGTCGAACGCACCCCGGCCGAGTTGCTGGAAACGGGCTCGCGCCTGCACGGGCTGCAAGTCTGGCTGGCGTCGCCGAAGTCCGCGGAACAAGGCGCTGGCCACTACAGCCATCACCCGGCCGACAGCCTGCCAACCAGTGAAGCACTGGGCGTGAAGATCCGCATGATCGCGGGCAGCGGCTTCTGCCTTGAATCGCCGGTGCCGGTGCTCTCCCCCACCCTTTACGCCGAGGTGCGGATGCAGGCGGCGACCACCCTGTGCGTGCCCACGGAGCATCAGCAGCGCGCGGTGTATGTGCTGGTCGGGGAAGTACAACTGAACGATGAGCTACTGGAGCCCGCCACGCTGGTGGTCTTGCCGGAAGGAGAGGACGCAAGCCTGTACGCCGAGGGCGAAAGTCATCTGGTGGTGTTCGGCGGCGCGCCGCTGGATGGGCCAAGGCGGATGAACTGGAATTTTGTCGCGAGTGATCCGGCGCTGATTGAGAATGCCCGGGAACAATGGGCGGCCGGGAATTGGCCGGTGGTCGAGGGGGAGACCGGGAGAATCGAGCTGCCTTGAGCCTGCATCGCTGCGGTTCGGGGCGCCGAACCGCAGCGATCACCTCAGGCCTTGAACACTTCGTCCAGCAGGTTGTGCATCGCCTGGAACGCACGCTTGGACGTGCGCGCGTCGTACTTCATCTTGCCCGGCACATTGGCTGCCGGGTCAGTGAAGGAATGCACTGCGCCGCCGTAGCTGAGCAACTGCCAGTCGACGCCGGCAGCATTCATTTCCGCCTCGAACGCCGGCAACTGCTCGCGCGGCACCAACGGATCCGACGCACCGTGCAGCACCAGCACCGAGCCCTTGATGTTGCCGGCATCCTCGGCGTTGGGCGTATCCAGCGTGCCGTGGAACGACACGGCAGCACTCAGTGGCGCGCCGTCACGGGCCAGTTCCAGCGCGCAGCAACCGCCGAAACAGAAGCCGAACGCTGCCAGCTTGCCGGGCGTCAGCACCGCCTTCGACTGCCCAAGCAACTGAGCCAGGGCGCCCTGCATGCGTTTGCGCAACTCGGCACGGTCGCTTTTCAGCGGCATCATCGCCGCACCCGCCTCATCAGCGTTCTGCGGACGCACCGACTGACCGTAGAGGTCGGCGATCAACACCACGTAACCTTGCTCGGCCACCGCCTTGGCGATGCGCTCGGCGCCTTCGCTGATACCCATCCAGTTCGGCGCCATCACCAACCCGGGCTGCTGCAACGCGCCATGGGTGTAGACCAGACGGCTTTCATAGGCTTTGCCGGCGATGTGGTAAACCAGCGACTCGATTGTCACCTTGCTCATTCAATCCTCCTTGCATGAAAAAAGCCCGCCGAAGCGTAATGCCAGTCAGTTAAGCCTGTTGACACCCATCGCGAGCAAGCTCGCTCCTACAATGTAGGAGCGAGCTTGCTCGCGATGGGCTGCATAAAACGCTAACTGACTGACATTACGCCGAAGCGGGCTTTTCCAACACTAGATCAAACCGAGAGTTCGACCAGCAGTTTGTTCAAGCGGCGAACATAGGCCGCCGGGTCTTTCAGGCTATCGCCCGCAGCCAGTGCAGCCTGATCGAAGAGGATGTGCGAGAAGTCGGCGAAACGGTCTTCGCTCTGCTCGTTATCCAGTTTCTCGATCAGCGGGTGGCTCGGGTTGAATTCGAAGATCGGCTTGGAATCCGGCACCTTCTGCCCGCTGGCTTCGAGGATCTGGCGCATTTGCAGGCCCAGGTCCTGTTCACCAATGGCCAGGATCGCCGGCGAGTCGGTCAGGCGGTGCGAGACGCGCACTTCACTGACGCTGTCACCCAGCGCGGCCTTGAGGCGCTCGACCAGACCTTCCTTGTCCTTGGCAACTTCTTCCTGGGCTTTCTTGTCCTCTTCGGAGTCCAGCTTGCCCAGGTCCAGATCGCCGCGGGCGACATCGACAAAGCCCTTGCCGTCGAAATCGCTCAGGTAGCTCATCAGCCACTCATCGATACGGTCGGTCAGCAGCAACACTTCGATGCCTTTCTTGCGGAAGACCTCCAGGTGCGGGCTGTTCTTGACCTGCGCGTAGGACTCGCCGGTGAGGAAGTAGATCTTGTCCTGACCTTCCTTGGCGCGCGCCAGGTAGTCGGCCAGGGACACGCTCTGCTCGCCGCTGTCGTCGCCGGTGGAGGCAAAGCGCAGCAGGGCGGCGATCTTCTCCTTGTTGGCGAAGTCTTCCGCCGGGCCTTCCTTCAGCACCTGACCGAAGTTCTTCCAGAACGACTTGTACTGTTCAGGCTCGTTCTTCGCCAGCTTCTCCAGCATGTCCAGGACACGCTTGGTCAGCGCCGACTTCATCGAGTCGATGATCGGGTCTTTCTGCAGGATTTCACGGGAGACGTTCAGCGACAGGTCGTTGGAATCGACCACACCCTTGATGAAGCGCAGGTACAGCGGCAGGAAGGATTCCGCCTGGTCCATGATGAACACGCGCTGCACATACAGCTTCAGGCCGCGTGGCGCTTCGCGCTGGTACAGGTCGAACGGCGCGCGCGCCGGGACGTACAGCAGCGAGTTGTATTCCAGCTTGCCTTCGACCTTATTGTGGCTCCAGGCCAGCGGGTTCTCGAAATCGTGGCCGATGTGCTTGTAGAACTCCTGGTATTCCTCGTCCTTGATCTCGGTACGCGGACGGGTCCACAGGGCGCTGGCGCGGTTGACGGTTTCCCATTCTTCGGCCGGCGCTTCTTCACCCTCGGCAGCTTCGACCTGCTTCGGCAGCTCGATCGGCAGGGCGATGTGGTCGGAGTATTTCTTGATGACGTTGCGCAGGCGCCAGCCGTCGGCGAACTCGGTCTCGTCTTTTTTCAGGTGCAGGACAATGCGGGTACCGCGCTCGGCCTTTTCGACGGTGGCAACTTCGAAATCACCCTCGCCCTTCGACGACCAGTGCACGCCTTCGGCGGCCGGCAAGCCGGCGCGGCGGCTGAACACGTCAACCTTGTCAGCGACGATGAACGCCGAATAGAAGCCCACACCGAACTGGCCGATCAGGTGCGAATCTTTTTTCTGGTCGCCGGTGAGGTTTTTCATGAAGTCGGCGGTGCCGGACTTGGCGATGGTGCCCAGGTGCGCGATCACGTCCTCGCGGCTCATGCCGATGCCGTTGTCTTCGAGGGTAACGGTACCGGCATCCTTGTCGAAGCTGACGCGAATTTTCAGGTCCGCGCCGCCTTCCAGCAGTTCAGGCTTGGACAGCGCTTCGAAGCGCAGTTTGTCCACGGCGTCGGAGGCGTTGGAAATCAGTTCCCGGAGGAAGATTTCCTTGTTCGAGTACAGCGAGTGAATCATGAGGTGCAGCAGTTGCTTCACCTCGGTCTGGAAGCCCAGGGTTTCTTTTTGTGACTCCACGCTCATGGTCTTCAAAACTCCGATCTGATGGCATTGGTCACGCTGGCTGGCGGGCCCGTAAGCACTCGCCCGGCCTTGCGTGGCGGGATGAACAGCAGATGGGGGACGTCCCCGGCTATTTCAAGGGCGCGGTCAGCTCTTTGATCTTGAAGTGCGCGCGAGCAGTGGCGATCGGCTCGCCTGGATCGGTCTGCCAGGCGGTAATCGCCACGTTGGTGACCCGCCGCCCTTGGCGCCACAACTGGCAGCGCGCATAGGTGTCGCGAAAATGTCCGGCACGCAGGTAGTCGATGGAAAAGTCGATGATCTTCGGAACGCTCGCACTCTCGCTGAAGATCAGCAGATAGAGCGCCGCCGACAACTCCATGAAGCCGGCGATCACGCCGCCGTGGATCGCCGGCAGCAAGGGGTTGCCGATGTTGTCCGGATTGGCCGGCAGGCGGAACAGCAGGTCATCGCCGTCACGGCTGCATTCGATACCGATCAGCCCGGCATAAGGAATGAATTGCAGCAGTTGCGAGTAATCGCCCCGGGCATGGGCTTCGCGCAGTTGAGCGTGGATATCAGCCGGGATCATTGTGCGCCCTCCTTCAACTGGCGGGAGAAACCCAGGCCGCCTTTGATGTCCTTGCCCAGGCGCATGTAAGTACCGACGACTTCGGCGATCGGCTGTGCAGGATCGCCCTGGTAGGCGGTGCCGCGAATGAAGATCACATCGCGACTGACCCGATAGCAATGGGCATGGCCGTACACATCCTGATCGGCGACACCCGGGCTCATGTAATCGATACGCAGGTCAAGGGTTGGGCACACCTCGAATTCAGGCAGGGCGCACAGCGTGGCCATCCCGAGCGCGGTGTCCATCAGCGTGGTGATGGCGCCGCCGTGGATCGACCCGGTCTGCGGGTTGCCAACAATAGAGGGTGAATAAGGCAGCAGCAGCGTGATGCCCGTTTCGTCCGCGGCTTGAACTTGCATGTTCAGTACCTGGCAGTGGCGCAAGGCGGAAAGGAAGCGCCTGGCACGCCCCATCAACGGCGTTTCATTCATTTCTGGTTATTCCTCGACCCTTGTGCGGACCTGCATAAGACCAGCAAAAAGTCTATATGGATCCGTAACTTATATATGTGTATGGTGCGCGGAACTTAAACCGGCAGAGACAACTCGAATGGTTTAAGTAAAGTTATTCCACAAGGAGAAACACCCCATGCGTAAACCTTTTGCTTATGCCGTTATGCTCGCCGCTGCTCTGGGCCTCGCCGCTTGCGATAAAGCCAGCGAGAACAAGGCTCAAGACGCCCAACAACATGCCGAGCAAGCCCAGCAGAAGATGGACGAAGCTCAGGATAAAGTGAACGAGGCCGCCAAAGAAAACGCCGAAGCCGCCAAAGACAGTGCCGAAGCGCAACAGAAAGCTGCTGAAGAAGCCGCTCCAGCCGCTCCGGCTCCAGCCCCAGAAGCCGCGCCTGCTGCACCAGCTGCTCCTGCAGAACCTGCCAAGTAAGCGTTCTTGCTGGAATAAAAAAACCCGACTCAGGTCGGGTTTTTTTATTCATATCAAAAGCTGTCTGAACGTCGGGCTCAACATCAACAAGAGTGAACAAATCAGGCCAACACTCCAGACCAGCGAGCGTTGCCAGGCAAAGTCATACCAGTACAGCGGCAAATAGATAATCCGCGCCAGAACAAAGATGATCGCCAGTGCATCGATCAGAAAACCCTGGGTCTGCGTGGTATGCGCCATCAGCACACCCACCGCAAACAGCATGAACGCCTCGAAACTGTTCTGGTGCGACGCTACGGCCCGGGCACCGAGGCCAGTCAAGCGGGCCTGCTGCTCCCGCGGCAGATGGTTGTCATAGCCGCCCTGCTCTTTCATGGCCCGGCTCACCGGGATTCGCGCGACGAAAATCAGCACGGCACTGATCAATACACACCAGAACGGAATACTCACGGAAGCGCCTCCTTGCCAGGTTCGGACGATGATACGTCTGTAGGGGTATAGACCATCACGTCGAGCACGTCGGAATGAAACTCCCGGCGGTAGAGCACCAGCACCACGCCCGCACTCATCACCATGAACATCCACGGGCTGATGAACCAGCTGAGCATGGTCATTCCGAAGTAATAGGAACGCAGACCGAAGTTGAATTGGTTCGCCGCCATCGAAATGACCCGGGCGCCCCGCGAAGCGAAGGCCTTGCGCTCCATCTCGCTGACCTGGCGCTCACCGATCATGGGCGCCGAGCCCACCAGCACTGCCGCGAAGTTGTACTGGCGCATGCACCAACTGAAGGTGAAAAAGGCGTAGACGAAGACCATGGCCAGGCACAGCAGCTTGATCTCGGACATGCTCTGGGACGCCTGCTGCACCAATGGCAGGTCGGCCAGCAACGACAGCGCCCGATCCGAAGAACCGAGCACGGTGAGAATACCGGCGAGAATGATCAGGGTGCTGGAGGCGAAGAACGAGGCGTTGCGCTCAAGGTTGCCGATCACGCTGGCGTCGGCGATCCGGTTGTCACGCAGCAGCATGCGGCGCATCCAGTCTTCACGGTACAGGTGCATCACGCTGGCCAGGCACGCGGTGTCGCGGCCCTTCCAGGTGGCGTAACGGGTGTAACCGCCCCAGCAGGCGATGAACCAGACGGCAGCCAGAAGATTGATCAGATTGCTTTGAATGAAGCTCATGGACATTCCCGGAAGAAGTTGGCCTGCACAGTAAAGTGCAGCGACCGGGTTTCGACGCCAACCAACAAAAAAAGACACTAAAAAGCAGCTTCGAGCCTATAGCTGCAAGCGACAAGAAGAGGCTTGCCCTGCAGAAAGCAAAAGCCCCGCTTCCTGGGTAGGAAACGGGGCTCTTGGAAGCGCCTGGGTCGGGTATCAATGGCTTGTGGCCTTACCCTGCCCTTTGGCTATTCAGTCAGGCAATCACTTCACGCGGCTTGCCGAGCATGCGGTCGCAGACCACGGCGACGAGCAGGGTCGCCACGCATGGAACCAGCCAGGCCAGCCCCTGCTCGCTCAGCGGCAGGTGAGCAAACGATGCCGGCATCCAGGCATCCAGCTTCGCGCCCTTGAGGGCGTCGATGACGCCGAACAGCAGCGAGACCGCCATGACAGGCGCCATGATGCGGGTTTGCGAATGCCACATGCCTTTGCAGAAGCTCAGGCCTACCAGCACGATGCACGGCGGATAGATTGCGGTGAGCACTGGCACGGAGAACATGATCAGCTTGGTCAGGCCGAGGTTCGAGACCAACAGCGAGAACGCCGCCAGCAGGACCACCAGCGCGCGATAGGACAGCGGCAGGATACGGCTGAAGTACTCGGCGCAGGCGCAGGTCAGGCCAACCGCAGTCACCAGGCACGCCAGCGCGATCAGCACGGCGAGGAAGCCACTGCCCAGCGAGCCGAAGGTGTGTTGCACGTAAGCGTGCAGAACCACCGCGCCATTGCCGGCGTTGGCCGCAATGTCATGGCTGCCGGCACCCAGGCGGAACAGGCTGACGTACACCAGGGTCAGGCCAAGGCCGGCGATCAGGCCGGCAATGATCGCGTAACGGGTGATCAGACGCGGCGACTCAACCCCACGGGAGCGAATCGCGTTGACGATAACGATGCCGAACACCAGTGCGCCCAAGGTATCCATGGTCAGGTAACCCTGAATGAACCCCTGCGAGAACGGCGCCGCCACGTAGGCCGGCTGTGCTTCACCGATGGTGCCGGCGGGCAGCGCGAATGCCGCGATGCCAAGCACCGCCAGGGCGATGATCTTCAGCGGCGCGAGGAAGCGACCGACGGTATCCAGCAGCTTGCCCGGATACATCGACACCGCCAGCACGACGGTGAAATACACCAGGCTGTAGATGAACAGTGCAATCGGGCTTTCGCCGGTCAACGGCGCCACGCCCACTTCGAAGGATACGGTGGCGGTACGCGGAGTGGCGAACAGCGGGCCGACTGCCAGGTACGCAGCGGCCGCCAACAAACCACCGGCCACCTTGCCGATCGGACTGCTCAGCGCGTCCATGCCGCCACCGACCTTGGCCAGCGCGACAACGGTAACGACCGGTAGGCCTACTGCGGTGACCAGGAAGCCCAGGGCCGCCATCCACACGTTCGGACCGGACTGCAAACCAACGATTGGCGGGAAAATAATATTGCCGGCCCCGACGAACAGCGCGAACGTCATGAAGCCAAGCGCCAGGATGTCCTGGCCTTTCAACACTTTCATTTAAGGAAATACCACACTACTGAAATCGGAATTTAGAGAGGGATTTCCCCTTGGATTAGGGAAATGTTTTATCCACCCTGATGAGGCGGACCTTTAACGCGTGGCGCTCCCTTTTGGGGAGCGGGCACAAAAAGAGTGCGCATGTTAACGAATTTGCCGGGCGGACGCACGACCGCAAGGCGGCTTGTCCGATAAGCGAATCTCTATGTCGCAAACGGTTGCGCTGAGTCAAACGAAAAGCTGCAAGCGCTAAGCCTCAAGCTGCAAGAAGAAGCAGAGCGCGGTGCTCTCGCTTTAACTTGCCGCTTGCCGCTTGCCGCTTGCCGCTTGAGGCTTGAGGCTTGCAGCTAAAACGAAAAAAGCCACCCGAAGGTGGCCTTTTCCTGGTGCATCAGCGAAGAAGGATTACTTCTTGGCTTCCCAACCGGTCAGCTCGGCCAGGGCCTTGCCGATGTCGGCCAGCGAACGCACGGTTTTGACGCCCGCGTCCTGCAGAGCAGCGAACTTCTCGTCCGCAGTGCCTTTGCCGCCAGAGATGATGGCGCCAGCATGGCCCATGCGCTTGCCCGCTGGGGCAGTCACACCGGCGATGTAGGAAACCACTGGCTTGGTCACGTGTGCCTTGATGTAGGCAGCCGCTTCTTCTTCGGCCGAACCACCGATTTCGCCGATCATGACGATGGCTTCGGTTTTCGGGTCTTCCTGGAACAGCTTCAGGATGTCGATGAAGTTCGAGCCTGGGATCGGGTCACCACCGATACCAACACAGGTGGACTGACCGAAACCGGCGTCAGTGGTCTGCTTGACCGCTTCATAGGTCAGGGTGCCGGAACGGGAAACGATACCGACCTTGCCTGGCAAGTGGATGTGACCAGGCATGATGCCGATCTTGCACTCGCCCGGAGTGATGACGCCTGGGCAGTTAGGGCCGATCAGGGTAACACCCAGCTCGTCGCACTTGACCTTGGCATCCAGCATGTCGAGGGTAGGGATACCCTCGGTGATGCAGACGATCAGCTTGATGCCGCCGAAGGCCGCTTCCAGGATCGAGTCTTTGCAGAAAGGAGCCGGAACGTAGATGACCGAAGCGTCAGCGCCGGTAGCTTCCACAGCTTCCTTGACGGTGTTGAACACCGGCAGGCCCAGGTGGGTGGTGCCACCCTTGCCTGGAGTAACGCCGCCGACCATCTTGGTGCCGTAGGCGATGGCTTGTTCGGAGTGGAAGGTACCTTGCGAGCCGGTGAAGCCCTGGCAGATAACTTTGGTGTCTTTATTGATCAGGACGCTCATTACTTGCCCTCCGCAGCTTTGACAACTTGTTGAGCAGCGTCGGTCAGGCTGGTGGCCGCAATGATGTTCAAACCGCTTTCTGCCAGTACTTTAGCGCCCAGTTCAGCGTTGTTGCCTTCCAGACGAACAACAACCGGTACCTTGACGCCAACTTCTTTCACTGCACCGATGATGCCTTCGGCAATCATGTCGCAACGAACGATGCCGCCGAAGATGTTGACCAGAACGGCCGCGACATTGCTGTCGGACAGAATGATCTTGAACGCTTCGGTAACGCGTTCCTTGGTAGCACCGCCGCCCACGTCGAGGAAGTTGGCTGGCTTACCGCCGTGCAGGTTGACGATGTCCATGGTACCCATGGCCAGGCCAGCACCGTTGACCATGCAACCGATGTTGCCTTCCAGCGCCACGTAGTTCAGCTCGAAGCTGGCAGCGTGGGCTTCACGAGGATCGTCCTGGGACGGGTCGTGGAAGGTTTTCAGCTTAGGCTGACGGTACATGGCGTTGGCGTCGATGTTGATCTTGGCGTCCAGGCAATGCAGATCGCCGTCAGCCTTGATCACCAGCGGGTTGACTTCCAGCAGGGCCAGATCGTGTTCTTTGAACAGCTTGGCCAGGCCTACGAAAATCTTGGCGAACTGAGCAACTTGCTTGCCTTCCAGACCCAGCTGGAAAGCCAGTTCACGACCCTGGAACGGCTGAGCGCCGACCAGTGGATCGATAGTAGCCTTGATGATCTTCTCGGGAGTGTCGTGAGCGACTTTCTCGATGTCCACGCCACCTTCGGTGGAGGCCATGAACACGATACGGCGGCTCGAACGATCGACTACAGCGCCCAGATACAGCTCTTTGGCGATGTCAGTGCAGGATTCGACCAGGATCTTGGTCACTGGCTGACCGTTGGCGTCGGTCTGGTAAGTCACCAGACGCTTGCCCAACCATTGCGCAGCGAACGCCTTGGCGTCTTCCTTGCTGCGAACCAGCTTGACGCCGCCTGCTTTACCGCGACCACCGGCGTGAACCTGGGCTTTGACAACCCACTCGGTGCCACCGATTTTTTCGCAGGCTTCTGCTGCTGCTTCAGGGGTGTCGACTGCGAAACCCTTGGAAACTGGCAGGCCGTATTCAGCGAACAGCTGCTTACCCTGATACTCGTGAAGATTCATGCTTTTTACCGTCTTCGTTAGGTACTGCGCTTCGGCGCTGCGCTCCACTGGAGTGCCGCGCCACCTGTGACCGCTTGCTCCCGGTATGCTCCGGGAGTTCGAGTCCGGCGGACTTTCCGCGGTGAGTCATGCACGCAAGACTCACGACGGGCCGCCCGCCGTGGTTTTCTTATAGTTAACGCTTTTTACGGTTGGCTACGTGGATGGCACCGCCATTCACAGCCAGCGCGGCTTCATGCAGCGCTTCGGACAGGGTCGGATGGGAGAAGACCATCATGCCCAGGTCTTCGGCACTGGTGCCGAATTCCATTGCGATTGCACCCTGCTGAACCAGTTCGGCAGCGCTTGGGCCAATCACGTGTACACCCAGGACGCGGTCGGTCTTGGCATCGGCGATGACCTTGACGAAACCACCGGTGTCGTTTGCGGCCATTGCACGGCCACTGGCCGCGAACGGGAAGGTGCCCACGTTAACCTCAACGCCTTCAGCCTTCAAGGTTTGCTCGGTTTTGCCGACCCATGCAATTTCCGGGTGGGTGTAGATAACCGACGGGATCAGGTCGTAGTTCATCTGGGCTTTGTGGCCCTTGATGCGCTCGACGACCATGATGCCCTCTTCCGAGGCCTTGTGCGCCAGCATCATGCCGCGAACCACGTCACCGATGGCGAAAACGCCAGGAACGCTGGTAGCGCAGTGATCGTCGACGAAGACGAAACCGCGCTCGTCGATGGTCACGCCGCTGTCGGCAGCCAGCAGATCGGTGGTCACCGGACGACGGCCGACCGCAACGATCAGTTTGTCGAAGGTGATTTTCTGTTCGCCGTTGGCGTCGGTGTAGGTCACTTCGACTTCTTCGCCGTTGACCTTGGAACCGGTTACGCGGGCGCCCAGCTTGATGTCCAGACCTTGTTTGGTCAGGGTTTTCAGCGCTTCCTTGGAGACGGCGGCGTCAGCAGCCATCAGGAAGGTGTCCAGAGCTTCCAGGACGGTAACTTCCGCGCCCAGGCGAGCCCAGACCGAGCCCAGTTCCAGACCGATGACACCGGCACCGATAACGCCCAGGCGCTTCGGCACGGCCTGGAATTCCAGGGCGCCAGTGGAGTCGACGATAACGTTCTGGTCAACCGGAGCTGGCGGAATGTCGATCGGACGGGAGCCGGACGCCAGGATCACGTTTTCGGCTTCGATGACTTCGGTAGTACCGTCAGCCTTGGTGACTTCGACCTTCTTGCCAGCCAGCAGCTTGCCGTGGCCCTGGATCGAAGTAACGCCGTTGGCCTTGAACAGGGTGGCAACGCCACCGGTCAGGTTCTTGACGATACCGGCCTTGCGGCCAACCATCGCGGCGACGTCCATTTTGACTTCACCGGTGGAGATACCGTGGACGTTGAAGCTCTCTTTCGCTTCCTTGTACTTCCAGGAGCTGTCCAGCAGCGCCTTGGATGGAATGCAGCCAACGTTCAGGCAGGTGCCGCCCAGGGCCAGTTTGCCCTCGCCATCGGTGTACTTCTCGATGCAAGCGGTCTTCAGGCCCAGTTGCGCGGCCTTGATAGCGGCCACGTAGCCGCCAGGACCTGCACCAATTACTACTACGTCGAACTTCTGGCTCATAAAAGATTCCTTTATAGCTACAAGCAGCAAGCCACAAGCTACAAGGCGAGCGGCTTCTGTTTCGAAGCTCGCCGCCTGTAGCTTGCAACTGCGTGTTTAGATATCCAGCAGCAGACGCGCCGGGTCTTCCAGCAGGTTCTTGATGGTCACCAGGAAAGTCACAGCTTCTTTACCGTCGATCAGGCGGTGATCGTAGGACAGCGCCAGGTACATCATCGGACGGATCACGACCTGGCCATTGATGGCCATAGGACGCTGGATGATGTTGTGCATGCCCAGAATGGCGGCTTGCGGCGGGTTGACGATCGGGGTCGACATCATCGAACCGAAAGTACCGCCGTTGGTGATGGTGAAGGTGCCGCCGGTCATCTCGTCGATGGACAGCTTGCCGTCACGGGCCTTCTTGCCGAAGGTGGCGATGCCGTTCTCGATCTCGGCCAGGCTCATCAGTTCGGCGTTACGCAGAACCGGTACCACCAGGCCACGGTCGCTGGAGACAGCAACACCGACGTCAGCGTAACCGTGGTAGACGATGTCGCTGCCGTCGATCGACGCGTTGACTGCCGGGAAACGCTTCAGCGCTTCGGTGGCGGCCTTGACGAAGAACGACATGAAGCCCAGGCGTACGCCGTTGTGGGACTTCTCGAACAGGTCCTTGTACTTCGAACGCAGAGCCATGACTTCGGTCATGTCGACTTCGTTGAAGGTGGTCAGCATGGCCATGTTCGACTGTGCTTCGACCAGACGCTCGGCAACCTTGGCACGCAGACGGGTCATCGGAACGCGCTTCTCGGTGCGGTCGCCGGTGGCGACAACAGGAGCAGCGGCAGCAGCAGCGGCCGGCTTGGCAGCAGGCGCGGCGGCTGGAGCGGACTTCTTGGCGGCAACAGCAGCCACGACGTCTTCCTTGGTCACGCGACCGCCTTTACCGGTACCTGCAACGCTAGCCAGGTCGATGCCGTTTTCTTCAGCCAGCTTGCGCGCGGCTGGAGCAGCGATCGGATCATCTTCGCCAGCGTCGGCAGCAGCGGCCTGGGCAGGCGCGGCAGCTTGAGCAGCGGCGGCAGGAGCGGCGGCAGCGCCACCGGCTTCGATCGAACCCAGAACTTCGTCGGACAGAACGGTGTCGCCTTCGTTCTTGACGATTGCGCCCAAGACGCCATCAGCGGTGGCCAGTACTTCCAGGACGACCTTGTCGGTCTCGATGTCGACGATCAGTTCGTCACGCTTGACGGCTTCGCCCGGTTTCTTGTGCCAGGTGGCAACGGTGCCATCGGCAACCGATTCCGGGAAAGTAGGGGCTTTGATCTCGATAGCCATTATCAGTGGTTCCTTAAATTCGGTTTCTAGTGCGCGATGGCATTAAACAGTGAAAGCATCTTGCAGCAGTTTTTCCTGCTGCTCGGCGTGCATCGAAGCGTAACCACAGGCTGGAGCCGCGGACGCATCACGACCGGCGTACTCAAGGACCAGCGCCTTGTTGTGACGACCGAGGATACGGCGCATGTGGTGTTGGCTGCTGTACCAGGCGCCCTGGTTCATCGGTTCTTCCTGACACCACACCACGTTCTTCAGTTCGGTGTATGGCGCGAGGATTTCAACCAGATCGTCTTCAGGGAACGGATACAGTTGCTCGATACGCACGATGGCGATGTCTTCACGACCTTCGGCACGGCGTTTTTCCAGCAGATCGTAGTAAACCTTGCCGCTGCACAGGACCAGGCGAGTGACCTTTTTCGGATCGAGGGTATCGATTTCCGGGATCACGGTCTGGAACGAGCCTTCGGCCAGATCTTCCAGGGTCGAGATGGCCAGCTTGTGGCGCAGCAGCGACTTCGGCGTCAGTACGATCAACGGTTTGCGCAGCGGACGAATGACCTGGCGACGCAGCAGATGGTAGATCTGCGCCGGGGTGGTCGGTACGCACACCTGAACGTTGTGCTCGGCGCACAGTTGCAGGTAACGCTCAAGACGTGCCGAGGAGTGCTCAGGGCCCTGACCTTCATAACCGTGTGGCAGCAGCATGGTCAGACCGCACAGACGGCCCCACTTGTGCTCGCCGCTGGTGATGAACTGGTCGACGACCACTTGCGCGCCGTTGGCGAAGTCACCGAACTGGGCTTCCCAGATCACCAGCGCCTCAGGCGTGGTAGTCGAGTAACCGTATTCGAAGGCCAGTACCGCTTCTTCCGAAAGGAAGGAGTCGTACAGGTCGAATTTCGGCTGACCGGCAAACAGGTTCTGCAGCGGCAGGTAGGTGCCGGCGTCCTTCTGGTTGTGCAGCGCCGCATGGCGGTGCGAGAAGGTGCCACGACCTACGTCCTGACCAGTGATGCGCACAGGATGGCCTTCGAACAGCAGGGTCGCGTAAGCCATGGTTTCGGCGTAGCCCCAGTTGATCGGCAAGCCACCGGCCTGCATCTTCTGGCGGTCTTCGTAGATCTTCGAAACCTGACGCTGGACCAGGAAGCCTTCCGGCAGCTCGAGCAGCTTGGCCGACAGTTCCTGCAGGGTCTTGAGGTCGAAACGGGTGTCGTGACGCGCAGTCCAGGCATGGCCCAGGTACGGACGCCAGTCGACGAACAGCTCTTTGTTCGGCTCTTTGACCAGGCTCTTGACCACGTGCAGACCGTTGTCCAGCGCGCTGCGGTACTCATCGACCTTGGCCTGGACACGATCGCTGTCCAGACGACCGGCCTGGATCAGGCTGTCGGCGTACAGTTCACGGGTAGTGCGCTGCTTGGCGATCTGTTGGTACATCAGCGGCTGGGTGCCGTTCGGCTCGTCGGCCTCGTTGTGGCCGCGACGACGGTAGCAGACCAGGTCGATGACCACGTCACGCTTGAACTGCATGCGGTAATCGACCGCCAGCTGGGTCACGAACAGCACCGCTTCCGGGTCATCACCGTTCACGTGCAGGATCGGCGCCTGAATCATCTTGGCGACGTCGGTGCAGTACTCGGTGGAACGGGAGTCCAGCGGGTTGCTGATGGTGAAACCAACCTGGTTGTTGATCACGATGTGCACGGTACCGCCGGTCTTGAAACCGCGGGTCTGCGACATCTGGAAGGTTTCCATGACCACGCCCTGCCCCGCGAACGCGGCATCACCGTGGAGGGAAATCGGCAGAACCTTGTCGCCAACGGTATCGTTGCGGCGGTCCTGACGGGCACGGACCGAACCTTCCACTACTGGCGAGACGATTTCCAGGTGGGACGGGTTGAAGGCCATTGCCAGGTGGACTTCGCCACCTGCGGTCATCACGTTGGACGAGAAGCCCTGGTGATACTTCACGTCACCGGAGCCCAGCTCGACCTTCTTCTTGCCTTCGAACTCGTCGAACAGCTCGCGCGGGTTCTTGCCGAAGGTGTTGACCAGCACGTTCAGACGGCCACGGTGGGCCATGCCGATCACGATTTCCTTGGTGCCGTAGGAGCCGGAACGCTGGATCAGTTCGTCCAGCATCGGAATCAGGCTTTCGCCACCTTCCAGACCGAAACGCTTGGTGCCCGGGTACTTGGTGCCCAGGTACTTTTCCAGACCTTCGGCGGCAGTGACGCGCTCGAGCAGGTGGCTCTGGATGTCGGCGGAGAATGCCGGACGGCCACGCACGCTCTCGAGACGCTGCTGGAACCAGCTGCGCTGCTCGGAGTCGACGATGTGGGTGAACTCGGCGCCAATGGTGCGGCAATATGTCTGCTGCAAAGCGTCGAAGATTTCGCGTAGGCTCGCTTCCTCTTTGCCGATGAACAGGTCGCCGGCACGGAAGGTCGTATCAAGATCGGCATTGGTCAAGCCGTAATGATTGATCGACAGGTCTACTGGCGCAGGGCGCTGCCACAACCCCAACGGGTCGAGCTTGGCCGCTTGGTGGCCGCGCATACGGTAGGCCTGGATCAGACGCAGCACTTCAACCTGCTTCTTCTCGTGCTCGCTGCTCACGCTACCGGCAGACACCGGTTGGGCGCGGCGCTGGTTCTTCGCCAGCAGTACGAAATGGTCGCGGATTGTAGAATGCGATACATCGGTAGCAGTGCTGCCTTCAGCGGGCAACTTCTGGAAGTAGGTGCGCCACTCTTCTGGCACAGCGTTAGGGTCGTGCAGGTAGAGCTCATAGAGCTCTTCCACATATGCAGCATTACCACCTGAAAGGTGGGCGCTGTTCCACATGCGCTGCATCACGCTTTCTTGCATGCTTGGTCACCCTCGGTTAGGGGCCTCGATCGGCAAGAACCACGAAAGCCTGGAATCACGTCAGCAAACCAAGCCACCAAGGATCCCGCAGATTTACCGGGTACCAGCCCGGATGCCCCTGCTGGTCTCATATCTTCATAGGTCAAGCTCGGGCTTTTGACCCTCGCTCGGGTTTCACCTCGGTGCGGGCTGATGCCCGCACCTTGGCGTACTACGGCTACAACACTTTTTGAATCAGGTGCCGCTTTGCAGCAGCATGTTACGAACGTGGCCGATTGCCTTGGTCGGGTTCAGACCTTTCGGGCAAACGTTTACGCAGTTCATGATCCCGCGGCAGCGGAATACGCTGAACGGGTCATCCAGGGACGCCAGGCGCTCCTGGGTTTTGGTGTCACGGCTGTCGGCCAGGAAGCGATAAGCTTGCAGCAGAGCGGCTGGACCCAGGAACTTGTCCGGGTTCCACCAGAACGACGGGCAGGAAGTCGAGCAGCAAGCGCACAGGATGCACTCGTACAGACCGTCCAGCTTTTCGCGTTCTTCCGGCGACTGCAGACGCTCGATGGCCGGAGCCGGCGTATCGTTCTGCAGGAATGGCTTCACCTTCTCGTACTGCTTGTAGAAGATGCTCATGTCGACGACCAGGTCACGGATAACCGGCAAACCAGGCAGCGGACGCACGACCAACTTGTTACCTTTTACGACAGCGGACAGTGGCGTGATGCACGCCAGGCCGTTTTTGCCGTTGATGTTCATGCCGTCGGAACCGCAAACGCCTTCACGGCAGGAGCGACGATAGGAGAAGCCCTCGTCCTGCTCCTTGATCAGTGCCAGTACGTCAAGCACCATCAGGTCCTTGCCACCGGTATCGACCTGGAACACCTGGGTTTTAGGTGCCGAGTCGGTGTCCGGGTTGTAACGATAAACTTCGACTTGCAACATAGCGGCCACCCTTAGTAAGTCCGGACTTTTGGTTCGAACGCCGGTACGGTCTTCGGCGCGAAGTTGACTGCACGTTTGGCAACCCGCTTCTCACCTGGGAAGTACAGGGTGTGGCACAGCCAGTTTTCGTCGTCACGGTCTTCGTAGTCTTCACGGGCGTGAGCGCCGCGGGACTCTTTACGAACTTCGGCCGCGATGGCGGTTGCTTCGGCAACTTCCAGCAGGTTCTGCAGCTCCAGCGCTTCGATACGCGCGGTGTTGAAGGCCTGGGACTTGTCGCTGATCTTGACGTTGGCGATACGCTCGCGCAGGCCAGCCAGTTGCTCGATACCCTTCTGCATGTATTCGCCGGTACGGAACACACCGAAGTAGTTCTGCATGCAGCTCTGCAGCTCGCGACGCAGGGTTGCAACGTCTTCGCCAGAAGTACGCTCGTTGAGCTTGTTCAGACGGTTCAGGGCAACTTCGATATCGGTGTCGCTGGCGTCGCGGTATTCGATACCGTCAGTCAGCGCTTTTTCCAGGTGCAGGCCGGCAGCGCGACCGAAGACCACCAGGTCGAGCAGCGAGTTGCCGCCCAGACGGTTGGCACCGTGAACCGATACGCACGCCACTTCACCTACGGCGAACAGACCTGGGATGATGTGGTCCACACCATCGGCATCCTGGGTCATGGCCTGACCATGAATGTTGGTGGCAACACCACCCATCATGTAGTGGCAGGTTGGAACGACTGGAACCGGGGCAACGACCGGGTCAACGTGAGCGAAGGTCTTGGACAGCTCACAGATGCCTGGCAGGCGGCTGTGCAGAACTTCTTCACCGAGGTGGTCGAGCTTCAGCATCACGTGGTCGCCGTTAGGGCCACAGCCGTTACCGGCGATGATTTCCTTGACCATGGAACGGGCCACAACGTCACGACCAGCAAGGTCCTTGGCGTTTGGCGCGTAGCGCTCCATGAAACGCTCGCCGTGCTTGTTGATCAGGTAACCGCCTTCACCGCGGCAACCTTCGGTGACCAGTACACCTGCGCCGGCGATGCCGGTTGGGTGGAACTGCCACATTTCGATGTCTTGCACCGGAACGCCAGCACGCAGTGCCATGCCAACGCCGTCACCGGTGTTGATCAGGGCGTTGGTGGTCGACGAGTAGATACGACCCGCACCGCCGGTAGCCAGTACCGTTGCCTTGGCACGGATGTACTGGGTTTCGCCGGTTTCGATGCAGATTGCGATCACACCGACGAACGCGCCGTCCTGGTTTTTCACCAGGTCAACAGCGTAGTACTCGTTCAGGAAGGTGGTGCCTGCTTTCAGGTTGCCCTGGTACAGGGTGTGCAGCAGCGCGTGACCGGTACGGTCGGAAGCGGCGCAGGTACGGGCGGCCTGGCCACCTTTACCGAAGTCCTTGGACTGACCGCCGAACGGACGCTGGTAGATACGGCCGGTTTCGGTACGGGAGAACGGCAGACCCATGTGGTCCAGTTCAAATACCGCAGCAGGACCTTCCTGGCACATATATTCGATAGCGTCCTGGTCACCGATGTAGTCGGAACCCTTGACGGTATCGTACATATGCCAGCGCCAGTCATCGTTCGGGTCAGCCGAAGCGATTGCGCAGGTGATGCCACCCTGAGCCGATACAGTGTGTGAACGGGTCGGGAACACCTTGGTGATCACGGCCGTCTTGTGACCGCCCTGGGCCAGTTGCAGCGCAGCGCGCATGCCGGCACCGCCGCCACCAACAATGATGGCGTCGAAAGAAATCGTTGGAATGATAGCCATGAATCAGATACCCCAGAGAATCTGCACACCCCAGACGAAGTACGCGAACATCGCGACACCACATACTGCCTGGAACAGGAAACGTATCGCTGTAGCCGACTTGCCGAACGCCATTGGCGTCAGGTAGTCGGTTGCAATGGTCCACATGCCGACCCAGGCGTGAGCGCCCAGGGCAACCAGTGCCAGCAAGCTGAAGATACGCATCGCGTTATTGGAGAACAGGGCGTGCCACTGGGCATATTCGATGCCAGGGTGCGCCACCAGGTAGCCGATCAGGAAAATGAAGTAAGCCGCGAGAACGACCGCAGAAACGCGCTGCGCCATCCAGTCATAGAGGCCCGAACGCGAAAGGTTCGTGACGTTGGTTACCATATCCAAACTCCCGCCAGAACGATCACCACCACGGAGATGACGATGACAATTTTCGAGCCCAGTTTGCCGCCTTCCAGCGTCTCACCGATGCCCATGTCCATGATCAGATGGCGCACACCGGCCACCAGGTGATACAGCAAGGCGGACAGCAGGCCCCAGAACACGAACTTGGCCAGCGGACTGGTCAGACACGCCTTCACCTCACCAAAGCCTTCTTCGGAACCCAGGGATTTGCCCAATGCATAAAGCATGATGGCCAGGCCCAGGAACAGAATAACGCCGGAGATGCGGTGGAGAATGGACGTGTAAGCGGTGATCGGGAGTTTGATGGTCCTTAGGTCTAGGTTTACAGGTCGTTGGCTTTTCACGGCTTTTTTCACACTGAAGAGCCCCTAGCAATCAGGGCAAAGTTGTTGGTAAGTGTACTGGTCAGGTACCCACCACCCAGGGAGCGGCGACCCCCAGTGAGACGGGCAAGAAAGCCCCTGGCGGTCGGGTGCCGAGTATAGACAGTTAGGCTACTAATGACAACGTGAAGGGCTAGCCCAAATAGCGCATTGCCTTTACCGAACAAAAGGCGTAAATGGGCGCCAATTTCGAGGAAAAACAGGGCCTAAGGCCCATTACAACCGTGCTTTAGGCAAATTGACATTCGAATTTATCTCACTATAGTGGTGCGGGCCCTGCGTGGGGGGTCTGTCAGATGATTTCAAGCATTAATAGGAGGCCACATGGCTGACAAAAAAGCGCAGTTGATCATCGAGGGCGCAGCCCCCGTCGAGCTGCCCATTTTAACCGGCACCGTTGGTCCAGATGTTATCGACGTCAGAGGGTTGGGGGCCACGGGTCACTTCACTTTCGACCCTGGTTTCATGGCGACCGCATCTTGCGAGTCGAAGATCACCTACATTGATGGCGACAAGGGCATCCTGCTGCATCGCGGCTACCCGATCGAACAGCTCGCCCAGCAATCCGACTACCTCGAAACCTGCTACCTGCTGCTCAACGGCGAACTGCCGAATGCCGAGCAGAAGGCTCAGTTCGTCAGCACCGTGAAGAACCACACCATGGTGCATGAGCAGTTGAAGTCCTTCTTCAACGGCTTCCGCCGCGACGCCCACCCGATGGCCGTCATGTGCGGCGTGGTTGGCGCCCTGTCGGCGTTCTACCATGACTCGCTGGACATCAATAACCCGCAGCACCGGGAAATCTCTGCCGTTCGCCTGGTCGCCAAGATGCCGACCCTGGCCGCGATGGTCTACAAGTACTCCATGGGCCAGCCCATGATGTACCCGCGCAACGACCTGTCGTATGCCGAGAACTTCCTGCACATGATGTTCAACACCCCGTGCGAGATCAAACCGATCAGCCCGGTACTGGCCAAGGCAATGGACCGGATCTTCATCCTCCACGCCGACCACGAACAGAATGCTTCCACCTCCACCGTGCGCCTGGCCGGCTCGTCGGGTGCCAACCCGTTCGCCTGTATCGCCGCCGGTATCGCCGCACTGTGGGGCCCTGCCCACGGCGGTGCGAACGAAGCCGTACTGACCATGCTGGATGAAATCGGCGATGTTTCGAACATCGACAAATTCATCGCCAAGGCAAAGGACAAGAACGACCCGTTCAAACTCATGGGCTTCGGTCACCGCGTTTACAAGAACCGCGACCCGCGCGCCACCGTGATGAAGCAGACCTGCGACGAAGTCCTGCGCGAGCTGGGCATCACCAACGATCCGCAGCTCGAACTGGCCATGCGCCTGGAAGAGATCGCCCTTACCGATCCTTACTTCATCGAGCGCTCGCTGTACCCGAACGTCGACTTCTACTCGGGCATCATCCTGAAGGCAATCGGCATTCCAACCAGCATGTTCACCGTGATCTTCGCCCTGGCGCGTACCGTCGGCTGGATCTCGCACTGGAAAGAAATGCTCTCCAGCCCTTACAAGATCGGCCGTCCTCGCCAGCTGTACACCGGCTACGAGTCCCGCGACCTGATCAAGCTGGAAGACCGCAAGTAAGCTTCGGCCGAACGCAAAAAAAGGCTGCCTGATGGCAGCCTTTTTTATTGCCCTTGAAACGTACAGTTATCGATAACGTTACACGTCTCGATAACTGTAATGCTCACATCAGGGCTTTTCAGCTTTCTCTTTCAATGCCTTGAGCGTATTGAAGGGTGCATCCACGACGAACTTGTTCGCGACCATGGAAGGCACGCTGCCGCCCGGGTTGGTGTGCAACTGATACGTCACTTCGGTGGCATCGCCTTTCGGAACCAGTTTCCAGTAGCCATCGGCAGCCGCCACCCGCACGAAGCCTTTTTCTTCCGGCAGATAGGTGGGCACGCCTTCGATTTTGCGCGTCACACTGCCATCAGCGCCCTGGATAGTCGTCACATGCAACACGGAATCGCGCGGCGCCACCGGCCATGGCGTGTTGAACTGTGCGTAGGTCCAGCTCTGGTCGCCTTCGTGCTTGAGCAGCTTCTGCAATTTGCACTCGTGAATCCACGCACAGGAACCGGCAACGTCCTCCTGCAGCGCCCGAATTTTCGCCACGGGCGCGTTGATCAGGACTACGCCACGGTAGGCCTTGTAATCGGAGCCCTTCACCTCGCTGAGGGAGACCGTGATACCGTCCTCAGTCTTGACATCTTCCCATTGCTCAGCGAAAGCCAAAGTCGACAACGCACTCAAACCTACGATTACCGCTACACGCTTGAACGATCTCATCCGGTTGTTTTCCTTATTGGTCGGTGATCCAGCATTCAGGCCGCCGTCATTTGCTCCCACCAGCCGATTAGCTTGATAGCCTCGTCACGGTCACTGCCGCATACCTCTGTGTCCGCCTTGAAGCCCGAACAGACTGCCGGCCTTTCCGGCTTGCCGAACAGGTCACACAGATTGATGGCAGACAGATGAATACAGCGTTCGCCAGCCGGCTTGCCATCAGGCATTCCAGGAATGAACGAACTGATCGACGGAGCTATGCAGCAGGCGCCACAGCCTTCGCGGCACTTCATGACGTGGTAGACCTCGGAAAGAGCAAATGATGCAGATAGGAAGGATAGTAACGACTAAAACAACCGTTTGAAATTACCGGCCAAATGAAATATTGCTGACTGGGCGGTTCTCGTTTTGACGCTATTGCTTGAATTCGAAATCGATCGCAGCGCCTTCGATGTCCTGGCGGCTATCGTTGCGCAACTGCAATTGCATTTCGTTGCTCAGCAAGCGCCCGTTGAGCTGGAATGGACTTTCAACCGCAGGCTTTTCCCCGAACATCGAAGGCAGCAGCGGCTTGCGCACTTCCGCCTCAATCTGCTCGACAGACTTCATTTCCTTGACCATGTCAGGTGGCAAGGTCAGATCGAGTTTGGCTTTGGGCAGCGGCGCAGCGATCGCATCCGCCTTTTTTCGGCTAGCGGTCTTGCTGGCTCTGGCCGGCACCTTTTTCGCAGGTGCAGCCTTCTGCCGGACTGCGGGCTGGGCTTTTGCCGCCGGCTGCGCGGGCTTTTTCTTCTGGCTGACAGTGCTGGGTTTCTGCTCTTGAGGCTTTGCTTCGGCCAGCAATACGGACTGAGGAGCAGTCGCGGCCATCGCGGAGTCAATCAGCGATACCGCGAGCAGCCCAAGCAATACCAATCCGCCACGCCGTAATACAGTCATAGACAACAACAAGCACTCCATGAAAGCCGCTATGCTCCGCGTTCCAAGCGCGCCTGACAAGTCCGTCAGCTACAGATAGCCATTATTTGCAGTTTCCTGACACAGCTGATTGGCCAGCATCCCCAACGTCATCAACACCCGCTCCGCCTCTCGATTCCACGGAATACCGCAATTGAGGCGAATGCAGTGATTGAACTGCTCAGTGTTACTGAAGATCAGCCCCGGCGCGATACTGATGCCCTGCTGCAGCGCACGCACGTGCAGCTCCTGAGTATTGACCCGCCCTGGCAGGCTGACCCACAGAATGAAACCACCCGTGGGCCGAGTCATCTGCGTGCCTTCCGGGAAGTACTGCTGAACCGCCAACTGATAGGCACTGAGATTCTTGCGATATTCCTGGCGAATGAAGCGCAGGTGCCGATCGTAGCCACCGTTTTCCAGATAAGCCGCTACCCCCATCTGCGTCACGCTGCACGCGGAGTGGGTGCTGAACGTCTGTAGCCGCTGAATCTCCTGCTGGTAGTTGCCAGCGATCATCCAGCCAATCCGCACACCTGGCGAGAGGGTCTTGGAAAAACTCGAACAGTAGATGACACGATCCAGCCGATCGAACGCCTTGAGCGATTTGCTCTTGCCCTGCTCGAACATCAACTCGCCGTAGATATCGTCCTCGATGATCTGGATATTGAAATCCGAGGCCAGGCGCAGCAGTTGTTTCTGCCGATCTTCCGGAATGGTGCCGCCCAATGGGTTGCTCAGGCGCGCCGTGAGCACCAGCGCCTTGATGGACCATTGATTGGCCGCGAGTTGCAAGGCTTCCAGGCTGATGCCGGTGGACGGATCACTGGGGATCTCGATCACTTTCAAGCCCAGCAGGTCAGCCAGTTGCAACAGACCATAGTAGGTAGGCGATTCGGCGGCGATCAGGTCTCCCGGCCGGGTCAGCACGCGCAGCGACATCTGCAGTGCATCAACACAACCGTGAGTCACCACGATCTCGGAAGGATCGACAATCACGCCAGCATCGCGCATGCGAATTGCAATCTGCCGACGCAGCGGCTCGAAGCCGGGGCTGAACATATAGCTGAAGGCCCGCGGACTCTGAAAGCGAGTGACCTTGGCCAATTGCTGATGTAGCGCCCGCACCGGCAGGTAATCCACATGGGGAACCGCTGCGCCCAACGGGAAAACACCGTCCCGGCGCGCTTCGTCCAGGACCTGCTGGATGATGCTGGCGCGAGTGACCAGTCCCGGGCGCTCAACTCGCGCGATATCCGGGGTCGACGCGGTCAATGCCGGAGTCTGGTGAACGTAATATCCCGATTGCGGCCTGGCCCGGATCAGCCCCTGGTCTTCCAGGTTGGCGTACGCCTGCAGCACGGTTGCATGGCTGACATTCAACTGTGAGCTCATCTTGCGCACAGATGGCACACGCTCACCCGGCTGATAGACACCACGCCGTATGTCTTCGGCGAGTTGCTGGGCGATACGCTGATAAAGCAACAGGTTGGTCATGATCCACTCTCGGCACGCAGGCAATCTGGTTATTCTTGTACAAGCCCGCACAGAATACCGGAACAGTTCCCAAGTGTACTGGGACAGATTGCAGACTCGTCGACAATACCGTTATGTGACGACGCATCAAAGCGCTGAAAGTGCATAAAAAAATTGCTGCTAATAAAAAACCCGGCGTCTTTCGATCACCGGGCTTTCGCGTCAGGGACGTATCAACGCTCGGCGCCGAGGCTGCCCTTCTCGTCGGAGAAAACGATTTCCACACGACGGTTCTGCGCCCGGCCACGCTCCGAGGCATTTACCTCGACCGGGTACTGGTCACCGTAGCCGCGAACCTGGATGCGTTTCTCATCCACGCCCAGGTCAACCAGCATGTCAGCCACCGACTGAGCGCGATCACACGACAGCTTCAGGTTGTCCTCCGGGTTGCCGGTGCTGTCGGTGTAACCCTCGATGCGAACAACGCGCTTGGGGTTCAACTGAAGGAACTGCACCAGCTTGAGCACCGTACGGCTGGCGGAGTTTTTCAGTTCAGCCTGCCCGGTATCGAACAGCACATCGCCCAAGGTCATGACCAGGCCGCGATCACTGTCCGTGGTTGCCAGACTGACGATCTGCTCCTCGAGCCATTTGCCCTGCTGCTGCACGCTGGACAACTTGGCCTCGCGCAGCGCCAGTTGCAGGCGTTGACGCTCCAGCTCCAGCTTGGCCTGACGCTCCTGATTGAGCACCAGATTGCTGTGTTCGCGAGCAATCTCGCTGTAGCGCTGACTCAGATAGGCGTAATGCCGCACATCCGCGCCGGTGCCGATATAGCTGGCCAGACGCTCCGCCCGCGCCAACGACTCACCTGCGCGGATGACATCCCTCGGCGCACTGCGCAGCACGTTTGAATCGTCCTTCACCGACTGAAAGCTGGCTGTCGCTTGTTCCAGCGCGACTTCACTGCGCTCACTGGCACAGCCCTGTAACCCGAGAACACCGGCAATCGCCAGCAATGCCAGAGGCTTTATCGAACTCACTTCTGTTCCCCCAACTGCTTGCGAAGACGATCCACCCGCGACTGCAGAAGGGTCAGTTGCTCCTGACTTTTCAGGGTCAGTACCCGGGCCTCGGCCAGACGCGCATCCAGCTCGGCCTGTTCGGCACGCATGCGCGCGTCGCGGAACGACTCGCTGAGCATATTGCTGCGGGCCCGCGTCAACTTCTCTTCAGCCAGCTTCAGCTCGGCCACTTCATCGGTGGCACCAACGGCCTTGGCCTGCTCAAGCGCCTGCTCGGACAAACGCAGCTGTTCATGAGGCGCCGGATCGGACGCACAACCGGCCAGGGCCAGCAATGCCAGGACGGCGAATAGGGGTCGAGTTTTCACACAAGTTTCCTACTGTTTGGGGGCGTCAAGCGGCGCCTGCAACTGCGCTTGCCAACGCTCGATATTGCGTTGCAGGACCTCCTGGGCTACGCCAGAGGCCGGCAATTCTGTCAGTTTTTTCGCCAACTGTCCGCGTAACCAGGCGTCATTGCAGGCGGAATTGTGAGACAGCGCCAGATACAACCCCGGTCGATCCAACGGCAGACCGCGCGCAATCAGGTCGTTGGCCATCCCCAGGCTCTGAGCCATGGCCATGCCGGCGTAGCGGCCTGCAAGCACATAATCCACCTGCCCCAGCAAGAGCTTCTGAAATGCCTGGGTGAGGTTCGGGACACGGGTCAGTTTCAGCTCGGCCTTGCTGAATGCCTCGAAATCGGCGGTCAAACGCGCCTTTTCGGAGATTGCACCCTGATGCTGGTGCAGATCGGCCAGGTTTTCATAAGCCAATGCTGCGTCGTGGCGAGTCCAGACCAAGTATTCGTTCTGCAGCACCGGCGGGTGAATGTAGTCCAGGGATGTCAGCTCAGCGACCGCCAGAGGCGCATCCACCAGCAGGTCCATGCGCCCACTGCGCACCTCGGCCTGAGCGTCGCTGCGCTTGCCGGCGTACAGCACTTCGACCTTGAGCCCCAGCTCGCTACCGATCTGTTGCAACAACTCGACATTGGCACCGATCAGGTGCCGGGGATCCTGCGGGTCACGCCAGGAATAAGGCGGCGCATCCGGACTGCCGGTCACCACCAGCCGCTCACATTTGCCGACCGCCATGGCCATCGATGGCAAACACGCGAGCCCGAGCATCGCCACTGTTCCTTTTCGACCAAACCACCCCATGCCAGCGCCCTTTCTCAATCGCGGAAATCAAAAAGCCCGGTTGTCGCGGGCTGCGGCGAAGCGACCGGAGGATCGCCTGCGCACAGCCCGGAACAACCGGGCTCTTTATAAGTGAAGCGACTGGATTAAACCAGCTTCTCCAGCTCAGGGATGGCTTCGAACAGGTCAGCCACCAGGCCGTAATCGGCCACCTGGAAGATCGGCGCTTCTTCGTCCTTGTTGATCGCAACGATCACTTTGGAGTCCTTCATGCCGGCCAGATGCTGGATCGCGCCGGAGATACCGACGGCGATGTACAACTGTGGCGCAACGATCTTGCCGGTCTGGCCGACCTGCATGTCGTTCGGCACGAAGCCTGCGTCGACCGCGGCGCGGGAAGCGCCGACTGCCGCGCCCAGCTTGTCGGCCAGGGCGTACAGGTGCTTGAAGTTGTCGCCGTTCTGCATGCCGCGGCCGCCGGAAACAACGATCTTGGCAGCGGTCAGTTCAGGACGATCGGACTTGGCCAGCTCTTCGCCGACGAAGGACGATTTGCCTGCGTCGTGAACGGCAGCAACGGCTTCAACAGCAGCCGAACCACCTTCGGCGGCAACGGCGTCGAAGCCGGTGGCGCGAACGGTGATGACCTTGACGGCAGCGGTCGATTGCACGGTAGCAATGGCGTTGCCAGCGTAGATCGGACGCTTGAAGGTGTCAGCCGATTCGACCGCGATGATCTCGGAGATCTGGTCGACGTCCAGCAGCGCAGCAACGCGTGGCAGAACGTTCTTGCCATTGGAGGTGGCAGGCGCCAGCACATGGCTGTAGGCCTTGCCCAGCTCGGCTACCAGCGGCGCGACGTTTTCCGGCAGGAAGTTGGCGTAGGCGGCGTTGTCGGCTACCAGCACCTTGGCGACACCGGCGATTTTCGCGGCAGCTTCAGCAACACCACCCACGTTCTGGCCAGCGACCAGCACGTGGACATCGCCACCGATCTTCGCGGCAGCAGCAACGGTGTTCAGGGTAGCGGGCGCAACGGCACCGTTTTCGTGTTCAGCGATAACCAGGATAGTCATTTAGATTACCTTCGCCTCGTTCTTCAGTTTCTCGACCAGTTCAGCAACCGACTTGACCTTGATGCCTGCGCTGCGTGCAGCCGGCGCTTCGACTTTCAGGGTCTTGTTGGTGGAGGCGGTGGAAACGCCCAGCGCGTCTGGAGTAACGGTCTCCAGCGGCTTCTTCTTGGCCTTCATGATGTTCGGCAGCGACGCGTAGCGCGGCTCGTTCAGGCGCAGGTCGGTGGTGACGATCGCCGGCAGGTTCAGGGAAACGGTCTGCAGGCCGCCGTCGACTTCACGGGTGACGCTGACCTTGTCGCCCGCCACTTCGACTTTGGAAGCGAAGGTGCCTTGAGCGAAACCGGTCAGCGCAGCCAGCATCTGGCCAGTCTGGTTGTTGTCGCTGTCGATGGCTTGTTTGCCGAGGATCACCAGTTGTGGCTGCTCCTTGTCGACGACAGCCTTGAGCAGCTTGGCCACGGCCAGGGAGGTCAGCTCTTCGGCGGACTCCACCAGCACGGCGCGGTCAGCACCCAGTGCCAGGGCGGTGCGCAGTTGTTCCTGGGCGGTAGCCGGGCCGACGGTAACGACGACGATTTCGCTGGCCACGCCTTTCTCTTTCAGGCGGACGGCTTCTTCGACGGCGATCTCGCAGAACGGGTTCATGGACATTTTGACGTTGGCGAGGTCGACGCCGGAGTTGTCCGCCTTGACGCGAACCTTGACGTTGTAGTCGACCACTCGTTTGACAGCTACAAGAACCTTCATGGATTCCTCGTTACTCTCCGGTGAAAAGAATGTCGCCTGGGCCGAACCCGGCGATTGCGCGTGGGTACAAGGGCACCTCTAAAAACGATTGCAGCCGGTCGAATTTAAGCTGACTCGATAGTCGCGTTCCGACCCTTCATCACAAAACCCGTGGGTCATTCTTTGTGGTGGCGTGTAAACTCCACTACAAAACCCCGGTTTGGCGTAACTGCCCTGCTCTTTGCCAGGTCTTTAGGGGTGCTCCTGCATCCGACGGTCAGCCTACGGCGAGCGTAAAACCGCCCGTATCTTGACCGTAACGCCCAATCCGGTCAATACGGCAAAACCGCCAGCTTCCAGCCGCGCCTCTTTGATTTTACTGGCCTGCGGCAAATTCAAACAAACGTTTGTATTGGACCTCGCAAGTGGTGTAGATATAATGCGCGGCCAAGAGAAAGCGGTGTAGTGCGTCATCTTCCGGAGCTACATACCCGGCCCTTCGAAATGACCGCACTGACAACCCGCCAACAAAGAAAAACCGATGAGCCTTGAGTAGGAGAGAACCTGTGGAACGCGAATACATGGAATTCGACGTGGTCATCGTCGGCGCCGGCCCGGCGGGCCTGTCCGCCGCCTGCCGACTGAAGCAGAAGGCCGCCGAAGCCGGTAGCGAAATCAGCGTCTGCGTGGTCGAGAAAGGCTCCGAGGTCGGTGCCCACATCCTCTCCGGCGCCATCTTCGAGCCGCGCGCCCTGAACGAACTGTTCCCCGACTGGAAGGAACTGGGCGCGCCGCTGAACACCGAGGTCAAGCGCGACGACATCTATGTCCTCAAGGATGGCAGCAGCTCGGTGAAAGTCCCGGACCTGTTCGTGCCCAAGACCATGCACAACCAGGGCAACTACATCATTTCCCTCGGCAACCTGTGCCGCTGGCTGGCCCAGCAGGCAGAGAACCTGGGCGTGGAAATCTACCCGGGCTTCGCCGCCCAGGAAGTGCTGTTCGACGACAACGGCGTGGTTCGCGGCATCATCACCGGTGACATGGGTGTCGATCGCGAAGGCCACCCGAAAGACGGCATGTACACCCCCGGCATGGAACTGCGCGGCAAGTACACCCTCTTCGCCGAAGGCTGCCGTGGTCACCTCGGCAAGCAACTGATCAAGCGCTTCAACCTCGACAGCGATTCCGATGTCCAGCACTACGGCATCGGCCTCAAGGAAATCTGGGAAATCGATCCAGCCAAGCACCAGCAAGGCCTGGTGGTCCACACGGCCGGCTGGCCGCTGGACGTGGTCAGCACCGAAAACACCGGCGGCTCCTTCCTCTATCACCTGGAAAACAACCAAGTGGTGGTCGGCCTGATCGTCGACCTGTCCTACGGCAACGCCTACCTCTCGCCGTTCGATGAATTCCAGCGCCTGAAACACCACCCGGTGATCAGCCAGTACCTGGAAGGCGGCAAGCGCATCAGCTACGGCGCCCGCGCCCTGGCCAAGGGCGGCCTGAACTCGCTGCCGAAGATGGTCTTCAACGGTGGCGCGCTGATCGGCTGCGACCTGGGCACCATGAACGTAGCCAAGATCAAGGGCAGTCATACCGCGATGAAGTCCGGCATGCTCGCCGCCGATGCAGTGGCTGCTGCCCTGCTGGCCGGCAGCGAAGGCGGCGACCAGCTCAACAGCTACGTCGATGCCTTCAAAGCCAGCTGGCTGCACGACGAACTGTTCTCCAGCCGCAACTTCGGCCCGGCCATGCACAAGTTCGGTCCTCTGTTCGGCGCGGCGTTCAACTACCTCGACCAGAACTGGTTCGGCGGCAAGCTGCCGTTCACCCTGCACGACACCAAGCCGGACTACGCCTGCCTCAAGCTCGCGGCCGACTCGAAGAAGATCGACTACCCGAAACCCGACGGCAAGCTGAGCTTCGACAAGCTGAGCTCGGTGTTCCTCTCCAGCACCAACCATGAAGAAGAGCAACCATGCCACCTGAAGCTGGCCGACGCCGGCATCCCGATCGGCACCAACCTGCCGCTCTACGATGAACCGGCGCAGCGCTATTGCCCGGCAGGCGTGTATGAAGTGATCACCCAGGAAGACGGCAACAAGCGCTTCCAGATCAACGCCCAGAACTGTGTGCACTGCAAGACCTGTGACATCAAGGACCCTTCGCAGAACATCACCTGGGTCACCCCGGAAGGCGCCGGCGGCCCGACTTACCCGAACATGTAAGACGGCGGCCACGAAAAAGCCTCTCCACCGCAAGGTGTGAGGGGCTTTTTTACGGCCGGGCGGAAAACCCGCGTCAGCCCTTGGCCAGCAACAAATCTTCCTCGCTGCACAGACGCTCGCGGCCACTGAAGTACAGCGAGGTCAGCACGCCGACAAAGCCCATCACCGCGCAAAACGCCACGCACACCCACGGACTCCAGGGCATCAACGCGATCAGCATCAACGGCGTGGTACTGGCCCACAGCGCGTAGGCGACGTTGTAGGTGAACGAAATGCCGGATACCCGGATCCGCGCCGGGAACAATCCGACCATCACCGAAGGCACCACCCCTACTACCCCGCAGCCAAGTCCGGCCAGAGCGTAGGCAATGCCGACCGTGTCCCAGCCGGCAACCAGACTGCCGTACAGCGCACCGATGCCCAGCGGCAGTAGCAGCGAATACAGCAGCAGCGCCCGCCAGGCGCCGATGCGATCCACCAGCAGGCCCGCCAGCACGCAGCCGATATTGAGGAAGACAATGCCCAGGCTGCTCAAGGCGAAGGTATGCCCGGCGGTCATGCCGAAGCGCTGCTGCATCACGGTCGGGGTGATCACCACCAGCACCACCACCGCCGAGGTCAATACGCAGGTCAGCAGCACCGCCGGAAGCAACGCCTGACGGTGCTCGCGCAATACCGCCCGCAGTGAAAACTCCTTCGGCCGGTCGCTGCTCTGGCGCGCCAGGGCGAGGAACACCGGCGTCTCGCTGAGCCAGCGGCGCAGCCACACACCGATCACCCCGAACACACCACCGAGCAGGAACGGATAACGCCAGGCGTAATCGAGGATTTCCTGCGGGGTGAACATCTGCGCCAGCGCCGTGGCGGTCAGCGCGCCGAGCAGGTAGCCGAACGTCAAACCGGCCTGCAGGAAGCCCAAGGCATAACCGCGCCGGCCAGGCGGCGCGTGCTCGGCGACGAAGGTCCAGGCGCTGGGCACCTCACCGCCGACCGCCGCGCCCTGCAGGATCCGCAGCGCCAGCAGGATCAGCGGCGCGGCATAGCCGATATCGGCGTAGGTCGGCATCAGCCCGATCAGCAGGCAAGGCAATGCCATCATCAGAATGCTCAGGCTGAAGACTTTCTTGCGCCCGAGATGATCAGCGAAATGCGCCATGAGGATGCCGCCCAGCGGACGCGCCAGGTAGCCCGTGACGAAAATCCCGAAGCTCTGCAACAGCCGCAGCCACTCGGGCATTTCCGGCGGAAAGAACAGCTGGCTGAGGGTCAGGGCGAAGAACACGAAGATGATGAAATCGTAGATTTCCAGCGCGCCGCCCAGCGCCGCCAGGCCGAGGGTCTTGTGGTCACCACGCGACAGGCGCGCGGAGTCGTTGGCAGTCATAAGGGTTTCCGCAGGGATGAACGGGACCGCGCGCAGCCACGCGCGCCTGAACGAGCGCCAGAGCATAACAAAATGAGCCAGGACGCAGGCGTTTCAGGAGGGCCGGGAGAACACCGTCTGCCCCAGGCCCAGCCTTTGTCGGGACGGGGCGTGCGGCGAGTTTTTGCCCTTGGGACTGGGCAACTGACCCAACAGCCGCGGAGTATCGATGATCGCCATGAACGCATGCAGCGTCTCATCGTCCGGAACCTTCGCCAGGCTGATGGTCACCGGCTGGCGCTGCCCCCTGGGCACGGCGGGCATCTTCAGGTGCTGCGACTCATAAAGCAGCGCATGCTGAATCTGCACATTGACCCGGCAGAAACGTTCCAGGTCGACCCCGGCATGGCTGGCCAGGTCGATATTGCCGATCAGCAGGTTGAACGGCAGCAGTGCGTTCTGCACCAGGTGCCGCAGGTCTTCGAAGGACTGTACCGGTGCGATGCGGTAGTAGCCCATGCCGTTGAGCATCTTCTCCAGTTGCAGCAACTGCATGGGATGCGCGTCGGCCAACAGGATTCGCAAGGTTTTGTCAGCCATGGTGAATGACCAAGGTAATAGTTGTTGGGGAACACTCCTTGACCATTCACCACACCGACGAATCGGGCAGCAATTCCGTAGGAACTTTTACTGATAGTTGTCGGGAAACCGTCGGAAATCAAGCGAGCGTCAATATATTGTTGGGATGCCCGTTTTCGGGTCGCTCAGAGCGGCCGTGGATAATACCCAGCAAATGAAAATGGTTCTCACAAAGATTTAGCCATTTCAGCATAGTATTGCCCTCCCCTCGGACGGGCCATCGACGGCCAGCGCCGCGGGTAAATTACAGCGTGCCCCTCTCGTTTATCTGGGAGCCTCCCGTACCGGTGTCAAATGCCGTGCGGGCCGAATCCCTCTGGCTGGAACCCCGCATGAGACGTCCTACTTTCAAACGCCGCCTGCTGATCTGTGCCCTGGGGCTGGTCAGCCTGGGTGCCCTGGTTGCCTGGAAAACACTGCCGGGCAACGACCCGCTGAGTACCGTTGCGGTGACCCGTGGCGATATCGAAAGTAGCGTGACCGCGCTGGGCAATCTGCAACCGCGGCGCTATGTGGACGTCGGCGCCCAGGCGTCCGGGCAGATCCGCAAGCTGCATGTCGAGCCCGGCGACGAAGTGCAGGAAGGCCAATTGCTGGTGGAGATCGATCCGTCGACGCAGCAGGCCAGGCTCGATGCAGGCCGCTATTCCATCGACAACCTCAAGGCGCAGTTGGCCGAACAGCAAGCCCAATACAAGCTCGCCGAGCAGCAGTACAAACGCCAGCAAAGCCTCGCCGCCGGGGGCGCCACCCGCGAGGAAGACGTACAGACCGCCCAGGCACAGCTCAGGGTGACCCAGGCGCGCATCGACATGTTCCGCGCGCAAATCCTTCAAGCCCAGGCGAGCCTTCGCAGTGACGAAGCTGAACTCGGCTACACCCGCATCTACGCACCAATGTCCGGCACCGTGGTCGCGGTGGACGCCCGGGAAGGCCAGACCCTCAACGCCCAGCAGCAGACGCCGTTGATCCTGCGCATCGCCAAGCTGTCGCCGATGACGGTCTGGGCCGAAGTTTCGGAAGCGGATATCGGTCACGTCAAACCCGGCATGACCGCCTACTTCACCACCCTCAGCGGCGGCAAACGGCGCTGGAACAGCACCGTGCGACAGATTCTGCCGATTCCGCCCAAGCCGCTGGATACTTCGTCACAGAGCAGTGGCGGCGGCAGTGGCTCGCGCAGCGCAAGTGGCAGCAGCGGCAAAGTGGTGCTCTATACCGTGCTGCTGGACGTCGACAACCCGGACCACAGCCTGATGGCAGAAATGACCGCCCAGGTGTTCTTCGTCGCCGGCCAGGCACAAAACGTACTGACCGCGCCCGTCGCGGCGCTGGAAGACGACGGCGACAAGGCCGACCAGCGCCTGGTCCAGGTGGTGAACCGCGATGGCAAGATCGAGCAGCGTCATGTGCGCACCGGCCTGAGCGACCGCCTGCGGGTGCAGATCCTTGACGGCCTGGCCGAAGGCGACCACCTGCTGATCGGCGCCCCCATCGCCAGCGGGGGTTGAATGAGCACGCCTCTGATCGAACTGCGGGACATCCGCAAGTCCTACGGCGGTATCGACACGCCCAAGGTGGAAGTGGTTCGCGGCGTGAGCCTGGCCATCCATCCCGGTGAGTTCGTCGCCATCGTCGGCGCCTCCGGCTCCGGCAAATCGACGCTGATGAATATCCTTGGCTGCCTCGACCGCCCCACCAGCGGCGAATACTTCTTCGCCGGCAAGGACGTCGCCGACCTGGACAGCGACGAACTGGCCTGGCTGCGCCGCGAGGCGTTCGGCTTCGTCTTCCAGGGCTATCACCTGATCACCTCGGGCTCGGCCCAGGAAAACGTCGAGATGCCGGCAATCTATGCCGGTACGCCCGCCGCCGAGCGCCACGCCCGCGCCGCTGCCCTGCTCGACCGCCTCGGCCTCGGCGACCGCACCGGCAACCGCCCACACCAGCTCTCCGGTGGCCAACAGCAACGGGTGTCGATCGCCCGTGCGCTGATGAACGGCGGTCACATCATTCTTGCCGACGAACCCACCGGCGCCCTCGACAGCAAGAGCGGCGCCGAGGTCATGGCGCTGCTAGACGAGCTGGCCAGCCAGGGCCACGTGATCATCCTGATTACCCATGACCGCGAGGTCGCCGCCCGGGCCCAGCGGGTCATCGAGATTCGCGACGGTCTGGTCATCAGTGACTCGGCCAACGAGCAGCCCGAACGGCAGCCGGCCAAAGCCGGCCCGAAAGCCGAGGAACTGCGCCAGTACCTCGACCACGGCTCGACCCAGACCGGCGCCTGGAAAGGCGAACTGGTGGAAGCCCTGCAGGCCGCCTGGCGGGTCATGTGGATCAATCGCTTCCGCACCGCGCTGACCCTGCTCGGCATCGTGATCGGCGTGGCGTCGGTGGTAGTAATGCTGGCCGTCGGTGAAGGCAGCAAACGCCAGGTGGTGGCGCAGATGGCCGCCTTCGGCTCGAACATTCTTTACCTCAGCGGCAAGTCGGCGAGCATGCACGAGCCCGCCGGGATCATCACCCTCGACGATGTCGAGGCGGTCGGCGGGCTGCCGCAGGTGAAAAAGATCATGCCGGTGATCGGCAACCAGTTGATGGTGCGCTACGCCAACAACAGTCAGAAGTTCTACGTCGGCGGCAACAACACCTGGTTCTCGGAAATCTTCAACTGGCCGGTGGTCGAGGGCAGTTTCTTCACCGAGTCCGACGAGCTGAGCGCGGCCTCGGTGGCGGTGATCGGGCAGAAGGTCAAAGAGAAACTGTTCGCTGAACGCAGCCCCATCGGCCAGTACATCCTGATTGGCAACGTGCCGTTCCAGGTGCTCGGCGTGCTCGCCGGCAAGGGCTCCAGTTCCGGCGACCAGGACAGCGATGGGCGCATCGTGGTGCCCTACTCGGCCGCCGCCATCCGCCTGTTCGGCAGCCGCGACCCTGAATACGTGACCATCGCCGCTGCCGATTCGGCCCGGGTCAAGGAAACCGAAGCCGCCATCGACCAACTGATGCGCAAGCTGCACCGCGGCAAGCACGACTACGAACTGACCAACTACGCGGCACTGATCCAGGCCGAGGCCCGCACGCAGAACACCCTGTCGCTGATGCTCGGCGCGATCGCGGCGATTTCCCTGCTGGTGGGCGGCATCGGGGTGATGAACATCATGCTGATGACCGTGCGCGAGCGGACCCGCGAGATCGGCATCCGCATGGCCACCGGCGCCCGCCAGCGCGACATCCTGCGCCAGTTCCTGACCGAGGCGGTGATGCTGTCGATGGTCGGCGGCGTCACCGGCATCGCCGTGGCCATGCTGATCGGCGGCGGCCTGATGCTGGCCGACATTGCCGTGGCGTTTTCCCTCGGTGCCGTGCTCGGTGCCTTCACCTGCGCCGTCATCACCGGCGTGGTGTTCGGCTTCATGCCGGCACGCAAAGCGGCCCGGCTCGATCCGGTCAAAGCCCTGACAAGCGAATAATCGATGACATTGCCCAGCCGTCTCAGCCTCCTGTCCCTGTGCGTATTGCTCGGTGCCTGCGCCAACAGCGCCCCCGACGCCGCTCCGCCAGCGGCCCCCGAACACTGGCAAGGCCAGCATGACCCGGCCACGTCGATTGCCGACGGGCCGTGGTGGCAGGCCTTCGCCAGCCCGCAACTGAACGCCTTGATCGAGCAGGCGCGCGGCAACAGCTTCGACCTCGCCGCGGCCGTGGCGCGAATCCGCCAGGCCCAGGCCAGTGCGGTCATCGCCGGCGCGCCGCTGCTGCCGGAGGTGAAGTTCGGCCTTAACGCCAGCCGCGAGCGACTGCTGCGCGGCAGCGGCTACAACGGCATTGATGCGACCAGCAGCGAACGCACCTACACCGCCTTCAGCACCGGACTCAGCGCCAGTTACGAAATAGACTTTTGGGGCGGCAAGGCTGCGGCCCTCGACAGTGCGCTGCGCAGCCTCGATGCCAGCCGCTTCGACCGCCAGACCGTGGAACTGACGCTGTTCAGCGGCGTGGCCAGCAGCTACCTGCAAAGCCTCGCGCTGGCCGAACAAGTGCGTATCGCCCGCCTGAACCTGAGCAATGCCCGCGACGTCTTGCAAGTGGTGCAGACCCGTCACGACGCAGGTTCCGCGACCGCCCTGGAACTGGCGCAACAGCGCAGCCTGGTCGCGGCGCAAGAGCGCCAGGTGCCGCAGCTCGAACAACAACTGCAGGACACCCGCATCACCCTGGCGACCTTGCTGGGCGAACCGGTTCAAGCGCTGCCGCTGACCGGCGAAGACTTCGCCGCGATCAACTGGCCGCGCATCGGCACCGGCGTGCCCAGCGACCTGCTCAGCCGCCGCCCGGACATCGCCGCCGCCGAAGCACGGCTGGCGGCGGCCGAGGCCAATGTACAAGTGGCCCGCGCCGCGATGCTGCCGAGCCTGACCTTGGGCGCCAACCTCGCGTCCGGTTCGCAGGTCTTCGACCGCTTGTTGCGCAGCCCCTACTACAACCTGACGGCTGGACTGGCGGCGCCGATTTTCGACAGCGGCCGGCTCAAGGCCGAACGCGACCGGGCCCGCGCCGAGCAGGAAGAACTGCTCCAGCGTTATCACGCCAGCATCGTTTCCGGCTTCGGTGATGTGGAGAAGGCGCTGAACAGCATTGGCGGGGTCGATCGCCAGCGGCAGTGGCAGGACGAAGAAGTGCGTCAGGCACGCACCGCCTTCGAACTGGCGGAACGGCGCTATCGGGCCGGGGCGGAAACGCTGCTGACGGTGCTGGAAACCCAGCGCACCCTCTACCAGGCCCAGGACCAGCAGGTGCAATTGCGCCTGGCGCGGGTGCAGGGCAGCGTGGCGCTGTACAAGGCGTTGGGGGGTGGGTGGCAGGTGACGGAGGTTCGCTGAGCTAGAAAGGGGGGACCGCTCGCGGTCCCTTACGAAGCAATCCCTTTCATCGACAAATGCCGCGCATACCACGGCCGTTGCGGCACGCGCTTGAACAGCGGCTTGAGCTTGTCTTCCTCGGCAAAGATGAGGCGCAACGCCAGCTTCATCGTCTCGATATCCATCTCCACCGACTTGCCCGGGAACATGCCCGGCGTGGTGCTGCAGCCATGGGTGGTCGGCCCCAGCCACGGATCCTCGACTTCGTTCCAGCGCCCCGGCGCGAACCATTCCACGCCATTGACCTGAAGGCGCCGAACCTGGCCCGGGTTATGCCGTTCCTGGGCGCGGAACCAGTCGTCGATGCGGTCGTCGATCCAGCCATGAAAGCCCCAGAACACCGGGTTCACATGGGATGAAAACGGATCGCCGAGGAAGTCGTTGCTGGCGCCATACCAGCGGGCGGCAAAGTCCGACGGATTGCGGGCGAACGGCACCGGCGCGCCATTGGACGGGTCACGCGGGACTGACGCCCAGCACATGTGCAGCCAGTCGTGCAGGTTCATTTCCAGTTCCGAACCCAGCTCGCCGAGGGTCATGCGCGACAGGTACAGCGGGTCCTGGTATTGCGATTCCCAGACCTGGAAGTTGCTGCAGAAAGTCTCCTGCGCCTTGATCGCCGCCACCCACTGGGTGTATTCGCTGTCCCCCGAGGCCAGCCAGGTCGGCGGTACGCTGTAGCCATCGTGGTTGTCGAAGTAGCGGGCGAAACCGTGGCGATCGAACTCGACGCTGGGCTGCGGCAAAGGGAAATGGGTCCAGGACGGCAATGCCTGGAAGGTGCGTGCGGTGTTGAGCATGTGCCGGTGCATGAACAGGAAGTCCACCCCGGAACCGTTGCGGTGCTTGCGTGGCCCGCGGGCATCACGCTCGTTGTCCCGCGGCCCGGGCTGCCAACCGAGGCCGCGCAGGGCACCATGCTGCTCTTCGGAGAGCCTGTGCCATTTGTCCCGGGTTGAATGCCAAAGCTGGTGGAACAACCGGTGCTCGGCGCCGATCAGCCAGTCGCGTAATTCAGGGGTGTAGGCAATGCGCTCGCGCGCTTCGGGAAACATCCGCTTAACGGCGACGAAATGGCTGTCTTGCAGAGGCAATGCCATCGACCGGTCGAGGCGCTGCAGGTTACCGCTGAGGGTTCCGCTTCCGGCATTGCCGAAACTGCCCCAAACCTCGTCCAGTGTGGCAATGCACTCGAAACCTGGCCCACCCTGGTTGCTCAGCAGCCGCCAGCGCACTTGCTTGCTGGAAGCGCCGACCAGATCGCCCAGCACCCGATAGGCCACCGGACCGGGTTGTTCCAGCCGCTCACCGGTATCCAGCACACCGCGTAGGCCACGGCCTTTGGCGGCGATATCCAGGTACAACTGCGCGCCTTCGCGCGATAGCCCCGGCAAGCCGCCATCGACGCCGGTGAAGCGGATATCCCAGACACCCCGCAGTTGATTGGCCAGTTGCTGACCGGCGATATCCGCCAGTTCGACGCTGGCTTCGCCTGGGGTGACAATGTCGTCCTCGGGGTCATGGGTCAGCTTGCGATGGCCGTAGTAGACCGCCGGCACCGCCGCGCTGGTCAACGCCAGACCTGCTATGAATCCCCGTCGAGATATCGTCATTGCCCACCCGTGCCAGCCATGGAAACCACTTATGTCCAAGCTAGAACGTTGAATTGGGTGGGAAATTTAGGGGTTATTGCAGGTCACACCGTCTCGCCGCGCAATGGCATCTGCAGCAACACCCGCAGACCGTCGGGGCGGCTGTCGAAATGCAATGAACAGGCACAGCGCTGGACGATCGCCTGGACGATCGCCAACCCCAGGCCGCTGCCCTCACTTTGACCATTGCGCCAGAAGCGCTGGGTCAGGTGCTGCAGGTGCTGCTCGGGAATGCCGGGGCCATGGTCGCGGACGAGGAATCCGACCCGGCCCTCCTCCACATGCACCTCCAGTTCCACCGGGGTTTCGCCGGTGCTGTGGCGCAGAGCGTTATCCAGCAGGTTGCGCAGTGCCGCCACCGCCAACCCGGCCGGCATGTCCAACTGCACCTGTCCGGCCCGTTGCGGCGCCTGCAAGACGATACGACGGTTGTCGCCAGTATCCTGAATGGCCTGGCGAGCGGCCTGTTCGGCGCTGCACTGCACGCCATCGTCGAATGACAGACTGCCCTCGACCCGCGCCAGCAGCAGCAACTGTTCGAGGGTCCGGTGCAGGCGGTCGGCGCCCTGCTCGGCATGCTCAAGGGCCTGCTCGCGCACGCTGCCATCGGTCATCCGCGCCACTTGCAGGTGGGTCTTGATTGCGGTCAGCGGGCTACGCAGTTCGTGGGCGGCATCGCCGGTCAGTCGGCGCTCGCGTTCGATGGTCTGGCCAATGCGCAGGAACAACTGATTCTGGGTGTCCAGCAACGGCTGCAACTCGCTGGGTACCGCCTTGATCTGCAGGGGCTCGACGGAGTCCGGGCTACGCCTGCGCAGGGCGTCGCGCATCCAGTTCAGCGGCGCCAGGCCCTTGCCGATACCGACCCAGAGCAAGCCGAGACTACCGAGCAGGGCCACCAGCACCGGCGCCGACGCCGCCAGCAGAATCGAGCGGTTCAGCGCCTCGCGTTCGAGGTGACGGTCGGCGGTGGTAATACGGATATCGCCGTGGGCGAAGGTGAAACTGCGCCAGCGCGCGCCATCGATCATCTGGTCATGGAAGCCGCCGCGCCCGTCGTCCAGGTGCTGGTCGGCATTCTGATGGCTGCGGGCGAGGATCTCGCCGCGCAGCGAAGTGACCTGGCAGGCCATGCCGTCAGGGACGCTCAACTGATCGGCGCTGAGGTGAGTGCCCTCGCCCTTGCTGGTCAACGGCTGCGGCAACTGGTCGATCAGCCCGGCGACCATCCGCGCCGACGCCACCAGGCGCTGGTCGAGGGAAAACATCATTTGCTGACGCAGGTCGCGCAGCATCCAGGCGGCGGCCAGGGCCCAGATCAGGACGAAGGCGGTGCCGAGAATCAGGCTCAGACGCAGGCGCAGGCTCATCACGGCGACTCGGGCAATTGCGCCGGGCCCAAACGGTAGCCCAGACCGCGGACGGTCTCGACGATGCCGTTGCCCAACTTGCGGCGCAGATGGTGGATGTGCACGTTCAGGGCATTGCTCTCCACTTCGTCGCCAAAGCCGTAGACGCTGTCCTTGAGTTGCTCGCTGGAAAGGACCCGGCCGGGGTTGTTCAGCAGCGCCTGGAGCAACGCCTGCTCGCGCCGCGACAGGTCCACTGGCTGGCCGCCCAGACTCGTTTCGCAACTGCTCGGGTCGAAGCTCAGCGGACCGTGCTCGATGACATTCACGCAGCGCCCGGCCATGCGCCGCACCAGGGTGTGCAGGCGAGCGGCGAGTTCACGCAGGTCGAAGGGTTTGAGCAGGTAATCGTCGGCTCCGGCCTGCAGGCCGTCGACGCGGTCGGTCACCGCGTCGCGCGCGGTGAGAATCAGCACCGGCAGGCGTTCGCCTTGCTGGCGCAAGCGCTGCAACAGCTTGAGACCGTCTTCGTCGGGAAGCCCGAGGTCGAGCACCATCACATCGAAGTGCGCGGCCTGGAGCATGGCGCGCGCGGCACCGGCATTGGCCACGCGGTCCACGGTCAGGCCCTGGGCGCTCAGGCCGGCAATGATGCCGCTGGCGATCAGGTCGTCGTCTTCACAGAGCAGTACATGCATGGGCAGATTCGGTCATCGACGGAGAAGGCCTGCAGTGAGCCAGAGCAGGATTAACCGGGGATTATGCCCTGCGCCGCACACCCCGTCGCCTGCCGGCCAGCGGCTTAACCCTGGGTTAATCCAGGGTCGGCAGCCTTGTTCGCTCATGACCTTCCAAGGCTTCGACATGCGTGCATTGCTGCTGGCGATCCTCTGCCTGTTCACTTCCCTGAGCCAGGCGCAGAGCTTCGCCAACCCCTTCGCTCAGAGCGACTTCCTCCCGGTGGAAAAGGCCTTCGTCTTTACCAGCGAACGCCTGCCGTCCGGTCAGACCCGCCTGCACTGGGCCATCACCGACGGTTATTACCTGTACCAGAAGCGCCTGAAGTTCGACGGCCTCGCACCGGAGCAGATTCCTCCGCTGCCCCAGGCGCTGCCGCACCACGATGAGTTCTTCGGTGAAACGCCGGTCTACCGCGGCGAGCTTGAGCTGGTGCTGCCCGCCTCGGCCCAGGGCACCTTGCGCATGGGCTGGCAGGGCTGCGCCGATGCCGGGCTGTGCTATCCACCGCAGACTTCGCTGGTGAGCCTCGGCGGTGTCAGCGCCGACACTCCTCAGGCCAGCATCCAGGCCAACGATCAGGCCCTCGCCGGCACCCTGCAACAGCAAAACCTGGGCTGGGGGCTGCTGGTGTTCTTCGGCCTTGGTCTGTTGCTCGCCTTTACGCCCTGCTCATTGCCGATGCTGCCGATCCTCGCCGGACTGGTGATGGGCAACAACGCCAGTAGTCGCCGCGGCTGGGCTCTGGCGGGTACTTACGTGTTGAGCATGGCGCTGGTGTACGCCGCGCTCGGCGTGGTCGCCGCCCTGCTCGGCTCGAACCTGCAGGCCTGGCTGCAACAACCCTGGTTGCTGGGCAGCCTGGCCGCGTTGTTCGTGCTGCTGGCCCTGCCGATGTTCGGCGCCTTCGAACTGCAATTGCCGATGTTCCTCCGCGATCGCCTGGAGCGTGCCGGGCGCCAAACCCGTGGTGGCAGCCTGTATGGCGCGGCGGCGCTGGGCGCGCTGTCCGGCTTGTTGATGGGGCCGTGCATGACCGCGCCGCTGGCCGGCGCCCTGCTGTATATCGCGCAGAGCGGCAATGCTTGGCACGGTGCGCTGGTGCTGTTCAGCCTGGGACTGGGCATGGGCCTGCCGCTGTTGTTGCTGGTCACCGTGGGCAATCGCTACCTGCCGCGTCCGGGCGCGTGGATGACTCTGGTCAAGGGTCTTTTCGGCTTCGTCTTCCTCGCCATGGCCCTGTACACGTTGCGCGTGGTGCTGGAGCCCGCGCTGTGGCTCGGACTGGCAGGCGCCTGGCTGCTGGCCCTGGCCTGGAGCGCCTGGCCGGCACTGCACCAATGGCGTGCGGCGCAACCCTTGATGCTTATCGTCGGGCTGTGGGGCTTAATGTCGATCATCGGCGCTGCCGGTGGTGGCAGCAATCCCTGGCAACCGTTGCAGCCTTACAGCGCGCCTCGTGCCACCGCCGGCGCGGTGACTGCCCCGGTCGACGCCTTCACCACCGTCAGCACCCCGCAGGCCTTGCAGGCCGAGCTGGATGCGGCCCGCAGCCAGGGCCAGTGGGTGTTTCTCGACTACTATGCCGACTGGTGCGTGTCCTGCAAGGTCATGGAAAAGCAGGTGTTCGCCCGCGCTGATGTGCTCGCGGCGCTGAGTGGCGTGCGTCTGGTACGCCTGGATGTCACCGCCGACGCGCCGGCCGCTCGCGAGTTGCTGTCGCGTTACCAGGTGCCCGGCCCGCCCAGCATGCTGTGGATCGGCCCCGATGGCGAAGAACGGCGCAGCCGCCGGCTGGTGGGTGAAGTGGACGCCGCGACCTTCCTGCAACACTGGAATGCAACCAGGAGCCAAGGCTGATGCTGACGGTGAATATCGGCCCGGTGGCCATGGCCCTCGATCACGTGCTGCTGCTTGCGGCACTGGGCCTGGCGACCCTGGTCGGCTGGCGCGTGGCCAAGCGTGGCGGCGACAATCCGGAGTCCTCGCTGTTCGGCCTGTTTCTCCTCGGCCTGCTGGGCGCGCGGGTCGGTTTCGTCATCGCCTACTGGTCGATGTACCGGGACGATCCGCTGCAAATCATCGATATCCGCGACGGTGGTTTCTCGCCCTGGGCCGGCCTGCTGGCAGTGCTGATCGGTGCCGTCTGGACCGGCTGGCGCAAACCGGCGAGGCGCCGCCCGCTGGGCTGGGGATTGTGCAGTGGCGCGCTGTTCTGGCTGCTGGCCAGTTGGGGCAGCCATCTTTACGAGCAAGGCACGCAGTTGCCGCAACTGAGCCTGCTCGATGCCCGCGGTCAATCCGTCGCCCTCGACAGTCATCGCGGCCGCCCGCTGGTGATCAACCTGTGGGCGACCTGGTGCCCGCCCTGCCGCCGCGAAATGCCGGTGTTGCAACAGGCACAACACGACTATCCAGGCGTCACCTTCCTCTTCGTCAATCAGGGTGAGACGCCACAGATCGTCACCAATTTTCTCGCCACCACCGGCCTGAACCTGTCCCACGTGCTGTTCGATGCCGGCGGACAACTGGCCGCGCAGGTCGGCTCCATGGCGCTGCCTACCACACTGTTCTACGACGCCGACGGGCGCCTGGTCGGCAGCCATCTCGGCGAGCTGTCCCGCGCCAGCCTGCGTCACGCGCTGCAATCGTTCGAGAATGTGCCGAGCGCTCCCCTTTCAGAAACAAGGAATACACCATGAGGATCCCGATCTACCTGAGCCTGGCCCTGGGCATTTTCGCCAGCCCGCTGGTTTTGGCCGAGGAACTGCCCGACGCGGTCAAGCAGATCGAAGCCAAGGGCGCGAAGATCGTCGGCAGCTTCGATGCCCCCAACGGCCTGAAAGGCTATGCCGCGCAGTTCCAGAACCGCGGCGTGGCGCTGTACCTGACGCCGGACGGCAAGCATGTACTGGTGGGCAGCCTGTTCGATCAGCAGGGTCGCGACCTGAGCGAGAAACCGCTGGAACAACTGGTGTACGCACCCATGGCCAAGGAAGTCTGGGCAAAGATGGAAAAGACCGCCTGGATCGCCGACGGCAAAGCGGATGCGCCGCGCATCGTCTATTTGTTCAGTGACCCCAACTGCCCTTACTGCAACATGTTCTGGGAACAGGCGCGGCCGTGGGTCGAGTCGGGCAAAGTGCAGTTGCGCCACATCATGGTCGGCATCATTCGCGAAGACAGCCCGGCCAAGTCCGCGTCGCTACTGGCCAGCAAGGACCCGCAAAAAGCCCTGCATGACCACGAAAGCGCCGGCAAGGCCAGCACCCTCAAGGCGCTGGAAAAAATCCCGGCGCAGGTGCAGGCCAAACTCGACGCCAACCTGGCCCTGATGAACGAACTGGGCCTGTCCGCCACCCCGGCGATTTTCTATCTGGACGATCAGCAGCGCCTGCAGCAACAGCAAGGCGCACCGCGTCCGGAACTGCTCGGCAAGATCCTCGGCAAGCGCTGAACACTCCTCCCGCCCGGCGTGCATTCAGTCGCACGCCGGCATCCTTGGCCGCCGCTCAGGCGGCTTTTTTTCGTCATCGAAAAGACGTGAGCACGCGCACAAATCCGTCACTTGCCTGTGGGATAAACGTGCCGGACGCACGCCAGCCAGTCGCCCTCGAAAACGCCGAAATCGCACTGAAGCGAGACAGTACAAGGCGTCCACGAACGACACTTGTCAGGTCATGAAACAGGCCGATGATCTTAGAACCAAAACGTATATAGAGTTATTAACTTTCGCAATTGACAATAATTATCATTAATACTAGTTTGTCGCACGTCGCAGCGAACAGGTCCCTCGGGAGGTTCGCTATCCACTTAGAGAAAAGGTGATTTCCATGGCGGAACAACTATCCACAGGTAAGTGCGATTCACCGTTACTCCAAGCGTTCGTCGACAATCGCAGCATCCTGGTCAAAATCGCAGCCCGCATTACCGGCTGCCGCTCACGGGCCGAAGATGTTGTGCAGGACGCTTTTTTCCGGCTCAACTCCGCTCCGCAGATCACCTCGTCGTTCAAGGCCCAGTTGAGCTACCTGTTCCAGATCGTGCGCAACCTGGCAATCGACCATTACCGCAAGCAGGCAATGGAGATGAAGTATTCAGGCACTGAAGAGGAAGGCATGAATGTCGTCATCCACGGCGCATCGCCCGAGGCTGCGCACATCAATTTCGCCACCCTCGAACATATCGCCGAAGCCCTGACCGAGCTGCCCCCACGCACCCGCTACGCCTTCGAGATGTACCGTTTGCACGGCGTTCCGCAGAAAGACATCGCCAAGGAACTCGGCGTGTCGCCAACCCTGGTCAACTTCATGATTCGCGATGCCCTGGTGCATTGCCGCAAGGTTTCCAACGCCCGTGGGGCTGGCCCGCTGAACTGAAACCACAACCGTTCGGATGATCAGGGCCCGCTCAGTGGCGGTGCGGCTCGATCACCTGGATCTGGTAGGGATTGAAGATTTTCAGCAACTCGCCGTTGGTCCGCAGCCGCTCCAGCAACGCCGCGAACTCCTCGCCACTGATCTTCGCCTCCGGACGCAGCAGGGCGTAGTGGTGATAGACCTGGTCGATCCGCTCCGACGCCAGCAACTGCCCGACGCTTTCCGGATTTCGCACCATGTAGTCGCTCAGGTACGAACGCGTGACCAGAGCAATATCAGCACGTCCGCGTTGCACCATCAGCAGGTTGCTGTCGTGGGAATAGGTCAGCGTGGCGTTGAAGGTTTTGGCCAGGTAGCGACCATCAGGATTGAACCCGGCAAAGGCATAGTGATAACCGTTGAACAACGCCAGACGCTTGCCGTCCAGACGGTTGAAATACTGCTGGTCGTGATCGTGGGTGCGCTGGGCAACGAAGACCTCGGCATCCTCCAGCCCCATGTCGACGGCGACATGCGGGATATCCTGCCAACCCCAGTCGGGGTTCTCGAAGATCGCCATATCGACCCGCCCTTCCTGGAAATCACGAAAGCGTCGCGGGATCGAGGTCGGCACCAGCACGAAGTGATACAGGGTTTGCGCGCTGTTCAGCGCTTGCGCCAGTTGCGGTAACAGGCCCGTATCGTCGCCCTGCTCCGGGCGCACCGTATACGGGGGAAAATGTGCCGCGCCGATTCTGATTTCGACGGTGTCGAGGGCGAGAGCCGCGTCAGCCTGCCAGGCCAGGGCAAAACACAATAGCAAGGACAATACCCGCGGTATTGGCGCTGGAATCAAGATGACGACTCTCACAGGGTGGATCTGTCTAAGCTAGGCGTTTTCACGGGGTAGTACAACCCGCCGCATGCGCCATTTTCGAGCATCAGGGCAAAACGCCATGGGATATCGCAGACGCCCGTGTTTGGCTACGCTTGGACGACATCTTGGGTAGGGAATCTGTTATGGGCCATTGGTTGGTGATCGACCTGGAAGCCACCACCGACGACGGTGGCTGGCCGATCACGGATATGGAAGTTATCGAAATAGGTGCCAGCCTGGTCAATCGCGAAGGCCGTGAGGTGGATCATTTCCAGCGTTTCGTGAAACCACGGCGGCGTCCGCAACTCACGGTGTTCTGCCGTGAGCTGACGCACATCAGCCAGGCCAATGTCGACGGTGCACAACCGTTCAACGAGGTCTGGGCGCAGTTCGAGCGCTGGCTCGGCCATTACCAGCCGCGCCTGGAGGGCTGGACCAGTTGGGGCGATTACGACCGCAAGCAGTTACTGCAGGAGTGGCAGATCAATGGCCTCGAAAGCCTGCTGAGCAGCGTTCCCCACCTCAACCTCAAGCAGCGCTTTGCCAAGGCCCGCCAGTTGAAGCGGCCGATGGGCCTGAACAGCGCGCTGCAATTGGCCGGTCTGCAGTTCAGCGGGCAGCAGCACCGGGCCCTCGAAGACGCCCGCAATACCGCCCGGCTGCTACCGCTGACACTCCCGGTCCAGGGCACCTGAAAGCGGATGACGGGACCAGAAGGCTTGGGCATACTGGCCGGCCTTTTTGGTCCCTTTTTCTTGCAGGAGTCGCCCATGTTCAAGGTCAACGAGTACTTCGATGGCACGGTCAAATCCATCGCGTTCGGCACCGCCGAAGGTCCGGCCACGATCGGCGTCATGGCACCGGGCGAATACGAGTTCGGCACTGCCCAGCGCGAAATCATGCACGTGGTATCCGGCGCCCTGACCGTGAAGCTGCCTGACAGCGACAACTGGGAAACCTTCTCCAGCGGCAGCCAGTTCAACGTACCGGCCAACGCCAAGTTCCAGCTGAAGGTCGCGGTCGACACCGCTTACCTGTGCGAATACCGCGACTGATTCAGCTCGCTCATTTGCTCGAAGCCAGCTCCCCCTGCGGGAGCTTGCCCACATAGTTCACTATCCTCTGCGCCGCCGTCCGCAGATGATCCGCATGACTGAAGCCTGAAGCCTTCAACGGCTTGAGGTCATGGTCCGCCGCTTCCAGCCAGCACACCTCGATCGCCGGCGAAAGCTCATACCCTTCCACCGTTTGCCGATTGCCCAACGCATCCCGCTCGCCCTGGATAATCAGCGTCGGTGTGCGCAGTTGCGCCAGGTGCGCCACCCGTGGCTTCTCCGGTTTGCCCGCGGCATAGAACGGATAACCCAGACAGATCAGCGCATCCGCGCCCAATTCGTCCGCCAGCAAACTGGCCATCCGCCCTCCCATGGACTTGCCACCAATGGCCAGCGGCCCAGCGACCAATGGTCGCACCTCCTGATAGACCTCCCGCCAGCAGTCGAGCAATACCGCCTGGGGATTCGGCGGCCTTTTGCCACCACCCGAGCGGCGCTGAGCCATGTAGGGAAACTCGAAGCGCAGGACACCCAGCCCTTGCGCCGCAAGCCTTTGCGCCATGTCCTGCATGAAATCGCTGTCCATCGGCGCGCCCGCCCCGTGGGCCAGGATCAGGCAGCCCCTGACACCGCCATCTTCCTGATTTTCCGGGGCATTCCATAACCACCCCCGCATTTTCAGCCGCTGCGCCCATTGATCCCCGTCAATACCGGAGATTCGCCCATTACTCATGCTTGCCTCGCTGTTTAGCCTGCCTATAACCGTGGATGGGAACCCATACATGAACACAACCTGCAGTACCGCCTACAACTACAAGGTGGTCCGCCAATTCGCCATTATGACGGTGGTGTGGGGAATCGTCGGGATGGGGCTCGGCGTTTTCATCGCCGCGCAACTCGTCTGGCCTGCCCTCAACTTCGACCTTCCCTGGACCAGCTTCGGGCGCCTGCGCCCTCTGCATACCAACGCGGTGATTTTCGCCTTCGGTGGTTGCGCGCTGTTTGCCAGTTCTTTCTACTCGGTGCAGCGTACCTGCCAAACCCAACTGTTCGCGCCCGCCCTCGCGGCGTTCGTGTTCTGGGGCTGGCAACTGGTGATCCTGCTGGCCGCCATTACCCTGCCGCTGGGTTACACCAGCTCCAAGGAATACGCTGAGCTGGAGTGGCCGATCGATATCCTGATCACCATCGTCTGGGTGGCGTACGCCGTGGTGTTCTTCGGTACGCTGATCAAGCGCAATACCAAGCACATCTACGTGGGTAACTGGTTCTTCGGTGCGTTCATCATCACCGTGGCGATCCTGCACCTCGTCAACAACATGGAACTGCCGGTCAGCCTGACCAAGTCCTATTCACTGTACAGCGGCGCCACCGACGCCATGGTGCAGTGGTGGTACGGCCACAACGCCGTAGGCTTCTTCCTCACCGCCGGCTTCCTCGGGATGATGTACTACTTCGTACCGAAGCAGGCTGAACGCCCGGTCTACTCCTATCGCCTGTCCATCGTGCACTTCTGGGCGCTGATCACCCTGTACATCTGGGCCGGTCCGCACCACCTGCACTACACCGCGCTGCCGGACTGGGCACAATCGCTGGGCATGATCATGTCCCTGGTGCTGCTGGCACCAAGCTGGGGCGGCATGATCAACGGCATGATGACCCTCTCGGGCGCCTGGCATAAGCTGCGCAGCGACCCGATCCTGCGCTTCCTCGTGGTTTCGCTGGCGTTCTACGGCATGTCGACCTTCGAAGGTCCGATGATGGCCATCAAGACCGTCAACGCCCTGTCCCACTACACCGACTGGACCATCGGCCACGTACACGCCGGCGCTCTCGGCTGGGTGGCGATGATCTCCATCGGCGCGCTGTACCACATGATTCCGAAAGTCTTCGGTCGCGAGCAGATGCACAGCATCGGCCTGATCAACGCGCACTTCTGGCTCGCCACCATCGGCACCGTGCTCTACATCGCCTCGATGTGGGTCAACGGTATCGCCCAGGGCCTGATGTGGCGCGCAGTCAACGCCGACGGCACTCTCACCTACTCCTTCGTTGAAACCCTGGTGGCCAGCCACCCAGGCTTCATCGTGCGGTTCGTCGGTGGTGCAATCTTCCTGACCGGCATGCTGCTGATGGCCTGGAACACCTGGCGCACCGTGCGTGCCCCGGCTCCGGCAACCGCAGACGCTTCCGCGCAGCTGGCCTGAGGACTAGGACATGAAACACGAAGCTATTGAAAAGAACGTCTTCCTGCTGGTGCTGCTGATGGTCCTGGCCGTCAGCATCGGCGGCCTGACCCAGATCGTTCCGCTGTTCTTCCAGGACGTCACCAACAAGCCGGTCGAAGGCATGAAGCCCTACACCGCGCTGCAACTGGAAGGCCGCGACATCTACATCCGCGAAGGCTGCGTGGGCTGCCACTCGCAGATGATCCGTCCGTTCCGCGCCGAGACCGAACGCTACGGCCACTACTCGGTGGCTGGCGAGAGCGTCTGGGACCACCCGTTCCTGTGGGGTTCCAAGCGTACCGGTCCTGACCTGGCCCGTGTAGGCGGTCGCTACTCCGATGACTGGCACCGTGCGCACCTGTACAACCCGCGCAACGTCGTACCTGAGTCGAAGATGCCTTCGTATCCGTGGCTCGTCGCCCAACAGGTCGATACCAGTCACACCGAAGCCAAGCTCAAAGCAATGCGCACCCTCGGCGTGCCGTACACCGACGACGACATCAGCGGTTCCGTCGCCTCGGTCAAGGGCAAAACCGAAATGGACGCGCTGGTCGCCTACCTGCAGGTGCTCGGCACCGCGATCAAGAACAAGAGGTAAGCGCCATGGACTTCACCCTGGATATCGGCCAGTTGCGAGGCCTGGGCACCCTGGTGGTGGCCATCGCCTTCATCGGCCTGTCGCTCTGGGTTTTCAACCGTCGCCGTGACCGTGAATTCGCCGAAGCGAGCCTGCTGCCCTTTGCCGACGAGCGCCTGCCTGGCGCCGAAAAAGAAAACGCCTTGAGGAGTACCCGGCAATGACCACCTTCTGGAGTACGTACATCAGCGTACTGACCATCGGTAGCCTGATCGGCCTGACCTGGTTGCTGCTGTCCACCCGCAAGGGTGAGCAGCCAGGCACCACGGACCAGACCATGGGCCACAGCTTCGATGGCATCGAGGAATACGACAATCCGCTGCCACGCTGGTGGTTCTGGCTGTTCGTCGGCACTTTGGTGTTCGCCGTCGGTTACCTGGTCCTCTACCCGGGCCTGGGCAACTGGAAAGGCATCCTGCCCGGCTATGAAAATGGCTGGACCGGCGCCAACGAGTGGCAGAAAGAAATGGAGCGCGCCGACGCCAAGTACGGCCCGATCTTCGCCAAGTTCGCCGCCATGCCGGTGGAAGAAGTGGCCAAGGATCCGCAAGCACTGAAAATGGGGGGCCGCCTGTTCGCCTCCAACTGCTCGGTGTGCCACGGTTCCGACGCCAAGGGTTCCTACGGCTTCCCCAACCTGACCGACAAGGACTGGCGCTGGGGCGGTGAGGCGGAAACCATCAAGGCTTCGATCATGCTCGGTCGTCACGGTGTGATGCCGGCCTGGTCCGAAGTGATCGGTGAGCAAGGTGTGGCAGACGTGGCTGCATTCGTGCTGACCAACCTCGATGGCCGCAGCCTGCCGGAAGGCACCAAGGCTGACGCCGCCAACGGCCAGAAGATCTTCGCGACCAACTGCGTGGCTTGCCACGGTCCGGAAGGCAAGGGCACTCCAGCAATGGGCGCACCGAACCTGACTCACCCGCAAGCGTTCATCTACGGCTCGAGCTTTGCCCAACTGCAGCAGACCATCCGTTACGGCCGTCAGGGCCAGATGCCTGCACAGCAGGACATTCAAGGCAACGACAAGGTCCACTTGCTGGCCGCCTACGTCTATAGCCTTTCGCAGGACGGCGACAAGACTTCTGCACGGTGACACTTCAGTCCATCTGAGCATTGACTGAAAACGCCGCATCCGAACCGGGTGCGGCGTTCCTGTTTGTATGTGCGACCAAGTGTCGCACCCCTCCGCCCCCCCTCCTTGCACCCCCTCTGAACGGGACTAAGCTTGTTGCCACATGTGGCTGGAAGCGATGTCGCGCATGCACCTCTGTTTGGTTCATCACATGTCATCGTGCCAGCGCAAAGGCTGGCGATTGCCGGCTTTGCTCCGTTTTCACGGGGTGAAAAAGCGGCGTCTCACAGGGTTTTCCAGGCCTTGAGAAGCGTGCAATCCACCCTAAAAATGGTGCACATAAACAAGATAATATTGTGTACAATTTGCGCGGTAGACGGGTCGGAAGGGCCGTAAAACAGGCCCTGGCGGGGTGTGGAACAGATTCCCTTGCGTTGCAATACCCACACTGCTTGTAGATACTTGCGCCGATTTTTCTACCTACAAAAACACCTATAAAACCGTGGAACCTTAGAATGAGCACAGCTATCAGTCCGACTGCTTATAACTATAAGGTCGTCCGCCAGTTCGCCATCATGACGGTGGTCTGGGGGATCCTTGGCATGGCCCTCGGTGTCTTCATCGCCTCGCAACTGGTCTGGCCGCAACTCAACCTTGACCTGCCGTGGACGAGCTTTGGACGCCTGCGCCCCCTGCACACCAACCTGGTGATCTTCGCCTTCGGCGGTTGTGCACTGTTCGCCACCTCCTATTACGTCGTGCAGCGTACCTGCCAGACGCGACTGATCTCCGACAGCCTCGCGGCCTTCACCTTCTGGGGTTGGCAAGCGGTCATCGTCGGCGCTCTGATCACCCTGCCCATGGGTTACACCACCACCAAGGAATACGCCGAACTGGAATGGCCGCTCGCCATCCTGCTGGCCATTGTCTGGGTGACCTACGCCGTGGTGTTCTTCGGAACCGTGGTCAAGCGCAAGACCAAACACATCTATGTCGGCAACTGGTTCTACGGTGCCTTCATCCTGGTCACCGCGATGCTGCACATCGTCAACCACATCTCGTTGCCAGTGAGCTTCTTCAAGTCGTACTCGGCCTATGCCGGCGCGACCGATGCGATGATCCAGTGGTGGTACGGCCACAACGCCGTGGGCTTCTTCCTGACCACCGGCTTCCTCGGGATGATGTACTACTTCGTACCGAAGCAGGCAGAGCGCCCGATCTACTCCTATCGCCTGTCCATCGTGCACTTCTGGGCGCTGATCACCCTGTACATCTGGGCCGGCCCGCACCACCTGCACTACACCGCACTGCCCGACTGGGCCCAGTCGCTGGGCATGGTGATGTCGATCATCCTGCTGGCGCCAAGCTGGGGCGGCATGATCAACGGCATGATGACCCTCTCGGGCGCCTGGCATAAGCTGCGTACCGACCCGATCCTGCGTTTCCTCGTGGTGTCTTTGGCGTTCTACGGCATGTCGACCTTCGAAGGCCCGATGATGGCGATCAAGACCGTCAACTCGCTGTCGCACTACACCGACTGGACCATCGGCCACGTACACGCCGGCGCGCTGGGCTGGGTAGCGATGATCTCCATCGGTGCCATTTACCACATGATTCCCAAGCTCTACGGCCGTGCCCAGATGCACAGCGTCGGCCTGATCAACGCGCACTTCTGGCTCGCCACCATCGGCACCGTGCTCTACATCGCCTCGATGTGGGTCAACGGCATCACCCAAGGCCTGATGTGGCGTGCGATCAACGATGACGGCACCCTCACCTACTCCTTCGTCGAAGCCCTGCAAGCAAGCCATCCGGGCTACATCGTCCGCGCCCTGGGCGGTGCATTCTTCGCCTCCGGCATGCTGCTGATGGCCTGGAACGTCCTGCGCACCGTTCGCGCCTCGAAACCGGCCGAAGCTGAAGCCGCCGCTCAGATCGTCGTCGTGGGAGCCCACTGATGAAGCACGAAGTAGTCGAGAAGAATATTGGCCTGCTGGCCTTCTTCATGGTCATCGCCGTGAGCATCGGCGGCCTGACCCAGATCGTCCCGCTGTTCTTCCAGGACGTCACCAACAAGCCGGTCGAAGGCATGAAGCCGCGCACCGCACTGGAACTGGAAGGCCGTGACGTGTACATCCGCGAAGGCTGCGTAGGCTGCCACTCGCAGATGATCCGTCCGTTCCGCGCCGAGACCGAGCGCTACGGCCACTACTCGGTGGCCGGTGAAAGCGTGTGGGACCACCCGTTCCTGTGGGGTTCCAAGCGTACCGGTCCGGACCTGGCACGGGTGGGTGGTCGTTACTCCGATGACTGGCACCGCGCGCACCTGTACAACCCGCGCAACGTCGTACCCGAGTCGAAAATGCCGTCCTACCCGTGGCTGGTAGAGAACAAGCTCGACGGCAAAGACACCGCCAAGAAGATGGAAGTCCTGCGCACCCTGGGCACGCCGTACACCGACGCTGACATCGCCGGTGCTCGCGACGCGGTCAAGGGCAAGACTGAAATGGACGCCCTGGTTGCCTACCTGCAGGGCCTGGGCACCATCATCAAAAGCAAACGGTGATTGCGATGGATATCGGGATGATTCGTGGCCTGGGCACCGTCGTGGTGATGGTGGCCTTCGTGGGCCTGGCGTTGTGGGTGTTCAGTTCTCGGCGCAAGTCCGAGTTCGACGAAGCGACCCTGCTGCCCTTCGCGGATGATCCCGAAGCCAGCGAGCACGTCGAACAAGCGCAAGCGCAAGCGAAAGCGTCTAGGAGTAACAACGAATGACTACCTTCTGGAGTCTGTACGTCACCGTTCTGAGTCTGGGCACCATCTTTGCCCTGACCTGGCTGCTGCTGTCCACCCGCAAGGGCCAGCGTAGCGAAACCACCGAAGAAACCGTGGGCCACTCCTTCGATGGCATCGAGGAATACGACAACCCGCTGCCGAAATGGTGGTTCATGCTGTTCGTTGGCACCATCATCTTCGCCCTCGGCTACCTGGCGCTGTACCCGGGCCTGGGCAACTGGAAAGGCATCCTGCCCGGCTACCAGTACCTGGACACCGACAAGAAGACCGACTTCGCCAACGGTCAGGCCGGCTGGACAGGCGTTCACGAGTGGGAGAAGGAGATGCAGCGGGCCGACGCCAAGTTCGGGCCGATCTTCGCCAAATTCGCAGCCATGCCCATCGAAGAAGTAGCGAAAGATCCGCAAGCCCTGAAAATGGGCGGGCGCCTTTTCGCCTCCAACTGCTCGGTCTGCCACGGTTCCGACGCCAAGGGTTCCTACGGCTTCCCCAACCTCACCGACAGCGACTGGCGCTGGGGCGGCGAGCCGCAAACCATCAAGCAGACCATCATGGCTGGCCGCCATGGCGTGATGCCGGCGTGGTCTGAAGTGATCGGCGAGCAAGGCGTGGCCGACGTTGCGGCATTCGTGCTGACCAACCTCGATGGCCGCACCCTGCCGGAAGGCACCAAGGCTGATGCCGCCAACGGCCAGAAGATCTTCGCCGCCAACTGCGTGGCCTGCCACGGTCCGGAAGGCAAAGGTACTCCAGCGATGGGCGCGCCGAACCTGACTCACCCACAGGCGTTCATCTACGGTTCGAGCTTCGCCCAACTGCAGCAGACCATCCGCTACGGCCGTCAGGGCCAGATGCCGGCGCAGCAGGAAATCCAGGGCAACGACAAGGTCCACCTGCTGGCGGCCTATGTCTGGAGCCTGTCGCAGAAAGACCAGAAACCGGCTGAGGCTCAGTAAGCTCCGCGGATAAAAAGAGGCCCCGTCAGTGGAGACTGGTGGGGCCTTTTTTCTTGGTGGGGATGCAGAGGTGTTTTTCAGGGCCTCCTCGCTGGCAAGCCAGCTCCCACAGGATCTGGCGGTGCACGCAGTACCTGTGGGAGCTGGCTTGCCAGCGATAGGACCCTAATTTCACCCCCTGACATGACCTGGATCAATTGACACCGCCAATACACCATTGTCGATCATTACCCAACGCGACCCAGTGTCGCACCCGCACCCCAGAATGCCAGCACAGGCGTATCATGCGGGCCAGAGCAGAAACACTTCTGACTGCGGTCGGCATGCACTGACCGCGGCATCTTTCCACTGCCGTGGGACTGTAAACGATGAGCAAGCAGATTCCTGTACAAGACATCACCCCGCCTGCCAACAAGAAGAAAAACGAGAGCGTGGACCTCTACGCCGCGCGGGAAAAAATCTACACCCGAGCCTTCACCGGTATTTTCCGCAACCTGCGAATGGCAGGCGGCGCACTCCTCTTTCTCCTCTATTTCGGCACCGTCTGGCTGAACTGGGGCGGTCACCAGGCCGTCTGGTGGAACCTGCCGGAGCGCAAGTTCTACATCTTCGGCGCCACCATCTGGCCGCAGGACTTCATCCTCCTCTCCGGCATCCTTATCGTCGCCGCCTTCGGCCTGTTCTTCATCACCGTATTCGCCGGACGCGTCTGGTGCGGCTACACCTGCCCGCAGAGCGTCTGGACCTGGATCTTCATGTGGTGCGAAAAGGTCACCGAAGGCGACCGCAACCAGCGCATGAAACTGGACAAGGCGCCGATGAGCGCCAACAAGGCTGCCCGCAAGACCGCCAAGCACACCCTCTGGCTGCTGATCGGCTTCGTTACCGGCATCACCTTCGTCGGCTATTTCGCACCGATCCGCGAACTGATGGTGGACTTCTTCACCGGTGAAGCGGACGGCTGGGCCTATTTCTGGGTTGGCTTCTTCACCCTCGCCACCTATGGCAACGCCGGCTGGCTGCGCGAACAGGTGTGTATTTACATGTGCCCGTACGCCCGCTTCCAGAGCGTGATGTTCGACAAGGACACCCTGATCGTTTCCTACGACCCGCGCCGCGGCGAAACCCGTGGCCCGCGTAAAAAAGACGTCGATTACAAAGCCAAGGGCCTTGGCGACTGCATCGACTGCACCATGTGCGTCCAGGTCTGCCCGACCGGCATCGACATCCGCGACGGCCTGCAGATCGAGTGCATCGGCTGCGCCGCCTGCATCGACGCCTGCGACAACATCATGGACAAGATGAACTACCCGCGCGGCCTGATCAGCTACACCACCGAACACAACCTGTCCGGGCAGAAGACCCACATGCTGCGGCCGCGACTGATCGGCTACTTCGTGGTCCTGCTGGTGATGATCGGCGCGCTCGCCAGCGCCTTCTTCATGCGTTCGCTGGTAGGCTTCGACGTCAGCAAGGACCGGGTGCTCTACCGCGAAAACGCCCAGGGCCGGATCGAGAACGTCTACAGCCTGAAAGTGATGAACAAGGACCAGCACGACCACGTCTACGTGCTGGAAGCCGAGGGCCTGCCAGGACTGCGCCTGGAAGGTGCACGGGAGATCCGCGTGGCAGCCGGCGATATCGTCAGCCTGCCGGTACAACTGTCGGTGGCGCCGGAACAACTGCCGTCGACCACCAACGACGTCACCTTCATTCTCAAGGACGCTGACGACAGCGGCACCGAGGTTGAAGCCAAGAGCCGGTTCATCGGCCCGCAAATCCGCTAAGAGAGTCTTTCAATGCCTGCAGTAAGCGCTCACAGCCCCTGGTACAAGCACCTCTGGCCCTGGATCATCATCGGCATCCTGACCACTTCGGTGACCCTGAGCCTGACCATGGTCACCATTGCCGTGAACAATCCGGACAACCTGGTCAACGACAACTACTACGAGGCCGGCAAGGGCATCAACCGCTCGCTGGACCGCGAACTGCTGGCGCAGACCCTCAATCTCAAGGCCAGCGTGCACCTGGACGAAGTCACCGGCGAAGTCGAGCTGCGCCTGAGCGGTGACAGCCAGCCGCAGACCCTGGAACTCAACCTGATCTCGCCGACTCAACCGGAGAAGGACCGCAAGATTGCCCTGACCCTGAGCAGCGAGCCGGGCCGGTATCTGGGCCAACTGGATGATCGGGTCGAAGGTCGTCGCTTCGTCGAACTGCTGGGAACCCAGGAAGGCAAGACCTGGCGGCTGTTCGAAGAGGAAGATGTTGCCCACGACGTGACCCTGATGCTGGGTGACGAGGCGCTCAAGGGGGCTGAGCACCTCGATAAGTAAGTGACCGTCAGACCGCATCGCTGGCAAGCCAGCCCCCACAGGATCGGCGTGTACCGGACCTTGTGGGAGCTGGCTTGCCAGCGATGAAGCCGCCACCGAAAAACTGCGATAAGACAGCCATGACCACCCCCACGCCTTGCTACCACTGTGCCCTGCCCGTCCCGGCCGGGAGCCGCTTCACCGCCGTGGTCCTCGGCGAATCGCGGGAATTCTGCTGCCCCGGCTGCCAGGCAGTGGCCGAGGCCATCGTCGCCGGCAAACTGGAGAGCTACTACCAGCACCGCAGCGAAGCCAGCGCCAACCCCGACGCCCTGCCGCGCCAATTGGTAGACGAACTGGCCCTGTACGACCGCGCCGACGTCCAGCAACCCTTCGTCCGACATGAAGGCGAGTTGGCGGAAACCACCCTGCTGATCGAAGGCATCAGTTGCGCAGCCTGCGGCTGGTTGATCGAAAAACACCTGCGCGGCGTTCCGGGCGTGGCCGAGGCCCGCCTGAACCTGTCCAATCACCGTCTGCTGGTGAGCTGGGCCGACAGCCAGTTGCCGCTGTCGAAACTGCTCGCCGAGTTGCGCCACATCGGCTACGCCGCCCATCCGTACCAGCCCGACCGCGCCGCCGAGCAACTGGCCAGCGAAAACCGCACCGCCCTGCGCCAACTCGGCGTCGCCGGGCTGCTGTGGTTCCAGGCGATGATGGCGACCATGGCCACCTGGCCGGAATTCAACATCGACCTCAGCCCGGAACTGCACATCATCCTGCGCTGGGTGGCGATGTTTCTGACCACTCCCATCGTCTTCTACAGTTGCGCGCCATTCTTCCGCGGTGCTGCCCGCGACCTTCGAACCCGCCACCTGACCATGGACGTGTCGGTCTCGCTGGCCATCGGCCTGGCCTACGGCGCCGGCATCTGGACCGCGATTACCGGCAGCGGCGAGCTGTACTTCGACGCGGTGGGCATGTTTGCCCTGTTCCTGTTGGCCGGGCGCTACCTGGAACGCCGCGCCCGCGAGCGCACCGCCGCCGCCACCGCGCAACTGGTCAACCTGCTGCCGGCCTCGTGCCTGCGCCTGGACGACACTGGCAACAGCGAGCGAATCCTCCTGCGCGAACTGCAGATCGGCGACCGCATTCTGGTCCAGCCAGGCGCGGTACTGCCGGCGGACGGACGGATTGTCGAGGGCCAGTCGAGCGTCGATGAATCGCTGCTGACCGGCGAATACCTGCCCCATCCGCGCCAGCGCGGCGATGCCGTCACCGCTGGCACCCTCAACGTGGAAAGCGCGCTGACCGTGCAAGTTATGGCTCTCGGCCACGACACCCGGCTCTCGGCGATCGTGCGCCTGCTGGAGCGGGCCCAGTCGGAAAAACCGCGACTGGCGGAAATTGCCGACCGCGCCTCGCAATGGTTTCTGCTGTTCAGCCTGATCGCCGCCGCTGCCATCGGCGTGTTGTGGTGGCAGATCGATCCGTCACGGGCCTTCTGGATCGTTCTGGCGATGCTGGTGGCCACCTGCCCGTGCGCCCTCTCCCTCGCCACCCCGACCGCCCTCACCGCCGCCACCGGCACTCTGCACAGCCTCGGCCTGTTGCTGACCCGCGGCCATGTGCTGGAAGGCCTGAACCAGATCGACACGGTGATCTTCGACAAGACTGGCACCCTCACCGAAGGCCGCCTGACCCTGCGCTCCATCCGTCCGTTGGGCACGCTGGACGCCGATCACTGCCTGCGCCTTGCCGCCGCCCTGGAAAACCGCTCCGAGCACCCTATCGCCCGCGCCTTCGGCCGCACCGTGGCGGTGGCGGACGCGGTTCAGAGCAACCCCGGCCTGGGCCTGGAAGGCCGAGTCGAGGAGCGCCTGCTGCGTATCGGCCAGCCGGCTTTCGTCTGCGAGTTGAGCGGCGCGGCAGTGCCCGCGATGCCGGACGAACCCGGACAATGGCTGTTGCTGGGTGATACCCAGGGTCCGCTGGCCTGGTTCGTTCTCGACGATCGCCTGCGCGCCGACGCCGCCGACCTGCTGGACGCCTGCCGCGCCCGTGGCTGGAAAACCCTGCTGCTGTCCGGTGACAGTTCGCCGATGGTGGCCAGCGTCGCCGCCGAACTGCGCATCGACCAGGCCATCGGCGGCCTGCGCCCGGACGACAAGCTGCAACAGTTGAAAGCCCTGCAGGCCGAAGGCCGCAAGGTGCTGATGCTCGGTGACGGGGTCAACGACGTGCCGGTCCTGGCCGCCGCCGACATCAGCATCGCCATGGGCTCGGCCACCGATCTGGCCAAGACCAGCGCCGACGCGGTGCTGCTGTCCAATCGCCTGGATACCCTGGAGCAGGCTTTCAGCCTCGCGCGGCGCACGCGGCGGATCATCATCGAAAACCTGCTCTGGGCCGGTCTGTATAATGGCCTCATGCTGCCGTTCGCCGCCCTGGGCTGGATCACGCCGATATGGGCTGCGGTCGGCATGTCGGTCAGTTCGCTGATCGTGGTCCTCAATGCCCTGCGCCTGACCCGGCTGCGCGGCGCACCGGCTTCAAACCGTCCGGCCAGCGCCACCCACCCCGCGACGGCCTGACCAGGAGATCCCATGCCCGCCCTCTACGTGATGATTCCTGCCGCTCTGGTGCTCGTCGGCATCGCCCTGTACATCTTCTTCTGGGCAGTGGACAGCGGCCAGTACGAAGACCTCGACGGCCCGGCCCACAGCATCCTGTTCGACGACCAGGACCCCAAGCACCAGGCCGCGGTGCAAGCGCAGCAAGAACAACAGAACCCCACTCCCGACGAGCCGAAAGAGCCCACGCCCCGTGCCTGACCTGCTACCCCTGCTGAGTTCGGCACTGATCCTCGGCCTGCTTGGCGGCGGCCACTGCCTGGGGATGTGCGGCGGCCTGATGGGCGCCCTCACCCTCGCGATCCCGCCGGAACAACGCGGCCGTCGCCTGCAACTGTTGCTGGCCTACAACCTGGGCCGCGTACTCAGCTACGCCAGCGCCGGGCTGCTGCTGGGTCTCGCCGGCTGGGCGCTGGCCGGAAGCCCCTTGGCGACGGCCATGCGCGTGATCGCGGCGCTGCTGCTTATCAGCATGGGCCTGTACCTGGCCGGCTGGTGGAGCGGCCTGACCCGCATCGAAAGCCTGGGCCGCGGCCTGTGGCGGCATATCCAGCCAGTGGCGACGCGCCTGCTGCCGGTGTCCAGCGTGCCGCGCGCTTTGCTGCTGGGCGCGCTGTGGGGATGGCTGCCGTGCGGCCTGGTCTACAGCACCCTGCTCTGGGCCGCCAGCCAGGGCAGCGCGGTGAACAGCGCCCTGTTGATGCTGGCCTTCGGTATCGGCACCTGGCCGGTATTGCTCGCCACGGGCCTTGCCGCCGAGCGCAGCAACGCCCTGTTGCGGCGCCGTGGCGTGCGGGTGGCCGGGGGCCTGCTGGTGATCCTGTTTGGCCTGTGGACCCTGCCCGGCCCGCACCAGCACTGGCTGATGGGTCACTGAAGCGGATTTGATACAAATCAACACTGATGTACGTGTGGCTCCCTAGACTCCGGACACTGCCGCAATTCCTGGGACTGCCACCATGCACGACGCCCTCCAATGGGACTCTGACCTGATTCGCCGTTACGATCTGGCCGGCCCGCGCTACACCTCCTATCCGACCGCAGTGCAACTGCACAGCGAAATCGGCTCCTTCGACCTCCTGCACGCCCTGCGTGACAGCCGCCGAGCGGCGCGTCCGCTGTCTCTCTACGTCCATGTGCCGTTCTGCGCCAACATTTGCTACTACTGCGCCTGCAACAAGGTCATCACCAAGGACCGCGCCCGCGCACAGCCTTACCTGCAGCGGCTGGAACAGGAAATCCAGCTGATCGCCTGCCACCTCGATCCCGGCCAGACCGTCGAACAACTGCACCTGGGCGGTGGCACGCCAACCTTCCTCAGCCACGTCGAACTGCGCCAGTTGATGGCGCAACTGCGCAAGCACTTCAACTTGCTGGATGATGATTCGGGCGACTACGGCATCGAGATCGATCCCCGCGAGGCAGACTGGTCGACCATGGGCCTGCTGCGAGAACTGGGCTTCAACCGCGTCAGCCTCGGCGTGCAGGACCTCGACCCGGTCGTCCAACGGGCGATCAACCGCCTGCAAAGCCTGGAACAGACCCGCACCATTATCGAAGCGGCGCGCACCCTGCAATTCCGCTCGATCAACCTCGACCTGATCTACGGCCTGCCCAAGCAGACCCCGGAAGGCTTCGCTCGCACCGTCGAAGAAGTGATCAAGCTGCAGCCGGACCGGCTGTCGGTCTTCAACTACGCGCACCTGCCCGAACGCTTCATGCCGCAACGGCGCATCGACAGCAGCGACCTGCCGGCACCGGCGGCGAAGCTGGAAATGCTGCACAACACCATCGAGCAACTGACCCGCGCCGGCTATCGCTACATCGGCATGGACCACTTCGCCCTGCCTGACGACGAACTGGCCATCGCCCAGGAAGAGTCGACCCTGCAGCGCAACTTCCAGGGCTACACCACCCACGGTCATTGCGACCTGATCGGCCTCGGGGTGTCGGCCATCAGCCAGATCGGCGACCTCTACTGCCAGAACAGCAGTGACCTCAACGAATACCAGAACGCCCTGGACGCCGCACAACTGGGCACCAGCCGCGGACTGATCTGCACCCAGGACGATCGCGTGCGCCGGGCCGTGATCCAGGACCTGATCTGCCATTTCGAACTGGATTTCGAGCGCATTGAACAGGCGTTCACCATCGACTTCCGGGGCTACTTCAACGATTTGTGGCCGGCACTGGAAGGCATGGCCAAGGACGGCCTGATCGAGCTGCGCAACGACGGCATCAGCGTGTTGCCGGCCGGTCGCTTGCTGGTGCGCTCGGTGTGCATGGTGTTCGACGCGTACCTGGACCTGAACAACCGCCAGCGTTTTTCGCGAGTGATCTGAGCCGCTGGCGCGGCTCAGGCATTAAGCAACTTGATTGCCTTGCCGACCTGGTCCGGCGTCAACGCCAACTGCCCCATGGCCCGGACCAGACCGAAGTTGGCGGTGTTCAACGAGGCAGACAATGCGCTGACCCGGGCTTCCAGGGCCGCCGTCTTTTTCTGCATTTCCACCGGATCGAGGGAACGATCCCGCATCAGAGACTGCAACTGACGCTGGGCTTCGGCCAGTTCCCGCTGCAACTTGCGAATCATCTTCAACAATTGGCGAACCGACTCCGGCAAGCCGCTTTCGTCGATATCCGCGTCATCTTGACGCTGGCCGGACACCTCCAGCCCCTTGAGAGAAAGGCTGACCTTCACCCCTTCACCCGGTGCTGTGGTGCCCTCACCTTCTTCTCCGCGCTTCGCCTGAACGGGCTCGGAATGCCCGGAAACAGAGGCCTGGCGAGTGGCCTGAAGATCGACGGTCAACATGCTGGTTTTGCCTGAGAGACGTGATGCAATTGTTATCGGCTTGAAACCCGCGAACTTGAGCGGGAAGCGCACCAAAAAAGAGCACGCTGGCCTCAACCGTCCCGGCTGAGTTACCCTTGTGTTCTATGTGTGCTTTCCCACAAGGAATGATGAAATGTCTGAGCCTGTTAAACTGCGCCCTCACAACCAGGCCCATTGCAAGGATTGCAGCCTGGCGCCTCTGTGTCTGCCTCTGTCACTGAACATGGAAGACATGGATTCGCTGGATGAAATCGTCAAACGTGGGCGCCCGCTGAAAAAAGGCGAGTTTCTGTTCCGGCAGGGTGACAACTTCGGTTCGGTTTACGCGGTGCGCTCCGGCGCCCTGAAAACCTTCAGCCTGAGCGATGGCGGCGAAGAACAGATCACAGGCTTCCACCTGCCCAGCGAACTGGTGGGATTGTCGGGCATGGACACCGAAACCTACCCGGTCTCGGCCCAGGCGCAAGAGACCACGTCGGTATGCGAAATACCCTTCGAACGGCTGGACGAGTTGTCGGTGCAATTGCCGCAACTGCGTCGGCAATTGATGCGGGTGATGAGCCGGGAAATCCGCGACGACCAGCAAATGATGCTGCTGTTGTCGAAAAAGACCGCCGACGAGCGGATCGCCACCTTCCTGGTCAACCTCTCCGCGCGGTTCCGCGCCCGTGGCTACTCGGCCAACCAGTTCCGCCTGAGCATGTCGCGCAACGAAATCGGCAATTACCTGGGCCTGGCGGTGGAAACCGTGTCCCGCGTGTTTACCCGCTTCCAGCAGAACGGCCTGATCGAAGCCGAAGGCAAGGAAGTGCGCATTCTCGACCCGATCCAGCTTTGCGCGCTGGCCGGTGGCGCACTGGAAGCCTGAAATCCTCGGCAAACGGGTATACTGGCGGGCGTTTTGCCTTTCAGGATACCCGCTCCATGCCCAGCGAAAGCTTTGACCTCAAATCCCTGATCCGCCCGGTTACGGACTTCCCCAAGCCCGGCGTGATCTTCCGTGACATCACCCCGCTGTTCCAGTCGCCGCGAGGCTTGCGCCATGTCGCCGACCAGTTCATCGAGCGCTACGTCGAGGCCGAGTTCAGCCATATCGGCGCCATGGATGCCCGCGGTTTCCTGATCGGCTCGATCATCGCCCACCAGTTGAACAAGCCGCTGATCCTGTTCCGCAAACAGGGCAAGCTGCCGGCAGACGTGATTTCCGAGGGTTACCAGACCGAGTACGGCGAAGCCTTCCTGGAAGTGCATGCCGACAGCCTGTGTGAGGGCGACGCGGTGCTGATCTTCGATGACCTGATCGCCACCGGCGGTACCTTGCTGGCTGCCGCCAATCTGGTTCGCCGCATGGGCGCGGCGGTATTTGAAGCGGCGGCGATCATCGACCTGCCAGAGCTGGGCGGTTCGCAGAAACTGCAGGACGCCGGGATTTCGACCTTCTGCCTGACCGAGTTTTCGCTGAGCGAATACTGATCCCGCGGTAACGCAGGCCGCTGCCCCGTAGGAGCGGATTTATCCGCTCCTACGGGCCCGCGTCAAACTCAGAGCGACATCGGCTTGCGCCCCGCAAACGAATGCGCCAGCGTCCCGCCATCCACCAGCTCCAACTCCCCACCCAGCGGCACGCCATGGGCGATCCGCGACCCCACCAGACCTTTGTCCGCCAGCAACTGCGCGATGTAATGCGCGGTCGCCTCGCCTTCAACGGTGGGGTTGGTCGCCAGGATCACTTCTGTGAAGGTGCCCTGCTCCTCGATCCGCGCCATCAACTGCGGAATCCCGATTGCCTCCGGCCCGAGTCCGTCCAGCGGCGACAAATGCCCCTTGAGCACGAAGTAGCGACCGCGATAACCGGTTTGCTCCACCGCATACACATCCATCGGCCCTTCCACCACACACAACAGCGTGTCGTCGCGCCGTGGGTCCGCACATTGCGGGCAAAGCTCCTGCTCGGTGAGGGTGCGGCACTGCCGGCAGTGGCCGACCCCTTCCATGGCCTGGCTCAGGGCCTGGGCCAGGCGAACGCCGCCGCTGCGGTCACGTTCAAGTAACTGCAAGGCCATGCGCTGGGCGGTTTTCTGACCCACGCCCGGCAAGGTGCGCAAGGCATCGATCAACTGGCGAATCAGGGGACTGAAGCTCATGGTAAAAGGCCTGGCAACTCATCGAATGGGGAGAAACGACGATGGGAGCGACGGCCTCGCGGCCGTGCTCCCACCGGGTGAAACAGATGCGTCTTAGAAAGGCATCTTGAAGCCGGGCGGCAACTGCATGCCCGCAGTCATGCCACCCATTTTTTCCTGGCTGTTCTGCTCGACCTTGCGCACGGCGTCGTTGACAGCGGCGGCGATCAGGTCTTCCAGCACTTCCTTGTCTTCCTGCATCAGGCTGTCGTCCAGGCTGATGCGCTTGACGTCATGACGACCGGTCATGACCACGCTGACCAGACCGGCGCCGGACTGACCGGTCACTTCGGCGTTGGCCAGCTCTTCCTGCATCTTGGCCATTTTTTCCTGCATCTGCTGTGCCTGCTTCATCAGGCCGGCCATGCCACCTTTCATCATGGGAATCACCTCGGTATCAAGTTACTTGGCACACCGCGCACCAGGCGCGGCGCTGGGTATCCGGTTATTCGCCCTGGCTGGCCAGGGCATCGACAGGTTCAATAGTATCGTGGCGCACGGTGGCACCGAACTTCTGGATCATCTGCTGGATGAACGGATCATTCTCGATCGATTCCTCCGCCTCGCGCTGTCGATCGGCGCGCTTGCGGGACGCGGCCTGGGCCGGCGTTTCCTGCTCGGGCCGAATCAGCTCGATGGTCAGCGTCAGGTTGCGACCCAGGTGCTGGTTCAGCGCGTCATTCAGGCGGCGTTGCTGGGTAGCGTTGAACAGCGCGCTGTGTCCCGGATCCAGGTGCAGCAGCCAGTGATCGCCATCCACAGCCATCAGCGTGCAGTTGGCGGCGATGTTACCGGTCATGCCGGAGATCGGCAGGCTCGGGAACATTTCCAACCATTGCAGAGCCAGGCCGGTCGCTGGCTGTGCCGCCGGTTCGGGCTCAGGCTCGGCAGCCGGCTCAGCAGCATGTTCGCTGGCGAGTTCGTCCAGGTAGCTGTAGCTCGCCGGATCGACCTCGCCGCCATAGTAATCATCATCCAGCGGCGGCTCGTCATCGCGGTCCATGCCGGCCGGGCTGTAGCTGTGGTCGGCCGGCGGCGGCTCATCGTGCCGCTCGGCCGCTGGTGCTGGCGTAGCGACCGGTGCGGGTTCGGGAACAGGGACCGGCTCGGGCTGCGCTTCAGGCTCGGGCTCGGGTTCGGAAGCGGCTTCAACTGCCGGCGCCGGGCTCGGCTCGTCCCACGGAAGATCGATTTTCTCCGCCACCGGCTCGGGCTGAACCTCGGCAACCGACTCAGGTGCAGGCTCCGGCTCGACGGCTGGAGCTGGAGCTGGAGCTGGAGCTGGAGCTGGAGCTGGAGCTGGAGCTGGAGCTGGAGCTGGAACAGGCTCGGGGGCTGGAGCGGCGATCGCAACCGGAGCCACCGGGGCTGGGGAATCAGTTGTGGCCTGGCTGATTCCCACTGGCTTTAGCGTCGTGCCCGGGGCATCGCCGCTGTCCGCTGGGCGGAACGCCAGCATGCGCAGCAACACCATCTCGAAACCACCACGCGGATCCGGCGCCAACGGCAAGTCGCGGCGACCGATCAAGCCCATCTGGTAATAGAACTGCACATCCTCGGCCGGCAGCGCCTGAGCCAGGTCCAGCACCCGCTCGCGATCGCCCTGGCCGTTGTCCACCGCCTCGGGCAGCGCCTGAGCGATGGCCACGCGGTGCAACACATTGAGCATTTCCGACAACACGCCATTCCAGTCCGGCCCCTGCTCGGCAAGGTGCCGTACTGCTTCGAGCAAGGCACGGGCATCGCCTTCCAGCAACGCCTGAAGCACGCCGTAAACCTGACCGTGGTCCAACGTGCCGAGCATCGCCCGCACGTCGGCAGCCAGCACCTTGCCTTCGCCAAAGGCGATGGCCTGGTCGGTAAGGCTCATCGCGTCGCGCATCGAGCCATCGGCGGCGCGGCCCAGCAGCCAGAGCGCATCGTCCTCGAACGGCACGTTCTCGACACCCAGTACATGGCTCAGGTGCTCAACCACGCGCTCGGGGGTCATGTTCTTCAGGGAAAACTGCAGGCAACGCGACAGGATGGTCGCAGGAAGCTTCTGCGGGTCCGTGGTAGCAAGGATGAACTTGACGTAGGGCGGCGGCTCTTCAAGCGTCTTGAGCAAGGCGTTGAAGGAGTGGCTGGAAAGCATGTGCACTTCGTCGATCAGGTAGACCTTGAAGCGCCCGCGGCTCGGCGCGTACTGCACGTTGTCCAGCAGTTCGCGGGTGTCCTCGACCTTGGTCCGGCTCGCGGCGTCGATCTCGATCAGGTCGACGAACCGGCCCTCGTCGATCTCCCTGCACACCGAGCAGGTGCCGCAGGGGGTCGAGGTAATGCCGGTTTCACAGTTGACGCATTTGGCGATGATCCGCGCGATGGTGGTCTTGCCGACACCGCGGGTACCGGTGAACAGGTAGGCGTGGTGCAGGCGCTGATTGTCCAGCGCGTTGATCAGGGCCTTCAGCACATGGGTCTGGCCGACCATTTCGCGGAACGAGCGCGGACGCCATTTACGTGCAAGAACCTGATAACTCATGAAAAACCATCGCAGCCTGAACGAGCGGGAAGATCGCTAATGCTAGCGGAGCGGGGGCAAAATTGCATCCTGCCATTCCGTCTCGGGCCCGGAAATCGCGGCATCAAGGGCTGCACGTCAGCAACAACGCCGCCAGATACAGCCCCAGACCGAATACACCGTGGGTCATCAGGCTACGCAGACGGTTTTTCCCCGGCGTCGGCGTCCGCGAGGCAAAGAACCCTGCGCCCATCGCCGGCTGCATGACACAGAACGGCGCAATCACCGAAACAATGCCGAACAACAGCGCGGGCAGCATCGTCGGCGCCCGCAACCAGCCCTCTCCCATCACCGCCACCAACAACGCGGCGAACAGCACACCCACCGCGTAATGGATGATCCAGCCCCATATCAATTCGTTTGCCACGGGCTCAGCCCGGGCAATCGCCGCATGGTGAAAACGACCGCGAAACAGATGCCCCGCCCAGCGCCCGACCATGGCGAAATTGAGCGTGGTGACACCCAGGCGCTTGAGCAATAGCGCCCACAGGTCCATGACCAGCGTGGCGCCGATACCGATCAGCAGAGTGGAAACAAGGATGGACATGGAAGATTCCTCGGCACGTTGACGAAACATGCCGCGCAGCATAGAAGTTGAAGTCAACTTCAAGTCAAGGACATTGCCGATGGACATTGCCGACGTCGCCAAACGCACCGGAGTACCGGCCTCGACGCTGCGTTACTACCAGAAGAAGGGCTTGCTCGAATCGCTGGCCAAACCGGGACAGCGCCGGCAGTTCGCGGCGGACGTAGGAGATCGGCTGGCCTTGATCGCGCTGGGGCAAGCGGCGGGTTTTTCCCTGGATGAAGTGGGAGCGATGCTGGTCAATCTGCAGGTGGATCGCGAGAAACTGGCGGCCAAGGCGGACGAGATCGATGCGCAGGTCAAGCGCTTGCAGGCGATGAGCAAGGGACTGCGGCATGCGGCGGCGTGCCCGGAACAGGATCACCTAGCCTGCCCAACGTTCCGTCGACTTATGATGGTTTCGCTGCTGAAGCGCTGATCCGACACGGGTGACAGGGACGCTGGACATTGTCATTGCGGATACATGCCAATGTGCCATTATTCGGATGGCCCCGAAGCATGCCAACCGGCCACCGGATCCCCTCCCCTGACCTCAACAAGAGGGCTGCTGTCATGACGACCGATCAGAAAAAGATTCATGGACACGGCAAGTTCATTCCCGGTTCGGTCCGGGTGGTGGACTACAACAGCTACTTCAACAACATCCTGGTACGCGGCAGTTCCGCCTTTGGCGCCACGAAGGAAGACGGCGACTCCTTCGTCATCGCCGACCTGGTCTCCGCCATCCAGGACGACGTCAACTTCGCCAGCACCGGCATCACCCTCAGCACCAACCCCATGGTCATCGACATCTGCCTGATCGGCTTCGGTAGCGACAAGGACCGCAAGATCGTCGAATCCGAGATCGCCTGGTTCGCCGACAACATCCCCACCCCAAAAGGCGATTCGGGCCCCTATCCGGTCTATGTCGCCGCCACCAACAGCGGCGTTGCCGCTGGCACGACGATGATGTACTGGCCGATCCAGGCGCTGGGCAGCCCACTGCTGGAAACCGTCGGCGCCACTTGGAATCCCTCGCCGGCCAACTCCATCGGCCCGGGAACCAGCAACGAAGGTTTCGACTACAGCGCCCTGGTACCGGCGATCTGGAACGCCCTGAACAACCAGACCGCCAACCTGCCCGCCAAACCGGGGGCACCGACGGGCATCAGCAACGCCATCATCTATGTCCACTGCGACTCGGGCGTGAACCGCACCGGCGCGGCCGTGGCCGGCTACCTGCTGAACTTCGGCAGCAACCTGGCCGCACTCGACCAGCCCTCTTCGAACGGCGTACCCACCACCCTGGCCAAGGCTCAGGCCGCCGCCGGGCGCGCAGCCCCCAGCAACGACTCGCCTCCGGGCGGCGTGGATATCCCGGTGGCCCAGGCGTACTGCAACTACCTCTACACCAAGCAGGTCGACGGATCGTTGATTGCCGCCTGTTTGCCGGCCAGTAGTTGATCCGGAACTGAAATTCCTTATCTCAGGACGAGCCATGTTAACGGTCAACAACACCCTTGTTTATGACTGCACCGATGAAGGCGTGGATCAGATGGTGCGGGACAGAAAGATCAGTCCACCCGGCGCCAGGCAGCTCAAGGACACGTTCTGGAACACCCAGGTTGTGCCAAGACTCGCCGCCAACGAATCGCTGCTGCTCCAGTCGACGTTCAACGACTGGGTAGCAGCCCCCACGGGCGGCAACCGGAACTTCCCCGGCCAGTTCTTTTCCGTGTCCAGCAGCAGTCCGTTCGCACCGGCTCAAAGCCTGTACGGCGCGGTTCCTGATCTGGCCTTGCAAAGCACACAGGAAAAGGTCTTCACCTCGGTCGACACCCTGATCATCGCATTGCGCGGGCATGTTGCAGCGGCGGACAACCGGCAGAAGGAAGAACGCCTGGCGCTCGATGTTCTGGCCAATATCAAGATGTTCGAACGCTATGTACTGGACACCGTGATCGAGAACATCCAGCAGGCTATTGGCACCTCGCGCGCCACAAGCCCCGAGGATCCTTCGTTCTATGGCCCGGGCGCGAGTGTGGACTGGAGCCAGAACATTGTCGCCAGCCTCGCCGGCGAATTGCCACTGACACGGCTGTATAAAAAGGTCGCCGCCATCCACGACTTCGGTCGGGCCAACAGATTCCCCACGCCGGATCGGCGCAGTACCGCCGGCATGCGCCCCGTGGGGGAAAAATACAGCCTTGTCGAAGACAACCCGTGGGTCGTCAACCAGCGCCGCCTGAACAACTCCATCTGGGCCGGCAAATCCGGCTCGGCGATGGACATGATCTTCGTCGCCCAGCAAGTTGGCATCAATGACAACGACAGCCTTGCCGCGCTGGCGTTCTGCATCGTCGCCTTCTTTCATTTCATGCCGACCAGCCAGAGCTCGACCCACACCTACCACGAGGTGATGACCGGCGCGACCTCCGTCCATGCAGGCATCGGCACCTTCTACGAGGCTGCGGCAGTGCCCGGCGGGCAGGACGTGTTTCGCCAATTGCAAAGTCGGTCCAGCGTGTGGAAAGCAGACGACAGCGTGAAACGCTGCCACGCCTGCAATACCAAGTTCGGTACCTTCACCCGCAAACATCACTGCCGGGAGTGCGGCGATATTTTCTGCGACAACTGCAGCAAAGAGACGAAAGCAGTGGTAATGCCGGCGATCCGGCCGGGAAAACCCGCCGAGACCGGGAAGCTACGAGTGTGCAAGTCCTGCGCGAGCGGCTGACTGCATCTCTGGACAGAACGGCAGTCCGTTGCCGGACGGGCGTGCCGTTTCTTCCTCCCGCTGCAGTCGCGGTGAACCGCAGCCTGTAAACAACGTCGAAACGGCATGCCCAACGCTGGAGGAATCCCGCCCCATGCCTGTCCGTTTTGCTGCCCTCCTGCTGCCGATACTGCTGAGTGCCTGCACCCACTACCGTTACATCGACCCACAGACGCCGGAAGGCTTGCACTGTCTGCACACGCTGGATGCCGAAGTGAATGCTTGCGAGGCCAGGATCAAAGCCCAGCAGGACAACTTCGACGGGCTCCACGACTTCCAGATGAGAAATACCCAGCAGTGTGAACACTTCAACAGCCTCGACATACCCAATGCCTGCCCGCCACCGCCGCCCGTAACAAAGGTGGCCAACTACTGCCGCAGTGGTTATGACGACAAGTTCGTCGCATGTGGCGGCAGTATTGAAAAGGTCGAGGAGTAGGCCGGACATAGACCTGTACAATCCCGCCCCACCCTTCAATCGATCGATAGGAAGCCGTAATCGATGAAATCGCTGTGCAAGTTGGGCATGGCCCTGACCTTGGCCGCTGCCCTGGCGGGTTGTAAAACAGAACGGGAAAAACTGGTCGAATCGCGGTTCGATTTTCAAAAGACCTATAACGAGCAGACCGAACAATCCGTGAAAAGCTTTGCAGCGCTTCGCGAGAACATCCCGGAGAGCAAAGTCCGCGAGACCATCAAGAAGCACCGCAACCTGGAGCAAGGGCGCCAGGACATCCTTGCGCTCTACAGCGAGGAAAACTTCACCGACACCGAATTCACCCAGATCATGGACGCCCGGGAACGCATCATGGCCGGCCAGCAACCCAGCGCGGAACAGAAACCAGCGATGGAAAAGCTGGTGAGACTGATGCAAAAGCGCTACGAGGATCCTGGCTATAAGGAAAGAGGGAAGGCTCTGTACGACGCCATTCTTGCTGACCTGGACAAGTAAGACCGGAGCCCACAAGCCTGTCATGGCGGCTGTGCGTGTGGGCATCTTTGGGTACGCCGGACTCGGCCAATCCGCTGGCAGTCGCCACCGAATGGCAACGGATCAGAAATTTACTGTGGGGCAGGACAACTCTTCACGGCTGCTTCGAATGCCTTGGTGTAATCCACGAAAGTTTCAGGATCGTAGCGTTCGCCAACTATAACGAAACGAGATTTTCCACGCGAACCAAGGAACTGGTAAACCTCCAAGGCCCACCTTAGCCCTGCATGCTCCACCAATAAGAAAAACTTGTGAAATTCGATATTGCTGTTTTCGCCAAGCCCAGAATAGAGGTACTTCAGATCCTTGTACCACTCAGGCCTAGTGGTAATTACGTTGACCACCTCCTTTACGGAGGCGGCATCGCGATGAGATCTCCCGATAGTGATTTCTTCTAACTCACTTAGCTCCGCCAGTGGTATAGGCAAGTGCTCGCGCTCGCGATTGATCACGCGGGAATTCTTGCAGTCAAACACCCAACGACCGCTTTTCACGTAATCATCGCCGTAGATCACCATGCCATTTCCAAAATCGGTGTTATATACGCTGGTCACCACCTTGTACCAATAGCTTCCCCCAAACATCAGCAGAGGAGAGAAAACTATGACTGTAATCCACAAGCTTTTATTTTGGGAGAAATTCAAAATACCCTTCCGGCACCCCCAGCGGGGTATCGCCTGATATAACAGGATTAATCGCACCGAATGTTTGATAGGTAAAGTCGAGCCTGTCGTGATTATTGCGGCGCTCATCTTTCAGTATCTTCCAGCTACCACACCACTCTTGCTGAGGTGCGGCATCATTGCTTATTTCACAAAGATCACCCATCCGACGATCATTGAACGACCCCCATGTATCTTTATAGTTCGACCGACGAATGAAAGCGCCAACTTTGATCCGAAGATGGTTAGCCAGTAGCTGAGCCAGACTTTCATTGATCTGTGGAGAAACCTGGAGGACGTCTTCGATTGGATAGTCCGAAAGATTGCCCATGCCCGTGCGGCAGGCATAGCTGTCGAGCCGGGCCGTTTTGGAGAAGGCTTCCGGCGAGATGTCTTGGTAATCCAGCACATCCAGCGACATCTGGAAGTGCCCCGGTAGTTGGTAGCCAAAGGCAATTTGCTGAGGCACGCCATGGCTGAAGATCGACAGTTGCTCGATCGGCGACTGCCGCCTCTCCTTTCCGAGGTTCAGATAGTCGATGAACTCCTGAGTCGTTGTGATTTCGACGATGTCCGCACCGTAAACATCAGCGGAGCCGCGTGCCTCAATGAGCATGTCTTCGCTATACGCAGGCGTGAACACCACCAGCGTCCGGGTCAAACCAGGATTGAAGTGCTTGAACTGGGCCAGTTCGCGTACGGCCTGACCAATGAACATCATCTTGTTGCCCGAGCCATTGTCGTGCTGGCTACCGGCGACGGCGATCAGTTCGGGCGTCAGTGGTTTGCCAGACGCTG
>NZ_QKVL01000028.1 GCF_003231275.1 Pseudomonas huaxiensis
CTAGATAGTGAAAATCGGCTTTAGCGTTCCTTAAATAGAACGTAGGCTGCTGCAGTTTTTCAGGGCAATAAAAAAGGCCGCATTGCGCGGCCCTCTTTCACTTCAACAACTTCAGTTATCCAGCACCAACGCCCCAGCCTTCTCGGCCTTGCGCTTGCGCGCCACCAGCAGGCCCGCCGCAACCACGGCAATGCTCAGCAGAGCGGTGGAGATCACTTCCGCCCGATGATCCGGACGGATCAGCATCAGGGTCAGTACACCAACGATGAAGAAGATGGTCGCCCAGGTCAGCACCGGGAACGCCCACATCTTGAAGTCGATCTTCTCGCCACGCGCCATACGCTGACGGCGCATGCGCAGTTGCGATACGGCAATCACCAAATACACCAGCAGCGCGATCGCGCCCGAACTGGCCAACAGGAATTCGAACACCTGCGCCGGAGCAACGTAGTTGGCAAACACGGTCAGGAACGCCGCCGCAGTAGACAGCAGCACCGCATAGTGCGGCGTGCCGCTGGAGGTGGTGCGCTGGGCCATGGCCGGCGCATCACCGCGCTTGCTCAGGGAGAACAGCATGCGCGACGAGGTGTACAGCGCCGAGTTCAGGCAGCTGGTCACGGCGATCAGGACGACGATGTCGACGATCACTTTGGCGTGCGGCACGCCCATCAGTTGCAGCACAGTCTGGTACGAACCGACTTCAGCCAGCTCGCCCGAATTCCACGGCACCAAGGCCACGACGATGAAGATCGATACAAGGTAGAACAGGAAGATCCGCCAGATTACCGAGTTGGTCGCCTTGCTGATCTGCCGGCCCGGGTCTTTCGATTCTGCGGCGGCAATGGTGACGATTTCGGTACCCATGAACGAGAACATGGTGGTCAGCATCGCGCCCAGCACCGCGCCGAGGCCGTTGGGCATGAAGCCCTGGGTGTCGAACAGATGGCTGACGCCGCTGACCTGGCTGTTCGGCATGAAGCCGAAGATCGCTGCCAGACCGAGAATGATGAAGCCGATGATCGCCACAACCTTGAGCAGGGCGAACCAGAACTCGAATTCACCGTAGTTCTTCACGCTGAACAGGTTGGTCGCGGTCAGCAACAGGGTGATGACCAGGGTGAAGACCCAGATCGCCACGTCGGGGAACCAGGCATTAAGAATGGTTGCGGCGGCGTTCGCCTCCAGCGGGATGACCAGCACCCAGAACCACCAGTACAGCCAGCCGATGGTGAAGCCGGCCCAGTGACCAATGGCACGGTCGGCATACGTCGAGAAAGAACCGGTATCCGGCGAGGCTACGGCCATTTCGCCGAGCATGCGCATCACCAGCACTACCAGCGTGCCTGCGGCGGCGTACGCCAACAGCACGGCCGGACCTGCGGCAGCGATAGCGTGGCCGGAGCCGACGAACAGACCGGCGCCGATCACGCCTGCGATGGACAGCATGGTCACATGCCGTTGCTTGAGCCCCTGAGCGAGGTCATTGGAATTGTGCGTACCGCTCATAAAACTACCTTTGCAAAGAATGGGGGATCTTCCCGCGTTTGGAGCCGCAATGCCCTTGTGAGGCGCCCTGCGGTTCGTGGCAGCTTGATAGCAATGAGCGGGCCAGCTTGATGACCGGCCATTCTGAAACACTCTGTAACCACGACTTATAAGGCTTGCGGCGCTTTCAGCCAGTCGTTGACCGAAAGGCCGCCAACCTTGCCCGACTTTCCGTGATTACTGAAATACCCACTTACAATTAGAAATGGGCGCACCATAACCAACCACAGGTAACACCTTTGCAAATTCATGGTGCGCAAAAGGTGCAACCGCCAAGCGCAACCACGTCTCTAGCCAGGTGTTACCAACCATCGCCGTGACCAAATACGGCTTTCCAGCAGCGGCCAAAACTGGCACCATCGCGCCTTTTTTCATCATGGCTCCGGCCCCGCGAAGCGAAACGGCGGACAGCAGCGCGACAGTCCACTGCAGCGATGCGACACCCGCCGTTCCCGCGGCCGACCACCCTGCTCGACCTTGTTGGCTGTGATCCGAGCGCTATGCTAGCGTGGCGCCTCGCCAGGAAGGCCGCCAACAGCAGAACGCACCGAATCAATGAGGACCGCACATGGCCCAGGCCACGCCAGCACTGGAAATCCGCAACCTGCATAAACGCTACGGCGACCAGGAAATTCTCAAGGGCATTTCCCTCACCGCCCGCGACGGCGACGTGATCTCCATCCTCGGCTCTTCCGGTTCCGGCAAGTCCACCCTGCTGCGCTGCATCAACCTGCTGGAAAATCCGCATCAGGGCGAAATCCTGGTGGCGGGCGAGTCGCTCAAACTCAAGTCCGCGCGCAACGGCGAACTGGTGGCCGCCGACAACAAGCAGATCAACCGCCTGCGCAGCGAAATCGGCTTCGTCTTCCAGAACTTCAACCTGTGGCCGCACATGAGCATCCTCGACAACATCATCGAGGCCCCTCGTCGCGTGCTCGGCCAGAGCAAGGCCGAGGCCATCGAGCACGCTGAAGCGCTGCTCGACAAGGTCGGCATCCACAACAAGCGCCACAGCTACCCCGCCGAACTCTCGGGCGGCCAGCAACAGCGCGCGGCCATCGCCCGCACCCTGGCCATGAAACCCAAGGTCATCCTGTTCGACGAACCCACCTCCGCGCTGGACCCGGAAATGGTCCAGGAAGTCCTCAACGTCATCCGGGCCCTGGCCGAGGAAGGCCGGACCATGCTCCTGGTGACCCACGAAATGGGCTTTGCCCGCCAGGTCTCCAGCGAAGTCGTCTTCCTTCACCAGGGCCTGATCGAAGAGCAGGGATCGCCGCAGCAGGTTTTCGAAAACCCGACCTCGGCGCGTTGTAAGCAATTCATGTCCAGCAACCGCTAACGGAGCAACACGCATGCAGAACTACAAGAAATTCCTCCTGGCCGCTGCCGCCACGCTGGTGTTCTCGGCCAATGCCATGGCCGCCGAAAAACTCAAGATGGGCATCGAAGCGGCCTACCCGCCGTTCAACAGCAAAGACGCCAGCGGCCAGGTCGTCGGCTTCGACAAAGACATCGGCGACGCCCTGTGCGCCAAGATGAAAGTCGAGTGCGAAGTGGTCACCTCCGACTGGGACGGCATCATCCCGTCGCTGCTGGCCAAGAAGTACGACTTCATCGTCTCCTCGCTGTCGATCACCGACGAGCGCAAGCAAGCCGTTGACTTCACCGACCGCTACTACTCCAACAAGCTGCAGTTCATCGCGCCGAAAAACGTCGACTTCAAGACCGACAAGGACTACCTGAAGGGCAAGACCATCGGCACCCAGCGCGCCACCCTGTCTGGCACCTGGCTGGAAGACACCTACGGCAGCGACATCAAGCTGAGCCTGTACGACACCCAGGAAAACGCCTACCTCGACCTGACCTCCGGCCGTGTCGACGCACTGCTGGCTGACAAGTACGTGAACTACGACTGGCTGAAATCCGATGCCGGCAAAAACTACGAGTTCAAAGGCGAGCCCGTGGTGGAAAGCGACGAAATCGGCATCGCCGTACGCAAGGGTGACCCACTGCGCGAGAAGCTGAACGCCGCGCTGAAAGAAATCATCGCCGACGGCACGTACAAGAAGATCAACGACAAGTACTTCCCGTTCAGCATCTATTGATTCGCCCCGACCGGTACCGCCTTGCGCGGTGCCGGTCCCTTGAACACTCCTGCCCATGAATATTGATCTACACGGATTCGGCCCGGCACTCGCGGCCGGCACGCTGGTGACCGTCAAACTGGCGCTCTCGGCGCTTTGCCTGGGCCTGGTGCTCGGCCTGCTCGGCGCCCTGGCCAAGACCTCGCCGCGCAAACCGCTGCGCTGGATCGGCGGCACCTACTCGACCATCGTTCGCGGCGTACCCGAGCTGCTCTGGGTGCTCTTCATCTATTTCGGCTCCGTCACCCTGATGAGCCAACTGGGCGAACTGCTCGGCATGCCCGGCCTGGAGCTCAGCGCCTTCGCCGCCGGCGTCATCGCCCTCGGCCTGTGCTTCGGCGCCTACGCCACGGAAGTGTTCCGCGGCGCGCTGCTGGCGATCCCCAAGGGACACCGTGAAGCGGGCATGGCCCTGGGCCTGTCCAAAGGCCGCATCTTCTCGCGGCTGATCCTGCCGCAAATGTGGCGCCTCGCCCTGCCGGGCCTTGGCAACCTGTTCATGATCCTGATGAAAGACACCGCGCTGGTCTCGGTGATCGGCCTGGAAGAAATCATGCGTCAGGCGCAGAACGGCGTGACCACCAGCAAGGAACCGTTCACCTTCTACCTGGTGGCGGCCTTCATCTACCTCGGCCTGACCGTACTGGCCATGACCGGCATGCACTTCATGGAAAAACGCGCCGCACGCGGCTTCGCGAGGGCCAACTCATGAATTGGGAAGTCATCATCAAGTGGCTGCCACGCCTGGCCCAGGGCGCCACGCTCACGCTTGAGCTGCTGGCCATCTCCGTCATCGTCGGCCTGATCATTGCCATCCCGCTGGGCATCGCCCGGTCGTCGCGGCTCTGGTATGTGCGCGCCGTGCCTTACGGCTACATCTTCTTCTTCCGGGGTACTCCGTTGCTGGTGCAACTGTTCCTGGTCTACTACGGCCTGGCGCAGTTCGAGGCGGTCAAATCCAGCGCGCTGTGGCCGTACCTGCGCGACCCGTTCTGGTGTACCGCGCTGACCATGACCCTGCACACCGCCGCCTACATCGCCGAGATTCTGCGCGGCTCGCTGCAGGCCATCCCGCGGGGCGAGATCGAAGCGGCGCGGGCGCTGGGCATGTCCCGCGCTACCGCGATGCTCCACATCATGCTGCCGCGCGCCGCGCGCATTGGCTTGCCGGCGTACAGCAACGAAGTGATCCTGATGCTCAAGGCCAGCGCCCTGGCCAGCACCGTCACCCTGCTGGACATCACCGGCATGGCCCGCACGATCATCGCCCGGACCTACATGCCGGTAGAGATCTTCTTCGCTGCGGGCGTGTTCTACCTGGTGATCTCCTTCGTGCTGGTGCAAGGCTTCAAAGGGCTGGAACGCTGGTTGCGGGTGGACGCCGCGCAAGGCCGCTGATCTACCTCCCACAGACTCACCTTCTGTGGGAGCTAGCCTGGATCTAACGCCCCCCCACAGACTCGTCCTCTGTGGAAGCTGGCTTAGATCTAACTCCCTCCCACAGACTCTGTGGGAGCTGGCTTGCCAGCGATGAGTCCCTCAAATCCCCACACAGCTCACGCCCGGTCCACACCCATGCCCCACCTGGAAAACGACCAACTCCTCCCCCGCTTCCAGGCCCTGGACCGTTTCCTTCGCCAGCATCACCCCCTCTGGCACCCGCGCCCCTTCACCACCCTGCACCTGTCGTGGGAAACCACCCACCCGCAGCTCGCCGAGTGGCTGCGCGCCCGCACACTGGAACAGGCCGAGTCCGCCCACAACCAGCCCCACACCGTCCCGGCCCCGGCGCCTTATCCACAACTCGCCGCCGAAGCCCAGACGCTGTCTGCCCTTGGCGACTTATCCACAATCGCCCTCACCCCGGCACCATCACGCCTGAGCACCGACGTCCCCGGCCGCAAATGGCAGCAGATCGAAGCCTTCGCCGCCCACCTCGACTTCGCCCGCCGCCCGAGTCAGTGGCTCGACTGGTGCGCCGGCAAAGGCCACCTCGGCCGACGGCTACTGCACCCGGATCAACACCTCACCTGCCTGGAATACGACCCCGCCCTGGTCGCCGCCGGTGAACAGCTCAGCCAGCATCATCACCTGCCGGCGAGCCACCACCTCCAGGACGTCATGGCCGACAGCGCCGCCGCCCGCCTTCACGCCGACCACACCCCCGTGGCCCTGCACGCCTGCGGCGACCTCCACGTGCGCCTCATGCAACTCGCCAGCGCCGCCGGCTGCGCGCAACTGGCCATCGCCCCGTGCTGCTACAACCGCACCGCCGGCCCGCATTACCGGCCGTTATCCACAGCCGCCCGTGCTTCCGCCCTGCAACTCGACCTCGACGACCTTGGCCTGCCGCTGAGCGAAACCGTCACCGCTGGCAGCCGCGTCCGCCGCCAGCGCGACCAGTCCATGGCCCGCCGCCTCGGCTTCGACCTGCTGCAACGGCAACTGCGCCAGACCGACGACTACCTGCCCACCCCCTCACTGCCCGGCGCTTGGCTGCAAAAACCCTTCGCCGACTACTGCAGCGACCTCGCCGAACTCAAAAGTTTGCCAATAAAGGAAGCACCGGACTGGGACGCACTGGAAGCTGCCGGCTGGCGGCGCCTGGCCGAAGTGCGCAACCTCGAACTCCTGCGCAACCTCTTCCGCCGCCCGCTGGAACTCTGGCTCGTCCTCGACCGTGCGCTCTACCTGCGCGAACGGGGCTACAACGTCCGCCTCGGCACCTTCTGCCCCCACCCCCTCACCCCGCGCAACCTCATGCTGCTGGCGGAACAACCTGTGGATAACTCTGTGGGCAACTTCCCCGCAAAAACGTGAACCACGCCCGTCGCGTCGGATTTTTCCACTTGAGGCTTTTCGGCTCATCTGCTAAAGGCCAGCAAAAACAGCCATTTGGTCGCGCGACACTGTGACGCGGTCGCGCACATGCATGGGGTGCAAGGGGTCGATGTGGTTTGTGCATAAGCGTTAAAGCGAATTACGCGGCCGCAGCTCAGATCGACTCTCACAACCCCCGCGCCACCCATCCCCCCATCTAACTGTAGGAGCGAGCTTGCTCGCGATCAGCCATCTCACGCCCGCAAACCCTCAAAACACCGGCCCCAACGATCCTGCGCCCCAAGCCCCCAAAAAACGCCCCACCAGAAACGCCAAAAGCCCCGAAATACGGGGCTTCAAACAGGATTGCAAGGAAGTGGTTTACAGATCCAAACCGATCGCTATAATGGCGGCCCTACCGCCGGTATAGCTCAGATGGTAGAGCAACTGACTTGTAATCAGTAGGTCCCGGGTTCGATTCCTGGTGCCGGCACCATATAAGGGTTCAGAGAAGGCTTTCAACATCTCTGGAACCCCAGAAAAACCCGCCTTTTGGCGGGTTTTTTCGTTTTTGGGTGCTATCAGATTCTTGTGGTGGCCAGCGCTAAAAAGGGGGGGCTCCAGTGCTCCGCCCGCTGCTGCTGCCCTGGCTTTGCGAATACCACAAGGGACGGACTGCTCCTGACTGACAGTCCGGCATGTCCCGGTCATTGAATCGCTGCGTCACACGACTCGGGATCTCGCGGCATGCCCGCTCAGCAGCAGAGCCCCATCTCTGGGGGCGGGACAAAATAAATCCCCTTTTTCCTGTCCCCTTTTTCCTTGAGGAACATCGCTTCGCTCTGCACGATTTGAAGCGCCGCGGCATCACAGATACCCCTGGCGACCGCAAGCAGAAACAGGATGCCAACGGTCACCGATACGAGTCCATGCTATACACCTACGATTTCAGCCTGCCGCTTGTATCTCCCTCCGCGGAGTAGTCCTCAGACTCGATCTCTCTTGACTACCAGACAGAAGCATTGCCATCCTCTGCAAATGATGGCATTAGGCCTGTCACCACGAGCAGCGTTACTAACAAGGAAAGTTTTATGCCCAAAGGCAATCCAACAGCCGAACAGCTTTGGCAAGGCGAAGTATCTTTTTTTTCCCTAGACACCGATTTAATACAATCTGCCGGATATAAATTTGAGAGCGGAGCTTTAAAACAACTACCAAAGCAATTGCCCGACACAATGAGCCTTCAACTATCAGAAGTAGTTGCAAGAGAAATAATTGCGCATCGTATGGAGAGTGTCAGCAAAGCAATAGACAGTTTCAAGAGTTCCTCTGGAGACTTAAAAAGATTAGCTTAAATCCCAATGACTGCTATTGATGATAGTTTTGACAAGCTAACCGTGGAGCACTCCGCATCTCAGCATTTCCGCCAGCAGATCAGAGACTATGTGGACACCTGCCAAGGTACTATACTTCCAATTGAGGGAGAGCTCTTGACGGCGCGTATCTTTGAACTTTATTTTCAGCCTTCGCCTCCATTTGGGATACGTCAAAGCAAAAAATCAGAGTTTCCGGACGCCACCTCTCTACTTTTGCTGGAAAACTATGCGAAGGACCAAAATACAAAAGGCCTGCTTGCGTCGGCTGATGAAGGATGGAGCAAGTTTGCAGAGTCATCTGACTACTTATACTGCGTCAAATCCATTGACGAACTTACCGCATTGTTTGCTGCAACTGGCGACCACGCTAAAGCGATCGAACAAAAAATTACAGACTCAATCAGTAACGACACGTCCCCACTTAAAGACAAGCTTCACGATGCAATTATCAACCATATAGACAATTCAGAATGGGGAACTTCAGATATCACTACAGGTTCTGTGAGCAGGGTCGAAGCCGACGTCTACGATAAAACCTTAAAAAGTTATGAGATTGACTCTGCAGAAGTTTGGTCTGCGGGTGATGACAAAACAACCTGGGTGATTGAACTTAACATCAGCGTCGTAGTAGACATTCAGATAGAAGTAGAATTTTTCGCATGGGACTCAATCGATCGGGAAGAAATCTCTCTAGGGTCAGAGCTATTCCATTCTGAGAGCAATATCGAGGTTGAGGTGTTTCTCACTTGCTCCGGTGTTGAGAGTGAGTCAGAACCGGACGATTGGGAAATAGAGATCGAAATTGCGCCTGGGGATTACGAATGTGAGCCGGAAAGTTTCGAGCCAGATCTCAGCTAACATCCCACCCGCTCGGGCCTTGGATATGAGGCTTCACGTACCAGTCTAGCGACTGGCTGTACCATATCTGGCCTTCACACCTCCGACCAAGTACCAGACATCCTGCTAACCCATTGATTTGTCTACAACGAGCGGCGTTCTTGTAGTCAGTATGTCCCGGGTTCAATTCAAGGTGTCGGCACAATATAAGGGTTCAGAGAAGGCTTTCAACACCTCTGGAACCCCCGAAAAACTCGCCTTTGGCGGGGTTTTCGTTTTTGGGGTTCCGTCGTAGCCCGAGTGGCGCCGGTCGATCTGAGATATTCGTCTGCTCCAGTGAACTGCGTTTCACCGGGGAACGAGTTCGGTCTCACGCGCGGACAGCTTGAAGACCCTCGACGCGCCAAGCGTCAGGCGTTGCGCGGAGTGCCATTTTCCACCAGAGGAATAAGGTGGGGCAGACAGGGAGAAAATTTATGTTCCGCTTTTCGTGAGTGAGGACAATAGGTCCCTTCCCTTATCCCTCGCCCCCTTTTACTCAGCACAAACCCTCCTCCGAAATCCTTAAAACTTGCACTAATGGCAAAAAGATGGCACACATATGCATGGAAGGCTATCCTCATCCAAATGGTTTGGATACCGAATTCTAAATTGCATGGACGAAAAAATGGATTTTGAAGTTCTGATAGATAGTAGCTTCGTTGACATCAATATAGATCCAAAGCTAGTACCTATTGAAAACAAAAGGGTTCTTAGCCTAATCAATGATTTTGAGGACGGCGACTGGAGATATGCAAAATTTAGCAACTTCATATGGGACAACGTTGCGCAAACGGCGCTCTCTCATAAAGAAAGGAAAAGTCTAGAACATCAATCACAGTCAATGCTTGTTCGGTCTGCCGAGAATTTAAGGCTAACCGACAAGGAAGAAGATATTAGTAAAGGCAGTGAACTCGCAGAAATTGTTTTATATGCAATCATGAAGCATAAATACAAAGCATTTCCGGTTGTCCCCAAAATATTCTATAAGCAAAACTCTCAAGACAATGCTAAAGGTGCGGATAGCGTTCATATAGTGCCGGAGGGAGACAATGAGTTCTCTTTATGGTTTGGAGAGGCAAAATTCTATAACAGCATTGAAGACGCTAGACTTCCAAGCATCATTACTTCTGTTGGAAACTCATTAAAGACCGACAAATTAAAAAAAGAAACTAGCATAATTACCAATCTAGCAGATATAGACGAACTAGAAATAGCAGACACACTTAAAGAAAAAATAAAATCATCTCTGGCTCACACGAACTCTATCGACACAATAAAACCAATAATCAATATACCCATATTACTTTTGCACGAATGCGAAATAACAAACACCTGCACATCGCTTAGCAGTGAATACAAAAATAACATAATAAATTTCCATACGGAACGATCAAATTCTTATTTTAAAAAACAAATCAGCAAACTAAACGGCGTTCATCTGTATGAAAAAATTAAATTCCACATCATTCTTTTTCCAGTACCAGAAAAAGAGTGCATAGTCGATACATTCGTCAATACAGCAGAGCATTACAAGACTCCACCAGGGAAGAAAAAGGGTTGAGAAATGGACATTTTTGAGGAATGCAGCGAAATCAATGATCTGATTACGACCCGCAGCGACTTTGCTGCTCGAAACAAACTAATAAAGCTTCTTGATTACTTTCAAAGTGAGAATCTTGAATACACTCCCCTCCTAAATAATTTGATAAGGCAAACAGGTCTATATCCCTACCTAGACGCAAGTAAATCAATTTGGCAGGATCGCTACGCACACGAGTCTTTCAAGGTCGATATAGGGGCCTCAGAAAAAGTAACGTTGCATAGAGAACAATCTTTACTCTTAAGCAAGCTTCTGTCTGGTAAGAGCATAGCCGTCAGCGCCCCCACAAGTTTCGGAAAAAGCTTTGTAATAGACTCTTTTATATCTATAAAAAAACCCATAAACATAGCTATTATTGTTCCAACAATCGCTTTAACTGATGAAACTAGGCGCCGTCTGCAAAGAAAATTTGGTGACCATTACAAAATAATCACTACCACTGATGAAAAGCTTGACGAAAGAAATATATTCATATTTCCCCAAGAGCGAGCAATCTCCTACGCTGATAAAATCGACACTTTGGATATGCTTGTTATTGATGAATTCTACAAAGCAAGCTCCGTTTTCGACAAAGAAAGATCGCCTGCACTTCTTAGAGCAATTCTTAAACTTGGGGAAAAATCAGTCCAGCGATATTTCCTCGCACCCAATATAAAAAATCTTAAAGATAACGTTTTCACTAAGGGCATGGAGTTTTGCAGCCTCGACTTCAACACCGTATTTCTTGAAAAGCATGATCTCTATAAAGATATCGCTAAAGATGAATCACGAAAGACAAAAGAACTTTTACGTATTCTCGATTCCACAACGGGGAAAACGTTGATTTATGCAGGCACATATTCAAACATCAAAAAGCTTTCTACGCTGATACTAAGCAGCCGGACAAAAGAGCCGGAAGATATCCTGACTGCTTTCAGTAAGTGGTTGGCAAAAAACTACGATCCAAACTGGACTTTAACCCATTTAGTGGTACGAGGAACTGGTATTCATAATGGCCAACTCCATAGGTCACTAAGTCAGATTCAGATAAAGCTATTTGATGAACCAAATGCCCTTAAAAATATAATTTCGACTTCATCAATAATTGAAGGTGTAAATACCTCTGCGCAGAATGTTGTTCTTTGGAGTAACTTGAGTGGAAAAGGCAGGGCCAGGATTACAGACTTCACTTATAGAAACATAATAGGTCGTGGCGGCCGTATGTTTCGCCATTTCATAGGCAAGATATATATATTAGAGGAGCCTCCCCAAGAAACTGAGAACACGCTGGATTTACCAATCCCAGATGAGATCCTTTCTAATTTAGACGAAAGCACCGCTTACAGTGATCTCACACCGGAGCAGGTCGCGAAAATAATCGAATACCGAGAACGAATGACTGAGCTTGTTGGGGGCGATGTCTATGCTGGAATTAAGAGTGACGCATTGATTCAAAACAGCGACTCTTTTTTGATTATGGATATTGTAAGAGATATAAAAACGAATCCTACATCTTGGAACGGATTTGGCTACCTGAACTCTAATGACCCGGAAGCCTGGACTAGATTTCTATTTAAGATAATCAGACTTCAACCTGGAGTATGGGGGACCGAGCACACGAAAGTTGTTGAGTTTGTAAAAATCCTTTCGAACAACTGGAGCAAATCCATACCTCAACTTCTTCAAGAGCTTGATGCTGTAGATATTGGAATCGAGGACTTTTTCAAGCTAGAGCGAGTTGTCGCCTTTAAGCTATCAGCACTATTTAGCGACGTAGCGGCAATTCAAAAGAAAATGCTTGGCGATCACGCACAAGACATTTCACAGTTCATTTCAAAATTATCTCACGCCTTCCTGCCAAAAGTTGTTTATCAACTCGAGGAATATGGCCTTCCCCGAAGCATTTCAAAATTGATCCACAAAGCCGGAATAATAGACTTTTTTGATGAGTCGCTAAATATTTACGAAGCCATTTCTATACTTAGGTCTGAAAACACCAGCGGACTCAAGAAGTTCATCGGCGAGCTAGACAATTTCGACCTGTATATCCTCGACCATTTTTTTGAGGGAGTGGAAACTACTAAAGTACAGAAAGCCACATAGACCATATTTATGCGATCCATGATCTCCACCTACCGCAAGGTGGAGGTCAGGCTTACTGATGAAAAACTTTTTCCCGTTATCACAGCTCAAAAATTCGCCATTTATCTCATCAATACCCCATAAACAATCAGACTGAACCCTGCATAAAAAACTCAACTGGAACTTTGAAAAATTCAGAGAAGCCTTTTATCTGCGCAACCGTCATTTTTCTCTTATTGTTCAGAATTTCTGAAACCGCGCTTTGGGTTGCTATACCAGACAAATCTTTTTGCTTCACACCTCTATCCGAAATCAGAAAGGCCAATGCTTCCGATTGAGAGGAGTAAGGGATCAACACTGTTTCAGCTTCGTACTCATACACCCGATCAGTAACCAACTCCGCAAGGCGCGCAGCGGCATGATGCTCACTGTCTGCGTGTGAATAAAGCTCATCAATTATCGCCATCCGCCCCTTCAAGTCTTCATCACTTTCAATGGGGTCGTGACATGTAGAAAAAAGTTGAGAAAGCGTAGCCATCTGATCGTTTAGACCATCAAGCATTGGTGAAATGTTAGCTATGAGGAAATCTAGTCCAGTGGCTTCGATCTTATCAAGTGTCATTTCATCACCTATATCGCACCAATACAAATAGTAGATCATCCTGACACCTACTTAGCATCACTCTTGCATCATTGTCATATTCAGCATGCGAGAGAATTTCTTTTATATAAGCGATGCGATTTCGCGGGTTAATCCATGCAATAAGCAGACACTCATTTCCCTTGATATCGTATCGCCAAATGCCAAAAGGCCCGCCTCACGGCGAGCCTTCATCAGCGGGCTTCTAACTACTCACCCCCAACCGCCTCATCTCAATCCCGTCCAACACCGCGTCCACCAGCCCTTTCGCCATTTCCGCCGAATGCATCGGCGCCAGCAGGAGCCCGTTGCTGATGGGCAGGTCTGCGTTTTCGAAGGTTTGCTGGAGGGTGTCGTAGATGCCTTGCATGAGTAGCGAGGCGTGGACCAGGGCGTCTTCTGCGTCGATATCGGCGCGGACAGTGAACAAGGGCGGGTGGCCGGCATTGCACTGCCCAAAAACGAGGGCAGCCGTTTTGCCGAGGAAGGCTTGCGGTGGATCTGGAACGATCTTCGTCATGATGAATTTCCTTTTCTGTCGATGAAGCCATCACCACCTGCGACCAAACAGATTGGTGACGACCGTACGCGGGTTGGTCGACCGGGACAAAAAGGCAAAACCCAGCAGGCACGAATGCCTCCCGCGCACAGCCGCCATAGCACGAGCCTACGGACGCGAAGCGACCGTATTCGTGAAAGACAGCTTTTGCATTTTTGACAAGCCGGGCGACCAAACCCGATCGCTGATACGCAGCGACCGCGAAAGCCTACAGCCCATCCCCCAACGAGGCAAGGACACCCTTCCCCCGCACCGCCCTGTTGAAACACACGGAACTAAATCCCCCGCCAACCGGGCTAATCCAGTATCGACAACTGAAAATCCACAGGCCCTCGACGTGAGCGAACTCCAAGCCCTTCCCGCCGGCCTGCATTACGTGGACGACACCCTCCCCGGCATCCGCCGGCGCAAGCTGCGCGGTAAGTTCGCGTACTTCGACAGCCAGGGCGAGCGCATCCGTGATGCCGAGGTGGTGGCGCGTATCAACGCGCTCGCGGTGCCGCCCGCCTACACCGATGTGTGGATCTGCGCCGACCCCAACGGTCATCTGCAAGCCACCGGCCGCGATGCGCGGGGGCGCAAGCAGTACCGCTATCACCCGCGCTGGCGCGAGGTGCGCGACGCGGACAAGTACGCCAGTCTGCTGGCCTTCGGTAAGGCGCTGCCGGCGCTGCGGGAAACCTTGCAGCAACACCTCGCCCTGCCGCTGCACAGCCGGGAGAAGGTGCTGGCCACGGTGATCCTGTTGCTCGATGACACGCTGATCCGCATCGGCAACGCCCGGTACGCCGAGGAGAATCGCTCCTACGGGCTGACCACGCTGCGCAATCGGCATGTCGAGGTGAGCGGCAGCACGATCCGTTTTCACTTTCGCGGCAAGAGCGGCATCGAGCATGAGGTCAGCGTGAATGACCGGCGGCTGGCGCGGATCATCAAGCGCTGTCTGGAACTGCCCGGGCAGCAGTTGTTCCAGTACCTGGATGAAAACGGCGAGCGCCACAGCGTGACGTCCAGCGATATCAATCGCTACCTGCAGGAGCTGACCGGTGCCGAGTTCACCGCCAAGCACTATCGCACCTGGGCCGGCAGCGCTCTGGCGCTGACCCTGCTGCGCGAGCTGGAATGGCAGCCTGAAAGCACGGCGAAAAAGCATGTGGTGGCGATGGTCACGGAAGTGGCGACCGAGCTGCGCAATACTCCAGCCGTCTGCCGCAAGTGCTACATCCACCCGGCGCTGATCGCGGCCTTTCATGCCGGAGAATTGGGCAATCTGCGCCTGGCCGCCGCGCGCAAGGGGCTGCGGGATGAAGAGAGTCTGTTGATGCGCTTTCTGGAGAAGCTGTCCGCCAGCGCCGGATAAACGCCCCTTGCGCACAACCCCACCCGCCAAGATAATGCGACCGATTACCATTAACGCTCTGGCACCTTCCCATGTCGGCACTTGATCATTCGGCGCTTCATCGGCTGTACAGCGAGCACAACGGTTGGCTCAAGGGCTGGTTGCGGGTTCGGTTGGGCAACACCGCCGATGCGGCCGATCTGGCGCAGGACACCTTCATCCGGGTGATGACCGCCCGCAATGCCGGGCCGATCCGCGAGCCGCGCGGGTACCTGAGCGCCATCGCCAATTCTCTGCTGATCGACAAGTCACGCCGCCGCACCATCGAGCAGGCCTATCTGCAAGCCCTGGCGCTGCGGCCGGAGCCAGTGGAGGTGTCGCCGGAGGTACGGCTGTCGATCATCGAGATGCTGATGTCGATCGACGCGATGCTCGATGAGCTGGGCAGCCGCACCCGGGAGATTTTTCTCGCGGTGCAGCTTGAAGGGCTGACCTACGCGGCCGCCGCCGAGCGCTTCGAGGTGTCGGTGACCACGGTGAAGAATCATCTGATCCGCGCCATGACCCGCTGCCTGTTGCTGGTCGAGCCCGCATGAGCAGCACGCCAGACCTCGCGGTGCTTGAGGCCGCTGCCACCTGGTACGTGCAGCTCAATGACGGCACCCGCGACGAGGCGCGAACCCTGGTCTGGCAGGCGTGGCTGCGGGCCAGCCCGCAGCACGCGGCGGCGTGGGCCCGGGTGGAATTGCTGCAACAGCAATGGGCGCAAGTCTCGCCGAAAGCCGCCCTCTCCGGTTTGAGCGCGGCGCAGGCTCAACGGCGGGATGTGTTGAAGGTGCTCGGCATGCTGGTCGCCGTCGGCGGCACCTGGCTGGTCAGCGAGCAGGTGCCGTATCGGGCGATGCTCGCGCAGCAACGCACGGGTTCTGGCGAGCGTCGCGCGCTGCATCTGGAAGACGGCTCGCAGTTGCACTTGAACGTGAACTCCGCGGTGGATATCCACTTTGACGGGCAGCAGCGGCGGGTGCAGTTGCTGCGCGGCGAGATCATGATCCAGACCGCCAAGGACCCGGCCCAACGACCGTTCATCGTCCACACCGAAGACGGCAGCGTGCGCGCCCTCGGCACACGCTTTTGCGTGCGGCAACTGGACGGGCGCACGCGGGTCGGCGTGCTGGAGGATGCGGTCGAGCTGCGTCCGCTCGACTATCCCGAGCGAGTGTCGCGGCTGAACGCCGGGCAGCAGGCCAGCTTCGATTTCGCGCAGGTGAGTGCGATCACCGCGCTGCCCTCCGGCGCCAGCGCCTGGACCCAGGGCATGCTCAGCGTGAACGACTGGCGCCTGGGCGATTTCATCGAAGAATTGGAGCGCTATCGCCCCGGCGTGCTGCGCTGTGCGGCAGCGGTTAGCGGCTTGAGCATTTCCGGCGCGTTCCGCGTCGACGACACCGATACGATCCTGGAAAACCTCGGACGAACCCTACCGGTGCAGGTCCGTTATCTGACGCGCTATTGGGTCAGCATCGAGGCGGTTTGAGCCGTTGTTGCAAATAGTCTGTCCGCGACCTTGCTGATTTTGATTCTCATCCGTCAATGACATACGCCGCGATCACAGCGAGTTTCTGCCATTACAACGGAAGGATCATCCATGCGTCAGTCCCCCCTCATCAGCACGACCAGGATAAGCCGCGCGGTTCGCCTCGCGGTGCTGGGTGCGTCCCTCGCCACGCTGCCGGGCCTCGCGCTGTTGCCGGCCCAGGCCATGGCGCAGAGCCAGGGCACTTATCAGATCAATGCGGGCCCGCTGGGCAACGCCCTGACCCAGTTTGGCGTGCAGGCCGGGGTGACGGTTTCGTTCGACACCGAGCAGACGCGCAACCTCACCACCAACGGGCTCGACGGCGCGTACAGCGTCGATGAGGGTCTGGCGCGCCTGCTCGTCAACAGCGGCCTGCAGGCCGAGCGCCAGGGCAACGGCGGTTATGTGCTGGTCGCAAGCCAGGCATCTGCGACGCTGGAGCTGGGCGCCACCGAGGTGACGTCGAACCAGTTGGGCACCATCACCGAAGGCAGCGGCTCGTACACCCCCGGCACCATCGCCACGGCCACGCGCCTGGTGCTGACGCCGCGGGAGACGCCGCAGTCGATTTCGGTGGTGACTCGCCAGGTGATGGACGATTTCGGCCTGACCGCCATCGATGACGTGATGCGCCACACGCCGGGCATCACGGTCTCGACCTACGACACCGAACGTACCAACTACTATTCTCGCGGCTTCTCCATCGTCAACTTCCAGTACGACGGCATGCCGACGCTGCGTGACGCCCAGTACTCGGCCGGGCAGACGCTGACGGACATGGCCCTGTACGACCGCGTCGAAGTGCTCAAGGGCGCCACCGGCCTGCTGACCGGCGCAGGCGGCCCGGGCGGCACCATCAACCTGATTCGCAAGAAGCCCACGTCCGACTTCAAGAGCAGCATCGAAGTCGGCGCCGGCTCCTGGGACAACTACCGCACGCAGATCGACGTGAGCGGCCCGCTGACCGACACCGGCAACGTGCGCGGCCGGGCAGTGGCGGCCTATCAGGACAAGAAATCCTTCCTCGACCACTACTCGCGCAAGACCGAGGTCTACTACGGCATTCTTGAGGTGGACCTGAGCCCGGATACCCTGCTGACCCTGGGCGCCGACTATCAGGACAGCGAGCCCAAAGGCTCGAGCTGGACCGGCACCCGCACCATCTTCGATGCGGTCGGCAACAAACTCGACCTGCCCCGCGCTTTCAACAACGGCCCGAAATGGAGCAGTTGGGAGCAGTACAGCCGCACGGTGTTCGCCACGCTGGAACACAACTTCGATAATGGCTGGGTCGCCAAAGGCCAGTACAACCACCAGATCAACGGCTACGACGCACCCTTGGGCTACATCTCCCAGGATTCAGCCACGGCCAGTTCGATCTACGCCCGCAAGTACACCGGCGAAACCACCAGCGACAGTCTCGACGCTTACGCCAGCGGGCCATTCGAGCTGTTTGGCCGTGAACACGAGCTGGTGATCGGCCAGTCTCTGTCCATCTCCAAATGGAAGGGCAAGGACTTCTCCAACGCCACTTACTTCGACAACTCTTACGACTTCTACCAGTGGCACGGTGAAGCCATCGAACCGCTGTGGAACCAGCCGACCAAGATCAACGACGAGACCACCCGGCAGACCGGTACCTACCTCACCGGCCGCTTCAGCCTGATGGATGACCTGCACCTGTTGCTCGGTTCGCGGATCGCCAATTACCAGGTCACCGGCACCAGCGACACCCAGGAAAGTGGCAAGGTCGTGCCTTACGCCGGGCTGGTCTACGACCTCAACGACAATTTCTCCGCCTACGCCAGCTACACCGAGATCTTCCAGCCGCAGACCCAATACCGCGACCGCACACGCAAGATGCTCGATCCCAATGAAGGGAAAAACTACGAGTTCGGGCTCAAGGGTGAATTCTTCGACGGCCGCCTGAATTCCAGCCTCGCCTACTTCGAAGTCCACGAAGAAAACCGTCCGATCGCCGACACCCTGTTCAACTCCACGCCGGGCGCCGAGTACTCCTACGTGGGCACCAAGACCAAGACCAAGGGCTACGAAGCGGAGATTTCCGGCGAGCTCAGCCCAGGCTGGCAGTTGCAGGCGGGCTACACCCACAAGGTCAGCCGCAACGATGACAGCGACAAGGTCGCGACCTGGGAGCCGGAAGACCAGGTCAGCTTCTACACCAGCTACAAACTGAAGGGCAGCCTCGACAAGCTCACGGTTGGCGGCGGCGCGCGCTGGCAGAGCGCCGGCTGGCAGACGGTGTACAACTGGGGTTACGACAACCGCGCCGGGCGGTACGAGAAATTCACCCAGGACCCGTACTGGCTGGTGGACCTGATGGCCCGCTACCAGTTCACGGAAAACCTGTCGGCGACGGTCAACGTCAACAACCTGTTCGACAAGAAGTACTTCACCAACATCGGTTTCTACGACTCGGCGTACTACGGCGATCCGCGAAATGTGATGGTGACGACTCGTTGGGATTTCTGATCTCGACGCGTAAAAAGCGGCCTTGTGATTCCGCGTGAGCCGAATACACTGCTTATTCGGCTCACAAAATGAGCCGAATAGATTCCATATTCGGCTCAGAGGTTTCCCATGACACCCCATTGGATCTGGCAACAACCGCAATGGCCGGCCTTTCACTGGCAGGCGGATCAGCTCGGCGAGTTGCTGCGCCAGTGCGTGCATGAGCAAGGCTTGCTGGCGGGAAAGATGGGGGCGGTGGGCGACGAGCAGAGCCGGCAAAGCATGCTCGATGCGTTGTTGCAGAACATCATCACCTCATCCGCCATCGAGGGCGAAACGCTGAATGCGGGATCGGTGCGCTCATCGCTGGCGCGGCGCCTGGGCGTGGACGAGGTGGACACAAGCCAGACCAGCCCGCGTAGCGAAGGTCTTGCCGAGTTGATGCTGAACGCCATCCAACACCCGGAACAGCCACTGACGCAGGAGCGCCTGCTGCACTGGCACAACCTGCTGTTTCCGAACCAGGACGCTGCACTGGCACAACGCTCGCTGCGGGTAGGCGAGTTGCGCGGCGATGAGCCGATGCAAGTGGTATCCGGCAGACTGGACAGGCCCACGGTGCATTTCGAAGCCCCGCCCCGCGAAGGGCTGGAAACGCAACTGGAGCGTTTCCTCGACTGGTTCAATGGTGACTCGCACGCGCTGCATCCACTGCTGCGCGCGGGCGTGGCACATTTCTGGTTCGTGACGTTGCATTCCTTCGACGACGGCAACGGCCGGCTGACCCGAGCCCTCACCGACCTGGCCCTGGCCCAGGGCGAACAGCAGGCGATCCGCTTCTACGCCATGTCCGCCAGCATTCTCGACAACCGCGCAGGCTATTACCGCATCCTGGAACAGAGCCAGAAGGGCACGGTGGATATCACTGACTGGCTGATGTGGTTTCTACAAACGCTGTTGGCGGCCATGAATCAGGCGTTGGGCACCATCGATCGTGTGTTGAACAAAGCGCGGTTCTGGCAGGCGCATCGTTTGACACCGCTGTCGGCGGAGCAGTTGAAGGTGCTCAATCGACTGCTGGACGGCGGCGCCAAGGGCTTCGAACACGGCATCAGCGCCGCGCAGTATCAGGCGGTGGCGAAGGTGAGCAAAGCGACGGCGACGCGGCATCTGGCGGATTTGCTGGAAAAGGGGTTGCTGGAAAAACTGGAAGGCGGGGGGCGGAGTACGCGGTATCGGGTTGTGGAAGGGTGAGTCATTCAGCGGTCAGCAACGGCGCTATTGCCGGGAAATGTAATTTCAGTGTCTGGTGCGGATGAAACTGTGGGAGCCGGTCTTGCCGGCGATGAGGCCCGTCGGAACAACGTTGTTGCTGGTACGGACGCCATCGCTGGCAAGCCAGCTCCCACAGATTGCATGGGACCGTTGAACTGTTGCCAGGTCGGACACCACCTCCTCAATTCACCACCACATTCCTCTGCCACCCCTCCACCACACTGATATGGCTCAGCCGTCCCTGCCCGTCAAACAGCATCCAGTCACTTCCCACGCACCGGACCTGCACGTCCGCCGCCGGCCAGTCGAGGCTGGCGCAGAGTCGGTCGCTGCTGCGATGGATGAAGTGCACCCGCGTGTCTTCGCCAGCCAGGGCATAACAAACGACCAGCCACGACCCAGACAGGGTGAGGTTCAGCGGCGTCTCTGTCGGCCAGTTTTCTTCGAAACCGGGCAGCCGATAGCCCTTGCGGTTGCCCTGGCGTTCCAGCACCAGAATCGCGTCGGCGCCGGGTTTGAGCTTGAGGCCCACTTCGGTAACGTCGCCGTCGGCCGTCAGCAGCAGGAAGCTGTTTTCATGCTTCAGCCCCGGCAGCGCGTCGTTGCCCGCCAGCCGCCGTTCAGGCAAACGGTAATGCCACACGTGGCCGCTGCCATCGGCGCCGTGCAGCCAGAGGGATTCGTTGTGTTCGTCTTCTTTGAGCGCCAGCACGCGGCCCGGCAAGTCGCTGACATGCCACAAGGTGGTGAAGTCGCGATCGGCATCAACCACCCGCAACTGGTGGTCGCGGCCAATGGTCCAGCCGGTGCCGTCGAACGAGCGGGCGAAAACGTCGAAGCGCAACACGCCAAGGTCAAGGGCGCTGCGGTTGACCAGATCGAGTTTGCTGACGCGCCAGACATCACTGCGCCTGGCCACCACCAGCGCAACCTGACGGCTGTGGCCGATAACGATGGCCTGGGCAGGCACGGGGAAGTGGAAGAGCGTCTTGCCCTGGGCGTCGATCACCGCCGCGCCGGCCTCGCCGAGGGCGATCAGGTAGCGCTGGTCGTCGAGCGGCACGACGTCGACGATCGGCCGGCTGCCCAGCTCCGGGGCGGTCCATTCCTGCGCGACGTCGACGCTGTCCAGCGGCACCTGCGTTGCGCGCGGCGGAACTTTGTTGGGCAGGTCGTTGAGCAGGAGACTGTCCTTGCTCATTTTGATCAGGGTCTTGAGCTGATCCTGCGTCAGGTGGCCGTTGCCACCCGCCTGGTCGGCGACAACGGCATTGGCAATCGCGCCAGCCAGCCACGCCAGCGCGCCGCCACGGGTTTTGTGCTCCAGCAGAGCGCGGGCCAGCACGCCGCGTTCGGCATGGCGCCTGGGGTCGTCGCGCAGTTGCTCGACCCAGTCGCTGTAGGCATCGAGCGTGTCGGGTAACAGGATGGCGCGCTTGACCAGCGCACCAATCGCCAACTGGCCGCCCGCCGCTTCGGCGTTAAGCAGCCATTGCGCGGCGCGCTCGCGCTCGGCGGGCAGGCTCCAGATCACGTCGACGGCTTGCAGCCAGAGGCCTTTGCCGGTGAGGGCTTCGGCCCATTCCAGGCGCAGGCGGTCGGCGCTTTCCGGCCACTTTTCCTGTAGCAAGGCCACGGCGTCGGCAAAGGCATCGTCGCGGCGGGCCACGAGAATCGCACGCTGCCAGTCACCCGCCGCACACAGCAGGCGCACGATCATCGCCGGCGCCATGTCCCAAGCGAGGGCCAGCTCAGCGGCCTGGGTGTGTCGGCCGTGGGTTTCCAGATAGTCGAGGGCTTCCTGGCGGGCCTTGAGCAGTTCGGCGAGGACGAAGGCCGCTTCGTCGATCCGGCCTTCGCGGTCCAGGCGCTCGAACGAGTGACGGTAGATTTTCCGCAGGTGGTCGTCCATGCCCTCTTCCATGAGCATGCTTCGCGCCGGTCCGCGTTGGCCGTTGAGGCTGAGGTCGTCGCGGCGCTTGGGCGCGCCGAACGCCTGTTCGCTGGGGCCCTGTTCGTCGCCGAGAGGGATGGCGTGACGCAGGGCTTCCTGGAAATCGCCGTTCTCGAACATCTCGAGCATGCGCCGCATGTAATCGGCCTGACGCTTGCCGTAGAGGGCCGACAAGCGCGAATTGAGGGTGAGGCGGGTCAGCAGGCGGCGCCACAAGGCGGGGCGGGATTGCGTTGGGGTCGCGCGGTCTGGAAGCGCTGGGGGCTTGGCCAATGCGTTCGCCGTTCCCGGCGATTGGGGATGTGACGTCGGCTGTGCACCGGGCCTGCGTTGCAGCAACGCGCGCACCGCCGCCAACAGCAGCGTCACCACGATTGCGCCGATGAGCGTCGCGGCGATCATCTTGAGGATCGCGTTCCAGGTGTCCGCATCGTTGGCCGACGGTGAGCTGACGCTACCACCGCTCAACCAGCGCAGGGCAATGATGATCGCGATGGCCACCCCCAGCTTCGGCCAGACGGACGATGTCGAATCAGGACGCTGCCACTCATCTTTACCCGCTGCCTCGGCGGAGGCTTTCGGCTGGGCCTGCGCTTTCTGCTGCCGCGCCTGCAGGGCGTTCATCACCCCTTCCCGCTCCGGGCTGACCGGCGCCAGCGCGTCGCCGAAGATTTCCCGGGTGTCGGCGGACGGCGTCAGCAGATCGAGATCCGGTTCCGCCAGCGTGCTGCGGCAGTCGTAAGTGTCCAGCAGGGTGTAGCCGCTGATATCGATCCATTGCTCCGGCGCCAGCACTTCGGCGTCGCGCAGGTGCAGGGCCTCGACGTGGCTGCCGCGTACCAGCCAGAGGTCCGCCGTTGGCATCGTGCGGATTTCTTCGGGGCTGAGCAGCGCGGAACACAGGGCGCGGCCCTGACGAATCAGCGGCCAGCCGGTCAGGGTTTCGCAGTGCACCGACAGCGGCTGGCGCAAGCGCAACAGGTCGCCATCGGTAAAGCGCCAGGCACTGGCGCCGATCTGCCACTGACTCAGGATCAGCCGCGCCGCCGCGCGTTCATCGAAGCGCTCGCGGGGCAGCCACAGGCCGTCGATCAGTTGGTGCCCGGTCAACACCGGGCGGCGAATCAACGCCACGTTGTCATCAAGCACCCGACAGCATCCTTGTGGTTTCCGGTGTCTGGTTGCAGCTCACCTGCAGCCGCAATCTGCCTTGCGCCAGCGAGTACACCAACAGCTCGCGGGCGCTGGTGAGGACGGCGATCAGCTCGGTCATCGGGCAGTAGCTGTAGCGCACGATTTCTTCGCTGGTGGTGAACAGCACCCGCTGTTTGCCCTCTTCATAGAGGGCGACGCTGCGCTGGTTCGGGCCCAGCAGCACCAGGGCGCAATGGTGTTCTTCCTTGCGCTGTCGAAGGCCGATGCCCCTCCAGCCGGGGGCCAGTTCGATGCGCTCCGACCGCACGGGGAAGCTGCTGGCGGTCATCACCGTCCAGCGCTCGCTGCCGTTCTCGACCGAGCACAACGCGCAGCCGCCGAAGCCCACGCGCCACGGCCAGCCGGCGATGAACAGCACTTGGGTGACGTCCTTGGCCGGGCCCACCATGAACGGCCCCACGACACCCGAAACACCTACGGCGCTGGCATACAACTGGCTGCCGTCGCGGCGCACGTAAGCCATGGCATCCTCATCGACCTTGGCCACCGCCATCACGTCGTCCGCCAGGTAACGGGTCTTGCCGTTATCGGGCACGGCACCGGTTTTGCCCGCGATGGACCAGCTCGCCAGATGGCCTTTGCTGTCCAGCAGAAGCAGGCGGCTGGCGGTGCTGTTACGAATCCAGACGGTGGGCAGCAGCGTGGCGGTGCCGGGCGGCAGTTGCAGTTGATCGCGGCTTGGTTTGTCCACTGCCCTCAGGCCGCTCATGTGCCAGAAGCGCAGTTGATCCCCCTCGCTCAACACCGCGCCAATGGAGCGCCCGAGGAAGGTGATCCCCAGCGGCGACGAGCTGCCGCTCCAGACCGAGGTGCGCACTTCCAGCCCCTTTTTCTGGTGATGCGCCGGCAGCTTGATGACCACCATGCCGGGTTGGTCGAGCAGCCTGAGCGCCACATGGCCACCGTGGCTGGAGATGATCGGCGCGAGGGTCTGGGCGACACGCGGCACGGCGCCTTTGACCGGTGCGGCAACCACCTCGCCTTCGAATTGGCCCTTGAGCAATTGCAGTGCCGAACGCTCCTCGGGGATCGGCAGCGACACCCGGCGTTGGCTGCCCGCCAGCAATTCGAAACTCAGGCTTTGGCCGTCGAGGCTACGGTGCAAGTGCACGCGGTGGGAGCAGAACTGGCGGTCGCTGGCAGGCAGGCGCTGTCCCACTAGCCAGCACTCGCCGGCCGGTTGCGACTGTTCGCCGAGCCAGTGACGCCAGGTCTGCCAGTGTTCCTCGCTGACCACGCTCCAGGTGCGCGCGGCGAGCAATGCCTTGAGCTGCGCCGCGCCATCGAAGGGTCGCAACTGCGGCGCATCCTGAAGGATGCCCCAGCGCAATTCGGCCCCCGCTTCTTGCGCGCGGCGCGCCAGCAACATCAGCAAGGCCAGGTGCACCAGCCGCGCCGCGCCCAGTTGCAGCGGACCGGCATCGAACAGCACGACGATCAGGCGACTGGCCTGCCGCGCCTCATAGTGTGGCGCGAGGAACATGTGCTCGCCGGACACCGCCCGGCGCAGGAATTCTTCCGGCACCTCGCCCGCCAGCAGCCATTCGCTGGACAGCAGGCGCTCGTAGGAGCCGCGACGCTGCAGGTCGCCCAGGCCGTCAGGTTCGGGCACGCCGCCTTGTTGCAGGCCGCGCCATGGACCGAGGATCGGATTCAGGCGACCGAGCAAATCGGCGAACAACGGCAGGTGCTCGGGGGCGAACCAGGTCAGCCATTGCCGCCACGGTTGCAGCGAATCGGGTAATTGCATCAGCGGCCCGTCCAGTGCGCGGCGATGCGCTGCAAATGCTGCGACGTCAGCGGCAGTTGTCGATCAAGGGGCACCACCGCCTGCGGCTCACGCCAGAGCAACAGCGGCGCGCGGGAAAAGGCGCGCGACAGCGCCTGGCCGAGCAGGTCCAGCGGCACTTCGGGTTCCCAACTGGTGGGCAGCCACAGGCCGGGCGCGCGCTCATCGGTGGCGGCATATTCGACGCCCTCGACCCAGGGCAAATCGTCGGCCGCGCCACACACCACCAGCACATCGCGATTGGCCGTGGCTTGCAGCCGCGCCGCCTGCTCCTCGGGCAACGCCGCCAGTCGCGCATGCAGGCGCCGCGCCGCATCGCCCCAGCCCACCGCCGCCTGGGGCGCAGCGGCCACGGAACGCGGTCGCCAGCCCCAGCTCATCAGCGGGGCGTTCATACGGCGCTGGTCAGCAGGCGGGTCACGCGGCCACGAACGTCCTGCAACTGGGCCGGCATGGTCTGGCTATTGAAGTTGGCGTCGATTTCCCGCAGCAGGTTTTCCAGTTGCGCGCTGGCGGGTGGTTCGCTGCGGGCGAGGTAGTCTTCGGCGGTTTCCAGGAGACGGCTGAGCCGCGACATCGGCTGCAACGTCGCCTCTTCGACCGCGCTGAACAAATGGCTGTTGCTGGACTGGGCGAACAGATCGCGCAGGACCTCACGACCGTGCTGCTGAATTTCCTTGGTCGGCAGCACATACAGCAGCGGCCACAGGTCCGCTTCGCTGGCCTCGGTGCGACCACTGAGCAACGCGGCGGCGGCGATCAGGCGCTGGGACTTGACGATGCGCCGGTCCGACAGCTGCACGCCGGCCTCGCGCAGGCGGCGGATGGCCTGGGCCAGCGCGGGACGAACCTGCGCGAGATCGACATCTTTCAGGGCATGGCCCAGCACATCCAGCTGGCTCAGCCCCAGCAGTTGCTGGACCGGGCGCTGCTCGGACTGCCAGCCGCCGGACAGCATCGCTTCGAGCTGGTTGTCCGGCACCGAATCGACGAACAGGTGCAGCAGGAAGCGATCACCGAAGGCCGCCAGCGCTTCATCGTCCGGCAGGCCATTGGCGGCGCCGACGCACACCCGCAGCGGGCATTGGATCTGGGTGTGACCGCGCCGGAAACGGCGCTCGTTGAGCACGCCAAGCAGCGTGTTGAGGATCGCGGTGGAACCGAGGAAAACTTCGTCGAGAAAGACGATATCGGCTTCTGGCAGCATGCCACTGACGTCGGTTTCCACCGTGCCCTCGCGCAGCTTTTTCAGGTCCACGGTGCCGAACAGTTCCGAGGGTTCGGTGAAGCGTCCGAGCAGGTATTCGAAATAGCGCCCGCCCATGCACTGCGCCACCCGGCGCACCACCGCACTCTTGGCGGTACCGGGCGGCCCGACCACCAGAATGTGCTCCTGCGCGACGGCAGCCAGAACAATCAGCTCGGCCAGTTGCTCCCGCCCCACCAACCCCTCGGTGGCAACCCGCACCGCCTGACGAATCTGTGCGGCAGCGCTCTGCAATGACGCGGACATAAGCACCTTCCCTGAGCTGAAACGAAGAATCTTGCCTCAGGAAAAGGCGTAATCACAAGAAGGAAAATGCCGTGATAGAGCGTTTGATTACCTGAATTCAACCACGCGTCGCGACGGATCATCACGAGGACGTGCACTGCAGGCACGGCATTTTACTGAAGCAGCCGTCCGCCCTTGCGCGTCAATTCCAGCCGCCGATAGGTCGCCGGCGAAAGCCCTTCCAGCCTCTCCAGACACGCCGCCGGATCGTTCAGCGGCAGCTTCTTCAGTTCTTCGAAATCCCGCTCCCACCATTGGGTCGCCAGTAGGCGCTCGATCATCTCTTCGGGATAGCGATAGCGAATCACCCTCGCCGGCACGCCGGCAACCACCGCGTAGGGCGGAACATCCTGAGTGACCAGAGCGCGGGTGGCGATGATAGCGCCGGTGCCGATGTGTACACCTTCGAGAATCAGCGCTTCATGGCCGACCCAGACGTCATGGCCGAGGGTGGCCATCTCGATGGGGGCATCGTATTCCCAGTCGGTGTCGGTGTACTGGAAGGGATGGGTGCTGAGCCAGTCGGTGGGATGGTTGTGTTTTTCCTGGCCGATAACCACGCCGTTGCCAATAGAGCAAAAGCGCCCGATGGCGCCGACGAACTGCAACTGGCCTTCACCGCGAATGTAGGTGTGAGCACCGATGGACAGCGCATGGCTGGCGACCTGCACATTGCCCATGCGCACACCGTCTTCAAGGGTGAGCACGGACTTCTTGTGGAACTTCGACAAGCGGCTGCCGAGCTTGCAGCCCTGGCGGCGAATCCAGCGGTTCCAGTACCAATCAGCGATGGGCATCCCCGACTCCTGTTGTTGTTCAACGTCCCCCAACCTGACGGCGAGGGGGCGTAATGGTAGTCGCTCAGGTCGGGAAATGCAGCCGGGGGCCGTCAGTTGCGCTCAGTAACTCCACACCAGCAACACCTGCCCATAAAGATTGCCCCGCGACGTCTCCAACTGGCTCCCGCCGTCCTCCGCGCTGCGCCGGGGTTTGTAGTAGCCCACCAGCGGCAGCACGCTCCAGTGCTGATCGATAGCCCACTCCGCGTAAAGATCCAGCTCGCGAGCATCGCGATTGCCCAGGCTCGGGTCGAGGGTGTCGAAGGTATAGAACAGCGCACCCACGTTGACGCTATCGCTCACTGCGGCCTTGACGCCGAGATGGTGCACGCGGGTGTTGCTGTTGAACGGGCCGGCATAGTTGGACGCGACCTCACCCTGGAACCAGGTCCCCAACGCCCGGCCATTGCCATAGAACAGCGGGTCGTAGCCTTCGGAAAAGCGGCTGTAGCGGTAGTTGACGCTGGGTTTGCCGGGCAGTTGCGAGAAGGTCCAGCCGGCTTCGAGGTACCAGGCGTTTTCGTTGCCGGCGTCCTTGCGCTCCCAGGCGTGTTCAGCGGCAAGGAACAGGTCGCTGACGCCGGCGTTGCCCTGGGTGCGGACGCTGTAAAGCTTCATGCCCTTGCGCTCGGGGTAAAGCAGTTCGGCCAAGGCCTCGTCGGTGTCGGTGACCGTGATGGCAGTCAGGCCAAAGGTCGCGGGCGCAGCGATGTGTTCGAGGGTCGCAACCGCCAGCTCAGGGCTGGCCTGGGCCGGGTTGTCGGACTTCAGCCACATCAGGTCGCCACGCCAGCCCTGGTCGCCGCCCAACCGCAGGATGGCGGTCTGGTCGAAGGCCTTGCGGCCAGTGAGGTAGTAGGCGCCGCCGCGGTTGACCGCGCCGTCCAGCATGCCGCGGCCGATGTTCAGGGCGTCGCCGGAAATCAGGAAGCCGTCCCCCACCACGACGTTCTGGCGGCCGCCAGAAAGCTCCAGGCCGTTCTCGCCCAAGGCCGGAAACAGGTCGGCGGAGCGCCAGCCGAGCCAGGCGTTTTCGATTTTCGTGGTGCGCTCGTCGCCGACCGTCCAGCCCGCGGCATCGCCATCGCCGAAGGTGGCGCTGCTGACCCAGTCGAGGGCGCCATGGAGTTCGCCAAGGCCGGCCGTGCGGTGCTTGAAGTCGATGCCGTATTGCAGTGTGGTTTCCTGCCAGTTGACGCTGCCGGGTTCGCGTTCGCCGGTCTGGCCGTAGCTTTCGCCGCTGTGGAAGACGCCGGCAGCGCCTTGCAGCCTGGCGGCGATTTCACTGTCGGCATCCTGATACAGGGTCAGCGCCTGCGCCCAGGGTGAAAGAGCCAGCAGCAGCGGGACGGATGCCTGGAGTTGTTGTTTTCGCATCATGACGGTCTCGGAACAGGAAGGAGAATGGCTCCCGCAGGAGCCGGCGACGGGGCTTCAGGCGGGGATCTCACCCTCGGCATACATGTCGGCGATCACCCGCCACTGGCCCTCGATCAGCGACCAGACGAACAGGCTCTTCATCGCGAACGCCTCGCCCTCCAGCGGCAACACGCGCCAGGTGACCCAGGTGTAGGCGGCGCTGTCGCCCAGCGCGGTGAGGCGGTCGATGCGGATCGAGGCACCGCGGGAGTCGGTCACCAGGGCGGTGAGCAGTTCACGCAGTTGCGCGGTACCGTGGTACAGCGCGTCGCTGCCGGCGCCGGTGATTTCAGTGGCGTCGGTGTACAGCTCGCGGACGATGGCGTCGGCATCGCGGCGAGCCCACAGGGTTTGCAGCAGGTCGAGGCGGGCTTGCAGGGACGTTTTCAGGGCAGCAGAAGGCATGTTCGAATCCTCTCGGTCGAAGGGTGGGTGCCCCGCAGGGGCGTTTCAGGTCGGGTTGGGGGTCAGCGGCGGCCGTTGCGGTAGCCGGCGAGTTGGTGACTGACCTTGCCCAGGGTGCAGATCAGGTTGCGCAGGTTGTCCTTGCCGGGAATGCGGGTGCGGGGGATCGCGCTCATCACGTCCCAATGGCGCGAGCCGCGGGTCATGCCGTCGGCCACCACCTGGCTGATGACGTGGCTCGGGGTCACGCCGAAGCCGGAGTAGCCCTGGACGAAATAGGCGTTGGGCCGGCCCGGCAAGGTGCCGATCTGCGGAAACAGGTTGGCGCTGCACTCCATCGGCCCGCCCCAGGCGAGGTCGATGCGCACGGGTTCCAGATAAGGGAACACCTTGAGCATCAGCTTGCGGTTCCACTCTTTGAGGTCGTTGGGGATGTACTCCAGCATCCGCGTGGCCGAGCCGAACAACAGGCGGTTTTCGTTGGTGACGCGGTAGTACTCGATCACCGGGCGGATGTCGCTGAAGGCGCCACGGATGGGGCTGATCTGCTGGATCAGCGCGTCCGGCATCGGCTCGGTGACCAACTGGAAGGCGTAGGTGTTGACGATGCTCTTGTGCAGCTCGGGTTCCAGGCGGTCGAGAAAGGCGCCGCACGACCACAGGATCTTCTTCGCTCGCACCGAACCCTTGGCGGTACGAATGTGGATGGTGTCGCCGTAGGTCACCTCGAGCACCGGGGTGTTTTCGAAGATCCGTCCGCCCTGCTCCACCAGTGCCTTGGCGGAGCCCAGCAGCATGTTCAGCGAGTGCAGATGGCCGTTGCCCATGTGCTTGAGCGCGCAGGTGTAGGCATCCGAGCCGACGATGCCACGGACTTCGCTGCCTTCCAGATACGCGATCTCATGGTTCGGACTGAGTTGCTTGAATTCCTTTTCCCAGGTCTGCAGCAGTTTGCCCTGGCGCTTGTTGAATCCGAGGTAGCCGTAGCCGTGGCGGAAGTCGGCGTCGATGTCGTACTTGGCGATGCGCGACTGGATGATCGACGCGCCCAGGTCGCTGATCTCGAAGACGGCCTGCAGGCCATCGTCGCCAACGCTCTTGCGGATCTTCTCCAGGTCGTGGCCGATGCCGGCCATGATGTGCCCACCGTTGCGGCCCGAACCGCCGAAGCCCAGGTAACGAGCCTCCAGCAGGACGATATCGGTGACACCGCGCTCGGCCAGTTCCAGTGCAGTGTTGACGCCGGAAAAGCCACCGCCGATGACCATGACCTCGGCCTCCAGGTCCTGCTCCAGATCGGGGAACCTGAGATCGTATTTGCGCGTGGCGGTGTAATAGGTGGTGGGGGTTTCTACGGACAGCATGGGTTCACCTTGTACATGTCGTGATCGAACCGGTTAACGGGAAAGCGCGCCCGGCGCGGGGTGACGGTCCTGGAGCCGGCGGATGCCGTAGAGCACCAGCGACAGCAGGAGAATGCCCAGGCCGGTGGCGACTTCTTTCAGGCCGCCGTAGCCAGCCAGTTCCGCCGACGCAGTGCCGACCACCACCACGACGGCAGTGAACAGGCTCAGGACCCAGGCGACCGGAATCCAGGCACGGCCCAGCCGCACCGGGCGCGGCAGGTCCGGCGCGTCGTGGCGCAGCAGGAGGAAACCGGACAAGGCGAAGAAGATCGCCACCAGGTAGCCGATATTGGCCGTCACCAGCATCGCCAGCGGCGAGGACAACAGGAAGATCATCGCCAGGTTGAGTACCACCGCCACGCTCATGCAACGCCCCGGCACCTGGTGCTTGTTGAGGGTGCCCAACTGGCGGATGGTCAGGCCTTCCAGGGCCATCCCGTAGAGGGCGCGGGAACCGTCGGCCAGGGCGGCATTGAGGCCCATGAACAGGCCGACCAGCAGGGCACCGATGAAAAAATCACTGTAGCCACTGCCCACCACCGCGTTGAAGGCATCGATGTAGAAGCCGCTCGGGTTGGCCAGTGCGGCTTCGCGGTCCACCAGCCCGCCGAGGCCGAAGGCGACGGCGGCGAACACCAGCACCGTGTAGCCGCCGGAGGTCAGCAGGGCCAGGCGCATATCGCGCTGGCTGCGGTACTCCGGGCCGAAAGCGGCGCACATCTCGGTGCCGTAGGCGCTCCAACTGACCAGGAACAACCACACCAGGGCGGTGCGCCAGAAACTCCAGTCCAGCGCCACCGGCTCGCTGAGGGCGTGACGGAAACGTTCGACGCTCCAGCCATCGCCGAACACCGGCGACACCGCCAGCACCAGGATCGGCACCAGCAACAACGCGCCCATGTATTTCGACACCGACGCGGCCATATGCACGCCCAGGCGATTGAACTGCCAGAACAGCAACAACAGACCAGCCCCGATCAATTGCGATAGACCGACACTCAGCGGGCCGAAGCTGTAGCTCCAGGTCTGGCTGGAGAACCACTGAGCCTGGGCCAGCGCACCGGCGCTGACACTGACGATGGACAACACCGCCGACCAGCCCAGCCAGTAGCCAAACGAGGCCAGCGGACCGACCAGCGTGCAACGTCGGCGCCAGCCTTCGGTAGCGATCATGGAGATGCCGCCGGGCTTGTCCGGGAACATCGCCGAGACTTCAAGGAAGATCCAGTTCTGACACGCACCGACGGCGGCCGAGCCAACCCAGAGCGCCAGGGCGCCGACCGGACCGAGCACACCAAGGGCAAAACCGAAGGACGCGAAAATGGAACCGGACACCGCCATCGACAGGGCGAAGGCGTCGGTCCAGCGCAAGGTGGGCTGTAGATGCTGGCTATTGTTGTTATTCATGGCCGGATACGCGGTAGTGGGACGAGCCATGATTAAAGACCCTCGCCGCCTGTGCTGAACACGGCTCACAGCGCCAGCCGCTTGCCTCGCCGTGCCATGCGTCGCGACGGCGTCGGCGAACTTGTAAAAACAATTAACATGTTAGTAGATTGTCACGAACTCCCGTTCCACCGCGCGCCCCCACAAGAACAACACCGGCTTCAGCCGGCCCGAGGTAAGCGATGAACCTGCAGCACGCGAATCTGTTTCAAGGGCGCGAAGGCTTCGAAGTCTGGCATGGCGACCTCGCTTCCAGTTGCGGCACCTTCCATGTCGAACCGCCGGCCGACAGCCACATCACCAGCTTCCAGGGCGCCGTCACCGCGCTGGACCGCCAGCGCTGCCAGGTCGAAGGCGCGCGCATCACCAGCAATTGCTCCCACGTGCACCGCTCGCAGCGCGACATTCGCGGCGACGACAAAGACTTCTTCTATCTGGTGCTGCAACTGAGCGGAGAAGCGCTGAGTTGCCAGTCCGACGCCCAGACCCGTCTTGCCAGTGGCGATCTGGTGCTGCTGGATGTGGCCCGACCGAGCGACTTTCACTTTCGCGGACTAAGTGATCAGGTTTCGCTGATCCTGCCGCGCCAGGACGTGCTGCGACGCTTTCGCGAGCAACGCTTGCGGATCAACCAGCGGATCGACGCGGCATCCGCCATAGGCGCGATGAGCGCCATGCTGGTGGGCCAGTTGCTCAACGACACCCGCCTCACCACCGACGAATCTCTCGCGGTACTCGATGCCCTCCTCGCCCTGCTGCGCCCGGCCTTGACGGCGGAACCGGGCGATCCGTCCGAGGCCTCGCCGCCGGCGGTGATGACCAAGGCCAAGGCCGTGATCGAGCGCTACCTGACGGATGAAAGCCTGTGCCCGGAACGCATCGCTTGCACGGCCGGCACCTCGGTGCGCAACCTGCATCGCCTGTTCGCGCGATATGAAACCAGTGTGGGTCGCTACATCCTCGAACGCCGCCTGCACCGCTGCGCCGAGGCGATCCTGCAAAGCGACGTGAAAATCACCCCTATCGCCCTGAGTTGGGGGTTCAAGGACCTGAGCCATTTTTCCAGGGCATTCAAGAGCGAGTTCGGGGTGTCGCCGCGGGAGTATCGGGAGCGGCGGGGGTAGGGTTCAGGCGTGTGAAGGGAGCGCCGGAACATCACACTCAGGCACCCGACAATACCCGCAACGCGGCAGATGCCAGAAAGCCGGAACGGCTCTTCTGTTCCGGGTGCGTTTTCACGTAGTCATCGATGCGCTGCAACAAGTGCTCAGGCAACGTTGCATTGAAACGGACGGACTTTCCCAGGTAAGGCGTGATATCGAAGTCGACTACAGCCCATACACCGCCCGCATAGTCCGGGTTACTCAAGTGAGCATCAATCGGTCGGCCTTGAGGCAACGTCTCACCGTCAGCCACCAGCGCGTCGAAGTGCAGCGCCAGCGCCTCCTGCACATTGTCCAGAGCGTCCTCGACCGTTTCCCCTGCGCTGAAGCAACCAGGTACATCGGGAACGGTTACGCCGTAGTCGGAGTCGGGGTCTTTGTGAATGACTATCGGGATCTTCACGGAGTCCTCCTGGGGAAACATGCTGGGGACTACTCCAGCTCATCTGAGGCCAGCGGCCCTGAGTATGCTGTGCAGCGTTCCGGTGGCTATCTGGATTTTAGGGTGCGGGACGGTGACCCTTCCCGGCTTCACTGGATGCTTGAAATGGTGGTGGCTCCCACGAACGCCTATCAACAGCCACCCATCCGCCTCAAGCAGGGTAATGACTTCCCTGCTGCGCATGTTATCAAGCGCCTCCGCTAAGTGTGTACCGTACACATCAATGCACTGGAGGCAAAGATTTTATACGCATGGCACACACGATGAAGTCAGCCGCCGCGTAACCCACCGTGCAACGCTTCCGAAGGCAGAAACAAAAAAGGCCCACCGTCAGGTGAGCCTTTTCGTTACGCAATCAGAATCAGAAGATGCTGATTGGGTACTCAACGAAGATGCGCAGTTCGTTGCCGTCGTCGTTGTAGCCGTTTTCACGCACGCTATCCGAAGTACGCAGGAACGAGCTGCGAACTTTCAGGCTCAGGTCCTTGGCAGGGCCTTCCTGTACGACGTACTTGAACTGGTTGAAGATTTCACGCTCGGTGCCTTCACCGAAACCGTGGGTGTTGATGTTGTCACCGCGAACGTAGGCAACGCTGTAGGTCAGACCCGGTACGCCGAAGGCGCCGAAGTCCAGGCCGTAGCCGATCTGCCAGGAACGCTCGTCTTCAGCGTTGAAGTCGGACCAGTAGGAGTTGGCCAGGTAGATGGTCGAACCACCGTCACCCACGCCGCCTTTGTCCTGGTACCAGCCGTACTGGTAGCCGGTGCTGCCGGTGCTGCGCTGGTGAGCGACGGTCACCGAGTGCGGGCCGAAAGCGTAGGTAGCCGCCAGGCTCCAGATGGTGTTGCTGTCGCCAGTCAGCTTGGCTTTCTGGACGTACTCTTTGTCGATGTCCGACTTGTAGCCGTTGAAGTCCAGGGTCAGGGACTGATCCTTGGCAATGGCGTGGACGTAGTTGACGCCCAGGTAGTGCTTCTTCAGCACGTCTTCAACATCGGAGGTGTACAGCGAGGCGGTCAGGTTCGGCAGGAACTTGTAGGAACCGCCGAAGACGTTGATCGACTTCAGAGCAGTGTCACGGTCTTCGCCGCTCTTGCGAGCTTCGCGGGTGAAGCGACCGGCGTTCAGCTCCAGGCCTTCGATTTCCTTGGAGTTGATCGAGGTGCCGGTGAAGCTTTCAGGCAGCAGACGCGCGTCGTCGTGTTGCAGCACTGGCAGCGAAGGCATCTGGTCGCCGTACTTCAGCACGGTGTTGGAAACGCGGAACTTGACCGCTGCACCGCCACGGGAGATGTCGTGCGGGGAGTTCTTGCTGGTTTCGCCACGCTGGAAGAAGTCGATGCCGGGAGCGTCGTTGTGGCCGCTACCGCCGTCCAGACGCACGCCGTACAGGCCGAAGGCATCAACGCCGACGCCGACGGTGCCCTGGGTGAAGCCGGAGTTGTACTTGGCGATGAAGCCTTGGCCCCACTGCATCTGATCGTTGTTGTCGTGTTTCTTGTCACGCTTGATGTAAGCGTTGCGCAGCAGCAGCGAGGCGCTGCTGTCTTCGACGAAGCCCTTGGAGGCGGCCTGGTCGTTGGCCATTGCCTGAGTGGCGGCCATAAGCCCCAGTGCGAGCAGACTGATCCTGGTTTTCAACATCTTGTTTTCCTTATTACGTGATGGATACGCGCTGCAGCCAAACGCCAGAACCACGCCCCCTGCGTGGGTTGACGCTCACGGACTGGAAATAAAAAGCCCGCGTGCGATTGATCGCAGCGGGCCTTTTATTTTTGAGTCTTGGCCGATGGGCCTACAGGCGTTGGGCCGAATCCTAGCCGCGCCCGGAACGGCATGTCAAAAAATCGTGAAGGAATGATGTCAAATTTCATGTTTCTCGCCGTTTTAGCTGCGAATTCCTCCCATTGCGCAGCGGATTGTGCTGTTAAAAATCGCTGAAACTGCCCGTTTGGACAGGCTTTATCGAAGTGCTGAAAAGTTTCACCAAAGACACATCTAGATACAAATAACCGGAATTGGCGAGACTAAAGAGTTAACGTTTGCAAATGCCAAGCATTATCATTCGCGCGCTTCTCAACCTCTAAAAACCATCCGGATACCTCCCTTACATGCCTGCCCCTTGCCGCCTTTCTCCTTTGTCCCTGGGCCTTTCCCTGTTATTCGGCTCTGGCCTCGCCGTGGCTGCCAGCACTACGCTGCCGGAGCTGTCGGTCACCGCCGACAGCGACCGCGAGCGTGATGATCCGCGGGTCAAGGAGGTCACCACGGCCACCCGCACCTCGACCCCGGTGCGCTACGTGCCGCAGGCCATCGACTCGCTGAAGACCAGCAACGTGCTGGATTACGGGACCAACGACCTCGGCAAGGCGCTTAGCGGCATTCCCAACGTCAGCAGCGGCGCCGACACCCGCTTCGACAGCGTGCGGATTCGCGGCTTCGACGCGAGCAACGACTTCTATCTGGACGGTATCCGCGACGACAGCCAGTACGTTCGCGACCTGCACAACATCGAACGGGTCGAGGTGCTCAAGGGCCCGGCGGCCGTGCTGTACGGCCGTGGCAGCCAGGGCGGCATCATCAACCGGGTGAGCAAGGCCCCGGAAGCCGGTCGCCGCTCCAGCATCGAAGCCCAGGGCGGCAGCGAAGACATGCGCAGCCTGTACGCCGACCTCAGCGCTGATCCGTCGGACACCATCAGCCTGCGGCTGAACATGGGCAATGTTGACAACAACAGCTTCCGCGACGGTATCGATGGCAACCGCCAGTTGTTCGCCCCGTCGATGAGCTGGCAGCTGACCCCGGACCTGAACTGGCTGGTGCAGTACGAGTACAACCGCTACAACCGCACACCGGATCGCGGCATCCCCGGTAACCCGCTGACCGGCCGCCCGGTGGACGTCAGCCGCGACACCACTTACGGCGACACCCATCGGGACTACATCGACGACAAGATCGAGTCGCTGCGCTCGCGCCTGAACTATCAGTTGAACGAGAACTGGCAACTGCGCCACACCCTCGGCCTGATCACCCTGGACAGCGACTTCGAAAACACCTACCTGTCCGGCTACACCCCGGCCACCGGCCTGGTCACCCGCCAGCGCTGGCAGCAGGACCTGAACACCCGCAACCTGTTCAACAACCTGGAAGCCGAAGGCCGCTTCGATACGTTCGGCCTCGAGCACACCTTGCTCGTCGGCCTGGAGCTGGGTGAGCAGCGACGCAATTCGCTGCTGCACACTGCACAAGCCGTCAGCGCAGGCGGCCAGGCCGTGCCGTCGCTCGACGTCTACAACCCCAACCGCGACCTGCAGCACACTGGCCGGATGGTGGTTTCGAGCAACAACCACACCGACGTCAGCAGCCGCGGCCTGTACCTGCAGGACCAGATTCGCCTTAACGATCAATGGCAAGTTCTAGCCGGTCTGCGTTTCGACCGCTTCGAAGTCGAGACCACCAGCAAGGTCACCGGCAGGAATGAAAAGCAGGACAGCAACAGCACCAGCCCGCGTCTGGGCGTGGTCTACACACCGTGGAAAGAGCACTCGTTCTACGCCTCCTGGAGCAAAACCTTCTCGCCAGTCGGCGGCGGCCTGATCGGCATCACTCCAGGTGCGGCGGGCAACACCAACGAGGTGGGCCCCGAGCACACCAAACAGAAAGAAGTCGGGGTCAAGAGCGACTGGCTGGACGAGCGCCTGAGCACCACCCTGGCGGTGTATGAGCTGGAACTGGCCAACCGTCGCAACCTCGATCCGCTGGACCGTAACCGGGTGATCCTCACCGGCCTGCAACGCTCGCGCGGTATCGAACTGACCGCCAGCGGCAAGCTGGGTGGCAACTGGTATGTGCGTGGCGGCATTGGTGTGCAGGACGCCACCATCGTCGACGACAGCGAAGGCAACGACGGCAACCGCATTGCCGATGTGGCCAAGCGCAACGCCAGCGTGTTCCTGACCTGGAAACCGGAAATGGGCTGGTACGCCGAGACCGGCCTGACCCTGGTTGGCCAGCGCTATGCCGATACCCGCAACACCATCGTCCTGCCGGGCTATGGCACCTGGGATGCCCTGGCCGGCTACCGAACCAAGGACTGGGACCTGCGCGCGGCGCTGAGCAATATCGCCGACAAGACCTATTACGCATCGGGAACCAGCGCGTCGCAGATCCAGTTTGGCGATCCGCGTAGCCTGGTGGTGACCGGGACTTACAGCTTCTGACAGATCAATGAAAAAGGGCGGCACCGTTAACCGGTGCCGCCCTTTTCTCTTTCAACCGTCGCCCCATCAGCCGTGCCAGATACCCACCAGAGCATCGAGCTCCGCATCGGTAATCAGGCCTGCTGGGTAGCGTTCTACCAGCATGCGCCGTGGATCGGTCTTCCTGACCCGGGTTGGTCCATTGTGTTTCAACCACCGCGCCAATACCTGGAGCGCTTCGTGGTTCATCACTGTCGGGTGCGAAGCCAACTCACGTGCTGCATTCATTTCACACGTACTCCCCCAGAGGCGTGAGCGGCTACCTTACTCAAGCTTTATGACAGATCCGTGCGGTGTATGACCGCCCGTCTACTTCATAACACCTGAATCAAATACAAGAGCTGTGCCATCCGGGGGCGCCGGTCGTCGTCCGACCAATAAAAAAGCCCGTCACAGGACGGGCTTTTTTTTGACGTCAGATCAACGAGTTGCGGGTGCAGGCTGCTGCTGGGTCAGGCAGTGAATGTTGCCGCCGCCGAGCAGCAACTCGCGACCGGGCACCATGACGACCTTATGATCCGGGAACAGGCGCGCCAGGATCGCTCTAGCTTCGGCATCCGCCGGATCGTTGAAGCTCGGGGCGATGATGCCGCCGTTGACGATCAGGAAGTTCACATAGGAACCGGCCAGACGCGAGGCCGGGCTGCGCTCCTGGCTGCCGGCGACCGGATCGACGCCATCGCACTCTTCCTCGGTGGCGAACATCGGACCCGGAATCGGCATTTTGTGCACCACGAACGTGCGTCCCTTGGCATCGCGCTGGCTTTCCAGCACCGCCATGGCAGCGCGGCAGCGCGCGTAGTTGGGGTCATTGGAATCATCGGTCCAGGCCAGTAACACTTCGCCCGGTCTGACGTAACAGCAGAAGTTGTCGACGTGGCCGTCGGTTTCATCGTTGTACAGGCCATCCGGCAGCCAGACGATGGTGTCCACGGCGAGGTTCTCGCGCAGGATTTCTTCGATCTGCTCGCGGTTCAGGTGCGGGTTGCGGTTGGCGTTGAGCAGGCATTCTTCGGTGGTGATCAGGGTGCCTTCGCCATCGACGTGGATCGAGCCGCCTTCGAGGACGAAGCCTTCGGTGACGTAGCGCGCGTTGCGCTCGATGCCGAGGATCTTGCCGGCCACTTGCTCGTCACGGTTCCAGGGGGCGTACAGACCACCAAGGAAACCGCCCCAGGCGTTGAAGCCCCAATCCACGCCGCGCACATCGCCGTTGTCGTTGATGACGAAGGTCGGCCCGGTGTCGCGGACCCAGGCGTCATCGTTGCTGATTTCCACCACGCGGATGTTCGGCTCATCGGCCAGGCGCGCGAGGGCGTTCTCGTACTGGCCGGCGGAAACGCCGACGGTCACCGGCTCGAAGCGAGCGATGGCCTTGGCCACGGCAACGTGCGCGGCCTGCGCCGGCTTACCGCCCAGACGCCAGTTGTCCGGACGCTCCGGCCAGATCATCCAGACCTGGGTTTGTGGCGCCCATTCGGCGGGCATGTGGAAGCCATCGGCACGGGGGGTAGAGGTCAAAGTCTTCATGGTCGAACCTGGGTTGTGCCCGGGGCGGGCCGGTGGTTGTACAAAAAGGGTGAGTAATCAGTGATTGCCTTTATAGCCGATAAATATCTGCATTAGAAGTGACAAATAAAATACTCCGACCAATAAAAAGCCGGTTAATTCGATAACAATCGAATTGACCGGCTTTTGACGTTTCAACGCTTACAGGTCTTCCGACAGCACCTTGGCCACGCTGTCGACGAAGAAGTCCACGCTTTCGCGGGTCGTGCACATCGGCGGCTTGATCTTCAGGATGTTCAGGTAGTCGCCGGTCGGCTGCATGAAAATGCCCAGGTCACGCAGGCGATTGCACAGGGCAGCGGTTTCTTCGGTGGCCGGTTCCAGGGTTTGCGGGTCACGCACCAGTTCCAGGCCGAGGTAGAACCCGGACCCATGCACCGCGCCTGCCAGCGGATATTCATCGATCAACGCCTGCAAGCGCGCCTTGAAGTAGCCGCCAACCTCCCGGGCTTTTTCCCACAGCCCTTCTTCCTCCATCACGTCGAGCACGGCCATGCCTATCCGGCAACTGACCGGACTGCCGCCTGCGGAGGAGAAGAAATAGCCCTCGGCTTCCAGCGCCTCGGCGATTTCCCGGCGGGTGATCACCGCGCCCAACGGCTGGCCGTTACCCATGCCTTTGGCCATGGTGATGATGTCCGGCACCACGCCCTGCTCTTCGAAGCCCCAGAACCATTCACCCATGCGCCCATAACCGACCTGCACTTCATCGGCGATGCACACCCCGCCGCGCTCGCGCACGCGGCTGTAGACCTGCTCCAGGTAACCGGCTGGCAGCGGAATGCCACCCGCGTTGCCGTATACCGGCTCGCAGATGAAACCGGCGAGCTGGCGACCGGTGGCATCGACCTGCTCCAGAACACTGTCCACATCGCTCACATAATCAGCCGTGCTGTCGGCACCGCGGTACTTGCCGCGATAGGTGTTCGGCGCCGTCACCGGATGCACCCATTCCGGCCGCGTGCTCAGCGCCTGCGGGTTATCGGCGATAGAGGTGGACACCGCGTCGGCGGCCACCGACCAGCCGTGGTACGCCTCGAGCACGCTGAGCATGTCGCGCCCGCCGCTGTAGGCCCACGCCAGACGAATGGCCAGGTCGTTGGCCTCGGTGCCGCTGTTGACCAGGAACACCCGGTCCATGCCCTTGGGCGCCAGCGCCAGCAGGCGTTCGGAAAACTCGGCGATGGCCGCGTAGTGGAAGCGCGAGTTGGTATTGAGCAACGACCATTGCCGCGCCGCCTCGCTGACCATACGCGGGTGGCCGTGGCCGAGCACCGCGACGTTGTTGAGCATGTCCAGGTAGGAGCGGCCTTGCAGGTCGATCAGGTAGTTGCGCCAGCCGCGTTCGATCTGCGGCGGTTGCTGGTAATAGTGCTTCTGCGAGCGGGCGAAGCTGGCCTCGCGACGCGCCAGCAGAGCCTGGGCATCGCTCAGCGGCGCGGCATCGCAGTCGAAGCCGAGCAGCGCCGCCGGTGACGGGCACAGCACCCGCCACGCCTGCGCGCGGGACGGTACGACAAAGGCCGGCGGACGCAGCCCCGGCACCCGGCACAACTGCACGGTGACGATTGCGGCGCTCTGCGCCAGTAACTGGCCTTGCTCGATCACTTGGCCATCGGCCGGACCCGTGCCCATCCCCGACAGCCAGAGCGTGACTTGACCGCCCTCCAGACTGCCACTGCCCGCAACGTCTTCACGCCAGGTGCCGGCAAACGGCGCCCGCAATTCGCTGCCGGGCGTCAGGTGCAGTTCGACATGCAAGGCGAAGGTCTGCGGCTCTTGCGGGTTGTCGATATGGGTTCGCGACAGCCGATACTCGCCATACAGCGACGCCGCCGGGGCCGGGTGCTGACGCAGCAGTTGCTGATCGATACCCGGCGCCTCCCAGTTGCCGACGCTGAAATGCTCGCTGAGCACGCCCAGATCGACCCGTGCCACCGCCTGCTCGCGCGAGGCCGGGAGCAGGTTTGCGCAAGTGCTCAAGTCCGGCGCCGGCGGCGTGATCCCCGCCACCTGCAGAATCGCCGCCTCCATCAGGGCGAACGGCACGCTGTCGGCGACCTCGAAGATCTCCCACTCGTGCGCCAGGTTGTCACGGCTGTATTGATTCTCCGGATCGATGCTCACCTGCTGCTCGCCACTGAGCACCAGCACCGCGGCGCGGGCGACGATCAGCGGCCAAAGCGCCTTGAGTTCGGCCTCGGTCAGCGGGTTGACCGCGTGATAGGCCGCGACGGCGGGGAGAATCCGCAGCGGATCACCCTCGGCATGGTGCAGCAACGCCGCGCACGTCACCGACAGGTCGGCGATGCGCCAGGTGTGCAGCAGGTCACCGAAGTCGATCACCCCTTGCAGTTGCCATTGCCGGTCGGCATCGCGCTGCCAGACGGCATTGTCGTCGGTGATGTCGAGGTGCACGGCCTGCATCGGCAGGTCCGCCTGGATTTCAGCCAGGGCCTGCTGCGCCTGGGCGGCGGCGGACTGCACGCGTGCCTTGCGCGGCCCCTCGGCGAGTACCGGCAGCAGGTGCGCGATCAGCGCCTGGGCGTGTTGCGGGTCCCATTGCAGGGTGCGCGTCAGGCCTGGGTGGCTGAAGTCGGCCAGGGCCTGGTCGACCCGCGCGCACAGGGCGCCCAGTTCGGCCATCAGCCGCGATTCCATGTGCTTGAGGCGGGTCAGCGTCTGCCCGTCGATGTAGTCCAGCAGCCGTGCACGCACGGCCTGACCATCGATATCCAGCGACAACAACTGCTCACCCGAGGCCGCCACCTGCACCGCCGGCACCGGCACACCGCGCTCGCGCAGGTAGCCGAGGGCCGCGTGCTGGGCCTCCAGTTCCTGCGCCGAGTAGCTGCCGTGGCAAACTTTCAGCACATAACGGCCCTGGCCGGTGTCGAGGCGAAAGTTCAGATCCTGCTGGCTGCCCAGCGCCTGCAAGGTGCCCGCCAGTCCGTAGTGCTGATCGAGCAGGACGCGGGCCTGTTGCTCGCTGAGGGTGGGGCATGGTTGGCTTGCGCGGTGGATCAGGGTGCTGAGGGGCATCGCGGGGACCTCGGTTTTTTTACGTTATATCGCCATTCGCACTGCCATTACGCAAGTGGGGTGGTTAAAATTCCGCACAAATTACGAGGGTGTCGTTGAATAAACCGCAACAAAGCGGTTATCCAGCGCAATCTACTTGCACCGCTCCGCGCGTGCACACAAGCTGTGCACCTTTTTGCTTAATGTCAGTTATGGAAGAAAGGCAGCCAGACATGCGTATTCTCATCACCGGTGGAGCCGGTTTCATCGGCTCGGCGCTGGTGCGCCACCTGATCAACAACACCGACCACGAAGTGCTCAACCTGGACAAGTTGACCTACGCCGGCAACCTGGAGTCGTTGAACAGCATCGCGACCAACACCCGCTACGAGTTCGTCCAGGCCGACATCGTCGACCAGGCCGCCGTCAGCGCCATTCTCGAGCGCTTCCAGCCGCACGCGATCATGCACCTGGCCGCTGAATCCCATGTCGACCGTTCCATCGATGGTCCATCGGACTTCATCCAGACCAATATCGTCGGCACCTACAGCCTGCTGGAAGCCGCTCGCGCCTACTGGTCGAAATTGCCGACCGGCGAGCGTGAAGCGTTCCGCTTCCACCATATCTCCACAGACGAGGTGTACGGCGACCTGCATGGTGTCGATGACCTGTTCACCGAAACCACGCCTTATGCGCCAAGCTCGCCATACTCGGCCAGCAAGGCCGCGTCCGACCATCTGGTCCGCGCCTGGAACCGTACCTACGGCCTGCCGGTGCTGCTGACCAACTGCTCGAACAACTACGGCCCGTTCCACTTCCCGGAAAAACTCATTCCGCTGGTGATCCTCAACGCCCTGGCGGGCAAGTCGCTGCCGGTCTATGGCAATGGCCTGCAAGTCCGCGACTGGCTGTTCGTCGAAGACCACGCCCGCGCCCTGTTCAAGGTCGTGACAGAAGGTGTAATTGGCGAGACCTACAACATCGGCGGCCACAACGAACAGAAGAACATCGACGTCGTGCGCGGCATCTGCGCCCTGCTCGAAGAGCTGGCGCCGCAACGTCCGGAAGGTGTTGCCAACTATGCCGACCTGATCACCTTCGTCCAGGACCGTCCTGGCCACGATCAGCGCTACGCCATCGACGCCAGCAAGATTGAACGCGAACTGGGCTGGGTTCCCGAAGAAACCTTCGAAACCGGCCTGCGCAAGACCGTCCAGTGGTATCTGGATAACCTGGAATGGTGCCGCCACGTACAGGATGGCAGCTATCAAGGGCAACGCCTGGGCACCTCTGACTTCAAGGACCTGATTGCATGACCAAAGGTATCGTCCTGGCGGGCGGCTCCGGCACCCGCCTGCACCCCATCACCCTCGGTGTATCCAAGCAACTGCTGCCGATCTACGACAAACCGATGATCTACTACCCGATCTCGGTCCTGATGCTGGCTGGCATTCGCGAAATCCTGCTGATCTCCACCCCGCAGGATCTGCCGCAATACCGCCAGTTGCTGGGCGACGGCAGCCAGTTCGGCGTTGAGATCAGCTACGCCGAGCAACCGTCTCCGGACGGTCTGGCCCAGGCGTTCCTGATCGGTGAAGAGTTCATCGGCGACGACTCGGTGTGCCTGGTACTGGGCGACAACATCTTCCACGGTCAGGGCTTCACACCGCAGTTGCTCAAGGCTGCCAGCCATCCCGGCGGCGCTACGGTGTTCGGTTACTGGGTCAAGGACCCTGAGCGTTTCGGCGTGGTGGAATACGACGCCGAAGGCCGCGCCCTGTCGATCGAGGAAAAACCGGCCCAGCCGAAATCCAGCTACGCCGTCACCGGCCTGTACTTCTACGATAACGACGTCGTGAAGATCGCCAAGGCGGTCAAGCCATCGCCACGCGGCGAACTGGAAATCACCGACGTCAACAACGCCTACCTCAAGCGTGGCGATTTGCGCGTCGAGCGTCTTGGCCGCGGGTTTGCCTGGCTTGACACCGGTACTCACGACAGTCTGCTGGAAGCATCCCAGTACGTTCAGACCATTGAGCATCGCCAAGGCCTGAAAGTCGCCTGCCTTGAAGAAATCGCCTATCAGCAAGGCTGGATCACTAACGAGCAGTTGACCCGCCGCGCCGAAGCCTTGAGCAAAACCGGCTATGGTCAGTACCTCTATGGACTGATGAGCAAAGCAAAATGAACGTGATCGCCAGTACGCTTCCTGAAGTTCTGATCATTGAGCCGAAAGTCTTTGGAGATGCACGAGGTTTTTTCTACGAAAGCTTCAACGAGCGTGAATTTGCCGAGAAGACCGGCGTAGACGCTCACTTCGTCCAGGACAATCACTCACGCTCGCAAAAGGGCGTACTGCGCGGTCTGCATTACCAACTCGAACACACCCAAGGCAAGGTCGTGCGTGTCACGGCCGGCGAGGTGCTGGATGTCGCCGTCGATATCCGCCGCAGCTCGCCGAGCTTCGGGCGTTGGACCAGCATCCACCTTTCGGCGCAGAACAACCGCCAGTTGTGGATTCCGCCAGGCTTCGCCCACGGGTTCTACGTGCTGAGCGACTACGCCGAGTTCCTGTACAAGACCACCGATTACTACGTTCCCAGCGCCGAGCGCTGCATCCTCTGGAGCGACCCAACCCTGGCCATCGACTGGGAACTGGACGGCAAGCCACAACTCTCGGCCAAGGACCAGGAAGGCAAAGGGCTGCACGAGGCAGATCTGTTCCCGTGAACATCCTCGTCATTGGCCGTAACGGCCAGGTCGCCCAGGCCCTTCAGCACACGTTGGGCAAGCTTGGCCAGTTGCACGTCCTCGGCAGCGACCAGCTCGACCTCGCGCACCCGCAGCGGATTGCCGGCCAGGTTCGCGCCATCGCCCCCGACCTGATCATCAACGCCGCCGCGCACACGGCGGTGGACCAGGCCGAAAGCGAGCCGGAACTGGCCTTCGCGATCAACGCCACGGCGCCCGGCATCTTCGCTGAAGAAGCCGCGCGCCTCGGTGTTCCGCTGATCCACTACTCCACCGACTATGTCTTCGACGGCAGCAAGGCCGGGCCTTACACCGAAGACGACACGCCGAACCCGCTGGGTGTCTATGGGCACAGCAAGCTGGCCGGCGAACAGGCCATCGCCGCGGTGTGCGGTCAGCACCTGATCCTGCGTACCAGTTGGGTCTACTCGACCCACGGCCGCAACTTCCTGCTGACCATGCAGCGCCTGCTGCAAGAGAAGCCGGAACTGCGCATCGTCGCCGACCAGATCGGCGCGCCGACCTGGGCCGGGACCATCGCCGACAGCACCCGCCAGTTGATCGAGCGCTGGCAAGCCGGCCAGGCCCGCGCCTGGGGCGTCTACCACCTGACCGCGCAGGGTGAAACCTCGTGGTTCGGTTTTGCCCAGGCGATCAGCGAGCAGCTCAAGGCCCAGGGCAAGCCCTGCGCCAACCTGCTGCCGATTCCGTCCAGCGAGTACCCGACCCCGGCACGCCGGCCGTTGAACTCGCGCCTCGACTGCAGCCGCCTGCAACGCGAGTGGAACGTCAGTCAGCCGGACTGGCATCAGGCGCTGATCGACTGCCTGAAGTAGCGCATAATGCGCCAGATCTTTCTGGCGCTTTGTTGCGATGACCATGACCCCCAGCACTCCCCGCCGTCCCCGCTGGCGCAGCCTGGCCTTGTTGGCCCTGTGCCTGGCGCCGCTGCTCTGGCCACTCAAGCATCTGGCCGAACATTATTACCAGGAAGAGTTGGCCAGCCAGAACCGCCAGACCCTCGACCTCTACGTCGCCAACCTGCTGGGCATCCTGCACCGCTACGAAGCCCTGCCGCAGATCCTCGGCGACCTGCCGACCCTGCGCGCCGCGCTGGCCGATCCGTTCCGCCTGGAATACCTGACCAACGCCAACCGCCGGCTCAAGGAAATCAGCAGCCAGACCGGCGCCGAAGTCATCTACCTGATGGACGCCAAGGGCAACACCCTGGCCGCCTCCAACTGGGACAAGAAAGATAGCTTCATCGGCCGTAATTTCGCTTTCCGCCCCTATTTCAGCGAAGCCACCGCCGGGCGCCTGGGGCGCTTCTTCGGCCAGGGCACCACCTCGGCCAAGCGCGGCTACTTCTTCGGCGCGCCCGTGTGGCAAGGCGAGCAGGTCATCGGTGTGCTGGTGGTCAAGGTCGACCTGGACCACACCGAAACCCTGTGGGGCAAAAGCCCCGAACAATTGCTGCTGACCGACAGCAACGGCGTGGTGGTGCTGACCTCGCGCCCCGACTGGCGCTTCCGCGCCACCCGTCCGCTGACCGAGGAAGAACGTCAGGCGATCGCCGCGATCCAGCCCTACCCGACCCAGGAACCCAAGCCACTGAGCCTCAACCGCCAGGCCTGGCTGGTGCAGACCCGGCCGATCCCGGAGACCGGCTGGGAAGTGAACATCCTCGCTCCGCGGGCACTGGTGGACCGCTCGGTCAGCACGGTGCTGGCGGTCGGCGGCGCCACCCTGCTGGCGGTGATGCTGCTGGTCGGGCTGGTCATGCAGCGGCGCCGGCATTACATGGACCGCATCGACTTCGAAGCCCGCGCCCGTCACGACTCGGAAAAACGCGTGGCCGACCGCACCGCCGACCTCGAAGGCCTCAACAGCCGCCTGAAAAGCGAAGTACTGGAGCGTGAACAAGCCCAGCAAGAAGCCGCCCGCGCCCAGGACGAACTGGTCCAGGCCGGCAAGCTGTCGGTGCTCGGCACCATGTCGGCGAGCATCAGCCACGAACTCAACCAGCCGCTGGCGGCCATCCGCAGCTACGCCGAGAACGCCGAAGTGCTGCTCGACCACCAGCGCATCGACGACGCCCGCGGCAACCTCAAGCTGATCAACGAATTGACCGGGCGCATGGCCTCGATCATCGCCCATCTGCGCGCCTTCGCCCGTCGCGACCGCCACGCGCCGGAAAGCGTGGCCCTGCAACCGGCGCTGGACGACGCCTTGGCGCTGTTGGCCAAACGCCGCCGGGCGATGGCCGTCGAGCTGATCCGCGACCTGCCGGAAGCCACGTTCTGGGTGCAGGCCGGTGAAACCCGCCTGCGCCAGGTGCTCGGCAACCTGCTGGCCAATGCCCTCGACGCCCTGACCGAAAAGGCCAATCCCCGCAAACTGTGGATAAGTGCCGAGCGGCGCGAAGACTACGTCTACCTGACCATTCGCGACAACGGCCCAGGCTTCACCAGCCAGGCCATGGCCCGTGCCCGCGAACCGTTTTTCACCACCAAGACCCGCACCCAGGGCCTTGGTCTGGGCCTGGCGATCTGCGACACGCTGATGCGCGCGCTGGGCGGTGAGTTGCTGCTGGCCAACCACCCCGAGGGCGGCGCGCTGCTGACCCTGCAACTGCGCGTGGCCAAGCCCGGCGCCAATCTTCAGACTTCGGAGGACCCCTCGGCATGACCACCGAGACGCTGATCGACAGCCGCATCCAGGTAATCCTGGTCGACGACGACCCGCACCTGCGCCAGGCCCTGAGCCAGACCCTCGACCTCGCCGGCCTGCGCGTGCTGCCACTGAGTGACGCCCAGGGCCTGGCCCAACGCATCGAAGCCGACTGGCCGGGCGTGGTGGTCAGCGATATCCGCATGCCCGGCATCGACGGCCTGCAACTGCTGGAACAACTGCACGGCCAGGACCCGGAACTGCCGGTGCTGCTGATCACCGGCCACGGCGATGTGCCACTGGCGGTGCAGGCGATGCGCGCCGGCGCCTATGACTTCCTGGAAAAGCCCTTCGCCAGCGACGCCCTGCTCGACAGCGTGCGCCGTGCCCTGGCCCTGCGCCGCCTGGTGCTGGACAACCGCAGCCTGCGCCTGGCTCTGAGCGACCGCCACGAACTCAGTGCACGGCTGGTCGGCCAGTCGGCGCCGATCCTGCGGTTACGCGAGCAAATCGGCGCCCTCGCCGCGACCCGCGCCGACGTGCTGATCCTCGGTGAAACCGGCGCCGGCAAGGAAGTCGTGGCCCGCGCCCTGCACGACCTGTCCAGCCGCCGCGACGGTCCTTTCGTGGCGATAAACGCCGGCGCCCTGGCCGAGTCGGTGGTGGAAAGCGAGCTGTTCGGCCACGAGCCCGGCGCCTTCACCGGCGCGCAGAAACGCCGCATCGGCAAGTTCGAATTCGCCAACGGCGGCACGCTGTTCCTCGACGAAATCGAAAGCATGAGCCTGGATGTCCAGGTCAAATTGCTGCGCATGCTGCAGGAGCGCGTGCTGGAACGCCTCGGCGGTAACCAGCAGATTCCGCTGGATATCCGCGTCATCGCCGCGACCAAGGAAGACCTGCGCCAGTCCGCCGACCAGGGCCGCTTCCGCGCCGACCTCTACTACCGGCTCAACGTCGCGCCGCTGCGTATTCCGCCGCTGCGCGAGCGTGGCGACGACGTGCTCGTGCTGTTCCAGCACTTCGCCGATGGCGCCAGCGAGCGCCACGGCCTGCCACCGCACGCCTTGCAGCCGGCGCAGCGAGCCATGCTGCTGCGCCACGGCTGGCCGGGCAATGTGCGCGAGCTGCAGAACGCCGCCGAACGCTTCGCCCTCGGCCTGGAATTGGCGCTGGATGGCCAGGCCGAAAGCGCTGCCGCACCACTGGATCTGCCGCCGGCCAACGGCAACCTCAGTGAACAGGTCGAGCATTTCGAGCGCTCGCTGATCGCCGCGGAACTGGCGCGCACGCATAACTCCATGCGCAGCCTCGCCGAAGCCCTCGGCATCCCGCGCAAGACCTTGCACGACAAGCTGCGCAAACACGGCCTGAGCTTCGCCGACAGCAACGCCAGCGCCGCTGACGATCTGGAGGAAACCCGCTGATGAGCAGCGACAGCCACTATCTGGAAAGCGTCCTGCACCAGGACATCCCGCTGACCCGCGACATGGGCCTCAAGGTCCTCGACTGGCAACAGCAACGCCTGCGCCTGCACTTGCCGCTGGACGCCAACGTCAACCACAAGAGCACCATGTTCGGCGGCAGCCTGTACTGCGGCGCGGTGTTGGCGGGCTGGGGCTGGTTGCACCTGCGCTTGCGCGAGGCGGGGATCGATGACGGGCATATCGTCATTCAGGAGGGCCGGATCAGCTATCCACTGCCGGTGACCGGCGCGGCCATCGCGGTGTGCGAGGCGCCGGAGGAGAAGGTCTGGCAGCGTTTCGTCAGCACCTATCAGCGCTACGGCCGAGCACGCCTGAGCCTGCATACCCAGGTGTTCAACGAGAACAGTGAAGCGCCCGCCGTGGCATTCGACGGGCAGTACGTCCTACATCGCTGACGCCAGTGCTAGCAGCTTGCCACGCCACGGCGCGGCAGCGGGCAGGCCGAGGAAGAACGGGTTGAGCAGCGATTCGCGCGGCGGATAAACGAAGGCCTCGCCGTCCAGGCCGAGCACTTCACCGCCCGCCCCTTCCAGCACTCCTTGCGCGGCCGCGGTGTCCCACTGCGAGGTCGGCGCCAGCCGCGGGTAACAATCAGCGGCGCCTTCAGCCAGCAGGCAGAACTTCAGCGAGCTGCCGATATTGGCCAGTTCCAGCTCACCCAGCGCTTCGCCGAGGCCGGCCAGCAAACGCTCCTGCTCCGGGCTGGAATGGCGGCGGCTGGCAACCACGGTGAACGACTCACCCGCAGGCGGTGCCAGTCGCACCTGGATCGGCTGCACGCTGCCGTCGGCTTCTGCGCGCCAGGCGCCAAGGCCCTGGCCACCGTAGTAGCAACGGCCATTGACCGGCATCGCCACCACACCGAAGACCACCCGGCCCGCTTCGATCAGGGCGATGTTCACGGTGAACTCGTCGGTCCCGGCGATGAACTCCTTGGTGCCGTCCAGCGGATCCACCAGCCACCAGCGCTGCCAGCTTTTGCGATCTTCCAGAGCGATGTCACAGTCTTCCTCGGACAGCACCGGAATCTCCGGCGCCAGCGCCTGCAAGCCGGCGGCGATGACGTGGTGCGCGGCGAGGTCGGCAGCGGTAACCGGCGATTCATCAGCCTTGGCGGTGACCGCGACATTCGCCCGCCAGTACGGCAGGATCGCGGTGCCGGCGCGGCGCGCCAGCTCCACCACGTGGGGCATCAGCTCAAGGTCGTTCATGGCTGGAACACTCCGCGCTGGGTCAGCAGGTCGCGCACCAGATAGAGCGCCGCCAGCGCCCGGCCTTCGGAAAACTGTGGATGCTGGGCCAGCGCCGACAGCTCGCGCAGGCTGACACGATCGACACGCATCGGCTCCGGCTCATCGCCCGGGAGGTGTTCTTCATAGAGGTCGGTGGCCAGGACCACCTGGATCTTCTGGCTCATGTAGCCAGGAGACAGCGACAGCTCGGTGAGGTGTTCAAGCTGACGGGCGCCGAAGCCGGCTTCTTCCTTCAACTCGCGGTTGGCGGCCGCCAGCACGTCCTCGCCCGGCTCGATCAGGCCCTTGGGCAGGGACAGCTCATATTCGTCGGTGCCGCCGCAGTATTCCTCCACCAGCACGGCGTGCTCGCTGTCGAGCATCGCCACGATCATCACCGCGCCGTAGCCGTTGCCGCGCCCGACCAGCCGTTCGTAGGTGCGCTCGGTACCGTTGGAGAAGCGCAATTGCACGGCTTCGACACGGAACAGGCGGCTGCTGGCGACGATCTCGCGGGAAAGGACGGTGGGTTTCTGGCGCATGAGGGGGCGGCTCCTTGGCGGTAACGGGTTACTATACCGCCCACGATAGCCTGACCGAACGAGAATATTTCACATGCCTGCCCTCGCCTGGCGCGACATCGATACGGTCCTGTTGGATATGGATGGCACCTTGCTGGACCTCCATTACGACAACCACTTCTGGATGGAGCTGCTGCCCCAGCGCTACGCCGAGCACCACGGCATCAGCCGGGCCATGGCCGAGCTGGAAATCCAGCCGCTGTTCGAGCGCAACGCCGGATCGCTGAACTGGTATTGCCTGGATTTCTGGACCGCCGAACTCAAGCTGCCGATCCGCGAACTGAAGCAGCAAACCGCCAACCTGATCGCCCTGCGCCCGGACGCCGACACCTTCCTCGCCGCCCTGCGCGACGCCGGCAAACGGGTGATCCTGATCACCAACGCGCACCGTGACTCACTGTCGCTGAAACTGGAGCGAGTAGCCCTGGCGCCCTACTTCGAGCGCATGATCAGCTCCCACGACTACGGTTTCCCCAAGGAAAACCAGCAGTTCTGGACCGCCTTGCAAGCCGACACCGGCTTCGATCCGGCACGCAGCCTGTTTATCGATGACACCCTGGCGATCCTGCGCAGCGCCCGCACCTTCGGTGTCGCTCACCTGCTCGCCGTGCGTCAGCCAGACAGCCGCAAGCCTGCGCGCGATACCGAAGAATTCGCGGCGCAGGAGGATTACCGGGTTCTGTTGGAAGGACTGTGAATCTGCGGGCTTACTCTGGAATACGCAGCGTCTGCCCCGGATAGATCTTGTCCGGATGGCTCAACAGCGGCTTGTTGGCTTCGAAAATCTTGTTGTACAGGTTGGCGTTGCCGTAGACGGTCAGGGAGATGGCGCTGAGGGTGTCACCCTTCTTCACCACCACGAAGCGGGAAGCGGCGACAACCTGCCCGGTCACCGTGAGTTGATCATCGACGGAGGCCACGCCGGCAATATTGCCCAGCGCCAGCAGGATCTTCTCCTTCTCCTCCTGGCTGCTCACCTCGCCCTTCACCGTGACCTTGTCACCGTCCACCGTGGTCTCGATGTTCGGGTTGCCCAGCCCGACCTTGGCCACGTGATCCTTGAGTTGCTCGCTGGCATTGGCGTTACCCGGCGTCAGCAGGTCGATAAGTTTCTCGCCCGCTTCTTTCACGAAACTGAAAATGCTCATGCCACTCTCCTTGGTGATGAATCTCGGAGCAAGGAGTCTAGGTCAGGTTAGAATGCTTCGCCCGCCAGCCCCGAGACGACGATGGACATCAAACAGCTCAAGTTCCTCATCGCCCTGGATGAAACCCGTCACTTCGGCCAGGCCGCCGCGCTTTGCCACGTGACCCAGCCGACCCTGTCGATGCGCCTGCGCAACCTTGAGCGCGAGCTGGGGCTGGAACTGGTCAATCGCGGCCAGCGCTTCGAAGGCTTCACCGCACAGGGCGAACGGATCCTTGCCTGGGCGCGCTCGGTTCTCGCCGCCTACGACGGGCTGCAAGCCGAAGCCGCCGCCTGTCGCGGGCACCTCGCTGGCACGCTGCGGCTGGGAATGGTGCCGCTGTCGAGCTTCGATCCGCTGCCGCTGTTGCAGCGTCTGCACCGCCAGCATCCGGACCTGAGTTTCGAACTCAGCGCCCTCAGCTCCGAACAGATCCTCGAACAGCTCACCAGCAATCGCCTCGACCTGGGCCTGTCCTACCTGGAAAAACTCGACCACGAACGCTTCGAAGCGCTGCCACTGGGCGAGTCGCGCATGGGCCTGCTGTACGATCCGGCGCACTTCCGTTTCGATGATCAGGCACTGCACTGGGAAGCGCTGGCCGAGCTGCCGTTGGGCCTGCTCACTGCGGGCATGCACTTTCGCCAGTCGGTGGACTACAACTTCCACAGCCGCGGCCTGAATCCGCGCCTGCTGCTGCAGACTGACGCCGTCCATCAGTTGATCCAGGCCGTGCACGGCGGCCTGTGTTGCGCGGTGATGCCGTTGGGCACAGGGCTGGATGCGGTCACCGGCAAACTGCGCCTGCACCCCATCGAAGCGGCCTGCACCCTGGCCCCGCTGGGCCTGATCATGCGCCGCACAGCCCCGCGCTCGGCGCTCGCCGAAGCCTGCATGGCCGAATACCGAAAATTGCTCGAAGAGGCATGATCGACGGCCTCTATGGAGGCATCAGCAGAAGCGATTAGACGATACCCGAGCGTGGGCCTAGGCTTAAGACTGATTAGCCTGCGGGTATCTAATAATGAGCAGCAACCCTCCGGTCTGCGCGGCTTCCACGCTTCTGGACGCCCCAGCCGCCAGCGTGCGTTACGACTACAGCCAGCTCGAAGACAACGCTCCCGCCAGCGCCGACCTCGCCGAAGAGGTAGCCCTGGCCATCGCCTACAACGGCATCAGCCAGGCGGTCATGCTGGTGAGCCCTACCGATCTGGAAGACTTCGTCGTCGGCTTCAGCATCGGCAGCGGCATCGTCGAGCACATCGACGACATCTACGATGTGAAACTCGCCGGCAACGGTTCGGCCCTGCACGCGCAGGTGGAAATCGCCAGCCGCGCCTTCTGGAACCTCAAGACTCAACGCCGGCAGATGGCCGGCACCAGCGGCTGCGGCCTGTGCGGCGTGGAAGCCGTTGAACAGGCACTACCCGACCTCAAGGCCTTGCCCGGCGCACCACTGCCACCCGCCGAGTGGCTGGCCGGCCTGCGCCAGCGCATCAACGCGTTCCAGCCGCTGGGCCAGCACTGCGGCGCGGTGCATGCCGCGCTGTTCATGGATGCCCACGGCGAATTGCTGATGGGTCGCGAAGATATCGGCCGGCACAACGCCCTCGACAAGCTGATCGGGGCCCTGCTGCGCCAGCGCATCGACACCACCGGCGGCCTCGCCGTGGTCACCAGCCGCTGCAGCCTGGAACTGATCCAGAAAGTCCTGCGCGCCGGCATCCAGACCCTGGTCAGCCTGTCCTCGCCCACCGGCCTGGCGCTGCAATGGGCCCGCCGGCACAACCTGAACCTCATCCACCTGCCACAACACAGTGCGCCGAGGGTCTACAGCCCTGCACGGGAGAATCGATCGTGAGCCTGCATCATCAAGCCGACCAGAAACCCGTCCCGCGCTATAAACCCTACAACGGCGCTGCCGGTGGCTGGGGTGCGCTGCGCAGTGTGGCGCAGGCCTGGATTGGCAGCGATAACGCGCTGAAGAACATCCGCGCCCTGCTCAAGACCAACCAGAACGGCGGCTTCGACTGCCCCGGCTGCGCCTGGGGTGACTCGCCGGAAAGCGGCATGGTCAAGTTCTGCGAGAACGGCGCCAAGGCGGTGAACTGGGAGGCGACCAAGCGCCGCGTCGACAAATCGTTCTTCGCCCGCCACAGCATCAGCTCGCTGCTCAGCCAGAGCGATTACTGGCTCGAATACCAGGGCCGACTGACCGAGCCGATGGCCTATGACCCGGCCAGCGACCGCTACAAACCGATTTCCTGGGATGAGGCCTTCGCCGTCATCGCCCGTCACCTCAATGCGCTGGAAAGCCCCGATCAGGCCGAGTTCTATACCTCGGGCCGGGCCAGTAACGAAGCCGCCTACCTGTACCAGTTGTTCGTTCGTGCCTTTGGCACCAACAACTTCCCGGACTGCTCGAACATGTGCCACGAAGCCAGCGGCGTGGCTTTGGGCCAGAGCGTCGGCGTCGGCAAGGGCACTGTGACCTTCGATGATTTCGAACACGCCGATGCGCTGTTCGTCTGGGGTCAGAACCCCGGCACCAACCACCCGCGGATGCTCGAACCGCTGCGCGAAGCGGTGAAACGCGGCGCCCAGGTGGTCTGCGTCAACCCGCTCAAGGAACGTGGCCTGGAACGCTTCCAGCACCCGCAGCACCCGATCGAGATGCTCACCAACGGCGACCGCCCGACCAACACCGCCTACTTCCGTCCGGCCTTGGGCGGCGACATGGCGATGATGCGCGGCATGGCCAAGTTCCTCCTGCAGTGGGAACGCGAAGCCCAGGCCAGCGGCGCCGAACCGGTGTTCGACCACGCTTTCATCGCCGAGCACACCGCCACCGTGGATGATTACCTGGCGATGGTGGACGCCACCTCGTGGGAACAGATTGTGTCGCAGTCAGGACTGCCCCTGGCCGATATCGAACAGGCCGCGCGCATGTACGCACGGGCCAGGAAGGTCATCATGTGCTGGGCCATGGGCATCACCCAGCACCGCCATTCGGTGGCGACCATCCAGGAAATCGCCAACCTGATGCTGCTGCGCGGCAACCTCGGCCAGCCGGGCGCCGGCCTGTGCCCGGTGCGCGGTCACAGCAACGTGCAGGGCGACCGCACCATGGGCATCAACGAGCGCCCGCCTGTGACCTTGCTGGACTCGCTGGAGCGTCGTTTCGGCTTCAAGGTGCCGCGCCACAACGGCCACAACACCGTCGAAGCCATCCACGCCATGCTCGAAGGCAAGGCCAGGGTCTTCATCGGTCTGGGCGGCAACTTCGCCCAGGCCACCCCCGACACCGAGCGCACCGCCCAAGCGCTGCGCAACTGCGACCTGACCGTGCAGATCAGCACCAAGCTCAACCGCAGCCACCTGATTCACGGCAAGGAAGCGCTGATCCTGCCGTGCCTCGGCCGCACCGACATCGACCAGCAGGGCGAAGGCCCGCAGGCGGTGACCGTGGAAGACTCGTTCAGCATGGTCCACGCCTCCAACGGCCAGTTGCAGCCGCTGTCGCGGCAGATGCGCTCGGAGCCGGCGGTGGTCGCCGGGATCGCTGCGGCGACCCTGGGCAGCCATCCGGTGGACTGGAACTGGCTGATCGCTGACTACGCGCGTATCCGCGACCTGATTGCCCAGACCATTCCCGGTTTCGACCAGTTCAACGAACGCCTGCTCAACCCCGGGGGTTTCTACCTGGGTAACAGCGCCGGGCAGCGCATCTGGAAGACCGCCACGGGCAAGGCCAACTTCAAGGCCAATCGCCTGCCCGACGACCTGCTGCACGAAGGCGTGCGCGCCACTGGCCAGGTCCCGGACCTGATCATGCAATCGATGCGCTCCCACGATCAGTACAACACCACCATCTACGGCCTGGATGACCGTTACCGTGGGGTCAGGGGCCAGCGTGACGTACTGTTCGCCAACGAAGCCGACATCATCCGCCTGGGCTTCAACCCGGGCGACAAGGCCGACATCGTCTCGCTGTGGGGCGACGGGCTGGAGCGTCGGGTCAAGGGCTTCACCCTGCTGGCGTTCGACATCCCGGCGGGTCAGGCAGCGGCGTACTACCCGGAAGTGAACCCGCTGGTGCCGCTGGAAAGCGTAGGGGATGGGAGCCATACACCGACGTCGAAGTTTGTGGCGATTCAGTTGCAGCGGGCCAGCGCGGAAGCGCGGATTATCTGATCCCCCTTTGTGGCCCTATCACTGCGGTATCTACACATCTCTTGGTTCTATGAAGCCCATGAGGCGTCAGTCTGGATACCGTGTAATGGCGACCAGGCGCTAGCCGGCAGTTTTTCAGCGCTCTCAAGATCGAGCGCCGCCCGCGCGGCGCATCGCGAGCAAGCTCGCTCCTACATCGGTTGCAACGTACCCATGCCTGTCAGGCCATGGTTGACCGTCTTGGTGGTTCGACTCGGTTTCGGGGCTGATGCCTCAGCCCCCACTGCACTTTCCAGCCATGCGCCAAGGCTGGCAACGCCGATCCCACAGGCCATGGCACGTTGCAACCGATGTAGGAGCGAGCTTGCTCGCGATGCGCCGCGCGGGCGGCGCTCGATCTTGAGAGCGCTAGAAAACTTCCGGCTAGCGCCTGGTCGCCATTACTCGGTCTTTTGACAAGCGCCTTCCAACCACCACATAACCGAAAGATGTATAGATACCCATGCAGCGATAACGCCCCAAAAGGCCACCACCCAACACCCATAAAAAAAGGCCCTGACATCACTGTCAGGGCCCCGTTCAAGTAGCGTATGACCCACGAAAACACGATAAGTTTCACCCAAAAAACAACAACTTAGAAATATGTGTTGCAGTCGTGTTACTCGTCGGATTTACGTTGTCAGCCACACCTCAAGGAACGCAGGATCGCCGCGTCATCCCTTTGAGGCTCTCGTATGAAGTACTCCTCGATTCTCGTGTTGTCCCTCAGCCTGCTCAGTGGCGTTGCCAGTGCAGGCGGCACCACCGAAGCCGGTATTGGCGGCGCATTGGGTGGGGTATTGGGCTCGGTGGTCGGTCAGTCGATCGGTGGCAGCACCGGCTCGGCGATCGGCGCAGGCCTCGGTGGCGCGGCCGGTAGTGCCGTCGGCGCCGACAAGCGCAGCCGCGGCGAAGCCGCCATCGGCGGCGCCCTGGGCGCAGCAGGCGGCAACGTGGTGGGCCGCAGCATGGGCGGCAACACCGGCAGCCTGATCGGTGCCGCCGCCGGCGGTGGCGCGGGCGGTGCGCTGGGCAACTACATGGGCAACAAGGCCGATGAAGACGACCGTCGCTACAACGACCGCGGTCGTGGCTACGATCGCCGCTATGTGCATGACCGCGGTCATCACTACGGCCATCGCAAGCACAAGCGCCACTGGCGCCATTGATTGATGCCTGCGTATTGCGCCTCTCTCCCGGGAGGCGCAATACGGAAAGCCCCCACACTCCTTGCACCATTGGCTTATCAAGCCAAACGCCATCACACTTTTGGCTTACGCCATACACCTACGTCTTCCGCCTCTCCTAAGCCACGCCCGAATCTTACAGTGCGCGGCCCCTAAAGCGTTTCAGCCAATAATCCTGTCCACATGGTCAGCGCACGCTCCTTGTGTTTTGCCAAGGCACGCCCGTGACTGACCAGTCGGATTAAGGGGCGTCCCGATTTTGACGTCAAATGACTACCGCTACCATGCGAAGCCTTTCAAAGGACAGCAGGCTTAAGGGATGCGGATGTACTTGGGAATCGGGATAGGAATCGCCCTCTGCGCCAGTGGCATGTTCTTCGGCCAGCCCTGGGCGAATATCGCCGGGCTACTGCTGATCGCCCTGGCCGCCGCGCTCTGGGGGCCGCGCAAGATCGTCTCGCCAACCCCGTCTCACCTTGAACAACACCTCCCCCTCGAACAACCACCGCACCCGCTGGAGCAACTGCTGCCGGTCGTGATGCCGTCCTGGACCGACAGCCTGCAACAGAGCCGCCGGCTGCTTTCGGACAACATCGGCGGGCTGCTCGATCGCTTCACCGATATCAGCCAGCGCCTGCAAGCCAGCCTCGACCAGAGCGAAGACGTACTGACCAGCGGCGGCCTCGGCGAGAACCTGCGCGACGCCAACCAGCGCCTGCAAGGGGTGACCGAAGCCTTCGCCGCCGGCAGCCGCCGTCAACAGGAATTCCTCGCCACCATCGGCCACCTCGGCAGCTACACCGGCGAATTGCAGCAGATGGCCCGCCACGTTCAGGAAATCGCCAGCCAGACCAACCTGCTGGCGCTCAACGCCGCCATCGAGGCCGCCCGCGCCGGTGAGTTCGGCCGCGGCTTCGCGGTGGTCGCCGACGAAGTGCGCAAGCTGTCCCGGCTGTCCGCCGAAACTGGCCGTTCGATGGACAGCAAGGTTGGCGAGATCAACCAGGCGATCCAGTCCAGTATCGAAGCCGCCAACGAACTGAGCACCGAAGAACAGCAGAACCTGGCCCGCCTTGAACAGGTGCTGAGCGAAGTCATCAACGGCCTGGGCGACAACCTCGACGCCCTCGATGCCGCCTCGCGCAACCTGCAGGGCAACGCCCGTTCGACCCAGGACGACATCCACGCGGTGATGGTCGCCCTGCAGTTCCAGGACCGTGCCGACCAGATGCTCGACCACCTCCAGATCGATTTGCTGCAACTGCTCGACGCCGTCGAGCGCCGCGACCAGCGCCTGCACGATGCCCAGGCGTGGCTCGCCCGCCTGCGCGAGCGCTTCACCACCAGTGAAGAGCGCGCCGGCCACAGCCAGGCCGCCACCACCAGCGACGTCACCTTTTTCTAACTGCCGAGGGCCCTGACATGGCCAAGACCATCCTGATCGTCGATGACTCCGCCTCAATGCGCCAACTGGTAAAGATCAGCCTCAATGGCACCGGCCACCAGATCATCGAAGCGTGCGACGGGCGCGACGCCCTGAGCAAGCTGAACGGGCAAAAGATCAACCTGATCATCAGCGACGTGAACATGCCCAACCTCGATGGCATCGGCCTGGTCAAGGCGGTCAAGGCCAAGTCCGAGTACCGCTTCACGCCGATCATGATGCTCACCACCGAAAGCGAGCAGGCCAAGAAAGCCGAGGGCCAGGCCGCAGGCGCCAAGGCCTGGATCGTCAAACCATTCCAGCCGCAGCAACTGCTGGCGGCCGTCGAAAAGCTGATCGGCTGATGGCTACCCTCACGCTGCATCCGGCCAGTGACCGGGAACCCGCACAGCTGAGCATGCAGGGTGACCTGACCATCTACGAAGCGAGCGAGACGCAACAGGCGCTGCTCGCCCTGCTGCCCGACGACCCCGGCCCCTGGACCCTCGACCTGAGCGGCCTGGACGAACTCGACAGCGCCGGCGTCCAGGTGCTGCTGGCTTTGCAGAAGACCCTGGTCCAGGGCGCGCGGGTCACCGCACTGTCCGACGGAGCCCTCGCGCTGGTCGAGTTGCTGCGCCTCGAAGCCCTGTACCCGGCGAGCAAGGAGTGAGCGATGTTCGATAGCGATCAATGGAGCCAATTGCTCGAAGGGTTCCTCGAAGAAGCCCGCGACCTGCTCAAGGAAGCCGAAGACAATCTGCTGCGCCTGGAACAGACCAGCGACGACGCCGAGGCAATCAACGCGCTGTTCCGCGCCGTGCACACCCTCAAGGGCTCGGCGGGAATTTTCTCGCTTGACCCGCTGGTGTCGCTGGCGCACCAACTGGAAAACCAGTTGATGGGCGTGCGTGACGGGCAACGCAGCCTGAACCCGGCGCTGGTCTCGCTGATGCTCGAGTGCATGGACGAGCTCAACGGCATGGTCGAGAGCATCGACCCGCACAGCGCCACCCTCGCCCCGCACACGCCGCGTCAGGCCCAGTTGTTGCTGGCGCTCGGCGGTATCGCTGCGGAAGGCGGCGAAGTGCCTGCCAGCCAGACGGTTCAGGACGCGGGCGAGATCAACGAGTGGTTCCTATCGATCCGCTTCGACAACGAGCTGCTGCGCAACGGTTTCGAGCCGAGCAGTTTCCTGCGCTACCTCGACCGGCTGGGCAAGGTCACCTCGCTGCAAACCCTCGCCTGGGCCGTGCCGGACCTCCACGGACTGGACGCCGAAGCCTGCTACCTTGGCTTCGAGCTGACCCTGATCAGCGCCGCCAGCCGCGAAGAACTGGAAGATGTCTTTGCCCTGGCCGAAGACTTCTGCACCTTGCGCCTGCAAATCCAGGAGGGCGCCGACAGCCCCGCTGTAGAACCTGTTGTCGCCCCGACGCAAACGTTAGCGCCCGCCCCGCAAGCGCCGGAACCGTCGGTGGCGCAGCCCGCCAGCCACGAGCCACGTAACGGCAGCAGCATGGTCAAGGTCGCCGCACACAAGCTCGACGAGCTGATCAACCTGGTCGGCGAGCTGGTGATCAGCACCGCCGGGGCACAGATGCAATCGTTGCGCAGCGGTTCCACCGCCTGCATAGAGAGCGTCCAGGCGGTGCAGCAACACGTCGAACAGATTCGCGAGCTGGCGCTGAAACTGCGCATGGTGGAGATCGGCGAGACCTTCAACCGCTTCCACCGCGTGGTGCGCGATGTCAGCCAGGCGCTGAACAAGAAGATCCAGCTCACCCTGTCCGGCAGCGAAACCGAACTGGACAAGACCCTCATCGACCGCATCGCCGATCCGCTGGTGCACCTGGTGCGCAACGCCATCGACCACGGCATCGAGCCTTCCAGCGAGCGCCGCGCCGCCGGCAAGCCGGAACAGGGCAGCCTGCGCCTGAACGCCTATCACGACTCCGGGATGATCGTGCTGGAAGTCAGCGACGACGGCCGCGGCCTGAACACCGAGCGCATCCGCGAGAAAGCCATTGCCCGCGGCATGCTCGACGCCGACGCCCAACTGAGCGATCAGGACATTCACCTGCTGATCTTCGAGCCGGGCTTTTCCACGGCCGATGCCGTGTCCAACCTGTCCGGTCGCGGGGTCGGCATGGACGTGGTGCGCAGCGCCATCGACGAGTTGCGCGGGATCATCGAGATCGAGTCGCAGCCAGGCAAAGGCTGCACCTTCCGTATCCGCCTGCCGCTGACCCTGGCGATCATCGACGGTTTTCTGGTCAGCGTCGGTGGCGACCACTTCGTCATCCCGCTGGATATGGTCACCGAGTGCATGGAGGAGCGTACCGACGCCCTCGATGCCAGCGGTCACCTCAACCTGCGGGGCAAGCCGCTGCCCAGCGTCGACCTCGGCCGGCACTTCGGTCTGCGCGGTGATCCGCGCGTTCGCCGCAACATCGTCGTGGTCAGCCAGGGCCGGCAACAGGCCGGGCTGATCGTCGAGCAGTTGCTGGGCGAACTGCAGACCGTGATCAAACCCCTGGGGCAGATGTTCCAGCACCTGTCCGGCATCAGCGGCTCGACCATCCTCGGCTCCGGCCAGGTCGCGCTGATCCTCGATATTCCCAGCCTGTTCCGCCACTTGCAGCAACGCGCCGAGAGCGAACCGCGCCTCGCCACGTCACCGAGCATGCTCAGCCCCTTTGGAGAGTCACCATGCAAATGATCAGCAACATGAAGATAGGTGTGCGCCTGACCCTGGGCTTTCTGCTGGTGGTCGCGCTGACCGCGATCATCGGCTTCATCGGCATCCGTAACCTGAGTCAGGTCAACGACCTCTCCGACCGCATGTACGACCTCGATGTGGTTGGCCTGACGACCTTGCAGGAAGCCAATATCCAGTTGCTCATGGCCAACCGCGCGGTGCGCCGCAGCCTGATGTCGGTCACGACCGAAGAGCGTGACGAATCGGCCCGCGTCGCCCGTGAGGCGATGGACAAGACCCGCGAGCTGCTGACCCGCTCGCGGCAGTACTTCCTGACCCGCGAAGGCCAGATGCAGGTCGAAGCCATCGACGGCCCGCTGCAGAAGTACATCGCGGCGGCCAATCAGGTGCTGACCGTGCATCAACAATCCGGCGCGCTGCAGCCGATGACCGAGACACTGGCGCTGATGCCGGGCAACACCGAAGCGGCCAACGAAGTCGATCGCCTGCTCGGCGACGCCAGCACCGCCAAGCAGGCCCGCGCCGGCGAGGCCAATGCCGCAATCACCGAGATCGCCGAAAACTCGCGCTTCCAGATGATCATCCTGGTGGCGGTCGCAACGCTGCTCGGCATGCTGGTCGGCGTACTGGTCACCCGCAGCATCACCCGGCCGCTGCTCGGCGCGGTGCAGGCGGCCGACCGCATGGCCGCCGGCGACCTCAGCCAGGACCTGCAGGTCGACCGCAAGGATGAAACCGGCCGCCTGCTCAGCGCGATGCAGAACATGACCGAGCGCCTGCGCAGCATCCTCGGCGATGTGCGCAGTTCCGCCGACGCGCTGTCGTCGGCCTCGGAGCAGGTCAGCTCGACGTCCCAGTCCCTGAGCCAGGCCGCCAACGAACAGGCTGCCAGCGTCGAGCAGACCAGCGCCTCGGTGGAAGAAATGTCCGCCTCCATTGCGCAGAACACCGAAAGCGCCAAAATCACCGACGGCATCGCCGGCAAGGCTGCCAACGACGCCGTGCAAGGCGGTGGCGCGGTGGGCGACACCGTGCTGGCGATGAAACAGATCGCCGAAAAAATCGGCATCATCGACGACATCGCCTACCAGACCAACCTGCTCGCCCTCAACGCCGCCATCGAGGCCGCCCGCGCCGGCGATCACGGCAAAGGCTTCGCGGTGGTCGCCGCCGAGGTGCGCAAGCTCGCCGAACGCAGCCAGGTGGCCGCACAGGAAATCGGACAAGTGGCGTCCAGCAGCGTGCGACTGGCCGAACAGGCCGGGCAACTGCTGGGCGAAATCGTGCCGAATATCCAGCGCACCTCCGACCTGGTCCAGGAAATCACCGCGGCTTCGCAGGAGCAAAGCAGCGCCGCCGGGCAGATCAACATCGCCATGGGTCAGATGAACCAGATCACCCAGCAGAACGCCTCGGCCTCCGAGGAACTGGCGGCCACCGCCGAGGAAATGAACGCCCAGGCCAGCCAGTTGCAGGAACTGATCGGTTATTTCCGCTTCGAACAAGGCAGTGCACCGCTGCGCGCCACGCGAGCCGGCGACAGCTTGCCAGCACCGGTACGCTCCGGCCCCAAGGCCCTGATCGATGAAGGCCAGTTCGTCAGCTTCAATTGAGCGAGGTGCCCATGAACCAGCCACAACGAGTCGAAGTGCAAGCCGACGCCATCCAGCACCTGAGCTTTCGCGTGCGCGAGGCCGGCTACGCGCTGCCCATCGATCTGGTGCGGGAAATCATCGAGTACAACGAAGTCACCCGCGTACCGATGATGCCGAGCTACATCCACGGCGTGATCAACCTGCGCGGCAACGTGGTGCCGGTGCTGGACCTGGCTGCGCGTTTCGGCATGAGCCTGACCGCGCCCGGCAACCGCACCTGCATCGTGATCATCGAACTGGCGCTGGACGCCGGACTGCAACGCATCGGCCTGGTGGTGGACGAGGTGGACGAAGTGCTGGAGATCGACCCGCGGCAGATCATGCCGCCGCCGGCCTTCGGCACCGCGATCCGCTCGGACTTCATCGCCGGCATGGCGCAGCACGCCCAGGAGTTCCTGATCATCCTGAACATGCTGCAAGTGCTGTCGCTGGACGACATCCGTCACCTCAGCCAGGCATCGAAGGTCCACTGACATGTCCGCCATGCCTTCGCTGCCGGTACTCGGCGAGCAGAACTTCCGCCAGTTGCAGCAATTGATGCAGGACGCATCGGGCATCCACCTGTCCAGCAACAAGCGCTCACTGGTGGCCGGGCGCCTGTTGAAGCGCCTGCGCCACTTCGACCTCGACAGCTACGACGACTACCTGAACCGGCTGACGCACCCGCAGTACGCCAGGGAGCGGCGTCTGGTAGTCGATCTGCTGACCACCAACGAAACCTACTTCTTCCGCGAGTTCGCCCACTTCGAATTCCTCGGCCAGTGGCTCAAGGGGCGCGGTGGTCCGCTGCGCCTGTGGAGCGCCGCCTGCTCGTCGGGCGAGGAGCCCTACAGCCTGGCCATGACCGCCGCCGAACATACCCGCGGCAACGAGTGGTCGATCCTCGCCAGCGACCTCAGCCTGAGCATGCTCAGCCTCGCCGAACAGGGCATCTACGACATCGCGCAGGCACGCTATTTCCCTGACGGCTGGCTGCACCGCCACTGCCTCTGCGGCGTGGAAGACATGGAAGGCCGCATGCGCGTGCAAGGGTGGCTGCGGGCCAAGGTGCAACTGCGCGAGATCAACGTGGTGCAGCCGCTGCCGGAATCGATCGGCCAGTTCGACGTGATCTTCCTGCGCAACCTGCTGATCTACTTCGACAGCGAGCAGAAGCAGCGCATCGTTCGCAACCTGAGCGAAAAACTGCGCCCGGGTGGCCTGCTGTTCATCGGCCACGCCGAAAGCATTCACGGCTTCAACTTGCCGCTGCGTCCGGTAAGGCCTTCGGTGTTCGAACGCCTATGACCGAGCGTGGCAGACCGATTCGTGTGTTTATCGTCGATGACTCGGCCCTGGTCCGCCAGGTGCTCAGCCAGTTTCTCGGCAACCATCCAGGCATCGAGGTGATCGGCATGGCCGCCGATCCGATCTATGCGATCAACAAGATGCGCCGCGACTGGCCCGACGTGCTGGTGCTGGACGTGGAAATGCCACGCATGGACGGCCTGACCTTCCTGCGCCAGATCATGGCCGAGCGACCGACGCCCACCATCATTTGCTCGACCCTCACCGAAGCCGGCACCGACCTCAACCTGGAGGCACTGGCGGCGGGTGCGGTGGGCGTGTTCACCAAGGCGAAGCTGGGTTTGCGCCAGAGCCTGGAGAATCTTGCCGGCACCCTGGTGCGCTGCATCGAGGATGCGGCCAAGACCCGACCGGTCGCCCGGCACACGCTGCCGCCGCTGGAAAAAAAAGACCTACCGCCCAGCCCCGCGCTGCGCCAAACCACCGACCGAATCGTTACACTTGGCTGCTCGACCGGCGGCACCCAGGCGCTGGAATTCCTCCTGCGGCAATTGCCGCGAGATTGTCCGGGCCTGGTGATCGTTCAACACATGCCGGAGAAGTTCACCGCCGATTTCGCGCGCCGCCTCAACGGGCTGTGCCAGATCGAAGTACGCGAGGCCAGACACCTGGATCGCGTTCACTCCGGGCTGGCATTGCTGGCGCCCGGAGGTCTGCATATGCAGCTCAAGCGCAGCGGTGCGCACTACCTGGTCGAAGTGCTCGACGGCCCCGCCGTCAACCGGCACAAGCCCTCGGTCGATGTCCTGTTCCGTTCCGCCGCTCGCCATGCCGGCAGCAATGCCCTGGGCATCATCATGACCGGCATGGGTGACGACGGAGCCCGTGGCCTGCTGGCCATGCGCGAACAGGGTGCCCACACCGTGGCCCAGGACGAGGCCAGTTGCGTGGTGTTCGGCATGCCCAAGGAAGCCATTCGCCTCGGAGCGGCCCAGACCATTGAGCCGCTGGACCGCCTGCCGACGCTGATCAACCAGTTCAGCGTCAGCCTCCGTAATGGCTGAGCACTCCCAGGCCAGACCACCCCCACAGCCGCCTTTTTCGCGTCGCCGCTGAGCGGTGCACGACACGCAGGCATTTACCGCAAGGGAGCAACACAGCACAGCGACGATTTGTTCCACATCACCGTCCAACCCTACGCGACACGGGCTCAAACCTATGCTTTGCCGTTTACTGATTGCCGACGACTCGCCCCTGTTCCGCGCAGGCCTGCGAGCGTTGCTCGAAAAAAAACAAGAATACGCTGTGGTCGGAGAAGCAGGCGACGCGGTTACCACCCTTGCGCTGTCAGAACAGCTCAAGCCCGACATCATCCTGCTGGACGTTGCCCTCGGCACGCTGACCGGCGAGGAGCTGCTGCGCGAGCTGTACCTGCGTGTACCGGCCTGCAAGGTGCTGATGTTGTCGTCGCGTTCGGAACTGGAATTCGTCATGCACTGCCTGCAACAGGGCGCCCACGGTTTCCTGCTGAAAAGCGCGACGGTGCAGGAGCTGGAGCTGGCCTTGCAATCGCTGCGCGGCGGTGGGCAATACCTGTCGTCGGCGGTGCTGCCGCTGGTGATCGGTCAGGCGGTAAAACAGAACCGCCGCCGTACCCAGGCCAGCACGGCGATGCAGCTCACTGCGCGGCAACTGGAGATCCTGCGGCTGGTCGCCCGTGGCGAATCGACGCGCTCCATCGCCGATGGCCTGGGCCTTAGCGTGAAGACCGTCGAGGCGCATCGTTCGCAGATCATGCACCGACTGCAGATCCACGATGTGCCTGGGTTGGTGCTGTTCGCCGTGCGCGAAGGGATTATCCGGCTCAACGACTGAGCCCGACGGCCTTCAGTTCAGCGAGAGCAGGGCCATTTTCAGTGTGTCGGGGAAGGTCGCAGGCGTTCCTGTGGCGCGCTCGATGAACACCTGCACCACCCGGCCAAGGGCATAGAGCTGCTTGCCGGCATAGTCGAAAAGGGCCACTTCGAACTCCACCGTGCTGCCGGCGATACGCTCGGCCCGGATGCCCACCTGCAACAGATCGGTAAAGCCCGCCGAGGCGTAGAAATCGCAGGAGGAACTCACCACGAAAGCCACCACCTCGCCTTCCTGCGGATCGATTTCGCCGTGGGTAACGAGGTACGACTGGATCACGGTGTCGAAAAAGCTGTAGACCGCGGCGCTGGCGATCTGACCGTTGATGTCCGCGTCCTGCCAGCGGGTGGAGATGAATTCAGCGTGGGGGAAATGTTCAATCTGCAACGGATCGGACACGGGGGATCTCCATGGAGTGAAGTGCCGATGCTGAAGGATTGTGTGGCTGATGGCCAATAGAAAAGGTTGTTTACGGGGGACCTTGAGATCGAGCGCCGCCCGCGCGGCGCATCGCGAGCAAGCTCGCTCCTACATTGGTTGCAACGTACCTATGCCTGTCAGGCCATAGTTGAACGCCTTGTTTGTACGGCGCGGTATCGAGTCGACCCTAACAGCCTCCCCACGCTTCATCGCCAAACGCCAAGGGCGTGCAACACCCCTCTGACAGGCCATGGCACGTTGCAACCGATGTAGGAGCGAGCTTGCTCGCGATGCGCCGCGCGGGCGGCGCTCGATCCGGAGAGCGCAGAAACACCGTTGGCAGGCACCTGGCGCCCCAACAACATTTCCATAAAAAAACCCCGACTCTCACGAGCCGGGGGTTTTTTCAGCCTGCGGTCAGCAGCAACTTACAGTTGCGGACCAGCAGCCTTGATGGCATCGGAAACTTCGAATTTCTTGAAGTTTTCGATGAACAGCGAGGCCAGGCCTTTCGCAGCTTCGTCGTACGCAGCCTGGTCAGCCCAGGTGGTACGCGGGTTCAGCAGTTCGGTATCAACGCCCGGAACCGACTTCGGTACGTCCAGGTTGATGATGCCCAGGTGCTCGGTTTCAGCGCCGATCAGAGCACCGCTCTGGATGGCCGCGATCACCGCGCGGGTGGTCGGGATGCTGAAACGCTTGCCGACACCGTAGCCACCGCCGGTCCAGCCGGTGTTGACCAGGTAGACCTTGGAGCCGAAGCCTTTGATGCGCTTGATCAGCAGTTCAGCGTATTCGCCAGCCGGGCGCGGGAAGAACGGTGCGCCGAAGCAGGTGGAGAAGGTCGACTTGATGCCGCCGCCCGAACCCATTTCGGTGGAACCGACCAGCGCGGTGTAGCCGGACAGGAAGTGATACGCAGCCTGCTCGTTGTTCAGGATCGACACTGGCGGCAGTACGCCGGTCAGGTCGCAGGTCAGGAAGATGACCGCATTAGGCTCGCCGCCCAGGTTCTGCTCGGAACGCTTCTCGACGTGCTCCAGCGGGTACGCGGCGCGGCTGTTCTGGGTCAGGCTGCCATCGGCGTAGTCAGCGTGCTTGGCGTCGTCCAGAACGACGTTTTCCAGGACTGCGCCGTGCTTGATGGCTTTCCAGATGACCGGCTCGTTCTTCTCGGACAAGTCGATGCACTTGGCGTAGCAGCCGCCTTCAATGTTGAAGACAACGCCTTCGCCCCAACCGTGCTCGTCGTCACCGATCAGGTAACGGCTTTCGTCGGCCGACAGGGTGGTCTTGCCAGTGCCCGACAGACCGAAGAACAGGGTCACGTCGCCTTCTTCGCCGATGTTGGCAGCGCAGTGCATAGGCAGCACGTCAGCGGCCGGCAGCAGGAAGTTCTGCACCGAGAACATGGCTTTCTTCATCTCACCGGCGTAACGCATGCCGGCGATCAGGACTTTTTTCTGCGCGAAGTTGAGGATGACGCAACCATCGGAATTGGTGCCGTCACGCTCTGGAACGCATTCGAAGTTGGCAACGTTCAGGACCTGCCACTCTTCCCGGCCAGCAGGGTTGTACTGGGCTGGGTTGATGAACAGGCAACGACCGAACAGGTTCTGCCAGGCAGTCTGGGTGGTCATCTTGACTGCGAGGTAGTGATCCTCGGCAGCGCCTACGTGAACGTGGGAAACGAAGTGCTCCTGGGCGTTGTTGAACGCCTCGACGCGAGCCCACAGGGCATCGAACTTGTCGGCGGGGAACTTGCGGTTGATCGGGCCCCAGGCGATAGCGTCCTGGGTGCTCGGCTCTTCGACGATGAAACGGTCAACTGGCGAACGACCAGTGCGGTGACCGGTTTTCACGACCAGCGCGCCAGTATCGGCCAGTTCGCCTTCACCGCGTTTCAGCGCTTCTTGTACCAGCTCGTCGACACTCAGATCGGTGTACACGGCGTTATTGGCTTGCGTCATGAGATTCCCCATCCGGCCTGCGGCCGAGTGCTCCAAACGATTTGTAGTAGATCCTTACAAACTACTACAGCGAAAAAAGTGGCCGGATTATGCCAGAAACGCCCAAAAAAAGTAGGGCCCTCCTGTCAGAACTGCGCCTTCTGCGGATTCGACAGGAGATTTCCCTGAGCGGAAACGTTTCAGTGACGAGTATCTGATGGCGCGTCCACGCCACCGCCACCAAACAATTGCTCAACATCCGCAACATCGAAGCGATAGCGCTCGTTGCAGAACTGGCAATCGATCTCGATCTGACCGCCGTGTTCGACGACCAGTGCACGCGCATCTTCCAGCCCGAGACTCGTCAGTGCGCTGCCGGAACGTTCACGCGAGCAACTGCAACGGAAACTCAGCGGCTGGACGTCGAACAGGCGCACGGCGTCTTCGTGGTAGAGGCGATGCAAGAGGGTTTCGTTGTCCAGGCCCAACTGCTCTTCGCGGCTCAAGGTGCCCGCCATCATGGTCACGTGCGCCCAGCTTTCGGCACGGTCATCGGCGTCCGGCTGACTCGCGACCGGCAGTTGCTGCAGCAGCAGGCCGCCCGCGCGGTGGCCATCGGCGCTGAGCCAGAAGCGCGTGCCGAGCTGCTCGGACTTGACGAAGTAATTGGTGAAGCATTCCGCCAGATCGGCGCCATCCAGATCGACAATGCCTTGGTAACGCTGGCCACGACGCGGGTCGACGGTGAGCGCGAGCATGCCGTTGGGCATCATGTCGTGCAGGCCGGCATCATCGCTGATCGCGGCGCTGTCGTAGTGGGCGATGCCGCGCAGCTCACGCTCGCTTGAGCATTCGACCATCAGCAGCGAGACCGGGCCTTCGGAGCGCGCCTGGAGAATCAGCAGGCCGTCGAATTTCAGCGTGCCGACCAGCAGCGCCGCAGCGGCCATCAGCTCGCCGAGCAGTTGCGCGACTGGCTGAGGGTAGGCGTGTTTGGCCAACACTTCGGCGTAGCTGTGCTCGAGCGAAACCAGTTCGCCGCGCACATCGCGGTCGTCAAAGAGGAAGCGTTGGGTGAAATCGGTATCCGGAAGATCGGGCATGGCTAAAGGCTTTCTTTGAAGAGGGAAAAGGACAAGGGGCCGGTTGGACGCCGGTACCGCCACACCGCGCAGGCGTGATCGGTTTTGTCACGAAAGGGCGTTAGTTTATGGCCATTTCGCTCCCTGATCCAAGGACCGGGGATTCTGCCCCTTACTCTGGTGCCATCGGCCATCCGCTGACCAGTCCCCGTGCGACGAATGGCCGCTCAGCCCACGGAATCGTGGAATTGATGAATCTGTCGACGCTGCTTCTTGGTCGGTCGCCCATCGGTGGTGACGCCCAAGGCACCGGCCTTGCGCAAGTCGGCGGCTTTTTCGCGGCGGGCAATGCTTTCTTCGGTCTCGGCATACAGCGCCTGTGCTTCGGGCGCGCCGCGGCGAACCACCGAGAGCGCCTTGACCACTATCGTGCGCTCGTCAAAGCCGGTGCGCAGAACGAATTCCTCACCAACACGTGGCTCCTTGCCAGGCTTGCAGCGTTCGCCGCGACAGTGCACCTTGCCGCCTTCGATCGCGGCCTTGGCCAGGGCGCGGGTTTTGTAGAAACGAGCGGCCCAAAGCCACTTGTCCAGACGAACCTTGTCGTCTTCCGGTTGTTGTGCCATCGCACTGCTCCGATTCATAGCGGTCATGGAACTGTACTACCGTAACTGGCGGATGCAAAAAGTCCGCAGCCTGCTTACAGTTCACCGACTTATTCCGGGTTGTGCATCGTGAAGACATTTGATCATTTGAGCGTTATCGGTTTGCGCGAGTGGGTGGCCCTGCCAGACCTCGGCCTGGCCGGTCTGCGCGCCAAGATCGACACCGGCGCCAGCACCTCCAGCCTGCATGCCACCGAGGTCGAACCATTCATGCGCAACGGCGAGCAATGGGTGCGCTTCAACGCCCACCTGGGTTCGGTCGTGCAGTTGCGCCACCGCCGCTGCGAAGCGCCACTGGTCACGATGAAGACCATCAAGAGTTCCAACGGCCACGCCCAGGTCCGCTACGTGATCCGCACGCCACTGGCGCTCGGTGATCGGGTCTGGGAGGTCGAATTCACCCTGGCCTGCCGCAAGGCCATGCGTTATCGCCTGCTGCTCGGCTCCAAGGCACTGGTGCATGGCCAGTTGGTGGTCAACCCAGGCGTCAAATATGTTCAGGACAAGCCGGTGTTTCCGGCCACCATTACCCCTTCCACAGGTGTTGCATGAAGATCGCTGTGCTGTCGCGGAACCCGCGTCTGTATTCCACCCGTCGCCTGGTCGAAGCCGGCACGCAACGGGGCCATGAAATGGTTGTGGTCGACACCTTGCGCGCCTACATGAACATCGCCAGCCACAAGCCGCAGATCCACTATCGCGGCAAGCCGCTGGAAGGCTTCGACGCGGTGATCCCGCGCATCGGTGCCTCGGTGACGTTCTACGGCTGCGCCGTGCTGCGTCAGTTTGAAATGATGGGCGTGTTCCCGCTCAACGAATCCGTGGCCATCGCCCGCTCCCGGGACAAACTGCGCTCGCTGCAGTTGCTGTCGCGGCGCGGCATTGGCCTGCCGGTCACCGGCTTCGCCCACTCCCCCGACGACATCCCCGACCTGATCCAGATGGTCAATGGCGCCCCGTTGGTGATCAAGGTGCTCGAAGGTACCCAGGGCATCGGCGTGGTGCTGTGCGAAACCACCAAGGCCGCCGAGTCGGTAATCGAAGCGTTCATGGGCCTGAAGCAGAACATCATGGTCCAGGAATACATCAAGGAAGCCGGCGGCGCCGACATCCGCTGTTTCGTGGTTGGCGACAAGGTCATCGCCTCGATGAAGCGCCAGGCCAAGCCGGGCGAATTCCGCTCCAACCTGCACCGCGGCGGCACCGCCAGCCTGATCAAGGTCACGCCCGAAGAACGCATGACCGCGATCCGCGCCGCCAAGGTCATGGGCCTGAGCGTCGCAGGTGTGGACATCCTGCGGTCCAATCACGGCCCGCTGGTGATGGAGGTGAATTCCTCACCGGGCCTGGAGGGCATCGAGGTCACCACCGGCAAGGACGTTGCCGGGATGATCATCGAGCATCTGGAAAAGAACGGCGGGCCAAATCTGACCCGCACCAAAGGGAAGGGTTAAACAGCGTCCCGAGGCAGCAGAAGCCCCAGCGGCAACCGCACTCGGGCTTCGATACCGCCGCCGGAACGGTTGCGCAACTCGACGTTGCCGCCGTGCTGGGCGGCGATCCGCTTGACGATCGCCAGGCCCAGGCCGGTGCCCTTGCCGCTACGGGCACGGTCACCGCGAATGAAGGGATTGAAGATCGCTTCCAGCTCGCCGGGATCGATCCCGGCACCGCGGTCCAGCACGCTCAGCACCACGTAGGGCGCACTGGTGTCACCGGAAACGTAGGCCGCCACTTCAACACCCTGCCCGGCATGGTGCAGGGCGTTGCCGATCAGGTTGTTCAACAGGCGCTTCATCGATACCCGGCGCAACGGAAACGGCGGGATCGGCTCAAGGCACAGCCGCACCTGCTCCTCAGGCTGGTTGAACGGCGCGACCACCTCACGGACCAGATCGCTCAGGTCCACCTCCTCCACCGGCTCGTCCCGACCGTCGCGAATGAAGGCGAGGAACTGATCGAGGATCGCATCCATGTCTTCAATGTCGCGGACCATATCGTCGGTCAGGTCGCTGTCGTTGGCCATCAGCGACAGCGACAGCCGTAGCCGGGTCAACGGCGTACGCAAGTCATGGGAAACCCCGGCGAGCATCAGTTCACGCTCGCGTCCGGCCTGTTCGACGTCCTCGGCCATCTGGTTGAAGGCGCGATAGACCTCGGTCATCTCGCTGGGCGTATCGCTGACCGGCAAGCGCACGCTGCGGCCCTGACCCAGTTGCCGCGCGGCGAACACCAGGCGCTTGAGCGGCTGGTTCAACTGACGCACGAAGATCCAGGCCGAGGCCGTGGAAAGCAGGCCGATGGCGAGAAACCAGCCAAGCACGTTCCAGATTTTCTGGCCGCGCAACGGATGTGGGTAAAGCGGGACTTTCAGCCAGTCGTCGCCCAGGCTCGGCGCCCTCACCCACAACGCCGGCGGCGAGTGCACGCGCAACCGGACTTCGGTGTCGGCGCCCAGTTCGGCCTGCATCTGGCGCTGATAGATCTCGCTGTAAGGCCAGTGCTGCTCGCCCTCGGGTACGCCGTTGCCGGTCACCCGGATCAACCCGGCGGCCTCGGCGACCTTTTCCCGGTCCGACTCGTCCGCCGCCCAGTAGGCACGCAGGGTCAGGGCGACGCCGTGGCTGTACTGGCGATCAACCAGCACATCCTCGTTCATCAGCAGATAGACCAGGGTGAGCGCCTTGGAGAACAGGACGACGATGAGCACCAGCCACAGGGTGCGGGCGAAAAAGCTTTGCGGGAACCACAGCGGGGTTTTCATGGAGAACGGCTACACACTAGGCAGGCGCGAGCGCGGCTCGCGGGCTTTACGGCTTTCGCTTCATGCAAAAGCAGGGCAACCCTGCGGTGGCCCTGCTTTTGATGACTCACTCCGTAAAACGAGGGGTCACTTGCCGGCATTACCGTCCGGCACGAACACATAACCGACGCCCCAGACTGTCTGGATGTAACGCGGCTTGGAAGGATCCGGCTCGATCATCCGGCGCAGGCGCGAGATCTGCACGTCGATGGAACGCTCCAGCGCATCCCATTCACGACCGCGGGCCAGGTTCATCAGTTTGTCGCGGGTCAGCGGCTCGCGAGCGTGCATGACCAGTGCCTTGAGCACCGCGAATTCGCCGGTGGTGAGCATGTGTACTTCTTCACCCCGCTTGAGTTCGCGGGTGGCCAGCGACAGTTCGTAGTCGCCGAACGTGACGGTTTCGTCCTCGCTGCCCGGAGCACCCGGTACCGAAGGCGTCTGCCGCCGCAACACCGCCTTGACCCGCGCGACCAGCTCGTCGGGGTTGAACGGCTTGGCGAGATAGTCGTCGGCGCCCAGTTCCAGGCCCTTGATCCGGCTCAGTTCGTCGCCCTTGGCGGTGAGCATGATGATCGGGACCTGGTTGTTCGCCGCGCGCAGCCGGCGGCAGGCTGAAAGGCCATCTTCACCGGGAAGCATCAGGTCGAGGACGACCAGGTTGAAGACTTCACGCGCCAGCAGGCGGTCCATCTGCTCGACGTTCGGTACAGCCCTCGCTCGGTAGCCTTTGCTGGTGAAGAATCGCTCCAGCAGGCTGCTCAGGCCCGGGTCGTCGTCGACGATGAGGATTTTTTCGCCTTCGGCTGTTTGTGCAGTGCTGCTCATGGGTCGCTCCTTTAATCTCGGCGCGCATTATGGCTTAGCCGCCATTTGACAGTGCCGTGTGCATTGTTAGCAGATTTTTCCCCATGTGCCAGCAGAACGGTCCTGCAAGCTGGCCAGCGGCTATCACCGCAAGCCCGGTGCGCTGGGTATAATGCGCCGCTTTTCACCGAGAGCCGCCTTGCTCCGGCGCCCCTGCGGCGCGGGCTCCGCGGCCCAAGCATTCACAATTTGTCAGGTGGTTTTATGGACAGCATCAACAGCCGCATCGCCGAAGAACTCGGCGTCCGCCCGCAACAGGTCGAGGCGGCCGTGGCTCTACTTGATGAAGGCTCCACGGTGCCTTTTATCGCCCGTTACCGCAAAGAAGTGACCGGCAGCCTGGATGACACCCAACTGCGCAACCTCGAAGAGCGCCTGCGCTACCTGCGCGAACTCGACGATCGCCGCGCCAGCATCCTGGCCAGCATTGAGGAACAGGGCAAGCTAACCCCTGAACTGGCCCGCGAAATCAAGCTGGCCGATACCAAGACTCGCCTCGAAGACCTCTATCTCCCGTACAAGCAGAAGCGCCGCACCAAGGGCCAGATCGCCCTGGAAGCCGGCCTCGGCGAGTTGGCCGACGGTCTGTTGAATGACCCGCAACTGTCCCCGGAAACCGAAGCCGCGCGCTTCGTCGATGCCGAAAAGGGCGTTGCCGACACCAAGGCCGCACTGGAAGGCGCCAAGTACATCCTCATGGAGCGCTTCGCCGAAGACGCCACCCTGCTGGAAAAACTGCGTACGTTCCTCACTCAGGAAGCCACCCTCAGCGCCCGCCTGGTGGCCGGCAAGGAAGAGGAAGGCGCCAAGTTCCGCGACTATTTCGAACACGACGAACAGCTCAAGAGCGTGCCGTCGCACCGCGCCCTGGCGATTTTCCGCGGGCGCAACGAAGGCGTGCTGTCCGCTGCGCTGAAGGTCGGCGAAGAACTGCCGGGCACCCTGCACCCGTGCGAAATGATGATTTCCGAGCGTTTCGGCCTCGCTAACCAGGGCCGCCCAGCCGACAAGTGGTTGGCCGAAGTGGTGCGCTGGACCTGGAAGGTCAAGCTCTACAGCCACCTGGAAACCGACCTGTTCGGCGAACTGCGCGACAACGCCGAGGGCGAGGCAATCAACGTCTTCGCCCGCAACCTGCACGACCTGCTGCTCGCCGCCCCTGCCGGCCCGCGCGCAACCCTGGGCTTCGACCCGGGTCTGCGTACCGGCTGCAAGGTGGCCGTGGTCGATGCCACCGGCAAGCTGCTGGACTACACCACGGTCTACCCGCACGCGCCGAAAAACGACTGGGACCGCACCATCGCCGTGATTGCCGCACTGTGCGCCAAGCACTCGGTGGAACTGATCGCCATCGGCAACGGTACTGCCAGCCGTGAAAGCGACAAGCTGATCGCCGAACTGGTCAAGAAGTACCCTGCCCTCAAGATCACCAAAATCATGGTTTCCGAGGCCGGCGCCTCGGTGTATTCGGCGTCCGAGCTGGCCGCCCGTGAATTCCCTGATCTGGACGTAACAATCCGTGGCGCGGTGTCCATCGCCCGCCGTCTGCAGGATCCGCTGGCGGAGCTGGTGAAGATCGATCCGAAGTCCATCGGTGTCGGCCAGTACCAGCACGACGTTTCGCAACTGAAACTGGCCCGTGGCCTCGACGCGGTAGTCGAGGACTGCGTGAACGCCGTCGGCGTCGACGTCAACACCGCCTCGGTGGCGCTGCTGGCGCGCATCTCCGGCCTCAACGCGACGCTGGCGCAGAACATCGTCAGCCACCGTGACGCCAACGGCGCCTTCAAGACCCGCGCGGCGCTGAAGAAAGTCAGCCGCCTGGGCGAAAAAACCTTCGAACAGGCCGCCGGCTTCCTGCGCGTGATGAACGGCGACAATCCGCTGGACGCCTCCGCAGTTCACCCGGAAGCCTACCCGCTGGTGCAGCGCATCGCCGCCGAGACCGACCGTGATATCCGCTCGCTGGTTGGCGACAGCGGTTTCCTCAAGCGCCTCGACCCGAAGAAATACACCGACGAAACCTTCGGTCTGCCCACCGTCACCGACATCCTCCAGGAACTGGACAAGCCGGGCCGCGACCCGCGTCCGGAGTTCAAGACCGCCGAGTTCCAGGAAGGCGTCGAAGACCTCAAGGACCTGGAACCGGGGATGATCCTCGAAGGTGTGGTCACCAACGTCACCAACTTCGGTGCCTTCGTCGATATCGGCGTGCACCAGGACGGCCTGGTGCACATCTCGGCGCTGTCCGAGAAGTTCATCAAGGACCCGCGTGAAGCGGTCAAGGCCGGCGACGTGGTGAAGGTCAAGGTCATGGAAGTGGACATCCCGCGCAAACGCGTCGGCCTGTCGATGCGCATGAGCGACACCCCGGGCGAGAAAGTCGATGGCGCCCGTGGCAGCCGTCCAGGTTCCGCGCCGCGCCAGCAAGGTGCGCCGGCACGGGTCAAGGAAACTCCGCCGCCTGCCAATAACGCCATGGCCTCGCTGTTCGCCAACGCCAAGCAGTTGAAGAAGAAGTAATGGACGCGCCTGAAGACATCGTTCAGAGCGCCTTCAGCCAGTTGCTGGGCTGCCGTCTGCAACGCCTTGAAGAAGGCGTTGCGGAGGTGGCCCTCGCGCTGGAACCGCATTTGCGCAATCGCGGCGGCTTCCTGCATGGCGGCGCGATCTTCAGCCTGGTCGACATCGCCATGGGGCTGGCCTGCTCCAGCAGCCATGGCTTCGACCGGCGCAGCGTGACGCTGGAATGCAAGATCAACTACGTGCGGGCCGTCAGCGAGGGCGAGGTGCTGTGCATCGCCCGGGTTTTGCACGCCGGACGGCGCACGCTGGTGCTCGACGCCGACGTCTTCCAGGGCGACAAACTGGTGGCGAAGGCACAAGGAACCTTCGCCGCGCTGTAAAAACTTTGCCCGCTATCACGCGGGCGCTTTTCCTACAGATCTAGCCGAAAACTCCCAATTTGCGGTACTTTCGGCAGTGCGCGGGCGCTGCCGATTCCCTGCGAAAACCAGGCGACAACGCCAGTTCCTCTGTCCACCCTTGTAGACCGTCACCTCCACCCCCATATTGCGGCGACTGACGTGTGAAGGAATCCATCTTGAGCGAACTTCTCAACCGCCGCCTGAGCCTGCTCGGCCAGGGCGACAACCTCTCTCTGCTCAAGCAGTGCCTGCACGGCATCGAGCGTGAATGCCTGCGCGTGACAGAGGACGGTCGTCTGGCCCAGACGCCGCACCCCGAGGCCCTGGGCGCCGCCCTGACCCACGAACAGATCACCACCGATTACTCCGAGTCGCTGCTGGAGTTCATCACGCCAGCGCTGGCCGACCCCGCGAAGACCCTCGAAAGCCTGGAAAACATCCATCGCTTCGCCTACAGCAAGCTCGGCAACGAGTACCTGTGGAGTCCGTCGATGCCGTGCCCGCTGCCGGCCGAGGAAGACATCCCGATCGCCTGGTACGGCACCTCCAACATCGGTCAGCTCAAGTACGTCTACCGCAAGGGTCTGGCCCTGCGCTACGGCCGCACCATGCAGTGCATCGCCGGTATCCATTACAACTTCTCGCTGCCGGAAAAACTCTGGCCGTTGCTGCGCGAAGCCGAAGGCCACGAGGGCGACGACCGCGAGTTCCAGTCGTCGGCCTACATCGCCCTGATCCGCAATTTCCGTCGCTATAGCTGGCTGCTGATGTACCTGTTCGGTGCGTCGCCGGCGCTGGACGCCGGTTTCCTGCGCGGTCGCCCGCATCAACTGGAAGCCTTCGACGCCGACACCCTGTACCTGCCCTGGGCCACCAGCCTGCGCATGAGCGACCTGGGTTACCAGAGCAACGCCCAGGCCGGCCTGACCCCGTGCTACAACGATCTGAACAGCTACACCGACAGCCTGCGCCGCGCCGTGGCCACGCCGTATCCGCCGTATGTCGAGGTCGGCACGCACCAGGATGGCGAGTGGGTGCAGCTCAACACCAACATCCTGCAGATCGAAAACGAGTACTACTCCAACATTCGCCCCAAGCGCGTGACCTACACCGGCGAACGGCCGATCCAGGCGCTGATGTCCCGGGGTATCCAGTACATCGAAGTGCGCTGCCTGGACATCAACCCGTTCCTGCCGACCGGCGTCGAACTGCCGCAAGCGCGTTTCCTCGATGCGTTCCTGCTGTTCTGCGCGCTGGAAGAAAGCCCGCTGCTGGGCAACGGCGAGTGCGGCCAGTGCACCGACAACTTCCTCAATGTGGTCAAGCAGGGCCGCCGCCCTGGCCTGGAACTGCAACGCGACGGCCAGCCGGTCACGCTGAAGGTGTGGGCCAGCGAGTTGCTGGAACGCATCGCGCCATTGGCCGAACTGCTTGATCGTGCCCATGGCGGCGACGAGCACGCCCGTGCCCTGCACGTACAGGCCGCCAAGGTTGACGATCCGTCGCTGACCCCGTCGGCGCAGGTGCTGTCGAGCATGACCGAACACCAGGAAAGCTTCGCCCGCTTCTCCCTGCGCCAGAGCCAGCTCCATGCCGAGTTCCTGCGCAGCGAGCCGCTGCCGGCAGACGAGCAGGCGCGTTTTGAAGCGCTGGCGCGCAAGTCGCTGGAAGAACAGGCCGAGCTGGAGAAACAGGAAGTCGGCGACTTCGACCTGTTTGTCGGCGCCTACCAGGCCAGCATCCTGGCGATCAGCAACTGATATGAGTCGCGGTACCACACCTCGCAAACCCCGCGCCCGCAGCCAGGCGCGGATCGACTCGATCCTCGACGCGGCCCGCACCCTGCTGGCCAGCGAAGGTGTGGGCAGCCTGTCGATTTACAGCGTGGCGGAGCGGGCGCAGATCCCGCCTTCGTCCGTGTATCACTTCTTCGCCAGCGTCCCGGCGCTGCTCGAAGCCCTTACTGCAGACGTACACAGCGCCTTCCGCGCCTGCCTGCAAGCGCCCATCGACCCACAGACCCTGCACAGTTGGCGGGACCTCTCGCGGCTGGTGGAAATGCGCATGCTGGAGATCTACCACCAGGACGCCGCAGCGCGGCAGTTGATCCTGGCCCAGCATGGTTTGAGCGAAGTGACCCAGGCGGACCGTCAGCACGATATCGAGCTGGGTGACCTGATGCACAAGTTGTTCGAGCAGCATTTCCGTTTACCGGAGCTGCCGCGTGACGTGGACGTATTCGCCCTGGCGATGGAACTGGGGGATCGGGTGTATGCCCGGTCGATGCAGTTGCACGGGCAGATCACGCCGCGGATGGCGGAGGAAGGGATGCGGGTGTTCGAGGCGTATCTGGGGCTTTATCTGCCGCCGTTTTTGCCTAAGCGTTAGGCAATCGCGAGCAAGCTCGCTCCTACAGGGGATCGGTGTTCCCAGTCTCTGTAGGAGCGAGCTCGCTCGCGAAATGCCACACAAATCACAGCTTGGCGATGGACACCTCGGTGGATTTCACAAAGGCAATCACTTCGCTGCCAATGGTCAGTTCCAGTTCTTTTACCGAACGGGTGGTGATCACCGAAGTGACGATGCCCGAGGCGGTCTGTACGTCGATTTCCGACAGGACCGGACCTTCCAGGATTTCTTTTACGGTGCCCTTGAACTGGTTACGCACGTTGATCGCTTTGATAGTCATCTGCTTGCTTCCTTTGTAGGTTCTGAGGTCAATGAGCCCAGCGCAGTTGCGTAGGCAAGGGTGCTACGGGTTCGGGCTCGGGCGGGGTGCCCGGGACCGAAAGAACACGGTTCAACACTTCGGTTTCCAGCGCGGCCAGGCGGTGCGATCCACGCGCCCGCGGCCGTGGCAGATCCACCAGCAGGTCGAGGCCGATTTCACCGTCCTCGATCAGGATCACCCGGTCAGCGACCGCTACCGCTTCGGCAACGTCGTGGGTGACCAGCAGCACGGTGAAGCCATGCTTGCGCCAGAGGTCTTCGATCAGTTGCTGCATTTCGATCCGGGTCAGGGCATCCAGCGCCCCTAGCGGTTCGTCCAGCAGCAGCAGGCGTGGCTGGTGGATCAGGGCGCGGGCCAGGGCCACACGCTGTTTCTGTCCACCGGACAGCGCGGCCGGCCATTCATTGGCGCGGTCGGCCAGGCCGACGGCCTCCAGTGCCTTGCGGGCCTGTTCCTGCCAATTGCCTTGCAGGCCCAGGCCAACGTTGTCGATCACGCGCTTCCAGGGCAGCAGGCGCGCTTCCTGGAACATCAGTCGGGTGTCTTCGCGGGCATCGGCCAGCGGCGCGGTGCCCGCCAGCAGTTGTCCGGCGGAGGGCTGGTCGAGACCGGCCAGCAGGCGCAGCAGGGTGCTCTTGCCGCAGCCGCTGCGGCCTACGATGGCAACGAATTGACCGGCCGGAATGTGCAGGTCGATGTCACGCAGGACCTTGCGCTGTCCGAAGGTTTTCTCGACGTTGCGTACGGCCAGCGGAATACCGCGCAGCAGCCGTGGCGGTTGCTCCTTGAGAATGGTCATGCGCCGTCTCCCTTGCTCGGTTGATAGGCCGGGTGCCAGCGCAACCAGACGCGCTCCAGGCCACGGGCAGCGAGGTCGGCGAGTTTGCCGAGTACCGCGTAGAGAACGATGGCCAGGACCACCACATCGGTTTGCAGGAATTCACGGGCATTCATTGCCAGGTAGCCGATGCCGGCGTTGGCCGAAATGGTCTCGGCCACGATCAGGGTCAGCCACATGAAGCCCAGGGCAAAGCGCACACCCACCAGGATCGATGGCAGCGCACCCGGCAGAATCACCTGACGGAACAGCGAGAAACCACTGAGGCCGTAGCTGCGGGCCATTTCCACCAGCGCCGGATCGACGTTGCGAATGCCGTGATAAGTGTTCAGGTAGATCGGGAACAGGGTGCCGAGGGCCACCAGGAAAATCTTCGCCGACTCATCGATGCCGAACCACAGGATCACCAGGGGAATCAGCGCCAGGTGCGGCACGTTGCGGATCATCTGCACCGAGCTGTCGAGCAGGCGCTCGCCCCAACGCGACAGGCCAGTGATGAAGCCCAGCGCCAGGCCAATGCTGCCGCCGATGACGAAGCCCAGGCCGGCACGCCAGCCGCTGATCGCCAGGTGGGTCCAGATCTCGCCGCTGCGCACCAGTTCGACACCGGCGGTGATCACCGCGCTTGGTGCCGGCAGGATGCGCGTCGACAGCCAACCGGCGCTGACCGCCAGTTGCCAGATCGCCAGCAGCGCGATCGGCAAGGCCCAGGGGGCCAGGCGCTGCGTCCACGGGGTGGAAGAAGAACGACTCATGCTGCGATCCTCAACGCTGTGCCGCGGCTTTGGGCAGGATGTCGTTGGCGACCATCTCGCCGAACGGGCTGACGAAGCCCCGCTCTTGCGGCAGCGACGGGCGCTCGATATCCAGGTGCGGGAACAGCAGTTCGGCAACGCGGTACGACTCTTCCAGATGCGGGTAGCCAGAGAAGATGAAGGTGTCGATGCCCAGGTCAGCGTATTCCTTGACCCGTGCCGCCACGGTCGGACCGTCGCCGACCAGCGCGGTACCAGCACCGCCACGCACCAGGCCGACGCCGGCCCACAGGTTCGGGCTGACTTCGAGGTTGTCGCGGTTGCCGCCATGCAGCGCGGCCATGCGTTGCTGGCCTACGGAGTCGAAACGCGCCAGGGAGGCCTGGGCACGGGTGATGGTGTCGTCGTCCAGGTGCGAGATCAGGCGCTCGGCGGCTTTCCATGCCTCATCGTTGGTTTCCCGCACGATCACATGCAAACGGATGCCGAAGCGCACGGTGCGGCCCAGTTTGGCGGCCTTGGCGCGGACTTCCGCGATCTTCTCGGCGACTGCGGCGGGCGGCTCGCCCCAGGTCAGGTACAGCTCGACCTGTTCGGCGGCGAGATCCTGGGCAGCCTCGGACGAACCGCCGAAATACAGCGGCGGACGCGGTTGTTGAACCGGTGGGTAGAGCAGCTTGGCGCCTTTGACCTGGATGTGCTTGCCGTCGTAATCGACCGTCTCGCCTTCCAGCACCCGACGCCAGATTCGGGTGAACTCCACGGAGGCCTGATAACGCTCTTCATGGCTGAGGAACAGGCCGTCGCCGGACAGTTCTTCAGGGTCGCCACCGGTCACCAGGTTGAACAGCGCACGCCCGCCGGACAGCCGGTCGAGGGTCGCTGCCTGACGCGCCGCCACGGTTGGCGAAATGATCCCCGGGCGCAGGGCCACAAGGAATTTCAGCCGTTGAGTCACCGGGATCAGCGATGCTGCCACCAGCCAGGAGTCCTCGCAGGAGCGCCCGGTGGGGATCAGCACGCCGCCGAAGCCCAGGCGATCTGCTGCCTGTGCGACCTGCTGCAGATAACCGTGATCAACGGCGCGAGCGCCTTCGGCGGTGCCAAGGTAATGGCCGTCGCCATGGGTCGGTAGAAACCAGAAAACGTTGAGGCTCATTGGAGTTGTCTCCTAAGGGTGGCTCAGACCGGGGCGGCGCCCCGGCGCGGGCAAAACGTCAAGGCGCCGTGGCGACCTTGGCCGGTGGCGTCCAGATCACGTCCTTGATGCTCAGCGGCTTTGGAATCAGCTTGAGGGTCTTGAAGGTGTCGGCGATCTTCTGCTGCGCGGCGACCACTTCCGGGGTGATGAAGTGCGCACCGTAGCCCTGGCGCTTGACCGAGGTCAGGGTGATGTCGGCCGGCAGGCCGAGCAGCGGCGCGACCTGATCGGTCACTTCCTGCGGGTTGGCCTTGGACCACTCGCCAACGGCACGAACCTCGTCAACCAGCGCGCTGATCACTTCAGGATGCTGTTGTGCGTAAGGCTTGGTCGCGAGGTAGAACTGGTGGTTGTCGACGATGCCTTTGCCGTCACGCAGGGTGCGGGCTTGAAGTTGCTGTTCGGCGGCAGCCTGGTACGGGTCCCAGATGACCCAGGCATCGACACTGCCACGCTCGAAAGCGGCACGGGCGTCGGCGGGCGGCAGGAATACCGGCTGGATATCGGTGTATTGCAGGCCGGCGTCTTCCAGAGCGCGGACCAGCAGGTAATGCACGTTGGAGCCTTTGTTCAGCGCGACTTTCTTGCCTTTGAGGTCCTTGACCGACTGGATGGTCGAACCCTTCGGCACCAGGATCGCTTCGCTGTGCGGGGCTGGCGGCTCGTAGGCGACGTAGAGCAGGTCGGCGCCGGCGGCCTGGGCGAACACGGGCGGGGTTTCGCCGGTCACGCCGAAGTCGATCGAACCGACGTTGAGGCCTTCCAGCAGCTGCGGGCCGCCGGGGAATTCAGTCCATTGCACCTGCACGCCCTGGGCAGCGAGACGCTTCTCCAGCGTGCCCTTGGCCTTGAGCAGCACCAGGGTGCCGTATTTCTGATAACCGATACGCAGGGTTTCGGCTTGAGCTTGAGTAATGGCGCCGAAGGACACAGCCGCAGCAAACAGAGCGACCAGGCCACGACGCAAAATGACAGTGCGCATTGCGCTCTCCTATTTGCGGTTGGGTTGTTGGCTGCACCTGCTTGCCTCGTTATCGGGCGAGTAAGGTGGGGGTAATGCGATGAAACCGGTGTCGCGGCTCAGATACTCCAGCGGGCGCTGAGCAGGCGTTCGTTCAGGACGCCAGGAGCCACTGGCCGTGGCCGACGGGCCAGGGCGCTATGAAACGTGTCGAGCGATTCGTGCAGGCGCTGCTCCAGGGCAGGCGCCAGGTGGGCCGGGCTGTTGCCCTGGCCGTAGGCGATCTGGCTGTCGTCGGCGAAGATCCCTTGCAGGGTCTCCTGCGCCTTGAGGGCCGAGAGCACCGGCTTGAGTGCGTAGTCCACCGCCAGCATGTGGGCGATGCTGCCACCGGTGGCGATCGGCAGGACCACCTTGTGGTGCAGGGCGCGTTCGGGCAGCAGGTCGAGCAGGGTTTTCAGTGCGCCGGAATAAGACGCCTTGTAGACCGGGGTAGCGACGATCAGGCCGTCAGCCTGTTCCACCAACTGCTGGAAGTGCTGCACGTGCGGGCTGTCGAAGCGAGCGTGAAGCAGGTCCTCGGCCGGGAAGTCCCGTACCTGGAACGTCACCACTTCCACACCCTGGCCTTGCAGCCAGTCCCGGGAGCGATCGAGCAGCACACCGGAACGTGACCGCAGGCTGGGGCTACCACCAATAGAAACGACCAACATGGAAAGCGCTTCCTTAGAACTGTTCTGAAGGGCCGCGAGTTAGTGTGCTCGCTGGAATGGAGTGACCTTAACAGGTGGGTATATATATCGATAAATCATATTTTTTCATTTGTTTATGTGATTTGGAGATATGGGCTTTATGCCAGACCGCGGATTGTCACTGCTGTACCTGTGCAAACTCTATCGTTCTGAATAAGGAACGCTAAAGCCGGTTTTCACTATCTAC
>NZ_QKVL01000029.1 GCF_003231275.1 Pseudomonas huaxiensis
AAGCGTCTGGCAAACCACTGACGCCTGAACTGATCGCCGTCGCCGGTAGCCAGCATGACAATGGCTCAGGCAACAAGATGATGTTCATTGGTCAGGCCGTACGCGAACTGGCCCAGTTCAAGCGCTTCAATCCTGCGTTGACCCGGACACTGGTGGTGTTCACGCCTTCGTACAACGAAGACATGCTCACTGAGGCACGCGGCTCCGCTGATGTTTACGGTGCGGACATCGTCGAAATCACGACGACTCAGGAATTCATCGACTATCTGAACCACGGAAAGGAGAGGCGGCAATCGCCGATCGAGCGCCTGTCGATCTTCAGCCATGGCGTGCCCCAGCAGATTGCCTTTGGCTACCAACTCCCGGGGCACTTCCAGATGTCGCTGGATGTGCTGGATTATCAGGACATCTCGCCGGAAGCCTTCTCAAAAACGGCCCGGCTCGACAGCTATGCCTGCCGCACGGGCATGGGCAATCTCTCGGACAATCCAATCGAAGACGCCCTCCAAGTTTCCCCACAGACGAATCAAAGCCTGGCCCAGTTGCTGGCGAATCATCTGCGGATCAAAGTGGGCGCCTTCATTCGTCGTTCGGACTACAAAAATACTTGGGGATCGTTCAGCGAGCGTCGGATGGGGGATGTTTGTGAAGTCAGCAATGACGTTGTGCCTCAGCAAGAGTGGTGTGGTGAGTGGAAAGCACTTAAAGATGAGCGTCGCAAGAATCACCGAGATCTCAAATTTACCTACCAAACGCTCGGCGCAGTTAATCCTGTGATCTCAGGCAATAGCCCCATCGGCGCACCGGGGGGGTATTTTGATTTTTATCCAAAATAAAGGCGCGTGGGTTGCAATAATAATGTTCTCGCCGCTGCTTTTGCTCGTAGGAAATTATGGGTACAAGGTGGTGACTAGTGTATATAATACCGATCTGGGAAATGGCGTGGTGATCTATGGCGATGATTACGTAAAGAGCGGTCGTTGGGTATTTGACTGCCAATACTCTCGCGTGGTCAGCCGGGAACCCTTGTTGCCACCTTTGGCGGAGTTGAGTGCCCTAGGCGAGGTGACTGTGGGAAAGATGAACTATTTGAGCCGGCGTGATGCCGGCTCGGTCAAGGAGGCAATCAGCGCTGCTGTTGAAAGGACTGAATGGTATAAAAACCTTCAATATGTTTACTCCGGAGTCGATGAAAGCGGCGAGATCTGGAGCCATAAGTTCTTTTTACTGGCTGACCATGCGGGCTTGAAATGGGCTTTGGAAGTTGACCAGATCTTCCGTTCGAATAGAACCGATCGCTTCGTTGTAACTGGAAAGCCCTACAATCCCGAAACCTACGTTGATTACACCAAAGCATTCGCAGCAGCCGTAAAGAGCTGTCCTGCTCCGCAGTAAAATGCCTTCTGTTTTCATCCGGCAACACCGGCTTGGAAACTGCCAAACCAACTTCCCCCACCTGCACCCAAACCCCAAAAATGCAAAAGGGCCGCAATAGCGGCCCTCTTTCATTCACATCTCCGGCATCTCAAAACGCCAGCTTGTACCCGATCAACAACAGCATCGTCGCCAGGCAAGGGCGCAGCACGTTGTCCGAGATCCGCCCGGTCAGGTGGCTGCCGATGTAGATCCCCGGCAACGAGCCCAGCAGCAGATAACCCAGCAGCGACCAGTCCATGTTGCCCATGCTGGCATGGCCAAGGCCGGCGACCAGGGTCAGCGGCACGGCGTGGGCGATTTCGGTGCCGACCAGGCGGCGAGTCACCAGGTACGGATAAAGCAGGAACAACGCCACGGTGCCCAGCGCGCCGGCACCGATGGAGGTCAGCGAGACCATCACGCCGAGGACCACGCCTGTGATCACGGTCAGCACATTCAGGCTGCGCCCGCTCAGGTGGTAACGGTCACCAGCATGCTTGCTGGCAAAGGCTTGAAGACGGGATTTGAACAGGATCGCCAGCGCCGTGAGGATCAGCACCACCGCCAGGCCCTGCTTGATGATGGCGTTCAGCGCCGCAGTGTCGGTGTGCAGGGTGCTGAGGAACCACAAGGTCGCCGCGGCCGCCGGCACGCTGCCGAGGGCCAGCCAGCCGGTGATCGCCCAGTCGATGTTTTTCTGTTTGCTATGGACCCAGACGCCGCTGGCCTTGGTGATGGCCGCGTAGAGCAGGTCGGTGCCGACCGCAGTGGCGGGGTTGATGCCGAACCAGAGCAGGATCGGGGTCATCAGCGAGCCGCCGCCGACACCGGTCATACCGACAATGAAACCGACTACCAGACCAGCAATGGTGAAGCCAAAAGAACCGACATCCATACGTTACCTGACACGCTCTTGAATCGAAGGGCGCGCGCAGCATAACCACTTTTTTTATACCTAAATATATTCATATCGAATTAGCTTATAACCGATATCGATTCGGTCTATGCATACGTGACCGATGTCGATTGTGTCTGATGCATCAAAATGCCCGGCTGGCGCCGCTTTTACGCTTTCTTTATGCGCAACACGCATCCTCGGTCTCGTCCCTTTACTCGCCTCAGCCAGAGAATTTCCCTACGCGGCAGGTGCCGTTGGACGGAGATTTCTCATGAGCATTCTGGACGGGGTGTCACTGCTGCTGGCAGTGGCGTTGTTTGTGTACCTGATGGCCGCGTTGCTGCGCGCCGATCGCGGCTAGGGAGCAGCCATGCACAGTTACGATTACGCATTGCTGCTGGCGTTCTTCGCCCTGGTGCTGTTGCCGGCACCCTGGCTCGGGCGCTTCTATTACAAGGTGATGGAAGGCCAGCGCACCTGGCTGACGCCCGTGCTGGGACCGGTCGAGCGCGGCTGCTACCGCATCGCCGGGGTCAAGGCCGAACAGGAGCAGAACTGGAAGCAGTACGCCCTGGCGCTGCTGGCGTTCAACCTTGCCGGCTTCCTGCTGTTGTTCACGGTGCTGCGCCTGCAGGCGTTCCTGCCGCTGAACCCGCAGCACCTGCCGGGCCAGGAGTGGTCGCTGGCGTTCAACACTGCGGTCAGTTTCATGACCAACACCAACTGGCAGTCCTACAGCGGCGAAGCCTCGGTCAGCTACCTGAGCCAGATGATCGGCCTGACCGTGCAGAACTTCGTCAGCGCCGCTACCGGCCTGGCCGTGCTGGTCGCGCTGTGCCGCGGCATTGCCCGGCGTTCCGTCGGCACCCTCGGCAACTTCTGGGTCGACATGACCCGTGCCACCCTCTACGGCCTGTTGCCGCTGTGCCTGGTGCTGGCGTTGCTGCTGGTCTGGCAGGGCGTGCCGCAGACCTTCAGTGACTACGTTCACGCGATCACGCTGCAAGGCGCCGATCAGCTCATTCCGCTCGGCCCGGCCGCCAGCCAGATCGCCATCAAGCAGTTGGGTACCAACGGTGGCGGCTTCTTCGGCGTCAACTCGGCGCACCCGTTCGAGAACCCCACGGCCTGGAGCAACCTGTTCGAAGTCGCGTCGATCATCCTCATCCCGGTGGCCCTGGTGTTCACCTTCGGCCATTACGTCAAGGACCTGCGCCAGAGCCGCGCGATCATCGCCGGCATGCTCGCGCTGTTCCTGATCGGCGGGGCCACCGCGCTGTGGTCGGAGTACCAGGCCAACCCGACCCTGAGTAACCCACAGGTCGAGCAAGGCGCGCCGCTCGAAGGCAAGGAAAGCCGCTTCGGCACCACCGGCAGCGTGCTCTGGACCGTGACCACCACCGCCGCCTCCAACGGCTCGGTGAACGCCATGCACGACAGCCTCAACCCGCTGACCGGCATGGTCGCGCTGGTCAACATGATGGTCGGCGAAGTGATCTTCGGCGGCGTCGGCGCGGGGCTCTACGGCATGTTGCTGAACGTGCTGATCGCGGTGTTCCTCGCCGGCCTGATGATCGGCCGCACCCCGGAATACCTCGGCAAGAAACTCCAGGCCCGCGAGGTGCAACTGCTGGTCGCGACGCTGCTGGTGATGCCGGTCGGTGTGCTGGTCCTCGGCGCCCTCGCTACCGCGTTACCCGGCCCGGCGGCGAGTGTCAGCAACCCCGGCGCCCACGGTTTCAGCCAGTTGCTCTACGCCTACACCTCGGCCAGCGCCAACAACGGTTCGGCCTTCGCCGGGCTGGGCGCCAACACCACCTTCCACAACCTGATGATCGGCCTGGGCATGTTGATCGGTCGCTTCGGCTACATCCTCCCGGTGCTCGCCCTGGCTGGCAGCCTGGCGCTGAAAAAGACCGCGCCGGTGGGCCTGAACAGCTTCCCGACCCACGGTCCGCTGTTCGTCACCCTGCTGGTGGTCACCATTCTGTTGGTCGGTGGCCTGACATTCCTGCCGGCCCTGGCCCTGGGTCCGGTCGCTGAATTCCTGAGCCTGGGCTTGCAAGGAGTGAATCCATGAACATGCCGATTCCCGAAGTGAACACGGCAGCCAAAAGCAGCCCCCGGACCTCGTTCGCCGCACTGTGGCGCCCGGCGTTGTTGCAGGCCTTCGTCAAGCTTGACCCGCGCCAGCTCAAGCGCGCCCCGGTGATGCTGGTGGTGGAGCTGACCGCGATTTTCACCACGGTGCTGTGCCTGTTGCCCGACAGCGGCGTGCCCACTGGTGTGTCGGTGCAGATCGCGGTGTGGCTGTGGTTCACCGTGCTGTTCGCCAACTTTGCCGAAGCCCTTGCCGAGGGCCGTGGCAAGGCCCGCGCCGACAGCCTCAAGGCGGGCAACCAGGGCCTCAGTGCCCGGCGCCGGACCGGCAGCGGTGGTTTCGAAGTGGTCGCCGCCACGGCCCTGCGCAAGGGTGACGTGGTGCGGGTCGAAGCCGGCGAGATGATCCCCGGCGACGGCGAGGTGATCGAAGGCATCGCCGCAGTCAACGAAGCAGCGATTACCGGTGAGTCCGCGCCGGTGATCCGCGAGTCCGGCGGCGATCGTTCGGCGGTCACCGGCAGCACCCGGCTGGTGTCCGACTGGCTGTTGGTGCAGATCACTACCAACCCCGGCGAATCGACCCTCGACCGCATGATCGCCCTGGTCGAAGGCGCCAAGCGGCAGAAGACGCCCAATGAAATCGCCCTGGACATCCTGCTGATCGGCCTGACCCTGATCTTCCTCGTGGTGGTGGTCACGCTGCAGCCGTTCGCCCATTTCGGCGGCGGCAGCATTCCCATGGTGTTCCTCGTGGCGCTGCTGGTGACGCTGATCCCCACGACCATCGGCGGTCTGCTCTCGGCCATCGGCATCGCCGGCATGGACCGCCTGGTGCGCCTGAACGTCATCGCCCGCTCCGGCCGCGCCGTGGAAGCGGCGGGGGACGTGCATGTGCTGATGCTCGACAAGACCGGCACCATCACGTTCGGCAACCGTCGTTGCAGCGCCGTGTTCGCCGCGCCAGGCGTCACCGCGCGGGAGCTGGCCGAGGGCGCCTTGCTCGCCTCGCTGGCCGACGACACCGCCGAAGGCAAGTCCATCGTCGAGTACCTGCGTCAGTTGCATGACTTCGCCGAGCCGTCGATGGCAGAGCTGGTGCCAGTGCCCTTCAGCGCCGAGACGCGGCTGTCCGGCGTCGATTTCGGTCCGCGTCGCTACCGCAAGGGCGCGGTGGATTCGCTGCTGGCCTTCGTCGGTCTGCAACGCCTGGAAATGCCGGCGCCGCTGGCCCGCGAAGTGGACAAGATCGCCCAGAGCGGCGGCACACCCTTGCTGGTCTGTGTGGACAAGCGCCTGCTGGGCGTCATTCACCTCAAGGACGTGGTCAAGCCCGGCATCCGCGAGCGCTTCGCCGAACTGCGCAAGCTCGGCATCCGCACGGTCATGGTCACCGGCGACAACCCGCTGACCGCCGCCGCCATCGCCGCCGAAGCCGGTGTCGATGACGTGTTGGCCGAAGCCACGCCGGAGAAGAAACTGGCGCGCATTCGTCAGGAGCAGGACGACGGTCGCCTGGTCGCCATGTGCGGCGATGGCGCCAACGATGCCCCGGCGCTGGCCCAGGCCGATGTCGGCATGGCGATGAACGACGGCACCCAGGCGGCTCGCGAGGCGGCCAACATGGTCGACCTCGACAGCGACCCGACCAAGCTGCTGGATGTGGTTCAGGTCGGCAAGGAACTGCTGGTCACCCGTGGCGCGTTGACCACCTTTTCCATCGCCAATGACGTGGCCAAGTACTTCGCCATCCTGCCGGCTTTATTCGCCGCGATATACCCGCAACTGGGCGTGCTCAACCTGATGCACTTGGCCAGCCCGCAGAGCGCCATCGTCTCGGCCATCGTGTTCAACGCGCTGATCATCGTCGTGTTGATTCCGCTGGCTTTGCGCGGGGTGCGGGTCAAGGCGGCCAGCGCTGCCCACCTGCTGCGGCGCAACCTGCTGATCTATGGCCTGGGCGGTCTGTTGGTGCCGTTCGCCGGCATCAAGCTGATCGACCTGCTGCTCAACGCCCTGCACCTGGTCTGAACCGAGGAATTACCCATGACGACTCATCTACGTCCGGCCTTGAGCCTGTTGCTGCTGATGACCCTGCTGACCGGGGTCGGTTACCCGCTGCTGGTCACCGGCATCGCCCAGGTGGCCTTTCCCGAGCAGGCCAATGGCAGCCTGATGCGCGACGACCAGGGCCAGGTCCGTGGCTCCTGGCTGATCGCCCAGCCGTTCAGCGGCGACGCCTGGTTCCAGTCGCGGCCGTCTGCCGCCGACTACGCTACCGTGGCCAGCGGCGCGAGCAACCTGGCGCCGAGCAACCCGGCCCTGGCCACGCGGATCGACGAGGCCGCCGGCGGTCTTTACCGCGAGGCACAAGGTCCGGTGCCGCTGGCCTTGCTGACTACCTCCGGCAGCGGCCTCGATCCGCACCTGCCGCCGGCGGCGGTGGCCTATCAACTGTCACGGGTGGCGGCGGCGCGGCAGATCTCGCAACAGACGTTGCAAGGTCTGGTGGAGCAGGCCACCCTGCAACCCTTGGTCGGCCCACCTGTGGTCAGCGTCCTGGCGCTGAACGCGGCCCTCGACCGGCTCGCCCCGCTCTCGAAATAAGGACACAGCGTGACCCACAGTGATTCGCAGCGCGCCGACGCGCTGCTTGCCGAACTGCCGCGCGAAGGGCGCGGCCGGCTCAAGGTGTTTCTCGGCGCCGCCCCGGGGGTGGGCAAGACCTACGCCATGCTGCAGGCCGCCCATGCGCGCCTGCGGCATAACGTGCGGGTGCTCGCCGGGGTGGTGGAAACCCACGGCCGCAGCGAGACCGAAGCGCTGCTCGGCGGCATTCCGCAGCAGCCGCTGGTGCGCTCGGAATACCGCGGCGTGATCCTTGAGGAAATGGACCTCGACGGCCTGCTCAAGGCCGCACCGGAGCTGGTGCTGGTAGACGAGCTGGCCCACAGCAACGCCCCCGGCAGCCGACACACCAAGCGCTGGCAGGATGTGCAGGAACTGCTGGCGGCGGGCATCGACGTCTACACCACGGTCAACGTCCAGCACCTGGAAAGTCTCAACGACCATGTGCGCGGCATCACCGGCGTGCAGGTGCGCGAAACGCTGCCGGACTGGGTCCTGCAGGAAGCCTTCGAGCTGGTGCTGATCGACCTGCCGCCGCGAGAACTGCTGGAGCGCCTGCGCGACGGCAAGGTCTACGTGCCGGAGCAGGCGCGGGCGGCGATCGATGCCTTCTTCACCCAGACCAACCTCACCGCCTTGCGCGAGTTGGCGATGCAGACCGCTGCGGCCCAGGTCGATGCCGACCTGGCCCACGGTTATCGTCGTCTCGGCCAGGATGCCCCGGCGCTGCGCGGGCGCTTGCTGGTGGGCGTGGATGGCGATGCCCAGGCCGAGCGGCTGGTACGGCATGCCAGCCGGGTCGCCCAGCGCCGCCATCTGCCGTGGAGCCTGGTGCATGTCGACAATGGCCGCCTGCGCGACGAAACCGCTCGCCAGCGCCTGCAAGCGGCGCAGCAACTGGCCGAGCGCCTGGGTGGCGAAGTGGTGGTGCTGCGCGCCGGGGAAGTGGCGCGCACGCTGATTCAGCACGCCATCGAGCGCCGCGCCAGCCTGGTGTTGGTGGGGCAGTCGCGGGATCGCCTGCGTCGCCGTCTGTTCGGCGCGGGCGTGGCGACTCGCTTGCTGCGCGAGGCCCACGGCCTGGAAATCAACGTCCTTGACCGCGATGTCCAGCCGGAGCCGACGCGCACGGTCGCGCCTCGCGTCTGGGTCTGGCGTCACTACGCCCTGGCCCTGCTGGCCACCTTGCTCGCCACAGGGCTGGCCTCGGCGGTGGCACGGGTCATGGACCTGCCGAACATCTCGCTGGTGTTCCTCGCCGCGGTCCTGCTGGTGGCGGTGCGTAGTAGCATCGGCCCGGCGCTGGCCTGTGCGGCGATGTCATTCCTGGCGTATGACTTCCTGTTTATCCCGCCGAATTTCTCCTTCGCCATCCAGCGCGAAGAAGACGTGCTGACCTCGCTGTTCTTCCTGTTGATGGCCGTGCTCACCGGCAACCTCGCCGCGCGGCAGCGCCGGCAACTCAAGGCGTTGCGCGAGACCCAGGAACAGACCGGGCAACTGCTCGACCTGTCACGCAAGCTCACCGCAGCCACTGACCGCCAGGCGGTATTCAGTGCCGCGGGGCAACACCTGGAAGGCTGGTCGGACTTGCAGGCGTGCCTGCTGGAGCGCGACGCCGAGGGCCGTTTGCAGGTGGCCAGCGGCGGCGTGCTGCAATTCAGCGACAACGAGCGCGCCGCCGCCGAGTGGGCCTGGCAGCACGACCAGGCCGCGGGGCAGGGCAGCGACACGCTGCCCAATGGTCGCTGGTGGTGGTGGCCGCTGTCGGTGGACGAAGGCCCGCTCGCCTTGCTCGGTGTGCGTGCCCGTACGGGCGACGAGGCGTTGGCCCCACAACGTCGCCGCCTGCTCAAGGCACTCAGTCAGCCGCTGGCCCAGGCGCTGGCCCGGGCGCGGCTGGCGGACCAGTTGGAAGCCGCGCGCCTGCACGGCGAAACCGAGCAGTTGCGCAGCGCCTTGCTGGCGTCGGTGTCCCATGACTTGCGCACGCCGCTGACCGCGATGCGCGGCAGCATCGACAGCTTGCTGGCGCTGGGCGATGCGATTCCCGCCGCAGACCGCCGCGAACTGCTGGAAGGCACCCGCGACGAAGCTGAACGGCTGGACCGCTATATCCAGAACCTGCTGGACATGACCCGCCTCGGCCACGGCGGCCTCAAGCTGGCGCGGGACTGGGTCGCGCCGGCGGACATTGTCGGCAGCGCCTTGAACCGCCTGCGCGTGGTGCTGGCGCCGCTGCGCCTGCACACCGAGGTGCCGGCGCACCTGCCGCTGCTCTATGTGCATGCGGCGCTGATCGAGCAGGCGCTGGTCAATGTGCTGGAAAACGCCGCGCGGTTTTCTCCGCTCAATGGCCGGCTGGAGATGCGCGTGAGTGTCGAGGACGAGCACCTGTGCCTGGCCGTCGCCGACGAAGGCCCGGGCATCGCCGCGCAGGACCGCGAGCGCATCTTCGACATGTTCTACACCGCCGCCCGCGGTGATCGCGGCGGGCAGGGCACCGGGCTCGGGCTTGCCATCTGCCAGGGCATGATTGGCGCCCATGGCGGGCATATCCGCGTCGATGACGGCCTCGATGGTCACGGCACCTGCATCACACTATGCTTGCCGCTTCCGGCCCAACCCGAACTGGACAGCGAGACCCCATGAGCCAGACCGCGACCCTGCTGGTCATCGACGATGAACCGCAGATCCGCAAATTCCTCCGTATCAGCCTCAGTTCCCAGGGCTACAAAGTGCTCGAAGCGGGGACCGGCGCCGAGGGCCTGAGCCAGGCGGCGCTGTCCCGGCCGGACCTGGTGGTGCTCGACCTCGGCTTGCCGGACATGGACGGCCAGGACGTACTGCGCGAACTGCGCGAATGGAGCGCGGTGCCGGTGCTGGTGTTGTCGGTGCGGGCCAGCGAGGGCGAGAAAGTCCGGGCGCTGGACAGCGGCGCCAATGACTACGTGACCAAGCCGTTCGGCATCCAGGAATTTCTTGCCCGGGTTCGCGCGCTGCTGCGCCAGGTGCCCCAGGCGGCTGCGCCGCAGGCGGCGTGCAGTTTCGGCGCGTTGACCGTGGACCTGGCGTACCGGCGAGTGACCCTCGACGGTGAAGAAGTGGCGCTGACCCGCAAGGAATACGCCTTGCTGGCGCAACTGGCACGGCATCCCGGGCGGGTCATTACCCAGCAGCAGTTGCTCAAGGACATCTGGGGGCCGACCCATGTCGACGACACGCATTACCTGCGCATCGTCGTGGCGCATGTGCGGCAGAAACTCGGGGATGACCCGACGGCGCCGCGGTTTATCGTGACCGAGCCGGGTGTGGGGTATCGGTTGGTGGGGCAGGAGCCGGTTTAAAGGCCTCATCGCTGGCAAGCCAGCTCCCACAGAGTCCGGTGCATGCTGACCTTGTGGGAGCTGGCTTGCCAGCGATGAGCATGGGTATCTACACATCTCGCAGGCAATCGCAGACCGTCAGCCACTTGCGCTCCCACAGTTTGTGGTGGCCTACCGCCGCTCCGCCTCATAGTTATCCAGCGTATCCCGCGCAATCTCCCGTCCCAGCGCGATGAGCTCCGGCGCTTTGTAGAACTCGAAAAACCGGCACACCCGCTTCGGCACGTTGATTAGCACATCCGGCGGATACCCGGCGATCTTGTACTGCGCCAGCGAGGTCTGCATCACCTCGAAACTCTGGTTGATCAGGTCCAGCAGGGACGCCGGCCCGACGTTATCGACAATGAACGAGCCGGTCGCCGACTTCGGCGCGCCGTCGCGCTCCGGCGCCGCGGAGGGTTGCTGGGCCTTGGGGCTGGCGGCGTCTGCCAGCCAAGGATTGGGCACCTGCGTCGCCTCGATCGCCAGGTCCTGCTCCATCTCTTGCGCCAGTTCCTTTTCCAACCCCAGCAGCACCTCGGCCTGCTTGCGCCGGAACGGCAGGCGCGAGCCCACCGAACTGATCAGGTTGTCGAAGCGCAGCTTGAACGCTGGCGGCCGCTCGATAACCGGCAGCTGGTATTGCTTCTGGTTGGTGGAGTTGAGGTTGACCGCGATGATCAGGTCGCTGTGGCTGGACACCACCGGGATGATCGGCAGCGGGTTGAGAATGCCGCCATCGACCAGGGTGCGGTTGCCCTGAACCACCGGGGTGAACAGGCTGGGAATCGCCGCAGAGGCCCGCATCGCCTGATGCAGGCAGCCTTCCTGAAACCAGATTTCCTGCTGGTTGGTCAGGTCCGTGGCCACCGCCGTGTAGGGAATGCGCAACTGCTCGATATTGATTTCGCCGACGATCTTGCGGATCTGTCCGAAAACCTTGTCGCCACGGATCGCGCCTAGGCGGAAACTCACGTCCACCAGGCGCAGCACGTCGAGGTAGTCCAGGCTCTCGATCCAGTTGCGGTATTCGTCCAGCTTGCCAGCGGCGTAGATCCCGCCAACCACCGCACCCATGGAACAGCCGGCGATGCAGGAAATCTCGTAACCTCGCCGTTCGATTTCCTCGATCACGCCGATATGCGCATACCCCCGGGCCCCGCCCGAGCCCAACACCAGCGCTACGCGCTTTTTCATGATTGCGCCCCTGCGTCGATCGCCACTTTGATGACCCGAGAATGCGCCTGTTTCGGGTTGCGCTTCAATCGTCGTCTGCGCTGGGCTACGCTGAACAGGGCACTTTTGCTGATGCCCGCCGTCGAACATGCCGACACGACTTTTCCCATCTTCGAGGTAACACCGATGAAAGCCCTGATCACCCTGTCCCTGATTGTTGTGGCCCTGGCGGGTTGCGCGGGCAAGACGGCCTATCGCGACAGTTGCGGCAGCCAGCTCGACGCCGCCTGGAAGGAGCTCGACCTGGCCAAGGCCGAGGGCTTCGCCGGTACCGTCAGTTACTCCAAGGCCCTGTCGCTGCTGACCGGCGCCAAGACCCAACAGCAGTTCGAAGCCTTCGAAGGTTGCACCAAGAAAGCCGAGAAAGCCCGCTTCTATATCCGTGAGTCCCGCGCCGGACGTTGATGAGGTAAGGCCCCATGTCGCAGATGTTCGATCATGTCGTCGCTCAGGTGCTTGGCTTGCACGTTCGTCTGCTGGCCTGCCAGGCACGCCTCGCGGAAAACACCGACAGCGAAGCGTTGCACGACCTACGCACCAACGTGCGGCGACTGCGCAGCTTGCTGCGACCGCTGCGCGGCCTGCCAGGAGTCGATCAACTGGAGAGCGCGGCCAAGGCGGTGGGCGACATGACCACGCCACTGCGCGACCGCGAAGTGCTCGCCGAGCAACTGTTCGAGCGCCAGCAACCGGATGCGGCGCAGCGGCGCCTGGCGGGCGAGGGCGCGACCTTCGCCGCCGTGGCGGCCAGCACCCAGTTGCACAAACTGCTGGCGATCATCGATGCCTTCCCGGCCTTCCTCCGCGCCATCGAACAACAGAAGCTGGTGCCGGACCTGCGCAAGCGCATCGAAAAGCGCCTGGACAAGCAATGGAAGAACATCGTCAAAGCCATGCACGACCCGGCCCACGACCGCCATCGCCTGCGCCTGTTGATCAAGCGCTCGCGCTACGGCGCCGAAGCCTACCCGCAACTGGGGCGCCTGAAGCGTTCGATGCGCGCCTCGCTCAAGCGCGCCCAGGATGACCTCGGACACTGGCATGACCTGCTGCAATGGCTGACCCAGGCCGAAAAGCAGCCTGACCTGGCCGCCCTTGTGCCGCAGTGGCAGGCGCAGCTTGTCGAAGCCGAACAGCGCGCGGACAAGACCCTTAACACCCTGCTGAAGCATATCGACGAGCGATAATGCGCTGAATTGGCAGTTATGCGGCCTGCTGGGGTGGGCTATCTCCTCTTAAGATCGTGGGACTTTTCCGTAGGTGAGGTCCGCATGAATTTTTCCCAACTGCTCACCGCTGTCCGTCAGCGCCCGCAGGAAGTGGTCATTCCCGCCGAGTGGGCACAAGGTCGCGCCTGTTTCGGCGGCCTGATGGCGGCGCTGGTCTACGAGGCCATGCACGCCAAGGTGTCGCCGGAGCGTCCGGTGCGTTCACTGGCCATCACCTTCGTCGGCCCCGCCGAGCCGGGCGTGCCCATCAGTTTTGAGGTGGAGATGCTCCGCGAGGGTCGTGCAGTGAGTTCGCTGCTGGGCCGGGCAATCCAGAACGGCCAGACCGTCACCCTGATCCAGGGCAGCTTCGGCGCTGGGCGTACCTCGGTCATCGATGTGCCGGCGTTGCCGGCGAGGGAAATGAAAAGCCTGGAAGACTCCAGCCCGGAACTGCCGTACATCCCCGGCGCGACCCCGGAATACATCCGCTACCTGTCCATGCGCTGGGGCATCGGCGCCATGCCGTTCAGCAACAAGCCGCTGCGCAGCATGGGCGGCTGGGTGCGTTTGAAGGACGCGGTGGAAGAGCCGGTGACCGAAGCGCATCTGCTGGCGCTGGTGGACGCCTGGCCGCCGGCGTTGTTGCCGTACCTGAGCAAACCGGCAGCGGGCAGCACCCTGACCTGGACCATCGAATTCGTCCAGCCGGTGGCCAGCCTCAGCACCCTGGACTGGTGCCAGTACTGCGCGGACATCGAGCACGCCCGTGATGGTTATGGCCACACCGCCGCAGCCATGTGGGACGCACGTGGCGAGCTGCTGGCGATCAGTCGGCAAACGGTGACCGTGTTCGCTTGAGTGTCAGTGACGGTGGCGATAGGGCCAGGCTTGGTAACAACGTCGTTCCGGTCGGCCTCATCGCCGGCAAGACCGGCTCCCACGTGACCTGTGGGAGCCGGCTTGCCGGCGATGAGGCCCCAAAATGCTCTACAACTTCAACTGCCCGATCACCTTGTTCAATTCCCCGGCCAGGGTCGCCAGTTCATCGCTGGTGGTCGCCGACGACACCGTCTGCTGCACTGTGTCCTCGGTCACGTCACGAATGCTCACCACGGCGCGGTTCATTTCCTCGGCGACATGGCTCTGCTCTTCGGCCGCCGCAGCAATCTGGGTATTGCTCTCGCGCATCTGCGCCACCGCCGCGGTGATTTCCGCCAGGGCTTCGCCGGCTTCCTGCGCCTGTTTGACGCAATCGTCGGCCTTGAACGAGCTTTCGGTCATGAACTCCACCGCGTCGCGGGTACCGGCCTGCAAGGCGGAAACCATGTCGGTGATTTCGTCGGTCGAACTCTGCACTCGTTTGGCCAGGTTGCGCACTTCATCCGCTACCACCGCGAAGCCACGGCCCAGGTCGCCGGCACGGGCGGCCTCGATGGCGGCGTTGAGGGCGAGCAGGTTGGTTTGTTCGGCGATGCTGTGGATCACATTGACCACGCCGTTGATCTTCTGGCTGTCCTCGGCCAGTTGGCGAATCATCTCGGCGGTCTGCTGCACGCCGCTAGACAGCCCGGCGATAGAGGTCTGCACCCGGCTGACCACTTGCTGGCCGCTGCCGGCCAGGGTGTCGGCGGTCTGCGACAGGTCGCGGGTGGCGCCGGCATGCTGGGCGATATGGTAGACGGTCGCGGACATCTCGTTGATCGCCGTGGCCGCCTGGTCGGTTTCGCTCTGCTGGCCGAGCATGCCGTGGCGCACATCGCTCATGCTGGAGGCCAGGCGCGCGGCACCGGAATCGAGTTGCGCGGCGGTGAGCGCGACGGTGTTCACCACGCGATGGTAGGTGGTCTGCATGGCGTTGAAGGCCGTGGCCATCTGCCCGATCTCGTCGTGGCAGGCCAGCGGCACCCGGGCCGAGAGGTCGCCGGTCTTCTCGACGTGCAGCATCACGTCCTTGAGGATGTTGAGCTGGGCCAGCAGGAAGCGGATCAGCAACTGCGAGGCGCAGAGCATCGCCAGCATCAGGATCAGCACGCACACCGCGTAGTTGCCGAAGCGGTCGCCATAGACCTGCACGAAGCTCGGCGAAGGCGCCAGCACGGCGACCCGCTGACCGTCACGGCTGATGACCTGGGCACCGGCCAGCGGATCATCGCCGAAGACCGCATAGGGCTCGATCGTCACCCAACCGCTGGCGTTGGCCACGGATTCGAGGGGCTTGCCCTGGTAGTTGGGCACCTGACCGGGAGTGAAGGTCAGGACGTGCGGGCTCTGTGGCAACGCCTGTCCCGCCGGCCAGGCGGCCAGCAAGCGTGCTTCGGCGACGGCCCGGCTCTGGGCTTCGTCCACCCGCGCCTGCTGTTCGAGGAACACCGCGTACAGCACCAGGAACAGCGTGGTGACGAAGGCGACCGCGTTGACAGCCCAGAACTTGTACTTCAGGGAGATATTGCTAAGCCAGGCACCCATGGTAGGTCTTCTCTGAGTTAAGCGTTTAAGCGGAAAGTTTTTTGGCAAGGTGCCGGCATTCTGTTCGACTAATCAGCAATAAATCTTGATATGTGTCAAGCCAGCTCGGGCAGGCTGAAAAAGCGCTGTGCACAGCGGGTCGTGTGGGCTGCCACCTGCTCCACGGACTCACCCCGGTGGAGGGCTACTTCGCGCAACACTTCCGGGAGGAAGGCGGGTTCGTTGCGCCCGCTTTTCGGCTTCGGCCGCAGGCTGCGCGGCAGCAGGTAGGGCGCATCGCTTTCCAGCATCAGCCGTCCCTCGGGAATGCTGCCCACCAGCGGATGCAGGTGGGTGCCGCGGCGTTCGTCGCAGATCCAGCCGGTGATACCGATGTGCAGGTCGAGGTCGAGGTAGCCGAACAGCGCCTCGCGCTCGCCGGTGAAGCAGTGCACCACGGCGGCGGTGAGGTGGTCGCGGTAGTCCTTGAGGATATGTAGCAGGCGCTCGCTGGCGTCGCGTTCATGCAGGAACACCGGCATCTGCAGCTCGACCGCCAGGGCCAATTGCTCCTCCAGGGCTTTTTCCTGCTGCGGACGCGGCGAGAAATCGCGGTTGAAATCCAGCCCGCATTCACCCACCGCCTGCACCCGCGGTTGCTCCAGCAACTGACGCAAGCGGCGCGGGCTTTCGGCGTCCCAGTGGCTGGCGTCGTGGGGGTGAACACCCGCAGTGGAAAACAGCCGCTGGCCGCTCTCGTCCAGCTGCTGGCACAGCTCCAGCGCCTCTTCGCTGCCCGCCAGGCTGGTGCCGGTCAGCAGCATTTGCCGCACGCCCGCAGCTTCGGCGCGCTCGAGAATGGCCTGGTGTTTGCCGGCGAAACTGGAGTTGGTCAGATTGACGCCGATGTCAATGAGTTGCATGGTGCTACCTCGGGATTTGCCGCAGATGGGCGCTGGTTGCGCCAAAAAATATCAATAAACACAAGAACTTCAATGAGTTGTCACGGTCTTTTGCGGTCAATTGTCATGGACCTGCTGCAGAGTATGACCCCCGACACCCCATCGCGGCCTGTTGCCGGAGCCCGGATGACGCGAGCGTTACTGATGATTCTGCTGTGTACCGGACTGCTGCTGCCAGGGTCGGCCAGCGCGCGCCTGCCCGGTCCGCCGCAGGTGGTCAGCAACGACAAGACCCGTGACCTGGCGCAAATCCGCGCCAGCCGCGAACTGCGCGTGCTGGTCAACCAGAGCCGCAACAGCTCCGGCGAGGTCAAGGGCCAGTCCTATGGCGTCGAATACCACCGCCTGCGCGCCTTCGAACATTACCTCAATGCCCGCGCCCGCGACGGCCAGGAACTGCGCCTGAAGCTGATTCCCAAGGCCAAGGACCAGCTGATCAGCGCCCTGCAGCGGGGCGAAGGCGATCTGGTGGCGCCGGGTGAGTTGCTCGATCCGGTGTCGATCCGCGGCGTCAGCTCCAGCGATCCGGTGATGGCCCAGGTTCCGCTGGTGCTGGTGGGGCGCAAGGGCGAGCGGGTGTACGGCAAGGTCGAGCAACTTGCCGGCCGCAGCGTGGCCCTGCCCAGCGCCAGCGCCGCCGGCGACACTTTGCACGAGATCAATCAGAAACTGGCCTTGCGCAAGCTGGCGCCGATCAAGGTGGAATGGATCGACCCAAGTCTGGCGGTCGAGGACGTGCTGGAAATGGTCCAGGCCGGGATTCTGCCGCTCACCGTGGTGGAGCAGCCGATCGCCGAGCGCTGGAGCAAGGTCATGCCCAAGTTGCAGATCCAGCGCCGCGTCAGCCTGACGGCGCCGGAGAACATGCACTGGTACATGCGCCGCGAGGCGGTGATGCTGCACGCCAGCGTCGACCGCTTCCTTCAGGAATACCGCGTGCCGGCGGACCAGGACGTGGCCTTCGAGCGCATCTACCGTCGTCTGTACAAGGTTCACTATCCGCTGGCCAAGGCCAACCGCCAGCGTCTCGACAACCTGCGCCCGGTCCTGCAGAAACACGCTGAGGCGCAGAATCTTGATTGGCTCAACCTCGCCGCGCTGGCGTTCAAGGAATCCTCGCTAAACCCCGCCGCTCGCGGTGCCGGTGGTGCCCACGGCCTGATGCAGATGACCCCGAGCGCGGCGCAGCGGGTCGGGGTCAGTGATATCAACAGCGTCGATGGCAATGTCCAGGCCAGCGCCCGTTACCTGGCGCTGATCCGGCGCAAGTTCTTTGCCAGCAACCAACTCAACGAGCGCGAACGCATGGCCTTCGTGCTGGCGGCCTACAACCTTGGCCCCGAGCGGGTCCAGGCGATGCGCGCCGAGGCCCGTCGCCGCGGCCTCAATCACAACCAGTGGTTCTTTCAGGTCGAGCGGGTGGCCCTTGAGCAGGTGGGAATGGGGCCGGTCAGCTATGTTAATAGCGTCAACAAGTACTTTCTGGCCTTCGACCGGGAGCGGGAGACGCTGGAGTCCTCTCGGGCGCAAAAGGTGGCGAATCGCAAATAATCAAATTATTCGATTCTAATGATGGGTTAATTGCGATTTTCATATTGAGTAATATGATTATTATGGCGCCAACACCACATCACACCTTGTAAGGAACACAGCATGAACGCCCTCCATTCCGTAATGACCACCCGCGCTGGCTGGGGTATGACCGTCCTGCGCATCATCGTCGGCATCATCTTCATGGCTCACGGTTCGCAGAAGCTGTTCGGCTGGTTTGGCGGCGGTGGTCTGGCGGGCACCGCGCAGTTCATGGAAAGCCTCGGCCTGACACCCGGCACCCTGATGGCCGCCCTGTCTGGTGGCGCCGAGTTCTTCGGTGGCCTGGCCCTGGTGATCGGCCTGTTGGCGCGGCCTGCGGCGGTAGCACTGATCGGCCTGTTGCTGGTGGCGATCTTCTCGGTGCATATCCACAACGGCCTGTTCATGCAGAACAACGGTTACGAGTTCGCCCTGGCGCTGCTGGGTGGCGCGGTGGCGGTGCTGTTCGAAGGGGCAGGGCGGGCTTCGGTGGATGCGGCCATTTCCAAGAGTTGAGGGGAAATCGCGACGGTTCGGCGCCCCGACGAGCTCGCTCCTACGGACCTTGTAGGAGCGAGCTTGCTCGCGATTTTGCCATTGGTCGTGTTGACAGTTCGCCAGCCGCTTCTCTAGGATTCGCACTTGCGCCGATTTAAACAGCTACTTGCGGGGCGCAGGAGAGCCCTTCGTGGTGATCCGAATACCGCTAAAACGCTGGTTCGGTGATGCCTCCCACCGCAGCCCAGCGGGATCTGCGAGGCGGAGAATATGACTCCATGAGTTGCCCACGTTCCATTGTCTGTCTGACACCCCTGTCTTCCAGCCAGTCGGCCCGCGCCCCGCGCGTCCTGCTGATCGGCCCGCACCAACCCACTCTCGTTCGCTTGCTCGATGGCTGGCCGCGTCGCAAGGGCCGCGCTACCGCCTTGCTGATCCAGTTCGTCGATGACGTCGCGGCGCTCGCCGACTACACCAATGACCGTTTCGACCTCGCCGTGGTGCAGTCGCCAGCCCGCGAAGACGCTGCCGAAATGATCAGCCACCTGACCCGCATCGCACGGCAGGGTCTGATTACCCGCGCCTGAGGCCGGTGCCGCAGCGGTGAAGCATCACTGTGGATAGCTGATGCTGTTCACATACCAGACCGCCTCGCCACCCGGGGTCTGCACCACCACCTCGTCGCCCTCTTCTTTCTTCAAGAGAGCGCGGGCCATGGGCGAGTCCACCGAGATGTAGTCGTTGCGGCCATAGATCTCGTCATAGCCGACGATGCGGAAGGTCATCTGCTCGCCGGCATCGTTCTCGATCTCCACCCAGGCGCCGAAGAACACCTTGCCTTCCTGCTCTGCGCGGTAGTCCACCACTTTCACGTCTTCCAGGCGTTTGCGCAGATAGCGCACGCGGCGGTCGATTTCGCGCAGCAGTTTCTTGTTGTACTGGTAGTCGGCGTTTTCGCTGCGGTCGCCAAGGGAGGCGGCCCAAGTGACTTTCTGAGTGATTTCGGGACGGTAAACGCGCCAGAGGTGGTCCAGCTCCGCCTTCAGCGCCTCGTGGCCTTTTCGGGTGATGATGTTGGTAGCCAATGCCTTCTCCTGGGCGGGCGATACGTCAGCCGCAAAGAGTACCCGCCGAATCGGCAGCGGTACAGGCTGCCGGTGGCGGGCACGCAGGACTCAGCCTTCGCGCAGCACCGTCAGCGGGCTGGCGTTGAGCGCGCGGCGAGTGCCGACCACGCCGGCACCACCGACCAGCAGCGCGCCGACCAGCGGCAGCAGGAGCAGCGACGGGTGCGGGCCCCAGTGCAGGTCGAAGGCGAAGCGGTAGAGCACCCAGGTGATCAGCTCGCAACCGATCGCCGCGAGCAGGCCGCTGGCGGCGCCGAGCAGGCCGAACTCGATACGCCGCGCCTTGACCAGCAAGGCCCGGCCGGCCCCCAGCGCCCGCAGCAGGGCGCCTTGGCGGATGCGCTCGTCGAGGGTTGCCTGCAGGCCGGCGAACAACACCGCCAGCCCTGCCGCGAGCACGAACAGCAGCACGTACTGCACCGCCAGGGTGACTTGCGCAAGGATGCTGCGCAGTTGCTCCAGCAGAGCATCGACCGGAAGGATGGTGGTCGCCGGGAAGGCGCGGGACAGGGCGACCACTTGCTGGTCGTTGCCCGGTGCGAGGTAGAAGCTGGTCAGGTAGGTGGTCGGCAGACCCTGCAGGGTGCCGGGCTGGAAGATCATGTAGAAGTTCGGCTGGAAACTGTCCCAGTTGACCGTACGCAGGCTGCTGACCTGAGCCTCGCGCTCTTCGCCGCCGATGACGAAAGTCAGGCGGTCGCCTAGCTTGAGCTTGAGGCTTTCCGCCAGTTCCGACTCCACCGACACCCCGGGCAGCGCGTCCGCCGCCGGTTGGCCCTGCCACCACTGTCCGGCGCTGAGGCTGTTGCTTTCGGGCAGGTCGGCGGCCCAGGTCAGGCTCAGGTCACGTTGCACTGCGCGGTCGCCGGTGGATTCCTTGCTGACGATCTGGTTCACCGCTTCGCCGTTGATTTGCGTCAGACGGCCGGGGATCACCGGATAGAGCGGCGCGGCGTGGCTGGAGAAGCCTTCCAGTTGGCTGGCGAAGCTGGCCTTGTCGTCCGGCAGGATATTCAGCACGAAATAGTTGGGCGCATCTTCGGGCAACTGGTTGTGCCAGGTGTCCAGCAACTCGATGCGCAGCAGGGTGATCAGGCCCATTGCCAACAGGATCAGGCCGAATGCCAGCGATTGGCCGGCCGCCGCCAGCGGGTGGCGCAGCAGTTGCCCGAGGCCCAGTCGCCAGGCCAGGGGTGCTCCGGCGAGCAACCGGCGCAGGCTGCGCAAACCCAGCAAAAGCAGGCCGCCGAGCAACAGTGCAGCGATCAGGCCGCCGCCGAGCAGGGCGAAGGTCAGCAGCAGGTCGAGGCTCAGGCGCCACATGATCAGGCCGAGGGCGAGGATCGCCGCACCGTAGACCAGCCAACTGCTCGCTGGCACCGGCAGCAAATCCCGACGCAGCACCCGCAGCGGCGGAACCCGGCCCAGCGCGGCGAGAGGGGGCAGGGCGAAGCCGGCGAGGGCGACCAGGCCGGTCGCGATCCCGGCAAGCGCCGGGGTGATGCCGCCGTCGGGAATCTCCGCTGGCAGCAAGCCGTCGAGCAGTGCGAACAAGCCCAGTTGCGCCAGCCAGCCGAGCAGAGCGCCGGCCAGGGCGGCGAGGCTGCCGAGGATCGCCAGCTGCAGGCAGAACAGGCTCAGCGCCTGGCGCCGCGACAGGCCCAGGCAGCGCAACAAGGCGCTGGCATCGAAGCGGCGTACGGCGAAGCGGCTGGCGGACAGCGCCACGGCCACACCGGCCAGCAACACCGCGACCAGGCTGGCCATGTTCAGGTAACGCTCGGCCTTGCCCAGGGCGCCGCCGACCTGCTGGTTGCCGTCGCGGGCGTCGCGGATGCGTTGGTTGGGCGCCACGGTGGCTTCGAGCGCCTGGCGGTAGTCGGCGAGTATCAGGTTGTCGCCGCGCCACAGCTCGCGGTAGGTCACCCGGCTGCCGGGCTGGACCACGCCGGTGGCGTCGAGGTCGGCGAGGTTGATCATCACCCGTGGGGTCAGGCTGTAGAAATTGCCGGCGCGGTCCGGCTCGTAGGTCAGCACCCGGCTCAGGCGCAGGGTTTTCATGCCCACGTCGATGCTGTCGCCAATCTTCAGGTCGAGGGCCGCCAGCAAGCGTGGCTCGGCCCAGGCTTCGCCGGAGGCGGGGCCGCCGCCGGTGGTTTCGGCGGCGTAGGGTTCAGGGGCGCTGCGCAGTTCGCCGCGCAGCGGATACGCGGCGTCGGCGGCTTTGACGCTGGACAGTTGGATACCGTTGTCGGTGGCGATTACGCTGGAGAATTCAACCACCCGCGCATGGGCCAGACCCAGCGCTGTGCCGCGTTCGATCTGTTCGGCGCTGGCCGGCGAGCTGCCTTGCAGCACCAGGTCGGCGCCGAGGAATTCGGTCGCCCGCAGCAACATGGCGCCGTTGAGGCGGGCGCCGAAGTAGCCGATGGCGGTGCTCGCCGCCACGGCGATCAGCAGGCCGAAGAACAGCACCCGCAGTTCACCGGCGCGGGCATCGCGCAGCAGTTGGCGCAGGGCAAGGTTGAACAGGCGCAGAAAGGACAGGCGTGCCATCTAGGGCTCCATCGGGCTGACCAGATGGCCGGCGTCCAGGCGGATCTGGCGGCGGCAGCGCCGGGCCAGGCGTTCGTCGTGGGTCACCAGCACCAGGGTGGTGCCGCGCTCCTTGTTCAGTTCGAACAGCAGGTCGCTGATGCGTTCACCGGTATGGCTGTCGAGGTTGCCGGTGGGCTCGTCGGCGAACAGCACATCCGGCTCGGCGGCGAAGGCCCGGGCGATCGCCACCCGTTGCTGCTCGCCGCCAGAGAGCTGGCGCGGCGAATGGCTCAGGCGCTGGCCCAGGCCGACGCGCTCCAGCAGGGTGCGGGCGTGCTCGCGGGCGTCGCGGCGGCCTTCCAGCTCCAGCGGCAGCATGACGTTTTCCAGGGCGTTGAGGCTGTCGAGCAACTGGAACGACTGGAACACGAAGCCGACGTGCTCGGCGCGCACCTTGGCGCGCTGGTCTTCGTCCAGCGGCCCGAGGTCGTGGCCGGCCAGGGTGACGGAGCCTGCGCTGGGCTGGTCGAGCCCTGCCAGCAGGCCGAGCAGGGTGGACTTGCCCGAGCCGGACGCGCCGACGATGGCGAGGCTGTCGCCTTCGTTGAGGTCCAGGGACAGTTCGTGGAGGATGGTGAGGTTGCCTTCCGCGCTGGGAACCACTTTGCTAAGGTTCCGCGCAGTGAGAATGCTGGGGCCCATGGAGAATCCGATGCGAGTGTGGTTATTGAGTGCTGGTCTGGCCTTGCTGTGCATGGCGCAGAGCGCAACGGCGGGTACGGTATTGATCGTCGGCGATAGTATCAGTGCCGCTTTTGGCCTGGATACCCGACAGGGCTGGGTCGCGCTGCTGCAACAGCGGCTCAGCAACGAGGGTTACAGCGATAAAGTGGTCAATGCCTCGATCAGTGGCGATACCAGTGCCGGAGGCCAGGCGCGGCTGCCGGCGCTGCTTGCAGCGCACAAACCGAGCCTGGTGGTGCTGGAACTGGGAGGCAATGACGGCCTGCGGGGGCAGCTTCCTGCGCAATTGCAACAAAATCTTGCTTCGATGGTAGACCAGTCCCGCAAGGCCGGGGCCAAGGTCGTGCTGCTGGGCATGCAACTGCCGCCCAACTATGGCCAGCGTTACACCAAGGCCTTCGCTCAGGTCTTTACCGACGTGGCTACCCAGAAAAACATCGCGCTGGTGCCGTTTTTCCTGGAGGGCGTCGGGGGCGTTCCTGATCTGATGCAGGCGGATGGCATCCATCCGGCGCAAGGGGCCCAGTCGAGGTTGCTGGAAAATGCCTGGCCGGCAATAAAACCGCTGCTTTGACGCTTTTATAGTGACCGGCTTTCGGCTAATGTTGCGCCCCCGATTTGGAGCCCCCGATGCCGCGTCCCGCCTGGTCCCTGTATGCCTATCAATTGATCGAACCTGACGAACAGCTCGATCTCTTCGCCTGCCAGGAAATCCGTGTGCATCTGGTCGCCCGTCAACTCGAACTGGCGGGCTCGGCCGACCGCACCCTGTGCGGCACCCTGCTACCGGCGCAGCCGCGCTGGTCGGGGGTGCCGAACACGATTTACCGTGATCGCCGCCTGTGCCCGTTGTGCCGGGCCATCCTCGATGCCCAGCGCCGCGGTACGCGACCTGTCTGGCCGGAACTTTAAGCACCGATCCGCTCTCTCACCATCCAGCGGCCATGCCTCCCGATTGTTTCGGCAGAGGTGTACAATTGCCGCCTTCACCCCGAATTTGCGAAGGATTTCCCGGATGTTGTCGCGCTTTCCCGCCGTCACCCGTTGCCTGTCCCTGGCCGCCCTGCTGTCGGCAGGTCCTGTTGCCGCGTTGGAGTTCCCACTGCCGCCGCCTGGCGAAGACATCATTGGCCAGGTCCAGGTGATCAAGGCCAAGTACGAGGACACCTTCGCCGATATCGGCACCGCCGGTGACCTGGGCTACCTGGAAATGGTCGCGGCCAACCCGGGGGTCGACCCCTGGCTGCCGGGCGCCGGCACCGAGATCATCCTGCCGACCCGCTTCATCCTGCCGCCGGGCCCGCGCGAAGGTATCGTCATCAACCTCGCCGAGTACCGCCTGTACTACTTCCCGAAAGGGGAGAACGTGGTGCATACCTATCCGCTGGGCATCGGTCGTGAAGGCTGGGGTTCGCCCATCGCCCAGACCAAGGTGACGGCCAAGACGCCGAACCCGACCTGGACCCCGCCGGCCTCGATCAAGGCCGAGCACGCTGCTGATGGCGATCCGCTGCCGAACGTGGTGCCGGCCGGCCCGGACAACCCGCTGGGTCCGTTCAAGTTCACCCTGGGCGTGCCGGGCTACCTGATCCACGGCTCGAACAAGAAGTTCGGCATTGGCATGCGCACCAGCCACGGTTGCTTCCGCATGTTCAACAACAACGTGCTGGAACTGGCCAAGATGGCGCCAGTGGGTACGCCAGTGCGGATCATCAACGAGCCGTACAAGTTCGGCATGAGTGGCGGCAAGGTCTACCTCGAGGCGCACACTCCGCTGGACGACAAGGGTGATCCGTCGGTGGTGGACAAGCACACCGCGGTGATCAACGCGCTGCTCAAGCGTGAAGACCTGGCCAACCGCGTGCAGATGAACTGGGACATGGTCCGCGATGTGGTCGCGACCGAAGACGGCATGCCGGTTGAAATTGCTGTGCCGAGCGGGGTGGGTGGCGAAGTGCCAATCATTTCCAGCGCACCTTACCAGGAGCAGTAAGTTTCATCGGTGTTACACCAAGGCCCGCCTTAATGGCGGGCCTTGTCGTTTGAGGGTGTTGTTATCTTGCAGGCAATAAAAAAGCCGACCCACAAGTGGGTCGGCTTCTAAATAACAACCCCGAAGGATTATTACTTGCGGCTGGCTTTTTCCAGCATACGCAGAGCGCGCTCGTTGGCTTCGTCAGCAGTTTGCTGAGCCTTCTGAGCGGCAGCCAGAGCGTCGTCGGCTTTGCGATACGCTTCGTCAGCACGAGCTTGTGCACGAGCTGCTGCGTCTTCGGTAGCAGTCAGACGAGCTTCGGTTTCTTTGGAGACGCTGCTGCAACCGGTAGCCAGAACTGCGGCCAGAGCCAGAGCAGAGAATTTCAGAACGTTGTTCATCGTGTTCCCCTTCAAGGACTTTCTATTAAAGAGCCATCTCTCAACAAAGAGAAACTGGCCGGCGTACATAGTACCCATTACTTGTAGTAAGTAAACTGACTGAGCGCAAGAATTGGAAAAAAATTGCGCCGCGTTTGCTCTTGACAGCCATGAACCGCGAAAACCGTGCAATTGTTGCGTCTGGAGGCTGTAACGCATTCTTGTAAAAGTAGTTTTTCTTGAACTAATGGTGACTTTAAATGTCAGGTTGCGTCATAAGCACTAGATCATCCGGTTGCTGTTCTCAGGACGTTGCCCGCTGGCATCGTCGGCCGGTCTCAAGTGCGGAAATTTTCCGACCAGTACCTTGAGCATCCCCGCGTTGGGCGCCTACTATTTGTTACGTGCTCAGTTGCCCGAGAACGATCAGGCTCTTCTCGCTGTCCAACGGGGCACGGGGTGGCGTAGAGGTTCCTTCGCCGGACAAACATCGGTTAAGGTAGGGTTTTATTACAAGACCCGCGAGGAGTAGTGATGAGCGAGGCGTTGTCCATCCACCATGACCAAAAGGGTCATCAGTTCGAGACCAATGTGGACGGTCATCGTGCTTACCTGACTTACATGGACCTGGGTAAGCAGACTCTGGATATCTATCGCACCTTCGTGCCCAACGCCCTGCGTGGCCGCGGTATCGCCGCGGCATTGACCGAGCGGGCGCTGGCCTATGCCGAAGAGTGTGGCTACACCGTCATTCCTTCCTGCTCTTATGTCGAACGTTACATGGAACGACATCACAAGCATTCTTCCAAGGCCTGACCTTTCCAGGCTTGCACTCTACAGACACGAAAACGCCGGGCAATTGCCCGGCGTTTTCGTTTGTGGCGTATATCAGCCGCGACGCTTCGGCAGCACGTCCTTGAGCTTGGTGCGCATGTTGCGCAGGGTAGTGGCGGTTGCGTCCCAGTCGATGCAGGCATCGGTCACGGAAACGCCGTACTGCAATTCGCAGAGGTCCTTCGGAATGGCCTGGGCGCCCCAGTTCAGGTGGCTCTCGACCATCAGGCCGATGATCGACTGGTTGCCTTCGAGGATCTGGTTGGCGACGTTCTCCATGACCAGCGGCTGCAGGGCCGGGTCCTTGTTGGAGTTGGCGTGGCTGCAGTCGACCATGATGTTCGGCTTGATCTTGGCCTTGTTCAGCGCCTGTTCGCACAGGGCGACGCTGACCGAGTCATAGTTCGGCTTGCCGTTGCCGCCGCGCAGCACCACGTGACCGTAGGCGTTGCCCTTGGTGGTGACGATGGAGACGCCACCTTCCTGGTTGATGCCGAGGAAGCGGTGCGGGCTGGAAACCGATTGCAGGGCGTTGATGGCAACGGTGAGGCCGCCGTCGGTGCCGTTCTTGAAACCGACCGCCGAAGACAGGCCGGAGGCCATTTCGCGGTGGGTCTGGGATTCGGTGGTACGGGCGCCGATGGCCGACCAGCTGATCAGGTCCTGCAGGTACTGCGGGGAGATCGGGTCGAGGGCTTCGGTGGCGGTGGGCAGGCCCATTTCCGCCAGGTCCAGCAGCAGTTGACGACCGATGTGCAGGCCGTCCTGAATCTTGAAGGAGTCGTCCAGGTACGGGTCGTTGATCAGGCCTTTCCAGCCCACGGTGGTACGCGGCTTCTCGAAGTAGACGCGCATCACCAGATAAAGAGTGTCGGAGACTTCCGCAGCGAGAACCTTGAGGCGCTCGGCATATTCATGCGCGGCCTTGATGTCATGGATCGAGCAGGGGCCGACCACGACGAACAGGCGGTGATCCTTGCCGTCGAGGATATTGCGCACCACTTCACGGCCCGCAGTCACGGTCTGAAGCGCGGTGGCGCTGAGTGGGATCTCCTTCTTGAGCTGATCAGGCGTGATCAGGGTCTCGTTGGAGGCAACGTTTAAGTCGTCGATCGGTAAATCAGCCATCGTGTTACTCGTCAGGTCACGGATGCCGGCCGCCAGCGATCCCCGTGCGGCGGAGCAGCATGATTGAGCTCAGCGGGGAGCGGAACCTTAGCGCGTAAACCCTTGGCTCGACAATGGGTATGGGCCCGTTTCCGGCAGGGGATGGGCCTTTGAGCGCGCTTTTTACGACTAAAGTGGCTGGAGGGTGGCTGGACCCGCGATGGAAGGCATAATCGGGTGCGAATCGAATGTTTCACGGGGCCTGCGCGGCAGCCCTGATGCAGCGGATGTAATGACAGGTAGCGGGGGCGAGTCATGAGCAAGGGGTTGGGCGACAAACTGGTAGTGGCGATTTCCTCGCGAGCGCTGTTCGATCTCAGCGAGAGCCACCGGCTGTACCTGGCCGAGGGTGTCGAGGCTTATCGCCAATACCAGATCGAGCATGAAGACGAATACCTTGAGCCGGGCGATGCTTTCCTGTTGGTGGAGAAGCTGCTGGGCCTCAATGCCGCCCTCGGTCAGCAACGGGTCGAGGTGATACTGGTGTCGCGTAACAGCGCCGACACCGGCCTGCGGGTGTTCAATTCCATCGAGCATTACGGCCTGGGCATTTCCCGCGCGGCGTTCGCTGGCGGGCGTAGTCCGTATCCTTATCTGGCGGCGTTTGGTTGCCACCTGTTCCTGTCCACCGATGCCGATGATGTGCGTAGCGCCCTGGAGGCCGGCTTTGCCGCAGCCACCATTCTTTCCGGTGGCGCCCGGCGGGATGCCATCACGGAACTGCGGATCGCCTTCGACGGCGATGCAGTGCTGTTTTCCGATGAATCCGAGCGTGTCTATCAGTCGGGAGGGCTGGAAGCGTTTCAGGCCAGCGAGCGGCAATCGGCCCGCGATCCGTTGCGCGGCGGGCCGTTCAAGCCGTTCCTGGCGGCACTCAATCAACTGCAGCAAGAGTTTCCCAGTGGCGCCTGTCCGATCCGCACTGCGCTGGTCACCGCGCGCTCGGCGCCGGCGCACGAGCGGGTCATCCGCACCCTGCGCGAGTGGGACATCCGCCTCGATGAATCGCTGTTTCTCGGCGGCCTGGACAAGTCGGCGTTCCTCGAAGCATTCGCTGCGGATGTGTTCTTCGATGACCAGGCCGGACACTGCGACCGGGCCAGTCGGGTTGTGGCTACCGGCCATGTTCCGCACGGCATCAGCAACGAACGCACGCCCGGCTGAGCCCCGCCGGACGGGGCCTGCGCATCAACAGGGCGCTGCTAAGCTGAAGCTTGCTCTGCCGTTTCGGCAGTCGGAGGAGGCTCAATGATCCGTTCGATGCTGTATGCCACGGACCTTGGTGTGTACGCGCCCTATGTCATGCAACACGCGCTGGCCCTGGCGCGGACTTTCAATGCGGAGCTCTATGTGATCCATGCCGTGGAGCCGATGGGGCAATTCGCCGAATCACTGCTGCAGAGTTACCTGGATGAACAAACCCTCGACCAATTGCACAGTCAGGGCGTGAACACCGTCATGGCCAATATCGAGCAGCGGGTGCTGGAAAACTTTCGCGAAGAGTTGGGGGATCAGGAGGACCTGGCGCTGATACGCGCGGTGCGGGTACGCCAGGGGGATCCGGCCCAGGTGATTCTCGAACAGGCCCAACGGCTGAGTGTCGATCTGCTCATCGTCGGCAGTCACACCCACGGGGCCGGGGTGGAGATTCCGATCGGGCGCACGGCAGTGCGCATTCTGCAGTTGTCCCCGGTGCCGGTGTACATGGTGCCCCTCGCCCAGCACCTTGGCCGGAGAAAGGTTTGAGGAAATTTCCGTGGTGCTTGTAAGAAAACTGATGAAATTGTTCTAGATTTATTCTCCTGACCACTAATATAGTTATAACTCGTCGCTGTTGCCGGTGACGCCCAGCATCTGAGGGATACCTATGAAGCTTCAACAATTGCGCTACATCTGGGAAGTGGCGCACCACGACCTCAACGTTTCCGCGACAGCGCAGAGCCTGTACACCTCCCAACCGGGGATCAGCAAGCAGATTCGCCTGTTGGAAGACGAGCTGGGCGTGGAAGTGTTTGCCCGTAGCGGCAAGCACCTGACCCGCGTGACCCCGGCGGGCGAACGCATCATCAATACCGCAGGCGAAATCCTGCGCAAGGTCGAGAGCATCAAGCAGATTGCCCAGGAATTCTCCAACGAGAAGAAAGGCACCCTGTCGATCGCCACCACCCACACCCAGGCGCGTTATGCGCTGCCGCCGGTGATCAGCTCGTTTATCAAGCAGTACCCGGAAGTCGCCCTGCACATGCATCAGGGTTCGCCGATGCAGATCGCCGAGATGGCTGCTGACGGCACCGTCGACTTCGCCATCGCCACCGAGGCGCTGGAGCTGTTCGGTGACCTGGTGATGATGCCGTGCTACCGCTGGAACCGTTGCGTGGTGGTCCCGCAAGGACACCCGCTGACCAAGCTGCCGAAGCTGACCCTGGAAGTGCTGGCTGAATACCCGATCGTCACTTACGTGTTCGGTTTCACTGGCCGTTCCAAGCTGGACGAAGCCTTCAGCCACCGCGGCCTGACGCCGAAAGTGGTGTTCACCGCTGCCGACGCCGACGTCATCAAGACCTACGTGCGCCTCGGCCTGGGTGTTGGCATCGTCGCCAAGATGGCAGTGGATCCGAAGCTGGACAGCGACCTGGTGGTCCTGGATGCCAGCGAACTGTTCGAATCCAGCATCACCAAGATCGGTTTCCGTCGCGGCACCTTCCTGCGCGGCTTCATGTGCGACTTCATCGAGAAGTTCGCGCCGCACTTGACCCGCGAAGTGATGGCCAAGGCGATCCAGTGCCACAACAAGCAGGAGCTGGAAGAGCTGTTCGAAGGCGTGGAACTGCCTGTCCATTGACGGCAGCTCCAAGTTGTAAGCTTTAAGCTTCAAGAGAAAAGCGGTCCGCATGCGGGCCGCTTTCTTTTTTGACCTTTTAAAGCCGAAAAGAAAAAGCGGCCCTGATAAGGACCGCCTCTACTTGTAGCTTGCCACTTGAAGCTTTTAGCTGAGAAAAGCCGTCAGGCTTTGGAGATGAGGTTGCCGGCGTGCAGGCCGCATTCCTTCTGGGTTGACTCTTCCCACCACCAGCGACCTTCGCGTTCGTGCTGGTTCGGCAGCACCGGGCGGGTGCAGGGTTCGCAGCCAATGCTGATGAAGCCGCGTTCGTGCAGGCTGTTGTAGGGGATTTCCATCATGCGGATGTAACCCCAGACTTCCGCGCTGCTCATCTGGGCCAGCGGGTTGAACTTGTACAGGGTGCGCTCCGGGGTGGAGAAGGCGCTGTCGATTTCCAGCGCAGCCACCTGGCTGCGGGTGCCCGGGCTCTGGTCGCGGCGCTGGCCGGTGGCCCAGGCGCTCACGGTGCTCAGTTTGCGGCGCAGCGGTTCGATCTTGCGGATGCCGCAGCATTCGCCATGACCATCCTTGTAGAAGCTGAACAGGCCCTTGTCCTTGACGAACGGGTCGAGCTTTTCGCGATCCGGAGAAAGGAGCTCGATCGGCAGCTTGTACTCTTCGCGGACCCGGTCGATGAAGCGGTAGGTCTCAGGGTGCAGGCGCCCGGTGTCGAGGCTGAACACCTTGACGTTCTTGTTCAGTCTCCAGGCCATGTCCACCAGCACGACGTCTTCGGCGCCGCTGAAGGAAATCCACAGGTCATCGCCGAAGTGTTCGAAGGCGAGCTTGAGAATGTCCTGGGGGGACTTGTTGGCGTAGGTCGCGGCCAGTGCGGCGACGTCGAAGGATTGGCTCATCAGGCGGCTTCCGGTCATTGAATGGCGCTTGGCGCTCGTAGTGGGGCAGATGTTACCAAAAAATGCCCGGCCAGACGGGTCGCAATGCCAGACAAGCATTGCTAGAGTGCAGCTCCCATTTTTTGGCGTTGTTCGAGGAGTGTGTTGTGGAAATTGCCTGTCTCGATCTGGAAGGCGTATTGGTCCCGGAAATCTGGATCGCCTTCGCGGAGAAAACCGGAATCGAATCGCTGCGGGCCACCACCCGCGATATTCCGGACTATGACGTACTGATGAAGCAGCGCCTGCGGATTCTCGATGAGCATGGCCTGAAGCTGTCGGATATCCAGGCGGTGATCGCCACCCTCAAGCCGCTGGACGGTGCCGTCGAATTCGTCAACTGGCTGCGCGAGCGCTTCCAGGTGGTGATCCTCTCCGACACCTTCTATGAGTTCTCCCAGCCACTGATGCGCCAACTGGGCTTCCCGACCCTGTTGTGCCACCGCCTGATCACTGATGAGACTGATCGCGTGGTGAGTTACCAACTGCGCCAGAAGGATCCCAAGCGTCAGTCGGTCCTGGCCTTCAAGAGCCTGTACTACCGGGTGATCGCTGCGGGTGATTCGTACAACGACACCACCATGCTGGGCGAGGCGGATGCCGGCATCCTGTTCCATGCGCCGGAAAACGTGATTCGCGAATTCCCGCAGTTCCCGGCGGTGCATGATTTCGAGGCGCTGAAGCAAGAGTTCATCAAGGCTTCGAATCGCTCGTTGAGCCTGTAAGAAATGTTGGGTCTTTGAGGTTCTCAAAGACCCTGCAAGGTTTCCAGCAACACCCGCACCTTGGTAATCGACTCCTGATACTCCGACTCCCAGTCCGAGTCCGCCACCACCGCGCCACCACCCCAGCAGCAGACTTGCCCGTCCTTCACCAGCAGGCTGCGGATAGCGATGGAGCTGTCCATCTCGCCGCGTACGTCGACATACAGCAACGACCCGCAATACAGCGCCCGACGGCTGGGTTCCAGCTCGTCGATGATCTGCATCGCGCGGATTTTCGGGGCGCCGGTGATGGAGCCGCCAGGGAAGCTGCCGGCGATCAGGTCCAGCGCGTCCTTGTCCGCCGCCAGTCGCCCGGTCACTGCGCTGACCATGTGGTGCACGTTCGGGTAGCTCTCCAGGTTGAACAGCTCCGGCACCCGCACCGAGCCGATCTCGCAGGTGCGGCCGAGGTCGTTGCGCAGCAAATCGACGATCATCAGGTTTTCCGCGCGGTCCTTGCTGCTGGCCAGCAGTTCTTCGCCGTTGGCGCGGTCTTGCAGCGGATCGGCGCTGCGCGGGCGGGTGCCTTTGATCGGGCGGGTTTCCACCTGGCCGCCGTTGACCCGGATAAAACGCTCGGGCGAGAAACTCAGCAGGGTGCTGCCGTCATCCAGCGTCTGGAAGCCGGAAAAGGGCGTCGGGCACGCCGCCCGCAGCGCCTGGTAGGCGTGCCAAGGATCGCCCTGGCAGGGCGCGCGGAAACGCTGGGTCAGGTTGATCTGGTAGCAGTCACCGGCCTGAATGTACTGCTGGACCCGTTCGAAGGCCTCGCGGTATTGCTCGGCGCTGATGTCGCCGCGCATCGGCGCGTCGAGATGGAAACGTTCGCTGGGGCTCGGCGAGACCTGGCTGAACTGTGCGATCAGGCGCTCGCGCTCGGCCTGCGCCAGCGTCGGGTGGAACAGCAACTGGCTGGTGCCTTGCTGGTGGTCGCTGATCAGTGCCCACGGATACAGGCCGAGGGTCGCGTCCGGCAGACCGAGGTCGTCCCGCGCCAGTTCCGGCAATTGTTCCAGGCGTCGGCCGAAGTCATAGCTCAGGTAGCCGATCACGCCGCCGGCGAAGGGCAACTCCACGCCTTCCGGCAGTTGCGCCGGGCCCAGCTCGGCAAGCCTGTCGCGCAGCCGTTGCAGGTAGTGCTCGCCGGACTCGCCCGCTTGCACCACCAGGCTGCGCAGCGGCCAGGCGCTGAGCAGGTCGAAACGGCCACGTTCTGCACCCGGACGGGCACTGTCGAGCAGCACGGCGCCGGGTGCGTGGCGGATGCAGTCGAAATAGCGGGCGGGGTCGGCCTGGTAGGGCAGGGGGTGCAGTGTGCAGGTTGGCATTCGTTTGAACGGCTTGTAGGCGGGGGAGGCATTGTAGACCTGCGTAGGAAATGCTCCTAGAGGTCCTGCAGGAAGAAAGCGACCGCCCCGAGGGCAAAAGCGACGGGGCGGTCGAGGTTCACTGGGCCGGCACGTGGCCGAACAGGTTCTGGGCGAAACGCACGCGGTCTTCGACGCTTTCCTGGATGCCGTCTTTCGCCAGCGCTTCCAGGTGTGCCTCGATGGCATGGGTACGCTGGGTCAGGCCGCAATCGTTGGCGATCTGGATGTTCAGGCCAGGGCGGGCGTTGAGTTCGAGGATCAACGGGCCCTTGTCCTGGTCCAGCACCATGTCCACGCCGATGTAACCCAGGCCGCACAACTCATAACAGCCTGCGGCCAGCTTCATGAAACCGTCCCAGTTCGGCAGTTGCACGCCGTCCACCGCGTTGGTGGTGTCCGGGTGCTTGCTGATGATGTTGTTCAGCCAGGTACCGCGCAGGGTCACGCCGGTGGCCAGGTCGACCCCGACGCCGATGGCGCCCTGGTGCAGGTTGGCCTTGCCGCCGGACTGCCGGGTCGGCAGGCGCAGCATGGCCATGACCGGGTAGCCCATCAGCACGATGATGCGGATGTCCGGCACGCCTTCGTAGCTGATGCTCTTGAAGATCTGGTCCGGGGTCACCCGGTACTCGATCAGCGCACGGTCGCGGTGACCGCCCAGGGAGTAGAGGCCGGTGAGGATGCTGGAAATCTGGTGCTCGATTTCCTCGTGGCTGATGATCTTGCCCGAGACGGTGCGGTAGCGATTCTCGAAGCGGTCGGCGATCACCAGGATGCCGTCACCGCCGGCGCCCTGGGCCGGCTTGATGACGAAGTCGCTGCGCCCGCCGATGATCTGGTCGAGCTTCTCGATCTCTTTCTCGGTGGAAATGATCCCGTACATCTCCGGCACATGGATGCCGGCCTGGATCGCCCGTTCCTTGGTGATGATCTTGTCGTCGACGATGGGGTACAGGTGGCGCTTGTTGTACTTCAGGACATAGTCCGCGTTGCGCCGGTTGATACCCATGATGCCCCGGGCTTCCAGGGCCTTCCATGTTTTCCAGAGTCCGAACATCAGGCGTCAGCCTTCACGAAAGCCTTGAAGCGAACCAGCTCCGTCAGGCGGTAGCCGCGGTAGCGACCCATCGCCAGCATGAAGCCCACCAGGATCAGCAGCACCGCCGGGAAGGTGAAGATGAAGTACACCAGTTCCGGCACGGTCATCAGCAAGTGCGCCAGGGAGGCGGCGAACAGGGTGCCGATAGCGACTTTCATCGCATGGCCACCGCCGCGCTCTTCCCAGGTGATCGACAGGCGTTCGATGGTCATGGTCAGGATCACCATCGGGAACAGTGCCACCGACAGGCCGCGTTCCAGGCCGAGTTTGTGGCTGAACAGGCTGATGGCGGCGATCAGTACCACGACGAAGGTCAGCACCACCGACAGGCGCGGCAGCATCTGCAGCTTGAGGTGTTCAAGGTAGGAGCGTAGTGACAGACCCAGCGCGGTGATCACGGTGAACAGCATGATGCCGAAGCCCAATTGCGTTTCGCGGAAGGCCAGGGCGATCAGTACCGGGGTGAACGTACCGAGGGTCTGCACGCCGATCAGGTTGCGCAGGATCAGGATCACCAGCACGCCGATCGGGATCATCACCATGATCATGAAGGTCTGCTGCGTCTGCAGCGGCAGGCCGTAGAGCGAGTATTCGAGGAAGTCGGCGTCGGTGTTCTCGTCGGTCAGCTTGGCCAGGCGGATGGCGTTCATTTCGCTGTTGTTCAGGCTGAAGCTGACGCTGACTTTCTTGCCGCCGTCGACGGTGATCAGGTTGTCGTCACCGGTCCACCACAGCAGGCGGTCGCTCGGCAGGCCCTGCTCGCCGGTATCCGGGTTGAAGTACAGCCAATCGCTGCCGTTGAAGCTGCGCAGCCAGAGTTCCGGGGTCTGCGGCTGGTCGGCCACCAGGCGGATGGTCTGCACGCGCTCGAGCGGAACGTGGGCGATGGACAGCAGCAGGTCGATGACCTTGGCCTTCTTCTGCACCGAGGTGTCGCCGGCCAGCAGCAGCTTGACGTTGTCGTCGTTGAGATTGTTGACACGCTTGATGGTTTCGCCGACGAAGGTCTCGACGTCCGCCGAATGCTGGCGGATCGGCGCCAGCAGCGCTTCGGCAGCGATCTTCTCCGGGCCTTCCACAGGCAGGCTGTCGCGGAAGGTCGGGCCTTTGATCTTGGGCTTCTCGGTGCTGTAACGCTTGGTCAGCACCAGACGGTAGTAGAGCGTCTGGTTGCCGCTGGCGCGACGGGCCGACCAGGTCACCTTGCGGTTACCGTCGACACGGTTGACGCTCACGCCATAGTTGTTGGAGATGAAGCTCTCGTTGAGGCTGACGTAGTCACGGCTCAGCGGCGGCACGTACATCTGGACCTTGACCGGGTCTTTCGGACTCGCGACGAACTCGACCTTGGCGTCGATGTTCCACAGGTCGTCGGTTTCGTCCTCGGTCACCGGGATGCCCAGGAAGAAGATCTGATAAGCCGTGATCAGGATACCCAGCAGCACCAGTACGGTGATCAGGACTTTCAGATGAAGGGTAAGAGAGCGCATCGGGGTTACTCTGCGGTGTGAGCGTCAGTGGCGCAGGCGGGTTTGCCGGCAGCGTATTTAAGGCTTGGATCGACCAGTGCATCGAAGTGCTTGAGCGCCTCGGAGCCGATCAGCAACGGGTACTGGAAGGCGCTGCGATCGGTCAGGTTCACTTCGATGCTGCGCAGGGCGTTGCCCATGCAGATATTCAGGCTGATCACCGGACGGGCGGTGTAGCCCTTGCCCTCGTCCGGGTTGTAGTCGCCGGCGCGTCGCTTGATCTTGCTGACGCGCGCCAGAGGGCGTTCTATCGGGTGAGAATGGGCGGCGTCAATGGCCAGGTAGAAGCGTACCCAGGATTCGCCGTTACGCTTGAAACGCTTGATGTCGCGGGCGCTGAGGGAGGCGGTCTTGGCCCCGGTGTCGAGTTTGGCGGCGACTTCCAGGTTGATATCGGCAAGCCGGGCGTATTCGTTCAGGCCGTAGACGGTCTTGCCCGCCGCCTGGCCCAGGGCCGGTAGCAAACAAAGGCTGAGCAACAGTAGAAGGGGCGAAAGTCTCATAGATCCTGGCGCAATGCTGTGGGTGTTCAGGTCAAGGCCACTGGCAGTTCTGCGCAAGCTCCTCGTTGGTCTGACAGAAAAACATGACAGACACACTATCCATACCCCAAAGAGGCGGCGGCATTCTATCACGCTGGTATTCCGGCGCCAGCGGCGCAACTCAGACAACACGCAGTCCCTTGAAGTTCGTTCTTAGACGATTGTCGACAATATTGAATTTGTCTTTGACTGCAATGGCGTATTTAGCTAATTTCAGCGCATTGGATTTTCAAGGTGTCGACAATCATGCTGGACACAGCTCAAGCACCCGGCGTCACCCAGGATGATTCGGAAACCCTTTCCGAAAACGTCTTCCGACGCATCCAGGCCGCGATCGTCAAGGGTGAGATCGCCCCGGGCAGCAAGATCTCCGAGCCGGAACTGGCCCGCACCTACGGCATCAGCCGCGGCCCGCTGCGTGAAGCCATCCACCGCCTGGAAGGCCAGCGCCTGCTGGTGCGGGTTCCGCATGTCGGCGCGCGGGTGGTGTCACTGAGCCATGCCGAACTGATCGAGCTGTACGAGATCCGCGAGTCCCTCGAAGGCATGGCCTGCCGCCTGGCCGCCGAGCGTATGAGCGTAGCCGAGATCGATGAACTGCGCCGGGTGCTCGACACCCACGAGCGCGACGCCGCGTTCCAGGCCGGGGTTGGCTATTACCAGCAGGAAGGCGACTTCGACTTCCACTACCGGATCATCCAGGGCAGCGGCAACCGCACCCTGGTGCAAATGCTATGCGGCGAGCTTTATCAACTGGTGCGCATGTACCGCATCCAGTTCTCCGCGACGCCGAACCGGCCGCGCCAGGCCTTTACCGAACACCACCGGATTCTCGACGCCATCGCCGACCGTGACGGCGAACTGGCGGAACTCCTGATGCGCCGCCACATCGGCGCTTCCAAACGCAACATTGAGCGTCACTACCTGGACGCCACTAGCCCACGAGGTGAGTCATGAGTCAGAAAAGCAGTCCCGGCCAGCGTTTCCGCGATGCAGTAGCTGCCGAGCACCCGTTGCAGGTTGTCGGCGCCATCAACGCTAACCACGCGCTGCTGGCCAAGCGTGCCGGGTTCAAGGCCATCTACCTCTCCGGTGGCGGCGTCGCTGCCGGCTCCCTCGGTCTGCCGGACCTGGGCATCACCGGCCTGGATGACGTGCTCACCGACGTGCGCCGCATCACCGACGTCTGCGACCTGCCGCTGCTGGTGGATGTCGACACCGGTTTCGGTTCTTCGGCTTTCAACGTCGCCCGTACCGTGAAGTCGATGATCAAGTTCGGCGCCGCCGCCATCCATATCGAAGACCAGGTCGGCGCCAAGCGTTGCGGTCACCGCCCGAACAAGGAAATCGTCTCGCAGCAAGAGATGGTCGACCGCATCAAGGCCGCCGTCGATGCCCGTACCGATGACAGCTTCGTGATCATGGCGCGCACCGACGCCCTGGCGGTCGAAGGCCTGGAGGCCGCGCTGGACCGTGCCGCCGCCTGTATCGAAGCTGGCGCCGACATGATCTTCCCGGAAGCCATCACCGAACTGTCGATGTACAAGACCTTCGCCGATCGCGTGCGTGCGCCGATCCTGGCCAACATCACCGAATTCGGCGCGACCCCGCTGTACACCACCGAGGAACTGGCGTCCGCCGACGTCTCCCTGGCGCTGTACCCGCTGTCGGCGTTCCGCGCCATGAACAAGGCCGCCGAGAACGTCTACAACGCCCTGCGCCGCGACGGCACGCAGAAGAACGTGATCGACACCATGCAAACCCGCATGGAGCTGTATGACGCCATCAACTACCACGCGTTTGAACAGAGCCTCGACGCCCTGTTCGCCCAGAAAAAAGCCTGACCCACATGATCCTGTAGGGGCGAACTTGCTCGCGAAGGCGCCAGCCAGGACGCTGTGTCCTCAGGATCCGAAACACGATTAGCCAAAGCTTCCATAACAAATTCAAGAAAGGAGATATCCCATGGCCGAAGCAAAAGTACTCAGCGGAGCCGGCCTGCGTGGCCAGGTGGCCGGGCAGACCGCACTGTCGACAGTCGGTCAGGCGGGCGCCGGGCTGACCTACCGCGGCTATGACGTCCGTGACCTGGCGGCCAATGCCCTGTTCGAAGAAGTCGCCTACCTGCTGCTCTACGGAGAACTGCCGAACCAGGCGCAACTGGCCGAGTATCAGGCCCGTCTGAAAACCCTGCGTGACCTGCCGCAGGCGCTGAAAGAAGTGCTGGAACGTATTCCGGCCAACGCCCACCCGATGGACGTCATGCGGACCGGCTGCTCGGTGCTCGGCACCCTGGAACAAGAGCTGAACTTCGACCAGCAGCGTGACAAGACCGATCGCCTGCTGGCGCTGTTCCCGGCGGTGATGTGCTACTGGTACCGCTTCAGCCATCACGGCGTGCGCATCGACTGCACCAGCGACGAAGACACCATCGGCGGCCACTTCCTGCACCTGCTGCACGGCAAGAAACCGAGCGAGCTGCACGTCAAGGTAATGAACGTTTCGCTGATCCTCTACGCGGAGCACGAATTCAACGCCTCGACCTTCACTGCACGGGTGTGCGCCTCGACCCTGTCGGACCTGTACTCCTGCGTCACCGCTGCCATTGGTTCGCTGCGCGGCCCGTTGCACGGCGGCGCCAACGAAGCGGCGATGGAATTGATCGAACGCTTCCAGAGCCCGCAGGAAGCCGTGACCGAGCTGCTGAAAATGCTCGAGCGCAAGGACAAGATCATGGGCTTCGGCCATGCCATCTACAAAGAGTCCGACCCGCGCAACGAAGTGATCAAGGGCTGGGCCAAGAAGCTGGCCGATGAAGTGGGTGACACCGTGCTGTACCCGGTATCCGAAGCCATCGACAAGACCATGTGGGAGCAGAAAAAGCTGTTCCCCAACGCCGACTTCTACCATGCCTCGGCGTACCACTTCATGGGCATCCCGACCAAGCTGTTCACCCCGATCTTCGTCTGCTCGCGCCTGACCGGCTGGGCGGCGCACGTTTTCGAGCAGCGCGCCAACAACCGCATCATCCGTCCGAGCGCCGAGTACACCGGCGTCGAGCAGCGTAAATACGTGCCGATCGAACAGCGCTGATAAAGAGCCCGCCGCACCTGTCGCGGTTTCTGTAGGAGCGAGCTTGCTCGCGATGGCGATGAATCTGTCAGTGGGGTTGATCCTGCTGACGCTATCGCGAGCAAGCTCGCTCCTACAGGGCCGGGCAGGGCAGACAGGGTCTATCCACCGAACACCGTGACCGAGCCGACCTGACCATGAACACCGAATTCCGCAAGTCCCTGCCAGGCACCGGCCTGGACTACTTCGATGCCCGCGCGGCAGTCGACGCGATCGCGCCGGGCGCTTACGACCGGCTTCCCTACACCTCCCGCGTGCTGGCGGAAAACCTGGTACGCCGTTGCGATCCTGCAACCCTCAACGCGTCGCTGAGCCAGCTTATCGAGCGCAAGCGCGACCTCGACTTCCCGTGGTTCCCGGCCCGGGTGGTCTGCCACGATATCCTTGGCCAGACCGCCCTGGTCGACCTCGCCGGCCTGCGTGACGCCATCGCCGATAAAGGCGGCGACCCGGCCCAGGTCAACCCGGTGGTGCCGGTGCAGTTGATCGTCGACCACTCGCTGGCCGTGGAGTGCGGCGGCTTCGACCCGCAGGCGTTCGAGAAGAACCGCGCCATCGAAGACCGTCGCAACGAAGACCGTTTCCACTTCATCAACTGGACCAAGAAGGCGTTCAAGAACGTCGACGTGATCCAGCCCGGCAACGGCATCATGCACCAGATCAACCTGGAGAAAATGTCGCCGGTGATCCACGCCGAACGCGGCGTCGCCTATCCCGACACCTGCGTCGGCACCGACAGCCACACCCCGCACGTCGATGCCCTGGGCGTGATCGCCATCGGTGTCGGTGGCCTGGAAGCCGAGAACGTCATGCTCGGTCGCGCGTCCTGGATGCGCCTGCCGGAAATCGTCGGTGTCGAGCTGTCTGGCAAGCCGCAACCGGGCATTACCGCCACTGACGTGGTGCTGGCCCTGACCGAATTCCTGCGCAAGCAGAAGGTAGTGGGTGCCTACCTTGAATTCCATGGCGAAGGTGCCCGTGCCCTGACCCTGGGCGACCGCGCCACCATTTCCAACATGGCCCCGGAATACGGCGCCACCGCGGCGATGTTCGCCATCGACTCGCAGACCATCGATTACCTGCGCCTGACCGGTCGTGAAGAAGAACAGGTCAAGCTGGTCGAGACCTACGCCCGCGAAGCCGGCCTGTGGGCTGACAGCCTGATCAATGCCGAATACGAGCGCGTGCTGCGTTTCGACCTGTCCAGCGTCGTGCGCAACATGGCCGGTCCGTCCAACCCGCATGCCCGCGTCGCCACCAGCGACCTGGCGGCCAAGGGCATCGCCGGGGCCTGGGAAGAGGTGCCGGGACAGATGCCGGATGGCGCGGTGATCATCGCCGCCATCACCAGTTGCACCAACACCAGCAACCCGCGCAACGTCATCGCCGCCGGCCTGCTGGCGCGCAATGCCAACAAGCTCGGCCTGGCCCGCAAACCGTGGGTCAAATCGTCTCTGGCGCCGGGTTCGAAGACCGTCGCCCTGTACCTGGACGAAGCGGGCCTGACCGACGAGCTGGAGCAGTTGGGCTTCGGCATCGTCGCCTTCGCCTGCACCACCTGCAACGGCATGTCCGGTGCGCTGGATCCGCAGATCCAGCAGGAAATCATCGATCGCGACCTGTACGCCACCGCGGTGTTGTCGGGTAACCGCAACTTCGACGGGCGTATCCACCCGTATGCCAAGCAGGCGTTCCTCGCCTCACCGCCGCTGGTGGTGGCCTACGCCATTGCCGGCACAATCCGCTTCGATATCGAGAAGGATGTGCTGGGCGTGGTCGACGGCAAGGAAATCCGCCTGAAAGACATCTGGCCGAGCGATGCCGAAATCGACGCGGTGGTTCGCGCTTCGGTGAAGCCGGAGCAGTTCCGCCAGGTCTACATTCCGATGTTCGCCATCGAAGAAGACAAGGGGCCGAAGGTTCCGCCGCTGTATGAGTGGCGCGAAATGAGCACCTACATCCGCCGTCCGCCGTACTGGGAAGGCGCCCTGGCCGGTGCGCGTACGCTTACCGGCATGCGCCCGCTGGCAGTGCTGCCGGACAACATCACCACCGACCACCTGTCGCCGTCCAACGCCATCATGCTGGACAGCGCTGCGGGCGAGTACCTGGCGAAAATGGGCCTGCCAGAAGAGGACTTCAACTCTTACGCGACCCACCGCGGTGACCACCTGACTGCCCAGCGCGCTACCTTCGCCAACCCGAAACTGTTCAACGAGATGGTGCTGGAAGACGGCAAGGTCAAGCAGGGTTCGCTGGCCCGGGTCGAGCCGGAAGGCAAGGTCACCCGCATGTGGGAAGCGATCGAAACCTATATGGAGCGCAAGCAGCCGCTGATCATCGTCGCCGGTGCCGACTACGGCCAGGGCTCGTCCCGTGACTGGGCGGCCAAAGGCGTGCGGCTGGCGGGTGTCGAGGCCATCGTGGCCGAAGGTTTTGAGCGTATCCACCGCACCAACCTGGTCGGCATGGGCGTGCTGCCGCTGGAGTTCAAGCCGGGCGTGGATCGCAAGACGCTGGGGCTGGACGGTAGCGAATTGTATGACGTGGTCGGCGAGCGTACCCCGCGAGCGACCTTGACCCTGGTCATCACCCGTAGCAATGGCGAGCGCGTCGAGGTGCCGGTGACCTGCCGCCTGGATACGGCTGAAGAAGTGTCGATCTACGAGGCCGGTGGCGTGTTGCAGCGCTTTGCCCAGGACTTCCTGGAAGGCGCGGCCTGATATCGGCAAGGCGCTGGCAGTGATGTTGGCTGCCCTGGCCTTATCGCTGGCAAGCCAGCTCCCACAAGGTTCTTTGTTGGTCACAAGATAAGTGTCTGGCGCGGTCTTTGTGGGAGCTGGTCTGGCCAGCGATCGGGGTTTCACCTATTGAACTGACAGGACAAATTCATGGCGCATGTACCCCAGATCAAAATCCCCGCCACCTACATCCGTGGCGGTACCAGCAAGGGTGTGTTCTTCAATCTCCAGGACCTTCCCGAAGCCGCGCAACTGCCCGGCGCCGCCCGCGATGCGCTGCTGCTGCGGGTGATCGGCAGTCCCGATCCCTACGGCAAGCAGATCGACGGCATGGGCGGGGCGACGTCCAGCACCAGCAAGACGGTGATCCTGTCCCGCAGCATCAAGCCGGAGCATGACGTCGATTACCTGTTCGGTCAGGTGTCGATCGACAAGGCCTTCGTTGACTGGAGCGGCAACTGCGGCAACCTGTCGGCGGCGGTGGGTTCCTTCGCCATCAGCGCTGGCCTGGTCGATCCGGCTCGCGTCCCGGCCAATGGCGTCGCCACCGTGCGTATCTGGCAGGCGAATATCGGCAAGACCATCATTGCTCACGTGCCGGTCACCAACGGCGAGGTCCAGGAAACCGGTGACTTCGAACTCGACGGCGTGACCTTCCCGGCGGCCGAGGTGCAACTGGAGTTTCTCGATCCGGCGGCCGATGAAGACGGCGGCGGCGGGGCGATGTTCCCCACTGGCAACCTGGTCGATCAGCTTGATGTGCCGGGTGTCGGCAGCTTCGAAGTGACCCTGATCAACGCCGGCATCCCGACTATCTTCGTCAACGCCGAGGCCATCGGTTACACCGGCAGCGAGCTACAGGACGCGATCAATGGCGATAACGCGGCGCTCGCCCGTTTCGAAACCATCCGTGCCTATGGTGCGGTGCGCATGGGGTTGATCAAGCACATCGACGAAGCCGCGGGCCGGCAGCACACGCCGAAGGTCGCTTTCGTGGCGCCGCCGGCGGACTACCTGTCGTCCAGTGGCAAACAGGTGAAGGCGGGTGATATCGACCTGCTGGTGCGGGCGCTGTCCATGGGCAAGCTGCACCACGCGATGATGGGCACTGCGGCGGTTGCGATTGGTACGGCGGCGGCGATTCCGGGAACGCTGGTCAACCTCGCGGCCGGTGGTGGCGAGCGCGAAGCGGTGCGCTTCGGGCATCCTTCCGGGACTTTGCGGGTGGGGGCGCAGGCGCAGCAGGTGAACGGGCAGTGGACCGTGACCAAGGCGATCATGAGCCGTAGTGCGCGGGTGTTGATGGAAGGGTGGGTGCGGGTGCCGGGGGATTCGTTCTAAGGCATTTTTCGCAGGCTTCAGCGTTGAACAGCGGTGTCCGTCGAGAGGCGGGCGCCGCTTTTTTGTTTCCGGGCCTGCTGTGCAGGCCCATCGCGAGCAAGCTCGCTCCTACAGTTGGTTGCGTCGTTTTTGTAGGAGCGAGCTTGCTCGCGATGGCAGCAACTCGACGCCTAGGATCAAAGGCATAAAAAAGCCCCGCTTTTCAGCGGGGCTTTTTCAACGCAGGTTCTGCTTAGATCTGAACAGCGGCGATCTTGGCGTTCGCAGCGACTTCGCGGAACTCGGCGATCTGGTCGAAGCTCAGGTAGCGGTAAACGTCGGCAGCCATGCTGTCGATGTTCTTCGCGTACTCCATGTACTCCTCGACGGTCGGCAGCTTGCCGAGGATCGAAGCGACCGCAGCCAGTTCAGCCGAGGCCAGGTACACGTTGGTCGCGTCGCCCAGGCGGTTCGGGAAGTTACGGGTCGAGGTGGACACCACGGTCGAACCGGTCTGAACGCGAGCCTGGTTACCCATGCACAGCGAGCAGCCTGGCATTTCCATACGTGCGCCAGCTTTGCCGTAGATGCCGTAGTAGCCTTCTTCGGTCAGTTGGTGAGCGTCCATCTTGGTTGGCGGAGCCAGCCACAGACGGGTAGGGATGCCACCCTTGACCTTCTCCAGCAACTTGCCGGCAGCGCGGAAGTGACCGATGTTGGTCATGCACGAACCGATGAACACTTCGTCGATCTTCTCGCCCTGAACGGTCGACAGCAGACGAGCGTCGTCCGGGTCGTTCGGCGCGCAGAGCACAGGCTCTTTGACGTCGGCCAGGTCGATTTCGATGATTTCGGCGTATTCGGCGTCAGCATCGGCAGCCAGCAGCTCAGGGTTGGCCAGCCAGGCTTCCATGGCTTGCGCACGGCGCTCCAGGGTGCGTGGGTCGCCGTAGCCTTCGCCGATCATCCAGCGCAGCAGGGTGATGTTGGAGGTCAGGTACTCGGCGATAGCCTTTTCCGGCAGCTTGATGGTGCAACCTGCAGCGGAACGCTCGGCCGAGGCGTCGGACAGCTCGAAGGCTTGTTCGACGGTCAGCTCGTTGAGACCTTCGATTTCCAGGATGCGGCCGGAGAAGGCGTTGATCTTGCCCTTCTTCTCGACGGTCAGCAGGCCTTGCTTGATCCCGTAGTAAGGGATGGCATGAACCAGGTCACGCAGGGTGATGCCAGGTTGCAGCTTGCCCTTGAAGCGAACCAGGATCGATTCCGGCATGTCCAGCGGCATGACGCCGGTAGCCGCGGCGAAGGCGACCAGGCCGGAACCGGCCGGGAACGAGATGCCGATCGGGAAGCGGGTGTGCGAGTCGCCGCCGGTGCCGACGGTGTCAGGCATCAGCATGCGGTTCAGCCAGCTGTGGATGATGCCGTCGCCAGGACGCAGGGACACGCCGCCACGGGTGCGGATGAAATCCGGCAGGGTGTGGTGGGTGGTGACGTCGATCGGCTTCGGATAGGCAGCGGTGTGGCAGAACGACTGCATGACCAGGTCAGCGGAGAAGCCCAGGCACGCCAGGTCTTTCAGCTCGTCGCGGGTCATCGGGCCAGTGGTGTCCTGGGAACCGACGGTGGTCATCTTCGGTTCGCAGTAGGTGCCCGGACGAACGCCGGTCACGCCGCAAGCCTTGCCGACCATTTTCTGTGCCAGGGTGTAGCCTTTGCCGGTGTCGACAGGCTGCTCTGGCTTCTTGAACAGGTCGGAAGCGCCCAGGCCCAGTTCGGTACGGGCTTTCTCGGTCAGGCCGCGGCCGACGATCAGCGGGATACGGCCGCCAGCGCGGACTTCGTCCAGCAGCACTTCGGTTTTCAGTTCGAAGTTGGTGACCAGCTCGTCGCTACCGTGGCGGCGTACTTCACCTTTGAACGGGTAGACGTCGATGACGTCGCCCATGGCCAGGTTGGTGCAGTCGAATTCGATCGGCAGGGCGCCGGCGTCTTCCATGGTGTTGTAGAAGATCGGAGCGATCTTGGTACCGAAGCAGAAACCACCGGCGCGCTTGTTCGGCACGTACGGGATGTCGTCGCCGAAGAACCACAGCACGGAGTTGGTTGCGGATTTGCGCGAGGAACCGGTACCGACCACGTCACCGACGTAGGCGACCGGGAAGCCTTTGGCCTTGACCGCTTCGATCTGCTTCAGCGGACCGACCGAACCGGGTTGCTCTGGCTCGATGCCGTCACGGGCCATTTTCAGCATGGCCAGGGCGTGCAGCGGGATGTCAGGGCGCGACCAGGCGTCTGGAGCAGGGGACAGGTCGTCGGTGTTGGTTTCGCCAGGCACCTTGAACACGGTCAGGGTGTATTTCTCGGCGATCGCAGGACGGGTGGTGAACCACTCGCCGGCAGCCCAGGAGTCCAGCACAGCCTTGGCATGCGCGTTGCCGGCCTTGGCTTTTTCGGCCACGTCGTGGAAGGCATCGAACATCAGCAGGGTATGCTTGAGCTGTTCGGCCGCGACGGCGCCCAGCTCGGCGTCATCCAGCAGCTCGACCAGGCTGGCGATGTTGTAGCCGCCCTGCATGGTGCCCAGCAGCTCGGTGGCGCGCTTGCGGTCGATCAGCGGGGATTTGGCGTCGCCTTTGACGATGGCGGAGAGGAAAGCGGCCTTGACGTAGGCGGCTTCGTCGACTCCCGGTGGAACGCGGTCGGTGATCAGTTCAACGAGGAAGGCTTCTTCGCCGGCCGGCGGGTTTTTCAGCAGCTCGACCAGGCCTGCAGTTTGTTCGGCGTTGAGCGGCTGGGGAACGATACCCAGGGCTGCACGCTCTTCGATATGTTTGCGGTAGGCTTCAAGCACAGTTATTACCCTCATCAGTGGTCCCAAATGGGTGTCCGGGACGCTCATCCAGAAAATCCGCACTCATGCGCAAATACGGCTTTTTGAGCCGCGTAGCCAGAGTTGCAGGAAATCCTTACAGAAGCTGCTTTCAAAGTTTTACGCCTGCAGAACGGGGAGCTGATGAGGGCTGGCACGGGACATTCACTGGTGAATTCCCCGTGCCAACGCCGTTCTACCGGATAACTGTGCTCGTGACGCTTTGAAAACAGCTTCTAACGGACATTTGGCGCCTTAAAAGGCCGGGTGATTCTACGGTAAATTCAAAATAAAGGTAAGGCGACGACGAAGACTTTAGCGAGTGACCCTCGTTAGACAAAGGGCTAACATGGCCGTCTGTTTCGTTGCCATGCTGTCGATCTGCCCATGTCCAATCAGTCCATCAAGACGCCTTGCGTCGGTCTCTGCTCCACGGTTTACGGGGATCTGGTGTGCCGCGGCTGCAAGCGATTCCACCATGAAGTGATCCACTGGAACGGCTACAGCGAGGATGAAAAACGCGCGGTATGGTTGCGCCTGGAACAGCTTCTGGTCCAGGTGATGACCGCCAAGCTGGAGGTTTTCGACGCCGAGCGGCTGCGCCTGCAACTGGAGCAGCGCAAGATTCGCTACGTGCCGCATCAGTCGGAATATTGCTGGGCCTACCAGTTGATCGCCCGTGGTGCGCGGGTGATCCGCGAGCTGGAAGCCTACGGGCTGGTGCTGTTGCCAGAGTTTCGCGAGTGGGAATTGCCGCAACTGCGGGATGCCATCGATACCGAGTTCTTCCTGCTTTCCGAAGCCCATTACCAGCGCTATATCGCGCCGGGGTTCCTCAAGGACGCCTTGGGCTGATTCGTCAGGGCCTCATCGCGTGCCAGTGATGAGGCCCTGAAGGTTTCTTCAGAAATCAGCCTTGGGCCAGTTCATTCAACTGCGCCGCCACTTCCGCCGTCTTCAGCACCAGCACATCGCATTCCAGCGAATCCAGCACCACTTCCGACGTATTACCGATCAGCGCGCCAGTGATCCCGGTGCGGGCCACGGTGCCGATCACCGTCACGACGGCGTCCAGTTTGCTGGCGGTGTATGGAATCAACACATCCGCGGGCCCTTCGGCGACATGCAGGCGCTCATCGCTGATATCGAACTCCGCCTGGAACGCGGCGCAGGCTTCGCGGTAGCGCTGTTCGATGGTTTCCTTGAGCTGATAGACCGGGTCCGCCGCTGAAAGCATGGGCGACGGATGGGCGCTGATCACGTGCAGATTGCCCTTGGCCAGGTCGGCGATGGCGTAGCCGTGATCGACGATATCGCCGTGCAGCACACGGTGGTCCTGGTCGTTGTTGCCCACGTCGACGGCCGCGAGGATCACGCCGCCGGTCCAGGGCCGTTCGGTCTTGACCATCAGCACCGCTGCCGGGCACAGACGCAGCAGTTTCCAGTCGGTAGGGGTGAGCAGGGCCTTTCTCAGCGGGCTGTCCGGGCGGTGCTCCTTGATCACCAGTTCGCAGCCTTCGGCTTGCTGCACATCGATGATCGATTCATGAAGGGTGTCGTGCCACGCCTGCTCATAGGTGACGTTGTCGTAGCCATCGTCGTGCAACTGGCTGGAAAGCAGGCTGAGCAGGGCGCTGTGGTCGTGTTTCTTGTCGCACATCAACAGGTGCAGGCGTGCGCCGGTCGCTTTGCCGATGAGTTTGGCCCGGGTCAAGGCCCGGCTGTGGGCGTGCTCGGGATCGAGTACCACCAGGATGCTGCGGACGGCTTGCATGAACGAGAACTCCCTTGGGAAATGGCGACCAATGCCTGACTATAGTCGGCGCTCGATGCGGCGCGGCTTGATACATATCAAAGCATAGTCACTGGTGATAGCCGCCCGCGCCGGTATAATCGCCGGCCCTGCCGCCTCATGCCTGTTGTGAATCATGGAACTCATCCCCGAAATCGAAGCCTTCCTCGGCTGCCGCACGCCAGATGCCTGGGTGCAAGCGGCGCTGGCCGATCAGGAAACAATGCTGATCGACCACAAGAATTGCGAGTTCAAGGCCGCCAGTACGGCGCTGAGCCTGATCGCCAAGTACAACACCCACATCGACCTGATCCACATGATGTCGCGCCTCGCCCGCGAGGAACTGGTGCACCACGAACAGGTGTTGCGTCTGATGAAGCGGCGCAAGGTGCCGCTGCGTCCGATCAATGCCGGCCGCTATGCCTCGAGCCTGCGCCGCCTGGTGCGTTCCCACGAACCGGTGAAGCTGGTCGACACCCTGGTGGTCGGTGCCTTTATCGAAGCGCGCAGTTGCGAGCGGTTCGCCACACTGGTGCCGCATCTCGACGAAGAACTCGGCAAGTTCTATCACGGCCTGCTGAAAAGCGAGGCGCGGCATTATCAGGGCTACCTGAAGTTGGCCTACCAATACGGCGACGCCGCTGATATCGAACGCACCATCGTCAAAGTCCGTGAAGCCGAGGCCGAACTGGTCGTTTCTCCGGACGAGGAATTCCGCTTCCACAGCGGCGTTCCAGCCTGAGTTCCCACGGCGCGCGGGTTCTCTGCGCGCCGATGTTTCCCTGCCTGAATCCCGACCGATCTACTCGGCCTTTCGTCGTCAAAATAGGAAGCAAGCTAATAAATGCCTGGACAATTAATGTCTGGGCAGTAATATCTGCTTACATCACTGCCTAAGCAGGTTTCTCCCTTCATGTCCCATTTCACTCCGGAAAACTTCCAGACCTGCACTATCGGCCTGCTCCTCGGGCGTGCTGCGCTGGTCAAGGACCGCATTCTCGACAGCCATCTGCAGGACTACGGCGTCACCGCCGCGCAGTTCAAGGTGCTGATCATCGTCGCCCAATACGGCGTCGACACCCCCGCCGAGCTGTGCCGTTACCTCGGCCTGGACAGCGGTTCCATGACCCGCATGCTCGACCGCCTCGAACAGAAAGACCTGATCGCCCGCAGTCGCTGCCCAGAGGACCGCCGGCAAGTGCGCGTCGAACTGACCGAAGAAGGACAGAAGCTCGCCGACCGTCTGCCGCATATCGGCGCCGAGGCGATGAACGAACTGGTCGGCGTGCTGGCGCCTGACGAGCTGGCCACGCTCACCGCGATTCTCACCAAGGTCCTGCTCAACGCCGGCGATTCGCTGACAGCGCTGCGGGTGAGTGACAAATGAACACCACCACCTTGCGCAGTAGCCTGAGCCTGCTGGTTATCGCCCTGACCCTGGCCGGTTGCGCCAGCTATCGCGGTCTCGCGCCGGAAGGCGAGCGCCTGGCGGCCAGCGACCTCAAGGCCGAACAGACCCTCAAGGGCGTCACACTGTCGCCGGCCGCCTGGCCGAAAAGCGACTGGTGGCGCAGCCTTGGTGATCCGCAACTGGACGGCCTGATCGGCGAAGCCCTGCGCGACAGCCCGGACATGCAGATCGCCAGCGCCCGCGCCCATCAGGCCAGCGCCGCAGCCTATGCCGCCGACGCCGATCGCATGCCGAGCCTGGACGCCAATGCCAGCGCCAGCCGCTCGCGGTTGGCGCGGGACCAGGATCCGGCCGGGCAGGGCGGTCGCTATTCGACCCTGCGCAGTCTGAGCCTCGACTTCAATTACACCTTCGACCTCTGGGGCGGCCAGCGTGCCGCCTGGGAAGCCGCGTTGGGCCAGGCCCGCGCCGCCGAAGTCGACCGCCAGGCCGCCAGTCTGACCCTCGCCGCCGACGTGGCCCGGGCCTACAGTCAGTTGGGCCAGGCCTATATCGTCCACGACCTGACCCAGGACGACCTCAAACGCACCCGGCAGATGCTCGACCTGGGTCAGCGCCGCCTGGCTGCCGGAATCGACAGCGAATACCAGCTCCAGCAGACCGAAAGCCTGGCCGCCAGCTCCGAAGAGCAGGCGATCAGCGCCCAGAAACAATTGCGCAGCGCGCAGATCGCCCTGGCGGTGTTGCTCGGCAAAGGGCCGGACCGTGCCCAGCAGATTGCCCGGCCCGCCGTGCTCAAACCGGGCGCGGTGGCGTTGCCATCGGTGCTGCCCGCCGAGCTGCTCGGTCGGCGTCCGGACCTGGTAGCGGCGCGCTGGCGAGTCGAGGCGGCGAGCAAGTCGATCGACGCGAGCAAGACCCGCTTCTACCCCAACCTCAACCTGAGCGCCGCGGCTGGCACGCAGGCGTTGCTGGGCGATGCGATCTTCGGTGCGCCGAGCCGCTTCTTCAATATTGCCCCGACCATCTCGTTGCCGATCTTCGATGGTGGCCGCCTGCGCGCCGACCTCGATGCCCGCGACGCCGACTACGACCTGGCCGTTGCCCAGTACAACAAGAGCCTGGTCAACGCCCTCGGCGAAGTCAGCGACAACATCGACCAGTTGCATGCCCTCGGCGAGCAGGTGGCGACCAAACAGCGTGCCACCGACATCGCCCAGCAGTCCTACGACACCGTCATGCAGCGCTACGGCTCCGGCATCGGCAACTTCCTCGATGTGCTGAGCATCGAGCAGCAACTGCTGCAGGCCCAGCGCCAACTGGCCGAGCTCAATGCTGAGCGCATCGACCGTTCGATCCTGCTGATGCAGGCGCTCGGCGGTGGTTTCCAGCCTGATGCGGCATCCCAACAACAGCAGGCCGCAGCAGCATCGCCGGCCTCCCGTCACCCTTAATCGCCAAGGTATTCGTCAATGGCTACCCCAACTTCGGACACTGCCGTCAACGAGCAGGACGTTAATAATCAGCGCAAGCGCAAGACCTGGCTGCTCGGGCTGCTACTCGTGGTGCTCGCCATCGGCGCCGGCACCTGGGCCTGGCATGAGCTGTACGGGCGCTGGACTGAAAGCACCGACGACGCCTACGTCAACGGCAACGTGGTCGAGATCACGCCGCTGATCAGCGGCACCGTGGTCAGCATCGGCGCCGACGATGGCGACCTGGTGCACGCCGGCCAGGAATTGATCCGCTTCGACCCGAGCGATGCCGAGGTCGGCCTGCAGGCTGCCGAGGCCAAGCTGGCCCGGGCGGTACGTCAGGTGCGCGGGCTGTACAGCAACGTCGACGGCATGAAAGCCCAGGTCGCTGCGCGCCAGGCCGAGCTGCAAAAGGCCCAGGAAAACTACAACCGGCGCAAGACCCTTGCCGCTGGTGGGGCGATTTCCCAGGAAGAACTGTCCCACGCCCGTGACGACCTGTCGTCGGCACAGAGCGCGCTGAGCAATGCCAAACAGCAACTGAACACCACCACCGCGCTGGTGGATGACACCGTGGTGTCGTCTCACCCTGAGGTTCAGGCCGCCGCCGCCGACCTGCGCCAGGCTTACCTGAGCAATGCCCGCACCACCCTGGTGGCGCCGGTCACCGGTTATGTCGCCAAGCGCACCGTGCAACTGGGTCAGCGCCTGGAGCCGGGCACCGCGACCATGGCGGTGATCCCGCTGGATCAGTTGTGGATCGACGCCAACTTCAAGGAAACCCAACTGCGCAACATGCGCATCGGCCAGCCGGTGGACATCAGCACCGACCTGTACGGCAGCGACGTCAAATACAGCGGCACCATCGACAGCCTCGGCGCCGGTACCGGCAGCGCGTTCGCCCTGCTGCCCGCGCAGAACGCCACCGGCAACTGGATCAAGATCGTCCAGCGCGTCCCGGTGCGGGTGCACATCAACGCTGAGCAACTGACCCAGCACCCGCTGCGCATCGGCCTGTCGACAACGGTCGACGTCGATCTGCACGACCAGAGCGGTCCGGTACTGGCCCAACAGGCGCCGCAGAAGGCGACCTTCGCCACCCAGGTGTATGACCGTCAACTGGCCGAGGCCGACACCCTGATTGCCCGGTTGATCCACGACAACAGCGCCAGCGACAAGACTGCCCAGCGATGAGCAACCAGGCTTCGTTCACCCCGCCGAGCCTGCTGCTGACCACCATCGGCCTGTCGCTCGCGACCTTCATGCAGGTGCTCGACACCACGATCGCCAACGTGGCGTTGCCGACCATTTCCGGCAACCTCGGCGTCAGTTCGGAGCAGGGCACCTGGGTCATCACCTCGTTTGCGGTGAGCAACGCCATTGCCCTGCCGTTGACCGGCTGGCTCAGCCGGCGCTTCGGCGAGGTCAAGTTGTTCATCTGGGCGACCCTGCTGTTCGTGCTGGCGTCGTTCCTCTGCGGGATCTCGCAGTCGATGCCGGAACTGGTGGGTTTCCGCATTCTCCAGGGCGTGGTCGCCGGGCCGCTGTACCCGATGACCCAGACCCTGCTGATTGCCGTCTATCCGCCGGCGAAACGCGGGATGGCCCTGGCGCTATTGGCGATGGTCACGGTGGTGGCGCCGATCGCGGGGCCGATTCTCGGAGGCTGGATCACCGACAGCTATAGCTGGCCGTGGATCTTCTTCATCAATATCCCCATCGGCCTGTTCGCCGCTGCCGTGGTTCGCCAGCAGATGCGCACGCGGCCGGTGCAGACCAGCCGCCAGCCGATGGACTACATCGGCCTGCTGAGCCTGATCATCGGGGTCGGCGCTTTGCAGATCGTGCTGGACAAGGGCAATGACCTGGACTGGTTCGAGTCGAACTTCATAGTCATTGGCAGCCTGATTTCCGTGGTGTTCATCGCGGTGTTCATCATCTGGGAACTGACCGACAAGCACCCGGTGGTGAACCTGCGGCTGTTTGCCCACCGCAACTTCCGCATCGGCACCATCGTGCTGGTGCTCGGCTATGCCGGGTTCTTCGGTATCAACCTGATCCTGCCGCAATGGCTGCAGACGCAGATGGGCTACACCGCGACCTGGGCCGGACTGGCGGTGGCGCCAATCGGCCTGCTGCCGGTGCTGCTGTCGCCTTTCGTCGGCAAGTACGCGCACCGCTTCGACCTGCGCCTGCTGGCCGGGCTTGCGTTTCTGGCGATTGGCGCGAGTTGCTTCATGCGGGCGGGGTTCACCCATGAAGTGGACTTCCAGCACGTAGCCCTGGTGCAGTTGTTCATGGGGATTGGCGTGGCACTGTTCTTCATGCCGACCCTGAGCATCCTGCTCTCGGACCTGCCGCCACAGCAGATCGCCGACGGCTCGGGCCTTGCGACTTTCCTGAGGACCTTGGGCGGCAGTTTTGCCGCGTCGCTGACCACCTGGATCTGGATCCGCCGCGCCGATCAGCACCATGCTTACCTGAGCGAAAGCATCAGCACCTATGAACCTGCGACTCGCGAGGCGCTGAACCAGATGGGCGGGGCAGGGGGCGCGTCATACCGGCAATTGGAGCAGATGCTCAGCAGCCAGGCGTACATGATGTCGACGGTGGATTATTTCACGCTGATGGGCTGGGTGTTCGCGGGGTTGATTCTGCTGGTATGGCTGGCGAAGCCGCCGTTTGCGGCGAAGGCGGGGCCGGCTGCGGGCGGGCATTGAAATAAGGCGGTAACCCCCAGGCGCCTAATCCATGCGCCCGGGGGTTGGTGCAATCAACCCAGCAGCAGCGGGGTGATCGAGATGATGCTTGGGTTGCCGCCGGCCGGTGCATAGACTTCCACGGCTACACGGCTGGTGCCTTCGTAGCCTGGGATGGACTGGTTGGCCACGTACTGGTACTTGATGCCGTTGACCACTTGGGAACGGACTTCCAGTGCCTTGTAGGTTGCGCCGATCAACTGCGAGGTGACTTTGTCGAAGATGGCCTGTTCGTTGGAGTCCAGAGCGTGCAGTGGAGTCCAGCCACCAACAATTTGTGCTTGAGCGGTCATGCGGTTTATCTCCCTATAAATTCCTACTCGTCTGGCTTTTCGGATATCGCCCCGTTTATTCGATGGTTTCCGGCATCCATGTTCGCGGTGTTTGGCTGTGATCCAGTTCACATAATGGCTCTACGATATCACTGGCAAAGATGGCGTCTGTCGGTCATTGGCTTCGCGAAATGTAAGCGATCGCCCACGACAGATACGTATTTGAAGCTGCGTGCGCAAAGTAGTGCGGGGAGACTTTCGGAGGGTTCAGGCAGGGGGGAGGCTTCGCGGCCGGTGCCGCGAAGCGGGTGTTCAGGCGAACGCGAACGGAGCCAGTTGAAAACCCTGTTCATCCACCTGCAGGGCCCAGCCTTGGCGGTCCCAGTCACCCAGAACGATGCGGCGTCCAGCGCTGCCGTCATCGAGGGTGAGCTTGTGGATCGCCGGCCGATGGGTATGGCCGTGGACCAGGGTGTGCACGCCATGCTGCTGCATGATTCGTGGCACTTCCTCGGTGGTCACATCGATGATGTCGGTGGCTTTCATGCGGGTCTGCGTCTTGCTTTCACTGCGCAGTTTGCGCGCCAGCTTGCGCCGGGTGCTCAGCGGCAGATGACGCAGGATCCACAGGCTCAGCGGGTTGCGCAGGGTGCGGCGCAGCTTCATATAGGCTTCGTCGCGGGTGCACAGGCTGTCGCCGTGCATTAGCAGCACAGGCTCACCGCCCATCTCGACCACGCTGGGATCGCGCAGCAGGGTGACGCCCGCGGCCTTGCAGAAGGCCTTGCCAATCAGGAAGTCGCGATTGCCGTGCATCAGGAACACCTGAGTGCCGCTGTCGCTCAGCGTACGCAGGGCCTGGCAGATTGAAGTCTGGAACGGCGTCATGCCGTCATCGCCGATCCAGGCCTCGAAAAAGTCGCCCAGGATGTACAACGCTTGTGCATCTCGGGCGCGGGTTGCCAGCAGATCAAGAAACGCCCGGGTAATGTCCGGGCGTTCTTCTTGCAGATGCAGATCGGAGATCAGCAGTATCACTCAATGATCTCGGCTTTCTCGATGATCACGTCTTCTTTCGGCACGTCCTGGTGGCCGGATTTGGAACTGGTATCAACGGCTTTGATCTTGTCGACGACTTCGGTGCCTTCGGTCACTTTGCCGAACACGGCGTAGCCCCAGCCTTGCACGTTCTTGCCGCTGTGGTTGAGGAAGCTGTTGTCGGCAACGTTGATGAAGAACTGTGCCGACGCCGAATGCGGTTCCATGGTGCGGGCCATGGCGATGGTGTACTTGTCGTTGCTGAGGCCGTTGTCGGCTTCGTTCTGGATGCTTGGGCGCTTGTCTTTCTTCTCTTTCATGCCCGGCTCGAAACCGCCGCCCTGGATCATGAAGTTGCCGATGACGCGGTGGAATACGGTGTTGCTGTAGTGACCAGCATTTACGTATTCGATGAAGTTGGCCACGGTGATCGGGGCTTTTTCTGCATTCAGTTCCACAACGATATCGCCGTGGTTGGTGCTCAATTTGACTTTGGCCATGCTGAAATTCGCTCTCTCAAGGCATGTGGGAAGGAGGGGTGTAAAAATGCGTATTTGACCCTGACGCCCGCTCTGGCGTCGGCGATACGTTCATTGTGCTGATTTTTTTGCGGTGCCTGCCCATATTAGCGCCGGTTTGTCGGCGCGGTGCTGTCGGCAGCGCGACCGCTTCGGCTATGATAAGCGCTTTGTTTCACGCGGCCTACCCGGGCCGAAGACCAGAATTCCAAGGATCCTATGAGCAAGCCCACTGCTGACACCGCTCCCAATGCCGCCAAAGGCGCGCCCGCCGTCCCTGTCAATTTCCTGCGCCCGATCGTGCAGGCCGACCTGGAATCGGGCAAGCACAGCAGCATCGTTACCCGTTTCCCGCCTGAGCCCAACGGTTACCTGCACATCGGCCATGCCAAGTCGATCTGTGTGAACTTCGGCCTGGCCAAGGAATTCGGCGGTGCCTGCCACCTGCGTTTCGATGACACCAACCCGGCCAAAGAGGACCAGGAGTACATCGACGCCATCCAGGAAGACGTCAAGTGGCTGGGCTTCGAATGGACCGGTCCCGTACGCTACGCCTCCCAGTACTTCGATCAACTGCACGACTGGGCCGTGGATCTGATCAAGTCGGGCAACGCCTATGTCTGCGACCTGACCCCTGAGCAAGCCAGGGAATACCGCGGCAACCTGACCGAGCCGGGCAAGAACAGCCCGTTCCGCGAGCGCAGCGTCGAGGAAAACCTGGACCTGTTCGCCCGCATGAAAGCCGGCGAGTTCAAGGACGGCGAGCGCGTGCTGCGGGCGAAGATCGACATGGCGTCGCCGAACATGAACCTGCGCGACCCGATCCTGTACCGCATCCGTCATGCCCACCACCACCAGACCGGTGACACGTGGTGCATCTACCCGAACTACGACTTCACCCATGGCCAGTCCGATGCCATCGAAGGCATCACCCACTCCATCTGCACCCTGGAGTTCGAAGGCCATCGTCCGCTCTACGAGTGGTTCCTGGACAACCTGCCGGTGCCGGCCAAGCCGCGTCAGTACGAGTTCAGCCGCCTGAACCTGAACTACACCATCACCAGCAAGCGCAAGCTCAAGCAACTGGTCGACGAGAAGCATGTCGAAGGTTGGGATGATCCGCGCATGTCGACCCTTTCCGGTTTCCGTCGCCGCGGCTACACCCCGGCCTCGATCCGCAACTTCTGCGAAATGATCGGCACCAACCGTTCCGACGGCGTGGTCGACATGTCGATGCTGGAATTCAGCATCCGTGACGACCTCGACCGCACCGCGCCGCGTGCCATGTGCGTGCTGCGTCCGCTGAAAGTGACCATCACCAACTATCCGGAAGGCCAGGTCGAGAACCTCGAACTGCCGCGCCATCCGAAGGAAGACATGGGCGTGCGCGCCCTGCCGTTCGCCCGCGAGCTGTACATCGACCGCGACGATTTCATGGAAGAACCGCCGAAGGGCTACAAGCGCCTGGAACCCGCCGGTGAAGTGCGCCTGCGCGGCAGCTACGTGATCCGCGCCGACGAGGCCATCAAGGATGCCGACGGCAACATCATCGAACTGCTCTGCTCCTACGACCCTGACACCCTGGGCAAGAACCCCGAGGGCCGCAAGGTCAAGGGCGTGATCCACTGGGTTCCGGCCGCTGCCAGCGTCGAGTGCGAAGTGCGTCTGTACGACCGCCTGTTCCGCGCGGCCAACCCGGAGAAAGCGGAAGAGGGCGGCAGCTTCCTCGACAACATCAACCCAGACTCGCTGCAGGTGCTCAGTGGTTGTCGTGCCGAGCCGTCGCTGGGCAATGCCCAGCCTGAAGACCGCTTCCAGTTCGAGCGCGAAGGTTACTTCTGCGCAGACCTGAAAGACTCCCGTCCAGGCCGTCCGGTATTCAACCGCACCGTGTCCCTGCGTGACTCCTGGGGCAGCTGAGGAATTTTCGTGCTTAACATCTACAACACCCTGAGCAAGACCAAGGAAGTTTTCAAACCGCTGGACGGCAACAAGGTGCGGATGTACGTCTGCGGCATGACCGTGTACGACTTCTGCCACCTCGGTCACGGCCGCAGCATGGTCGCCTTCGACCTGGCCACTCGCTGGCTGCGTTACAGCGGCTACGACCTGACCTACGTGCGCAACATCACCGACATCGATGACAAGATCATCAACCGTGCCAACGAGAACGGCGAGTCGTTCGACGCCCTGACCGCGCGCATGATCGATGCGATGCACGAAGACGAGCGCCGCCTGAACATCCTGCCACCGGACCTGGAGCCACGTGCCACCGACCATATCCCCGGCATGCACGCGATGATCCAGACCCTGATCGACAAGGGCTACGCCTACGCGCCGGGCAACGGCGACGTGTACTACCGCGTCGGCAAGTTCGTCGGCTACGGCAAGCTGTCGCGCAAGAAGATCGAAGACCTGCGCATCGGTGCACGGATCGAAGTCGACGAGGCCAAGCAGGATCCACTGGACTTCGTGCTGTGGAAGGGCGTCAAGCCGGGCGAGCCGAGCTGGGAGTCGCCATGGGGCGCGGGTCGTCCGGGCTGGCACATCGAATGCTCGGTGATGTCCACCTGCTGCCTGGGCGAGAGCTTCGACATCCACGGTGGCGGCAGCGACCTGGAGTTCCCGCACCACGAGAACGAAATCGCCCAGAGCGAGGCCGCGACCGGCAAGCAGTACGCCAATTCGTGGATGCACTGCGGGATGATCCGCATCAACGGCGAGAAGATGTCTAAGTCGTTGAACAACTTCTTCACCATTCGCGACGTGCTGGAAAAGTATCACCCGGAGGTGGTGCGCTACCTGCTGGTGTCGAGCCACTACCGCAGCGCCATCAACTACTCCGAAGACAGCCTGCGCGACTCGAAAGGCGCCCTGGAGCGGTTCTATCACGCCCTGCGCGGCTTGCCGATCGTGGCACCGCAAGGCGGCGACGAGTATGTCGAGCGCTTCGCTGCGGCGATGAACGACGACTTCGGTACGCCGGAAGCCTGCGCCGTGTTGTTCGATCTGGTACGCGAGATCAATCGCCTGCGCGAGAGCGATCCACTGACCGCTGCGGGCCTCGCCGGGCGCCTGCGTGAGCTGGGCGGTTTGCTGGGTGTGCTGCAACTGGATGCCGATGACTTCCTGCGTGCCGGTGCCGAAGGCAAGGTTGATGCGGCTGAAGTCGAAGCCCTGATCCAGGCGCGCCTGCAGGCGCGCGCCGACAAGAACTGGGGCGAATCCGACCGGATTCGTGATCAGTTGGCGGCGATGGGTGTGGTGCTGGAAGACAAGAAGGGCGCGACCACCTGGCGTCTGGCTGACTGATCCCGGCTTGGGGCGCATGGCCCTGTAGGCGCGGGTAAACCCGCGCCTACAGGGACCGCGCTACACCTGGCCTCGGCAATGCACCACCAACCGCGCACCACCCCACTCGCTTTCCCCCACCTCCAACTGATACCCATGCAGGTCGACGATCGCCGAGACGATCGATAACCCCAGACCGAAGCCGGCATGGCGGTGGCCTTCCTCGCTCCGGTAGAAGCGCTTCAGTACCGTCTCGCGTTCTTCCTCGGGAATCCCCGGGCCGCTGTCCTCCACCGCGATATGCACACCTGCGTCATCGCCGTCGGCGCTGATACGCACCCGTCCGCCGGCCGGGGTGAACTTGATGGCGTTGCCCACCAGGTTGGCCAGGGCCTCGAACAGCAGTTCATGGTCGCCAAACAGCATCGGCAACGACTCGGCAACCCGTAGTTCAAGGGCAATCTCGCCGTCCTCGGCCAGCGGTAAGTAGAAGTCGTGGAGTTCGACCAGCAATGCCTGGGCCTGCAGTTCGACGAAGCCGGCACGGCGCTGGCGGTCTTCCAGTTCGCTGATGCGCAGCAGCCCGCGGAAACGCGCCATCAGGGTGTCGGTCTCGGCGATGGCCTGTTCCATCGCCTCGGCCTGCGGCGCGTCATCGCCGGCCTGCTGGCGGATGCGGTAGAGCTGGGCGCGCAGGCGGGTCAGCGGGGTGCGCAGGTCGTGGGCAATGTTGTCGCAGACGCCCTTGACCTCGTGCATCAGCCGTTCGATGCGGTCGAGCATGGCGTTGACGATGGCGGCGAGCATGTCCAGTTCGTCGCGGCGTTGCGACAGTGGCAGGCGCCGGGTCAGGTCACCGGCGACGATCTGTTCGGCGGTGGCCTGGATCGCGCGGATCCGCTTCAGCGGTCGGCGGCGCAGCCAGTACCAGCCGGCGATGCCGGGAATGATGGTCAGCGACAGGCCCCAGAGCAGGGCGTGGAGGATGATTCGGGTGACCACGAACAGCGAACCGTTGTCCCGCACCAACACCAGCCAGCGACCATCCTGGACCTTGAGCGCCACTGCATCGCAACTGTCCCGCGGCAGGCGCGGGTCGTCGGCGTCGAGGCAGCGGCTGATTTCATGGATGCGTCCGTCCAGGCCCAGTTCAGCGGGCATCTGGCGGATCTGCCCGCCCAGCGGGTTGAACTGCGGATCGAACAGGCCATAGGCGTCGAAACTGCGTTCTTCGAAAGCCTGGCTGGCGATCAGCGCGTCATCCAGTTGCTTGCCGCTCATGTGGGCAAACAGGTGCTGACGTTGCATCAGCGAATGACGGGTGAGCTTGTTCAGGTAGCTGGACACTTCGAAGTACAGCACCCCCATGAGGATGCTGCTCCAGGCCACGAACAGAAAACTGTACAGCGCAAGCAGTCGGCTGGTTGACGAACTCCAGCCCTTAGACGGGTTCGGCAATGGCATAGCCGGAGCCTCGCACGGTGCGAATCAGCGGCGTCTGGCCGGGGGCGTCGATCTTCTTGCGCAGGCGGCCGATATGAACGTCGATCAGGTTGGTGCCGGGGTCGAAGTGATAGCCCCAGACTTCCTCGAAAATCATCATCCGGGTGATGACCTGGCCGGCATGGCGCATGAGGAATTCCAGCAGCTTGTACTCAGTGGGCAGCAGGTTGAGCGACTGCTCGCCGCGGCGCGCCTCATGGCTGATCAGGTCCAGTTGCAGGTCGGCGACCTGCAGGCGGGTCTCGGTCATCGGCACACTGTTGCGGCGCAACAACACCTCGACGCGGGCAGCCATCTCGTCAGAGGCGAAGGGTTTCGTCAGGTAGTCGTCACCGCCGGCACGCAGGCCGCGAACCCGCTCATCGACATCGGAGAGGGCGCTGATCATCAGGATCGGCGTGGCGATCTTCAGGTTGCGCAGGGTGGTGACAATCGTCAGGCCATCGACCTCGGGGAGCATCCGGTCGACGGTGATCAGGTCATAGCCGCCGGCGATTGCACGGGACAGGCCTTCGCGGCCGTTATCGACCCAATCGACCTCCAGGCCGTGGCTGGAAAGTTCGGCGACGATTTCCTGGCCAGTGACGGCGTCGTCTTCGATAGTCAGTACGCGGGGCATGCTTTTACCTGGGCGGCGAGTTGAGGTTCGATTGTGCCAAAGAATAGACAGCGCCCGTCCTGAAGAAAAATTCATGTAGAAAAGCCGCTGAGCGGCGACCGTGCTGTGTGGAAACCAGCCTGATCGCCGCTCAGCGGCTTTCTGTGTGGCGAGGAAAGAGCGTCAGGCGACCTTGACGATCCAGCCCGCTGGCGCTTCGACGTCACCGCTCTGGATACCGGTCAGCTCGTTGTAGAGCTTCTGGGTGACCGGACCGACCTCGGTTTCGCTGTGGAATACGTGCAGCTTGTCGTTGTACTGGATGCCACCGATCGGGGTGATGACCGCGGCGGTACCGCAGGCGCCGGCTTCCTTGAACTTGGCGATTTCGTCGATCAGCACGTCGCCTTCGATCACTTTCAGGCCCAGGCGCGAGGCGGCCAGTTCCATCAGCGACAGGCGGGTGATGCCTGGCAGCACGGACGCCGATTTCGGGGTGATGAATTCGTTGTCGCCGGTGATGCCGAAGAAGTTGGCCGAACCGACTTCCTCGATCTTGCTGTGGGTCATCGGGTCCAGGTAGATGGCATCGGCGAAGCCGGCTTTCTTGGCTTCCGCGCCCGGCATCAGGCTGGCTGCGTAGTTGCCGCCGACCTTGGCCGCACCGGTGCCTTGTGGGGCGGCGCGGTCGTAGCCGGAGATCACGAAGTTGTGCGGGGTCATGCCGCCCTTGAAGTACGAACCAACCGGGATGGCGAAGATCGAGAAGATGAACTCAGGTGCGGTGCGCACGCCGACGTTGTCGCCGACGCCGATGACGAATGGACGCAGGTACAGGGCGCCCTTGCCGTGTGGCGGAATGAAACGTTCGTTGGCCTTGACCACCTGTTTGCAGGCTTCGATGAAGGCGTCGGTCGGCACCAGCGGCATCAGCAGGCGGGCGCAGCTGCGCTGCATGCGCAGGGCGTTCTGGTCAGGGCGGAACAGGTTGATCGAGCCGTCCTTGCAGCGGTAGGCCTTCATGCCTTCGAAGCACTGTTGGCCGTAATGCAGCGCGGTGGAACCTTCGCTGATGTGCAGGACGTTGTCTTCAGTCAGGGTGCCTTGGTCCCACTCGCCATTACGGAAGTAGGAAAGGTAGCGCTTGTCGGTCTTGATGTAGTCGAAGCCCAGCTTGTCCCAGTTAATGCTTTCGTTGCTCATGGCACCCTCGATCGGTTGGCAAATGCCTGAATGGTCAGGCCACGCATCTTGCGCAAGCAGCCACGATAATACATCCCGTGCAGATCGGAAACGCCTCCGGGCAGATTCCCGCCGCGAAGGCCGGTTGTGCCGGGGATCCCGGGGCGGTGGCGAGCGGGTGTATCGCGCGCGAAAGTGCCTGATCGAACGAATAAGTTTGGGGTGTTATTTATAGTCGATATACGTTTGAAGTCTTGATCCAATGTTTGGTATTTCAATGAGTTATTTGCGCTTTTTATTAATCGGGTGGGCGTTACTCTGGAGTGCCTCTCAATAAGAAGAAGGCCGCTCTTATGTCTGAAGTTATGCGTGATGCAATGGTGCAGGTTAATGATAACTCCGCGAACACCGAACACTTCGTGACGGTCGAGGGCAACATCCCCGACTGGTTGAAAAGTGCCTCTTCCAAAACCCGTGACGCGTTGCGTAAAAAGGGGCCGCCGCCGCCGGCCGGGCTCGAACAGGTGCCGCGTCCCGGCCCGGATGCTGCCCGCCAGTTGCACCATACCTACGCGGGTCACTTGCGCGATGAACAACAAGTCAACCAGGTGCTGGCAGGTTTGCCCGCCCCCGATGTGTTTGCCGAGCCGTTGCTCAAGGCGGCAATCCGGGACGAGTTCGGGCTGGAGCTCGATGTCCGCACCTGTTACCTGTTCCATGCCAGGCGGGCCGCCATGGACGTTCCCCTCGAAGGGCCTTCGCAGGACCCGGCCGTTTTGGGGCAGGCATTGTTGAAGGCGGCAACCCAGTCGTTGCTGGCGTCGGCGTTGCAGAATTTCGAGGCGTGGGAAACGGATTCGGGGGCGATGGATAACGGGCGTATCGCCAAAGCGGGGATTTTCTCCGCGTACCCGGTTCTGGGTGTGGCGATCGACGGGCCGGAGGTTGATATACCCCCTGACAAGTTCGCGGCATTGTGCCGCAGGCTCGATCTGGGTGGCCAGTACCAGGCCTTGATACAGCAGACACTCAATCCCGCAGCGCCTGTTGCTGCGGTAAATCTGCGAGCGATGTTCCTGCGTTTCGAGCAATCGGCATTCGAACTTCAAGTGCAGCTCGCGGCCATGAAAAATACCATCAGCCAGACGACGCAGTTGGCATTGATGGCGTTGTTGAAAATGCCTTTTCTGGAAGAACCGCGCTGCAGTTTCTTGCAACTTTGGGATGTAAGGATGAGTGGCATCGTGGTCTTTCGTCTGGGCGGGGAAGTTGATGCTCAGGTGGAAAGCATCGTGGTGTATATACCCGATGATCCCTATAACCCGCTGCGTGAATACGAGTCTTCAGTGCAGTTTCTCCGTGTGCTGCGCGAAAGCATGCTGCAATCGGGCTATCTGGCGTTCTTTCAGCGATTCGTGCCGGCGCGCCATCGCAACAGGGTGTTCGGCAAGCTTGATCAGGCCTTTCATCCAAAGGTCTGGAACCCGTCGGGGTGGTATGAGCAGACGCTGGACCGAGACGCGAGGTTGCACCTCACGGATGAAGCCTTTTCCGGGTCACTGATTAACCGGCTGTTCGAGCAGAAAGTGGCCGTACTGCGGGACGATGGACTGTTTCATGCGGTGCCTACGGCGGAGCAAGACCACAAGTCGAGAATGGACAAACTGGCGTACTTTTTCGAAGAAGCGTTCGACGCCCTCAATATCGCCGCGTTCGTGGTGCCCGGGTTGGGCGAGGTGATGATGGGGGTAATGGCCGTACAACTGAGCTATGAAGTCTTCGAAGGTATCGAAAGCCTGGCGCAGGGAGAAAAAGACCAGGCGTGGGGCTATTTCATGGACGTGGTGGACAATGTGGCGCTGGTCGCCGTGTTGGGCGCCGCCTCCGCAGGCGGCGGACGTATTCCAGCGGTGGAGGTACCCGAGGTGGTCAAGCCAATGCGGCCGGTACGCCTGGCCGACGGCAGCACCCGTTTATGGAAGCCGGACGTGCAGCCTTATGCCCACGATATCGTCCTGCCAGCGGGACTCAAACCCAACGCACTGGGCCTGTACGAGCATCAAGGCAAGCAATGGCTGGCGCTGGAAGGACGCACTTACGCGGTCAAACCTCAGCCATACCGACTGGCGCATCCCGTTCGGTCTGATGCCTATGAACCGCGCCTGCGCCACAATCAGGCGGGCGTCTGGTTGCATGAGGCGGACCAGCCGATGGAGTGGCAGGGTGTCCAGTTGCTGCGCCGGCTTGGCTTTTCCAGTGATGAGTTTTCCGATGATGAGGTCGTGCGCATTCTGCGGGTCAGTGGCAGCTCCGAATCGATGTTGCGGCATGCCCTGGTCGAAGGCGGGCGCCCGCCGGCCCTGTTGGTAGATACCGCACAGCGGACGAAGCTGGACCGCGAGGCGGCGCAGGCCATTGGCGAAAACGCCGTTGACCCGGCCGATGCCAGTCGCCGGCGGCGCGACTGGTTTACCGAACGCTATCAAGCCCTGCAAGTGCGTGAGTCTGTGCCGGTTTCAGCGGTTCAGCGCGCATTCCCCGGATTGCCCACCCCGGTGGTCGAGGAACTGCTGGAGCACGCAAACCCTGCCGAACTGGAACGCTTGCGCGCCGAACAGCGTGTACCACAGCGGATCGCCGAAGAGGCGCGGGCGTACCTGCAGAGTACTCGTCTGGCCCGCGCGTACGAGGGCTTGCGCCTGGAATCGGTGTACAACCCTGACAGCGACAAGCTGCTGCTGCATACCGTCGAAGCCATGCCGGGCTGGTCACCCCTGGTGCGTGTGGAAGTGCGCAATGCCTCGTTTCATGGGCCGTTGATCGACAGCGTCGGCCCGGTCGATGCGCCGATTCACAAAGTTCTGGTCAAGCAGGGCGAGCGCTATCAAGCCCGCGATGCACAGGATCAGCATCTTCACGGTAGCGACGACTTCTACGCCGCGCTGTTGCACGCACTGCCGGACCTGCAACGCACGGAGCTGGGTTTCCCCCACGTTGGTCAGGGCGCGGATCTGAAGCGCGCCGTGCAGGCGCAGCCGCTATTGCCCAGGCAAGTGCTGCGCAAGGTGTTGAACCTGCAGTCCGTCGAGCCGTCCGGCAAATCGCCCATGCGTCTTGCCGATGGCCGGCTTGGTTATCCGTTGAGCGGAAGGGGCACGCTCCCCGGCTTTTTCACGGAGGACAGCTTGCTGGACAAGATTCGGCTGCTCGAATTTCGCAGTGCCTACCCCGAAGAGGTGCTTGGAGAGCTATATGCCGCTGGCCTGGACCGTGCAGCCATTGATGTCCGGTTGAATCAGCTTCTGGATGAGGAGCGCGCGCTACGCAGCAGCCTTGCCGAGTGGGAGCTGGCCTCGGCCTCGATACTGGAGCAGGGCTCGTGGCCGAATGAAATCCGTGAGCGTCTTGGCGAGGAGCTTTGGGCTCGCTGGGAAGCCGATAACATGAATCGGCGCCACAGCTCTCGTCAGCGCATCGGTGAGGCGCTCTGGGCACATTGGGAAGCCAATAGCTTGCCCGAGCGTGGGCGCTCCGCTTCGTTGTGTCTGACGAACGTTGCCCTGGCTGACGTCCCCGAACAATTACCGGACTTTGTCTATCAACGTGTGCAAGAACTTGACCTTACCCACAGTGCTTTGAGTTCGGGCACCTGGCCACCCGACCCGCAGTTTTTGAACCGTTTCCTTGGCCGATTCCCGCAATTGGCGTCCGTGGTAATACGTGAAGGGGTCAGTGCCAACTTCGACCTGCTTCTGGGGGCTCTGCAGCCCTCGCCACCACGGTTGAGAAACCTTCAGTTGACCAACATGCGAACCTTTGTCACTCAGCGTAACCTGGACACTCTGGGCCGGTTGAATCTGCGGCGACTGGATTTGAGTGGCAACCTTCTGAGCTCTTTGTCGCCGAGCGAGGCCGTCCGCTTGAACCTGGATTATTTCGGGTTGGATCGCATGGATATAACCGCGTGGCCGCACTGGCTTGACAGCAACGCCTTGAACACAATTTCCGAGCTGTCGTTGATGAGCAATCGCATCACGAGGATTCCCGACGCCATTCAGGAAAACCCCCTCGCGGGGAGCCGCTGCCGCATAGCGCTTCAGGGCAATCCACTGCCCGGAGAAGCGATCAAAGCGCTTCGACTGAGTGAGGGGCCCGATCGCCGTTTCAGCTTTGATCTGGACGTTCAGCCCGTGCTTGCGCTGGAACTGGATCTGATTATGCAAGAACGTGCGGTGTTATCCGATGCACTTGATAACTGGGCCGAGGCATCCACCTCTACGGCTCCGGTAAATGCACAGCAGACGAGCATGCGGCGGCGGATCCGCGACAGCATTCTGGAGTTCTGGAACAACGAGCCCAACGCCATCATTCGCAAGGTTCTGCGGCTTGACTCGGTCGAGCTCAGTGAGTTCCCTCCGGTGCTGCCGGCCTTTTTTTATGAGCGCGTTTATCGCCTGGAACTGCTGCGACCTGCCGCCACCACGCAACAGCTCAACCGCTTCTTGCGCTATTTTCCCCAGCTTGACGTCGTGACATTGGAGGGACACATCACCCCGATGCTTGAACTGCCCGAAGCGCTGCTCGAGTTGCCTGACCTTTTTAGCTTGTCGCTGCGCTCCCAGGGCTTGACCATTGATCAGGCGGCCGTGGACTTTTTTGCACGGATTAAAAAACTGGAAAACCTTGACCTTGACGACAACGTAATAGGCACCGTTTTGGATGGTTCTGCCCTGGGTCGTGACAGGCAAGCGCTAACCCTGAGTCTTAACAATGTCGGGCTGCAGTCGTGGCCTGCATGGCTTGATACCTTGCTGCCTGACTCAATGGAAATGCTGTGCCTGGAAAACAACCAGATCCGCGAGTTGCCCGAGTTCTTGCTGAACAACTATCGCTGTGAAACCGGCCATACCGATATCGTCCTCAGGGGCAACCCGCTGCCCGATGAGGTGATGCGTCGCGCACATGTATCGGAGTCTTACAACCGACCTTATTCATTCAACATGGACTTGCCGGATGAGATCCGCAGGCTTCCACCAGATCGTCATGATTCGGACTCCGAGCAGGAGGACACGGATCAGGAATCCTACGGCCACACCCATGGCGCTGGCGAGGTCGAACCGGTGGCGATTTCCGTAGAGCCGTGGCTGGCAGGAGAGGTAGACGAGGAGCCTCTGCGCCGTGCGACGTGGCAGCAACTGGAAGGTGTCGACAACGCGCGTGACCTGCTGGGAATGGTGGCGCACCTGCGCAACACTGCGGATTATCGACGGGCGATGAGCCGTCCGGAGCTGATCGAGCGGGTATGGCGTGTACTGGATGCGGCGGCCAGAGACACTGAAATGCGGTTGATTCTGAACGGTATGGCTGAGGAACCGTTGCGGCTGGTGCAGAACTACGACACCTGTCCTGATGGGATTCGTCTGGAGTTCAACCAGATGGAGGTTCAGGTGTACATCCGCCAATCGCTGCGGGATGCCTCCGAGCTAGAGCGCGGACAAGTCCTGTGTCGGCTCACCTTGCGCCTGTATCGCCTGCAGGCCCTGGATGATATTGCACGCGAGCGGGCCGCTGGCCGGGACGAGGCAGAAGTCCGCCTGGCCTACCGTTTGCACTGGGCCGAGCTCCTCGACCTGCCATTGCCTCCGAGCAGGATGTTGTATCAGTCCTACGCTGAGATTCGGCCCGGAGAGCTCGACAGTGCATTGGCCGAGGTCCATCAGGGCGAGCGCGGTCAGGCGTTTCTCGACTATGCCGCCCAGCGGGATTTCTGGTTGGAGTACCTGCGTGAGACGAACGTAGACCGTTTCAGGGCGATCCAGGACAACTTCGAGGCCCGAGTGCTGGACCTGACGGACCTTTATCCCGAGGACTCCTCTGACCAGTACAGTGCAAGGATCAAGGCATTGGAGGAGCAACGGGTCAAGGATGAGCGTCAACTGATCGAAGAGCTGACCAGCAGCGAAGTCCGCAAGTACGCATAAAGCGAGTGCTGAACGTGGCTGATTGATCCGTTGAAACAGAAACAGGCGAGGACGTTCTGGTGCACGGCCGCGCCTGTTTCTATTGATAAGGCTGAGTTTCCCATGAGCTGAATGGAACAAATGAAGAAGGTGGTATTTATAGTCGGGACAGGTTTTGAATGATGATCTGAGTGGCAGGTTTTCTATACATTATTTACGCTTTTTATCGCACTTTCGCTGGTTATTCTCGACGGCCGTTAACTAACGTTGCAGGTCGTTTTCATGTCAGAAGTCAATTCGTTCGGCGCGTCCGTGAATAGCGATGACGCCATGCGTGAACATTACGAAGTGGTAAAAGATAAAATCCCCGGCTGGTTGGTGAGCGCCTCGTCCGCCACCCATCGCGTGCTGCGTCAGGTGGGGGTAACGTCAGTGCCCTGGTTCGAGCAGGCGCGGCGCTCCGCTCCGGAGGAGGCCCAGCAATTGGCCCGCGCCTATGCCGACCACCGCTCCTACGAGCGCAAGGTCGATCAGATCCTGGCGCACCTGCCTTCGCCCGAGGTGTTTGCCGAACCCTTGCTCAAGGCTGCGATCAAGCAAGCGTTTGGCCTGGATGTCGATGTTCGCAACAGTCATCTTTTTCACCCCCGGCGGGCCGCCGGTGCGGGGGTACAGTTTCCTCCCGACCCTCCTTTGTTACCGCGGGGCGCCATGGCGGCGGCAGTGCAACCGCTGCTGAAGTCGGCCTTGCAGAACTTCGAAGACTGGGAAACGTCGCCGGGTGCGATGGACTGTGGCAACACGCGGGCGGTAGTGGTTTCCAATGCGCGTATCGAGGGCATGACCGTTGAGGGAGCCCCGCTTGATATTGCCCCGGAGAAGTTCGCGGCGTTGTGTCGGACGCTGGATCTGGGGGCCAGGTATCAGGCGTTGATAGCGTCGCTACTGAGCCCGCCCTCCGAGCCCGGGGATGCACCCGACGCCGCAGCCTTCAACGTGCGCGGCGTGTTCACGAGCTTCGAGCAATCGGCCTTTCTGCTCCAGGTGCAGTTGGCCTTCATGCGCAACCTCATCGACCCGGCGACCCGTGACGCACTTCGACAGATCGCCAAAAACAGACCGGCCACGCTGGCGGGCAAGCCGCTTGGCTGCAGCTTCGTGCAACTGTGGGGCGTCACCCTCACAGGGATTGTCGTCATCAGTCCGGAACGCGAGTTCAGTACCACTATCGAGCGCGTGCTGGTGTATATCCCGGACGACCCTTTTTATCCGCTGTGCGCTTACGACTCTTCGCAGCAGTTCATCGACATGTTGCGCGAGAGCATGCTTAAACCGGGTTACCTGGCGTTTTTCGAACGTTTCGTGCCTGCCCGTGATCGGGCCCTGCTGTTCGCCAACATTCAACAGGCGTTCTATCCCAACGTCTGGAATACCGCTGGCTGGTACGAAGTGAAACTCGACAGCAAGGCCCGCTTGCTCGTGGAAGAACAACCGTTCACCGGGCATTTCCTCTCTGACATTTACCGGCAGAAGGTGGCGGTGCTGAAGGCCGATGGGTTGTTTCATGCGGTTCCGACGGCGGTTGAGGATCAGAAGTCTCTGGAGCAAAAAGTCGCGTACTTTTTCGAAAAGGCCTTCGAGGCGCTCAACATCGCTTCGTTCGTGGTGCCCGGGCTCGGCGAGGTCATGCTCGGGATCATGGCCGTGCAATTGGCCTATGAAACCTTCGAGGGCATCGACAGCCTGGCCGGGGGCGAGCGGGATCAAGCCTGGGGCTATTTCATGGATGTCGTGGAAAACGTGGCCATGGTCGCGGCACTGGGGGCGATCGGCGCCGGAGGCCGGGGTTTCCCGGCACTGGAGGTGCCCAGCGAGGTCAGGCAGATGCGGGTGGTGCGTCTGCCCGATGGTGGTACGCGGCTCTGGAAGCCGGACCTGGCGCCATTCGCCCACGACATCGTGTTGCCGGCGGGGCTCAAGCCCAATGCGGCGGGGTTCTTCGAGCATCAGGGCAAACAGTGGTGGCCGCTGGATGGGCGTACCTATGCGGTCAAGCCACCCACCGCCACCGAACCCTATCGGCTGGAACACCCCGCCAGAGACGATGCCTACGAGCCGCGTTTGCGCGACAACGGTGCGGGGGGCTGGCTGCACGAACTGGATCAGCCACGGCATTGGCAAGGGCTGTACCTATTTCGTCGGCTGGGTTACACCTCGGACGTTTTTACGGATGACGATGCGTTGCGGATCCTGCGCATCAGCGATACCCCCGAGTCGGTGATGCGGCATGCGTTGGCAGAGGGGCAGCGAGCGCCGGCATTGCTTGAAGATACGGCGCAGCGCTTGAGGCTGGGCCGTGAATTGGAGCTGTTCATCGCGCAACTGCACGCCGGTGATGCCACTGCCGACCTGCGCTGGCAACTGCAGTTACTGACCGCTGATCCGCACTGGCCGCCTGGTCGAGGCCTGGTGTTGCGCGACGCCCAGGGCAGTGTGCTGCATGAATGCCCAGGTGCCCGGGTGATTCAGGTGCCCGTTGACGCCGAGGATGTGCTGGGGACGGTGTTGCTGGCCCTCGATGATGCTGATGTACGTGGTCTGCTCGCTGAGGGCGGCAGCCATGGACGACCCAATCCGCAAGTCAGTCGCCGTGCACTGCGGCAGCGACTGGCATTCAGCGCCCCTGCCCGGAGAGCTGAGCTGTTCGACACCCGCTACGCCGGGTCATTCAAGCCGCTTCCCCCGGCGGGCGCGGTGGTTCGCCGGGATTTTCCGGGCTTGCCCGTGCCGGTTGTGGAGGAACTGCTGCGCCACGCCAGCCCCGCCGAGTTGCAGCGCATGGTTTCAACGCAGCGACTGCCGATGCGCATCGCCGAGGAGGCGCGCGCCTATCTGCAAAATGTGCGTGTAGCTCGCGCCTACGAAGGCATCTTTTTGGACGCTGTGGACAATCCTGATAGTGAAAAGCTGATTCTGCACAGTGTCGCCCGGTTACCCGGCTGGTCGCCCCGGGTTCGCCTTGAGGTCCGTGAGGCGGGCACAGACGGGGCGTTGATTGATCGGGTCGGTTCTGCCGATGCGCCGATTCGCAAGATACTGGTCAGGCAGGCAGGTGGGTTTCAAGCCCATGACGCGGACGGCCAGTCGCTGCACGGACGCGAAAACCTCTGTTCGGCGGTGCTGCATGCATTGCCAGACCCTGAGCGCGGCGAACTCGGGTTCCCTCATGTGGGCCAGGGGGCAGAGCTCAAACAGGCGGTGCAACGCCTGCTGCCGCTGTCTCGTTCCGAGGCGCGCGACGTACTGCGCATGCAGCCGCTCAAGCCGTCCGCTCGCTCGCCGATGCGCCTTGCCGACGGGCGGCCCGGTTATCCCTTGAGTGGCAGGGGCGTACTGCCGGCATTCGTCACCGAAGAGCGCGTGCTCGACAAGATCCGCTGTCTCGAATTCCAGTCGCTGCCGCCCGAGGCGATCTTGCGCGAGCTCTATGCGTCGGGCCTGAGCCGGGCGGCCATCGATACCCGTCTCGATCAGTTGCTGGACGAGCAACAGGCGTTGCGTCATTGCCTCGAGCAATGGACGCAGGCTTCGGCCTCGGTGGACATCCCAGGCAGCCGCGTGCGCATTGGTGAGGCGATCTGGCACCACTGGGAAGCCAACAGCTTGCCCGAGACCGGCAGGAACGGGCCCTTGCGCCTGGAAAACGTGAGTCTGAGGGACTTTCCCGAGCAACTGCCGGCCTTCGTCCATGAGCGGATTTACAGTCTGGAATTGATCGGTGTGGACAGCGGTTCGTCGTCTGCACTCAGCGACTTTTTCCGTCGCTTTTCTTGCGTAACGTCCCTGGCGGTCCGCAATGACCCGGCGCTGGGTGCCAGCGACCTGATCGCGAGGGTGCTGGAGGGCGCGCCTCAGGTCCGAAACCTGATGTTGACCGATGTGGCGCTGGAGGTAACTCAAGCCACATTCGATAGCCTGGGTTGCCTGGCACACCTTGAACGGCTCGACCTGAGCGGAAACCGCATCAGCCAGGTCCGCTCTTCTCCGGTGACGACCATGAATCTGCCTCTGCGCTACCTGGGGCTGGAGCGTATGCGTTTGTCGAACTGGCCGGACTGGCTCGATAGCACCGCCCTCGGCCATGTTGCCGAGGTTTCCCTGGCGGACAACGAGATAACGCAGGTGCCGGCCTGGCTGGCGGACAACGCGGCCATGGGGGAGGGGCCGGGCACCCGTCTGTCATTGCTGGGTAATCGCTTGTCGGTCCAGGCCCTGCGCCGCCTGCGGTTTTGCGCGGGCGCTGATCGCAGGTTCAGTTTCGATCTGGAGCCAGTTCAGTTTCAGCGTGACTTCGAGCAGTTGCGAAATGAGCACCGCGTGCTGAGTGACGTGCTCGATGAGTGGGCCGAGGCCTCCACGTCCTCCGCTACGCCGAGTGAGCAGCAATTGCGCGCGCGCCGCGGGGTACGCGAGGTACTCCTGGCGTATTGGCGTGAACGCGCTGTGGTCAACGTACCGCTTTTGCAACTGGATGCGATCGCTCTGGGCGATTTTCCTGACCGGCTGCCGCCGTTCTTTTATGAGAGCGTGCAGCAAATGGAATTGATCCGGCCGGTGGCGGATATCGAGCAGTTCAACCGATTCCTGCGTCGGTTTACCGAGTTGAGGGGACTGAAGCTGAGCGGCCACACTACGCCATTGAGCGTGCTGCCCCCTGCGCTGTTGGAGCTGCGGGAACTGACCGCGCTGGCGCTGAATGATCAGGGGCTGACGATCGACCAGTCGATCATCGAGTTTTTGTGCAGCATCCCCGAACTCACCTTCCTGGGCCTGGATGGCAACACCATGGTCACCAGCATCGACTGCACGCCGATGTTGGACCGCTACTGGACGTTGTTGAGCTTCAATAACGTTGGCCTGCAAGCCTGGCCGGAATGGGTCGACGAATTGCTCCCGGAGTTGGTGGAGATGCTGGGTCTGGAACATAACGCTATTTCCGAGTTGCCTCAGTATCTGCGGGACAATCGTCGTGACTCCAATCCCAACGTACATGTCGATATCGCTCTCAGGGGTAATCCACTGACTTACGACACCGTGCGCCAGGCCCACGTCTCTCAGGCCTGGAACCGTCCCTATACCTTTCACATGGATGTGCCGGAGGACATTCAGCGGCTCCCTCCCGATCACCACGATTCGGATTCGGAGTTTTCCCAGTCGGACATCGAGGGCTCCGAGCAATCGCACAGTACCGGAGGAACCGGGCAGGGCACGTCTGCGGTTGAGCCATGGCTGGCGGCGGGGGAGGACCGGGACGAGGTGCGGCGGCGGATCTGGCTGCAACTGGAAACCGGTAATGACGCGAGAGACCTGCTGGGCCTGATCGGCCGCTTGCGTCATACCGCGGATTACCGGGGTGCAAGCAGTCGTCCGGAACTGGTCGAGCGCGTATGGCGGGTGTTGGACGCGGCGGCGCAAGACCCCGGGTTTCGACTCACGCTCAACGGCATGGCCGAGGAGCCGCTGCGCCAGGTCCGCAACCATGACACCTGTCCGGACGGTATACGGCTGGAGTTCAACCAGATGGAACTGCAGTTGTTCATCCGTCAGTCGCTTGGCGATGTTCCGGAGCAGGCGCGCGGGCAAACCCTCTATCGACTGACTCGCCGCCTGTTCCGCTCGCAAGCGCTGGACGATATCGCGCGACGCGAGTCGGGCGGGCGGGACGAGGCGGAAGTACGTCTGGCCTACCGGCTGCACTGGGCGAATGATCTCGAACTGCCCGTACCTCCGAGCAAGATGCTGTATCAGTTCGCCGCTTGTATCCGGCCGGGCGAGCTCGATCAAGCCCTTGCGCAGGTCCACCAGGCCGAGCAGGGCCAGGAATTCCTGGATTATGCGAGCCAGCGGAACTTCTGGGTGGACTATCTTCGCGAGACCAACGGCGATCGATTCCGGGACCTCAAGGACCGGTTCGAAGCTCGGGTACTGGAACTGACAGACTTGTATCCGGGGGAGACAGCGGACGAACTCGGGGCCCGAATCAGAGTACTGGAAGAGCGGTTGCGCACAGAGGAACGGCAGTTGATCGATGAGCTGACCAAACGGGAGGGATCACGTTACGCCTGAAGTGACGCCAGGGTGGCGGTGACAGCGAGGGGCCGAAAAATACGCTTGTACCGCGTGGTGCCCAATCGCTGTCGCTAGGCTCGTCTGCCCATTGATGAATTGAGGCAGCCTGATGTCGAATTCGATTGACGCTATCCCGCCGCGGAGCGAAACCCCGGTAGTGGGAGACTCAGCTTACGAAGTGGTCAGGCGTCGTGCCCCGACCTGGCTGACTTCGGCCCCCCGCGAGGTGCGTGCAGCCGTGCGCAACATGGGGCCGGACGAGCTGTCCTGGTTCGCCAAAGCGCTGAGCGATCACCCGCAAGTGGCGGATCAGTTGCAGCGTGCTTATGCCAAACACCGCCATTTCGAGGACCTTCGCACAAGCCTCCTGGCCAGGATCCCCGATCTCGAAGCGTTTGCCGAACCGTTGCTCACGGCAGCGATCGAGCAACAGTTCAACCTGAACCTCGACGTGCGCACCACTTGGCTGTTCCATGCCGGCCGGTCGCAAACTGATGAGTCGTTCATGGCCGTTACCAAGGATCCTTGGGTGCAGATTGCCCTTGCGACGAAGGCCGCGACCCAATCATTGCTCGGTGCTGCCCTGCAGAATTTCCAAGCCTGGGAAGCCGAGCCGGGCGGCATGCGGCAGTCCAGGCTGAAATCGAGTATCTACATCGAGGATGGCACTGCGCAGCATAGTACTTCCGTGGAGATCGAGCCTGAAGCATTCGCCATGCTCTGTCGCACTCTGGACCTGGGAGGGCAATACCGGGCGTTGATCGACTCGGTACTCGACAGTGCTGTCAAGGATGAGGAGGGAAAATCCTTTGCTTTCGACCGTTTCGAAGGCTCGGCGCTTCTTCTCCATGCGCATACGGCTTATATGAAACGTGCGATTGGCCAGCCCCTCTACGACACGTTGGTGAAGCGTTTGTCTCATCCGCACGTGGCTCAGACTGCCAAACCGTTGCTCTGCAGTTTTCTGACCCTGTGGGGTGTGGAGTTGACGGGCATCCTGATCATGGCTCAATACCGTGCTGTCGAAAGTGTTATCGGCTATCCGCAGTGGATGCCTGATTACCGTGATGGGCCGATACTCGCCTATCTGCCGGACGATCCCTTCGACCCCCTCAAGGAGTACCCGTCGCTGCAAGCGTTTCATGATGCGCTGCGTGACAAGCTGCTACAGCCCAGGTATTCGAAGTTTTTCGAGCGCTTTGTTCCGGCGCGGCATCGCCATCGCCTGTTTTCCGAGCTGGGCGCTGCCTTTTACCCAAAAGTCTGGAACCCCCGGGGCTTCTACGAGCAAGGCAAGGACAGTGAAGCTGCGCTTGTCTTGGGGACTCAGGTGGTGTCCGGCGCGTTGCTCACCGGGCTCGTACAACAGAAAATCGCCGTGCTCAGGGATGATGCCTCGTTCCTTGCAGTGGCGACTGCGGACCAGGACCAGAAGACCCGCGAGGAGCGGTTGCGCTACGTCGCCAATGTCGCCGTCAACACACTCAACATCGCCGCCCTGACGATGCCGGGGCTGGGCGCGCTGATGCTGGCGATCACTGGCGCGCAGTTGGCTTATGACGTCTATGAGGGTTTTGACAGCCTGAGCCGAGGCGAGCGTGAGCAAGGCTGGGCTTACCTGATGGACGTGGTCGAGAACCTGGCCCAGGTTGCCGCACTTGGCGCGGTCTCGGGGGCGGGGGCGGCTGTGCCTGCCCTGGAGGTGCCCGCAGTGGTACGGGGAATGCGTACGGTCCTGCTTGGGGATGGCAGTACCCGGCTGTGGAAGCCCGACCTGCGTCCCTTCGCCCATGACATCGTGCTGCCGGCGGGACTCCAGCCTGATTCGCGTGGGCTCTATCACTATCAGGGCAGGCAATGGTTGCCCCTTGATGGGAGCATTTTCCGCGTGACTTCCAACCCACCGGGTAGCGCCCATTTTCTGGAGCACCCGGACCGTGCCGACGCCTACCAGCCAACCTTGCGCAGCAACGGTGCCGGGGCCTGGTTACATGAACTGGACCAGCCGCTGGAGTGGGAAGGCGTGGCCCTGTTTCAACGTATGGGGCCGTTGGCGCAGGGGCTGTCGGAACAGACCGCGCGCCTTCTGCTGTGGGGCAGCGATATCCACCCGGCACAGTTGCGTCGTGCCCTGGCCAACAGTGAGCGGCCACCGGCCCTGCTCACGGATACCCTCCAGCGCTTTCGGCTCGACCAGGCGCTGGATGGAGCGGTCGAGGCGTTGAGTCCGGCTGCCCGAAGGGCGTTGTTCAACGCCCACTACGCCGCGCTTCAAGGGAGCCCGGGTGCCGAGGTGCAGCAGCTGACAAAAACCTTCACCGGCTTGCCCGCAGCGGTGGCCGAAGAGCTGCTGGCGCATGCCGATGCGAGTGAGCGGGTGCAGTTGAGCAATGAGCGCAAGGTGCCGTTGCGACTGGCCGAGGAGGCCCGGGCCTATCAGCAAAAGGTGCGCCTTGCCCGGGCGTGCGAAGGGTTGTATCTGGACGCGGTAGGCAGCCCTGATAGCGACAGGCTGGTGTTGCGTAGCGTTGCAGCCCTGCCGGGATGGTCACCCGAGGTACGCCTGGAGGTCCGCTCCCGTGCCGTGGATGGTCCGCTGATTGACAGTGTCGGTCCTGCCGAGGCACCCATTCGCCAGGTTCTGCTCAAGGACGGCGAAGGCTATCGGGTCGCCCGCCCGGATAACTCACCTGCACCATCGTCCGCTGATGACCTGCTTTGCGCCGTTATAGAGGCGCTGCCCATGGCGCAGCGCGACGCACTGGGTGTCGGATTGGGCGGCAAGGCGCTGCTGCGTCGCCTCTTGCTGGCACAGCCTCTGCCGTCCCTTCAGTGGGTGCGGCAGGTATTGCAGATGCAGCCTGGGCGACCCGGTGTTCGCTCACCGATGCGCCTTGCCGATGGCCGGCTTGGTTATCCGTTGAGCGGTCGCGGTGCCCTGGCTGACTATGTCACTGAAGATACGTTGCAGGACCGGATTCGCCAGCTCGGATTCCAGGACGCTTTCGCCGAGGACATCTTGAGAGAGCTCTACAGCGCTGGCCTTGGCCGACCTGCTATCAGCGACCGCCTCGACCAACTGTTCGAGGAACAGCGCGTGCTTGGCGGTAGCCTGGAGCAGTGGCGGCAGGCCCAGGCCGTCGCGGGTGACCCCGGTGAAGCGCGAACCGCCGCCCGGGAGCGCATTGCCGAAGCAGTGTGGGCGCACTGGCGAGGCAACAACCTGCCGGAAATCGGTCGGAGCGCACGGGCCTTGCAACTGGAGTCGATCACCGTCTCGGACTTTCCCGACCACCTTCCGGCGTTTGTCCTCGACCGCGTTCAGGGGTTGGTGCTGCGCGACGTTACCGTGCCGGGCGCCGGGCTGGTCAGCGAAGCAGACGGCCAATTCAGCTACGAAGCGATGTTGCCGCGTTTTCTGCAACGGTTCGCACAGGTCCGCAGCCTGGAAATTCATCGCGGTTTCGGCTGGCCGGTAGTGGACCTTCCACGGAGCGTGGCCTCGAGTTGCCCACGGCTGCGGCGATTGCACCTGAACGATGTGCACCTGACCCTGACCCCTGACGTCCTGGTGGCGCTGAGCGGCTTGAATGAACTGCGGCACCTGGACCTCAGCGGCAATGTACTTCTCGATGCAGCGCATCTCAGTGTCGCCGGGTTCGACCTTGATTTCCTGGGGCTGGACCGGGTCGGCATGACGCGCTGGCCGCAATGGCTCGATCGCCAGGCGCTCAGCCGGATCAGCCGCCTGTCTCTGGTTGACAACCATCTTGTCGAGTTGCCGGAGCATGTTTTGCAGAACCAGGCCGACGCCGGGCATCACACGCGAATCGTGCTCAATGGCAATGTGTTTTCCCGCCAGTCGATTCTCAATGCGCGTCTGAGCGAGGGCAGTGGTCGCCGCTTCAGTTTCGACCTGGATATTCCCGACACGCTCCAGTCCGACCTTGACGTACGGCTGCGCGAGCAGGGCTTGCTGAGCGAGGCCATCGATGCCTGGCAGGAGACCTCAAGCTCGACGCAACTGCTGAACGAAGCGCGCCGTGCCGCTCGTCATCGAGTGGCCGAGAATTACCTGAATTTCTGGCGCGAGGAGTCTCAGGGCAATACCTCTTCCATATTGCAACTGGACTCGCTCGCGCTCGATGACGCCCCGCAGCGGCTGCCGGTGTTTTTCTATCAGCGTGTGCGCCGTCTGGAGTTGCTGAACTCCGCCGGAACGCCCGAGATGCTCGATCACTTTCTTGCGGAGTTTCCACACCTCGAGGGGCTGGCCATCAGCGGTCTCGAACATCCAGTGACCCATCTGCCCAACGCACTGCAAAGCATGCGCGAATTGCGCAGCCTGGCCTTGATTGACGTCGGCCTGTTGGTCGACCAGAGGGTGATGGAGGCGATCGCCGCATTGCCACGGCTATCCTCGTTGGAACTCGATGGCAATACGTTGGGCACGATCACCGATCTGTCGAGCTTCGGGGACCGTCAACTCGATTTGCTGAGCCTGAATGCGATGGGCATCGACACCTGGCCGGCGTGGCTCGACCAACTGGTTCCGCTGCGGGTGGAGGTACTGAGCCTGGCCAGCAACCAGATCAGCGTGTTGCCGGAATACCTTCTGGAAAACCACCGCAACCCCGATGCCTTCACGGAAATTTCGCTGCTCGGTAATCCCTTGACCCACGAAACCATGCGGCGGGCTTTTATTTCGATCGCGGACAACCGGCCCTTCGTATTCGAAATGGATTTTCCCGAGGACATTCGTCAGCTCCGCGTTGAACCGCACCCCTCGGATTCGGACGAGTTCGCAAGCAGCTCGGGGCACTCCCACGGCGCCGGGACGAGTTCGGATGAAGAGGACGATTTGCTCGATGACTGGCTGATTGGCAACGTGGACGAAAACGAAGCGCGTCGTGCCACATGGCAGCAGCTTGAGCATTGCGAGGAGGCCGCCGACTTGTTGCAGATGATCGGGCGTCTGCGGCACACCGCCGACTACCGCAGTGCCGGTTCGCGACCCGAACTGGTCGCGCGCGTTTGGCGAGTTCTCGATGCCACGGCGCGAGACGTCGAGCTGCGCCTGACCCTCAACGGCATGGCGCAGGAGCCATTGCGTCAGCTTAGAAACTACGACACGTGCCCTGACGGTATTCGTCTGGAGTTCAACCAGATGGAAATCCAGGTGTTCATCCGCCAGTCGTTGCTGGAGGTAGCGGAGCAGCAGCGGGGGCCGACGTTGTATCGACTGATGCGGCGTCTGTACCGCCTGCAGGCGCTGGATACCATCGCCCGCGAGCAGGCCGGCACCCGGGATGAAGCGGAGGTGCGTCTGGCCTACCGCTTGCACTGGGCTGAAGAACTTGATTTGCCGGTGCCGCCCGGGCGGATGCTCTACCGCACCATTGCCGATGTCCGGCCGGCGGAGCTGGATCGGGCGCTGGATCGGGTCCGGCAGGGTGAGGGCGGGCAACTCTTGCTGGACTATGCGGCGCAGCGGGACTTCTGGGTCGGGTATTTGCGCGAGGCCCATGGCGAGCGCTTCAAAGCGATCAAGGAGGTGTTCGAGGCGCGGGTGCTGGAACTGATCGACCTGTATCCGGAGGATTCACCGCAGCGCTCCAGTGAGCGCATCCGGGCGCTCGAAGCGCAGTTCCAGCAGGATGAACGCAACCTGATTGATGAGCTGACCAACCGCGAGGGGCTGGCATGCAATTAGGCTCTGTATGAAAAA